>CAMFGZ010000077.1 GCA_945952105.1 uncultured Rhodospirillaceae bacterium | reverse complement strand
GCGCCGGTCTCGACGCCCTTCTCGAAGATCGGCGTGCCGGAGCAGATCGTCATGTCGTAGCCGTCGACGCTCTGGACCAGGCGGCGGCCGCCGGCCGGCAGGTCGAAGATCATCTTCGGGCTGTGCAGGTTGAGACCCTCGAAGTCGATGACGTTGACGTCCGCCTTCATGCCGGGCTGCAGGCGGCCGCGATCCGTGAAGCCGTAGAAGTCCGCGGTGCTGCTGGTCATGCGCTTCACCACGAACTCGAGGCCGAGGCGCGGCCCGCGGGTGCGGTCACGCACCCAATGCTGCAGCATGGACGTGTTGAGCGAGGCATCGCAGATCACGCCGCAATGCGCGCCGCCGTCGGACAGGCCGAGGATGGTGTGCGGATCCTCGATGAGTTCGCGCACGACCTCGAGATCGCCGTGCACGTAATTGGTGACGGGGAAATAGACCATGCGGTTCTCGGCGCCGGTCAGATAGTCGTAGCAATATTCCTGCGGCGTCACGCCCGCTTCCCTGGCCAGCGCCTCGATGCTGCGCTCCGGCGCGGGCTCGTAGTCCGGTCTGTCGCCGAGCGGATACATGCGGTCCCAGCGCGTCGCGATCTGGCGCGACAGCGGCGGCAGCACTTCGAGCAGGCGCGGCGAGGCTTCCTGCGACAGGATCAGGCGGCGCACTTCCGGCGTGCGCAGCTTCGCCAGCATCTCGGCCGGCGGCAGATGGGCCAGCTCTGCATAGCCCTCGCGCAGGCCGAACGGATTGAGCGAGGTGTTGAGGCCGAGCGTCAGGCCCACGGGGCGGCCCGCGACCTGCGCATAGAGCGGCAGGTTGTCGGCGCGGCAGGCGCGCACGCCGTCCATCAGGCGCTTGTAGCGCTGAGGATCGTAGCTGCGGTCGGTCAGCAGGAACCAGACCGGCCGGCCGCTCTCCTTCGCGACCTGGCGGACCCAGTCCCATTCCGCCTTCTCGTCGTCGAAGTCGGACAGGAAGCCGAACGTGCCGACGCCGGCCCGGCCCATCGCCTTGCCGATCGCGATCAGCTCCTCATGCTCGGCATAGCGGCCGGGCACCAGGTCGCCGGCCAGCGTCTTGTGCTGGTCGGTGCGGCTGGTGGTGAAGCCGACGGCGCCGGCCTTCAGCGCTTCCTCGGTCAGGCGCGCCATCAGTTCGATGTCCTCGGCGGTCGCCATCTCGCGCTTGATGGCGCGCTCGCCCATCGCATAGACGCGCAGCGGATGGTGGGCGACCTGGGCACCGATATCGATGGTGCGCGGCAGGCGCTCCAGCGCGTCGAGATATTCCGGGAAGCTCTCCCAGTCCCACTTCAGGCCTTCCGTGAGCGTGATGCCGGGAATGTCCTCGACGCCCTCCATCATCTCGATCAGCGCCTTCTGGTGCTCGTTGCGCACCGGCGCGAAGCCGACGCCGCAATTGCCGAACACGAGGGTCGTGGCGCCATGCCAGGAGGACGGCGCCAGCACCGGATCCCAGGTCGCCTGACCGTCATAGTGCGTATGGACGTCGACCCAGCCCGGCGTGACCAGCCGGCCCTCGGCCTTGACCTCGCGCTTGCCCGGGCCCGCCTTGCCGCCGACCTGGACGATCCTGTCGCCGTCGAGCGCGACGTCGCCCTGAAACGCCGGCGCGCCCGTGCCGTCGACGATGGTGCCGCCCCGGATGACGATGTCGTGCATGGCCTGTCCCGCTACCTGTGAAATGGAACCGTAACCTTTCCACACACGGACGAGCCCGAAAAGACAGAAGCCATGCATTACTGGCTTCCGGTCATTCAGTGCGGAACTGCAGAAACTTCGTGTGGTCGCTCTTCCTTCGGCGCTCCCGGACATCGCTTTGCGATGTCCTGCCGCTCAGTGGCCGAGTTTCGCTCGGCCTTAGGCCCGCTCTCTGATATCCGAGAACTTCACCTTCGGGCTCTTCTCGGCGATGTAGCCCAGCTCCCAGGCGTTGCGCGCGAGGAACACCGGGGAGCCATCGCGATCCTCGGACATGCCGCCGCGGTTGGCCGACATGAACTCTTCCAGGTCGGCTTTGGTCTCGGCGGAGATCCAGCGTGCGGTCTCGAACGGCGCGGGTTCGAGATCGATATGGACGTTGTACTCGGCCTCGACGCGGGTCTTGAGCACGTCGAGCTGCAGTTCGCCCACGACGCCCACGATATGGTCGCCGCCGATGACGCGGCGGAACACCTGCGTCACGCCCTCTTCCGCGAGATCCTCCAGCGCGCGCCGCAGCTGCTTGGACTTCATCGGATCTTCCAGCCGCACGCGGCGCAGCATTTCCGGCGCGAAATTGGGGATGCCGGTGATCTTCAGCGTCTCGCCCTCGGTCAGCGTGTCGCCGACGCGCAGCACGCCATGATTGGGAATACCGATGATGTCGCCGGGCCAGGCCTCGTCGACGATCTCGCGCTCGCGGGCGAAGAACAGGATCGGCGAGTTGACCGACAGGGTCTTCGACGTGCCCATCTGCGTCAGCTTCATGCCGCGGCGGAACTTGCCGCTGCACAGGCGCAGGAAGGCGATGCGGTCGCGATGGTTGGGATCCATGTTGGCCTGGACCTTGAACACGAAGCCCGAGACCTTGGGTTCGGTCGGCTCGATCGGCCGAGGCTCGGCGGGCTGCGGCCGCGGCGGCGGCGCCCAGGCCGCGATCGCGTCCAGAAGCTCCTTCACGCCGAAATTGTTGTAGGCCGAGCCGAAGAACACCGGCGACAGATGGCCAGCGCGATAGCTTTCGAGATCGAACGCCGGATAGCCGGCGCGCACCAGCTCGACCTCCTCCGCGAAATCGGAATCGGCGATCTGGTAGTTCTCGATCACCTCGCCGATGCGGCTCCTGTCGGTGTTGTCGAACACGAGCATGCGGTTGTTGGCGAGATCGTAGGTGCCCTTGAAGTTCTGGCCCGAGCCGGTCGGCCAGGTCATGGGCGAGACGTCGAGCGCCAGGGTCGAGGCGACCTCGTCCAGCAGCTCGATCGGGTCCTTGGACTCGCGGTCGAGCTTGTTGATGAATGTGACGATCGGCACGTCGCGCAGGCGGCAGATCTCGAACAGCTTGCGCGTGCGCGCCTCGATGCCCTTGGCGGCGTCGATCACCATCACCGCCGAATCGACGGCGGTCAGCGTGCGGTAGGTATCCTCGGAGAAGTCCTCGTGGCCCGGCGTGTCGAGCAGGTTGAAGACCGCGCCGCCATACTCGAAATGCATCACCGAGGTGGTGACCGAGATGCCGCGCTGCTGCTCGATCTTCATCCAGTCCGAGCGCGCCCGCCGCGCCTCGCCGCGCGCCTTCACCGCGCCCGCGACGTGGATGGCGCCGCCGAACAGCAGCAGCTTTTCCGTCAGCGTCGTCTTGCCGGCGTC
>CAMFGZ010000076.1 GCA_945952105.1 uncultured Rhodospirillaceae bacterium | reverse complement strand
CGCCGTCGTCGGTGCAGTAGAGATTGTCGTCGCTGTCGATGTGGATGCCGTGGGCGCGGCTGAACAGGCCTTCGCCCCAGGAGCGCAAGAAATTACCGTCCTTGTCGAACACCATCATCGGGTGTTCGCCGCGGTTGAAGACGTAGACGCGGTCCTTGCTGTCGCACGCCACGGCGGCGACGTCGCGGAACTCCCAGCCGTCGGGCAGCTTTGCCCAGTTCTCGACCACCCGATAGCGATGCTCGCCTGTCCCAAGCACGACCGACATGATTGCTCCTCAGTGACCGGCGAGCATGGCGTCCGAGATCTTCTCGGCCGACATCAGCGTCGGAAAATTGGTGTTGGCGCAGGGCACCACGGGAAAGATCGAAGCGTCCACGACGCGCAGCCCCTGCACACCGCGCACCTGGCCTTGCGTGTTGACCACCGCCATCGGGTCGTCGTCGCGGCCCATGCGGCAGGTACAGGAGGCGTGCCAGACGCCGATCGCGGCCTTGCGCACGAAGGCTTCCAGCGCGTCATCGTCATTCAGCACCTGGTCGAAGGTGAAGCCCTCGACCACGTAATTGTCGATCATGTAGCGCCGCAGCGCCGCCGGCCCGTCGAGCATCGTGGCAACCAGGCGGGTCAGCCATTTGTTCTTCGTGCTGACGACACCGATCTGGCGGACGCGGTCGCTGTAGGAGGCGGGGAAGGGGACATCTGTCACCGCGCGCAACGCGTCGGTCATCTGCACGGCGGCCATCAGCTTGAAGCCGCTCATCAGCCGGTCGAGATCGCGCTTGTCGGACAGGAGGTTGAACTCGACGACCGGCTCGCTGCGCCAATCGCGCGAGGCGAGCTTCACCTGGCCGGTTTCCGAATAGGTCTTGTTGATGAAGGTGAGCAGCGAGGCGATCTGCTCGCCCACCGCATGCCAGGCCGACTTGCTGACCACGGCCACGAACATGTCGCCCTTGGGAATACCCGGCAGGTTCGAGGAGTAGCGCAGGCCGACATGGATGTGGCGCCGCGTGTGCTCGCGCAGGCGCGCACCGCGCTTGATGAAGGAGGAGAGCGCGATCGAGGGATGGTCCATCAGCCGCTGGCCGACACCGGGTAGGGCGGAGACCACCGGAATGCCGAGGTCGGCGAGCTGGCCCACCGGGCCGATGCCGGCCCGCATCAGGTGCGCCGGCGAATGGATCGCGCCGCACGAGAGGATGATCTCGCGGCCGCGGAACTCCTGTTCCTGGCCGCCCACGCGGGCCGTTACGCCGACACAGCGCGTGCCCTCGAACAGCAGCGACGTGACCTGCGTGTCTGTCGAGATGGTGAGATTGGGACGCTTGCGGGTCTCGGCGTCGAGATAGCCCATGGCCGCCGAGACGCGGCGCTCCTCGGCGTTGGAATGGGTGACGGGAAAGTAGCCGTCGACGAATTCGCCGTTCTGGTCGGGCAGGTACTTGAAGCCCTTGGCCTCGAAGGCCTTGCCGACCGCCTGGGCGTGCCCGGCCCACTTCTCGCGTGGTATACGTCGCACCGGAATGCGCCCGTCCTTGCCATGCAGCGGCCCGTCGAAATCGAGGTCGCGCTCGACCTTCTTGAAGTAGGGCAGCACGTCGTTCCAGCCCCAGCCGGCGGCGCCGCGGCTCTCCCACTCCGCATAGTCGGTCGGCGCGCCGCGATTGGCCATCTGGCCGTTGATCGACGAGCCGCCGCCCAGCACGCGTGCCTGCTCGTACTTGCGCAGCGGCGGCCGCGCCTCGTGCGGGTTGTTATGGCTGATGACCTGGGTGTGGACCTTGAGCTCGGTCCAATGGAAACGCGGGTCGAAATACGCCGTGCCCGAATAGCTGTCGGCGATTTCCTTCGGCTCCTGGCCGGGCGGCGTGTCCTGGCCGGCCTCGCACAACACCACCTTGTTGCTGCTGCGGGCCGACAGCCGATTGGCCATGACCGACCCTGCCGATCCGCCGCCGACGATGATGTAGTCGTACACTTGGCGTTTCCCCGTTTATTGCGGCCACGCTAGCACGGTTGGGAGCCGTTGTGGGCGTCTGCTTGCCGGGATGGGCGAAGCCTGCAATCGTCGCGAAAAGCGAGCAGGGAGGTTTCGTATGCCGGACGTTGCAGCCGCAAATGCCGCCACTCGACACGGCACGACAATCGCGAAGGGAGGGCGGTGATGGCGCACGATTTGGTCATTCGTGGCGGCACGGTCGTCGACGGCTCCGGCGAGAAGCGCTTTGCATCCGATATCGGCATCAAGGACGGCGTGATCGTGGAGTTGGGGCGCATCACCGCGCCGGCTGCGCGCACCATAGACGCCGACGGGCTGATCGTTTCGCCGGGATTCATCGACGGCCATACCCACATGGACGCGCAGGTCGCCTGGGATCCGCTGGGCAGCTGCTCGTGCTGGCACGGCGTCACCTCGGTGGTGATGAGCAATTGCGGCTTTGCCCTGGCGCCCTGCAAGCCCGACGACCGCGATCTCTATGCGCGCTGCCTCTCGGCGGTCGAGGACATTCCGACCGAGGCGATGGCGGCCGGCATCGACTGGACGTGGGAAACCTTCCCGGAATATCTCGCCACCGTCGAGCGCCTGCCCAAGGCCATCAACTACGGCATGTATATCGGCCACTCGGCGCTGCGCATGTATGCAATGGGCAAGCGGGCCTTCACCGAGAAGGCGACCGAGGACGAGATGGTCCGCATGGCCGATCTCGTCAAGGAGGCGCTGCGGGCAGGCGCCATGGGCTTTTCCAGTTCGCGGGCTTCGACGCATGTGACGCCGGACAACACACCGGTCGCCAGCCGGATCGCCGAGTGGGAGGAGATCGACCGCATCGTGGCGGCCATGGCCGAACTCGATGCCGGCATCTTTCAGGTCGGGCCCGACATTGCGAGCGGCACGGCGCACCGTGCGTTCCTCGCTCGCCTGCGCGAGGTGGCACTCGCCTACAGGCGCCCGGTCATGTTCGGTGTGCTGGCGACAAAGCAGGGCGACGATCCGACGGGCTGGGCCTACCAGACACGCTATATCGATGACACCGTGGCGGCCGGCGGACGCATGTTCGGCCAGGGCACGACCCGCTCGATCAATGCGATCTTCTCGCTGAAGTCCTACCTGCCTTTCGACGTACTGCCGGAGTGGCGCAAGGTTCGCACCCTGCCGCTCGCCGAACAGAAGAGGCGGCTGGCCGATCCTGAGGTGCGGCGCGAGCTGGTGGCGGCCGAAGAGCGGATGAAGCCGCGCGACAACGTCTTCCAGGGCGGCGGTGCCGCGACCACGGACCCCCGCAAGCCGGACTATTCCAACCTGTACGCGTTGAACGGCGTCGACTGGGACGATCCCACCGTCGAGCAGCTTTCAAAGGCGCGAGGGAAGCATCCGGTCGAAGTCATGATCGACCTGTCGCTGGCCAACGAGAACCAGGTCTATGTCCAGCC
>CAMFGZ010000075.1 GCA_945952105.1 uncultured Rhodospirillaceae bacterium | reverse complement strand
GCGGGGGCAGTCGCCGCTTGAGGCCGCCGTTGACCGCTATTCGCGGGCCTATCAGTCGATCGACCAGCACCGGCGCGAGGGCTTGCCGGTCCTCGACATGCAGCGGCAGGAAATAGGCGATGCCGGCCGGCAGCTCGACCAGGTGCAGGGCGGCATGAAAGATTTGCTGCGCTCGACGTTGCAAAACGACCCGGCGACGGTGCGCGCCATGACCGAGCTTTCCGGCCGGGAGCGTGTCGCGCAGGTTATCGACGGGATGAAGCGCGAAAACGCGGCGCTGCAAGACCCGAATATCAGGGCCGAGCGGTTCGTTGAACGCTGGCAGGAGCTACAGGGCCAGCGCCGGGAGCTTCGCGGCTGGCAGCACGACGATGCCCGCGCCAAGGTCGAAAGCCAGATGAACGGCATGACCAAGAGCCTTGAGCGTGACCCGCAGGTAGATTCCATCCTGCGCAATCGCCGTCAGGAACTCGGAATCGGGCAGCAGCAGCGCCGGGGGCAGAGCATCGCCCACGAGCTGCAAGAGGAAATGTCACGCAGCCGGCAACTTAGCCGGGGCATCGGTTTGGGAAGGTAGGCACGGAGAATATGGCGGAGCTGGACGACGACAGGGAAGGAATCGAGCCGGAAGCACTGGACGAGGACGCCGGCGACCCGGCCGCCGCGTTCGACGCGCTCCGGCGCACGATCGAGACGCAGGGCGCGCAGATCGGCGCGGAAATGACCGTGATGCGGCGCGGGCTGGAAGCGGCTTTCGACCAGCTCGAAAAGATCGAGCCGGCGCAGGACTACAAGCCCCAGCTCGCCCAGCTCGTGCAGGCGCTCGACAATGTTGCGGAGCGGCTGCACGGCGTAGAGCAATCGCCTATTCTCCGGCAGGGTGCGACACACTATGCGGCGCTCCTCGAGCGCAGCGGCGAGGCCCTGATACGCACCGCCGCGCAGCAGCTCGAGCGGCAGGCGTCCGACCTCGAGCGCGCCGGCCGGAACCTCGCCGCTCATACGAAAAGCGCCTACGACCGGAAAAGTCAGGATTTCCGCATATGGATGGCCGGCCTTGTCGGGCTGTTCGTCGGCATATTCCTGATTTTGCTGTTGCCGCGTTTCCTGCCCTTCTCGGCCGACACCCATGTTGCGGCGACCGTCATAGGTCAGGACCGATGGAACGCCGGCGTCACCATGATGCGGGTGGCCGATCCCCGAAGCTGGCGCGGCGTGGCCGATTCCTCGCAGCTCGTGCGCGACAATGCCGAGGCGATCGGGCAATGCGCCGAGGCCGCGCGCACGGCCGGTTCAGATCAGCAATGCACCATCACCGTGAAAGCGCCGGCAGCACCGGCGCAGTAGGGTTGTGGGGGGACACCAGTTATTTCGGGAGGTTTTCTTCCGCCTCAACAGGTCCGGCGGCCATCGCGACGAGGCGCGCCGCGATACGCTTGCGCAGTTGCTCGGGGAGCGGGCGCGACGACAGCGCCTCGTGAATCCACAGCCCATCGGCGGCAAGGCGCGAAATGAACCTGTCCAACTCGGCAGCGTCGTTTCCAATCGGCGCAGGAGGTGCCCAGCGGTCGATGACCTGTTGCCACAGATCGCCAAGCTGCCGATTGTCGGAGCTTTCCAGCATGAGCAGCAGTTCGACCCGCCGGGCAGCTCTTGCGCAGGTGTTGATGTAGGCGGCGTGTCGTTCGGCGTCTGTCGCCCTGTCCGAGGTGTTGCCGGCGCTCGCTTCCAGCTCCTGTTCCCATGAGCGAGTCAGATGCTCATGGGTGGCGAGGATCAGGGCTTCGCGCGACGGGAAATGATACAGAAGGCCGGCGCGTGTCATGCCGGTTTCGAGCGCTACGGCGTCGAGGGTGACGGCGGTGAGGCCGTCACGCTCGATGATGCTCACAATGGCTTCAAGCACTTCGAGGCGCTTGCTGGCTCTCGCCATGTCGGCTTCCTTAGTGTTGTGTGGGATAGGCTGACGATTGCGAGCCGGGACCGTAGCGCCGCAACAGGATGCCGGTGATCAGGGCACCCACGGCCAGAACACCCGCCGCCACGTACATGACGACCGTATAGGCGTGGTCGAATGCGATTCCTGCCGCTTGACGCACGACAACACCATCGGCCCCCGCCTCGTTGGCAAAGACCAGCGCCGACGCCATGCTGTCGCGGGCCGCTTCCGAGGTTCCGGCGGGGAACACGACGTTGACCGTATAGAGGTAGGCCAAAAGACTTCCGAGAATTGTGACAGCGAACAGACTGCCAAACTCGTAGGACACTTCCTCGACCGACGACGCCATGCCGGCGCGATGCACAGGCACATTGCCCACAATAGCCGTTGATGCCACCGACATTGTTGCACCTACGCCGGCACCGGTCAGCGCCAGACCGGCGATCAGCCAGCCAAGGCCATGAGTGATGCCCCATGTCGCAAGCAGGACCGCCAGCGATCCCGCCGCAAGCCCGCCAGCTATAAGGATACGTAGGCCAATACGATGCAGGAATGCACCACCGAGCAGCGCAGTCGGCAATGATCCGAGCGCCGCCGCCGAAACCAGCATCCCGGCTTCCAGCGGCGTGAAGCCCGCAACGAGCTGGAAGCGTTGCGTCGTAGCAAGCTGAACACCGCCGATGGCGAACAGGGAGAACGCGGCCGCTAGAACGCCCGATGTGAACGCGGCATTGCGGAAGATCGAGAAGTCGAGCAGCGGGAACGGCAGGCGCAGTTGCCGGCGGACGAACAGCGCTCCGGCGAGGATGGCAACCAGCAGCGAAATAGCGGGGACGGCCCACGACTGCCCGGCATGGGCAGATTCCTTGATCGCGATCACAAAAGCCGACAGCGCCACCAATGCCTGAAACGACGACACCACGTCCCAAGGCTTGGTCGCATCGCCGGCCACCTTCGGCGCAACGATCAGCGCCGAAATGAAGGCAGCGACCACTACCGGCACATTGATGAGGAACACCGACCCCCACCAGAAATGGCCGAGCAGAAAACCGCCGATGATCGGTCCGAGCGCAGCGCCGACGACCGACAACGACCCCCAGATCGCAATGGCGATGTTGCGTTCCCGGTCATCCTCGAAGGTGACGCGGATGAGGGCGAGTGTCGCGGGCATCATCGCCGCCGCGCCGACCGCCAGAAAGGCCCGCGCCCCGATCAGGATTTCCGCTGTAGGCGAATAGGCCGCCACAATCGACGCGACACCGAACAGCACGAGGCCGATGAGGAACATGCGCCGGTGACCGATCCTGTCACCCAGCGTCCCGGTGCCGAGCAGCAGGCCGGCCATGACGAGGGGGTATGCGTTGATGATCCACAACCCTTGCGTTGCCGTCGCGCCAAGCTCGCGCGTCAGGGTAGGCAGGGCCGTGTAGAGGACCGAATTGTCCAGAACGATAAGCAGGAGACCGGCGGCGACGGTCACCAGAAGAACCCAGCGGTTCGAGTGGGCGGCAGGCATGATAGCACCATTCAGTGAGAGTAGCCAAACTTTACAGACAAGTTAGTAAAGTATCAAGCGCCTGCCCGTGAGGAACTTCAGACAATGGCCGAC
>CAMFGZ010000074.1 GCA_945952105.1 uncultured Rhodospirillaceae bacterium | reverse complement strand
CTCGACCGCTCGGGAATCCCCTTCGATTCACTCAAGCCATGAAACGCTCTAGTCGTCGAACGAAGGTCTCTCCGCTACGCCTCGCTCCGCGAGGCACCGGTCGAGACGACGGAGTTTGTCTTCAGCCGAAACGGCAGAAAGCCTATCGCCAGGCGCTCTTAAGCGCCTGGTCTGTCTTCCACTTCTCGACTGCCGCGATGTCGTTGCAGCCGAAGGCCTGCGTGTTCTTGCGCGGCGTGCCTTCGATCCAGGCAAAAACCAGGCACTGACCGTAAGTCTTGTCGCCCTGTTTCGTCTCGAACTTGACCTCGGTCGTCGTCGCGGCGCCCGCCTTGGCGTCGCCGTAGTCGTCGATCACCGGCGCGATCTCGCCGATCGTGCGGCCGGCGGCCTTGTTGTCGGCGTACCACTTGGCAAAGTCGGCGAACTGGTCGCCGGCGACGCCCTTGCCGTCGGCGGACACGTAGGCCTTGAGGTCGTGGATCAGCGCCTGCGCGGCGGCATTGGCCTTGGGCTCGGCGGCCTTGCGTCTCTCGGCGAGCCGGTCCTGTAGCGCCTTCAGCGCCTCGGCATTGGACGGTTTCGCCGGCGCCAGCGGAACCGGCTGGGCTGTCTGCGGCGGCGGCGACTCGAGGCGGCGGATCGGCACGCGGCTGGCCTCGGCATTGAGCTGGGCGGCCTCCTGCGGCGTCAGCTTGCCCACGACCGGTGTATTGCGGCCCTTCTGCCAATCGCCGATCGCCTTCACCGTGGCTTCTGACTGCAGGTTGCCGTCGATCGGCCCGTTGTACTTGTCGAGCGTCCGCAGGGATTCCTGGATCTTCCTGCGGTCGGGCTCGGGGCTGTTGAGCACAGTCGCGTAATCGGGCGCAGGTGCCGGCCGTGCTGCGAGCGGCGCCGGCGGTGGTGCCGGCGCATGATTGGCGGGTGGCGCCGCTCCCCCACCACCTCCTCCCGCGCAGGCGCCGGGGTTCTGGAAGCAACGCTCGACCTCGCCCGCGCTTTGCGCGAGGGCCGCGGCGGGCGCCAGCAGCGCCAGCGAAACGAGCGTGACGGGAATGCGCATCTCAGAGGCTGCCATAGGTGTTGGCCGCGAGCTGTGCCGGCAGGCCGATCACCATCGTCACCGGCTGGCCGCGGCCGGTCTGGCCGCGTGCGATGATGTGGTCGTTGGGCGCGCCGGTCTTGCTCTCGAAGGTGCCGCGGCCGGCGAACTTGCCGCCGAAGCAGGACAGCGAGAACTGGCCGCTGCCGGGGTTCTCGTTGGTCATGGTGCCGTTGCACACCTGCTCGCCGCGCGGATTGTCGACGGTGAAGGTCACGGAGCGGTCCCGGCCGATCAGCGCGCCGTAGCGCACCAGGCCGTTCAGGCGCGCGACGTTGCCGCGATCGTCGCGATAGAAGATCGAGGTCGGGCCATAGGCGTCGTCTGGCATGGTCGCCTTGGGCACGACGTAGGTCTCGTCGCTGATGACCACCTGGCAGCGGCAGTCGACACCGTAGTTCTCGCCGAGCGGCCCCAGCTCCTGGAGGCGGCGGTTGCAGTTCGACAGCGCGGTCTGCTGGACCTCGCTCTCACTCTGCTGGCCGCGCGTATAGGCGTCGGCATAGAGGAAGGCGCATTGCTTGGGCATCGGGATCGCCACGACCTTGTGGCTGGCCGAATTGGTCTCGGTATTCACCCAGTAGCGGTTCGCCATCTCGCTGAACCGCAGGAAGATGGGATCGCGCCGCTCGGCCTTGCCGTAGGGCGACTGGGAGGAAGCCTGCGCCCAGGCATTCGAGCCGAGCGTGAGGACGGCGAGCGTGACGAGCGCGGCGATACGGACCATGCCGCCAATTCACCCGAAAAACGTGACCGAAATGCGACCCGGTCGCGGCCCCGCCCTTGCCTAGACTAGGCGACTCTGTGTCTTCGCCGCCCCGATGAACGAGGTGAACAGCGGGTGCGGCGCGAAGGGCCGTGACTTCAGTTCGGGATGGTACTGGACGCCGATGAACCAGGGATGGTCCGGAATCTCGACGATTTCGGGCAGGATGCCATCCGGCGACATGCCCGAGAAACGCAGGCCCACCTGCTCCAGACGGTCCTTGTAGTTGACGTTCACCTCGTAGCGATGGCGGTGCCGCTCGCTGATCACGTCCTGGCCGTAGATCTCGTGGACCTTGGTGCCGGGCCGCAGATGCGCGGGGTAGGCGCCGAGACGCATCGTGCCGCCGAGGTCGCCTTCGGCCGAACGCTTCTCGACCTGATTGCCCTTCATCCACTCCGTCATCAGGCCGACCACCGCATGGTCGGTCGGGCCGAATTCGCTCGAAGAGGCATGCTCGATGCCGAGCAGGTTCCGCGCCGCCTCGATCACCGCCATCTGCATGCCGAAGCAGATGCCGAAGAACGGCACCTTGCGCTCGCGGGCGAACTTCACCGCATGGATCTTGCCCTCGGTCCCTCGCTCGCCAAAACCGCCCGGCACCAGGATGCCATGGACATGCTCGAGCCGGTTGACCGCGTCGGGGCGCTCGAAGATCTCGGAGTCCATCCACTCCAGCCCGACCTTCACGTTGCTGCCGAAGCCGCCATGCGTCAGCGCCTCGGACAACGACTTGTAGGCGTCGAGCAGCACCGTGTACTTGCCGACCACGGCGATCGTGACCTTGCCCTCGGGCTCGCGTACCGAGCGCACGACGCCGCGCCAGCGGTCGAGGTTTGGCTCCGCTTCGAACGGCAGGTCGAAATAGCGGCAGACCTCGCGGTCGAACCCGCGGTCGTGGTAGGCGATCGGCACCTGGTAGATCGTGTCGACGTCGCGCGCCTCGATCACGCGCTCGGGCTTCACATTGCAGAACAAGGCGATCTTGCGCTGCTCGTTGGCCGGAATTTCCTTGTCGCCGCTGCGGCAGACCAGCAGGTCGGGCTGGATGCCGACGCTCAACAGCTCCTTCACCGAGTGCTGGGTCGGCTTGGTCTTGAGCTCGCCCGCCGTCGGCACCCACGGCAGAAGCGTCAGGTGGACGTACATGGTGCGCTCGCGGCCGAGCTCGTTGCCGACCTGGCGGATCGCTTCGAGGAATGGCGTGCTCTCGATGTCGCCGACCGTGCCGCCGACCTCGACCAGCACGAAGTCTTCCTTGTCGGTATCGGCGAGGACGAACTCCTTGATGGCGTCGGTGACATGCGGGATCACCTGCACCGTCGCGCCGAGATACTCGCCGCGCCGCTCCTTGGCGATCACGGTCGAATAGATTCGGCCGGTGGTGATGTTGTCGCTCTGCTTGGCGTCTACGCCGGTGAAGCGCTCGTAATGGCCGAGGTCGAGGTCAGTCTCCGCCCCGTCGTCGGTCACGAAGACCTCGCCGTGCTGATAGGGGCTCATCGTGCCCGGATCGACGTTGAGATACGGGTCGAGCTTGCGCAGCCGGACCTTGTAGCCACGGGCCTGCAGCAGCGCGCCCAGCGCTGCCGACGAAAGACCCTTACCAAGCGAGGAAACCACGCCGCCCGTTATGAAGATAAAGCGCGTCATGGGCTTACAGCATACAAGCGCTTGTGGAGCGCAGCCATGGGGATATCGC
>CAMFGZ010000073.1 GCA_945952105.1 uncultured Rhodospirillaceae bacterium | reverse complement strand
TCTCGACCGCTCGGGAATCCCCTTCGATTCACTCAAGCCATGAAACGCTCTAGCCGGCTTTTAGCGGAGAGAAGGCCTCTCGACTGCGCTTCGCTCCGCTCGAGGCGACGGAGTGTTACTTTTTCTTCCGCTCATAATGCGCCGCGATCATCAGCGCGGTCGCGACCGTGACCTTCTTGCCCGTGGGAATGTGCAGGAACTCGTTCGGTCCATGCGCATTCGAGTGCGGGCCCAGAACGCCCGTGATCACGAACTGCGTCTTGGGGAACTTGTCGCCCAGCATGCCCATGAACGGGATCGTGCCGCCTTCGCCCATGTAGGCGACGGGCTCGCCGAATGCTTCCTTCGAGGCGTCGTTCACGGCCTTCTCCAGCCACGGCGCCAGCGGCGGCGCGTGCCAGCCGCTCTGGCCGCCTTCGCCCGCATCGAATTCGACGGTGGCGCCGTAGGGCGGATCGGATTCCAGCGCCTTCTTCATCGCCTTCACGGCTTCCTTGGCGTCGAGCGTCGGCGGCGTGCGCACGCTGATCTTCGCCTCGGTGTAGGGCAGCAGCACGTTGCCGGCATCGACCGGCTCGGGATAGCCCGCCATGCCGACCGTCGCGAGCTGCGGCCGCCAAGTGCGGTTCAACACCATCTGGCCGAGATCGTCGACCATCGGCTTGGTCGTGCCGGCGAATGGGAACTTGCGATAGACCTCGTCGCCCAGCACGCGCGCGGCCTCGGAGGCCTGCGCGATGCGCTGCGGTGGGATCTGCACGAAGAGTTCCGGCAGCTTCATCTCGCCGGTTGCCTCGTCCTCCAGCCGCGTCAGCAGCGCGCGCGTGATCCGGAACGAGGAGGGCACGATGCCCGACGCGTCGCCCGAATGAACGCCCTCGTTCAGCACGCGCACCTTCAGCGTGCCGGCCGCGATGCCGCGCAACGACGTGGTGAGCCACATCCGGTCCCAGTCGCCGCAGCCCGAATCGAGGCAGACGACCAGCGACGGATCGCCGATCCGGTCGAGCAGATGGTCGACATAGAAGGGCAGGTCGTAGCTGCCGGATTCCTCGCAGCCCTCGATCATGATGACGCAGCGGGCGCGCGGCACCTTCTGTTCCTGCAGCGCCAGCAACGCGGCGAAGCAGGCATAGATCGCGTAGCCGTCGTCGGCGCCGCCGCGGCCGTAGAGCTTGTCGTCCTTGCGCACCGGGATCCACGGCCCCATGCCCTCGGCCCAGCCCTTCATCTCGGGCTGCTTGTCGAGATGGCCGTAGAGCAGGACGGTGTCGTCGTTGTCGTCCCCCGGGATCTCGATGAAGATCAGCGGCGTGCGCCCCGGCAGCCGCACCACTTCCATCGTCGCGCCGGCGAACGCCGCCACATGCGGCCGCGCCCAGTCGGTCATCAGCGTGACCGCCTGCTCCATGAAGCCGTTCTCCTCCCACTTCGGGTCGAAGGACGGCGACTTGTTGGGGATGCGGATGTAGTCGGTGAGCGACGGCAGGATCGAGGAGTCCCAGAAGCTGCCGATGAAGGTTTTGAGCTGGTCGGGGTTCATGGGCGGGAGTTTAGCCCTGCAGTCCATGCCCGCAAACACCCGTGATGTGGGAACGCTGGCCACCAAGAAGATGTCGGACTGAGAGAATCATCTGCTCGCCTTGCGAGCCGGGTCGGTATCGAGCGACATGAAGTAGAGATGACAAAAGAGAAACATCAACAGTCCGCGAGCAACACCGACCCCGAACAAGTACACATAGCTGACGACTGCTGGCGCCAGATATTGAGTATTACAAATCCTGGAGTCGCCGTATGCGAGATGAAATGATCCCCAGTATGTGATGGCGGAGTAGAAGACGATCGATGCCGCCCCTTTGAATGAGATCGATCCGAGCGTCTGTCCTCGCGGATCAGATTCTCCTGACTTCATTCTTGCCTGATACGCTACGACGTCCGGCGTCCAGGATTTGAGATGAAGGGCTACGGCGATACTGGCAAATTCGCAGACGAAGGCCGTCCAGAACAGAAAGCGAGCTCCGAGTTTTGCGTTGCATGTGCTGCTCAAGTTATTGCGCTCCCGCATCAAATCAGCGAGCGGGTTTACTTGGAATTGATCAGCGACAATCACTGCGGCTGTAACGAATGTCGGAATGGCGACAATGGAAGCCAGAACGATTCGTCCGTACTTTGTGATCCTGTTATCGGCCGGAGGGAACATTGGCTGGTGCGAAACTGTCGGAGTTCGTGACGCTAGTTTAGTCCCGAACTTCGCGCCCGCAACTTCTCAGCTCAACTCTTGGTAGCCTCAATCTTCTTCTCGGGTTCGTCTTTGGCGGGCTCTTCGGCCTTGTCCTTCGGCGGCTGTTCTGCTTCGCCTTTGGCAGGCTCTTTCACCCCGTCCTTTGCGGGCTCTTCTGCCTCATCCTCAGTAGGTCTCTCCGCTTCGTCCTTGGCGAGTTCCTGTACTTCGTCCTTCAAGAGCTTCTCTGCCTCTTCCGTAGTCGGCTCTTCTGGTTCGTCCTTCGCAGGCTTCTCCGGCTCGATATTGGCCGGATCGAACCATGAGGTGGCGCGATCGAAGGCGGCGACGAGGGCTGCGGCCTCGACGGGATCGACGAGGGTTTCGAAGCCGTGGAGGATGTTGTTGCGGATGCGGCGCAGTGTTTCGAGCTGCTTCAGCTTCTCGTTCGACAGGTTGAAGCGCGGTTGCTCGAACAGGCTCTCCAGGGAAGAGGTCCGGTCGTCGGGGATGCCCGCGTGGCGTTTGACCTCGCGCTCGAAGTTCACCGCTGCGTTCAGCGCGGCCTGGTAGGGCATCTTCAGGTCGAGCAGCTGCTTGGGCGCCAGCGCTTCCACGGGCGTCCGCTTGCTGGGTGAGTGGGCGAGATTGCGGAAGAGGGGGCGCTGGCCGTCCTCCGGCTTTTCCGGCTCGGGTTCCGGCAGGGCGCCCAGTTCCTTCAGCTCCTCGACGCCGACCCGGATGCTGACGAAATCGTTGGCGGGTTTCGGAGGCGCAGGTGGAGGCGGCGGCGGGGCAGGTGCTGCGGCCGGTTCGGCGACGGGTTCGACGGCCGGCTCGACGATTGGCTCAACGGTCGGCGCGGCGATGAGCGCGGGCGCGGGCTCCGGTTCCTTTTCCGGGGCTTTCTCGGGCGCGGGCAGCTTGAGCGGCTCCGGTGCGGGCTGCGACTCGCTCCGAGCGGTCCGCTCGGCGCGCAGGACCAGGCCCTGCGCGGCCAGGATGCAGAAGAAGGCCACGCCGCCCGCCGTCACGCCATCGAGCGGCATTTGCTTCGCCTGGGCCACGATCGCGCCGTAGGCGACACCGCCGGCCAGGGGGAGCACCAGTTCTTTCAGCACGCGCAGCGCGATTGGCGTACTGCCAGCCTTATTCTTGTCCATCGACCCCAATCCATTCGGCCCGGCCCTCGCGCGGCCGGAAAAAGCCCGCGCCGTACTAACAAACCGCCCGAGTTGACGCCACCGAACCTGTCCGCTACCCCCTCGCCACCCCCGAAGGACCCCGTAAAAAGTGCCCGATTCCGCGACTTCTCCCGCATCCGACGCCCGTCTGGCCGGCCATCCGGCAGGACTGCGGCGCACGTTTGCCATCATCTCGCATCCTGACGCCGGCAAGACGACGCTGACGGAAAAGCTGCTGCTGTTCGGCGGCGCCATCC
>CAMFGZ010000072.1 GCA_945952105.1 uncultured Rhodospirillaceae bacterium | reverse complement strand
GCCCACGGCATCCACATCGACAGCGACGACAATCTCTACTGCACCGACGACGGCGACCATACGGTCCGCAAGGTCAGCACCGACGGCAAGGTGCTGATGACGATCGGCGTGCCCAATCAGCCCGCGCCTTTCCTGAGCGGCAAGCCGTTCAATCGCTGTACCCACACCGCCCTGTCGCCCAAGGGTGAGATCTACGTCTCCGACGGATACGGCAACAGCCGCGTCCACAAATATTCTCCGGACGGGAAGCACCTGATGTGCTGGGGAACGACCGGCACCGACCCTGGTGAGTTCAACATCCCGCATAACATCGCCACCGACGCCGACGGCTGGGTTTATGTCGCGGACCGCGAAAACCATCGCGTGCAGGTGTTCGACGGCAACGGCAAGTACGAAGCGCAGTGGAACAACATGCACCGGCCTTGCGCGCTGTATTGCTGTGGCGGGGCGAAGAATCCGACCTTCATCATCGGCGAGCTGGGCCCCGGCATGCCGGTCAACACTCATCACACCAATCTCGGCCCGCGCCTGTCGATCGTCGACAGCAAGGGCAAGACCCTGGCCCGGCTCGGCGGACAGGACGGTCCCGGGCACGAGACCGGCCGGTTCCTGTCGCCGCACGGTCTGGCGGTCGATTCGCGCGGCGATATCTATGTCGGCGAGGTGAGCTTCACCAACTGGCCGAGCACCTTCCCGGGCACGCCCGTGCCCAAATACCTGCGCTCGTTGCAGAAACTCGAGAAAGTCGTCTGAGGAGATTGGTTATGGTTGAACGCGTACTCGTCGTCGGACCCAAGGACACGCTGTCGATGGTCGACGACCTTGCCCCCAAGGGCTACGAGATCGTCAAGGCGTTGCACAATTCGCCGGAGCAGAAGGCCGCGCTGCCCGGCGCCCACTACTTCGTGGGCTTCATCCAGCAGTATGTGACGCCGCAGCTCTACAAGGATGCGCCGAACCTCAAGCTCGTGCAGATGCTGAGCGCCGGCTACGACCGCGCCGACCTCGAGGCGGCGCGCAGGAGCGGCGTGCCGCTCTGCGCCAACGGCGGCGCCAACTCGGTCGCCGTATCCGAGCATGCGATGCTGCTGATGCTTTCGGTCTCGCGCCGGCTGATCACCCAGCACAACAACGTCACGGCCGGCCGCTGGCACGGAAACTCCCCGCCGACAGTCCACGAGGTGCGCAACCGCGTGCTGGGCATCATCGGTCTCGGCACGATCGGCAAGAAGGTCGCCAAGCTGGCGCTCGCCTTCGGCATGATCGTCCACTACTACGACATCGCCCGGCTCAAGGAGGAAGAGGAAGACGCGCTGGGCGTCCGTTTCCGCCTGCTGCCCGAGATCCTGAAGCACTCGGACATCATCTCGCTGCACGTGCCGCTGAACGACTCGACACGCCACATGATCGGCAAGGACGAACTCGCCGCCATGAAGAAATCGGCGATCATCGTGAACACCTCGCGCGGCCCGGTGATCGACGAGAAGGCGATGACCGCCGCCCTTTCCGCCGGCAACCTGTTCGGCGCCGGGCTCGACGTGTTCGACGAGGAGCCGACCCCGCCGGACAATCCCCTGCTGAAGCTCGACAACGTCATCCTGACCGCGCACCTCGCCGGCCCGACGTTCGAGAGCAACATCACCCGCCTGCGCAACGGCTTCGACAACGTCCAGAGGGTTGCCCGCGGCGAGCCCGCGCTCTGGGTGGTGCCTGAACTGCTGGAGCCGAAATGAGCCGGATTGGCCGCAGAACGCTTCTGGGGGCGGCGCTTGCTGCCCCCTTCATTGCCCGAGAGGGGTTTGCCCAGGGCGACTGGCCCAAGGGACCCGTGCGCTGGGTCGTGGCCTTCGCTGCCGGCGGCGCCGCCGACACGGTGGCGCGTAACATCGGCGTGCGCGTGGCTGAGATCATTGGCCAGCAGGTGATCATCGACAACCGCACCGGCGGAAATGCCGTCGTTGCGGCCAATGCGGTGCTGCAAGCGCCCCGCGACGGCCAGACCTTCCTGGTCGATGCGGCCAACCAGATCACCAATCCGCTGCTCATGAAGGATCTTCCCTTCGACTACGCGCAGACCTGGATACCGGTGACCCAACTCGCGAGCTTCCCGCAGGTCGTGGCGGTCAAGCAGGACTTCCCGTCGAAGACCATCCAGGAATTCATTGCTGCGGCGAAGGCCAAGCCCGGTACGATCAGCTATGGCACGCCGCCGGCCGCCGGCATGGCCCACATGGCGGGCGAGGAATTGCAGCGCCGCGCCAGCATCAAGCTGATCCACGTCCCCTATCGCGGTGGCGCGGATGCGGCACGCGACATCGGCGCGGGTGCCGTCGACTCGGTGATCATAACCACCAACTCGATTCGACCGCCCGTCGCCGCCGGCCGCGCCCGCGTCCTGGCCGTCACCAGCCTCAAGCGCTCCTCCGCCTTTCCCGACGTGCCGACGCTGGCGGAAAGCGGCTATCCTGGCTTCGATCTGAACGACTGGAACGGCCTCTTCGCCGTCACCGGCACGCCGCCCGCCCTGGTCGATCGCATGCAGGCCGTAGTCGCCGAGGCCATCAAGGACCCGAAGGTAAAGGAGCGCCTCGATCCGACCGGAGCGGACCTGGTGGCCAACACGCCGGCCGAGTTCAAGACCTGGATCGCCGGCCAGCGCGAGCTGCTCGGCAAGCTGATCGCCGACGCCGGCATCAAGCTGCAATGAAGACCGCGGTCACCTGAACCTGCCCCCTGCCCGTCGTCTCGACCGGAGTACCGAGGCACGGAGGGAAGAGATCTCCTCTCCGCAAAAGCCGTCAATTCATGGATAGGAGGTCTCTCCCCTTCGCGCTACGGTCGAGACGACGGACTTTGCTGAAAGTTCCGTTTCTACGCAGCCTGCAGCTTCAATCTGTAGGTCTCGTCGAACTTCAGGATGGCCGCAAACGAGATCGCGGCGGCGGCCATGATCATGAAGGCCGGGCTGAAATCGTTCTCGGTGCGATGCACCAGCCACGTCGCCACCAGCGGGCTGAAGCCACCCAGCACCCCCAGCGTGACATTGTAGCCCAGCGCGATGGCCGTGCAGCGGATCTCGGCGGGCACGGCCTCCACCATCAGCGCCGGCTGGCCGCCGATGAAGGCGCCGACCGAAAGGACGAAGCCGAGCTGACCCAGCAGAACGAGCGTGGGATGGCCCTGATGCATCAGCCAGAAGAACGGCAGCGCGCCAAAGAAGCCGAGCGCCGCGGCGCCCAGCATCACCGGACGACGGCCATACCGATCCGACAACCAGCCCATCAAGACCATGACAGGCAGCATGGCGAACATGCTGGCGGAATTGATGGCGAGCGCCGTTGCGGGCGCGATCCCGTCGGCAAGCTGCAGCCAGCTCACAACGTAGACGAAGATCAGGTAGAAACCGACCGAGTTGAACACCGACAGCGCCGCCAGCTTGCCAAGCAGCGGCCCGTGATTGCGCACCGTGTCGAGAAGCGGCGAACGGGCCTTGGGCGCGGTGCGGGGCGCCTCGTGAACATGCCGGCGCAGGACGACGCCCGCGATCCCGACCACCAGGCCCAACAGGAACGGGAGTCGCCAGCCCCAGTTCTCCAGCGCCTGTTCCGACATCACCGAGGCCAGCAGCGCGCCGGTCGCCGAGCCCAGCAGGATGCCCGCGACCGCGCCGCAGCAGCCCAGCGCACCGACGAAGGCACGGCGGTTGGGCGGCGACTGCTCGATGATGAAGATGATCGACGTCGTGTACTCGCCGCCGACCGACAGGCCCTGCACCATGCGCAGCAGGGTAAGCAGAATCGGCGCGGCGACGCCGAGAGTCCGGTAGTCGGGCAAGACACCGACCAGGAACGTCGGGATGGCCATGGCGGCCACGGAGAAAGTCAGCGCCGCGCGCCGTCCCAGCCGGTCGCCGATCGCGCCGATCACCGCCCCGCCGATCGGCCGCATCAGGAAGCCGACGGCGAAGATGCCGAAGGCTGCCAGGACCTGGGCAACGGGATCCTCGCTAGGGAAGAAGGCGCGACCGATCGCGGCGGCGAAGTAGCCGTAGACCGCGAAATCGTACCATTCGAGCACGTTGCCGATGGCGCCGGCTGCAATGACCCGGCGCGTGTTCGCCCGCTCCATCCCCGCTCCCCCGAGCCTCTGACAGGGATCCCTCGGTACGCTCAGCAACCATTAAAAGAGATCGTCATGCGGCGGCGTTGCGCGCGGAGATCC
>CAMFGZ010000071.1 GCA_945952105.1 uncultured Rhodospirillaceae bacterium | reverse complement strand
CTAAAGGCCCGCCCGCTCGATCCACGCACCGAGCAGGGCCGACAGTTCCTGCGGCTTTTCCAGCGGCGCCATGTGACCGCAGTCTTCCAGGATGCTGAAGCTCGATCGGGGCAGCGCCTGCGCCATGCGTTCCGTCTCGGCGAAGGTGCGCAGCCGGTCCTGGCGGCAGGCGACAACCAACGAGGGGCACGCGATGCGCTCGAGGTCGGCATAGCCGTCGCGCCGGACCAGGGCGGCCTGGCGCTTGCGTACCTCCGGGCCGAGACGGCGCTGCATGCCGCGCAGCCGGTCGAGCAGCACCGGATCGGTGTCGCGGTCGGGATGCAGGCCCATCGCGTTGGAGACGGCGCCGGCAGCGCGGGGTGGCCGGTCGCCCGGCCGGTAGCCCGACACGCGGCGCGCGCGCTCCTCGTCGGAATAGCCGCGCGCGGAGGAGGCGACGAAGGCCACGCCCGCCACGCGTTCCGGCGCCATCAACGCGAGCACGCGCGCCACGAAGCCGCCCATGGAGAAGCCGACCAGAACGAAGCGTTCCGGCGCGTCGGCGAGCACGCGCCGGGCCATGCCTTCGAGGGAATCGTCCTCGTAGACGTTGCCAAAATGAAGGGAGCCGAGCGCTTCGATATCCGGGACCATGTCGGTCCACAGATCGGCGTCGCACATGAAGCCCGGGAGCAGGACGAGGGAGCGCATCGCCTGCAGTGCTACGCCCAGAGCGCTTTCACTTGCGGCAACTCGGCCAGTCCGCGCTCGTGCCCGTATCTCAGCATCGGTCCGATCCACTTGGGATCCATGATGTTGTCGACATGCTGCGTGCCTGGCAGAAGGCCGGCGACCGTCAGCATCGTGCGCGTGCCGCCGGCCTCGAGATCGCGGACCTCCTGCTGCAGCGTGTTGGGCATGCCCGAGGTGCGCAGGCCCTGTGTCACCGCCTGCGGGCCGCCGTCGCTCAGCGAGATGACGAGTGCGCGCTTCACGCCGGTGACGACGTCGGCATGCGTGCTGGTCTGGCAGATGCCGCCGTCCATGCAGAGCCGGTCCTTGAGCCAGGTCGGACCCATCGAGCCCGGCAGCGAAGAGCTCGCTGCGCACGCGACGTCCACGTGCAGGCCGGCGCTTGCGGAAACGACGATGCGCTCGCCGGTGTAGCAGTCGTTCGCCGTCGTATGCAGGGCGGGCGAAGGCCAGGTCGTGGGACCTATCAGACGATGCAGCGTGCCGAAGTACTTGTCGGTGCCGGCGGGATTGCGCGCGGCCATCGCGGCACGGCCGATGTTGCGGATGGTCTCGAAGCTCGCGTCCCTGGCGTCGACGGCGAGCTTGCGCGCGCGTTCCTGGCTGGGATTGGCCTGCAGCGCCGGCACCAGCTCGGCGAAGAGCTTGGGAAAGTCGGCGAAGATGTCGAGTTCGCCCGTGAGCCGCCACAACCTGCCGCTGGTCAGCACGGCACCGGCGACCGAGCCCGCCGAGGTGCCGACGACGATGTCGGCCGTCGCGAGATCGACGCCCTTCTCCTTCAGTGCGTGGAAATAACCCATCATGAAGGAGACGAGGTAGGCGCCACCGCCACCCAGCACGAGGCCGCGCTCCTTTCCGCGGCCCGGCGAGGGTGTGTAGGGGATCGGATGCGCCAGCCCGTCGTTCCAGCCGGCCGGGGTTGCGCCCGCCGTCGCGTTGGCCGCTGTCGGCGCCTGCGCGAGAACAGGACCAGCCATGGCGGTTGCGGCACCGAGCGCGCCGGCGGCGAGGAGGCCGCGGCGGCCGAGCTTTTCATCGATGGTCATGGATCATCCTTCGGCCCGATCAGGCGACCAGCATAGCGGCCCACGCTGCAGCGAGCATCAGGAGCTGGCCTGGAATGACATACAGCGCGAAACGCGCGCCTCCGGTCGAGAAGGCGAATGCCATCTTGGTGATGGTGTTTGTCGAAAAGGCGGCGAGGATCGGGATCACGGCGGCGTGCGGTGCGAGTTTGCCGTCGGCGACGAGCGAGGCGACCGAGATGGCTGGTGCATGCGTGTCGGCGAACCCCGCCGCGCCGGCAGCCAGGATCACTCCGGCATCGCCCATCCAGTCCTGCAGCGCCGCCGCCAGCAGCAGCACGGCGGCGAGGATCGCGGCGAAGATCAACGCCGTCTTCAGACTGAAGGCACTGCCGGGCGTGTCTTCGATCGTGCCGCGATCCTGCCGCAGCGCCCACAGCGTGAAGCCGCCGCCATAGACGATCGCCACGCCGCCGGAGAAAAGCAGCGGCATGAGGAACGCCCTGAAGGCGGCGAGATCGGTGGCGGCGATGAGGATGCCGAGTTGCACCACGGTTGCGAAGGAGGAGAGCACGGCGCCCGCCGCTGCGGGCTTCACCAGCTGCGGTTCCCTCGCGGCACGCGCACCCATCGCGCCGATGGTCGCCGAACTCGAAATGAAGCCCGAGGCGAGGCCGGCGAGCGGCAGGCCGTAGCGCGGTCCGACGATTCGCACCGCGATGTAGCCCAGCGCGCCGACGCCCATCACGAGGATCACCACCAGCCAGATGGTACGCAGGTTCAGCGCGCCATAGGGACCGATCGGGTGGTCGGGCAGCAGCGGCAGCACGACCAGCGTGGCGCCGGCGAAGATCAGCAGATCGCGGATCTCGTCATTGCTCAGCATGGAGCGTACGAAGCGATGCAGGGGTTCGCGGGCGTTGAGCAGCACCGCCACCACCACGCCGAGACCCGCGGCAAAAGCGGGTTCGCGGATCGCGAGTGCGCCCAGCAGGGTCGTGGCCACCAGCGCCGTCTCGGTCGTCAGGCCTGGGTCGCTGTCGCGCGCGTGCCAGTAGGAGAGGCCCGCGAAGGCCGTCATGCCGGCGACCACGGCTGCCAGAAGGAGCTCGCCGCCGGCCGCCGCCGCGGTCGCGCCCGAGAGAGAGGCGAGGGTAAAGGTCCGCAGCCCGGCCGCGCCGCGACCGGGCCCCTCGCCCTTCTTGCGCTCGCGGTCGATGCCGATCAGGAGACCGACGCCGAGGGCGACGACGAAGCCGAGGAGGAGCGAATGGGGTTCGAACATGGAACTTCTCGGGCGGGAGCCGCTGTTGCCGGATCGGATATTAGCAAGCCTGCGGTCGCGTCGCCCGGCGCCCCGCGCCAGGCCGTGCCGCCCCGCGCTGATTGGAAAGGCCGGCCGCCACCGCAAAGAAGGCCTTTATGCTGCGACGCATGCTTTCGCTCTTGAGGCAGGCGACGTAGTCGCTGCTCGTGATCCTGGCGTCGCGGAAATGCAGCGTGTGAAAGCGGGTCGAGGCGCTCGCTTCCAGCTCCCAGACGATACTGAACCCGAGGCCGGCCCCGACCGCTTCGCAGACGGCTTCGCGGCTGCCCAGTTCGAGCACGGTGCGTGGCTTGACGCCGGCTTTCGCCATCGCCGCCGCCGCGACACGGCGTGTGTTGGATCCTTCCTCGCGCGACACCATGGGCTGGTCGTCCAGTTCGGAGAGCCGGACGCTCTCGCGTCCTGCCCAAGGATGGTCGTTGGCCACGATCAGAACGGCAGTATGTCGCCACAGCGGCATGGCATGAATCTGCGGGTGGCGCTCGACGCCAGGCAGGATGGCGAGGTCGGTGCGACGCTCCAGGAGCTGTTCACGTACGAAACGCGTGTTGCCCATCGCAACGGAGAGCTCGATGTTCGGGTGGCGCGCCAGGAAGCGGGCGAATACGCCCATGGCGATATGCGGCCCGTCGGCCGTCAGGCTGAGTTGGCCGCTTTCCAGCTCCGACGATTCGGTCAGGATCTCGCGCATCTGCTCTTCGAGACTCGAATAGCGTCGCGACATCCTGAAAAGGCGCTCGCCCATTTCCGTGAGACGCACCGACCTCCGCGCTCGCTCGAGCAGCTTGACGCCGTAGCGTTCCTCCAGCGCTTTCACCTGAATGGTGACGGCTGGCTGTGTCAGGCCCAGCGCCTCGGCTGCGCGGGAAAAGCTGCCATGATGAGCAACGGCGTCGAAGGCGCGGATCTGGGTATGCAGCATGCCTGATATTAATAATTTTTAAGTTACAGAAGTAATATTAAATTGTCCTATCACTCCGTGCCAACGATGATCGCCTGACGGGAAGGGGGATTTGATGGTCGCGCGGAGGAACATCCTCTTCATCGTCATCGATCAGTGGCGGGCCGATGCGCTCGGCTGTGCCGGCAACCCCGTGCTGAAGACTCCGAACCTCGACCGGCTGGCGGTCGACGGCGTGCTGTGTCGTCGTCACTTCGTGCAGGCCGCGCCCTGCGGCCCCTCGCGTGCGGCATTGCTGACCGGTACCTACCAGCACAACAACGGCGTGATGCGGAACGGCACGCCGCTTGCTCGCCGCTTCACCAACATCGCCCTGGAATGCCGCAAGGCCGGGTACGACCCGGCCCTGTTCGGCTACACGGACACGACCGTCGATCCCACGGGGCTGGCGCCCGGCGACCCCGCGCTGCGCACCTACGAATCGGTGATGCCGGGTTTTGCGCCCGAGCTGCATCTTCCTGAATTGCCCTATCCGTGGATGGCCGACCTCAAGGCCAAGGGCTACGCCTTCGCCGACGATGTCACCGAGATCTACCGGCCGGCCGCACCAGCGGGCGATCGTGGGCCGACCTTTCCGCCGGCGCGCTTCAAGGCCGAAGACAGCATCACCGCGTTCCTGACCGACCGCCTGCTCGACTACATCTCGGTGCGCCGCGACGTATCCTGGTTCGCGCATGCAGCCTACATCCGCCCGCATCCCCCTTTCATCGCTCCGGCGCCCTACAACAAGCTCTATGACCCGGCCGACATGCCGGCGCCCCGTCGTGCGGCCAGCGTGGATGCGGAGGCCGCACAGCATCCTCTGCTGGCCAGCTACCTCCGCTCGCAGAACCAGGCGAGTTACTTCGTTACGGGGCAGGGGCTGGTTGCCGACCTCAGCGACAGCGACGTCGCGCAGCTGCGGGCGACCTACTACGGTATGGTCCAGGAGGTCGACGATCAGGTCGGACGCCTGATCGACAAACTGAAGGAATGGGGACTCTACGACGACACACTGATCGTCGTGACGGCGGACCATGGCGAACTGCTGGGCGATCACTGGATGCTCGGCAAGCAGGGCTACTTCGACGAAGCGTACAACGTCCCCCTGATCGTGCGCGATCCGCGCCCGGCGGCGAACGTGAGCCGCGGCACGACGATAGAGCGCTTCACCGAGGCGGTCGACGTGATGCCGACCGTCCTCGATTGGCTCGCTCTCGACATCCCGCGCCAGTGTGACGGACGGTCGTTGCTGCCGCTGCTGCATGGACATGCAGTCGAGGACTGGCGCCGCGAGGTGCATTGGGAGTTCGACTTCCGCGGCCTCGGTGCCGCCGACTCGGAGGCGGCACTCGGCGTACCGATGGATGCCTGCTCGCTTGCCGTGATCCGGGACGAGCGCTTCAAGTACGTCCACTTCGCCGCCTTGCCGCCGCTGTTCTTCGATCTCGCCGCGGATCCGCACTGTTTCCGGGACCTGTCGCGTGACCCCGCGGCCGCCCCGGCCATGCTGGCCTATGCACAGAAAATGCTGTCCTGGCGGATCGTTTCGAGCGCCCGCGATCTCACCGGCATGCACGTTTCGTCCAAGGGTCTGCACGTTCGCCCCTGATCAGGAGAGGGAAACCATCATGAGGAACAGGTTGCTCGGCGCCTTTGCCGGAATGCTCACCGCTCTCGCCGCCTCGGTCGCCGCCGCCGCGCCGATCGAGATCCAGTTCTGGCATCCCACACTGGGACCGATCGACGAGGCGCTGAAGCAGCAGATCGACAGCTTCAACAACTCCCAGTCCGCCTACAAGGTCGTGGCCACCGGCCGTGGCACCTACGACGAGACCTTCAATGCCGCGATCGCGGGCTTCCGTGCCAACAAGAGCCCGCACCTTCTGGTGGTTATCGGCCAGGGCACGCAGAGCATGCTGCTGTCGGGCGCGGTATACCCCGTACAGGACCTCCTGGCGGCCGAGGGCTACAAGGTTGATTGGGACAACTACATCCAGCCGGTGCTGAACTACTACCGCACCAAGGACATGAAGC
>CAMFGZ010000070.1 GCA_945952105.1 uncultured Rhodospirillaceae bacterium | reverse complement strand
ACCAACAACATCCTGTCGCCGGCGTCGGGCAAGCCGATCATCGTGCCGTCGCAGGACATCGTGCTCGGCATCTACTACATCACGCTCGAGCGCGAGGGAGAGCCGGGCGAAGGCTCGCAGTTCTCCGAGATGGGCGATCTGGAGCATGCCCTGCACAGCCGCGCGCTCTCGATGCACGCCCGCATCAAGATGCGTCTGGAGACCTATGACGACAAGGGCGTGCGCGCCCGCCGCGTCGTGGAGACTACGCCGGGCCGCGTCCTGCTGGCGCAGATCCTGCCCAAGCACGAGAACCTGCCATTCTCGCTGATCAACCGCCTGCTGACCAAGAAGGACCTGCAGAACGTCATCGACTCCGTCTACCGCCACTGCGGCCAGAAGGAGACGGTGATCTTCGCCGACCGACTGATGGGTCTCGGCTTCTATCACGCCTGCCGGGCCGGCATCTCGTTCGGCAAGGACGACCTCGTCATCCCCTCCGCCAAGGTGAAGCTGGTCGCCCAGACCACCAAGGAAGTGAAGGAGTACGAGCAGCAGTACCAGGACGGTCTGATCACCTCGGGTGAGAAGTACAACAAGGTCGTCGACGCCTGGTCGCGCTGCTCGGACCGCGTGGCCGAGGAAATGATGAAGGGCATCTCGACGCCGCAGCCGGGCCGTCCGGTCAACGCGGTGTGGATGATGGCGCACTCCGGTGCGCGCGGCTCCGCTACGCAGATGAAGCAGCTCGCGGGCATGCGCGGCCTGATGACCAAGCCCTCGGGCGAGATCATCGAGACGCCGATCCTGTCGAACTTCAAGGAAGGCCTGTCGGTTCTGGAGTACTTCAACTCCACCCACGGCGCCCGCAAGGGACTGGCCGACACCGCGCTCAAGACGGCGAACTCGGGTTACCTGACCCGCCGTCTGGTCGACGTGGCGCAGGACTGCATCATCATCGAGGAGGATTGCGGCACCGAACGCGGCCTCACGATGCGCGCGGTCGTCGACGGCGGCGATGTGATCGAGCCGCTGTCGGAGCGCGTCCTCGGCCGCACCTCGCTGGACGACATCATCGACCCGCTCACGGGTGTGGTGATCAGCAAGGCCGGAGAGCTCATCGACGAGGTCAAGGTCGAGCAGATCGACAAGGCCGGCATCGAGGAGATCCGCATCCGGTCCGTGCTGACCTGCGACACCAAGATCGGCGTCTGCGGCAAGTGCTACGGCCGCGACCTGGCCCGCGGTACCCCGGTCAACATCGGCGAGGCGGTGGGCGTCATTGCCGCGCAGTCGATCGGCGAGCCGGGCACGCAGCTCACGATGCGTACCTTCCATATCGGCGGCGCCGCGCAGCGTGGCGCGGAGCAGTCGAACATCGAGGCGAGCCATGACGGCACCGTCCAGGTTCGCAACCGCAACGTCGTCATCAACAGCGCGGGCGTGCCGGTCGTGATGGGCCGCAACACCGAGCTGGTGCTGGTCGACGGCTCCCAGCGCGAACGCGCCAAGCATCGCGTGCCGTACGGCGCGCGTCTGCTGGTCGACAGCGACACGGCCGTCTCGAAGGGCCAGAAGCTCGCCGAGTGGGATCCGTACACGCTGCCGATCATCACCGAGAAGGCGGGCAAGGCGGTCTACGTCGACCTCGTCGAGGGCGTGTCGATGCGCGAGGTGATCGACGACTCGACCGGCATCTCCAACCGCGTCGTGGTCGACTGGAAGGGCCAGCCGCGCGGCGGCGACCTGCGTCCGCGCATTGCCATCCACGATGCCGACGGCAATCCGATCATGCTGGCCAACGGCCAGGAGGCCCGGTACCTGCTGTCGCTCGACTCGGTGCTCTCGGTCGAGAACGGCCAGGACGTCCATGCTGGCGATATCCTGGCGCGTATCCCGCGCGAGGGCGGCAAGAACCGCGACATCACGGGCGGTCTGCCGCGCGTGGCGGAGCTGTTCGAGGCGCGCAAGCCCAAGGATTTCGCAATCATCTGCGACATCTCGGGCCGCATCGAGTTCGGCAAGGATTACAAGAACAAGCGCCGCATCCTGATCGTGCCGGAAGGCGAGGGTGCGGAGCCTGTCGAGTACCTGATCCCGAAGGGCAAGCGCATTGCCGTCCAGGAGGGTGACTTCGTGGAGCGGGGCGACCTGCTGATCGACGGCAATCCGGTCCCGCACGACATCCTGCGCGTGCTGGGTATCGAGAAGCTGGCAGAATACCTCGTGAACGAGATTCAGGAGGTCTACCGGCTGCAGGGCGTGAAGATCAACGACAAGCACATCGAGACGATCGCTCGTCAGATGCTGCAGAAGGTCGAGATCACCGACGCCGGCGACACGACCTTCCTGATCGGCGAACAGGTCGACAAGGCCGAGTTCGAGGTCGAGAACGCCAAGATCGTCGCGGAGAAGCTGCGCCCGGCCAAGGCCGACCCGGTCCTCCTCGGCATCACGAAGGCGTCGCTGCAGACCAAGTCGTTCATCTCGGCGGCGTCCTTCCAGGAGACCACCCGCGTCCTGACCGAGGCGGCCGTCAGCGGTCGCGTCGACAACCTGCAGGGCCTCAAGGAGAACGTCATCGTCGGCCGCCTGATCCCGGCGGGTACCGGCGGAGTCGTGAACCGCCTCAAGGCCATCGCCGCCCAGCGCGACCGGGCCATCCTGGCCGCTGGCGTCGACGGCGAGGACCAGCCGGTTCCGACGCTCGAGGAAGAGCGCGCGGCCGATTGAGATCGGTTCGCGAGGCTGAAAAACGCGAAGGCCGCCCTCCCAAGGGGGCGGCCTTCGTCAATTGTGGCTGTGCTGCCATAGAGCCACCAGATATGGTTGTTAGATTCTTGCGCCCTTCGCCGCGTGCGAGTCAGGAACGAGTCGGATTCAACCGACTCAGAAATAACCAACGATATCAATGCGAAAAGCGATGCAGCGCGCTTGACGCTCGGGAACGGCGGCCATATAAGCGCGCCACCTCGTCGAAGGGGCTGGTGGTTGGTGAAAGCCAAGACGCTCCCTGACGCCGAGGACCGCTACAAGTCAGGCCACCAGGCCACAAAGCTATCCAACCGCGCGGGGCTGTGCGTTAGCCGCTATGCCCGCGCATATGCTTTGTGCCGACGCGTCGATGTTGGGCGGACCCGAGACGGCGTTAAGGAAACCGGAAATCAATGCCGACTATTAACCAGTTGATCCGCAAGCAGCGCCACGGCCTGAAGGCCCACAATAAGGTGCCGGCGCTCGAGGCTTGCCCGCAGAAGCGTGGCGTTTGCACCCGCGTCTACACGACGACGCCGAAGAAGCCGAACTCCGCGCTGCGCAAGGTCGCCAAGGTGCGCCTCACCAATTCCTACGAGGTGGTGAGCTACATCCCGGGCGAGGGTCACAATCTCCAGGAGCATTCGGTGGTCATGATCCGCGGCGGTCGCGTGAAGGACCTTCCGGGCGTTCGTTATCACATCATTCGCGGCACTCTCGATACGCAGGGTGTCAAGGACCGCAAGCAACGCCGTTCGAAGTACGGCGCGAAGCGTCCGAAGTAGGCGAGGGAGGAAAGCATGTCCCGTCGTCGCGCAGCTGAAAAGCGTGAAGTCCTGCCGGACGCCAAGTTCGGCGATATCGTCCTCAGCAAGTTCATGAACACGCTGATGGAGCGTGGCAAGAAGTCGGTCGCCGAGCACATCGTCTACGGTGCGCTCGATGAGGTCGAGGCCAAGCTCAAGCAGGATCCGGTTCCGGCCTTCCACGAGGCGCTGGAGAACGTGAAGCCGGCCGTCGAGGTCCGCTCGCGCCGCGTCGGTGGCGCCACCTATCAGGTTCCCGTCGAGGTTCGCCCGGAGCGCCGTCAGGCGCTGGCCATTCGCTGGATCATCCAGGCCGCGCGCGACCGCTCGGGCCACAGCATGACCGAGAAGCTCTCCGCCGAGCTGCTCGACGCCTTCAATCGCCGCGGCAACGCGGTGAAGAAGCGCGAGGACACCCACAAGATGGCCGACGCCAACAAGGCGTTCGCGCACTACCGCTGGTAAGCGCCCTCCAGGCCCCTTCCAAGAAAGCCCCGTTCCATGGCTCGTACCACTCCCATCGCCGACTACCGTAACATCGGTATCATGGCGCATATCGACGCCGGCAAGACGACGACGACCGAGCGAATCCTGTACTACACCGGAAAGTCGCACAAGATCGGCGAAGTCCATGACGGCGCCGCGACGATGGACTGGATGGAGCAGGAGCAGGAGCGCGGCATCACGATCACGTCCGCCGCGACGACGTGCTTCTGGCGGGTCGAAAGCGGCCCGTACAAGGACGTGAGCTATCGCGTCAACATCATCGACACGCCCGGCCACGTGGACTTCACGATCGAGGTCGAGCGTTCGCTGCGCGTGCTCGACGGCGCGGTTTGCGTGTTCGACTCGGTTGCCGGCGTCGAGCCGCAGTCCGAGACGGTGTGGCGTCAGGCCGACAAGTACGGCGTGCCGCGCATCTGCTTCGTCAACAAGATGGATCGGACCGGCGCGAACTTCTACCGCACGGTCGACATGATCGTGGACCGCCTCGGCGCCAAGCCGCTCGTCACCCAGCTCCCGATCGGCTCCGAGGCCGACTACAAGGGCCTGGTTGACCTGGTGTCCAACAAGGCCATCATCTGGCTGGAAGAGACGCTCGGCGCCAAGTTCGAGGTCGTCGAGATTCCGGCCGACATGAAGGAAAAGGCCGCGGAGTACCGCGCCAAGCTGCTCGACATGGCCGTCGAGCAGGACGACGCCGCCATGGAGAAGTATCTCGATGGGGAGGAGCCGGACTACGACACGCTGATCAAGTGCATCCGCAAGGGCACGATCAACTACTCGTTCGTGCCCGTGCTGTGCGGCTCGGCGTTCAAGAACAAGGGCGTTCAGCCCATGCTCGACGCCGTCGTGAATTACCTGCCGGCCCCGAACGACGTTGCCGACGTCAAGGGCGTGAAGATGGGTAGCGACGAGCCGATCACGCTCCCGTCGAGCGACGACGCTCCGCTGTCGGCGCTGGCGTTCAAGATCATGACCGATCCGTTCGTCGGCTCGCTCACCTTCGCGCGCGTCTACTCGGGTGTGCTCGAGTCGGCTACCGGCGTGCTGAACAGCACGAAGGACCGCAAGGAGCGTATCGGCCGCATGCTGCTCATGCATGCCAACAACCGCGAAGACGTGAAGGAAGCCCGCGCCGGCGATATCATCGCCCTCGCCGGTCTCAAGAGCGTCACGACCGGCGACACGCTGTGCTCGCCCGAGCATCCGGTCATCCTCGAGCGGATGGATTTCCCCGAGCCCGTCATCGAGCTTGCCATCGAGCCGAAGTCGAAGGCTGACCAGGAGAAGCTCGGCCAGGCTCTGGGTCGCCTCGTCCAGGAGGATCCGACCTTCCGCGTCTCGACCGATGCCGAGACCGGTCAGACCGTCATCAAGGGCATGGGCGAGCTCCATCTCGAGATCAAGGTCGACATTCTGCGTCGCACTTACAAGGTCGAGGCCAATGTCGGCGCTCCGCAGGTCGCCTATCGCGAGACGCTGGGTCGGAAGGCCGAGATCGACTACACCCACAAGAAGCAGTCCGGCGGCTCGGGCCAGTTCGCCCGCGTGAAGCTGACCTTCGAGCCGGGCGAGCCCGGGTCGGGCTACTCCTTCGAGAACAAGATCGTCGGCGGCTCGATTCCCAAGGAGTTCATCCCGGGCGTCGAAAAGGGCCTTGAGGCCTCGCGCGAGACCGGCGTTCTCGCCGGCTTCCCGGTGATCGACTTCAAGGTCACGCTCACCGACGGCAACTACCATGACGTCGACTCGAGCGTGCTTGCCTTCGAAATCGCCGCCCGCGCGGCGTTCAAGGAGGGCCTGGCCAAGGCCCAGTGCAAGCTGCTGGAGCCGATCATGAAGGTCGAGGTGGTGACGCCCGACGATTACATGGGCGACTGCATCGGCGACCTTAACAGCCGCCGTGGCCAGATCCAGGGCATGAATGCGCGCGGCAACGCGCAGGTCATCGACGCGATGGTGCCGCTGGCCAACATGTTCGGCTACGTGAACACGCTGCGCTCCATGACGCAGGGTCGCGCTGCCTATTCCATGACGTTCGACCACTACGCGGCCGTGCCGCAGGCGGTGGCGGACGAAGTGGTCGCCAAGCTGGCGGGCTGACGGCCCACCGATCGAACGAACAGATTTACTAAGGGATAGAAGACCATGTCGAAGGCGAAGTTTGAGCGGAACAAGCCGCACTGCAACATCGGTACGA
>CAMFGZ010000069.1 GCA_945952105.1 uncultured Rhodospirillaceae bacterium | reverse complement strand
CCGCCACCGCCGAAGCCCGTCCAGCTCGCCGCGACGGCACCACCGCCTCCTCCGCCCACGTCGGCCGACATCGCCAAGGCCACGCCGCGCGATCCAAATGCCTGGCCGGCGACGGCGGTCGAACAGACAAGGAGCGTGCAGGCGCTGTTGCGCGAGTTCCGCTTCTACAACGACGCGCCGGACGGCCGCATGGGCCAGGCAACGCGCGCAGCCATTCGCGAGTACCAAGGCATCGCCGGCCTGCCCGTCACCGGTCTGCCGGACAAGGCGCTGTTCGATTCGCTGAAGGAAATGCAGGAACTCACGAAGCCTAAACCCAGTACGGGCTCAAACTAGGCGGCCGGCGTGGCGCCACCAGGTGTCTGGAAGCTGCGACGCGGCGCGTCGAGCGGCGCCGATCGATGCATAGAGGCCAAAACAGGTTGCACCGCTGCCGCTCATCGCAGCATGGCAGATTCCGTCGCTGCGCCGCAGACGATCGAGCACGTCGGCCACTTCCGGCCGCACGGAGATTGCCGCCTGCGTCAGGTCGTTGCCCCGGCGCGCGAGATCGGATGCGAATGAAGCCAGATCAGGCCATCCGGCTGCCACGGGAAGGCCCACGGAAAAATCTCCGCTGCGAGCCCGGAAGACGGCAGGCGTCGGCAACGCAACGCCGGGATTGACCAGCAGGATCGCACAGTCCGGCAACCGGGGCGCGGGCGCGAGCCGCTCGCCGATTCCCGTCGCAACGGCCGGACGCCCGGCGAGACACATGGGCACGTCGGCGCCCAGCGAGGCCGCGAGATCGAACAGTTCTTCCTCAGGCATGGCGACGCGCCACAGATCCACCAGCGCCCGCAGCGTCGCGGCGGCGTCGGCCGAGCCGCCGCCCAGACCGGCCGCCACCGGGATGCGTTTGGTAAGGCGGAGCGCCACGCGCGGCGCCACGCCGGCGCGACCCGCCAGCAGGCGCGCGGCCTTCAGAACCAGATTGCCGGAGACATCCTCGCCTTCGAGTGCCGCAGCGCCGGGCCCCACGATCTCCAACGACAGATCGGGCGCCGGCACGACCTCGATCTCGTCGGCGAGATCGGTGAAGGCCACAAGCGAGTCGAGCAGGTGGAAACCGTCGGCGCGGCGGCCGACGACGTTCAGCCAGAGGTTGACCTTGGCCCGTGCGAGCGGCACGCCCCCTGTCCTTCGATCAACCGCCCTGCTTGGTGTCGGCGGCCTTCTCGTAAACGGTCGGCTTGTCGTTCGACGGGTTCAGGCCGTTCGCGATCTTGTCCTGGATGATCGGCAGCCGGTCCTTGTCGGGCTTCTGATGCAGCGCGCGCTCCCACTGGAAGCGGGCCTCGCGGCGGCGGCCGACGTGCCAGTAGGCGTCGCCAAGATGATCGGTGATCGTCGAGTCGTCGCCCTTCTGCTCGGTCGCGCGCTCCAGCCACTCGACCGCCTTCTCGAACTGGCCGAGCCGGTAATAGGCCCAGCCGACGCTGTCGGTGATCGCGCCGTCGTCCGGCCGAAGCTCGGTCGCGCGCTCCAGCATCTTCATGCCTTCCTGCAGATGAAGGCCCTGATCGATCCAGCTGTAGCCGAGATAGTTCAGCACATAGGGTTGCTCGGGCGAGAGCTCGAGCGCCTTCTTCATGTCCGCTTCGGCCTTCGGCCAGTTCTTGGTGCGCTCCAGCACGATGCCGCGGCCGAAATAGACCTGCCAATGGCGCTCGTCGGGCTTGCCCAGCCGCGAGACCGCCGTGTCATAGGCGGCGACCGCGTCGGCAAACTTGTCCTTGCTGCGCAGCAGGTCGGCCAGGGTCAACGCCGCGTCGATGCGATCGGGCTTCTCGGCCACCAGCGTCCTGAGGCGCGCCACGGCCTGGTCGAATTTTTCTTCCTGCGCGTCGAGCGCCGCCGTCCGCAAACGCGCCTGCCAGTAGAGCGGCGAGGTCGGGCCGATCTTGCCCAGCGCAGCGACCGCCTTCGGGATCTGGTGGAACTGTTCGTACAGGCCCGCGATCATCAGCCAGGCGAAGTCCTGCTCGGGCTTCAGCGCGGTCGCGAGCTGGTAGAAGATGAGTGCGAGATCCTGGCGCTGGTTGCGCGGATCGGAAGCCAGGATGCCGCCGATGTCGAACAGGATCTCGGCGATACCGGCCGCCGGCGTCGGCGGCTTGGGCATCGGGGCATTCGGCCCCATCAGCCCGTCCATGACGACCGAATCACTGTAGCGCGTGCCGTAGGTCTTCAGGATCTCCCGCGCCTCGGCATCCTTGCCGAGACGGCGCAGCCCCTCGGCCACCGAGATCGTGGTGCGCAGTCCGTTGCGGTCGATCGAAATGGCGCGCCGGTACTTGGCCTCGGCGGCTTCCTTGTCGCCGGCCATCTCGTCGATCTGCGCCTCGATCACCAGGGCCGGTGCTTCCGCCCGCTCACCGGCGGCAGGCTTGAGCCGCGCCAGATAGGAACGGGCGGCGGCGTAGTCCTTGTCGCCGGCCTTGAGCCACGCCATCACATATTCGCGCAGGGCTCCCAGCTGGTTCTCCGAACCGATGCGCGTGAGCTGTTGCTCTGCCGCCTTGTAGTTGCCCTTCTTGATGGCCTCGATCGCCATCACGAGATTGGCGAAGCCGTCGCCAGGGCGCGTCGCCAGAACCGCCGGTGCGAGCTCGGCCGCGGAGTTGATGCGGCCGGCATACATGCGCAGGCGGAAGACGGCGTAGATCAGTTCGGGATCGAGCGGCGTCAGCGCCAGGGCCTGGTCCATCTGGTCGGCGGCGGCGTCGTAGTCATGGTCCTGCTCACCGACGCGGGCGGCGAGATATCGACCCTGCAGCGAAATCGGCGCGAGGCGCTGACCGGGCGGCGGGGCGGTGGAAGGCCGGGCCGGCGGCTTGGCGCCGCCTTGTGGTGCCGGGCCCTGCTGGGCCTGGCCGGCGAGTGGAAGAGCGAACAGCAGCGCCGCGGAAAGCAGCGCGAGGGGGGTGCGGTTCATACGGCTCACATGTTGGGGTAATTGGGGCCGCCGCCGCCTTCGGGAACGGTCCAGTCGATGTTCTGCGCGGGATCCTTGATGTCGCACGTCTTGCAGTGCACGCAGTTCTGCGCGTTGATCTGGAAGCGCGGCTGGCCGTTGTCGGCCGTCACGACTTCATAGACGCCGGCCGGGCAGTAGCGCTGTGCCGGCTCCGCATAGAGCGGCAGGTTCACCGCGATCGGGATCGACGGATCGCGCAGCTTCAGATGAACCGGCTGGTCTTCCTCGTGATTGGTGTTCGACAGGAACACCGACGAGAGCTTGTCGAAGGAGAGCACGCCATCGGGCTTGGGATACTGGATCGGCTGGAACTCGCTGGCCGGGCGGAGCGTCTCGTGGTCGGCCTTGTGGTGATGCAGCGTCCACGGCACACGGATGCCGAGATCGTGCAGCCACATGTCCATGCCGCCGTAGAGCGTACCGAGCGTGGTGCCCCACTTCAGCGCCGGCTTCACGTTGCGCACCTTGTCGAGATCCTTCCAGACCCACGACGCCCTCAGCTTCACCGGATAGGCGATCAGCTCGTCACCGCCGGTCTTGCCGCCGGCCAGCGCCTCGAACGCCGCCTCGGCCGCGAGCATGCCGCTCTTCACCGCGTTGTGGCTGCCCTTGATGCGCGGCACGTTGACGAAGCCCGCCGAGCAACCGATCAGCGCGCCGCCCGGGAAGGTGAGCTTCGGGATCGACTGGATGCCGCCTTCGTTGATGGCGCGCGAGCCATAGACCAAACGCTTGCCGCCCTTGAGATACTTGGCGACGTCGGGATGCGTCTTGAAGCGCTGGAATTCGTCGAACGGCGAGAGGTACGGGTTCTCGTAGGAGAGATGCACCACGAGGCCGATGGCGACCAGGTTGTCGCCGAAATGGTACATGAACGAACCGCCGGAGCTGTTCGTCTCCGACAGCGGCCAGCCCTGCGAATGGACCACGAGGCCCTTGCGGAAGTTGGCGGGATCGACCTGCCACAGTTCCTTGATGCCGATGCCGAACTTCTGCGGATCGACGCCGTCGCGCAGGTCGAACTTGGCCATCAGCTGCTTGGCGAGCGATCCGCGTACGCCCTCCCCGATCAGCGTGTACTTGGCATGCAGCTCCATGCCGGGCGTGTAGCTGTCCTTGTGCTTGCCGTCCTTGCCGATGCCCATGTCGCCGGTGGCGACGCCCTTCACCGAGCCATCCTCGTTGTAGAGCACCTCGGCGGCGGCGAAGCCCGGGTAGATCTCGACGCCCAGTTCCTCGGCCTGCTGGCCGAGCCAGCGGCAGACCTCGCCCAGGCTGACGATGTAGTTGCCGTGGTTGTTCATCAGCCGCGGCAGGAGGAAATTGGGGAAACGGTAAGAGCCGCCCTTGGTGAAGAACAGAAACTGGTCGTCGGTGACCTGGGTCTCGAGCGGCGCGCCCTTTTCCTTCCAGTCCGGGATCAGCTCGTTGAGGCCGATCGGATCGACCACGGCGCCAGACAGGATGTGGGCGCCGAGTTCGGAACCCTTTTCCAGCACGCAGACGGAGACTTCGTGATTCCGCTCGGCGGCGAGCTGCTTCAGGCGAATGGCTGCCGACAGTCCGGCCGGACCGCCGCCCACAATCACCACGTCGTATTCCATCGCCTCGCGCGTCATGCCTGTCTCGCTCTGCAATTCCATTTTCCCGATGGACGCGCGCCTGTCGGACGGCAATCCTTTGATTTAGATAGCCTGTCGGGGGCAGGATCGCCACCCGCTGAAAAGGGGAATTCCCGTGCCGGAGTTGATCGATATCGAGAGCAAGACCTTCTCTGCACGCGATTTCAGGCTGGAAAGTGGCAAGACGCTCCCCGTCCTCGAACTTGCCTACGAAACCTACGGCGCCCTGGCGCCGGCCAAGGACAACGCCATCCTCGTCGTGCACGGCTATACCTCGTCCCATCACGCTGCAGGCAAGAATGCCGCCGGGAAGCAGGGCCGCGGCGTCACGGAGGGCGCAGCCGGCTGGTTCGACGGGCTGATCGGCCCGGGCAAGGCGATCGATACCGACCGGTTCTTCGTGGTCTCGGTGAACGCCTTGGGTTCGGCCCATGGCAGCTCCGGCCCCAACAGCACCGATCCCGGCACCGGCAAGCCCTACGGCCCGACTTTCCCCGAGATCACCCTGCGCGACATGGTGGCCAGCCAGAAGCTGCTGGTCGATTCGCTCGGGCTGAAGAGCCTCGTCGCGGTGGTCGGCCCCTCCATGGGCGGCTTCCAGTCGTTCCAGTGGGCCGCTTCCTTTCCCGGATTCATGAAGGGCATCGCCGCTTCCGTCACCTCGCCGCGCGCGCCGGGCCGCCTGGGAGGCCTCGAAGCGTTGCAGAAGCGCCTCGCCGACGATCCGAACTGGAACGGCGGCTGGTACTACGAGAATGGCGGCATCCCCGGCACCCTGGAGCAGATCCGCTATGAGACGCTGCTGAACTACGGTCAGGGCGAGGCAGAGGCCAAGGTCGCGGCCAAGAGCTGGGCGAAGATCTACGACGGCCATTCGCTGGTCACCCTGCGGCGCGCGATCGACGGATTCGACATCACCAGGCAGTACGAACAGCTCAAGCAGACCAAGGTCCTCTACGTGATCTCGAAGACCGACAAGCTGTTCGACCTCACCGACTGCGCCGCCCATGCGCTCGACATGCGCAAGGCCGGCGTCGACCTCACCTATGTCGAGATGCCGTCGGACAAGGGCCACATGGCCAGCCACGCCGACGCCGCGATGTGGGCGCCGATCCTGGGCGCCTTCATCAAGAGCCTCGCATGACCGAAACGGCGTTCTCTCCGCAGGACGCCGCAGCGCTTTTGCGCTGGTACGTCGATCATGGCCTCGACGAGACCATCGGCGAGGAAGCGATCGACCGCTTCGCGCTGCCGCCGCCGGCATCCGTTGCCGCCGCCGCGGCGCCCATCTCTCCCGCCGCACCGACGCCGATCGGTGCACCGGCCGCACCGCCGGTCGTGCGCGCACCCGTGCCGCTCGAATCGCCGCAGCTCGCGCTCGATGCGCGCGAGGTGGCGAGCCGCGCCACGACGATCGCCGAGTTGGAAGAGGCGGTACGCGCCTTCGAAGGCTGCGCGCTGAAGCGCACCGCCAAGAACACCGTCTTTGCCGATGGCGTCGCGGGCGCACCGGTGATGATCGTGGGTGAAGCGCCGGGCGCCGACGAGGATCGCCTCGGCAAGCCGTTCGTCGGCGTGAGCGGCCAGCTCATGGACCGCATGTTCGCCGCGATCGGCATGAGCCGCGAGCGAGACCTCTACATCACCAACATTCTCTTCTGGCGCCCGCCCGGCAACCGCACGCCGAC
>CAMFGZ010000068.1 GCA_945952105.1 uncultured Rhodospirillaceae bacterium | reverse complement strand
ACTTGCCCGGATTGCCCTGCGTGGACTTGTCGGAAATGCCCGGCAGCATCTGGAAGACGTTGCGCAGGATGAGACGCGTCGCGCGGCCGATCGTGCCGTTGGCGCGGTTCCCCGGGCCGAACAGGTTCACGTCGGCGTTCATGCCGATCTCCTCGGCGTAGGGACCGCTCACGACCAGCAAGGGTGCCGAGCCGCCGGTGCTGGCGGTCGAGCCATGGAAGTTGAAGTCCTGCCGGTCCATCGCCTCGAAGGCGGCGACGATCACCGGAAAATATTCGGGCAGGCACCCCGCCATCACGGCGTTCACGGCGGCGGCATGCAAAGACAGGTCAAGGCCGGTCGCGGGATGGTGCGCGATCACCGTCTCGCGCGGACGCGCCTCGGCCGCCAGCATGGCATCCACGCGGGCGACTACCGGCGGCACGACGGGGAGACCGTCAGTCCACCCTTGCTCGTAGCACCAGTCGATGGCGTCCAGCAGATCGTCTGGGACCTCGTGAATGCGGGGCTTGGCGGCAACAGCCATGTGTGCTTCTCCCCTACTCGACCTTGGCGCCGACGCCTTCGACGAGCTTGCGCCACTTGACGAGCTCGCCGGGCAGGGTCGCGCCGAACTCGGAGCCGGCCTTGAAGTCGATCTCCGACCCACCGCTTTCGAGTTGCTCGCGAAACGCCGGGTCCTTCAGCGCATTGGTCATGGCGGCGACGATCGCCTTGCCGACGTCGGGCGGCGTGCCGGCCGGCGCGACGAGACCCAGCCACCCTTCGAGGCTGAAGCCGTCGGGCAGTGCTTCGAGCAAGGTCGGCGTGTCGGGCAGAAGCCGCGAGCGCTTCGAGCCCGTGGTCGCGAGCGCGCGCAGCGTCTTCTGCTGCACCTGCCCAAGTGCCGTCTCGAAGGTCGGGAAGCCGACCTGCACCTGGTCGGACAGCAGCGCACGCACGATCTCCGGCGCGCCCTTGTAGGGCACATGGACGTAGTCGATGCCGGTGGCCTGGCGGAACGCCTCGGCCGCCAGATGGGCGGGGCTGCCGGCGCCGCCCGAACCGAAGTTCAGCTTGCCGGGATTGGCCTTCGCCAGCTCGACGAATTCCGTCACCGTCTTCGCCGGGCTGTCGGCCGGCACGACCATCATCGAACCACCGCGCAGGATCAGGCAGATCGGCGTAAAGTCCTTCACCGCGTCGTAGGTGATCCTGGCATAGAGCGCCGGATTGATGACGTGGCTGTTGGCCATCATCATCAGCGTGTAGCCATCGGGCGCCGAGCGGGCCACCGACTCCGCACCGATATTGCCGGCTGCGCCGGGCCGGTTCTCCACCACGAACTGCTGCTTCAGCTCCTGGGTAAGGCGCTGGGCGACACGACGCGCCGTCGTGTCGGGCGAGCCGCCCGCGGTGAAGGGCACGACCAGGCGGACCGGCTTGTCCGGATACTGGGCCGCTGCGGGTCCTGCGAGACCGGCGGCGATCGCTGTCGCAAGCAACAGCTTCCCGCACAGGCCTGTCAGGCTGTGTCTTCCAGCCATGGATCCTCCATCGGCTTCATCTTCTTGTTCTACCCGCTAGAGGCACCCGATCCCGGTCTGGTGACAACCGCCCAATCCCGAATGAGCCATAGCCCGGAGGCATGGAACTCCGCGTCGTCCCGAGCCCAGCGGAGGAAGGCGAGAGAGCCGACCTACCGCCGCAGCGTCTTCCGTCGCATGGCGGTGCGCGCGAAATCGGCGACCTTCTTCACCACGGGCGAACGCCATTTGGCTTCGGTGGTGAGCATCCAGCACTCATAGCCGATCTCGACGCGCAGCTTCAGCTCGACCAGCGAGCCATCGCGCAGTTCCTGCTCGAACACGAACCGTGGACCGACGGCGACGAAGTCCGAATCGAGCGGACGGCTCTTCACCAGCGCATAGTCGTCGGAGACGAAGGCGTTCATGTTGCGGGCCGCCTTCGCGCTCATCGCGCCCAGCCATTTGCGGAAGCTCGGCACGGCACCGACGCTGGCGATCGGGTACTTCAGCAACATCTCGGGCGCGAGCGGCGCCTGCTTCAATGCAGGATGCTGCGGTCGCACGACGGCGATCCTGAGATCGTCGCAGATCTTCACCCGGATGAAATCGGACTGCTCGTCCGGCGCCTCGAAATAGCAGAAGACAAGGTCGAGGCTGCCCATGCGCAGCGACCGCATCAGCGCCTGGACGTCGTCGTATCGCGCCTCGAGCTGCAGGTCGGGAAAGGCCTTCCCCACCTGACGCACGACCTCGGGCAGAAGCTTGATGCGCGTCGCGGGACCGACGCCGATGCGCAGGCTCACCGTCTCGCCCTTGGCGAGCTGCTCAAGTTGTTGCCTCATCCGCTCGACGCCGGCCAGCACCGCGGCCGCGTGTTCGGCCGCCGCATGCCCATAGAGGTTGGGCCGGGCACTGCCGCCGCCGCGGTCGAACAGCTTTACGCCGAGATGCCTTTCCAGCCGCGCGATGCTCTTGCTCAGGGTCGGCTGGGAAATGCGCAGCCGCTTGGCCGCGCTGCTGAAGCTGCCGCTGCTGCAGATGGCAACGAGATGCTCGAGTTGCTTCAGCTCCATCGCGGCAGGGTATCAGGCCACGGCGGGCCTGCAATCAGTAGGTCGCGAAGATGCGCGCGATCTCCGCAGGATCGGAAGTCCGGGTTAACGCCAGCGCCAGCAGCAGCCGTGCCTTCTGCGGGTTGAGATTGTCTGCCGCCAGCACACCCGCATCGGTCAGTTTCTTGCTGCGATAGATGCGGCCCGAACCGGCGCGCGAGGACTGCACGACCACGACGCCCTGCTTGACCGCGTCGGCCATCGCCGCGAGATCGGCGGCGGGTGGCATGCCCGGCGCGAAGCCGGCCGAGACCAGACCCTTCGCGCCGGCGGCGATGAAGGCGCGCATCGCGCTGCCGTCGGAGCCGGCATAGGCATAGGCGATGTCGACCCTCGGCAGGGCGTCGAGGTCGGTAATGTCGAACTCCGTGTCGGGCATGTGCCGCCGTTCGGGCTTGCGGTAGTAGGCGATCCTGTCGCCGTCGGCGTGGCCCAGGACGCCGAAATCGGGCGTACGGAAGGTCTGCATGCGCCAGTTCGAGGTCTTGGTGACCTCGCGTGCCGCCTGGATCTCGTCGTTCAGCAGCACCAGCACGCCCCTGCCGCGGCTGTCGGGACTGGCCGCGGTGCGCACGCCGTTCACCAGATTGATCGCCGCATCGGTCGACAGGCCCGAGGCTGGCCGCTGCGAGCCGATCAGCACGACGGGCACGTCGACCTTGAGCACCAGGTTGAGGACCCAGGCCGTCTCTTCCAGCGTCGCCGTACCGTGACCGATGACGATGCCGGCGAGGTCGGGATGCTCCGCCGCCACGCGATGGCAGAGCCCCGCGAGCTCCTTCCATTCGGCGAAGTAGATCTCGGGGCTCGGCACGTTGCGGAAATCGACCGGGATCACGTCGGCGATCTCGTTCACCACCGGAAAGCGTTCGACGATCTGGCTGGCATGCATCCGCAAGTCGTGGATGCCGTAATCCTGCAGCTCGAGCGGATGAACGCCGAGCGACGAGATGGTCCCGCCCGTCCCGATGAAGGCCACCTTGGGCCGCTTCGTGCTGCTCACGCTACGCTCCTGCGCTGTTCGATGACGCGGCGCAGGACGCAAGATCGATGCCGCCGCAATGTCGACGTCGCGGCGACATCGCGGCGGTGGAAGACACGAGGCGCCTAGCCCTTGGCCGCGATCTTGTCCTGCGTCTTCAGGTCGAAGTCGCTGGCGTCGTGACGCTCGTGGAGCTGCGCCGCGGGATCGCCCTGCAGGCGATTGACGATGCGGCCGCGGCGAACCGCCGGACGCGCGCCGATCTCGTCGGCCCAGCGCTGGACGTTCTTGTACTCATGCACCGACAGGAACTCGCCCGCGCCGTAGAGCAGGCCCTTGGCCAACCCGCCGTACCAGGGCCACACCGCAATGTCGGCGATCGTGTAGTCGTCGCCACCCAGGAATTTGCTCTCCCCCAGCCGCCGGTCGAGCACGTCGAGCTGGCGCTTGGTCTCCATCGCGAAGCGATCGATCGCATACTCGATCTTGACCGGCGCGTAGGCGTAGAAATGGCCGAATCCGCCGCCGAGATAGGGCGCGCTGCCCATCTGCCAGAACAGCCACGACAGGCATTCGGCCCGCTTGGCCGGATCGGTCGGCACCAGCGCGCCGAACTTCTCGGCGAGATAGAGCAGGATCGCGCCGGACTCGAACACGCGCACCGGCTTTGGCCCGCTGCGGTCGACCAGCGCCGGGATCTTGGAATTCGGGTTGGCGGCCACGAAACCGCTGCCGAACTGGTCGCCCTCGCCGATCTTGATCAGCCAGGCGTCATATTCCGCGCCCTTGTGACCGAGCGCCAGCAGCTCCTCGAGCATGATCGTGACCTTCTGGCCGTTCGGCGTGCCCAGCGAATAGAGCTGCAGCGGGTGCTTGCCGACGGGAAGCTCCTTCTCGCTGGTCGGCCCGGCGATCGGGCGATTGATGTTGGCGAACCGCCCGCCGCTCGCCTTGTTCCAGGTCCAGACCTTGGGCGGCGTGTAGTCGGATGCGTTGCTCATGCTCCAGTATCCTCTGATGAAGGCTTCGTTGATGAAGCCCATTCTATCCGGCCCCGCACGATCCCGCTCGCCCCGCCTGGAGGAATCGGCGACGGATTCCTCATCGATCGCCGCACGAATTCTCGTGCGAGCCACCGTCAGCCGGCGTCGCCTATCAGGTCGGCCAGTTCGTAGAGCGGCCGGATCTCGATCTCGCTCGGTCCCGGCATGGGATTGGGACAGCGCTTCACCCAGGCCACGGCCTCGTCCATGTCCTTGACGTCCCACAGCCAGAAGCCGGCGATCTGCTCACCCGCCGGCGCGAACGGCCCGCTCCTCACCGTCCGGCCCGCGCCGTCGAAGGCTACCCGCCGGCCCTCCGAGGTGGGCTTCAGCCCGTCGCCGTCGCGCAGGATGCCGGCCTTCTGGAGTTCCTCGTTGAACTTCCCCATGGCCTCCATCAGCGCCATGGTTTCGGGCGAGCGGACGAAGCCCTTTTCGCTGTCCCCGGTCGCCTTCACGATCACCATCACCCGCATCGCCAGTCTCCTCGTCCGGTGCGCCCCTCGGGCGCCTCATACCGGAACGACGAACGGGCCCGGCCTGAGCCGACAGCGATGCGGATTTTTTTCTAGCTTCCCGGATGCAGGCCTGGCGCTTCCTGGCCGGTGCTGGCGACGTATTCCGTGTATCCGCCACCGTATTGATGCACGCCCTCGGGCGTCAGTTCCAGCACCCGGTTGGAAAGCGCGGCCAGGAAGTGGCGGTCGTGGGAGACGAACAGCATCGTGCCCTCGAACTGCGCCAACGCCGCGACCAGCATTTCCTTGGTCGCCATGTCGAGATGGTTGGTGGGCTCGTCGAGCACCAGGAAGTTCGGCGGGTCGAACAGCATCTTGGCCATGACCAGCCGCGCCTTCTCCCCGCCCGAGAGCACGCGACAGGGCTTCTCGACATCGTCGCCGGAGAAGCCGAAGCAGCCCGCCAGCGACTTCAGGGCGCCCGTACCCGCCTGCGGGAAGGAATGGTCCAGTGATTCGAAGACCGTGTCGTCGCCGTCCAGCAGGTCCATCGAGTGCTGGGCGAAGTAGCCCATCTTCACGCTGGCGCCGATCGCGACGCTGCCGTCGTCCGGCTCGGTGGCGCCGGCCACCAGCTTCAGCAAGGTGGACTTGCCCGCGCCATTGGCGCCCAGAACGCACCAGCGCTCCAGCCGGCGCAGGCGCAGGTCGAGACCGGAATAGATCGGCTGGCTGCCATAGCCCTTGTGGACGTTTCGGAAACTCACCACGTCCTCGCCCGAACGCGGCGGCGTGCGAAACTCGAACATCACCGACTGGCGGCGACGCGGCGGCTCAACCTTCTCGATCTTGTCGAGCTTCTTCACCCGGCTCTGCACCTGCGCGGCGTGAGAGGCGCGCGCCTTGAAGCGCTCGATAAACTTCATCTCCTTGGCGAGCATCGCCTGCTGGCGCTCGAACTGCGCCTGGCGCTGCTTTTCGCCCAGCGCCCGCTGCTGCTCGTAGAAATCGAAGTTGCCCGAGTAGGTGATGAGCGTGCCGCCGTCGATCTCGATCACCTTCCCGACGATGCGGTTCATGAACTCGCGATCGTGGCTCGTCATCAGCAACGCGCCGTCGTACTTCTTGAGGAAGTCCTCCAGCCAGATCAGGCTTTCGAGGTCGAGATGGTTGGAGGGCTCGTCGAGCAGCATGCCGTCGGGCCGCATCAGCAGGATGCGGGCGAGCGCCACGCGCATCTTCCAGCCGCCGGAGAGCAGGCCCACGTCGCCGTCCATCCGCTCCTGGCTGAACGAAAGCCCCGCCAGCACCTCTCGCGCGCGGGCGTCCAGCGCATAGCCGTCCAGCTCCTCGAAGCGGCCCTGCACCTCGCCGTAGCGCTCGACCAGCGCGTCCATGTCGTCGGCCTGCGCCGGATCGGCCATCGCGGCCTCCAGCCGGGCGATCTCGACCGCGAGTTCGCTCACCGGGCCCACGCCGTCCATCACCGCGGCGACCGCGCTCATGCCCGACATCTCGCCGACATCCTGGCTGAAATAGCCGATGGTCATGCCGGGCTCGATCGTCACCTGGCCGTCATCGGGCGGCTCCTGGCCGGCGATCATGCGAAACAGCGTCGTCTTGCCCGCGCCGTTGGGCCCCACGAGGCCCGCCTTTTCCCCCTTCTGGAGGCCCATCGAGGCGTCGATGAACAGGATCTGGTGGCCGTTCTGCTTGCTGATGTTGTCGAGGCGGATCATGGCGCCCGTGCTGGCCGGAAAGCAGCGGCGATGCAAGCGCGGGCAGATGACGGTCTTGCGGCCGATTGTCCTGCCTGCGCTCTCACCGCGACGAACGCCTCGCGGCAAAGGGATATTCGACATCTTTATGCCACCAGAACGTGCCAGAGACCGTGCAGCGGCCACCCGGCGCCGGCTTGGCTAGATGTGCGAGGAGAAAACAGTCGATGCTGGAACGGATATGGGCTCGGCGCCTCTCCGCCGCGCTGATGCTGGCGGGCTCTTGCTACGCCTCGACCGCCGTCGCCCAGGCGCCCATGGCCTTTGCAACCGACCTGGAGTGCGAAGGCAGGTCGGCCAGATTTGGCGTCGTTGCCGACGTTCCGACGTTCGAGATCGGCGGCCAGCGCCATGAGATGGTGCGGGCCGGCGAACAGGATGGCGTGACGACCTACCACTCGGCGGATCGTTCAATCTCGTTTCTGTCCCGCGGACGATCGGGAGTGCTCATCGAGTCAGGCGACCGGCGCAGCAACTGCACGCCCGTAAGGGCAGGAGGAAAGATGTTGCAGTCACCGGGTGGGGCGACCGACAGTCTCGAGGGCGGGTGGCGCGTCAAGTCGATCGCGGGCTCGCCCGTACCGGTCGGCGTGACGGTCACGATGGAGTTCGGTCCCGATGGACGCGTCTCCGGCCGCAGCGGATGCAACCGCTATACCGGCTCGTTTGCCAATGCCGGCGACACCCTGAAATTCTCGCAACTGGCCGGAACGCAGATGGCCTGCCCGCCGCCCCAGATGGAAGTCGAGCAGCGCTTCTACTCGACGGTCGGCGAGATCACCGGCGTCCGCCTGAGCGACAATCGCGAGCTCGTATTGAGCGGCGGCGCGGACCCGCTTCTCATCCTGGATCGCACGCACTGACGGCGGACGACGTTCCGACAGTTCACAGGCGATTCGTCTTCCAAAGGAGGTGCGGTTCGCCCTTGAGGACGTCGAGGCGTCACGGGAAGACGGTCCCGGCGCGAACTTCAGCGAAGGTCGCCGCCTGCCCCCTGAAGACCCGCGCCGGCCCGGCCTCGATCGCCCTTCTTGGCCGACTCCCCGGCGCCACTCGTGCAGGCGGGACGCAGTCGCAATGCAGGCTTGGGGCGATGACGGTCTTGCGGCCGATTGTCCCCGCCGGACGGCCTCGCCGCACCCCGCCGGAACATTGCGTTTAGGCGCCCGGTGGTGCAACAAGACGGGCCAAATTCAGCATTGGATCAACCCAGCCGACCCGAAAAGCGGCGCACGGAGGTGCAGGTATGTCAGATCTCGAAATCGTCTGGACGAAGG
>CAMFGZ010000067.1 GCA_945952105.1 uncultured Rhodospirillaceae bacterium | reverse complement strand
GGTAGCATTCGAGATAGTTCTCGAGCATCGTCTTCCAGTTGGCGTTCGAGCGCCATTCCTCACGGCTGTAGTGCACCAGCGTGTCGAGCGCGACGCCGCTCCTGGCAATCAGGCCAAGGACGGGACCGTAGAGGGACTTCGCACTTGGCGCGCCGGCATCGAGATTGACGAAGACGAACGGCCCCAGCGCTTCCGTGCGAATCGGCAGCAGCGGGAAATCGGCGAGGTTGAAGTTCGGCTCGGATGTCGAACGCGGCACGCGCCGCAGGCCGCCCGTCAGGTCGTAGGTCCAGGCATGGTAACCGCACTGCAGGCTCTTCGCGTTGCCGCGGCCCTTCATGACCTCGTGCCGGCGATGACGACATACATTCACGAAGCCGGCGAGCCCGTTCTCGTTACGCACGACCGCGACCGGCACGCCGCCGGCATAGCCCGTAACGTAGTCGCCGATCTCGGTGAGTTGCGACAGCGGGCCGACATAATTCCAGCTCTTGCGGAAGACCTGCGCAATCTCGCGCTCGGTGATTCCAGGATCGGTGTACCAACGGGCCGGAAGAGACTCGCCACGATCGAGGGCGGCGAGCAGTCTGGGCGAGGTATCGACAATCGAAGTCATGGCGGCGGCTCACGTTGTAGTCAGCCGAAGATAATCCCGCGCAGCGTCGAAATTGCGGCCATGATTGCGGCATGGCCGACCATCAATAAAAACACGGTCCAGAAGGCGGTTATGACCGTCATCAGCCATCCCAGCATGGCCATCAAACCGTCATCTTCGATCAGGGCGAAACAGAAGAAGACGATGGCCCAGGCCGGGAAGAAATTATCGAAGGGAATCGGCAGTGCAAGAATCAGTACGTCGATTGCCCAGGCCAACAGCAGCAGCTGGCGCGGCGTGCCGTTCACCCACCCTTCGTATCGAGCGTGAACAGTGTTCTCGAGCCACATGATGAAACGACGCGCGCGGCCGAGGAAAAGCTGCAGCTTGCCTCGGGGCAGGCCGCGCTTGCCGATCGTGTGCGGCAGCGACGGCACCGGTCTTCCGGCGAAGTACTGCGCCAGAAGATAGAGCATCGGCACGCCCGTGATCGTCGATAGCCACGGAATGCCGGTCGGGACGGCATTGGCGATGTTGAGCGCCAGGATGGCGAAGGCGTAGGAGCGGCCTTCGAGGCCTTCGAGGAACTCCTTCAGCGTCAGGACGGAATCGCGGTCTCCCTCGAACAGCCTGTCGAGCGTCGTCAGGAGGCCGAAATTGTCCTTCATCCACCCTTCCGCGAAACCAGGCGGCGGGCGAGCACGAGGTGCGGCTTATCAAGCATCTTGCCGTCCATGGTGAGGACGCCGGCACCCGGATTGCCTTCGAAGGTCGCGATGACACGCTCGGCCCAGGAGATCTCGGCTTCCGTCGGCGTAAAGACCTCGTGGATGATCGCGACCTGGTCGGGATGGATGGCGATCTTGCCGCCGTAGCCCATGCGGCGCGCATCCTGCGCCTCGGCGCGCAGGCCCTCGACGTTCCTGATATCGGGATAGACCGTGTCGTAGGCCGTGACTCCCGCGGCGACCGACGCCATCAGGTTGACCGTCCGCGCGAGCTTGAACGTATCGTCATAGACGCCGGGCGAGGGGCCCTTCGCCAACGCGCCGAGATCGGCCATCAGGTCCTCGCCACCCCAGGAATGTCCGATCAGGCGGGCGTGCTTCGCCGGTGCCGCGGTCAGCGACAGGATCGCCGCGGCGCTCTCGGTCGCGATCGTGAGAATTCGCGTCGTGCCGCGCTCGATGCCTTCACGGGCCTCGAGCGCATCGAGGTAGTTCGACATCAGGTCTAGGTCGACCTGGCCGACGCACTTTGGGAACACGATGCCGTCCGGCTTGCCCTGCATCGCCGCCGCGAGGTCGCCCAGCGTCAAGCCGGTGTCGAGCGCGTTGACCCTCACATAGAGTTTGGGGCCGGCGCGGTTGGCGCTCTTGAGGTAGGCGAGCGCCATGTCGCGCGCGACCATCTTGCGATCGGTGGCGACGGAGTCCTCGAGGTCGAGGATCAGCCCGTCGGCGCCGGAGGCAGGGCCCTTGACGAGCTTGCGTTCGGAATCGGCGGGGACGAACAGGAAGGAACGCACTGTCTTCAGCTCCTGGGCTTCTTGCGCATCAGCGCTTGGCGGGTGCATTCGGCGACGATCTCGTCGCGCTGGTTGATCGCGGTGTGGGCAAACTCGACGATGCCGGCATCGGGCCGAGATCTGCTCTCGCGAAGGCTCACGACCCGGGTTCGCACGCGCACCGTGTCTCCGTGGAAGACCGGCTTGGGGAAGCGCACGTCGGTCATGCCGAGATTGGCGATCGTCGTGCCGAGCGTCGTGTCGTTCACGGTAATGCCGATCATCAGGCCGAGCGTGAACAGGCTGTTCACGATGCGCTGGCCGAACTCGGTCTTGGAGGCGAATTCCTCGTCGAGGTGCAGTGGTTGCACGTTCATGGTGAGCGAACTGAACAGGACATTGTCCATTTCGGTGACGGTGCGCGTCCATTCGTGCTCGAACACGCGGCCGACAGTGAAATCCTCGTAATAAAGCCCTGCCATCTTTCTCCTCGCGGAAGTCGAGCCTTCCTAGCACGGATGGACGCTGGCCGGCTCGCCATCGTATCAATGCTGCCACAGGACGAAACACGAGAGACGGGAGTGAGACGATGCGCGCGATGCTGAGCGAGACGCCGGGTGGACCGGAGAGCCTGAAGCTGGTGGAGATGCCGTCCAAGCCGGTGGGCAAGGGCCAGGTGCGCGTCGCCACGAAGGCGGCGGGCGTCAACTTCCCCGACACGCTGATCATCCAGGACAAGTACCAGTTCAAGCCGCCGCGTCCCTTCGCGCCGGGCCACGAGATCGCGGGCGACATCACCGAGGTCGGCGAGGGCGTCACCGGCTACAAGGTCGGCGACCGCGTGATCGGCATGATCGGCAGCGGCGGCTATGCCACCGAGGCCGTCGTCGACCAGATCCAGCTCCTGCCGATGCCGAAGAACATGAGCTACGAGGATGGTGCGGCGTTCACCATGACTTACGGCACCTCGTACTACGCGCTGAAGCAGCGCAGCAGCTACAAGCCGGGCGAGACACTGCTGGTCACGGGCGCCTCGGGCGGTGTCGGCCTCACCGCCGTCGAGCTGGGCGCGTTGATGGGCCTCAAGGTCATCGCCGCCGTCGGTTCCGACGAGAAGATGGAGATCTGCCGGAAGTACGGCGCCACAATGTTCGTGAACTACGCCAAGGAGAAGATGCGCGACAAGGTCAAGGAGCTGACCGGCGGCAACGGCGCGGACATCATCTACGACGCGGTCGGTGGCGACGCCTTCGATGAGTCGGTGCGCTGCATCGCCTGGTACGGCCGCCTGCTGGTGGTCGGCTTCGCGGCGGGCCGCATCCCCTCGCTGCCGGCGAACCTCGCACTGTTGAAGAGCTGCGACGTGCGCGGCGTGTTCTACGGTGCTTGGCGCGGCCGCGAGCCCGCCGAGGCGCGCAAGAACTTCGACGAGATGCTGGCGTGGTATGGCGAAGGCAAGCTGAAGCCGCACATCTCGATGCGCTTCCCGCTGGAGAAGGCAGCCGACGCCATGAACGCCCTGCTGTCGCGCAAGGCGACCGGCAAGGTCATCATAGAAGTCGCCTGAGAGCAGGAGGCTCGCGTGGGTAGACTGTCCGGCAAGATCGCGATCGTGACCGGTGCCGCTTCGGGCATCGGCGAGGCCTCGGCCAAGCTCTTCGCCGACGAGGGCGCACAGGTGCTGGCGGTCGACCGGCCGGAGTCGGCGATCGACACGGCGCATGCCGGTAACAAGTCGATCGCGTCCTTCGCGGCTGACATCACGGGCGACGATGCGCCGAGGAAAATCGTCGCCGCCGCGCTCGAAAAGTTCGGCGCGCTCGACATCCTGTTCAACAATGCCGGCGTCAGCGGCCGCGCCTTCGTCGAGGAGATGACCGACGACATGTGGGACCGCGTGAACGCCGTCAACGTGCGCGGCATGTTCCGGCTTTGCCGAGAGGCGATTCCGGCCCTGAAGCTCAGGGCGCGGGAAAAGGGCCGAGCGCGCATCGTCAACACGGCCTCGGTCATGGCCTTCGACACCGACTACGGCCTCGCGGCCTACTGCGCCTCGAAGGCGGGCGTCGGCGGGCTCACGCGCACGCTGGCGCTGGAACTGGGCAAGTTCAACATCACCGCCAACTATGTCTGCCCCGGCGCCATCTACAGCGGCATGACGCGGACCAACTTCGACAAGCCGGAAATCCGCGAAGTCTGGGAGAAGAAGGCGGCGCTGCGCCGGCTCGGCCAGCCCATCGACATCGCCCGCGGCGCGCTGCTGCTGGCTTCGGACGAAGCCGACTTCATCACCGGCCACGAACTGGTCGTCGACGGCGGCCTGACGCTTCGCACCTGAGACGCAGGCCAGAAGGGTGTGAGCCAGGGGCGCTGGAAAACTCTCCGGCCAGGAGCCCAAGCCCGGGCATCTCATAGGCTCTTGATGTCGGCGACCACTAATTGCCTGAAGTCTTTAAGCCGGGCGACCGCTGCACTCGGTATTGCTCAATTCGCCGACGCCATCGTGATTGTAGCGGCGAACTCCAGTCTCGGCGTTTGATGATCTTCGGCGCAGGCCTCCACTGCTTGCGGGCGTGACCATCTCTCCATCGCCAGTGCCAACGGCAGGATCCGGCAAGAGAATCGGCCATCCTGACTCCGTGACGCCAGCCGACCCAGTCGTGCCGAAGACAACTCCAATCGCGTCACCTCGATGTCGGCACTCAACCTGTCCTCCCGCGCGGGACTTCAGCTGCTGATGTGAACACTTAAGTGACGGCGGTAGCGATTCCTGTCGGCGGTTCCCGTCGGGATCTGGCGCTTGCAATTTCAAAGTCCGGTTCATCAGTGACTCAAAGGCTCGCTTCTTACAGGAGAGACGCCTTTGGGATTGTTTGGTGGCAATGGCGGTGATGCCGCTTTTCCTCCGATGCCGTCGCCGCTCGACGTCATCGGGGACGACAACCTGTTAAGCCTGCAGGCCGACGAGATGGCCGCGCGCCAGCTCGACATCGGGTTTGCGGGCGAGGTGCGCGGGCTGGTGAACGATCCGGCGACGGGTCTCGCGGGCCGGGACCCGGAGGCGGCGCTGGCCGGCATCTCAGGGACCATCCCGTTGTTGGCCGAGCTGAAGGACCGGTACCTCGCGCAGGCGAGAGGTCCGCGCCAGAAGGCGCTGCTGGAGCCGTTGATCGACCGCCGTCTCGACCGCGCCGGCAGCGAACTCGGCCGGATCGCGGTGCAGGCGACGTCGGTGCTGGACGACCGCATCGTGGCCGAGCGGCTGGCGGATCTGCGGCAGGATGCGGCGCTGTCGTGGCAGGACAGGGCCCATCTGCGCACGCTGGGCGCTACCGTGGTGGGCGAGCTGCGCTACCAGGGCGAACGAAAGGGCTGGGACGCAGGCCGGACCGACAAGGCGGTGCGCACTGGCCTCAGCGATCTCTACGCCGGCGCGGTCGAGGCGGCGATCGGCCAGGACCCCGAGCGGGCGGCGAAGCTCTACGACCATGCGCGCGACGTGATCCAGCCGGAGCGGCAGGCGGCGGTCGAGGCCCGGATTGATCGGGCGCGCGAGGAGCGTCGCGTGACGGAGATCGTCGGCGGCCTGGCCGCCACGCCGGACGATCCGGCGCGGCGCCCGGACCCCGACGACTACCAGGCACGGGCCGTCGCGCTGACGCCGCCGGACGCCTCGCCCGAGCTGCGGGCGCAGATATCGAAGATGGCGCGGATCGAACAGGCGCGCGCCGACCGGGCGTGGCAGGCGTTGCGGGGCCGCGCGGCGACGGGCGCGCTCGACTGGCTGGGCGCCAATCCCGGGGCGCCGCTGATGGCGATGCCGCCGGACCTGCGCGACGGGTTGAGCCCGGACCAGACGCAGGCGCTCGACCGGACGGCCATGAACGGCGGCCGCGTCGTCACGGATCGCGACCTCTACGACAGGCTCGACGATCAGGCGGTGAACAATCCGGAAGACTTCACCGGCCTCGATCTCACGCAACACCGGCTGTCGCTCGGCGACGGCGAGTACAACCGCCTGACCAAACTCCAGCAGGCTCTCGCCGAAGGAAAATCCGACCCAGCCTTCGAGCGCCACCGTCTCGGCCGCCTGTTCCTGGGAGAAGGATTGCGCGCTGCCAACGTCGATCCCAACGGCGAGGAGGGCCGGGCCGCGCGGCAACAGATCGACAGGCTTTTAGGCGCCTTCGAATCCGTCGAGGGCAAGCCAGCAACGACGGCGGACATTCGCGGCCTCGTGGACGACGTGGTGGCCGACATTCGCGGCCTCGTCGACGACGTGGCGGGCGATGTGCTGCCGCGCGGTGAAAGCGATCCGAACATCGTCCGGACCTCGGGCGGCCAGTCAGCTGAAGCGCCGTCGCAGGAAGTCGAAGCGAAGGAAGTGCTCGACGGGGCGGAGCCCCGCATTGCTCACAACGAAGACAGCAGCGCGGAGGTAGGCGAAGCCTTCGATCCGCGGAACATCATTCTCGCGCAAGCCGGAGGTGGTGGTGCTCGTGGTGGCGGTGGTGGTGGCCGCGTTCCTCCACCGTCCCGGCCACCTGCGGCTCCAGGCCAACGGCCCACACCGGGCCCCGGGCACAATCGGCAGCCGCAAGAGGTGTTGCCCGGATTGCCACAGGCAATCGAGAATTGGCGGCGTTGGTTTCCGCCTTCACCTCAGCCATCGGGCACACAGCCCACGCCCGATACGGCCGGACCGGCAGCGGCTGCGGAGGAGAAGGCGGTCCGTGAGAGGACGGACACCTATACGACCTACCGCGAGCATTTGCAGGAACTCGATCCGGACAATCCCCTGCTGAAACTCGAATCGGTGCCTGGCATGCCACCCGACCAGGCAACCGTCGATGGCATACAGAAAGAGGTCGGCGCTATCGTCCAGAGGAAGCTGGCTCGTTTTGCTTGGCCGAATTATCCGAGCAAGGATCGGGTGCATGGAATTAGGAATGGAGCGGCCAGGGAACTCCCGGGCGGCCTCGAACAAGCTGAAAAGGATTTTGCGGAACTTAGTAAACGCGGGACACCCGTCAACGGGCCTTATGGCAGAGACAATGTATTGAATAGAAGAGTGCAATTGCCAGGCACAGAAATGACCGTTGGAATTCGGCTGAACAGGGATGGGATACCGTCTTTGGACATCGGCTCGCCGGAAACAGGCTATAAGAAATACCACTATAAATAGAGGTCGCGATGGATAGAGACATGATTGACGCAAAGCTCAAGGAGCTGGTGGCGGATATCGAGGTCGGCCGGATTCATGACTGGACTGGCCTGCCGGAAATCGCCGGTTACGTAAGAGTCGAATGCGAAATATCAGACAAGCAAAAAATAAAGAACTATTCCCTGAAGGTCGTTCGCATTCTGATGGAGCGCGGCTTTCGGGTCGGTCAGTTCGAAAATTACGGCGATAGCAAACTGATCCTGTGGCCTGAGCAAGAGCCGGACGCCGTCGTCTCGCGGATTGCCCGCGAATGGGATGTCACCAAAGGCAATCTAGGTGTCGGCGATATCTGCTGGTTCGAGTAAGTGAATAGGTAGGGTGCGACACTCGCTTCGCCGGATAAGTAGGCGAAGCGCGATGCCAGTCAACGTTGCTCTCACCGGAATCATGGCCGCACGACGAGCTGGGGGGCGACACGCCGCTGGGCCATGAGGCCGACGAGATGTTCGCGCGGCGGCTCGACACCGGGTGCGCGGGCGAGGTCCGCGGGCTGGTGAACGATCCGGCGACGGGGCTCGCGGGCCGCGATCCCGAGGCGGCGCTGGCCGGCATTGCCGGGGCCATACCGTTGCTGGCCGAACTGAAGGATCGGTATCTCGCGCAAGCGATCGGCCCGCGCCAGAAGGCGAGGCTCGAACCGCTGATCGACCGCCGCCTCGACCGCGCCGGCGGCGACCTCGGCCGGATCGTGGCGCAGGCGACGTCGCTGCTGGACGATCGCATCGTGGCCGAGCGCCTCGCCGACCTGGCGCGTGACGCGTCGCTATCCTGGCAGGACCCGTCCCATCTGCGCACGCTGGGCCACACCGTCGTGGGCGAACTGCGCTACCAGGGCGAACGTAAGGGCTGGGACGCGGTCCGGACCGACACGGCGGTGCGCACCGGCCTGAGCGATCTCTACGCCGGCGCGGTCGAGGCCGCGCTCGGCCAGGATCCCGAGCGCGCGGCGAAGCTCTACGACCACGCGCGCGAGGTGACCGGCGCAATGCGAGGCTTTCCTTCATCGAACATTCCCTTCGTCGCGGCCCTTTGCGGCGATGCTTCAACCGGCTCACCACCCGAGGTCCGGACGATATTGGGATCACCTTCGCCGCGCGGCAGCGCATTGCCCACCACGTCGTCGACGAGGCCACGAATGTCCGCCATCGTTG
>CAMFGZ010000066.1 GCA_945952105.1 uncultured Rhodospirillaceae bacterium | reverse complement strand
AGTCTCGACCGCTCGGGAATCCCCTTCGATTCACTCAAGCCATGAAACGCTCTAAGCCGCGACGTCAAGTTCGCACCACACCGGGACATGATCCGACGGCTCCGTCTTGCCGCGCTCGGCCTTGTCGATGCCGACCGCGGTCAGTCGGTCGGCGGCCTGAGGTGACAGCAGCAGGTGATCGATCCGGAGTCCGTGGCCCTTGGGCCAGGCGCCGGCCTGATAGTCCCAGAAGGTGTACTGCTCGCCATCGGGGTGGAAGGCGCGCACTGCATCGGTGAGGCCGAGGTTGAGCAGCTTTCGAAACGCAGCACGCGACTCCGGCTGGCAGAGTGCGTCGCTGGCGAAAGCCTTGGGATCGTAGACGTCCATCTCGGTGGGACAGACATTGTAGTCGCCGCACAGAGCAAACATCTCCTCGCGCGCGAGCAGCTCGCGTGCATGGCCCCGCAGCCGCTCCATCCAGGCGATCTTGTAGGTGAACTTCTCGGTGCCTATCGGGTTGCCGTTGGGAAGGTAGAGCCCGCCCACCGTAAGCGGCCCGCGCGGCGTGTGGACACGGCCCTCGACATAGCGCGCAGGTTCGTCATCCACATGGCCGGGCAGGGCACGCGCCGTCACGTCGAAAGCATGCCGGGAAAGGAAGGCGACACCGTTGAACCCCTTCTGGCCCACGACGGCGCACTTGTAGCCGGCGGCTTCGACCTCGAGCGTCGGGAACTGCGGCTCCTGCGCTTTGATCTCCTGCAGCACGACGATGTCGGGCTTGGCTTCGTTGAGCCACGAGACCAGATTGCCGGTGCGCTTGCGCACGGAGTTCACGTTCCAGGTCGCGATCTTCATCTGCGCGAATTCTCTATTGTTTGCAGTTGGTTATTGCAGAGTTCCGGGCATTTGTTGACTACTTTGCGAAGTAGAGGCGGAATCCGCCTGGCAGCGCCATACTGGCGGTGCCGTCGTATGGGAAGTGAGGTCCAGTGGCATCGCCATCGTCTGTCGCCGTCATGAGCGGTCTCGCCCTAGAGGTTGCCGTCAATCGCTGGCTGAAGCCGGCCTTCGAGACCGCATCGTCCTACCGCCTGGAGATCGACTGGCGCCCGACCACGGCCCTCATGAAGTCGATCGCCGAAGGGCAGCGCGCCGACGTGATCATCGCCATCGATGGCTCCATGGACAAGCTCTGTGCCGACGGCATCGTGCGTCCCGAGACTCGCGTCTGCCTCGCCGATTCGATCCTGGGCGTAGGCGTCCGCGAGGGCGCGCCGAAGCCTGATGTTTCCACGGTCGAGGCGTTCAAGAGGGCGCTGGTTGCTGCGAGGGCGGTCGCCTACTCCAAGGCCGGCGCGAGCGGTATCTACTTCACGGGGCTCGTCGAGCGGCTGGGGATTGCCGCGGAGGTCAACGCGCGCGCCGTCGCGATCCCGATGGGCTTCACCGGCGAGAAGGTCGCGAGTGGCGAGGCCGACATCGCGATCCAGCAGGTGAGCGAACTCATGTCGGTCCCCGGCGTTGCCGTGGCCGGCGCGTTTCCCCCGGAGGTTCAGACCGTGTCCACCTTCGATGCCGCCATCTTTGCCGACGCCACGAACCTCGAAGGGGCCGCCGCGTGGATGGCGCTGCTCGCCTCGCCCGCAGCGGCGAAGGCCTACGGCGATGGCGGCCTGGTATCCCGCCTCTTGCATTCCTGATCTCCGCATTCCTGAGAACTCTTCTTTCGAAAGACCGATTGCATGTCTAAGAAGCGCCGCGTCGTCCTCCTGCATGGCACGCCCGTTGCCGTCGAACCCATCCAGCGCGCGTTCGCCACGCGCTGGCCCGAGGCCGAGCCCGTCGACCTGCTCGACGCCTCGCTGTCGATCGATCGCGCGAAAGACCATGACCTGACGCCGCGCATGTTCGAGCGCTTCGTCGAACTCGGCGACTACGCGCATCGCATCGGAGCCGAGGCGATCCTCGTAACCTGCTCGGCGTTTGGGCCCGCGATCGAGCGCATGGCTAAGGAGCTGCCAGTGCCCGTTCTGAAGCCCAACGAAGCGATGTTCCGGGAGGCGATCGGCCGAGGCCAGCGGATCGGGATGCTGGCGACCTTCGCGCCGTCGGTGCTGACCATGACGGAGGAGTTCGAGCAATTCGTTGCCGAGGTGGGCGCCAAGGCGACTCTCGAGACGATCGTCGTCGAGGGAGCCATGGACGCGTTGCGCAAGGGCGACGCCGACCGGCACAACACGCTGATCGCCGCGCGGGCGCCCGAACTCGCGCACTGCGACGCCATCATGCTCGCCCACTTCTCGACGTCACGGGCATTGGCGGCCGTCACCGAAGCGGTCAAGACCCCCGTCCTCACGGCGCCCGACGCCGCGGTCGACCGCATCAGGGCGGCCATCACGGGCTGACGCCTTGCGTGGTCAGGATCGTGTTCGCATTCCGGTCTGGATGTTCAGCCAGTCAGCGGCGAAAGCACACCGCCCGGACACGCGGATGCGGCTGGTGAAACCGGTCGCTGACTTCGGACCGACAAATGCTGCCGGTCGCCTCAGTCTTGCGGCTCGATCTTCGCCTCCTGCACGACCTGCCGCCATTTCTCGCTGTCAGCGCGCACGAAGGCCGAAAAGTCGCCGGGACTATTTTCGGTGAAGGTCTCCAGTCCCTGTTCGAGCAGCTTGGCCTGCGCGGCGGGAATGACCGCCTGCAGCGCGCCGTTCAGACGCTCGACGATGGGGGAAGGTATCTGCGCCGGGCCGAACAAGCCGACCCAGCCGCCGGCATCCATGCCTCTCAGTGCGGGCAGGCCCGATTCGGCCAAGGTCGGCATCTCGGGCAGGGTGGGCGAACGCTTCAGGGTCGAGACGGCGATGCCCTTCGCCTGGCCTGCCTTGATGCGGGCCAGCGCGCCGGGGGCGCCGTCGAACAGGAACTGGATGCGGCCGGCTGCAAGATCGAGTTGTGCAGGACCGCTGCCGCGATAGGGGACATGCACCATGTCCAGGCCGAGCCGTAGCCGCAGCATCTCCATGATGAGGTGGTTGAGATTGCCCTGGCCAAAAGATCCATAGCTCGTCTTCCCCGGATTGGCCTTCACGTAGTCGACGAACTCGGCGGTCGTGTTCACCGGCACGTCGGACGCTACCAGGAGGACGAGGGCGCCGCGGGCCACGCCACCGATCGGCGTGAAATCCCGTTCGACGACGTAGGGAACGTTCTTCGTCACCCACGGGCCACTGGCGATCGGCGAATTCGAGGTGAGGAGAAGCGTGTAGCCGTTGGCGGCCGAGCGCGCGACGGTGGCGCTGCCCATGATGCCCGAGGCGCCGGCGCGGTTATCGATGACGAGACGCTGCCCGATCTCGGTCGACAGCGGCTCGAGGAGGAGGCGGCCGCTGATGTCCGCGGCATTGCCCGGAGGATAGGGGACCACGAGGGTGACTGGCCGGGCAGGCCAGGCTTCCTGCGCCGAGGCAGGAAGGGCAAGAAGGCCGGAAACCGAGAGGGCGAAGGTCCGTCGTCCGATATTCATTGAAACTCCCTGTCGGCCGGGACGCTATCAGTGGATCCGACAGGGGAGAAGAAGCCGCAGCCGCAACGCGGACTGGATCGGCTGCTTTCGCTTACACATACGGAAACGCCCCGGCTTGCGGGGCGATGTGGTCGTTCTTTCTTCGGTGCTCCCGGACTTCGCTTCCGATGTCCGCTGCTCAGCAGCCGAGCTTCGCTCGCCTCAGACGCTGAACGAGTTCCCGCACCCGCAGGAGGAGGTGGCGTTCGGGTTCTTCACCTGGAACGCAGAGCCGACCATTTCCTCGACGTAGTCGAGCTGGCTGCCCTTGAGGAACTCGAGCGAAGTGCTGTCGACCAGCACCGAGGCGCCGTCGCGCTCAATGACGAGGTCGTCCTCGTTGCGCGCTTCCTCGAAGGAGAAGTTGTATTGGAAGCCAGAGCAGCCGCCGCCCAGGACTGCCACCCGCATCATGACAGGCTTGGGCTCTTTGGAGGCCAGGAAAGCGATCCGCTTGGCCGCGCTGGGGGTGACGGAGAAGGTGTCGACGTCGGTCATGACTACAAGATGTGGTTGGCGGGGCGATTCGTCAATCCCGACAAAAACCCTAGGGAATTGGGGATTTCTTCCTCTCGCGGGCCCGGACCCGTTCGCGGTGGAGGATATAGAGGCCCGAGCCGATGACCAGGGGCAGGCCGTACCAGATCGTCCAGGACGGTTGTTCCTTGAACCAGAGGTATCCGAAGGCGACGGCCAGGATGATCGACACATAGTCAAAAGGCGCCAGGACGGCGGCGGGTGCCAGCCGCCAGGCGCGGGTAATCAGGATCTGCGCGAAGCCACCCAGCAGCCCCAGCGTCAGCAGCCAGACCCAGTCCATCGGGGGCGGCCACTTCCATTCGGGGATGGCGCAGGCGAGCGAGATGACGGTGCCCACGATCGCGAACCAGAACAGCGTCACCACGTCGGGGTCGTGCCGGCTGAGCAGGCGGACCATGACCGTCGACAGCGAGTAGCAGAAGGTCGCAGCCAGGATGATCAGGGAGACGGCATGGAACTCGATGCCCCAGGGATCGAGCATGATGAGAACGCCGGCGAAGCCGACTCCGACGGCGGTCCAGCGCCGCCAGCCGACCGGTTCCTTGAGGATGAGCACGGACAGGGCGACCATGAAGAGCGGGGCGGAGAAGGAGATGGCATAGGCGTCGACCAGCGGCATGCGCGGAAAGGCATAGAAGAATCCGAACATGCTTCCGAAGCCGATCGCCACGCGAAGCGCCTGCAGCCAGGGACGGCTGCTACGCACCACCTTGAGCCCCCCTGCGTGCCAGATCAGCACGGCGACCGGCACCAGCGCGACGCCGCTGCGGAAGACCATGAGCTGGAAGGAGCCATAGGTGCCGCCCAGGCCCTTCACCATCGCGTCCATCGTGCAGAAGAGCACGAGAGCGCTGAGCTTGAAGTAGATGCCGTGAAGGGCAGTCTGGCGAGGGACGTTCGACAAGCTGCGCTATTTGGCTTGGCCTTCATCCTCTGTAAAGTGAAGTTCTTCGGGGAGCAGAGGGTCACGGGCGCATGAACTGGTTGCTGCGCTGCATCAATGCGCCGCGTGCGCCGGTCTTCATCGCGTTCGTCGTGCTGCTGGGCGCTCTTGCGCTGCGCTTCACCGATCCGGCGGCAGTGACTCGCCTGCGCGACTTCGCCTTCGACAGCTACCAGCGCATCGAGCCGCGCGTCTACAATCCCGAAACGCCGGTGCGCATCGTCGACATCGACGAGGCGGCGCTGCAGGAATATGGACAATGGCCCTGGCCGCGCACGATCGTGGCGCGACTGGTCGACAAACTCACCGAGAAGGGCGCCGTCGTCGTGGCCTTCGACGCCGTGTTCGCCGAGCCCGACCGTTCGTCGATCAGCCGAATGGTGCGCGATCTCGTGGCCTTCACCGATCCCGAGACGGTGCAGAAGCTCGCTGCGGCGGTGCAGGACAACGACAAGGTGCTGGCAGACGCCATGGCGCAGTCGCGTGTCGTCACCGGCTTCGGCTTCGACCTCAAGGGCTCGGGAAAGCCGCCGCGCACCTTCCATGGCGTCGCCTTCGCAGGCGACCAGCCCAGCCAGTTCCTGCCGCAGCAGGGCGGCACCGTGAAGTCCATCGACATCCTGGAGGCGGCGGCCAAGGGCAACGGCAGCGTCAATACCGACGTCGACAGCATCGTGATACGCCGCGTGCCGATGTTGTTCAGGGTGGCCGGTCAGGAGGGCCTGTTTCCGGCGCTCTCCATAGAGGCGCTGCGGGTGGCCCAGGATGCGTCCTCCTACCTGATCAAGTCCTCCGGTGCGAGCGGCGAGATGTCGTTCGGCGAGAAGACCGGCATCGTGGCCATCAAGACCGGCGATCTCGAAGTGCCGACCGACGCGCGCGGGCGCCTCGTCCTCTACGACACCGGACACAAGGAGGAGCGCTTCATCTCCGCCCGCGCCGTCCTGGCGGACGAAGTGCCCGCCGAAAAACTCGAGGGCAACGTCTTCTTCGTGGGCACGAGCGCGATCGGCCTCAAGGACCTGCGCAACACCCCGGTGCAGGATGGCGTGCCGGGCGTGGAGGTCCACGCCCAGCTCGCCGAGCAGATGCTGGAGCAAAAGTTCCTGGCTCGGCCCGATTATGCCGATGGCGCGGAGTTTCTCTATCTCGCGGCGATCGGCCTGCTGCTGGTTGTGCTGCTGCCGCGCCTGTCTGCCGGCAAGATGGCGGTGGTTGCGACGGTCTTCATCGGCATCGGCCTTGCCGTGCCGTGGCTCGCCTATTCTAGGTATCAACTGCTGTTCGACCCGATCTATCCGCCGATCACCTTCGCCGCCATCTACGTCGGCGGCACGGCGCTGGCTTTCATGCGCACGGAGCGCGAGCGGGCGGAGATCCGCGGCGCCTTCGGCATGTACCTGTCGCCTGACCTCGTCGAGCAGCTTGCGCGCAATCCCGGCCTTCTGCAGCTCGGCGGCGAGCAACGCGAGATCACGGTGATGTTCACCGACGTCCGCGGCTTCACGACGATTTCGGAGCAGTTCGATCCGCATGGGCTGACGCGGTTCATGAACCGGTTCCTCACGCCGATGACCGACCTGATTCTTGGCCTCAAGGGCACGATCGACAAATACATGGGCGATGCCATCATGGCGTTCTGGAACGCGCCGCTGCCGGTCGAGCGCCACGCCGCACACGCCTGCGACGCGGCGCTGGCCATGCAGGCGCGCCTCGCCCAACTGAACGAGGAATGGAAAGCCGAGGCGGAAGCCGAGGGACGCAAGCATATCCCAGTCAATATCGGCGTCGGCCTGAACACCGGCCTCGCATCGGTCGGCAACTTCGGCTCGACCCAGCGCTTCACGTATTCCTGCCTGGGCGACGATGTGAACCTGGCGTCACGCCTCGAGGGCCAGTGCAAGACCTACGGCGTCGGCATCATCATCGGGCGCAAGACGCGCGAAGAGGTGGAGGACTATGCGACGCTGGAGATCGACCTCGTCACCGTGAAGGGCAAGACCGAGCCCGAGCGGGTTTTCGTGCTGCTGGGTGGTCCCGACGTCGCGCGGACGCCCGGTTATCGTGATCTCCTCGAGCGGCAGAGCGAATTCCTCGCCCTCTACCGCACCGGTGGTTTTGCGGAGGCCGTCGAGCTGATAGAGGCCTGCGAGGCAGCGGCGGCCGGGGCGGGTTGGCGACAGGCTTACTATCAGATGATGCGTACGCGACTCGACGAGCTGATCGACGATTCGCCGGTTGACTGGAAGGGTGTGTATGTCGCCAAGGAGAAGTGAGCAGGATCGTCGTCTGGCCGCCATCGAGGCGCTGGTGTGCCGCGACGTCGGCCGCAAGACGCAGGAGCTGATCGACGCCAATCGCGGCGGCCTTGCCGAGACGGCGGTGTCGCTGGCGTCGGCCACGCGCGTAGGACTGATAACGGGCTTTTTCGTGCCACGCGGTGACGTCGCCGCACCGGAGACGGATGGGCCGGTGGGAACGGCGTTGCTGGCGGCGGTCCTGTCGGCCTGCGGGGTGCCGGCGCGCATCGCCGTGGACACACCCTGCGCCGACGCCGTGCGGTCGGCCGTCAGGGCGACGGGTGAGGACGTCGCTGTCGACGAGATCGTTCCTGGCGACGACGGCGCGATCGAAGCGCAGGCAAAGGTCTGGCGGCAGGAAGGACTCAGCCATGTCGTCGCCATCGAACGCTGTGGGCTAAGTGCCGATGGGAGGCCACGCAACATGCGCGGTGTCGACGTCTCGCCCTGGACCTTGCCGCTCGATTCGCTGTTCGAGGGCGGCGACTGGGAGAAACTGGCGGTCGGCGACGGCGGCAACGAGATCGGCATGGGCAAGCTGCCACCGGGCCTCATTGCGCGACATGTGCCGAACGGCGCGGAGATCGCTTGTGTCACCTCATGCGATCATCTCGTGGTCGCCGGTGTCTCGAACTGGGGCGCCTACGGTCTGATGGCGGCGCTCGCCGTCCTGCGTCCCGATTGGCAACCCACGATCGCGAAATTTCTGACGGCGGAATGCGACCTTGCCGTCACGCAGGCGATCGTGAGGGAAGCAGGCGCGGTGGATGGCGTGACGGCGCTGCGCGAGGCCACGGTTGACGGATTCGGGCCGGAAATTCACGGGCCTCTCGTCGACAGGCTCGGTCGCATTGCATGGGGAGAAGGCGCGGACTAGCTTGCGCGCCATGGAAAATCCCTACGCTCCCACGCATCCCGAGATCCGCGACGCGGTTCGCCAGCTCTGCCTGAAATTCGACGGCGCCTACTGGCGCGAGCTCGACCGCGAGCGCGGCTATCCGACTGCTTTCGTGAAGGCCCTGACCGAGGCCGGCTGGCTGTCGATCCTGATCCCCGAGGAGTATGGCGGCGCGGGCCTCGGCATCTCGGCCGCGAGCGCGGTGCTGGAGGAGATTCACAAGGCCGGCTGCAATGCCGCCGCCTGTCACGCCCAGATGTACATCATGGGCACCGTGCTGCGTCACGGCAGCAAGGAGCAGAAGGAACGCTACCTGCCGAAGATCGCCACCGGCGAACTGCGCCTGCAGGCGTTCGGTGTCACCGAGCCGTCGAGCGGTACCGACACGCTCAGCCTCCGCACTACGGCGGTCAAGAAGGATAACAGCACCTACGTCGTTAACGGCCAGAAGGTTTGGACGAGCCGCGCCGAGCATTCCGACCTGATGCTGCTGCTCGCCCGCACCACGCCGCGCGACCAGACCAAGAAGAAGACGGACGGCCTGTCGGTGTTCCTGGTCGACATGCGCTCGGCGCTCGGCAAGGGGCTGACCATCCGGCCGATCCGCACGATGATGAACCACAACAGCACCGAAGTGTTCTTCGACAACATGGAAGTGTCGGCCGAGAACCTGATCGGCGAGGAGGGGCAGGGCTTCCGCTATATCCTCTCCGGGATGAACGCGGAGCGGGTGCTGATCGCCTCGGAGTGTATCGGTGACGGCAAGTGGTTCATCGAGAAGGCCGTGAACTACGCCAAGGAGCGCAAGCTGTTTGGCCGGGCGATCGGGCAGAACCAGGGCGTCCAGTATCCGATCGCGCGCGCCTACACGCAGATCGAGGCGGCCGACCTGATGGTGCGCAAGGCGGCTTCGATGTACGAGGCGGGCATCAACGCTGGCGCCGAGGCCAACATGGCCAAGATGCTGGCGTCGGAAGCCTCCTGGGCCTGCGCCGAGATGTGCGTGCAGACGCATGGCGGCTTCGGCTTCGCCGAGGAATACGACGTCGAGCGCAAGTTCCGCGAAGCGCGCCTTTACACGGTGGCGCCGATCTCGACCAATATGGTCCTGAATTTCGTGGCCGAGCACGTACTCGGATTGCCGCGCTCTTATTAGCTCTCTGTGGCATCCCGAGTGCAGCTACGGACCCTTGTGCGGTTGGGGTAGAGGTCCGTCGCTGCGCCCCTAAAAAGCGGCTGTTCCTCTAAGAGTCTGCGCCCACCGCCTCGACGATCATTCTCTGGAAGTGGATGACGAGTTGCTCGCTGTTGGTCAGGAACCGGCCCGTGTCGGGAATCCCGCCCAGCAGCCCGCGCTGCACGGAATCCGTCAGCGCATCGTCTTCTGCCGCGACCTGCTTGTTGAAGGCCACGAGCGACTTCGCGAAGTCATCGCCGACTCCCGGTCCAAAGAACTGCTCGGAGAAACCTCTGGTCGCGTTTGGGCCATCCGGTGTCCAGACGTCGATCGACAGGTTCGGAAACCCCGGATTGATGTTGATCGTCACGTTGGGCCACAGGAAGTGGTACTGCGACTGCGCCACCGCGCCCGACACGTCGTATAGCTCGACCTTGCTCTTGCCTTCGAGCGCCGCCGGCCGGACCTGGCCGGATTGGCTCGAAAAATAGCCGTGCGTCTTCAGCGTGTAGGCATCGGGGCGGACGTCGATCGCGGCGTTGAAGCCGGGATGGGCGACGGCGCAGTGGTAGCATTCGAGATAGTTCTCGAGCATCGTCTTCCAGTTGGCGTTCGAGCGCCA
>CAMFGZ010000065.1 GCA_945952105.1 uncultured Rhodospirillaceae bacterium | reverse complement strand
GGAATCATCTCGAGCCTGCATCCGAAAGACAAAGATTCACAAATTCTGAGGAGCATCCGCAGGATGAGGTAACTTTGTCGCTCGCGACGAAGGTTCTAGTGCAACACCTTCGGTGTCACTTCGCTGAGACCGTCCGCCTCCGTCGCCGAGATCGTCGTGCGCACCATGGAGCGTTCGCGCGAATAGTCCCACGGACGGCCGCGATGGAGCATGGCGCGGTTGTCCCACATCACCGCGTCGCCCTGACGCCATTTGTGGCTGTAGACGAATTCCGGCCGCGTCGCCTCGTCGAGCAGTTGCGCGAGAAGCTGACGGGCGTCGCGGTCGTCCATGCCGTCGATCGCATAGGCGTGGCTCGCGACATAGAGCGCGCGGCGGTCGTTGCTCGGATTGCGCCAGTTCAGCCGCCAGCGCACCGGCGGCAGGGCCTTGCGCTCGGCGGCATTGGCCAGGTCGGGATGGATCTGGTCGCGGCTGTTGGCGTAGGAATGGGTCGCCACCGCCGTCTTCAGCTTCTCCTGCAGGTCGGCCGGCAGCCGCTCCCAGGCGAGCCGCGTGGAAGTGTATTCGGTCTCGCCGCCCGACTCCGGCAGCACGCGCGCGGTCAGGACCGAGGCCAGCGCCGGCGTCTTCTTGAACGACGAGTCGGTGTGCCAGAGCGCATTGGCCTTGGCGACCAGCACCTGCCGGTGGTCGGGCGCGACGATCTCGCCCTGGGGACCGACATTCGTCAGGCGTGAATAGAAGCTGTTCTCGCCCACCGATGCCGCCTTGGTCAGTTCCAGCGGCCCGAAGGCGCGGCTGTAGGCGACCTGGATGTCGTCGGCGATCTGCTGGTCCCGGAACACAAGGAGTGAATGCGTCTCGAAGGCCTTGCGGACTTCGGTGTAGGCCTGGGCATCGATCGCGACATCGAGCAGGGAAACGCCCTTCACCTCGACGCCGAAGCCATCGGCCAGCGGGACCAGTTCCATCGCGTTCCTCCTCGCGGTTTTCCTTGTGCGGGGATTTTATCGCAACGCCACCGCAGGCGGCTATAGTACGATTCTTGCACCTGAAGCATTGCTGCCCCCCAGATGGCTCCCCGCCCCTCGCCCGCTCCCCGCCTCGCTTTCGTCTGCTCCACCACTCCGGCGGCGCGCGAGGCCAAGGCGCGCCTCGAAAAGCGCTATGGTGCGGTGACGACGGCCGAGGCCGACATCGTCATCGCCCTGGGCGGCGACGGGTTGATGCTGCAGGCCCTGCATCGCAACATGCGCCGCCTGAAGCCGATCTACGGAATGAATCTCGGCACGGTCGGCTTCCTGCTGAACACCTTCAAGGAAACCGGCCTTCTGCAGCGACTGCAGAAGGCCCGCGAGGTGGCCCTGACGCCATTGCGCATGGAGGCGACCAACACGCGCGGCAAGCGGTCGGAAGTCCTGGCCATCAATGAAGTCTCACTGCTGCGCTCCAGTCGCCAAACCGCCCGCATTGCGGTGGCGGTCGACGGCAAGAAGCGCCTGGAAGAGCTTCATTGCGACGGCGTGCTGGTGGCGACGCCCGCCGGCTCGACCGCCTACAACCTCTCCGCCCATGGGCCGATCCTGCCGCTCGGCGCCGGCCTGCTGGCGCTGACGCCGATCAACGCTTTCCGGCCGCGGCGCTGGCGTGGCGCGCTACTGTCGCGCACCTCCAAGGTCGAGTTCACGATCCTCGATCCCAAGAAGCGCCCCGTGGCCGCCGCCGCCGACTCGGTCGAAATCGCCAACGTCGCTCATGTCGCGGTGACGGAGGCCACGGACACCCGGCTCACCCTGCTGTTCGATCCCGAGCACGATCTCGAGGAGCGCATCCTCAAGGAGCAGTTCGTTCCTTGAGCGGTAAGGACATCCCTTTCAAGCCCGAGAAAAAGAGGATCATCGGCCACGAGGGCTGGCAGCCGCTCGTGCTGGCGATCGCCATCGGCACGGCGGGCGGCTTCCTGTTCAACTGGCTGCGCATGCCGCTCGCCTGGATGCTGGGCGCCTGCCTGTTCGCCACCGTCGCGGCCTTCCTCGGCGTGCGCATCGGCATGCGGGTGCGGCTGCGCCAGGGCATGATCATCATCCTGGGCGTGCTTCTGGGTTCGGGCTTCACGCCCGAACTGGTGCAGCGGCTGGGCGAATGGGCGGTGAGCCTGTGCGTGCTGACCGGCATGACCATGACCGGCGCCACGCTCTGCTACGCCTGGCTGCGGCGCTTCACCGACTGGGACAAGGTCACTTGCTACTTCGCCGCCATGCCGGGCGGTCTGAACGACATGACCATCATGGGTGGTGCCATGGGAGGCGAGGAGCGCGCCATTGCGCTCGCCCACGCGCTGCGCATCCTTACCGTCGTGCTCACCATCCCGGTCTGGTACCGGCTGGTGAACGGCGCGCAGACCAGCGTGCTCACCATGGTGCACGGACCGACCGGCAACGACTGGAAGGACTACGCCATCCTGATCGGCTGCGGCATCGTCGGAGCGGTGGTCGGCCGCCTGCTGCGCCTGCCCGCCAGTTTCATGATGGGGCCAATGATCGTCAGCGCCATCGCCCATCTCGGCGGCCTGACCAACTCCCAGCCACCCGGTTTCCTGGTTGCCGCGGCCCAGGTCGTGGTCGGCACCGGCATCGGCTGCCGCTTCGTCGGTGCCAATTTCGACAAGCTGCACAAGGAAATGGCCGCGTCGATCGGCGCCGCCTTCATCCTGATCGCCTGCGCGGTCGGCTTCGCCGAGATCACCTACGCGCTCACCGGCCTCAACCTCGACGCCACGGTCCTGAGCTACGCTCCCGGCGGCTTCGCAGAGATGAGCCTCATCGGCCTCGCCCTCGGCATCGAGATCGCGATGGTGGCCACGCACCATCTCTTCCGCTTGTTCCTGATCATCTTCACCGGCCCGATCGTCTTCCGGACGCTGCTGAAGCGGGATCACTGAGGCTCGATTCGTCCCGAGCGCAGCAAAGGACCTGACAGGACGACCAAAGCACTGAGTGGCAGGCGGGAGATCCTTCGCTGCGCTCAGGGTGACAACGTCCTCTATGCCCTCAGCGTAATCCCCCCGTCGACCACCAGCAGGTGCCCGTTCACGTAGGACGACTGGTCCGACGCCAGGAACAGTGCCGCGTTGGCCGTGTCCCAGCCCGTGCCCATCTTGCCGGTCGGCGAGGCGCGGTCGCGGATGGCGATCATCTTCTCGTAGGCCTGGTTATGGTCCTTCTCGCTCTTGGCATACTGCTCGGCCAGGAAGTCGATCATCGGCGTGTGCATCAGGCCGGGCAGGATCGCGTTGCAGCGGATGCCCTTCTCCGCGTACTGCGAGGCGATCGCCATGGTGAGCGAGTTCACCGCGCCCTTGCTGGCATTGTAGGCGAGATACGAGATGCCCTTGGGGCTGCGGATCGAGGCGATCGAGCTCACGTTCACGATCGCGCCCTTGCCCTGCTTCTCCATGATCGGCAGCACATGCTTGGCCGTGAGGAAGAAGCTCTTCACATTGACGTCGAACACACGATGCCATTCGTCTTCGCTCAGCTCGACCGGCCCGCCCTGAGAGCCGATGCCGACATTGTTATCGAGGATGTCGACCCGGCCCCACTTGTCCAAGCAGGCGTCGACCATCGTCTTTACATCGTTGTTATTCGACGCATTGGCCTCATGAGCGATCGCAAAGCCGGGACCGACTTCCTTCTCGATCAGACCCACCGTCTCCTCGGCGGCAGCCCGCTTCAGGTCGACACAGAACACCTTCGCGCCCTCGCGCGCGAAGGTGATCGCCGTGCACTTGCCGTTACCCCAGCCCGGCCCGCTCGAGCCCGCCCCGATGACGATCGCCACCCTGTCCATCAACTTGCTCGACATGCCGCTTCGCTCCCGCGTTACTTTCGTCTCTTCTTCCGCAGATGATGGGTGAGGGCCAGCGCAATGCAATGGCGCAGTTCTCTGGACGGAACGCGCTGTCCGGCACGGAACAGGATCGCCCGCTCGCCTTCGTAGGTGAAGGTTTCCGGATAGAGTTCGCGGAACTGGCCGACCAGCCCGCTCTGGCAATGGAAATAAGCCGCATGGCCGCCGGCATCGCCCTTCAGCCGGTCGATACGCACCGTGGTGCCACTCCCCGTCGCCGCGGTGAGATAGCTGGGTTGACCCCATTTCAGTGTCTCTGTCAGCACGCCGACGCCGTCGGTCCTCGCCGCCACGTCGAAGATGATCTCGCGCAGCGCCATCAACCGGGCGCGCACGTCGGGCGAATAGGCCTTGAACGCCGCCGCCACCTTCGCATCGCCGAACCGCTTCATGACACAAAGCCTAACACGAAGGTGGCGAGCCGGCCGTCCGCGTGGGAGGCTCTTTCCAACAAGAAGAACCGGAGGAGCGTCCATGCGTCGCCGAGCGTTCATCGCCTCTTCTCTCACCGCCCTGGCGTCGCCGGCGATCGCGCAGCCGCAATGGCCGGGCAAGCCGCTCCGCCTCGTCATCCCCTATCCCCCCGGCGGCCCGTCGGACGTGTCGAGCCGCATCGTCATGGAGCGCGCCGCGCAGCTCCTGGGCCAGGGCGTGCTGTTCGACAACAAGGCCGGCGCCTCGGGCATGATCGGCGCGGAGTTCGTGAAGAACCAGCCGGTCGACCATCACACATTCCTGACGACGACGACGGCGATGGTCTGCATCACGCGCCATCTGCAGCCGATCCCGTTCGATCCGGACCGCGACATCGTCCCGGTGTCCCGCATGACGACCTCGTGGGGAGCCTTCGCGGTGCATCCTTCGGTGCCGGCGAACACGGTCGCGGAGTTCGTGGCTTACGCGAAGGCCAATCCCGGCAAGCTGAACTACGGCTCGGCCGGGCTCGCGACCATCACCCACCTGTTCGGCGAGATGCTCTGCCTCGAAGCCGGCATCAAGATGACCCACGTCCCCTATCGCGGCAGTGCGCCGGCGACCAACGCGCTGCTGGCCGGCGAGATCCAGGCGCAATTCGACCAGACCACCCTGCCGCACATCAAGGCGGGCAAGCTACGTGCGCTCGCCATCCTGGCCGAGGTGCGCCATCCCGACTTCCCCGACCTGCCGACCCTGCAGGAGACCGGTTACGGCAAGGAAGGCGGCGATTCCTGGTTCGGCATCCTGGCGCCGGCCGGCACCTCGCCCGAGGCCGTCGCCCGGCTCGACAAGGCGATCGCCGACGCCCTTCGCGCACCCGACATAGTCCAGAAGGTCCACAATGGCGGGATGCGAGTCACCTATCTTGGCCCGGCGGACTTCCAAGCGCGCATCGGCGCCGAGAGCGCGATGTTCGGCAGCATCATCAAGAAGGGCGGCATCAGACTACCTTGATGAGGCTCAGCGCTTTCATGAGTCCGCCGCCCAAAGGCGCGGCCACAGGAGCGACAGTAACAGCACGGCCAGCAGCCCGCCGCCCGCGACCACGAAGGCGAAGCGGTAGCCTGCGAGGAAACCCGCCATGTTCATGAAACCCTGCGCGCCGTGCGCCTGCAGCGCGGTCAGCACCGAGGCGCCGGCCACGATGCCAATGGTACGGGTCAGCAGCGACAGGCTGCCCGCGACGCCGCGGTCGCGCGCCGGCAGGGTCGCGGTCACGATGTCGGTATAGGCGACGGTGAGCAGCCCCTGCCCTATGCCTTCCAGCACCAGCAGCGCCGCGACCACGAGCACCGGCGTATTGATCTCGGTGAAGCCCAGCGGCAGCAGGCCGAGGCCGACGCAGGCGACGCCGGCAAAGACGGTGGGCCGCTGGCCGATGCGACGCACCAGGAACGCCGAGAGAGGCGCGCCGGTCAGGCTGCCGCCGAAGGCCATGGCCAGCACGATGCCGACGCCGAACGGCGTGAGCTTCAGCACGTTCACCAGGTAGTAAGGCGTGAGCAGCAGGATCGCGAAGCCCGCGAGGTTGGCGAGCGCGTTCAGCACGTTGGGGATGGTGAAGCGCGGATCGGCGAAGAGCGCCGGCCGGATGATCGGCTCGGGCACACCGTTGGCGCGGCGCACATAGGAGACGAGCAGGATCACCGCGCCGGTGGCCATCGCCAGCGACCAAAGGCCCGCGATCTCCTTGCGTTGCGAAAAGGCCAGCGAGAGCAGCAGCATGCTCATGCAGGCCGCCAGCAGCACCGCGCCCAGCGCATCGAACGGCCGGGAGTCCGGCTTGGGCGACGGCAGCAGGCCCGACAGAGCCAGCGTCACCAGCGCGATCGGCACGCGCACCCAGTAGACCGCGGGCCAGCCCCACAGTTCGACCAGCACGCCGCCGAGGAAAGGACCCACGGCGGCCGCGATCGCCATCGAACTGGCGAAGCCCGCCAGGGCCCTGGTGCGGTCGCTCTCGGGAAACAGCGAGGTGGCGAGCGCCGGCGTGCAGGACAATGCCAGCGCCGTGCCGATCCCTTGCGCGCCGCGTGCCCACAGGAACAGCGGCCAGTCCGGCGCCGCCGCGCAGGCGGCACAGCCGATCGCGGAGATCGCAAGGCCGAGCCGGAAGATCAGCCGATGCCCAAACAGGTCGCCCAGCTTGCCGCAGACCAGCATCAGCGAGCCGTAGACCAGCACGTAGCAGATCACGAGCCACTGCACGTCGCCCAGCGCCAGCTTGAAGTGCGCCGTGATCGCCGGCAGCGCCACGTTGACGGCGATGTCGAGCGGGGCCAGCGAGGCGCCCAGCCCGACGATGGCGAGGCCGAAGGCGGGGCGGATCGTCATGGGAGCGCGCAACTCCAGTTGCGCTCATGAGTCATGAGAAGAGCGCCACGGGAGTGGCGCGCTCCAATGATCAGAGGTGCTTCTTCAGGAATTCGAGCATCCGTTCCCAGGCGGCGTTGGCCGACTTCACGTCGTAGGCATCGCTGCGCTCGTTGGAGAAGGCGTGCGCGGCGTCGTAGCGGAAGATCTCGGGCGACTGGCCGGCGCCCTTCATCGTCTTCTCGAGCGCGTCGACGGCGGCCGGGGTGCACCAGTCGTCCTTGTTGGCGAAGTGGCCCTGCAGCGGCACCGTGATCTTCGCCGGATCGGCCAGCTGGCCCGGCGGGATGCCGTAGAAGGGCACGCCGCAGGAGATGCCGCCGATGCGGGCGCAGGCCGCGATGGTGAGCGCGCCGCCCATGCAGAAGCCCATCACGCCGACCTTGCCGCCCAGGCCGGCCAGATGCTTCACGGCGCCGGCGATGTCCTGGTCGGAGGCGCCGACGAAGTCGAGGCCGCTCATCATGTGGTTGGCCTCGTCCGGCTTCTGCGTCACGCGGCCCTTGTAGAGGTCGGGTGCCAGCGCGTTGAAGCCCTGCCGCGCGAAGCGATCGGCGACGCCGCAGATCTGGTCGTTGAGGCCCCACCATTCCTGGATCACGACGATGCCCGGCTTGCCCTTCCCGGCTTCGGCAAGATAGCCCCTGCAGGTCGATCCGTCGGGACGCTTGAAGTCGATCAGATTGCCCATGGTCCTGTTCTCCTTGCTCTGTCTCGAACCCTACACCGACCTCACCCCGAGGAGCACACCGAAGGCGTGCGTCTCGAGGGACGAGGTCGTTCGCTAAAGAAGCTTCCTGAGCTCCGTCTTCAGGATCTTTCCGTAATTGTTCTTCGGCAGCGCCTCGATGAACTTGTAGTCCTTCGGACGCTTGAAGCGCGCAATGTTGTCGAGGCAGAGTTTATCGAGTTCGGCGGGCGACAAGGTCCGGTCGCCGCGAGTCACGATGAAAGCCACGACCTCTTCGCCCCATTCCGGATGCGGCCGCCCGACGACCGAGCACTCGGCGACGCCGGCATGAAGGTTCAGCACGTCCTCGATCTCGCGCGGATAGATGTTGGAGCCGCCGGAGATGATCATGTCCTTGGAACGGTCCTTGAGCGTCAGCAGCCCCTCCTCGTCGAAGGCGCCGACATCGCCGGTCCACAGCCAGCCGTCGCGCAACGAACGCGCCGTGGCTTCGGGATTGTTCCAGTAGCCGGCCATCACGGGATCGCCCTTGCAGATGATCTCGCCGACCTCGCCGACAGGCAACTGACGTCCCTCCTCGTCGACCACCCTTACTTCCATGCAGGAATCGGCGCGGCCGGCCGAGGCCAGGCGCTGCTCCCAGCGCGGATGGAGGCGGTCCCAGTGATAGTCGCGGCTGAGATGCGTGATGGTCATCGGGCTCTCGCCCTGGCCATAGAGCTGCGCCAGCTTGTTGCCTAAAAGGTCGAGCGCACGCTTGAGGTCGGAGACGTACATTGGCGCGCCGCCATAGGTGATGAGCCGCAGCGCGTCGGGTTTCAGTTCCGACACGCTGCCATGCTCGATCAGCCGCTTCACCATGGTGGGTGCAAGGAAAATCGAGCACTCCGGCCAGCGGTTCATCAGCTCGACCGTCTCGGGCACCTCGTACTTGCCGCTCTCGGGAAACACCTGCACCGAACCGCGCGCCAGCATCGGGAAGTTCCACAGGCCCGAGCCGTGGCTGATCGGCGCGGCATGCACGATCGAGCCGCCCGGCGGCGGCCGGTCGACGTCGGCGAAGTAGTTGAGCGTCATCGCCAGCAGATTGCGATGCGTGAGCATGGCGCCCTTCGGCCGCCCCGTCGTGCCCGAGGTGTAGAACAGCCAGGCGAGATCGGTGGGCTCGACATCGGCGATCGCGGTCGGATCGCCCACCGCCATGAACGTGTAGGAGCGCGTCGTGACGTCGACGATCTCTTTCAGCTCCGGCGCCTCTTTCGCGGCCTCGGCGATCGTGTCGGCGAGGTCGGGCGTCACGAAGCAGAGCCTGGCGCCGGAATTCTCCAGGATGAACGCGAATTCCCGGGCATGCAGCTTGGCATTCATCGGCACGGCGCAGAGGCCAGCGTGCCAGATCGCGTACATGACCTCGATCGATTCGACGCAGTTGGCCATGGCGAAGGCCACGCGGTCGCCGCGCGACAGGCCAAAACGCGCCAGAAGATGCGTACTCATCACCGACACCTTGCGCCACAGGTCGCGATAAGTGAGGTGCGGTGAGGTCCCGCGCGCCAGCGCGGGCAGATCGCGGAACTCCTGCGCGGAGCCCAGCAGCAGGTGGGCGATATTCATGGGTTCGTTTCCTCGCGCGCGACTATTGCAGGCGTGGCATCGACCTTGCAATGTGCCGCCCATGCAGGATTTCGATTTCGCCATTGTCGGCGCCGGCATTGCCGGGGTCTCCGTCGCCTATCACCTCGCGCCCCATGCGAAAGTGATCATTCTCGAACGCGAGAACGTGCCGGCCTATCACACGACCGGGCGCTCCGCGGCGCTGCATTCCGAGACGTACGGCAGCGCGCAGATCCGCGCGATCACGGTCGCCTCCGGCCGCTTCTACCGCAATCCCCCGGCGGGCTTCTCGGACCATGCCCTGCTGACGCCGCGCGGTGCCCTCGTGGCGGGCCACGCCGGACAGGAAGCCGCGGTGAAGGCCGCCGCCGCCGAGTATGCCAGGCTGGTACCCTCGGTGCGCTGGCTGGAGCCGGGCGAGGTGATGCGCCGCCTGCCCATCCTCAAGCCCGAGGCCGCCGGTGGCGGCGCGGTGTTCGAGCCCGAGGCCGACGACATGGACGTGGCCTCGATCCATGGCGGCTTCCTGAAGGGCGCGCGCGCCGCGGGCGCGGTGCTGCGGCTCGACGCCGAGGTCCTCGGTCTCGAACGCCTCGACGGCATGTGGAACATCACCTTGCGCGGCGACGGCGATGCCATCCGCGCGGCCAACGTCATCGATGCGGCAGGCGCCTGGGCCGACGTGCTGGGCGGCCTGGCCGGCTGCGTGCCGATCGGCCTGGTGCCGAAACGGCGCACCGCCTTCACCTTCGACGCGCCGCAGGGGCTCGATCTCGGGCCGCTGCCGATGCTGATCGACTTCGACGAGAGCTTCTACTTCAAGCCCGAGGTCGGGCAGTTCCTGGGTTCGCTGGCCGACGAGACGCCCTCTCCGCCCTGCGACGCGCAGCCCGAGGAGATCGACGTCGCCACCGCCGTCGAGCGCATCGAGACGGCGAGCACGCTCGAGATCCGCCGCATCAAGAACAAATGGGCAGGCCTGCGCAGCTTCGTGCACGACAAGAACCTGGTCGCAGGCTACGACCCGAAGATCGAGGGCTTCTTCTGGCTGGCTGGCCAGGGCGGCTACGGCATCCAGACCGGCTACGCCGCCGGCCAGCTCGCCGCCGC
>CAMFGZ010000064.1 GCA_945952105.1 uncultured Rhodospirillaceae bacterium | reverse complement strand
TTCCAGATGCTGCCGGGCATTTCCGACAAGTCCACGCAGGGCAATCCGGGCAAGTACAGCTTCTGCATCGCCGAGCGGTCGCGCGGCAATCCCTGGCCGCTGCTCTGTGAGGCGCAGGGCTACGACAAGGGCGTGTCGAGCGTCACCTGCTTCGCCGGCGGCGGCTTCTTCAACGTCGAGAACCATGGCGGCAACACGCCCGAGGAAGTGTTGGGATCGGTGGCCGACTCGATGGCCAATTACGGCTGCATCAGCCTGGGCCAAAGCGTGGTGATCCTGTCGCCCGAGCACATGAAGATCGTCGCCGATGCCGGCTGGTCGCGGGAGAAGGCGCAGGAGTTTCTGTTCGTCTCGGCCCGGCGTTCGGTCGAAGGCATGAAGGGCGCGGGCAAGTACCGCGATCGCGAGTACGACGCGCAGCACGGCGAGGGCGCACATGCGCTCGCCAGGGATGGCTTCATGCACCGCGGTATGCGGCCGGACGACATTCTCGTGACCATGGGCGGCGGCGACGCCGGCGGCCATTCCTGCTTCATCCCGTCCTGGAGCCGGGGACGGGCATCGATCATGCAGCACAATTCCATCGCGCCGCCGCCCGCTGGCGTCGCCAAGTAAACGGAAGGAGTTTCCGATGCAGCTCTATTCACCCATGTCGACGACGCCCAGACGCAAGGCGTTCCGCGCGCCGCCGCTCGCCAGACTCGAGGGCTTGCGGATCGGCCTGCTGGAGAACGGCAAGCTCAACGCCGACGAGATGCTGAAGGAGGTCGCGGCGCTGTTCGTCGAGCGTCATGGCTGCACCATCCGCACCGTCGCCTCGAAGAGGAATGCCAGCGCCCCGGCGCCGTCGGCAACACTCACCCAGGTGGCGCAGGAGGTGGACTTCCTCATCACCGGCCTGGGCGATTGAGGGTCCTGCTCAACGTGCAGTCTGCACGACAGCATCAGCTTCGAACAACTCGGCAAGCGCGCCGTGGTGATCTGCACGACGCCCTTCGAGGTGACCGTGAAGAACATCGCGCGGGTGCTCGGTATCCCTGACTACCCGTTCGTGAAGGTCCAGCATCCCATCGGGAGCTGCACCCTGGACGAGCTCAAGGTGCGGGCCGAGATGGCCTACGGCCAGGCGGTGGCGATCCTTCAGCGGTAGGATCGCCGGCCCGAGGCAACATTTTAGTATTGACTAATGCATTAGTGAAAACTAATGTGTTGGTCATGATCCAGCCTGCTCCCATCGATGCCGTCATGCGCACGCTCGCCGATCCCACGCGGCGGGCGGTGTTCGAACGTGTGGTCGGCGCCTCCGAAATCACCGTCGGCGAACTCACGCGTGGCAGCGGGGTGACGCAGGGCGCCATCTCGCAGCATCTCAAGTCGCTGAAGCAGGCCGGGCTCGTCGTCGAACGTCCCGAGGGTCGAAACGTCTACTACCGCGCCGAACCCAAGGGGCTCGAGCCGTTGGTCGACTGGATGAGCCACTACGGCGTCTTCTGGCGCGAGCGCTTCGACAATCTCCGTGCCCTCCTGAAGGAAATGGATCCATGAGCAACGCTGCCGCCCGCAAGCCCGACACACACGACATCGTCGTCGAAGACGTCTTCCCGCATGCGCCGTCGGCGATCTGGAAGGTGCTGACGACCGGCGCCCTGATCGGCCGCTGGTTGAAGATGCCGATCGCCGGTTTCGAGGCGGTGGTGGGCAATCGCTTCACCTACAAGACGACGCCGGCCGGCGGATGGGACGGCACGATCCACTGCGAGGTCCTCGAAGTGGTCGAGAACCACCGCTTCGTCCATTCCTGGAAGGGCGGGCACGAATCGAACGTGGGCTACGGCGCGCCGCTCGACACGCGGGTCACGTGGACGCTGACGCCGGTCGAGGCCGGCACGCGCCTGCGCCTCGTGCATTCCGGCTTCGTGCTGCCGCGCAACGAGACCGCGTTCACGGGCATGGGCAACGGCTGGAAGCAGGTCTTGAAAACCATCGACACCCTCTCGGCCGAAGAGACCGCCTGCCGCAAGTCCAACTGACGGAGCCTGCCGTGACGCATCAAGTCGTCTCGCGTGATGAATGGCTGAAAGCCCGCCTCGACCTGCTCGAGGCGGAAAAGGATCTGACGCGGCGCAGCGATGAACTGGCGCGTCGCCGTCAGGCACTGCCTTGGGTGCGAGTCGACAAGACCTACAGATTCGACACGGAGCAGGGAAGAGCCACGCTGCCCGATCTCTTCCGGGGCCGGTCGCAGCTCCTGGTCTATCACTTCATGTTCGGGCCGGATTACAGGGCGGGCTGTCCTTCCTGCTCCGCGGTCGCCGACGGGTTCGACGGCAGCGTCGTCCATTTGGCCCATCACGATGTAACCCTGATGGCCGTGTCGCGGGCGCCGCTCGGGAAGTTGTTGGACTATCGTCAACGCATGGGCTGGAGTTTCCCCTGGGCGTCCTCGGGCGATGGCGACTTCAACTTCGACTTCAACGTCTCCTTCACCTACCGGCAGCAGCGCGAGGGCGATATTCGTTACAATTACCAACGCGCTGGTCATGCACTCGATATCCAGCCGGCGCCGAAGCCGGTCGTTGAGCTTGCGGGCATGTGCGGCATCGACGCCGCGACCTACGGGCGCGACCGGCCGGGCGTCAGCGCTTTCGTGATGGAGGACGGTACCGTCTATCACACCTATTCGACCTATACGCGCGGCGTCGACGGGCTTTGGTCCATGTACCAGTGGCTCGACCGCGCGCCCAAGGGCCGCAATGAGCAGGGACCATGGTTCCGCCGCCATGACGAGTACGATATGCGCTGAGCAACCCAGGCCATGGCGGGAGGTTCGGTTTGGCACGAAGTGTGTTTAACTCCGTGGCATGACAACGGTATCCCGACGTACTTTCCTCGCCAGCGGTGCTGCAGCGGGCTTCGCGGCAACGTCCGCCCGCGCGCAGGCCGCATACCCGTCGCAACCGATTCGCCTCGTCGTGCCCTACGCGCCAGGCGGCGGCTCCGACTTCACCGGCCGGCTGGTGGCGCAGAAGCTCCAGGAACTCGGTGGCTATAACTTCATCGTCGACAACAGGCCCGGCGCGGCCGGCATGCTGGGCACCGAGATCGTCGCGCGCGCGCCGGCCGATGGTTACACGCTGCTCTACGCCGACGTGGCGCACGGCATCAATCCCGCCGTCTACTCCAAGGCGTGCTACGATGCGGTGAAGAGCTTCGTGCCGATCACGCTGGTCGGTGCGTCGCCGCAGGTGCTGGTCGCCAATCCGTCGTTCCCGGCAAATTCGCTCAAGGAATTGCTGGCGATGCCCCACGACCAGCTCCAGAAGATCGCCGTCGGCACGCCGGGGCAGGGCAGCGGCCCGCATCTGACATACGAGCTGCTGCGCGCGAAGGTCGGCTTCGATCTCGTGCATGTGCCCTACAAGGGCGGTGGGCCGGCCCTGAACGACGCAATCAACGGCCAGATCCCGTTGGTGATGAACGCCATGGCTCCCGTCATGCCGCATCTTCAATCGGGCAAGCTCAAGGCGCTGGCGATCGCCACGGCGCAGCGCCATCCGCGCCTTCCGACCGTGCAGACCTACGCGGAGAGCGCGCCGGGTGTCGTCGTCTACAACTGGTACGGGTTCCTGGCGCCCGCGGGCACGTCGCCCGAGGTGACGGGCAAGCTCGCAGGCGACATCTCACGAGTCCTGCTCCTGCCGGACGTGAAGGAGAAGTTCGACGCCGCCTTTCTCGATCCCATGCCGCAAGGCAGCGTCGAGATGGCGAGCTTTCTCGACGGCGAGGTGCGTCAATGGAAGGCCGTGGCGGTGGAGACCGGCATCTCGCTGGATTGACGGTTGTCGCGGCCGTCGCAGCGGCCTATGTCCCGGGGGCAGGAGGACGCCATGACGCACGCAAGGCGCGGACTTTCGATCCTGGTTCTGTCGGTCGCGCTGGGTCTGCCGGCCGGTATTGCGAAGGCCGACGATGTGGCCTGCCAGGCGGTGCTCGATGCCGTGATCAAGCAGGCGGGCGTGCCTGTGCGGCAGGTGATCACCATCGAAAGCGCCGCGGCGCCGGGCAAACCGTTGAGGGGCGAGATCATCCGACTGGGCGATACGCTCTACATGCGCGCGGGCAACGAGTGGGTGGCACGGCCCTATGATGCCCAGAAAGCCGTGAGCGACTCCCGCCAGGCGATGCAGAAGTCCCCGCATACCTGTACCCGTGTGCGCGTCGACACCGTCGATGGCAAGGAGGCGACCCTCTACAGGGTCCTGACAACGAGTGCGCAGGGCCCAACGGAGTCCGAAATCTGGATCGCTGTCGACGGGCTTCCGGTCCGTCAGCAGACCGACGTGCAGGGCACCGACAAGGCGCTGCACAAGGTGCGCTTCGAGTATTCCAACGTAACGGCGCCGGCGAACTTCCGCCGCTGAGGCCTACAGCGCGCCTTCGTGCTCCAGCAGCCACTTCTTGCGGGGCAGGCCGCCGCCATAGCCGGTCAGGGTGCCGTTGCTGCCGATGACACGGTGACAAGGCACCACGATGCTGATCGGGTTCTGGCCGTTGGCGAGTCCGGCCGCACGGATCGCCTTCGGGCTGCCGATGCGTGCTGCGAGCTGGGCGTAGGTGATGGTCGTCCCGTGCGGGATCGTGCGCAGCGTGCGCCACACGCTTCTCTGGAACGGCGTGCCGGTGGTTTCCACCGGGAGCGTGTCGATGGCGGCGAGGTTGCCGCTGAAATAGTCGCGCATCGCTGTCGTCAGTCCGCCGGGATTGCGCGACGGGCGGAGCGTGTAACGCCCCTTTCCGTAGTAGCGGTCGAGCAGGAGGCGCATGCGTGCCTCGTACTCGGCCCAGTCGATGGATCTCAGGTTCCCCCCGTCATCGGCGACGACCAGAAGTTCGCCGAGGGGAGTCTTCAGCCGGTCGATCCGGAACTCGAGAAGCTCAGCCATGGGGGCGTGCCTCGCGGGCGATGAGCTGGCGGTCGCCTGCGCCCAGCCGTTCGGCCAGTGTGGCCACGCCGGTCTCGTCTTTCAGGAACGCGCGGTAGTAGGTTCTGCGATCGAGCAATTCCATGGCGGGATATTCCCACGCGCGTTCGGGCGACGCTCGCGGTTTTCGGACGCGATAGCCGCACGCCGCTCGGGGTCTCAGTTTGACCGTGGCGCGGGAAAATGATCAGTCGCCGCAATGTCTGCAACGGTCGGTTGGTCGGCGCTCCTCAAGCCGCAATGGCTCCCGCTCCTGGTGGCGCTGGTGGGGGGCGTCCTCCTGCATTCGATGAACGTGCTGATGCTGGCGACGGTGTTGCCCAGCATCGTCGAGGATGTCGGTGGCACGGCCATGATGAGCTGGCCGACGACGGCCTTCCTCGCCTCGTCGATCGTCGCGGCGACCTGTACTGGACATCTGACGGCGCGACTGGGCGCGCGTACCGCCTTCTGCGCCGGTGCGGTGGTCTTCGGCATCGGCGCACTGGTCTGTGCGACCGCGCCTTCGATGGGCATGGTGGTGGTTGGCCGCTTCGTGCAGGGCTTCGGGGGCGGCGTGTTGTCGGCCATGGCCTACGTGCTGGTCGGGAATGCCTTTCCCGAGCCGATGTGGCCGCGTGTCGCGGCACTGCTCTCCGGCGCGTGGAGCATGTCGGTTCTGGTCGGCCCGATGGTCGGCGGCGCCTTCGCGACCTGGGGAAACTGGCGCGGCGCCTTCCATGCCGTGACCGTTCTCGCGGCGCTGCTGGCCGTGGTCGCGGCGCGCTCGCTTCCGAGGGCGCGGGCGGAGAAAGGCGGTCCGGCGCGCGTCGTGCCCTTCGGCAGGGTCGCGCTGATCTGCCTGGCGATCGCCGTCATGTCGACGGCGAGTGTCGTTGCGCTGCCCCTCACCAAGCTCGGCCTCTTCCTCACGGCCGTCCTGCTGCTGATCGTGATGATCCTGCTCGATCGACGGTCGACGGCGCCGCTCTTCCCGAGCGATGCCTTCTCGCCTTACTCCGTGACGGGCATGGCGATGGTCTTTGCGCTGCTGGTGTCGATCGCCTACAGCCCGCTCTCGATCTTCGTGCCGATCTTCCTCCAGGGGCTGCATGGCTTCGACCCGCTGGCGGCGGGCTACACGGTTGCGGGTGCGTCTATGGGCTGGACGGTGTCGTCGATCGTCGTCTCGGGCTGGTCGCCGCGTGCGGCGGGCCGCATGCTCTTCGTCGGCCCGCTGGCGATGGCCATCGGTCTCGGCGGCGTCGCGCTGCTCATGACGACCAGGCCGGTGCTGGTGCTGCCCGCATTGATCGCCCTGGTCGGGCTGGGAATCGGCGCGTGCTGGGGCTTCGGTGTGCAGCGATTGATGGGCGGTGCGCGGCCGGGCGAGGGCGATCTCGCCGCGTCCGCGGTCGCCACCGTGCAGCAGACCGGCTTCGCGCTGGGCGCCGCCGCGGCCGGCATCGTCGCGACCCTGGCCGGCCTGTCGCGAGGCCTCAGCACCCACGGCATCGCGAGCGCGGCTTTCTGGGTGCCGGCCAGTTTCGTGCCGGTCGCCCTGATCGCCGTCGTCGCCGGCGCCCGACTGGCTCTCCTCGCCGGTCGCTCCGATGGTAAGAAGGAGGTCGTGGCAGCAAGGAAAACGAACTGATGAGGCTTCTCCTTTCCCTGATCATCCTCGTCCTCGGCTCGGTCGGTGCCGGGGCACAGACCGTCACGAAGGAGAAGGTTACGGCCGCCCTGCCGAAGTTGAGGGACCTGGCCCGGCAGGTCGTGGCCAAAGGCGAAGTGCCGGGCCTCTCGATCGGCATCGTCTATCGTGACGAGGTCGTATTCCTCGAGGGATTCGGCGTGCGCGAGATGGGGCAGGCCGAGACGGTGAGTGCCGACACCGTGTTTCAGCTGGCCTCGGTTTCGAAGCCTCTCGCGGCAACGGTCGTCGCCGCCCTCGTCAGCGATGGCATCGTCACCTGGGACACGCGGATTCGCGATCTCGATCCCGACTTCGCGCTGCCTGACGCCTATCCCACCGCCCAGGTCACGATCCGGGACCTGCTTTCCCATCGCAGTGGCCTGGCCGCCAATGCCGGCAACGATATCGAGGATCTCGGCTTCAGCCGGGAGGAGATCCTGAAGCGTATCCGCTACACCAAGCCGGGCGGAAGCTTCCGAGCGAGCTACGCCTACAGCAATTTCGGCTTCACGGCGGGGGCGATCGCGGCGACCAAGCCGACAGGCAAGAGGTGGGAGGATCTCGCGGAAGAGAAGGTCTACCGGCCGCTCGGCATGCAATCGACCAGTTCCCGCGCCCGCGACTTCCTGCTTCAACCCAACCGCTCGTCGCTGCATGTCCGTGTCGACGGCAAATGGACTCCGCTCGTGAAACGGAACGCTGATGCGCAGTCTCCGGCGGGCGGCGCGAGTTCGAATGCCCGCGACATGACGCAGTGGCTGCGGCTGGAACTGGGCAACGGTCGCTTTGCTGGCCGGCCGATCATAAAGGAGGCCGCGCTCGAGCAGACCCGGCAGCCGGCCATCGCGCGCAGCGTCGACTCGAAGACGGGCATCACCGGCTTCTACGGCATGGGCTGGAACGTCGACTTCCGCGAGCGTGGCGTCGAATGGAGCCATGCCGGAGCCTTCAGTGCCGGCGCCCGCACGCTCGTCCACATGCTGCCGGCGGACAAGCTCGGCATCGTCATCCTGAGCAATGCCTTTCCAACGGGCGTGCCGGAGGGGCTCGCGGCGACATTCCTCGACGAGGTTTACGCAGGCAAGACGTCCCGCGACTGGATCGCGCACTGGAACGGGATCTACGACGAGAGCTTCGGTGCCGTCGCGCAGAAGCAGGCCATGGCTCCGTATGCGTCGCCGCCGGCCGCGCCCTCGCCTCCGATGCCGCTCCAGACCTATACGGGCTTCTACAACAATGACTATCTGGGCGACGTCCGGATAACCGAATCAGGTGGCGTCCTGTCCGCCGCGTTGGGGCCGGCCGGCAAGCGCTTTCTCCTCAAGCACTTCAATCGCGACCTCTTCCTTTATGCGCCATATGCGGAGAGTCCGGACTGGATGGTCGGTGTCACCTTCCAGATCGGTCCGGACGGAAAGGCCTCCCAGGTCACATTCGAAAATCTCGACGAGGACGGGATGGGGACCCTGAGGAGGCAAAGGAGCCGATAGCTCGGCAATTGCTTTGACCGCCGCCGGTCGCCGACGTTAAGTGGTGACGAGGAGCGGGGGCATGCCAATGACAGTGGTCAAGATCAATGCGAACGTAGATCGCACGTTCGAGCGCATGAACCATGCGATCGAGAATATGACGCTGCGCGAAAGTTTCATGGCGCCACGCGCGACAGTTGCAGATCGACTGCAGGCGGGAAAGGCCATACGCTCGCAAGTGCCGCGCGCCTCGCACGGCAAGTTCAAGAAGGCCGGTGACCGTCCCGATCCCGTCGCCATCCTCGAAGCGCAGAATGCGACGCGGGTGCAGAAGCTGGTGCCGGTGCGTTTCGCCCGGATGCTGGCCTCCCCGTTCGCCTTCCTGCGAGGTTCGGCCGCCGTCATGGCCGCCGATCTCTCGACCACGCCGGTGACGGGCATGGGAGTGGGGGCGTGCGGCGACATGCACGTCTCGAATTTTGGCGTCTTCGCCTCGGCGGAGCGTAACCTGATCTTCGCCATCAACGATTTCGACGAAGTCCATCCCGGCCCCTGGGAATGGGATCTGAAGCGGCTGGCCGCCAGCGCCGCCGTCGCCGTGCGCTTCATGGGCGGTGATCGTGTCGAGGCCGAAGAGGCGGCCCAGGCCATCGTGCGCTCCTATCGCAAGCGCATGCGCCGCTACGCCGACATGGGCTATCTCCAGATTTGGTACGACAAGATCGACGAGCGCGCCGTGCTCGAGACGTTGTCGCCACGCGCCCGGCGCGGAGCCGAGCGGCTGATGGACAAGGCCCGCGCCAAGGGCCATGTCAGCGTGCTCGAGAAGATGACCGAGCAGGTGGGCGGCGAGCATCGCATCATCGAGGAAATCCCGCTGATCGTGCGCGAGACGCATACGGCAGCGGGCACTCCGACCAACGAAGCCATCGATACCATGCTACAGGCCTATGTCCAGTCGCTGTCGATCGACCGGCGGGTGCTGCTGTCGCGCTATCGCATCGTCGATGCAGCCCGCAAGGTCGTGGGCGTCGGCAGCGTCGGCACGGGCTGCTGGGTGATCCTGCTGCAGGGCATCGACTCGGACGATCCACTCTTCCTGCAGGTGAAGCAGGCGCAGACGTCGGTCCTGGCGCCCTATGTCGATCACACGCTCAGCTTCGAGAACCAGGGACGACGCGTGGTCGTGGGGCAGCGCCTGGCGCAGGGCTCGCCGGACATCTTCCTCGGCTGGGGCGAGGGCGACGGCAAGGACTTCTACGTCCGCCAGCTCGCCGACATGAAGGGCAGCGTGAAATTCAACGAGAGCGACCCGAGCAGCATCGACGGCTTCGTCGAATACTGCACGCTGTGCGGCTGGGCGCTTGCGCTTGCGCATGCGAAGTCGGGCGATGCGGCGATGATCGCGGGCTATTGCGGCAACAGCGACGCGCTGGACGACGCGCTGGGCAAGTTCGCGATGGCCTATGCCAGGCAGACCGACGAGGATTACGATACGCTCGACAAGGCGCGCCGCACCGGGCGCATCAAGGTCGCCACGCAGGAGGTGGTGAAGTAGGAGACGCCATCGCTTCGTTGCGCGCCGAAACGACGGCGCGCGGGCCGGCCCTAGAAACCTTCCCGTCGTCAACCACGGGAGACATTGCATGGTCGATCTTCATTCCCTGAAGGATGGGCTCGTCGTCACGGCGTTCTGGGAGGCAAAGCCTGGCGAGGCCGATGCCGTCGCCGCCATCGTTCGCGAATACCTGCCGCAGGCCCAGCGCGAGCCCTGGGTGCACGCGTTCCAGATCCACCGCTCGATCGCGGAGCCGGACAAGTTCTTCTTCTACGAAGTGTTTCACGACGAGGCGGGCTTCGCCTCGCATCAGGAAACGCCGCACTTCAAGGCGCTGATCGTGGGGCAGGCATTGCCCAGGCTCGCCAAGCGCGAGCGCACGCAGCATCGCTTTGTTCGTGAGTGAAGGGACAGGTCCCTCGCTTACACTCGGCATGACGACGTTGTTGGTATTTGCGCAGTGCGCTAATCCAAAAAAAGCAGTCATCGCGGGCGGGGGAACCCCCGCCCTGGAGCGTAGCCGAGGGACCTTTAGAGCGTTTCACGTTTTGACGTGAGCATATCCGGCGTTTTGGATGTAGTTG
>CAMFGZ010000063.1 GCA_945952105.1 uncultured Rhodospirillaceae bacterium | reverse complement strand
CTTCAGCACGCCGTCGGGCACCTTGTCGGCCAGCGACTTCGAGTAGCGGTTCACGTCGGAGTTGCGGTCGGGGTAGATCTCGGTCCAGCGCACGCCCGACGACATGGTCATCACGTGCCGCAGGGTCACGCCCTCGTAGGCCGATTCCCGCAGCGCCGGCAGGTAGTCGGTGAGCGGATCGTCGATCGACTTGATGGCACCATCGTGGACCGCGGCACCGACCAGCATCGCCGTCATCGACTTCACGGTCGACATGGTCGACCAGCGGTCGTGCTCCTGCAGGCCAAGCCCGTAGCGCTCCAGCACGATCCGGCCGCGATGGATCACCAGGATGCCCACGATCACGTTGCGGTCCATGAACGAGGCGACGTCGTGCTCGCGGCCGGCGGCCGAATAGACCGGCGCGATCTCGGGCCCGCGCGGCAGCTCACGCGGGCTCGGACCCTTTCGGATCACGCGATGGGCGAACAGCCTGTCGACGTTGCGGTAGGCGTAGGGCTGAAGGGACGGCGGGAGGAGCAGGAAATCCTCGCCCCTCGGCAGATGCTGCTGCGGAAGGGCCGTGCTCAGGAAAACGCCTTGAAGGTGATCAGGGTGAAGGTGTCCTTCACGCCCGGCAGCGTCTGGATCTGGCTCGTCACGAAGTGACCGATGTCGGTCTTCTCGTCGAGATAGCACTTCATCAGGAGATCGTACTGCCCGGAGGTCGAATAGACCTCCGACACCTGCTCGACGGCGACGGCACTGTCGGCGACCTCGTAGGCCTTGCCGAGCTCGCACTTCACCATGACGAAAATGGTCTGCATGAACGCCCTCCGCCGCGACGCGCGATCCTAGCGCGTCGGACGGGCGAGGAAAGCCGGCACGTGATCGCCAAGGCCCATCGGCGCCGGCGTATCGTCGCGATCGCGGCGGTCGTGGCGCGGACGGTCCGACCGCTCGGGACGACGGTCGCGCGGCGGGCGAGATTCACGTTCCGGGCGCTGCTCACGCTCGGGGCGGGACTCGCGCTGGGAACGCTCGGGCCTCGGCTCGCGCGGCGGACGGGCGTCACGCTCGGGACGAGCTTCACGCGGCGGACGCGCCTCGGCCTCGGGCCGGGCGTCCATTTCCGGACGCGGCTCGCGCTCGGGCCGCGGCGCTCGCGACGAGCGGCTGCTGTCGCCGCTCTTGCCCCGGCTGCTGCCCCGGCCGCTGCTCGAACCGCCGCGTCCGCGACCCCGTCCGCGACGGCGGCCGTCGGACGGCTCGAACTCCACCGTCTGCATGCCCGGCACTTCGACGCGCGGGATGGTGGTGCCGATCAGCTTCTCGATCGCCTCGACCAGACCGCCCTCCTCGGGCGAGGCCAGGGTGAAGGAGTGGCCGGTGTTGCCGGCGCGGCCGGTACGGCCGATGCGATGGACGTAGTCCTCGGGCGAGAACGGAACGTCGAAATTGAACACATGGCTCATGGCCGCGATGTCGAGGCCGCGGGCGGCGACGTCGGAGGCGACGAGGATCTGGATTTCGCCCTGCTTGAACTTTTCCAGAGTCTCCATGCGCGCGGGCTGACTCATGTCGCCATGCAGCGCGCCGGCGTTGAAGCCGTGCTTCTTCAGCGAGCCCTGCAGGATCGCCACGTCCTTCTTGCGGTTGCAGAACACGATGGCGTTCTTGATGTTCTGATCCTTGATCAGGTTGCGCAGAGCCTCGCGCTTGTCCTCTTCCGGCACGACCGAGAGGCCCTGCACGATGTTCTTCGAGGCCGAGGCCGGCGGGGCGACCGTGACTTCCTTCGGGTTGCTCAGGAAGCGATCGGCCAGGCGCTTGATCTCCGGCGGCATGGTCGCGGAGAAGAACAGGGTCTGGCGCAGCGGCGGCAGGGTCGCGACGATGCGCTCGACGTCAGGAATGAAGCCCATGTCGAGCATCCGGTCAGCTTCGTCGATCACCAGGATCTTGACGTCGTTCAGCAGGATGCCGCCGCGCTCGAAATGGTCGAGCAGGCGGCCCGGTGTGGCGATCAGGACATCGGCGCCGCGCTCCAGCGCGCGTTCCTGGTCGGGGAAGCTCACACCGCCGATCAGTAGCGCCATATTGAGCTTGTGGTACTTGCCGTAGATTTCGAAGTTTTCGGCCACCTGGGCGGCCAGTTCGCGGGTCGGCTCCAGGATCAGCGAGCGCGGCATGCGCGATTTGGAGCGGCCTTCCGAGAGAATATCGATCATCGGGAGGACGAAGGAGGCGGTTTTTCCGGTGCCCGTCTGGGCGCATCCGAGGACATCACGACCCATCAGGCAGATGGGGATGGCCTTTTCCTGGATGAGGGTCGGCGTCGTGTAGCCCTTTTCGGCCACTGCCTGCAGTACCGGGGCGCTCAGCCCCAAACTCTCAAAACTCATTTAATTTCCGTAGTTTAGTCCATTCTTTCCGCTGGACTTGGAGCGGTCACATAAGGCTCGTGGATCGGGCCGGACCGCTGGGCGGACCCCATATGACCCTTGCGACAGGGCAAGTCAATGCGACCGGGCGCGGGGCTGCCCGGCGGCAGGATCAGGCCTTGACCTCGATTTCGACGAACACGAACTCGAAATCGTTGGGATTTATGACATCGTGCTCGACCCCGGTCTGGCGCGCGTAGGAAACCCCGGCCCGCAGCGGCGCCGGCACGGTGGCCTTTCCGTCGAAGATGTGCAGTTCACCCGTCGTGACCGGCACCACGACATAGTCGTGATTGTGGCGGTGCCAGCCGGTGTGGCTGCCCGGCGGGAAGCGCCATTCCGTGACGATCACGCGGTCGTTGTCGATCTGGACCGAGGGTTTGGCTAGGGGGCGTTCCTTGTCTGTCATGCGCAAAACCTAATGGCCTCCCGCAGCCTTTGTCAGGTGACACGATCGCGCGGGCTGATAATGTGTATATGCACGTAATCTGGAGCTTCCCCTGTCGCATCCCCTTCTCACCGCGCCCATCGGCAAGAGCCTTTGGAAGCTGTCGGCCCCGACCTCCGCAGTCATGATCGTGCAGACCTTCGTGGCCATCGCCGAGACCTTCATCTTCGGCCGGCTCGGCACGGAGGCGCTGGCGGGCTTCGCGCTCGTCTTCCCGCTCATGATGATGATGACCATGATGGCGGCGGGCGGCATGGGCGGCGGCGTGGCGGCCGCCATGGCCCGCACGCTAGGCGCGGGCCGGACCGAAGACGCCCGCAACCTGGTCCTGCACGCGCTGGTCCTCGGCATTGTGCTGGCGCTGCTCTTCACCCTGCTCGCCTGGACGGTCGCGCCCTCCCTCTACCGGCTGCTGGGCGGCGAGGGCCGCTCACTCGCCAACGCCCTCACCTACTCCCATGTCCTGTTCACCGGCTCGATCTTCATCTGGGCCAACTTCTTCCTCTCGGCCCTGCTGCGCGGCGGCGGCGACGCGGCGACACCCGGCCGCTACATGCTGGTCTCCTCGATCGCCCAGGTACCACTCTCCTACGGGCTGGCGCTGGGCATCGGCGGCTGGCCGGGCCTGGGCATGGCGGGTCCCGCGATCTCCGCGCTCCTCACCTCCGCGGTGTCGGCGCTGCTCCAGGCCCGCGCCCTGTGGAGCGGCAAGCTGGGCTTCGTGCCCAAGGCCTCCGGCGTTCCCCTGCAGGGGCGGCTGTTCTGGGAAATCCTGCGGGTCGGCCTGATCGCCTCCTTCTCCGCCTTCACGGCCAACCTCACCGCCATGCTGGTCACCGGCCTGGTCGGCCGCTTCGGCATGGCCGCACTCGCGGGCTACGGCATCGGCGTGCGTCTCGAATTCATGCTGGTGCCGCTCGCCTTCGGCATCGGTTCGGGCCTGACCACGATCGTGGGCGTTGCGGCCGGCGCCAACGACTGGCGCCGCGCGGTCCGCGCCGCCTGGATCGGCAGCCTGGTCGCGGGCCTCGGCATCGGCGCCTTCGGCTGGATCGTCGCACTGGTGCCGGAGGGCTGGGCACGGCTCTTCACCGACGACCCCGACGTGATCGCCGCGACCGTCTCCTACGTGACGCGCGTCGCGCCGTTCTACTTCCTGTTCGGCATCGGGATGACGCTCTCCTTCGCGAGCCAGGGGGCGGGCCGCATGAAGGCGCCCTTCGCCGCTGGCGTGACCCGCCTGTTCGTGGCCTCGCTCGGCGGCTGGTTCGCGATCGAGCATCTCGGCTGGGGCTTGCCTGGCGTCTTCGTGGCGATCGCCGTCGGCATCGTCACCTTCGGCAGCCTGGTCGCGGGGCCGCTGCTCGTGCATCCCTGGCGCGCGCGGGCATGACGAGGGCGTGATAGGCTCGCTTCCTGCCGACGGAGGAAGCGATGCAACGACCGTCCATCATCCACACGTGGAACCGCAACGCCGCCGACGAGGAGGCGATGGGCGCCGCCCATGCCCCGATCTGGCGGCGCATGATCGATGTCGGAGTGAACGAGGACCTGCGCCCGTCGACCGTGCTCGACTATGGCTGCAACCAGGGCGGCTTTCTGCGGATGCTGTACGACCGCCATCCCTTCCGGTCCGCCGTCGGCATCGACATCGCCCGCGAGTCGGTTGCCCGCGCCGAGCTGCTGAAGGGCCAGCGGCCCATCGAGTACAAGGTGAGCGACAGCGCGGCTTCCCTCGGCCGGACATTCGACTTCGCCTTCAGCCATGAGGTGCTCTACCTGCTGCCCGACCTCGCCGCGCACGCCGCCGACATCGAGGCGGCGCTGAAGCCCGGCGGCATCTATGTCGCCGCCATGGGCTGCCACAAGGACAGCGCGGTCTGGCCGCGCTGGCGCAAGGTGATCGCCGAGACTTCCTCGATCCCGCTCTACGACCACTCGCTCGACGGTGTCGCCAAAGCCTTCAGCGAAGCAGGCTTCCATGTCGGCGTCCGCCCGCTCGACCTCGACGCCTTCATGCCGGTGACGGTCGGCAGCGAATATTTTCCCAAGGTCGTCGACCAGTTGCGCTACTACAGCCAGGACAAGGTCCTGTTCCGCTTCGTGCGCGCCCCGTAGAAGAGAGATCATCCATGGCAATGCCGGCCCTGCCGTTCGTCACCGCCTTCTATGCCGCACTGACCGGCATCCTCTGCGTGATCCTGTCGGCCATGGTGATCCGCCAGCGCTTCCGGCGGCGCATCAGCCTGGGCGACGGCGGCGACGCCGAGATGGGCCGCATGACCCGCGTGTTCGGCAACTTCGCCGAATACGCCGCGCTGGTCCTGGTCCTGCTGGCCCTGCTGGAAATCTGCCATGGTTCGCGGACGCTGGTGCACGCGCTGGGCATCGCCTTCATCCTGAGCCGCCTCGCCCATGCCTTCGGTCTCGCCAGGACGACCGCCGTCAATCCCGGTCGCGCCGCCGGCATCGTCGTCACGTTGCTCGTCATCCTCGTGGCCTCGATCGCGCTGCTGGTGATCGTGGGCCGGAAGATCTTCGCTTAGCCCCGTAGCCCGAGCTGCCTTAGCGCCCTGTCGATCCAGAGCGCGCCGATCTTCTCCTGAACGGAGTTCTGGCGCAGGCGCTGGCGCAGGTTGGCGAAGTCGACGAGATCGAGGCGCTGGTCCTGATTGAAGCAGGAGAACACCACCGTCTCCTTGCCCGTCTCGGGATCCTTGTGGAGCTGCAGGCACTGGGCGCAGATCTCCTTCATCATGCATTGCATGGGGGAGTTGATCGAGCCGAAGGCCACGTGCTCGGGCTTCAGGAACGACTTCAGCGCCGCGTGCCGCGCCAACCGCACCGCGTTCATCATGCCGTCCGAGCCGATGGCCACGATTCGGTCGGCGGCGCTGTAGGGGATCGGCTGGTCGCCCAGCTCGCCTGACGCATACAAGCGCATCGCCTCGACGATGTTGGTAACGACCGACTTGTCCTGCGGCCGGCTGGCTGCGAAGCCCGGCGCCTCGTCGCAGCACCAGACGACGACGTCGGCCGCGGCTTCGATCTCCTCGACCTTGTAGCGGTCGACGATCTTCTTGTAGCCCGCGAAATAGAGCACCTTGCTGCCGGCCTTGCGGAAAGCCTGGCCGATCGAGAAGAGCACGGCATTGCCGAGGCCGCCGCCCACAAGCACGACGGTCTCGCCGGGCTCGATCTCCGTGGGCGCACCGGTCGGGCCCATGACGATCACCGGCTCGCCTTGCTTCAGCATGGCGCAGAGGTCGGACGAGCCGCCCATCTCCAGCGCGATCAGCGACAGCAGGCCCTTCTCCTTGTCGACCCAAGCGCCGGTCAGCGCGAGACCCTCCATGGTGAGCAACGTGCCCTCGGTCTTCAGCGAACGCGCCTCGTAGTTCTGCAGGCGATAGAACTGGCCGGGCTCGAAGTTGCGCGCGGCGGCCGGCGCCTCGACGATCACCTCGATAATGGTGGGCGTCAGCCGGTCGACGCGCACGACACGCGCTCGCCACGCACGGTTGGCCTCGTCGAGTATCTCCGCCGGCGTGCGCTTGGGCGGCGGCAGCGCCGTCATCGAGCGCGTCAGCACCGGATAGCCCTGCTTGGCGCCACCCATCGCCTTCACGACGTTGCCGGCGAAGGAGGGATGCAGGTCGCCGAAGAACGACATGAAACGGTTGTCGGCATGGCGATACATCAACACGCGCACGTCGGCCGGCTTGCAGACACGCTCGGGCGTCGCGGGATTGCCCTCCTCGTCGAGGGCGCGGAAATACTTGCCGTCGATGAAGGCGTGCGTCGCATCCTCGCGCGCCAGCACCGTGTTCGGCTGCGTGCCGGCGGCGACGAGGATGGTGCGCGCCGGCAGGGTCGCCTCGACCTTGGCGCCGTTCTGCTCGCCGGCGACCTTGAGCGCCTTGGCCTGTCCTGCTTCGTCGATCTCGACGGCAATGGGCGACAGGCCTTCGACGAAGCGGATGTCTTCCTCGAGCGCCTTGAGCACTTCCTCGTGGTTCAGCGTGTACGATGGCGAGTCGATCAACCGGCGGCGATAGACCAGCGACACGCCGCCCCATCCATTCACCAGCTTCGTGATCGCGGGCTCCCGGCCCTCACGCGCCGCCAGTTCGCGCTCGGCACGGATCGCCTTGGCGTGCGCGATGAATTCCCCGGCGATCTCGCGTTCCTCGGGCGACCAGTTGGCACCCACCGCCGCCTCGCCGCGTTCCGCGACCAATGTCTCGTGGCGGCTTAAAAACTTCTCGACCTGCAGCGGGTAGTAGGCGAGCGATTCGGTCGCCGTGTCGATGGCGGTGAGGCCGCCGCCGATCACCACCACCGGCAAACGGATCTGCAGGTTGGCGATGGACTCCTTCTTGGCCGCGCCCGTGAGCTGCAGCGCCATCAGGAAATCCGAGGCCGCGCGCACGCCGCGCGCCAGGCCATTGGGCAGATCGAGCACGGTGGGCTTGCCCGCACCGGCGCAGAGCGCGATGTGGTCGAAGCCCATGGCGAAGGCGCTCTCGACCGTGACCGTGCCGCCGAAGCGCACGCCGCCGAACATCGAGAACTGCGCGCGCCGCTCCAGCAGCAGGCGCACCATCTTCAGGTAGTTCTTGTCCCAGCGCACGGTGATGCCGTACTCGGCGACGCCGCCGAAGCCCGCCATCGCGCGCTCGCCGAGATTTTCGCGCAAGCTCGCGACGTCCCTGACCGCCGCGAAGGGCACGCGCGTGCCGTCCATCAACACGCCCGACTGCGCCTCCGGCAGCGGCTCGATCTTCAGTCCGTCGATGCCAACCACGGTATGGCCGTCGTTCATCAGGTGATGCGCGAGGTTGAAGCCGGCAGGACCGAGACCCACCACCAGCACGGTGCGGCCCGTCGAGGCGCGCGGGATCGGACGGCGAAGGTTCAGCGGATTCCAGCGCGTCAGCAGCGAGTAGATCTCGAAGCCCCACGGCAGGGCGAGCACGTCCTTCAGCGTGCGGGTCTCGATCTGCGGGATGTCGACCGGTTCCTGCTTCTGGTAGATGCAGGCCTTCATGCAGTCGTTGCAGATGCGATGGCCGGTCGCCGCCAGCAGCGGGTTGTCGACCGCCGCCATCGCCAGCGCGCCGATGGAGAAGCCCTCGCTCTTCAGCAGGTTCATCTCCGAGATCTTTTCCTCGAGCGGACAGCCCGCGAGCGTCACGCCGAAAGGCGACTTCTGGAACGCGCCGGTCTTGCGGTCCTTGAGGCCGCGCGAGCAGCTGTCCTTGCCCTGGTTGTGGCACCAGATGCAGTAGTTGGCGTGATCGAGCGCGCGCACCAGGTCGAAGCCCTGGTCGGTCAGCGCGAACCCCTCGCGATGGCGCAGCATCGGCCGCGGCAGCTTCATGCGCGTGACGCCGTCGACGATCTCGGTCTCGATCGGCACGAGATGCTCGAAGTCGAGCTTGTGCGGCACCTTGAACAGCGGCCCGTCGAGATGCCGTTTTCGGCCTTCGGGATTGTGCAGCGCCCAGGCCGCGTATTGCGCGAAGGCCGTGACCTGCGGCGTCGGCGCCTCGACCTTGAACTCCGCCCCGATGAGGTCGCGAACGGCCAGCGCAAAGGCCAGCTCCCAGGCTTCCAGCCCATCGTCGAGCTTCACCGGCAGGTCGATCGCCGACGTGACCACCGCGCCATCGAGCGCGGTGGCGGCGTCCGGCTTGAGGGCGCGGGTGACGTAGCGCTGCACGAAGAGGCGCTTGCAGTCGTAGAGGGGCGCCAGGCGGCTGTGACGCTCGCGCAGGGAAGCGGTCTCGACGGTCACGCCGAACAGGCTGCCGATGAAATCCTCGAGCGGCCGCGCGACCTCGATCAGCAGGTTGGACTCGTCCTTGGCGGCCAACCCCTCGGGGGCGGCGCGCGCGGCCACCAGACGGGCATGGGCGTCGACATGGGCGTCCTTCAGCCATGCCACGAAGGCGGCATCGAGACGGGCAACACCCTCACGGTCGTGAAGATCGTCGAAGCTGAGCCCATGCTTCAGCGGTGGGACCAGCCGGAATTCAGACATTGACGAGGATCCAGGGCGAGAGGGCAGGCCGTTCGTCTACGAACTGATTAAACAAGCCACTCCGGCGGAGTGCAAGCTGTCGCGAGCAGGGGTCGGGATTAGCGACATTTATGCCTGATGACGCCGCCGCCCGCTTCGCGCATGGTCCCGCCGCCATGCAGCAAGTTCCCGCCTCCGTGCGCCAGTGGCTGATCGTCGTCGCCGGCATGATCTTCTTCATGATCGTGATCGGTGCGCTGACGCGGCTCACCGAATCGGGCCTGTCGATGGTGGAATGGCGACCGGTGACGGGCTGGCTGCCGCCGCTCTCCGATACGGCCTGGCAGGCGGAACTGCAGAAGTACCTGTCCTCACCGCAGGGCCGGCTGGTCAACCGCGACTTCACAGTGCCGGAGTTCCGCGAGATCTTCTGGCTCGAATATATCCACCGCCTGTGGGGACGCCTGATTGGGCTGGTATTCGCCCTGCCGCTCGCCTGGTTCTGGTGGCGCGGCGCCCTCAACGGGTACCTCAAGCCGCGACTGCTCGCGCTTCTCGTCCTGGGCGGCCTCCAGGGCGCGCTCGGCTGGGCGATGGTGGCGTCCGGGCTGGTCGACCGGCCCTCGGTAAGCCACTACCGCCTCGCGGCGCACCTGCTGCTGGCCATCGTCCTCTACATCTATACCGTCTGGCTGATCCTCGAACTCACGCCCCAGGGAATCCGCCGTGACGATCCCAAGGTCGCGCGCGAGGCCACCGGCCTGATCGGCTTCCTGCTGGTCGTATTGGTATGGGGCGCGTTCATGGCGGGCCTGCGGGCCGGTACCGCGCATAGCACCTTCCCCACCATGTCGGGATACTGGATCCCACCCGGCCTCTTCGACCTCTCGCCGGGGTGGATCAACTTCTTCGAGAACGGCACGACCATCCAGTTCGTGCACCGCTGGCTCGCCAAGCTCCTGGTGCTGGGCGTGCTCGTCATGGCCTGGCGCGCGCCGCGGTCGGAGACACTCGCGGCGGCGACGATGGCTTTCCTTCAGCTGGGCTTGGGGATCGCGACCATCCTGAGCGGCGTCAGCATCCCGATCGCTACGGCGCACCAGGCCGGCGCCGTGCTTCTCCTGACCACCCTGCTGGTCGTTCGCCATCGCGCCATGCCTTCTCCGCGGAGGCCCGTCTCGGCTATTCTCCGGGGATGACCGGCAAGCCGGCTGCCTCGCCGAAACGGCCCCTGCTGAAGCGACCTGTCGTGATGACGTCGTTTGCGATCATGCTCGCTGCCGCTGCGGGAACCGGCGCCTGGGTCATGCGCCCACCCGAAGAGGCTCCGAAGGCGCCGTCGCAGACCTCATCGCCGCCGGTGGCGGCCGCCACGCCGCCCAGCGCGCCGACGGCTGCGCCGACACCGTCCCCCATAGCGACGGCGCCACCGCCTCCGCCCCCGGACGCCGCTGCTCCGTCGGCCGTCGCGGCCACGCCAGCTCCGGCCCCAGCCCAGGCCGCCACGAACGACAAGTCGGTGGATTGGGCATCCCTGCCGATGGCCGAGCTGCGCAGCCGGGCCGAGGGCAACAGCACTGCCGCCATGGAGGAACTCGCCCGCCGGCTGGTGCAGGGCATCGGCGTGGCCAAGGACCAGCAGGCCGGTGCCGGCTGGCTGATGCGTGCGGCCGAAGCCGGCTCGGCCCAGTCCGCGTTCAACGTCGCCGTCATGTACGAGCGCGGCTTCGTCATGGAGCGGGACTCGGCCAAGGCGGTCGAATGGTATCGCAAGGCCGCCGACGCCAACCTCGCCATCGCCAAGCACAACCTCGCGCTGATGCTGCGGGACGGCAAGGGCGCCGCGCGCAACGGTAAGGAGGCGATCGAGCTGCTGCATGCCGCGGCCCGACAGGGCATGGCCGCATCGATGTTCACCCTGGGCGACATCTACGAACGCGGCGATGCGGCGGTCAGGGACGCCGCGACGGCAATGGCTTGGTTCGCTATCGCCGCCGAGTTCGAACGCCAGACCAACAAGGGCGCCGATACCGCCCTCGCGCGGACCTCGGCGACGCGGGCGCAAGCGCTGCAGCGGGGGTTGACGCCGGAGGATCTGCAGAAAGCGGAACTGGTGGGTCAGGGCGAATTCAGGCGTATCGTCGAAGCCATGCAGCAGGCGCGACCGCCTGCCCGTGTGGCGCCGATGGAGACCGCCGCGGCGACTCCTCTGCGGACGGCACCTGCGCCAGCGGCCCGGCCGGCGCCGCCCGCCCCGCGCCCTCCCGTTCCTCCCCCGCAGCCTCCGATTGATCTCGTTCCGGCCGATTGGCCGAAGGTGCAGAAGGATCAGGTCCGCGTCATCCAGCAGGCCTTGTTCGATCTCAAGCTGCTGCGCGACAAGCCGGACGGCGCGATCGGCCCGATGACGCGCGCCGCCATCCGGACCTTCCAGCGCATCTCGGCCCAGAGCGAGACCGGCGAGCCGACGCCGGAACTCTACGGCGCCTTGAAAGAGGCCTTGGCGCGCCGCGATGCGCCGCCGCCGTCGAGGCCGCAGACCACGCCCGAAGCACCGGTCGCCGTCGCGGCTGCGAGCCCACCGAAGGCCGAAGCCCCGCAGGCCGAACCGGCCAAGCCTGTCGAACTCGCGGCGGCCGGACCACCTCCTCCCCCTCCCAGTTCGGCAGACATCGCCAGGCTCATGCCGGCGCCGCCGAAGCCCATCGAACTTGCCGCCGCAGAGCCGCCGTCCGCACCACCCAGCTCGGCCGATATCGTGAAGCTCATGCCGGCGCCGCCGAAGCCCATCGAGCTGGCCGCCGCAGAGCCGCCGCCCGCACCACCGAGCTCGGCCGATATCGTGAAGCTCATGCCGGCGCCGCCGAAGCCCATCGAGCTGG
>CAMFGZ010000062.1 GCA_945952105.1 uncultured Rhodospirillaceae bacterium | reverse complement strand
GCCGATGGCGACGACCGGCAGCTTGAACTTCTCGGCCAGCGCCACCAGCACGCCGCCCTTGGCGCTGCCGTCGAGCTTGGTGAGGACCAGGGCATCGACCGGCGACATCGCCTTGAACGTCTCGACCTGCGCATGCGCGTTCTGGCCGGTGGTGGCGTCGAGCACCAGCAGGCAGGAATGCGGCGCCTCGGGATCGAGCTTGGCGAGCACGCGCACGATCTTGGCGAGCTCTTCCATCAGATTGGTCTTGTTGTGCAGACGGCCGGCAGTGTCGATCAGCAGCACGTCGGTCTTCTCGGCCCGCGCCCGCTCCAGCGCCTCGTAGGCGAGGCCCGCTGCATCGGCGCCGGTCTGCTTCGACACGACCGGCACGCCGGCGCGATCGCCCCAGACCTTGAGCTGCTCGACGGCGGCAGCGCGGAACGTGTCGCCGGCCGCCAGCATCACCGAGCGGCCCTCGCCCTTGTAAAGTCCGGCGAGCTTGGCGATGGTCGTGGTCTTGCCGCTGCCGTTCACGCCGACCACCAGCACGACATGCGGCTTGCGTGCCGCATCGATGGTGAGCGGCACGGCCACGGGCTGAAGGATCTCGGCGATGTCGTCGGCGAAGGCCGCGCGCACCTCCTCGTCGGTGACTTCCTTGCCGAAGCGTTCCTTGCCGAGCTTGGCCACGAGCCGGCCGGCCACGGTGACGCCGAGATCGGCCTGGATCAGCACGTCCTCGAGATCGTCGAGCGTCTGCTGGTCGAGCTTCTTCTTGGTGAAGAGACCGGTGATGCTCTCGGCGACCTTCTTGGTCGACTTGGACAGGCCCTCGCGCAGGCGCGACAGCCAGCCCTTCTTCTCGACCGGCTGGGGGTCGACCGGCAGCGGCTCGATCGATTGCGGCTCGACCGCTCGTGTCTCGGCCACGATCGCCGTCTCGACGGCCGCCGGCTCGGGCTCCGCGGTGGTCTCCACCGGCGCGGGGATCGGCTCCGGCGACGGCGCCGCGACCGGTGCTTCCGGCGCGGCCGCAGCGGCAGGCTCGACCGGTTCGGGCTTCTCGATCTCGGGCTCAGACGGCTTGGGCGGCTCTACGGTCGGCGCCACGCGGGAGCGCAACCGCGCGAACCAGCCCTTCTTCTCGGGTTCCGTCTCGCTCACCGCCGCACCTCAGGAAAGCAGGGAGCGGTCGAGCTCGCCCCGGTAGGCGAGCGATATGCCGCCGGTCATCGACACATGATCGTCGCGCAGCCACTCGATGGTGAGCGTGCCGTGCTCGACGACGACATCGACCTTTCGGCCCGTCAGCCCGCGCCGCGCGGCGGCGACGCCGGCCGCGCAGGCGCCCGACCCGCAGGCGAGCGTGAGGCCCGCACCGCGTTCCCAGACGCTGAGCCTCACCTTGTTTTCGCCGATGACCTGCGCCACGCCGACATTCACGCGCTCGGGAAAGAACGGATCGTGCTCCAGCTTCGGCCCAAGCTCCGTGATCGGGATCGCCGCGAGATCGTCGACGAAGAAGGTCGCGTGCGGATTGCCGACATTGGTGCCGACCGGATCCTGCAGCGGGCCGAGGCCGACCGGCATGTGGTTGGTGTCGCACGCCGTCGCGACCGGAATCTCGCGCCAGTCCATCCGCACCAGCCCCATGTCGACGGAGATCAACGGCAGGCCGTTGGCGCCGCGGCCGACCTTTTGCGATTCGAGCAGGCCGGCGATCGTCTGGATCGTCGCCTCCTCGGCCTCGAGTTCGTCCATCACCACCGAGGCGACGCAGCGCGTGGCGTTGCCGCAGGCCTGCGCTTCGCTACCGTCGGGGTTGTAGATGCGCATGAAGACGTCGGCCTCGCCCTCGGTCGGCGGCTCCAGCACGATGAGCTGGTCGCAGCCGACGCCCAGGCGACGGTCGGCGATGGCGCGACGGCGCGGCGGCGTAAGGTCGAGCTTGCTGCTTCGCGCATCGAGCACGACGAAATCGTTGCCCAGCCCGTGCATCTTGAGAAAAGGCATTCCGGCCATGCGGCGCTATATGGCGGTTCGGCCGGGCCAGCGCAACGAGCGCGCCCGCACCTGTCCCGCGTGCGGCCCGCCGATTTCGCGCACGTCGAGCGTGGGCAGGCGCTTGGTGTAGATCGTGAGATGCAGGATGCCGAGCGCCTCGTAGGGCATGGCCGGCTCCACGAACAGGCCGCGGCCGGCGTCCCAGGCCGGCGTGGCGTGATGGACCGGCCAGTTGCAGCGGCTGGGCAGCGGCTCGCAGGCGAAGCCGCGGTCGTAGACCAGCACATTGAGCGCGATCTGGTCGGTCATGTCGGCGGACCGCTGCAGCGCCTCGCCCAGCAGGTCGGCCCAGCCCTGCCAATGGGGCGCGCCGGCCGCCAGGGCAAAGACGCCGGCATTGATCAGCGGGTAGCGGATCAGCCGCTCGGCGGTTTCCCGGCCGAACGAGGCTTCGAAGGCCGCCCCGTTGATCGACGAGAACTCCTTCCAGGCGTGCCGATAGTGCCGCATCGAGCGGTGAATCTCGGGAGCGACCGCCAGTGCGCCGGTGCGCGCGGCCGCAAGGAACAGGTCGACCGCGTCGCCCTGCTGCACCCAACAATCGCCGTCGATCCAGAGATAGAGATCGTGGCCGGGAAAGTAGCGCGGCAGGAACGGGCGCGCCGTGAGCGCCTTGTAGCCGTCCTTCAACTTGTCGCGGCCGGGGAAGTCGAAATCCCACTCCGGCTCCACCAGCAGGGCGCCCTGATCGCGGCACCAGGCGCGCTGCTCTTCGGTCAGGCCGCAATCGAGAATGCCGAGCGCCAGCTTCCTTCCCTCCGCCGTCGCCCGCAGCGATGCGATGCAGTCGCGCATCAGGTCGAAATAGGCAGAGTCGCCGCCGGTGATGGCGATGGCTTTCTCAGAACGGGCAATCACGCAGCGAAGATGGCGTATCGACGGGCTTTGCGCCACAGTCCGCCTCCAACCGGAGGAACCGCATGGGCAAGCATGTCGACTACTACGTCTCGCTGAATTCGCCGTGGACCTATCTCGGCTCGGCGCGCTTCGACGCCATGGCGAAGAAGCATGGCGCGAGCGTCACGATCTGGCCGGTGGATTTCGGCTCGATCTTCGCGGTGTCCGGCGGACTGCCGCTGCCCAAGCGCTCCCCGCAGCGTCAGGCCTATCGCATGATGGAGCTGAAGCGCTGGCGCGACCATCTCGGCGTGAAGACGACACTGGAGCCCAAGTTCTTTCCGGCCAACGAGGTGCCGGCCGCCAAATGCGTGATCGCGCTGCGCGAGGAAGGCCGCATGGGAGACGCCATCAAGGTGGCGCATGCGGTCCTGACGGGCCTGTGGGCCGAGGAGAAGAACAGCGGCGATCCGGCCACGCTGAAAGCGATCATCGACGGATGCGGCCTCGACGGCGCCGCCGTCATGAAGGCCAGCGAAGCGCCGGGCATCGCCGAGAAGCGCGAGGCCTACACAAAACACGCCATCGAGCAGGGCGTGTTCGGCGCGCCCTCGTTCGTCATCGACGGCGAGATCTTCTGGGGCCAGGACCGGCTGGAGTTCGTCGAGCGCAAGCTCGCGTCCTGATCAGGGGGCGAGAAAAGCAGCAGCCGCCACGGCGATCGAATTGTTGATCATGTGCGCCACGATCGTCGGCAGCAGCGAGCCGGTGCGCCAGCGCAGCCAGCCGAACCAGAAGCCAAGCGGCAGCACCAGAAGAATGTGCACGGGTTCTGTATGGGCAACCGCGAAGGCCAGCGAGCTGACCAGGAAGGCGACGAGGTTGCTCCACCGGCCAGCCAGCCAGCCATAGAGCAGGCCGCGGAAGACGAGTTCTTCTGCGAGCGGAGCGAGGAAGCCCAGGACAGCGAGGGTCTGCAGCGCCCGCACACCCTGGATGCCTTCCGTGACCTGCCGCACCCCCTCGGGCTGTGGCCCGAGCTGGCTGACGACGAAGGACAGGACCGTGGTGCCCAGCACCGCGAGGACGATGGGGCGCCAACCGACGGGCCGCAAACCCAGGGCAGCCGGCGCGTTCCGGCCCAGTGGCAGGACCGCAATCCCGATGCCCAGCAGGGCTACCGCGAAGAAGGTCGCCAGCACCGACAGGTTGGTCCGCTCGGGCAAAAGCCAGAAAGCGACCAGCCCGATCAGCGGTGCGGCCACCAGGAAGGCCAGCACCGACCAGCCCGGGAGACGATGGGAATCGTTGTCGATCAATGGGTTAGGCAAGCCGTCCAAGCGTTTTGACTCCTGACGCGGCAAGCCTTATACCCCGCCGGCTCAATCGGTCGTGCCGATTTACATGGTTCCCCCTTCGGGGAGCTCCGCTGATCCGCGAAGGTTCGCGCATCGGCGCGATACGCCTTTGAGCAAACGGGAGCGCGATGTTCGAGGGTCTTAGCAAACGTCTGGGCGACGTATTCGACAAGCTGAGGGGGCGCGGGGCGCTGTCCGAGGCCGATGTCGATGCGGCCCTGCGCGAGGTGCGGACCGCCCTGCTCGAGGCGGACGTCGCCCTGCCGGTCGTGCGCCAGTTCATCGACGAGGTCCGGCCGAAGGCGATCGGCGCCGACGTCATCCGATCGGTCACGCCGGGCCAGATGGTCGTCAAGATCGTCAACGACCACCTGATCGAGATGCTGGGCGGCACCGTGTCCGATCTCGACCTGGGCGCCATCCCGCCGGTCGTCATCCTGATGGTCGGCCTGCAGGGCTCCGGCAAGACCACCTCCTCCGCCAAGATCGCCTATCGCCTCAGCCAGGGCCCGCAGGGCATGGCGGCGGAGATGTTCGGCGGCACCTTCTCGACGCGGCGCAAGGTCCTGATGGCCTCGCTCGACACGCGCCGCCCCGCCGCGCAGCACCAGCTCAAGGTGCTGGGCGAGCAGACCAACGTCCCGACCCTGCCGATCGTCCCGCTCGAGATGCCGCTCGCCATCACGAAGCGCGCGCTCGAGACGGCCAAGCGCGAAGGGTTCGACGTCCTGATCCTCGACACGGCGGGCCGCCTGTCGATCGACGAAGAGCTGATGACGGAGGTCAAGCAGATCTCCGATCTCGCCAATCCGAAGGAGACGCTGCTCGTCGCCGACGCCATGACCGGCCAGGACGCCGTGAACGTGGCCAAGGCGTTCAACGAGCGGCTGGCCGTCACCGGCATCGTGCTGACCCGCGTCGACGGCGACGCGCGCGGTGGTGCTGCGCTCTCGATGCGCGCCGTCACCGGCCGCCCGGTCAAGCTGATCGGCGTCGGCGAGAAGTTCGACGCGCTGGAGCCGTTCCATCCCGACCGTATCGCGTCGCGCATCCTCGGCATGGGCGACATCGTCTCCCTGGTCGAGCGCGCCGCCGAGACGATCGACAAGGAACACGCCGAGAAGCTCGCCGCCAAGGTCCGCAAGGGCCAGTTCGACATGGACGACCTGCTCAACCAGCTCCGGCAGCTCCGCAAGATGGGCGGCCTGCAGGGTCTGATGGGCATGCTGCCGGGCGCGATGCAGGCCAAGGCCGCGATGTCCAAGGCCAAGATCGACGAGGGTCAGCTCAAGCGCCAGGAGGCCGTCATCCTCGCGATGACACCGAAGGAACGGCGCAACCCAGACATGATCCACGCCTCGCGCAAGAAGCGCATCGCGAAGGGCTCGGGCGTTCAGGTGCAGGACGTCAACAAGCTGCTCAAGCAGCACGCCGACATGCTCAAGATGATGAAGCGTGTGAACAAGCTCGGCGACAAGGGATTCATGCGCAGCCTCGGGGGCATGGGTGGCCCGCCGGGTTTCCCGCGCTGAAGCTGGACGAAGTCAGACAAATCAGAAGTTGGACGAATCGAAGAGAGGACTTGAGAGAATGATCGCAATCCGCATGACCCGTCACGGCGCCAAGAAGCGTCCGTTCTTCCACATCGTCGTCGCCGACTCGCGCAGCCCGCGCGACGGCCGCTTCATCGAGAAGCTCGGCACCTACAACCCGCTGCTGCCGCGTGACCACGCCCAGCGCCTGACGCTCGACAAGGAGCGCATCGCCCACTGGCTGAAGGTCGGCGCGCAGCCGTCCGACCGCGTCGCGAAGTTCCTGTCGCAGGCCGAGCTGATGAAGCCGCGCGAGCGCCGCGAGCAGACCAAGAAGTCCGCGCCGCGCGCCAAGGCACAGGAGCGCATGAAGGCCGAGGCTGCCGCGGCCGCCGCCGCGGAGCCCGCGAAGGAAGCCGAGGCCACCTGATCGGGTCGTAGCTCCGATGAGCAAGGGTCGTATCCTGCTGGGCGTCGTTTCGGCACCCCATGGGGTCCGCGGCCTGGTGCGCATCAGGAGCTACACCGAGGATCCGATGGCGATCGCCTCGTACGGCGCGCTGTCGGACGAGAAGGGAACGAAGGAGTACCGGGTCGAGGCACTGAGTTCCGTAAAGGGCGCGGTGCTGGCCCGGATCGAGGGCGTAGCCGATCGCACGGCAGCCGAGGCAGTACGGGGTTTGCGGCTCTATGTGGAGCGCGAGCGTCTGCCGGAGACGGGCGAGCGGGAGTGGTACGAGGCGGACCTGATCGGGCTCGCCGCGTTCGACCGGGAAGGCCGGAACTGGGGGAAGGTCATGGCCTTCCACGATTTCGGCGCCGGACGGACGATGGAAGTGTCGGGAGGCAGTGCATCGAGGAACTCGGTGATGCTGCCCTTCACCGACGAGGCGGTGCCCGAGATCGACGTCGAGGGCGGCAGGGTTACGGTCGATCCGCCGGCAGGTTTGCTGTCGGGTGGGCCGGCGAAGGAGGAGTAGGAGAAGGCGTGGCGCCCCCAGGCTGGCAAGCAACGGCGCTGACGCTTTTCCCGGAGATGTTTCCGGGCCCGTTGGGCGAGAGCCTGGCCGGCCGGGCGCTACGGGAAGGCGTGTGGTCGCTGGAAGCCGTCGACATCAGGCGGTTCGCCCGGGATCGACATGGCACGGTGGACGATGCGCCCTTCGGGGGCGGCGCCGGCATGGTGATGAAACCCGACGTGCTGTCGGCAGCGATCGAATCGGTCGCGCAGCCGGGAGTGCCGAAGGTTCTGCTTTCGCCAAGGGGCGCGCCGTTCAGTCAGGCGCGCGGGCGGGAGCTGGCGGCGGGGCCGGGCGTGTTGCTGGTGTGCGGGAGGTTCGAGGGCGTCGACGAGCGCGTCATCGAGGCCCACGCGCTGGAAGAGATTTCGGTCGGTGATTTCGTGCTTTCGGGCGGCGAGATCGCGGCTCTGGCGGTGATGGATTGTTGCGTACGGCTGCTGCCCGGGGTGATGGGCGCGGCCCAGTCGGCGAGTGAGGAGAGTTTCGAGGACGGATTGTTGGAGTACCCGCACTACACCCGGCCCGCGACCTGGGCGGGGCCCGACGGAATCGAACGGCGCGTGCCGGAGGTTCTGGTCTCGGGCCACCACGGCAAGGTCGCCGACTGGCGGATGAAGCAGCGGGAAGAGATCACGCGGAGGCGGCGGCCCGATCTGTGGGCCCGGCGCCGGACCGCGGCGGGAAACGATGAGAAGTGACGAAAGGATGGATGCGATGAACATTCTCGACGCGATCGGCCAGACGACGATCGACAAGGTGCAGGAAGAGCGGCCCGTTCCGTATTTCGAATCGGGCGACACGCTGAAGGTGCACGTGAAGGTGCAGGAAGGTAACCGCGAGCGTATCCAGGTCTACGAAGGCCTGTGCATCGGCCGCAAGAATGCCGGCGTGAACTCGTCGTTCACGGTGCGCAAGATCAGCTTCGGCGAAGGCGTGGAGCGCGTGTTCCCGCTCTACAGCCCGAACATCTGGGAAATCGAGGTCGTCCGTAAGGGCGTCGTGCGCCGCGCCAAGCTCTACTACCTGCGCGACCTGCGCGGTAAGGCGAGCCGCATCGCCGAGGACACCGAGGCCCAGCGCGAGCTGATCGCCACGCAGGCCGAGGAGGCTCTCAAGCGTCCGCGCCGCGAGAAGCTCAAGAAGGAAAAGCCCAAGGAAGAAAAGGGTGTCCGCAACGCCAAGGGCGGCGGAAAGAAGTAGGCCCACCATGGCGTTCCGCAAGAAGTCGGCTACTCCGCCGGCGCCGCCGCCGCCTCCGCGGACCCTGTTCGAGAAGATCTGGGACAGCCACGTCGTCCATCGCCAGGACGACGGGACCTGTGTCATCTACATCGATCGTCACCTCGTTCACGAAGTGACCAGCCCGCAGGCCTTCGAGGGCCTGCGCATGGCGGGACGGCCGGTGCGTCGTCCCGACGCCACCGTCGCGGTCGCCGACCACAACACGCCGACGACGGACTTCAGCCAGGGCATCGAGGACGAGGAATCGCGCGTCCAGGTCGAGACTCTCGAGAAGAACGTCGCCGACTTCCACGTGCCCTACTTCGGGCTGAACGATCCGCGCCGCGGCATCGTGCACGTGATCGGACCGGAACAGGGCCTGACCCTGCCCGGCATGACGATCGTGTGCGGCGACAGCCACACCTCGACGCATGGCGCGTTCGGCGCGCTGGCCTTCGGCATCGGCACCTCCGAGGTCGAGCATGTGCTCGCCACGCAGACGCTGATCCAGAAGCCGGCCAAGAACATGCGCGTGGCGGTCGAAGGCAGCCTGCCGCTCGGCGTCACGGCCAAGGACGTCATCCTGGCCATCATCGGCAAGCTCGGCACGGCCGGCGGCACCGGCTACGTGATCGAGTATGCCGGCCGCGCCATCCGCGAGCTCACGATGGAAGGCCGCATGACGGTCTGCAACATGTCGATCGAGGCGGGCGCCCGCGCCGGCCTGATCGCGCCCGACGAGACGACGTTCCAGTATCTCGCGGGCCGGCCGTTCTCGCCGAAGGGCGGGGCGTGGGACCTGGCGCTCAGCCAGTGGCGCCGCCTGCCGTCGGACAAGGGCGCGCACTTCGACGTGCAGCTCGACCTCAACGCCTCGGACATTCCGCCGATGGTGACGTGGGGAACGAGCCCGCAGGACGCCCTGCCGATCACCGACGTCGTTCCCGACCCGGCCAATGCGCCGGACGAGAACCGCCGCGAGGCCTGGACCCGGTCGCTGGCCTATATGGGCCTGACGCCGGGCACGCGCCTCGTCGACGTGCCGATCGATCGCGTGTTCATCGGTTCGTGCACCAACGGCCGCATCGAGGACCTCCGCGCCGCCGCCGAGATCGCCAAGGGCCGCAAGGTCGCGGCGAACGTGTCGGCGATGGTCGTTCCGGGCTCCGGCCTGGTGAAGGCCGAGGCCGAGAAGGAAGGTCTGGACAAGATCTTCATCGAGGCCGGCTTCGAGTGGCGCCTGCAGGGCTGCTCGATGTGCCTGGCGATGAACGCCGACCGCATCGAGCCGGGCCAGCGCTGCGCCTCGACCTCGAACCGCAACTTCGAGGGCCGTCAGGGCCGTGGCGGGCGTACCCATTTGGTGAGCCCGGCGATGGCCGCCGCCGCCGCCATCCGCGGCACGCTCGCGGACGTTCGCGACTTCCAGTAGACGCCGTTCCACGGCGGACCGGGCACGGGCGGCCTCGCGAGGGGCCGCCCGTTTCCATTTGCGGTCAGGAACGCTCATGGCCAATGTAGCGTTCGCTTTCACCAACGATCGTGGGAGAGACACATGGCCAGCGTCCCCAATTCAGGCTCCGCCGCCCCGCCTCCGCCGCCGGTCTGGGATGCGACGCCGCCGGGCAGCACCCCGGTCGGTTACGGCGGCTTCTGGATCCGCGTCGTGGCCTACATCATCGATGTCATCCTGGTCGGCATCGTGCTGGGCGTCGTGATGGGTGTCTTCGGCCTCAGGCAGGTGAACCCCGACGATTTCAGCGACATCGATCCGAGGGTGAATCTTCTCACGATCCTCGTCTTCTGGCTCTATTTCGCGCTGCTGGAGAGTTCGGAGCGGGGCGCCACCGTCGGCAAGATGGCGATGGGCCTGCGCGTGGTGACCGGAGAGGGCAAGCGGCTCACGTTCCTCAATGCCACCGGACGGTTCTTCGCCCGGATCCTGTCGGGAGCCATCTTCTGCATCGGCTACATCATGGTGGCGTTCACCGACCGCAAGCGCGGCCTGCACGACATGATCGCCAATACCGTGGTGGTCAAGACGCGCTAGCGATTCATCGCATTTAACAGCTGTGACCGACGCTCCCGACTCGGCGCCATTGCCGCCAACTCGACGGAGCGACGACGCGTCCGCTGCGGTACAAGGGTCGAGCGCCGGATTCTGGGTCAGATTCGTAGCCAGCACTATCGATATCATCGTACTCAACGTCCTCTTTGGTCTCGTAAGTGTGCTGGCAGGCATCAGCCAATTCGTGACTGATTTCGCATACATCGATCCGCTTGTTAGGCTCGCCTCGCTGGTGCATCTCGCAAGCCACATCCTGTTTGGGGGGCCTTTACCTCCGGGTACTCAATTGCTTGCCATTTTGATGGTGCTGATCGTAGTGGGAATCGGCCCTTTTGCAGTCCTTGTGCTTGCCATTGCCTACGTCAACCCGATGGCGTGTGTCCTCTTTCTTGCGATGGATTGGCTTTACTTTGCCATGCTGGAAAGCTCCGTCCGAGGCGCCACCGTGGGCAAGACAATCATGGGTCTCAGGGTCCTGACGGACCGAGGTGAGCGATTGACGTTTCTCCAGGCGACAGGCCGCTTCTTCTCCAAATTCGTTTCCAGCATGGCCTTCGGCATCGGCTTCATCATGATCGCCTTCACCGACCGCAAAAGGGGCCTGCACGACATGATCGCCAACACCGTGGTGACCAAGACCCGCTAGAATCGGGCGGCTTGACCCCGGCCCGGAAAGCCCGTTTATTCCGGCCTTTCCGGGAGGTCTCATGGAAAAATTCACGACGCTGAGCGGCGTCGCTGCGCCGCTGCCCATGGTCAATGTCGACACCGACATGATCATTCCGAAGCAGTTCCTGAAGACCATCAAGCGCACGGGTCTCAAGGACGGCCTGTTCTACGAGATGCGCTGGACGGCGGACGGCCAGAAGAAGGACTTCGTCCTCGACCAGCCGGCCTACCAGAACGCCAAGATCATCGTGGCGGGTCCCAACTTCGGCTGCGGCTCGAGCCGCGAGCATGCGCCCTGGGCACTGCTCGACTTCGGCATCCGCTGCATCATCTCCGAGGACTTCGCGGACATCTTCTACAACAACTGCTTCAAGAACGGCATCCTGCCGATCAAGGTGCCGAAGGAGATCATCGACAAGCTGATGGACGATGCGAGCCGCGGCTCGAACGCCATCCTCGAGATCGATCTCGAGAAGCAGGAGATCAAGGGTCCGGACGGCGGCACCGTCCATTTCGACCTCGATCCCTTCCGCAAGAAGTGCCTGCTCGAAGGCCTCGACGATATCGGCCTGACGATGGAGAAGAAGTCGGCGATCGACGACTTCGAGCGTCGCCAGAGCGAATCGCAGCCCTGGCTGCACGGCGCCTCCTGATCCCACACCGAAACACCCGCACAGTGTCATCCCGAGCGTGGCGAGGGACCCTTCTACCGTCTGAGCAAAGGTCCCTCGCTACGCTCGGGATGACAGCGGGTTTCTGAACTGCCAGCCATCAATCAACGGAAGACCTGACCATCATGGCGTCCAATCGCAATCTGCTCGTGCTGCCCGGCGACGGCATCGGCCCCGAGGTGATGAACGAAGTCCGCAAGATCATTGCCTGGATGGGCAAGAAGCGCGCGATCGGCTTCGACATCAAGGAAGACCTCGTCGGCGGCGCCGCCCTCGACAAGCACGGCGTGCCGCTCAGCGACGACGCCATGAAGACCGCGCTGGAAGCCGATGCCGTGCTGTTCGGCTCGGTCGGCGGCCCGAAGTGGGACACGGCGGACTTCAGCAAGAAGCCCGAGCGCGGCCTGCTGCGCCTGCGCAAGGAGATGGACCTCTTCGCCAACCTGCGCCCGGCGAAGGTGTTCGACGCGCTGGTCGATGCCTCCTCGTTGAAGCCCGAGATCGTCAAGGGCCTCGACATCATGATCATCCGCGAGCTGACCAGCGG
>CAMFGZ010000061.1 GCA_945952105.1 uncultured Rhodospirillaceae bacterium | reverse complement strand
GCGTTGAACCACTTGACCTTACCACGCAGCTCAACCGTACCGACGTCCCCGCTCGTTTCTCCCTGATGGGTCGTCATTCAACGATCCCGTGTTGTTATGCAGAAATCGTAAACATGCTTTGTGGAGGAAGCAACAGTCCTTGTATGGGATTGCGACCTCACGCTAGACGAATCACCTCAAGCGTCTCGGGAGGAGCGGAAAATGTTCAAGACCGACCTGTTCAAGGGCAAGCGATTCCTCGTCACCGGCGGAGGCACAGGCCTCGGTCGCATGATGATGGAGAAGTTCGTCGAGCTGGGTGCAGACTGTGTGATATGTGGTCGCCGCGGCGGCGTCCTGGAAGAAACCGCCAAGCAGGTCATGGCGAAATATCCCGGACGACGGGTCGACGCCTTTTCCGTCGACATCCGCGTCGCCACTGCGGTCGAGGAGATGATCGAGCAGATCTGGGCCACCGGGCCGCTCGATGGCCTGGTGAACAACGCCGCCGGCAACTTCATCTCGCAGACCAAGGACCTCAGCCCCCGCGCCTTCGATGCCATCGCCAATATCGTGCTTCACGGCACGTTCTACATGACGAACGCCTGCGGCAAGCGGTGGATCGCCGAGCAGCGCAAGGCGAGCGTTCTCAGCATCCTCACAACCTGGGTCTGGACCGGCAGCCCCTTCGTCGTGCCCTCCGCCATGTCGAAGGCCGGCGTCGCCGTGATGACCCAGAGCCTGGCCGTCGAGTGGGCGCGCCATGGCATCCGCCTGAACGCCATCGCCCCCGGTCCCTTCCCGACCGAGGGCGCCTGGGCCCGTCTGAACCCGCTGCAGGAAGGCAACGACACCCGGTACAACACGCGCAATCCGATGGGCCGTGTGGGGCGCCCCAGCGAACTCGCCAACATGGCCGCCTTCCTGATGAGCGAGGAGGTCGAGTACATCAATGGCGAGGTCATCGCGATCGACGGTGCCATGGGGATCATGGGCAACGGCACCTTCTCCAACATGATGTCCTACAGCGAGCAGGACTGGCTTCGCATCCGCGAACAGATCCAGACGACGAACGCAGCGGACAAGGCCAAGCGCAGCTAGCCTGACTTGATTCGTGCCCCCTGCCGACCTGTGGCATTCGCGCCACAGGTCGGCACGATTGAGAATGACCACCCTGCCGAAGTGCTAGAGTGGCTGTGTCCATAGCGGCTCCGGCCTCAATTGAGCCAAAGTGTCATGGTGTTTTGAGGCTCCCAAAAACGAGCATTTCCGGGTCCCCGAGAGATCCAATCGTGCAGTCCAGTAACAAGTCGGCCCCCCTCTTTGCCCCGCATTTGCCCCGTCGGCAGATGTTGTTCATGGGCAGTGCCATGGCCGGCATGTTGATGGTTCCGGCAGTCTTCGCGCAGAGCATCGACGCCCGCCACTGGCAGGGCACCACGGCTGTCACGAGACAGCCCGAACACATCGTCGCCACGACCATCGCCGAATGGCGCAGCCTGTGGAGCCGCGTCGGCACTCCCGCTCCCGACATGTTCGAGGCCGGGCGCATGAACGCCGTCGGCATCTTCCTCGGACGACGTGGCGGCGAAGGCTACGCGGTCAACGTCCTCTCCACTGCGCGCCGCCGCGACCGCATCGTCGTCGTCTTCGAGGAGCGCATGCCTGCCGAGATGATGATGGCCCAGCGCAGCGCCCCTCGGCCCGTTGCCGTCGGCCCCCTCATGGGAGGTCCCGTCCCGAGTTCGCCTTCCGCGCTTCCGCCGGGCGCGTCTGGTTTCGCTGCTCCGGGTGCAGGGGCCACGCTTGCTCCACCCCCACCGGCCGCCCGGCCCGTCGGTCAACCGACGTCGCCTTGGGCGATCATCCTGATAAACCGGGCCGATCTTCCGGTTTCGGTCGAGCAGCGCCTTTTCCGCTGATCAGTGGGAGTGCCGGGGCACTCCCTTTGTCCGGGCGATCTTCTGATAGTTCACCGCGAAGTCGAGGCAGGCGCCGCTTGCCAGCTGACCGACGAACTTGCGCTGCAGTTCCTGCCACGGCGTCTGGCTTGGCACGACGTTGGGCTTCCACGTCTTCCTGCGCTTCGCCAGTTCCCTGGCCGTGATCATGATGTTGGCGGTACGCTTGCCGATGTCGATCCGGACCTTGTCGCCCGTCTCCAGCAGCGCGAGACCGCCCCCGACCGCCGCCTCCGGCGAGGCATTCAGAATCGACGGGCTGGCCGAAGTGCCGCTCTGGCGGCCGTCGCCGATGCAGGGCAGCAGCAGGATGCCGCCCTTCACCAAGCGGTCCGGGGGCAGCATGTTCACCACTTCCGCCGCGCCGGGATAGCCGACGGGCCCGGCATTGCGAATGACCAGGATGCTGTTCTCGTCGATCGGCAGCTTCGGGTCGTTGATGCGATGGTGGTAGTCCTCCGGCCCTTCGAACACGATGGCCGTGCCCTCGAAGGCATCCCGGTCGCCCTTGCGCTCGAGATATTTCTCGCGGAACTCCGACGAGATCACCGAGGTCTTCATGATCGCCGAGTCGAAGAGATTGCCGCCCAGCACCGCGAACCCAGCTTGGCCCAGCATCGGCCTGTCATAGGTCTTGATGACCTCGCCGTCGGCGGGAATCGCGGTGCGCAGGTTCTGCGCCATAGTCTTGCCCGAGACGGTCAGCGCATCGCCATGGATCTTCTTCTTGTTCAGCAGCTCCTTCATCACCGTCGGCACGCCGCCGGCGCGATGGAAGGCCTCGCCGAGATACTTGCCCGCAGGCATGCAATTCACCAGCAGGGGGATGTCGTAGCCGATCCTGTCCCAATCCCTGTTCTCGAGCTTCACGCCGATATGGCGCGCGATGGCGTTGACATGCGGCGGACAATTGGTCGAGGCGCCGAGCGCGCTCGCGGCTACGATGGCGTTCTCGAAAGCCTTGCGCGTCAGGATATCGGAAGGCTTCAAATCCTCCCACACCATGTCGACGATGCGCTTGCCCGTCTCGTACGCCATTTGACCCCGCTCCTTGTAGGGACCGGGGATTGCCGCACAGCCCGGCAGCGAGAGGCCGAGCGCCTCGGCCATGCTGTTCATCGAGAGCGCCGTGCCCATCGTGTTGCAATGACCGACGCTGGGGGCGCTCGACGCCACCATCTCGATGAATTTCTCCATGTCGATCCGGCCGGCTGCCAGCTCCTGGCGCGCGTACCAGACGATGGTGCCCGACCCCGCCAGGCCGCCGGCGAAATGACCGTCGAGCATCGGCCCGCCGGACAGCACGATCGCGGGAATGTCGACGGTGGCGGCCCCCATGATCATGGCGGGCGTGGTCTTGTCGCAACCGGTCGTCAGCACGACGCCATCGAAGAAGTAGCCGTACAGACACTCCACGAGGCTGAGATAGGCGAGGTTGCGGTCGAGCGCCGCCGTCGGGCGCTTGCCCGTCTCCTGGATCGGATGGACCGGGAATTCGATGGGAATGCCGCCGGCGTCACGGATGCCGTCGCGCACGCGGGTGGCGAGGTCGAGATGGTGGCGGTTGCACGGCGACAGGTCGCTTCCGGTCTGGGCGATACCGATGATCGGCCGGCCGCTACGCAACTCGGCCAGCGTCAGCCCGAAGTTCATGTATCGCTCGAGGTAGAGCGCGGCCATCGTCGGGTCGCCCTTGGCGTCGAACCATTCGCGGCTGCGCAAGGGGCGCTTCCCGCCCTTACCGCTCTTCGCTTTTGCCATCCGCTTTCCTCCAGATTTGTTGCCGCAACCCTGGGAGAAGGCGCCCGGGAAGTCCAGCGCATCGCTTGAGGTCCAGCCTTTAGCGTGACAAATCTCGGTCATGACAAGCTCCCCGGACATCGTTTGCCTCGGCGAACCGCTGATCGAATTCAACCGTCCGAAGGAAGGTGACGGCCGCACATGGCTGCAGGGCTTCGGCGGCGATTCGCAAAACGTGGCGATCGCGGCCGCCCGCCAGGGCGCGTCCACCGGCTACCTGACCGGCGTTGGGCAGGACTGGATGGGCGATGCCTTCCTCGATCTCTGGAAGAGCGAAGGCGTCGACGCCTCCCGGGTCACACGCCATCCGACCGCGCCGACCGGCGTCAGCTTCGTCACCCACTCAGCGGCAGGCCACAAGTTCGACTATCTGCGCAAGAATTCAGCCGCATCCCTGATGACGCCGGAGGGACTCGCCGCCGACTACATCGCCGGTGCCAGGGTCTTGCACCTCTCGGCGATCGGCCAGGCGATCAGCGACAGTGCGCGCGCGACCTGCGTCGCCGCCATCGACGTCGCACGTAAGGCCGGCGTGAAGGTTTCCTACGACACCAACCTGCGCCTCAGGCTTTGGGAACTCGACGTCGCGCGCAAGGTGATCGACGCAACCATGGCGCGCTGCGACATCGCCCTCCCCAGCCTCGACGATTCCCAGCAGCTCACCGGGCTGCAGGAGCCGGAAGCCATCGCTGCCTACTATCTCGATCTGGGCGTGCCTCTGGTCGCCTTGAAAATGGGATCCGAGGGTTCGCTGATCGCCTCACGCGAGCGTCAGACCCGCATTGCACCGCACAAGGTCGAGGCAGTCGATGCGACGGGCGCCGGCGACACGTTCGACGGGGCCTTCCTGACACGCCTGCTGGCCGGCGACGATCCGGAAACGGCGGCGCGCTATGCCAACGTCGCGGCGGCGCTGTCGACCACGGGCTACGGCGCGGTGACGCCCATGCCACACAAGGCCGATGTCCTCAGCGCGCTGAAGCGCGCCGGCTGAAGCGGGGCAGCACCGCCCGCACGAAGCGACCGAACACCGTCGCCTGCTGGGCGAGCCAGCCGCGACCGTTGTCGGCGTCGACGACGGCATCGTCGACGCCGGTCGGGCGATGCTTCTCGTCGTAGATCGCCGTGCCGAACAGGATGTCCCAGATCGGGAAGACCGGCGCGAAGTTATGATCCTGGATATGCCGCTCGGTCGGCGTCGACAGCGCATGATGCAGGCGGTGAAAGCGCGGGCTCACCAGCAGGCGCTCGCCCAGCCAGCCGAACGACATGTCGACGTTGGCGTGCGACCAGCTCTCGATCAGCCGGCCGACCATCAGGATCACAACATACTCGCCCGGCTGGACGCCGACGAACTGGGAGAACAGGACCAGCGCCAGCGTGATGATCAGGTCGTCGATCACGTGATTGCGGTCGTCCGTCCACACCGTCATGCGCCGCTGGCTGTGGTGCAGGCTGTGCAGGGCCCACCACCATCCAAATGCGTGCTGCCCGCGATGCAGCCAGTAGGCGGCGAAATCGTAGAGCACGAAGTACACGAGGAAGGAGACCAGGGCGTTGTCGCCTATCCACGGCAGCAGGCGCTCCAGCCTCGGCGGCATGTAGCCCCACGCCCTGACCGTCAGCTCGATCTCCTGCACCAGCGGATAGGTCAGGATGAAGATGGCCAGCGGGATCACGCCGAGCTTGTTCAGCATCGTGTAGACGCGGTCGACCATGACGAGCCTGTCGTCCTCTCCCGACTTCTCGAGAGGCCAGCGACGCTCGAAGAAGCGCATGCCGACGACAATCACCGTGATCTGGACGAGGCCCAGCATGACGAATTCGACGGCGCTGTAGCCCGGCTCGTACCATGCCATCAGGCCGAAATGGAAAAGGACCGGGCTGACGAGAGTCTCGAACAGCCAGGCCTGGGCACCGACCCAGAGGTCGATCAGGTCGCGCACCGCGCGCCTACTTGATTTCGCCCGCCGTCGACGCCGCCCGGACCGGCGCACCGGCCGTTACCGTCGCCGTGGACTTCAACATGAACACACCGTGCGGAGACTTGCCCACGGGAATGCTGCCGACGACCTTCATCGTGTCGATGTCGACGATCGCGACGCGGCGCAGGAAGCGCTGGGTCACCCAGAGCTCGCGCCCGTCCGGCGTGATGTCCATGCAATCCGGGCCGCCGGGAATGCGGACGCTGCCCACGACCTTCGGCTCGTCCTTGGTATCGATCAGGGAAACGGTCCCCTCGACGCGATTGCTGAGGAAATAGTGGCGACCGTCGCCCTTGGGGAAGAAATTGTGCGCGCCCTTACCGGTCTGCAGGCTGCTCTTGACCGCACCGTCCTTCGGGTCGACGACGACAATGTTGTCCTCTCCCGTGAGCGCGACCAGCAGCCGCTTATTGTCCGGCAGCATGACGACACCGGCCGGCGCATTGCCCACCGGCACGTTCCACTTGAGGGCCTGCGTCGCAAGATCGAAAGCCGCAAGGCGTCCGCTCTGCTGCAGGGTCACGAACACCGTCTTAGACTCGGCGTCGAAAGCGATGTGGCTCGGCAGGCCGTCGATGAAGATGCGGCCGGCAAGCTTGAAGCCATCGGAGTGATAGATGTCGACATGGTCGAGCCGGTAGGCTGCCGTCACGAACCACTTGCCGTCCGGGCTGAAGCCCAAATGGTAGGGATCGAGGATGTCCTTGACGACCCGCTTGCGTTCCCCGGTCTTGATGTCGAGGCTGAGCAGTTCGTTGGTCGCCGTCGAGCCGATCAGCACTTCCTTGCCGTCCGGCGACAGGATCAGGTGATGCGGTTCGCGACCGACCGGCAGGCGTGCAACCTCGGTCCGCGTGCTGCGGCTCAGGATGCTGTAGGACGCTTCCTCGGAATTGAGAATGAGTACGGAATCGGCTCGCGCTGTCCCGCTCACCACGAGCGAAAGCGCCAACGCTGCGAACGACAGCCTATTCATTGGTAGCCGCTACTCCTTGGTGCTGTCTTGAAGCACCTTTCCCGACGTTTCGCTAGCGGCGTTTCAGTGTCGAGGCCGTGGCGGCCAGTTGTTCTACCGATTGCCAGTCACCTGTTGCCACGGCGCCACGCGGCGCGACCCACGAGCCGCCCACGCAGGCCACGTTCGGTAGCGCCAGATAGGCCGGCGCCGTCTCCGGCGTGATCCCGCCGGTCGGGCAGAAGCGAAGGTCCGCCAGCGGCGCGCCGACCGCCTTGAGCCATGTCAAACCGCCGGCGGCATCGGCGGGAAAGAACTTGAGGAGCCGAAAACCCTGCTCCGCCAGCAACATTGCCTCGGAGACGGTCTGCACGCCCGGCAGGAATGGCAGCCCCGACGACCGCGCCGCCAGCGCGAGTTCGCGCGTGCAACCGGGACTTACCGCGAAGCGGGCTCCGGCCTGTTGCACCTGGTCGAGCTGGGCTGGATCGAGCACGGTCCCTGCGCCGACGACGGCCCCGGGAACCTCCGCCGCGATGGCTTTCAAGGCGTCAAGCGCCGCCTCCGTTCGCAAGGTGACCTCGAGGATCGGCAGGCCTCCCTTCACCAGGGCGCGCGCCAGCGGCACCGCAGTCTCGCGGCGCTCCACGGTGAGAACCGGGATAACGGGCGCGAGTGCGGCGATGGCCGCGATGTCCACGCTCAGACGCTCCAGCCGCCGTCGATCACGTTCACCGTGCCGGTCGTGAAAGCCGACTCGTCGCTCGCGAGGTAGGTCGCCAGGGCGGCGATCTCCTCGGCTGCACCGAACCGGCCGGTCGGCTGGCGCTGCAGGAAAAACTGTTTCGCATCCGCGCCGCCCCCGAGGGCCGAAATACGCTCGTCGAGCGATGGCGTCTGGACCGTCCCCGGGCAGATCGCATTGCACCGGATGCCCTTGCTCACATAGTCGACGGCCACCGACTTGGTGAGGCCCACCACCGCGGCCTTGGTGGTGCCATAGATGAAGCGCAGCGCCGCGCCCTTCACGGACGAGGCAGCCGACGACATGTTGACGATCGAGCCCGAGCCTTTTTCGAGCATGCCGGGCAGGAAGGCCTGGATGGTCCAGAACATGCTGCGGACGTTCAGGTTGAAGGCGAACTGCCACTGATCGTCCGTGGCGTCGAGCACCGTGCCGTGATGGACGAAGCCCGCACAGTTGAACAGCACGTCGACAGGGCCGGTTTCCGCCGCGAACTGGCCGATGGCCGGCTTGTCGAGCACGTCGAGCCTGCGCGTCACGATGCCCTCGCCCTTCAGAGCCTCGAGCTTTGCCGCATCCACGTCGGTCGCCCAGACCTTTGCGCCCTCTCGCGCGAACGTCCGCGCCGTGGCCGCGCCGATCCCCTGTCCCGCTGCCGTGACGACGCAGGTCTTGCCCTTCAAACGCATTTCGATCTCCCCGCTGGGGCCTTACTTGAGTAGGCCCTTTTCCTTGTAGAACCTCTCGGCACCCGGATGCAGCGGAATGCCCATGCCCTGCAGCGCGGCCTCGAGGCGGATGACCTTGCCCTTGGCGTGGCCTGAATCGAGGAGCTTGCGGGTGTTGGAATTCCAGAGCGCCGCGGTGATTGCGTAGATCAGAGCCTCGGACTGCTTGATCGACGTCACCCAGAGGGCGTTCACGCTCACCGTCTTGACGCCGACGGTGTTCTTGTAGGCGTCGTCCGGTATCGAGTCGGTGGCGAAGAAACTGAACTTCTTCACCAGCCCCTCCGCTTCCGGCCCCGCAATCGGCACGAGGTCGATGCCGGTCGTGACAGCCAGCTCCGAGATCGCGCCGTTCGGCCAGCCGCTCACGCTGAAGAAGGCATCGAGGGCGCCGTCCTTGAGCTTGTCGGCGGCCTGCTGGGTCTTCAGGTACTCCGCCTTCATGTCCTTCTCGGTGAGGCCATAGGCCGCCAGGATCAACCGCGCATCGACCAGCGTTCCCGACCCCGGCTCGTCGAGCGAAAGCCGCTTGCCCTTCAGGTCCGTCACCGACTTGATGCCGGAGCCCTTGCGCGCGACCAGCTGGAAGCTCTCCGGGTAAAGGCTCGCGATCGCCCTAAGCCCATCCGCCTTGGGGCGCCCCTCATAGATGCCCGTGCCGGTATAGGCCCAGTAGGCCACGTCCGACTGGACGAAGCCCGACTGCATGGTGCCGGCGGCGATGCCGTTGGCATTGGCCACCGAGCCGTTCGAGGCGACCGAGGTCGCCACCAGGCCGGGAACGCCGCACGAACCTCCATCGGCACAGGCGCGTGAGCCCGGAGGGTTCGAAATTGCATTGGCAATCAGGCCGCCGATGGGGAAATAGGTGCCAGCCGTGGCGCCGGTGCCGATGCGGAAGAAGGTGATGTCCTGCGCCCGGGCAGGCATCGCGCCCAGCGCGGCGGCGCCCAGGCCACCCAGCAGCGCAGTCCTGCGATTGATCCGCATCGGAGTCTCCTTGGTCTGGACCAATTAAATCGCGTCCGGCCCGAGGCCGCAACGATCCCCGCTCAATTCACGCCGATTGCCCGACTCAGGGTCGGCCCGATCTCCTTGTGAACGACAAGGTCGGCGTCGGCATCCTGATCCGTCGCTTCGCGGTTCACGATCACGAACTTGGCGCCGTTGCGTCGGGCCATCTGAGGGAAGCCGGCCGCCGGATAGACGACCAGCGAGCTGCCCAGCACGATGAAGAGATCGCAGGCGAGCGCTTCTTCCTGCGCCCGCAGCATCGGGACCTCCGGCATTGCCTGGCCGAAGGAAATCGTCGCGGTCTTTACAATTCCTTCGCACTTCTCGCAGATCGGCAGCACGCCCTTTTCGAGGAAAGCCCTCCGGATCGGCGCGAGTTCGTGGCGATGCCCGCAATCGAGGCAGGTGGCGTAGGTGGTGTTGCCATGCAGTTCGATCACCCTCGAATCCGGAACACCCGAGCGCTGGTGCAGCCCATCGACGTTCTGGGTGATGATGGCGCTCATGCGTCCCTGCTCCACGAGCTTGGCGAGCGCGCGGTGGCCGGCATTGGGCTCGGCCTTCAGCATGGTCTCGTCGCTGGCGAACTTGCGATGCCAGGACTCGCGGCGCATCTCGTCCGACGCCATGAAGTCGTCGAAGTAGATCGGCTTGTAGCGGGTCCAAATCCCTCCGGGCGAGCGAAAGTCCGGGATCCCCGACTCCGTCGAGATCCCCGCGCCCGTGAAGGCCACGATCCGCCGGGCCGCGTCGATCATCCCGCGCAGGCGTTCTGCTTCATCCATCAGTTTCTCCTTAAGGGGCGGGCATGGCGGGATTGTGGGCGGCGCAGCCCGAAAAGGTCCGGCCCTCGCTCTGCACCTCGACCGTGTAGGCAAACAACGATCCCGACTGGGCATCGACGCAGCGCCGTTCCTCGAAGGTGGCGGCGAAGGAAGGATCGTCGACGCCCGCGTAGCTGGCGCCGCCGCCGGATCGCGACAGGCCACCGTGGGTCGCGCGCAAGGGCGCAGCGCCGCCCAGCACGTTCAGCATCATTTCGCGGCCGGTGACTTCCAGCCGCCATGACGGCTCGCTGCCCGAAGCGATCCATTCCCGCTGGTCGAAGCGCTCGCGGCAGCCGGCCGTTTCGACCGCGGCCCGACGCACTTCCAGCACGCCGATGCCGCTGCCCGGTCCGGCCTCGCGACCGCCATAAAACTCGATGAACATCGGCCGGCCCTCCTGGCCCGCCGTCAACTCGCGCAACGCCTTGCCGAGTTCCCGCCCCGGCGTGCGATCCTCCAGCGCCATCGGAGCGCCGTCGCAGGGCGAAAACTGCAGCTTGCCGCCGATGTCGCGCACCAGCCCGCGGAGCCGAATGGCCGTCGCCGGCAACGGCTGGCGCGGCGGCTCGGGCGGCTTCTGAACCGGCTGCGGCGCCAACGCCGTCACCGCGGCAGGCGGCGGCGCGGTGTTCGGTCCGCGTCCAAACGGCGTCGGCGCCGCGCGTGTGGTCGGCACCGGCAGAGCGTAGAAGAAGAGCGGCTTGTCGGCAGCATCGAGCAGGCAGACGAACTGTGTCTCGAGCGGCCCGCGATTGCGATAGGTGAGCCGGCCGCGCAACGTGAGTGCCGCGGCGATCGATTGCGGCCCGACCTTCATGTCGACTTTTTCGAGCGTCGGCGGCGGGAACTCCAGCGCCGCCACCTTCTCGATCGTGCCGTCTAGCCGGCGGTACTGCGCGTCGCCGAACAAAACGCATTGCTGCGCAAGCCAGGTCTGCGCCCCGGCCGGCAAGCCGGACAGGACGATGACCAAGGGCGCGAGCAACGGGGCGAAGCGCATGAGGCCGGGAGGATAGCACTGGAAGATGGGCGCGCACGACAAACCGGCCTAAGCTCGCTGATACCCCTGTGGGAGCCAATGCCATGCCGCGCCACATCGTCTGCCTGACCTTCGACCACGACCATCTCTCGGGCTTCATCGCCCGCGGCATGACCTCGCCCACCGCAATCTCGCGCGGCGAGTACGACGTCGTGGTGATCCCGCGGCTGGTTGCCCTGATGGAGCGCTACGGCATCAAGGGCACGTTCTTCACGCCCGGTCACACGATCGACAGCACCCCGCACGCCGTGGAGCCCTATGTCGAGGCCGGCCACGAGCTCGCCCATCACGGCTGGACCCATCGCCTGCCTGTCAGCCTCTCACGCGAGGAGGAAGAGGAGGAGATCGTCCGCGGCAACGAATCGATCAAACGCATCAGCGGCCGCACAGCGCGCGGCTACCGCTCGCCCGCCTGGGACCTGTCGCCTCACTCGATCGAACTCCTGTTGAAGCACGGCATCCGGTACGACAGTTCGATGATGGGCCACGACTACGACTGCTACTTCGCCCGACAAGGCGACGTTGCCGAGCTGATGAAGCGTTTCGTGCGCGGCCCCGAGACGCCGCCGCTCGAGATGCCGATCAGCTGGTCGCTCGACGACTTCCCGCACTTCGAATACATGCGCCTGCCCAACGGCTCGGTACAGCAGGGCCTGATGAACGCGAACAACGTCCTCGACAATTTTGTCGACGACTTCACCTACATGACGCGCGTCCAACCCGACTTCGGCATTCTCACCTATACCTTCCACCCGCACGTGATCGGCCGCGGGCACCGCATGATGATGCTCGAACGCCTGATCCAGCGCCTGCTGGAAGGCGGTGCGGTGTTCATGACGATGGAACAGGCGATGGGCGAATGGTTCGAGCGCAACCACGGTGCGCGCAAGGCTGCGGATTGACCTCTTGTCATCCTGAGAGCTTGTGAGTTTATGGGTCGGAGATCGTTAGAGGTTGG
>CAMFGZ010000060.1 GCA_945952105.1 uncultured Rhodospirillaceae bacterium | reverse complement strand
TTCAGCGACGCATAGGGATCCTGGAAGATGATCTGCATGTCGCGCCGCATCGCCTGCAGCTCGGCATGGCTCATCTTCATCACGTCGTTGCCCTGGAACCAGACCTCGCCGGAACTCGGCTCGATCAGGCGCAGGATGCAGCGGCCGGTCGTCGACTTGCCGCAGCCCGACTCGCCCACCACGCCGAGGGTCTCGCCGGCGCCGATGTCGAAGCTGACGCCATCGACGGCATGCACCTTGTCGACCACGCGCGAGAGGATGCCGCCGCGGATGGCAAAGTGCTTGCGAAGGTCGCGCACGGACAGGAGCGGCTTGGCGGCGTCCGAAACCGGTACAGTCGCCGGTGCGGTCACAGGCGCGCTCACAGCACGCACCGCACGAAATGACCCGGCCCGACTTCCTTGAGCGGCGGAATGGCCTGGGTGCAGACGTCCATTGCGTACTTGCAGCGCGAAGCGAAGCGGCAGCCCGGTGGCGGATCGAGCAGGTTCGGCACGGTGCCAGCGATGGCCTCCAGCCGCTGCTTCTTCTCGGCCGAGCGATCGACGCGCGGGATCGAGCGGATCAGCCCTTGCGTGTAGGGATGGCGCGGATTGCCGAACAGCGCCTCGACCGGCGCCTCCTCGACCACCTTGCCGGCATACATGACGGTGACGCGCTGGCAGGTCTCGGCGACCACGCCCATCGCGTGGGTGATCAGCATGATCGCCATGCCGAACCGCTCCTTCATCTCCTGCATCAGTTCCAGGATCTGCGCCTGGATGGTGACGTCGAGGGCGGTCGTCGGTTCGTCGGCGATCAGCAGCTTGGGCTGGCAGGACAGCGCCATGGCGATCATGACCCTTTGGCGCATGCCGCCGGAGAACTGGTGCGGATAGTCGTGCACGCGGCGTTGCGGGTTGGGAATGTTCACCAGCCGCAGCATCTCGGCCGCGGCCGTGATGGCCTGCTTGCGCGAGAGCTTCTGATGCAGCTCGATCACCTCGGCGATCTGGTCGCCCACCGTGTAGACCGGGTTGAGCGAGGTCATCGGCTCCTGGAAGATGATGGCGATCTCCTTGGCGCGGATCTTGTCCATCTGCTCCAGCGAGAGCGGGATCAGGTCTTTGCCCTGCCACAGGATCTGCCCGTCCTCGAAGCGGCCGGGCGGCATGTCGATGAGCTTCAGCACAGAGCGGGCGGTGACGGTCTTGCCGCAGCCCGACTCCCCCACCACGCCCAGCGTCTCGCCGCGATCGATGTGGAGGTCGACGCCGTCGACGGCACGCACCATGCCGTCGTCGGTCTTGAACCAGGTCTTGAGACCGCGAATGTCGAGCAGAGGTTCGGCCACGCTACACCCGCCCCTAGAGAACGCGTCGCGGATCGAGCGCGTCGCGCAACCCGTCGCCGATGAAGTTGATGGCCAGCACGGTGATGAAGATCAGAGAGCCGGGGAACAGCGCCCAGTGCGGCGCGATGTCGAGATAGTCCTTGGCGTCGCGCAGCACGCTGCCCCAGGTGGGCACGTCGGACGGGAAGCCGAGTCCGAGGAAAGATAGAGTCGATTCGGCGATGATGGCGGCGGCGATGTCGATGGTCGCGACCACGATCACGGGGCCCAGCGCGTTGGGCAGGATGTGCTGCACGACCTGGCGCATCTTCGAGGCGCCGAGCGCGCGAGCCGCCTCGACGAACTCCTTTTCGCGCAAGGACAGGAACTGCGCACGCACCAGGCGCGCCGCCGACATCCAGCGCGTGCCGCCGATGACGGCCACGATCAGCACGAAGGCGCCTCCCTCGACACCCAGCACGCCCTTCACCGGTTCGCGGAACAGGTAGATGACCAGCAGCAGCAGCGGGAGCTGCGGCAGCGACAGGAAGAGGTCGGTGACCCACATCAGCGCCGCATCGACCCGGCCGCTCGACATGCCGGCGATCGCGCCGACAAGCACGCCGAAGAAGATGGCGACGACCATCGCCGCGACGCCGACCGCGATCGAGATGCGCCCGCCGTAGATCAGGCGCGAGAGCAGGTCCTGCCCCAGATCGTCGGTGCCCAGCGGATGGGCCCAGGATGGCCCCTGCAGCTTCGCGGCGAAGTCGATCTCGTTGATCGGCACGCGCCAGATGAACGGGCCGGCCAGAACGCCGAACACGATGACGAACAGAGCGCAGGCCGAGAACAGGGCCATCTTGTGCCGCCGAAAGCGGCGCCAGGCCTCGTGCCAGGGCGAGAAGCGCTGCGCCTTGCGGGCAGGCGCGGCGGTCGCGCTAGCGGAAAGCGATGCGGGGGTCGAGCCAGCCATAAAGGATGTCTGCAATGAGGTTGAAGATGACGACCAGGCAGGCCGAGACGAAGGTGACGCCCATGACGACGGGCGTGTCGTTGGAAAGCATCGAGGTGATCAGCAGCGAGCCGATGCCGGGCACGCGGAAGATCTGCTCGGTGACGACGGCGCCGCTGAACACGATGGGCATCTGCAGTGCGACCAGCGTCACCACCGGGATCAGGGCGGTGCGCACCACGTGCCGGGTGATGACCTTGCGCTCGCCGATGCCCTTGGAGCGCGCCGTGGTGACATAGTCGAGGCGGATCACGTCGAGCACCGAGGAGCGCACGAAGCGCACCAGCGCTGCGCCCTGGAAGAGGCCGAGCACCGTCACCGGCATGATCGATTGCTTGATGTGCTCCCAGTAGAACTGCCAGCCGGTCGCGTTGATGTCGGCGCGATAGACGAAGGGCAGCCAGTCGAGCTGGATCGAGAAGATCAGGATCAGCACCAGGCCGGTGAAGAAGGTCGGCAGCGAGAAGCCGATGAAGGCGAAGGTGTTGGCGATCTGGTCGAACAGCGAATAGGGCCGCGTCGCCGCCAGCACGCCGACCGGAATGGCGATGGCGATGGCTAGAATCTGCGAGGCGCCGATGACGACCAGGGTCACCGGCAGGCGCTGCATGATCAGGGTGCTCACATCCATGCGGCTGACGAAGGAGAACCCCCAGTCGCCCTGCAGCAGCGCGATCAGCCAGTGCCAGTAGCGCATCCAGATCGGGTCATCGAGACCGAACTTGGCGCGCAACGCGGCACGCACCTCGGGCGGCACCGCCGGGTTTGTCGCCAATTCGTCGAAGGGATCTCCCGGCGCCATGGCCAGGAGGGCGAAGAGCACGATGCTGATCCCGAGCAGACTCGGGATCATGATCAGGAGCTTCCGGATTACGTACTGCCTGCTCACGCGATGGACCTGCAAAAAAGAAAGCCCTCCCCGCCTGTCGCGGGGAGGGCGTTTTCGGGCTTACGCGTCCTTGAACCAGTCGCTGAGGTCCGAGGTATTGTTGTCCCAGCCGCTGATGTTGCAGTTCAGCTTGGAGGCCTGCGCCGAGACCGTGGGGCGCTGCACGATGCCCATGACGATCTGATTCTGGACGGCGAGGTCGTTCAGTTTGATGAACGAGGCGGCCCGCTTGACGGGATCGAGCTCGGCCTCGGTCTCGCGATAGAGCTTGTCCGCCTCCGGGCTTTGCCAGCGTGTGATGTTGCGGCCCTGCCACTTGTTTTCCTTGGTAGCGGCCTCCCAGGAGACGAACTGCAGCATGTGCGTGCCCGGATCGGGCTGGCCCATGGTCGTCGTGTACATCTCGAGGTCGGTGTAGAACTTCGTGTACGTATCCGGATTGGCCACGTCCGAAGAGAAGAACACGGAGGCCGTCACCGACTTCAGCTCGATGTCGATGCCGGCCTTCTGGGCAGCCTGCTTGATGATGGCCTGCGTCTTCTGGCGCGGCTGGTTGATCGAGGTCTGGTAGACGAACTTGAGCTTCTTGCCGTCCTTGGCGCGGATGCCGTCCGAGCCTTTCTTCCAGCCGGCCTTCTCGAGGATGTCGTTGGCCTTGTCGACGTTGAACTCGATCGGGTTGTTCTTGGAATCGAAGCGCGGCGGACCATAGAGGAAGTTGCGCGTCGCCGGGCCGGTGCGGCCGTAGATGTGATCCTGGATCGACTTGTTGTCGACCAACAGCGCCACTGCCTTGCGCACTTCCGGATCGCTGAGCGTCGGATGCTTGGTCTTCAGGCTCGACCGCTCGCCGTCGACTTCAGTCCACGGATCGGTCGTGTTCAGGAGGAAGAACTCGATGTTGCCGCCCGGCGTGATCGAGACCTTGCCCTTTCCACCCTTCTCCAGGCGCGTGAGGATCTCGTCCTCGACCTGCAGGTTCCAGGCGAAGTCGAATTCGCCGGTCTGCAGCACCGCGCGCGCCGCCGAGACGGCATCGCCGCCGCCCTTCATCTCGACCGAGTCGAAGTACGGCTTGTTGGCCTGGTGGTAGTTCGGATTGGCCACACCCGTCACCAGGTCGCCCGGCTTGAAGTCCTTGAACATGTAGGGGCCGGTGCCGACCGGCTTCAGGTTGGTGGGTGCATCGCGCGACTTCGCGCCGATGAAGTCGGCGAACAGGTGCTTGGGAATGAGCATCCCGCGGGTACCGACGAAGGCGTCGGCCCAGAACGGCGTCGGCTTCTTGAACGTCACCTTGACCGTGTACTGGTCGATCTTCTCGACCGTGACGTCCTGATAGGAGGCGATCGTATAGGCGGCGGTTGCCGGGTCCCTGGCATATTCCCAGTTGAATACGACGTCGTCGGCCGTGAACGGCTTGCCGTCGTGCCAGGTAACGCCCTGCTTCAGCTTCCAGGTGACCGACGTGCCGTCGGCAGAAAGACCGCCATTCTCCTTGGTCGGGATTTCAGCTGCCAGCTTCGGCTTGAGATTGCCCTCGCCGTCCCATGCCGCCAAAGGCTCGTAGAACAGGCGTGAACCGTCCTGGTCCTTGGTGCCGACCGCGAAATGCGGGTTCAGCAAGGTCGGCCCCTGCCACCACAGGAGCTTGAGGGGGCCACCGCCGCCCCGTTTGGTCGGCTTGTAGGTCGAGGCCGGCTGGGCCATCGCCACGCCAGAAGACAGGAGGATCTGCCCCGCGGCCGGCGCGCCAATCCCCACGGCCATCATCGCCTGCACGAAGCCACGCCGCGAAAGCTTGCCGGCCTTAACCTTGCCGACGAGGCCACGCAGTTCACGTTCGTTCATTTCCAACTCCCAAGATCGATGCCTTCCCGATGCCGCCCTCGCTATGCTGCAAGATGCGTGCAATCCTTGATCGTTACAGGCTGTAACCTTGCCGTCAATGACAGCACTTGCTGCGGGGGAGATACTCAATGGCTTGGATTGCTCTTTTTCTGGCGGGACTCTGCGAAATCGGCTGGCCCGTGGGGCTGAAACTCGGCTGGACGGACCAGGGGGTCCGGCCGGGATGGCTCCTGCTCGCCATAGCGGCAATCGTCGTGAGCGGGGCGCTGCTTATGTGGGCACAGCGCACGATCCCGATGGGTACCGCCTATGCGATCTGGACGGGAATCGGCGCGGTTGGCGCCTTTACTGTCGGGATTCTGGCGTTCGGCGACACCGCCTCGACGATCCGGATCGTTTCGATCGCCCTCATCGTAGCCGGCATCGTCGGCCTCAAGCTCGCCTGAGGAGCCGGCCGTGAGGATGACGGACAAGGTCGCGCTGGTCACCGGCGCGGCAAGCGGCATGGGTGCAGCCACCGCGCGTCTTTTCGCTCGCGAGGGTGCCAGGGCGGTAGTCGTGGCCGACATGCTCGACAAGGAGGGCGAAGCAGTCGTCGCCGAGATCAGGAAAGCCGGCGGCACCGCCACCTATGTCCATCTCGACGTCACCAGCGAGGCCGGGTGGCAGGAAGCCGTCGGCAAGACAGTGGCGGCGCATGGCGGGCTGAACGTGCTGGTAAACAATGCCGGCATCTCGGGCTCGGCCGCCGAGGATCTTTACGACACGGCCCTCTGGCACAAGCTGATGGACATCAACTCCACCGGCGTTTTCCTCGGCATGAAGTACGGCATCGCCGCCATCCGCAAGACCGGTGGGCCAGGATCGGTCATCAACCTGTCCTCGATCTCCGGCATCGTCGGTCAGGCCTATATCCATGTCGGCTACAACGCTTCCAAGGGCGCGGTCCGGCTGATCACCAAGGCCGCCGCCGCCCAGCACGGCAAGGAAGGCATCCGCGTGAACTCGGTGCATCCCGGCCTGATGCCGCCGATGCGCACCTCGGGCCGCACCGCCGATCCCGTGCAGCGCGCCAAGACGCTGAAGGGCGTGCCGCTCGGCCGTGCCGGTGAGGTCGACGAGGTCGCCAACGCCATCCTTTTCCTGGCCTCCGACGAGTCCTCCTACATCACCGGGGCCGAACTGGTGGTCGACGGTGGCTGGACGGCGGTCTGAGATGGCGGAGGAGCGCAAGACCGTCCCGCCCTGGAAGGTGCTGGACTCCAAGTACAATTATCGCGACCGCTGGCTGACGCTGCGTTCGGACACGGTCGAACTGCCCAATGGCCGGATGCTCTCACCCTTCCATGTCATCGAGCAGCCCGACTGGAGCACCGCCATCGCCCTTACCCACGACGGCAACGTGATCCTGACCGAAGAATATCGTCATGGCGCGGCCCAGACCGTGATCGAGCTGCCGAGCGGCATCATCGAAGGACCCGGCGCGCCGGTCGATCACATGAAGCGGGAGCTACGGGAGGAGACCGGCTTTGCCAGCGACGAGTGGCATCCGCTCGGAATCTTCTTCGCCAACGCACCGCGTCTCAACAATCGCGTCCACTGCTTCGTCGCCTTCGATGCCCGCAAGGTTGCCGAGCCGAAGCTCGAAGACAGCGAGGTCATCGTCACGCACGAAGTCCCGTTTGGCCGCTTTCTGGAAGAGTTGCGCGACGGCAGCCGCACCTTTCACGGTTTTCAGGGCGGAACGATGTGGCTGCTGCACACCTTTGCCCGGAAGACGAAAGACAGGCGCCTGGCGGCACTGCTTTCATAGGACCAGAGGGCCGGGCGGCGGGAGAGCCTATCGCCGCAGCTCGCGCAGGCGGCCCGCGACGGCGCAGGCCATCAAGCCCCCGATGAGCGAGATATGCTCCATCGCAACGCGGAAGTGAGGGGTGCGGGCGGGCTCCTGCATCGTCCAGAACGGATGGGCGAGCAGGATGGCGACCACAAGGAAGCCGCTCAGGATGCCGCAGCCCAGCCACAGCCACCGATCGAGCAGGATCATCAGCGAGCCGACCAGCAGGGTCGCGACCAGGACGATGTTGAGGAGACCCGCGGGTTCAAGGCGGAGCGCCTTCAGTTCGCCGACGCTGTGCTGGAACTCGATCAGATGCGCAAGCCCTGCGCTCCAGAACACGAACGTCAGCACCAGCCGCGCCAGGAACCACCCGATGCCGCTGTCCAGGAACGCGGCGATCAACCGTGGCGTGTCATTCCGCCCCATCGTCTTACTCCCCGAGAAATCGTGCGATCTTGCGGCGGACGAATATCCTGCCACGTGCATCTTGCCTAGACATCCCGTGACCGGCATTGGTTCGGGCGACAAGCTATCCACTTTCGCCGACTCAGCTTTTCGGCGTAAATATGGCCATGGTTCGCAAACGACCCGATCAGGGCTGGCGTGCGGCGGCATTTGCCGTCGCCCTGTTTGCGATCACGCTCAACTTCCTGCAGCCGCTGGCCCACGCCGTCCTGATGCGCGACGGCGGCCCCGAGGCCGCCGCCCGCACCTGGGGCGTCTTCTGCCTTCCCTCCGCCGGCGAGGACGGTTCGCAGGCGCCCGGCCAGCAGGCCGGCAAGGTTCATGAATGCTGCCTCGGCCTGGCGCACGCCCCTGTGCTCGTCGCGCCGTCGACCACGGGCTTCCTTCTCGTCGAGCCCGCCGCCGAGACGATGGTCTTCGCGGCGAACGACGAGGCCCTGGCTCCCGTCGGCATCCGCGACGGGCCTCACCGACCGCGCGGTCCTCCCTCCCACGTCTGACGCCTGAAGCCGCGACGCACCTCGCCGTGCGTCGCGTTCGTCTGTCATTCGTGGGGAGATTTCGATGTTGTCCGTACGCGCGGCCACAGGTGCCGCCTTTGCAGTCCTTGCCTTGATTCCGACCTTCGCGCGGGCGCAGACCGCGCCCACGACGATCGCTCCGGTCGCCGACCCCGCCGCTCCGCCTGCCAACGCGGCCCCGGTGACGATGGCCCCCGTGACGGTCAGCGCCGGCCGTGGCTCCAGCCTCGACAATCTCGACGTCAGCACCACCGTGATGACGCGCGAGCAGATCCAGAGCAGCCCGGAGACCGGTGTCGACCAGATCGTGAACCGCATTCCGGGCGTATGGCTGCCCAATATCCCGACCGGGCAGCTCCATCCGACAGCCCAGCCGGTGAACATCCGGGGCTTCGGCACCAGCACCACGATCAACACCCTGATCATGGTCGACGGCGTGCCGGTCAACGATCCCTACTTCCGGACCATGAACTGGAGCGCCATCCCCAAGAACTCGGTCGAGCGCATCGAGGTCATCCGCGGCGGCGGTGCCACCAGCCTGTGGGGCAACATGGCCATGGGGGGCGTGATCAACATCATCACCCGCCAGCCCGAGAAGACCGGCGCCTCCGCCGACGTCAGCTACGGCAGCTACAACAGCTCGACCGCCGAGGCCGCCGCAAGCTACATCATCAGCGACAAGGCCAAGATGGGACTGTCGTACAATCACGCGCAGAGTTCGGGCTACAACCTCACGCCCGCGCAGTATCGCAACGTCAATCTCGTGCCGACGGCCTCCAAGGCCGACAACGTGGCCGCCAACGTCTACCTGGCGCCCAACGAAAATCTCAAGCTGTTCGCCAAGGCCTACTGGAACCAGAGCTACGAGGACGGGCTGGTCTGGCAGTTTGCGCACAACAACTGGTCGACCTACCGTCTGCTGGCCGGCGGCAGCTACAAGTTCGACGAGAACCAGTCTCTGAACTTCAGCGGCTGGGTGAGCGGGGGCTCGTTCGGCACCATCAACGTGGCAAACGGCGGCTACACGCTGAACAATACGACCGCCACCAATCAGTTCGTCAGCCAGATCGAAGGAGCGCCCAACTCCGACATCGGCGGCTCGGCTTTCTATGAGGCCAACTTCGGCCCGCTGCGCGACGTAAAGATCGGCGTCGATGCGCGGCGCACGCTGGTCACCGACCGCAACAACCTCTATTCCGGCGTGTCGGCCAATCCCACAACCTTCGTGGTGAACGGCGAGCACCGGTTCCAGGGCATCTTCGGTCAGGGCACGTATCGCTTCACCGGCATCCCGATCGACGTCACGGTCGGCGTGCGGGGCGACTTCTGGCAGGCGATGAATGCCAGCGTGCTCACGCAGAATTCCAGCACGCTGAACGTGGTGCCCAATGCCAGCGCCGCGAGCTTCGACCCGCGCATCGGGTTCAAGTTCTACGCAAGCGACGAGCTGACGCTTCGCGCCGCGATCTATCGCAACTTCTCGGCGCCGGGCATGAATCAGATGTACCGCGTGTTCGCGAGCGGCACCGGCTACACCACGATCAATCCCAACCTTCAGCCGATGACCAACTTCGGCCAGGAGGTCGGCTTCGACTTCGTCTGGAAGAGCTTCAACCTCTCCGGCACCTACTTCAACAACAACCTGAACAACTTCATCGACTTCATCACGGTCTGCAACACCAACCCTGCCTGCGCCGCGCCGTACGTCTCCGCCGCGGGCCTCAGCCCCGCCTTCACGACGGTTCGCCAATACCAGAACGTGGGCAATGCGACCTTCCAGGGCGTCGAGTTGATCGCAACCTGGCAGCCGTTCGAACAACTCCGGCTGACCGGCGGCTTCACGCAGACGACGGCCTATCTCACCAGCTCGGTGAATCCGACCCTCGTCCGCACCGGCGTCCAGCTCGGCCAGGTGCCCAACTACATGTTCACGGCGGGCGTCGAGTGGCGGCCGATCGAGAACCTGGTGCTGACGGCCGCCCTCAAGTCGTTCCCGCAATACTGGAACGACACCAATCACACCCAGTTGAACGATGGAGCGACCCTGATCGACCTGGGCCTGCGCTGGTCCCCGGTGAAGGACGTCGATATCTATGGCAGTATCCAGAACCTCACCAACGTCCAGTACCTGGCGCAGGGCTACACGCGCACCTCGTTCGAGGGCTCGACGGTGAGTGCTTCGGCCATCCCGCAGCTCGGCATGCCGCTGACTGCGACTGCCGGTTTGAGGGTGAAGTTCTGATGCGCGGACTCGTTGCCTTTGCTGCATTTCTCCTGCTCGCCGGCCCCGCCGGCGCGCAGCATCAGCACCAGCACGGCAGCCCCGCCGCCGCGACGCCCGACGCGTTCACGGCGACCCCGGCCTTCGGGCGCGACGGCACGCTGTGGCTGGTGCGTTCAATGGCCGACAGGATCGTCGTCGCGCGCTCGTCCGATCTCGGCAAGACCTTCTCCGAGCCGGTCGCCGTAACTCCGGAACCGATGAACCTAGACTGGGGCCCCGACGCGCGGGCCCGCATCGTGGTCGATCCGAACGGGGGACTGGTCGTCACGTTCGCGATCTTCCAGGATCGCAACTTCAACGGCCGCGCCTTCTACTCGCGCTCGAAAGACAACGGCGCGAGCTTCAGCAGGCCCGCGCCGATCACCGCAGACACGACCAGCCAGCGGTTCGAGACGGCCGCTGTCGATCCCGCGACGGGCCGTGTCTTCGCCGCCTGGCTCGACAAGCGCAACGGGCCGAAGGCACGCGCGGCCGGGAAGCCCTATCCCGGCGCCGCACTCGCCTACGCCTGGGAAGATGGCGAGGCAGGCTTCGGCCCGACCTCGATCGCGCTCGACAATACCTGCGAATGCTGCCGGCTCGGTATCGCCTTCGCCGGCCCGGGCAAGCCGGCCGTCGTGTTCCGCAACATCTTCCCCGGCTCGGTCCGCGACCATGGCGTCGTAACCTTCAAGGACGAGAAGACGCCGGGTCCGGTGCGCCGCGTCAGTGCCGACGAGTGGAAGATCGAAGCCTGCCCGCATCACGGTCCGAGCATCGCGATCCTGCCGGACGGCTCCTATCACGTCGCCTGGTTCACCGACGGCTCGGCGCGCAAGGGGCTGTTCTACGCCCGCGCCGACAATGGAGACACGCCGTTCGGCGCCCCGCGAGCGCTCTCCACGCAGAAGCGCCAGCCCGCGCGGCCGTATCTACTGGCCAACGGTACTGCGCTGCACCTCGTGTGGAAGGAGTTCGACGGCAACAAGTCGACCGTGCGCTGGCAGGTCAGCCACGACAGCGGCCGTACCTGGACCGATCCGCGGACCGTCGCCGACACCGAGGATGCCTCCGACCATCCGCTGCTGATCGCCCATGCCGGCCGTGCCTATCTCTCCTGGCTCACCAAGGCCGACGGCTACCGCCTGATCCCACTCGAGGACCAGCCATGAAGAGGCGTCCCCTCCTCCTCGCCCTGCTGCTTGCGGTCGCTCCGGCCGGCGCGCAGGCCGCCGACCTGCAGTCCTTCAGCCGCGGAAGCTGGTCGAAGCTGCGCGCCGCCCATGACGGCCAGCCGACCGTCGTACACTTCTGGGGCCTGACCTGCGCGCCCTGCCTCGTCGAGATGCCGGAATGGGGCAAGCTGAGCGGCGAACGGCCCGACATGCGCCTCGTGATGATCGCCGCCGATCCGGTGCCGCAGGATCCCGCCCGCGTGAACGACATGTTGGCGCGCGCCGATCTCGCCAAGGCGGAGAACTGGGCCTTTACCGACCGCTTCAACGAGCGCCTGCGCTACGAGATCGATCCCGCCTGGGCAGGCGAACTGCCGCGCACACTGCTGATCGACCGCGACGGCAAGGAGACCGTCCTTGCCGGGGTCGCCGATCTCGCCGAGGTCCGCGCCTGGCTCGACGCGCAGAAGAAGCGCTGATCAACCGAGTTCATTCATCAGGAGTCAGTTTCATGTTTGCCCGTCGCCTCTTCCTTGCGGCCACCGTCTCCGTCCTCGCCCTCCCTGCGATGGCGCAGGACTACAAGCTTGGCTCGATCGAGATCACCACGCCATGGACGCGTGCAACCGCACCGACCGCCCGCACCGGCGGCGGCTTCATGACCATCACCAACAAGGGCACCACGGCCGACAGGCTGGTCTCCGCCCGCAGCAACGCCTCCGACAAGGTCGAGATCCACGAGATGCAGATGGACGGCAGCGTCATGCGGATGCGCGAACTGGCGAAGGGCCTGGAAATCCCGCCTGGCGCGACCGTCATGCTGAAGCCCGGCAGCTATCACATCATGTTCATGGAATTGAAGGCGCCGCTCGCCAAGGATGCCAAGGTGCCGGTCACGCTGGTCTTCGAGAAGGCCGGCAGCCTCGACGTCCAGCTCAACGTCGAAGCGATGGGCGCCATGCCGCACGGGCACGGGAAGAATTAGAGCGTTTCATGGCTTGAGTGAATCGAAGGGGATTCCCGAGCGGTCGAG
>CAMFGZ010000059.1 GCA_945952105.1 uncultured Rhodospirillaceae bacterium | reverse complement strand
TGGCGGCGAGCCAGTCGAGCGCGCCTGTGGCCGCACGGCCCCGCGCCGCCTGCCAGGCCCGGTCGGCACGCGCCTGTTCGATGCTGGCCATCCTCGATACCTGCGCCCGCACCTCGGGCGAGGCGTCCGGAGGTGTCAGCGTGGCGGCCCGCGCCTGGTAGTCGGCGGGGTCCGGGCGCCGCGCCGGATCGTCCGGCGTGTCGGCCAGGCCGCCGACGATCTCCGTCACGCGACGCTCCTCGCGCGCCCGGTCGATCCGGCGCTCGACCGCCGCCTGCCGCTCCGGCTGGATCACCTCGCGCGCGTGGTCGTAGAGCGTCGCCGCCCGCTCGGGATCCTGGCCGAGCGCGGCCTCGACCGCGCCGGCGTAGAGATCGCTGAGGCCGGTGCGCACCGCCGTGTCGGTCCGGCCTGCGTCCCAGCCGCGGCGCTCGCCCTGATGGCGCAGCTCGTTCACCGCGGTGCGGCCCAGCAGGCGCAGATGCGCCCGGTCCTGCCACGACAGCGACGCGTCAAGTTGCAGGTCGGCCAGCAACGGGATGGTCCCTGAGATGCCGGCAAGTGCTGCCTCGGGATCCCGGCCCGCGAGCCCCGTCGCCGGATCGTTCACCAGCCCGCGCACCTCGCCCGCGAAACCGGTGTCCAGCCGCCGCGCGAACATCTCGTCGGCCTCCAGGCCGAGCGGCGTGTCGCCCCCCAGCTCGTTATGCGGCCATGGGTCCGCCGCCGGCGCTGCCGAGGGCAGCCCTTCTGTCTCGATGCTTGCCATGTTCGTCTCCGTTCAGCGGCCCTTCGGGGCCTGGAGGGCGTTGCGGCTCCGACGGCCGGACATCCCCGTCATCGTCTGCTCGTCGGCTCGGGATTTCGGCGCGCTCGCCCCGGTCGAGGCGACGGTCTGCCGTCAGGCCGAAGGTCGATCTTCCGGGTGATCGGTGCTCAATGGCCGCGACAAGGCACGCGGCAACAGGGGCGGCGACAACGAAGGGTGGGCAGTATCACCGCCACGGCCATCGAATGATTCCAAGGACATCTCTCCCGTGAGAAGCGAGCCCCCGAGTTGCTGATGAACCGGACTTTGAATTTGCAAGCGGATCGTTTGGAAAGGCCCTGAAAAAGTTCGGCCATTCCGGCCTGGCGCGCAGCGCGGCAGAACCTCGAACGCGTGGCTCGTGAAAGGTGCGCTAAGGCGAGACCGGGCGCACCGATCTCGCGGGCCATCGAACGTGGCGCTCAACACCTGAAGCGAGAAAGCGGCTTTCGACGGTCATCAGCGATTTCGAGGTCGGAGCGCTTACGCGTGCAGCCGATGGTTGACCTGCCCGTCATCGAGCGCATCGACGCGTACCGCGGCTTCATGGCAGGGCGTCGCTGGCGACTTCAGATACTCACGTCGGCCGGCGAGGACGGGACGCCCGCATTCCCTATTGGGGTTGGGGAAGGAACGCGGACGTCCCGGGTACGCGCGTCGTCCGCGAAGGGAGGCAGGCGGCCGACGTACCTGCCGCTATAAGCCCGTCGGCCTGGGGAAGTTAACTACAATCCAGGCGCGAAGGCGCACATCTGATGCACTGCAATGCATACAGGCGTCCGTGATCGAAAGGGTCAGGCCCGGCCCGATTGGGGAGAGAAGGAGGCGAGGTCGAACTTGCCGCCGGGGAGGCCTCGGCCCAGCCGGTCGAGCGCGCGCTGCCACTTGGCGGTCAGGTCCACGTCGAACACCAGCTCCGCATCGCCGTCGACCACGAGCCAGGCATTGTCCTGCATCTCGCGGTCGAGCTGGCCGGGCGCCCAGCCGGAATGGCCGAGGGCAAGCCAGGCATTCTTCGGGCCGCTGCCGCCGGCCATGTCCTTCAGGATCTCGAGCGAGGCCGTGAGCGCCATGCCGCCGTCGATCAGCAGGGTCTCGTCGCGCTTGTAGTCGGCGGAATGCAGCACGAGCCCGCGCGACGTCTCGACCGGCCCGCCGAACAGCACGGGCCAGTCCGCCACCGCCTTCGGCACGGCGATTCCCAACTGCTTGTAGACCTGGCCCAAGGGCAGATCGTCGACCTTGTTGTTCACGATGATGCCAAGCGCGCCGTCGTCGTCGTGCTTGCAGATGAAAACGACGCTCCGCTGGAAGCGCTCGTCGGGCATCGACGGCGCGGCAACCAGGAAGCGGCCAACCAGCGTGGCGGCGGGAGAGCTAGACCCGGGCATAACAAATCATCTCCTGAATCCATGGGGATTGTCCGGTCAAAACTCAAGTCCCGAACGCTTCCGACACGCCTTGCATGGACAAAAACCCCACCCCGGCCTAGGGTCCGCCGGTTCGCAAAGGCCGCGGTTGGGCGGCGTATTCAAGGAGCTAATAATGGCGAAAGTCGGCGACAAGGTCCCCAGCGCCACGCTGCGCACGATGGGTCCCGAAGGCCCCAAGGCCGTGACCACCGAAGAGCTTTTCGCACCCGGCAAGAAGGTCGTCGCCTTCGCCCTGCCGGGCGCGTTCACCCCGACCTGCTCGGCCAAGCATGTGCCGGGCTTCGTCACGGAGTTCGACAAGCTGAAGGCCAAGGGCGTCGACACGATCGCCTGCATCTCGGTCAACGACGCGTTCGTCATGGGCGCGTGGGGCAAGGACCAGAAGGCCGGCGACAAGGTCATGATGCTGGGCGACGGCAACGGCGAGTTCACGCAGGCGATGGGCCTGACGATGGACGGCTCCAAGTTCGGCCTCGGCACGCGCAGCCAGCGCTATGCGATGGTGGTCGAGGACGGCGTGATCAAGCACCTGTTCGTCGAGAAGCCGGGCGCGTTCGAGGTTTCCTCGGCCGAGCACGTGCTGAAGAATCTCTAGCGCCGGGCATCGCCTCCGGCCAAGATCGACGGCGGAGCGCAGGCTCCGCCGTTTTCTTTTGGAGCGCCATGAATCCGCAGGATCCGCAGCTCTTCAACGGCCTGTTCCAGGTCAACGGCGCGACGCGCCTCTACGGCACGATCGGCGACCCCATCCGCCAGCTCCGCATGACCGGCGTGATGCCGCAGGTCTTCGCTGCGACCGGCGCCAACGCGGTGTGGCTGCCCTTCGAGGGCGGCGCCGACCTCTTGCCTCTGATGCTCGAGGCGCTGGGCAAGATGCGCAATCTCGGCGGCTTCACCGTCACCATCCCGCACAAGACCGCGATCATCGACCTGCTGGGCCGCGCGACGCCGCGCGCCCGCGCCGCCGGCAGCGTCAACCTCGTGCGCCGCGATCCAGACGGCGTGCTGGCCGGCGACAATGTCGATGGCGTTGGCTTCGTGCGCGGGCTGGAGGCGCAGGGCCATCGCGTGAAAGGCGCCAGCGTGTGGCTGGTCGGCCTGGGCGGCGCCGGCGGCGGCATCGCGGCCGCCCTCTGCGAGGCCGGCGTGGGGCGCCTGCTCGTCACCGAGATCCAGGAGGCGCGCGCCAACAGGGCGATCGATCGCCTGCTGACCCACTATCCCGACGTGCCGGTGGCCGAAGTCCAGACGCCGCCCAAGGGGGTGCACATCGCCGTCAATGCGACGCCACTCGGCCTGCGTCCCGACGATCCGCAGCCTTTCGATCCGATGATCCTCGATCCCGATACCGTCGTCGCCGACGTGATCATGAGCCCCGTGGAAACGCCGCTGCTGAAGCGCGCCCGCACGCACGGACGGCGCGTCCACCACGGCCGCCACATGCTCGACCATCAGGTCCCGCTCTACCTCGACTGGTTCGGCATCGATGCCAGGGGCATCGACATCATCCGCCTGGTGCGCTCGATCGGGTGAGAGTTACCGTCCTCCCCATTCGTTAGGCCGAGCTTAGCTCGGCCTTAAAGCGTGACGCCGCCGTTCACGTGGACCGTCTGGCCGGTGATGTAGCTCGCGGCCGGCGAGCACAGGAACGCGATAAGCGCCGCCACCTCGGCGGGCTTGCCGTAGCGGCCCATCGGGATCGACTGGTTCACCTTCTCCATGCCGGTGCGCGGCACGGCGGCGTGGGCATCCGGATCCTTCTCGATGAACCCCGGGGCGACGCAGTTCACCGTGGCACCCGAGGCCGCGATGTCGACGGCGAAGGCCTTGGCAAAGGCTTCGACGCCGGCCTTGGCCGCGGCCGAGGCCGGAAAGGTCATGAGACCGCGCGCGAAGGCGTGCGCCACGAAGGACGAGACGCCGACCAGCCGACCAGCCGCGCCGGCCTTGAGCAGCCACGGCTTGGCGGCGGTCGCCAGTTCGAAGAAGGCTGCCGTCATCGCGTTCTGGCTGGCATCCCAGGTCGCGCGGTCGAGCTCGCCCACCTGGGTGCGGTTGGCGAAGCCCGCATTGCTGACGATGACGTCGAGATGCCCGAATGTCTTCGCGGTCTCGTCGACGAGCCGTGCCGCGGTGCCTGCTTCGGCAAGATCGCCTTCGAGCAGAAGCGTTTGCGCGCCCGCGCCGGCCGCGAAGGCCGACACGCGATCCAGGCCCGCGCGATTGCGGCGCGCATGCAGGGCGATCGCGGTATCGGGCGCGGCCAGGGCGCGGACTGTTGCGGCGCCGATGCCCGAGGAGGCACCGGTGATGAGGATGACGCGGGACGGAGAAGCCATGCGACAGGAGTAGAATCCCGTGCGCCTAGCGGCAAGTCTCGCGCACCACGGGCGCCAGCAGCGCCGCGAGGCGACGCGCGCCCGCGGCCGAGAAGTGGCCCTCGTCGACGAAGTCGGCCGTGCCGAAATCGTCGGCCGGCACGGCCACATAGGTGTCACCGAGCGCTTTCGCCGTTCGTTCGAGCAGCGCATTCGACTGCTGCAACAACGGCCAGAGATCGCGGTCGCGCACGCGCGGCAGCCAGCCGTAGAGGCCGTCGCCCTTAAGCCGGTCACGGTTGACGATCTGCCCCACCCAGATGGTCGGCGTGCCGCGTGCCCGGTTGATGGCGGAGATCGAACGGACGTTGCGCTCGAAGATCGCCGCCTGCGCAGGGTCGGACCCGCCGACGGGCGGCAGGGCATAGGGATCCTTCGCATAGCGCACCGTGTCGACCTCGGCGGAGAGGAGACGCGCCAGCACGGTGAGCAGCGGCGAGATCGTGACGTTCGAGCCGCCGACCCGCCGCACCTTCAGCGAATCGACCTGGCTCGGCAGGTGGAAATCGGCATAGCCCGTGTCGAGAGTCGGGATGTGCGCATTGCGCAGGTCGTTCCATCCCACGAAGTAGATCGCGCAGCGCGGCGCCTTGCCGAACTTCTCGGCATAGAAGGCGGTCTGCAGGACATGCTCGGCCGTCGTGTAGCCCGGCACGCCGTGATTGACGACCAGCAGCCTGTCGCCCTTCAGCAGCTCGTCCAGCCGCTCGGGCCAGGTGTCGCCCTCGCCGTTGCCGATATCGTAGGTCGCCGAACCGCCGAAGGTCGCCACGACGCCGCTCCCGGCCAGTCGCGCCGGATCGGGATCGCGACCGCGCGTGCCCTGCGAGGAATGGCGGATGGCGAGGCCCGTCGCACTCCTGAAGGCGAGCCCCGGAGCGGGCGCGGCCTGCAGCACCGGATGCCACTCGAAGCGCAATGGCTCGGCCGTGACCGGCGGCAGCAGCGACGGCGACCCCGGCGGCGACAGCGCCCAGGAGCCGAGCCCCCACGCGAACTCGACGCAGGCCAGCACGAGCAGCGTTCCCGAAATGCGCGGCCAGCGGGCCAGCAGAATCGTCCCGGCGCACAGTCCGGCGAGATAGAAGAAATAGTCGGTACGGGGACCCGTGGCCTTCAACTCCTCGATCTGCGCCAGTCGCCAGGCGGCACCGGCGACGACAAGGAGGCCCAGCAGACCCAGAAGGCGGATAAACTTCGACACGCCCGCCAAGTCTAGGCCAGGCCAAGCCGTTTGGGCAGGCTCGCCTCCTGTGCCAGAAAGGCGGCATGTCTCTGTGGCAACGCCTGCTCGGCGCGACACGATCCGGCCGCCGCCGGCACGTCTTCTTCGATTACGGCTACCAGCCGCGGGAACGTGACTGGCGCCGGTCGCCTGGCGTCAACGCGCTGACACGCAAGGCATACGAGCAGGCGGACGACTACAAGGCGCTGCTCGCCGGTTTCGCCGCTCATCGCGCCTGGCTCGAGAAGATCCCGGTGCGCGCCGGCAGGGACGATCCCGCGCCGTGCTGGATGAATGGCTCTTTTCCGCCTCTCGACGCCGTGTCGCTCTACGGGCTGCTCGCCCTTCACAACCCTTCGATCTACGTCGAGGTGGGATCGGGTAACTCGACCAAGTTCGCCCGTCGCGCCATCCAGGATCACGGACTTCGCACCCGGATCGTCTCGATCGATCCTCAACCGCGCCGCGAGGTCGACGCGATCTGCGACGAGGTGATCCGCCGTCCCTGCGAGGATCTCGACACGGGGTTCTTCGCTGGCCTACCCGGCGACACGCTCCTCTTCGTCGACAATTCGCACCGCTCTTTCCAGAACTCCGACGTCACGGTCTTCTTCATGGAGATCCTGCCCGTACTGCAGCCCGGTACGATCTGGGGTCTGCACGACATCTTCTTCCCGCTCGACTATCCGCAGGCCTGGAGCGGCCGTTTCTTCAACGAGCAGTATCTGCTGATGAGCTACCTGATGGGCGGCGGCGGCCCCGACCGGATCCTGCTTCCCAATGCGCTGATCACCAGCAGTCCGTCGCTGCGGCCGTCGGCGCTGGCGATCCTCGAAGGCCCATCGTTCGACGGCATCGAGAAGCACGGCGGTTGCTTCTGGATGCAACGCACGTGAGGCCCCGGCCAGGGTCTAGGTGACGTTCCGGTACGTGCCGAGCGACGGATCGAGGAACTGGTTGTTGGCTTCGCGGATTCGTGCGGCCGCTTCGTCGTAGAGGAAGGGCAGGAAGGCGTAGCGTCGGCCCCGCGTCACGGGCGAGACCGCATGCATCAGGGAGCAGGAGAACACGACGGCACCGCCCGGCGGTGGCTTGAACCCGCGCGGACCGTATTCCGGGAACCTCACCTCGCCGCCGTCGAAATCGTCGTTGAGATTGATCGAGACCGCGAAACGCCGATGTGCCGTGCCCTTGGTCGTGTTGTCGCGATGGGCCGTAAAGTGGCCACCCTCCTCGGCCGTGTAGCAGCCCACGAGATAGCGTTCGATCCGCGTCGCCTCGAAGAAATGGACGCGCGCGATCTCCGGCACGATGCGCCTCTTGATGCGCTGCTGGATGGCCAGGATGATCTTCTGATCCTCGACGAGGCAGTCGCGCCGCCGCTTGCGCGCGGGGTCGACCCTTTCCACGGTCTTCCCGTCGACCTCGTTCATGAAACCCGTGTCGCGACCGCCCGTCGTCTCGTGCAGGGCGATCAGGCCGCGGCAGAAAGCCGGCTCGAACACGTTCGGCAGGACCAGCACGGGCGCCTGCAAGGGCTCGCCCGCGTGCAGGTGAGGTGGCGGCAGGGCGTCGAGAAAGGCGAACAGCTCGGCGCACTCGGCCCCGCCCGGCTTGAAGGGAAAGATCTCCAGCACCCTCAGGGTCGGATCGAGCACGACCCAGAACTGCCGCACCTCGACCTGCGTGCCGGCCGCCGCCTCGCGCGGCAGGGCGCCGTAGGCCTTGGAAACACGGGCGTCGAAATCCCAGAAATGGCGGATGCCGGGCAGGTCCTGCCGAACGCGGCCCGTATCGCGGTCCGACGGATCGACCGACACGCCGAAGAGGCAGATGCGCTCATCGTCGAACATCTGCCGGTGGGCGGCCACGGCCGCGAGCGCGGTGGCTCCCCCCGGCGTGCCGCCCGATACATGGAAGCAAAGCACGACATAGCGCCCCGCCACCGTGTCGAAGATGTAGCGCGGATTGCCTTCGGTCGCGGCCTGGAAGCGAGGAGCGGGATCTCCCCGCAGAAGAGTGACGAAGCCTTTTTCCATCCCGGCACAAGCTATGCGGCTTTGACTTCGGATTCAAAAAGGCGCCCGCAAGCCTTGACCCACATCAAGGCGGAACGAGTGTCCCGCCCGCACAATTCGCCGCGAGAACGGGAGCAACCATGACTCACAATCACGCAATCGTCTGGATGGACAGCAAGGAAGCCCACGTCTTCCGCTTCAACGCGGAGGACGTCGAGCGCGAGGTACTCAAGGCGCACAGTCCCTTCCGCAAGGTCCATCACAAGGCCGGCGCGATCGGCGCCGGTCATGCGGCCATCGAACTCGATTTTCTGGATCACATCGTCAACGCGATTCGCGGAACGACGAGCTGGCTCCTCGTCGGGCCGGGACAGGCCAAGCTGGCGCTCGTCCGCCATCTCGAGAAGCACCTTCCCCACGACCTGAAGAGACTCGCCGGCATCGAACCGATGGATCACCCGACCGACGGAGAGTTGCTCGCCCATGCCCGGCGCGCCTTCAAGGCCATCGATCGCATGGGCGGCCCGGTCGCCGAGATCGGCCACGCACCGCATTGAGGCTCTCGCCATCGGACATCACCCGTGGCTTCATTGAGGTGCGGGAGTGTCCGGCAAGACCATGAGTCGTTTCAAAGGCTACACACTCACGCCGATCTACGATTCTCCCCGGAAGGGCTCTACGCATCCAGCCAGGCGTGCACGAACAGGTACAGGATTCCCAGCATCCCCGAGAAGATCCCGATCATCCATACGAACGCCCCGAACTCGAAGCGGTAGCAGACCAGCAGGCCGACGCCGAAGGCGACAGTGCCAAGCCCGTCAAGCGAGACGACCCATCCCCGCTCGACCGTTCCGCGGATCTTCAGCGCGATCCAGATCTGCAGCAGACCGGTGCACACGGCCCAGGCCGCAACCAGCAACACGAGATACCCGGCCACGATGTCGGGCACGATCATCGCGGCTGCGCCGCAGGCAACCCCCGCGCCTCCCATGAGACCCAGCCAGGCCCGTGGCGTGCCTGGCCCGCCCCTGAGGGCGACCGCCCATGTGAGAAAACCGTCGACGAGGGAGTAACCGCCCCACAGATAGACCAGATGGATGGCAGCCATGTGCGGCCAGAAGAAGACGAGCGCCGAGAAGGCGAGTGCCGCCATCCCCCGCCACTTGAGCAGCGGAGGATCGTCGGTCGGCACGCCCTCGTCCTGCACGCCCTCGTCGCGATCCGGAGACACGAGACCGGCGATGTGCCGTTACTTCGCGGCCCGGAGTTCTACCTCCGCGATGCCCGCCGCCACGTTCAGGCCCACGCTTCCCTCGACGCTGACGGGTTGCAACGAAACCTGGTTATTGCTGCCGCCGACGAGGACATTGGCGCCGACACCCGCTCCCACCGCGGCCGACGCGGTCCCGCCGCCATAGACGCCGGCCAGAGCGCCTGCCGACAGGCTGCCGGGAGCGAAGACCAGCCAGACGATCTGCGCTTCCTTGGTGAAGCCGACATCAAGGCCGAACTTCCTGATGGTGCCGGTATAGCGCTCCGCCACGCCGTTGCTGCGGCTGAACAGACAAGTGAGGTCCTTCGACGAACCGAACACGAAGCCCACGCCGCCGGACACGGTGCAGGTGAGCGATCCGGCATTCACGCCGGACTTGGTCTGCGCCGAAGCTGGCACAGCGAGGGCGGCGAGAACGGCCATTGCTGCCGATGCGTGAAAAATGCGGGTGAACATTGCGGGCTCCATTGCAAAGGTGAACCGATGAGGGAAATCCTAGCCGGCCTTGGGGGAGCCGCCTTGAGACACATCAAGAAGCGCCCTGTCATGCCGTCATGACACAGGAGGAGCTCGCCACGGACAAGGACATTGTGGCGGGATTCCCATCCCCACTCGGCTGCAAAGCCGCGTTACCTACCAAGAGAGGGTGCGGGTTTGCTCTGGATCAATGCCCTGCCAAGCTCACCGGGAAACCATGCGACATGGCAATAGAGGTACCTACCGTCCTGGTGGTGGACGACGACGACGCGGTGCGCAACGCGCTCGCCTTCGCCCTGCATGCGGAGGGCTTCTGCGTGCGCAGCTATGCCAGTCCCGCGGGACTTCTCGCCGAGCCGATTCCCTGCCGGAATTGCCTGCTGATCACCGACTACAGGATGCCGGAAGTCGACGGGCTCGAACTCATCGAGCGCCTGCGCGACAGCAAGCCCGACCTGCCGGTCATCCTGATCAGCGGCCTCGTCAACCGGTCGCTGCGCGGCAGGGCCGCCCGGCTGGGCGTGAGTGCCGTACTCGAAAAGCCCCTCAGCGGACCGGGGCTCGTCGAGACGATCCAGCACATCTTCCATGGCAGTGCCTGAGCGCGACACCCTGCTGCCGCGGCGGATCGCCGGATACGTCGTCGCATACTCGGGGCGCCATCAGCTCGGCTTGGCCGCACTTTCGGTGGCGGTCTTCGCGCTGGCCGCACTGCCGCTCGAGTTCCAGCGCCGCCTCGTCAACACGCTGGTCGAACGCGGTTCCTTCGTGACCGTGATCTGGTTCGCGGCCGGCTATGCCGCGGTCGCGCTCGGCGAGCAGGTCCTGAAGCTCCTTCTCAACGTCTATCGCGGCTGGGTGGCCGAGGATTCGGTGAGAAACCTGCGGCATGTCGTGTCCGCAGCCGCCGAGCGGGCCGATCGAGCCGGCTCGACCGAGGAAATTGGGGCGCAGATATCGATGATGCTGGAGGAGGCCGAGCCGATCGGGGGTTTCACCGGCATAAGCCTCTCGGAGCCGCTGCTGCAGTCGGGCATCCTGGCGAGCCTGATCGGATACATGGCCATGCTCGACTGGCGGCTGGCCCTGCTTGGGCTTGCATTCTTCCTGCCACAGACCGTCTTCGTCCCGTTACTCCAGGCCGGCATCAACCGCAGGGCTCGGGAGAGGATCCTGGTCAAGCGCAGCATCAGTGCGGGCGTGGTGGACAATGTTGTCGCCAGGGCGGCGGGGTGGGCTTGGGCCTACGAGCCGATCGGTCGCGTCTTCACGCTCAACATGGGAATCTACCGGCTGAAGTTCACGCTCAACCTGCTGATGAACATGATGCACCATCTGGGCGTTGCCTCCGCGCTGTGCCTGGGCGGGTGGCAGGTGCTGCAGGGCCGGATGGAGATCGGGACCGTCGTGGCCATCGTGGGCGGCCTCGGCAAGCTCAACGATCCCTGGGGCGACCTGGTGAACTGGGCGCGCGAGTTTGCGGTCGTCGGCGTCAAATACCGGCTCTTCTCGGAGTTCGTGAACGGTCTTTCCCGGCGGCCTACGTAGAATCCCTTAGTCTAAGACCCGAATGGCAGCAGCCCGGGGCACACGGTACCCAACTGACGGTTCCATCGAGAGCACCGTCAGGGGGACATGATGCAAACATCCACCATTCGTCCGCAGCACCCGGCCGCGGCGATCGTCTTCAGGGCCCCTTCCCTCGTCGGCCGCCGCTCCGGGCCGGCCGGCCTGACCCAGCATTTCGCCAAGGGCGACGAGCTGTTCGCCGAGGGCGACGAGGCCGACTATTTCTACAAGGTCGTGTCGGGCTCGGTCCGCTCCTACAAGCTGCTCAGCGACGGAAGGCGTCAGATCGACGCCTTTCATCTGCCCGGCGACATCTTCGGACTGGAAGCCGACAGCGACCACCGCTTTACCGCCGAAGCCCTCGAAACCACATCGGTGATCGCCTTCCGCCGGTCCCGCCTCGTCGAGCTCACGGCCGACGATCCGGCCTTCGGCGAGCAGGTCATGACGTCGATGATGCGGAACCTCGAGCGGGCGCAGGACCATATGCTGCTGCTCGGCCGCAAGACGGCCCAGGAGAAGCTCGCCAGCTTCCTGCTGGAGATGGCCGAACGCCTCTCGCAGGAAGACGGGCACGTCGTCCTGCCGATGCAACGCGCGGACATCGCGGACCATCTCGGCCTCACCATCGAGACGGTATCTCGCACATTGACCCAACTGGCCCGCGACCACCTCATCGGATTGCGCTCGGGAAGCCGCGATGTCGACCTGTGCGACATCGAGGGACTGCGCCATCTTCAGGGCTGCTGACGGGCGGGACATTTCCCGGCCCAGCGTTCCTTCTCAGCGCGCGGCAGAACAGCTTTCTGAGCCGTAACGATCGCCGGCGGATTCAGCCACCGCCCCATGGCCGTAGACATCCGGATGATCGACGAGTACCCCGGCGGCGTCCGGAAAGCGCGTGCGATAGACCAATCGTGCGGGGATTTCGGCGCTGAGCGGCAGCTGCCGCGTGGCGCCTGCGGCAATCGTCGAATCGATGTCTTGCAGGGTCGTATTGAGGACCCAGGCCGCGAGCGCGCGTGCCTGTTCCACGCGGATGCACCCATGACTAAAGGCACGGCTGGCCTTCTCGAAATACGACCGGTCATTCGTATCGTGCATGAAGATCAATTGATCGTTGTCGAGTTCGAAGAGCACGCGGCCTAGCAGGCTGTTGAAAAAGTCTGGCGGCGGGCAATGAAGGGTAAGTCGTCGCGA
>CAMFGZ010000058.1 GCA_945952105.1 uncultured Rhodospirillaceae bacterium | reverse complement strand
CCGCTGTCCTGGCCCTTGGCCGAGGTGTCGCGCTCGACGAACTCGATCACGGCCATTTCCGCGGCGTCGCCGAAGCGGTAGCCGGCCTTGAGGACGCGCAGGTAGCCACCGTTGCGCTTGGAGTAGCGCGGGCCCAGCGTGGTGAACAGCTTGTCGGCGATGTACGGATCCCGCAGGAAGCCGATCGCCTGGCGGCGCGCATGCAGGCCGCCGCGCTTGCCGAGCGTGACCAGCTTCTCGACGATCGGACGCAGGTCCTTCGCCTTGTGGAGCGTGGTCGTGATCTGCTCGTGCTTGATGAGGGCACCGGCGAGATTCATGAACATCGCCTTGCGATGTTCAGCCGTGCGGTGGAACTTCCGGCCGCGATTGTTGTGACGCATGACTTATTTCCTTCTACCGGCCTAGTACGGCTCTTCCAGCCGCTTGGCCATTTCCTCGATGTTGTCCGGCGGCCAGCCCGGGATTTCCATACCCAGGTGGAGGCCCATGCCGGCCAGCACTTCCTTGATCTCGTTCAGCGACTTTCGGCCGAAGTTCGGCGTACGCAGCATCTCCGCCTCGGTCTTCTGAACCAGATCGCCGATGTAGATGATGTTGTCGTTCTTCAGGCAGTTGGCCGAGCGAACCGACAGTTCGAGCTCGTCGACCTTGCGCAGAAGGTTGCGATTGAACGGGAAGTCGTCCTGCTGCTCTTCCTTGCGGACTTCGCGCGGCTCTTCGAAGTTGATGAAGAGCTGCAGCTGGTCCTGCAGGATGCGGGCGGCGAGGGCCACGGCATCGGCCGGCATCGTCGTGCCGTTGGTCTCGACCGTCATCGAGAGGCGGTCGTAGTCGGTGACCTGGCCGACGCGGCTGTTCTCGATCTTGTAGGAGACCCGCTTGACCGGGCTGAACACCGAGTCGACCGGGATGAGGCCGATCGGGGCATCTTCCGGACGATTCGCCGAGGCCGGGATGTAGCCCTTGCCGGTGGCGACCATCAGTTCCATCGAGATCGAGGCGCCGTCGTCGAGCGTGCAGATCAGGTGCTTCGGATCCATGATCTGGACGTCGCCCGGCAGTTCGATCATGCCGGCGGTGACTTCGCCCGGGCCGACGGCGCGCAGGTAGAGACGCTGCGGGCGGTCGCCCTGCATCTTCACGGCCATCGCCTTGATGTTCAGCACGATGTCGACCACATCCTCGCGGACGCCGGGAATCGACGAGAACTCATGCAGCACGTTGTCGATCTTGATCGACGTGACGGCGGCACCCTGGAGAGACGACAAGAGAACGCGACGCAGCGCGTTGCCGAGAGTGAGACCGAAACCGCGCTCGAGCGGCTCGGCGACGATGGTCGCGACGCGACCCGGATCGACGCCGGCTTCGGTGACAAGCTTCTCCGGCTTGATCAGGTCCTGCCAGTTCTTCTGAAGCACGTGGGCTACCCCTCTAGACCGGTTCGAGCGAGCCCCTCAGGGCCCGCCATACATTCCCAAAGAGCGGGCGGCGCCCAGGCGCCGCCTCCACTCGAAATCAGACGCGACGACGCTTCGGCGGGCGGCAGCCATTGTGCGGGATCGGCGTCACGTCGCGGATCGACGTCACGGCGAGGCCGACGGCCTGCAGCGCACGCAGCGCCGACTCGCGGCCCGAACCCGGACCGCGCACGAGGATCTCGATCGTGCGCATGCCGTGCTCCATCGCCTTGCGACCGGCGCCTTCGGCGGCCATCTGCGCGGCGAACGGGGTCGACTTGCGCGATCCCTTGAAGCCCTGCTGGCCCGACGAAGACCAGGCAATCGCATTGCCCTGCGCGTCGGTGATCGTGACGATCGTGTTGTTGAACGAGGCGTTCACGTGAGCGACGCCCGCGATGATGTTCTTGCGTTCCTTGCGACGGGGACGCGCGGCGCCGGAGGCGGCGGCTGCAGCTTTGGCCATGACCCTGATCCCCTCTTACTTCGTTACTTTTTTCTTGCCGGCGATCGGCTTGGCCGGGCCCTTGCGGGTGCGCGCATTGGTATGCGTGCGCTGGCCATGGACCGGCAGGCCGCGGCGATGACGCAGGCCGCGATAGCAGGCGAGGTCCATCAGGCGCTTGATGTTCATCGCCACTTCGCGACGCAGGTCGCCTTCGACCGTGTAGTCGCGGTCGATGGTCTCGCGGATGCGGATGACCTCGTCGTCGCTCAGCGTGTTCACGCGCCGCGACTCGTCGATCCCCACTTTTCCACAGATCTCCTTGGCTTTCGCCGCACCGATCCCGTGGATGTACTGAAGTCCGATCACGACACGCTTGGCGGTCGGAATGTTCACACCGGCTATACGAGCCAAAGTCCCAACTCCTTCAAAGACTTACGGCGCGCTCGCGCGCGCCCGTCACAGTTCCGCTGGCCCCGGAAAAGCGCGCGATTATATGTACCCGCGCCCCCGAGTCAATGGAACTCACCCTTGTCAAGTCCCCGCCAGAACTCCCGTGATCTGACGGTAAACTTCGTCCATCGCGGCCATCCCGTCGACCTTCCGCAGCACCCCCCGGGCGCTGTAGTAGGGCAACAAGGGCTCGGTCTGAGCCCGGTAGGCGGCCATGCGAGTCTTCATGGTCTCTGCATTATCGTCCTTGCGACGGGTGAATTCCTTCGCCCCGCAGACGTCGCAGACACCGTCGGCCTTGGGCCGCTTGAACTTGTCGTGATAACCGGCGCCGCACTTCGCGCAGGAAAACCGGCCGACGACGCGCTCGGTCAGCGCCTTCTCGTCGACCTCCATTTCGATGACCCGGTCCAGGTTCTTGCCCGTCTCGGCCAGCATCTTGTCCAGCGCCTTGGCCTGGGCCTCGGTCCGCGGAAAACCGTCGAGGATGAAGCCCCTGGCACAGTCCGGCTGGGCGATCCGATCCTTGATCAGGCCGACCATGAGCTCGTCCGGCACCAGTTCGCCGCGTTCCATGATGCCCTTGGCCTTCTGGCCGAGTTCGCTGCCCGAAGCCACGGCCGCGCGCAGCATGTCGCCGGTCGATAGCTGGATCAGCCCCTTCTCCTGCTGGAGGCGCTGTGCCTGAGTGCCTTTGCCGGCGCCCGGCGGTCCCAGAAGGATGATGTTCATCGGCCCTTGCCCCGCAGCCGGGCCTTCTTGATGAGACCCTCATATTGATGGGCGAGCAGGTGCGCCTGCACCTGGGTCACCGTGTCGAGCGTGACCGAAACCACGATCAGGAGGCTGGTGCCGCCGAAGTAGAACGGCACGCCGCCGCGGGCGATGAGCAGCTCGGGCAGGATACAGACCGCCGAGAGGTAAAGAGCGCCGATCACCGTCAGGCGGTTCAGGATGTATTCGAGATACTCGGCCGTGTTCTTGCCGGGACGGATGCCCGGAATGAATCCGCCGTTCTTCTTCAGATTGTCGGCCGTGTCCGTCGGATTGAAAACGACGGTCGTGTAGAAGAAGCAGAAGAAGACGATCAGGCCGATATAGGCGAACAGGTAGAGCGGCTGGCCATGACCCAGGTAGGTCGACATCCACTGCATCCAGCCCGGCTCGCCCGAATTGCCCTGGAACGACGCGATGGTCGCCGGGAACAGCAGCAGCGAGGAGGCGAAGATCGGCGGAATGACGCCGGCGGTGTTGATCTTCAGCGGCAGGTGCGAGGCCTCGCCGCCATACATGCGGTTGCCGACCTGGCGCTTGGGATACTGGACGACGATTCGTCTCTGCGCGGTCTCGACGAAGACGACCACCGCCACGACCAGCACGATACCCACCACCAGCGCGATGATGAACAGCGCCGACAGGGCGCCGGTACGGCCGAGTTCGAGGGTCTGGACCAGCGCATCCGGCAGGGCCGCGACGATGCCGGCGAAGATGATCAGCGAAACGCCGTTGCCGACGCCCCGCGCGGTGATCTGCTCGCCCAGCCACATCAGGAACAGCGTGCCGCCGACCAGGGTGATGATGGTGACGAAACGGAAGAAGACGCCCGGATCGATCACGACCGGACCGGCCGCGGCCACCTGGCTCTCGAGGCCGACCGCGATACCATAGGCCTGGAAGGTCGCCAGGATCACCGTGCCGTAGCGCGTGTACTGGTTGATCTTCTTGCGGCCCGCCTCGCCTTCCTTCTTCAGCGCCTCGAGCGACGGAACGACCGTCGTCAGGATCTGCATGATGATGGAGGCCGAGATGTACGGCATGATGCTGAGCGCCAGCACCGACATGCGGCCGATCGAGCCGCCGGAGAACACGTCCAGCAGGCCCGCGATCCCGCCAGAGTTCTGCTTGAAGATCTCGGCCAGGGCGGCCGGATCGACGCCGGGGACCGGAATGTAGGCGCCGATGCGGAAGACGACCAGCGCGGCCACGGTGAACCACAGCCGCTTCTTCAGCTCGGTCGCCCTACCGATCGAACCCCAGTTCAGGTTGGAAGCAAGTTGCTCGGCGGCGGATGCCATGGAACCTCACGCGTGAACGACACAAGGGGGAAACGACGCCCCCATTGACGCCGTCCGGATCAGGCCGCTTCGGCCACGGGCTTGGGCGGGAGTTCGACCTTGCCGCCGGCCTTCTCGACCGCGGCAATCGCCGAAGCCGAGGCGCCCGCGACCTTCACTTCGATCTTGGTCTTGATCTCGCCCTTGCCAAGAAGGCGGACGCCGTCCGCGGCATTCTTGAACAGGCCGGCCGCCAGCATCGCCTCGGCGTCGATCACCTTGCCGGCATCGAGCTTCTTGTCGTCGATCGCCTTCTGGAGCGTGCCCAGGTTCACCACCTGGAAACTCTTCTGGTTCGGCGGCAGGAAGCCCCGCTTCGGGATGCGGCGATAGAGCGGCATCTGGCCGCCCTCGAAGCCCTTGATGGCGACGCCGGTACGGGACTTCTGGCCCTTGACGCCGCGGCCAGCAGTCTTGCCCTTGCCGGAGCCGATGCCACGGCCGACACGCATGCGGCCCTTGCGGGCGCCCGGGTTGTCCGAGATCTGGTTCAGTCTCATCGTCTTGCACCTCCGCGCCAGGCCAGGAGCCCTAGCGCGCTTCCTCTTCGACGCGCACGAGATGGCGCACCTTGTTGATCATGCCGCGAACCTCGGGCGTATCCACGAGCTCGCGCGTCCGATGGCGCTTGTTCAACCCCAGGCCGATCAGCGTCGCGCGCTGGTCGTCCGTGCGGCCGATATGGCTGCCGGTCTGGGTGATCTTGATGGTCTTGGCCATGGTCCGGTTTCCTTAAGCCGCCGCTTCCACGGTCGTCTCGTCACGGCGGCCGAGAAGGTCACCGACCTTCTTGCCGCGGCGAGTGGCGACCATGCGCGGCGAGTTGAGCTGCTCGAGCGCCTTGAACGTCGCCTTGATCATGTTGTGCGGGTTCGACGTACCCACCGACTTGGCAACGATATCCTTGATGCCGAGCGTCTCGAAGATCGCGCGCATCGGGCCGCCGGCGATGATGCCGGTACCGGCCGGGGCGGCGCGCAGCGTCACCTTGCCGGCGCCGAAGCGGCCCTTGACGTCGTGATGCAGCGTGCGGCCGTCGCGCAGCGGCACGCGGATCAGGCCGCGCTTGGCCGCTTCCGTGGCCTTGCGGATCGCCTCGGGGACCTCACGAGCCTTGCCGGCGCCGTGGCCGACGCGACCGCGCTGGTCGCCGACGACGACGATGGCGGCAAAGGCGAAGCGACGACCACCCTTCACGACCTTCGCGACGCGATTGATCGTGACCAGCTTGTCGGTCAGTTCATTGTCCTCGTCGCGGTCGCGGTCACGGCTCCGATCGCGATCGCGATCGCGCGGAGAACGGCCGGAACCACCGGGTGAACGAGCCATATTCTAACTCCCGATCAGAACGACAGGCCGCCCTCACGGGCGGCATTGGCCAGCGCAGCGACGCGGCCGTGATACGTGTAGCCACCGCGGTCGAAGATGACTTCCTTGACGCCGGCCGCGACGGCGCGGGCGGCGATCAGCTTGCCAACTTCAGCGGCGGCGCCCTTGTCGGCGCCCGTCTTGAGCGAGCCCCGGACGTCCTTGTCGAGCGACGAGGCGGCAGCCAGGGTCACGCCCTTACGGTCGTCGATGACCTGGGCATAGATATGCTTGCCAGAGCGGAAGACGCTGAGGCGCGGACGGCCGCCGGCGGCCTGGCGCAGCGCGTAGCGCGTGCGCCGCTGGCGGCGGGCGAAAAGAGCATTGCGGTCGGACATGGTTCTCTCGCCTCTACTTCTTCTTGCCTTCCTTGCGCCGGATCGTCTCGGTCGAGTACTTGATGCCCTTGCCCTTGTACGGCTCGGGCGGACGCAGGCTGCGGATCTCGGCCGCAATCTGGCCCACGCGCTGACGATCGGCGCCGGAAATCTCGATCTCCGTCGGCTTCAGGGCCTTGATCTGAATACCGGCAGGAATGGGAATCTCGACATCGTGGCTGAAGCCGAGCTGCATCTTCAGCATCTTGGCATCGGCCGCGGCGCGATAGCCCACGCCGTTGATCTCGAGGTTGATCGTGAACCCGTCGGAAACGCCGCGCACGACGTTGCTCGCCAGGTTGCGCGCCGTGCCCCACTGCATGCGGGCGCGGCGGCTCTCGTTCCGCGGCTTGAAGACCAGGCCCTCGCCTTCCTTGGCGACAGAGACGTCGTCATGGACCACGAGCTGAAGTTCGCCCCGCTTGCCCTTGGCCTTGAGGTGCTGGCCCTTGAGCTCGATGGTGACACCGGCCGGGATGGCGACCGGATTTTTACCGACGCGCGACATGGTCAGAACACCTTGCAGATGACTTCGCCGCCGACATTGGCGGCCCGCGCCTCGGCGTCGGACATGACACCGCGCGGCGTGGAGAGGATCGAGATGCCGAGCCCGTTGAAGTGACGCGGCAGCTCGCGGATCTTGGAATAGACGCGGCGGCCCGGCGTGGAGACGCGCTTGATCTCCTTGATGACCGGCCGGCCGTTGTCATACTTCAACTCGATGCGGAGCTCCTTCACGCCGGGGCGCAGCTCCTCCTCGAACCAGCCGCGGATATAGCCCTCGCGCTGGAGCACATCGAGAACACTCGACCGCAGCCGCGAGGCCGGCGCCGTCACGCTGTCGAGGCGCGCCGACTGGCCGTTGCGGATACGGGTCAGCAAATCGCCGACGGGATCTGTCATCGCCATGGTCTACGGTCCCCGTTTACCAGCTCGACTTCACGACGCCGGGCAGAGCGCCCAGCGACGCCAGCTGACGCAGCGCAACGCGCGACAGCTTGAACTTGCGATACACGGCCCGCGGGCGGCCCGTGAGTTCGCACCGATTGCGGATACGCGTCGGCGACGAATTGCGCGGCAGGTCAGCCAGCTTGAGGCGGGCCCCGAAGCGCTCTTCCGGCGTCAACTTGTCGTCGACCGCCATCGCCTTCAGCTTGGCGCGCTTGGCGGCGTATTGCTTCGCCAACTTTGCACGCCGGTTGTTCTTCTCGACCGAGCTAGTCTTGGCCATGTGTTTCTCCGGCCTCAGTTCACGAAGGGGAAGTCGAAAGCGCGGAGAAGCGACCTGGCTTCCGCATCCGTCTTCGCCGTCGTGCAGATGATGATGTCCATACCGCGCACCTGGTCGACCTTGTCGTAGTCGATTTCAGGGAACACGATCTGTTCCTTCAGGCCCATGGCGTAGTTGCCATTGCCGTCGAACGACTTGCCGTTCAGTCCGCGGAAGTCGCGAACGCGCGGCAGGGCGATGTTGATCAGGCGATCGATGAATTCGTACATCCGGTCGCGGCGCAGCGTGACCTTGGCGCCGATCGCCATGCCTTCACGCAGCTTGAACGTCGCGATCGACTTGCGCGACCGGGTCACGACCGGCTTCTGGCCGGTGATCGCGGTCAGGTCGGCCACGGCGCCATCGACGGCCTTGCGGTCGTTGACCGCCTCGCCGACGCCCATGTTGATGACGATCTTCTCGAGCTTCGGCACCTCGAAGGGGTTCTTGTAGGAGAACTCCTTCGTGAGCGCTTCGCGCACGGACTTGGTGTAGTGCTCTTGCAGACGCGCGGGCATGGCCCGTTCTCCTAGCGGTCGATGGTCTCGCCGGAGGCACGCGCGATGCGCACCTTGCGGCCGTCTTCAAGGAACCGGAACCCGACCTTCGTCGGCTTGTCCGATTTGGGATCCAGCAGGGCCACGTTGGAGACGTGGATCGTGGCCTCGCGTTCGATGATGCCGCCGGCTTCCGCACGGCTCGGCTTGGTGTGGCGCTTGATCATGTTCACGCCGGAAACGACCACGCGCTGCTCCTTCGGAAGCACACGCAGGACGTCGCCCACCTTGCCCTTGCTGCCACCGGTGATGACTTTCACCCGGTCGCCCTTCTTGATCTTCAGTTTGTTTGCCATGGCTAGAGCACCTCAGGCGCAAGCGAGATGATCTTCATGAACTTCTTGGCGCGCAGCTCGCGCGTCACCGGTCCGAAGATACGGGTGCCGATCGGCTCGTCCTGCTTGCTGATGAGCACGGCGGCGTTGCGGTCGAAACGGATCGCGCTGCCGTCGGGGCGGCGCAGCGCGAACGACGTGCGGACGACGACGGCGCGATGCACCTCGCCCTTCTTCACGCGGCCGCGCGGAATGGCTTCCTTGATCGACACGACGATGACGTCGCCGACCGAGGCATACTTGCGGCGGGAGCCGCCCAGCACCTTGATGCACTGGACTCGACGGGCACCGGAATTGTCGGCGACCTCGAGGTTGGTTCGCATCTGAATCATGACTTGTGCTCCGACCGCTTAAGCCTGGGCGCCTTCGACCAGAACTTCCCAGCTCTTGGTCTTGGACAGCGGGCGGCACTCACGGATGCGGACGATTTCGCCAACCTTGCCCTTGAAGGCGTTGGCTTCGTCGTGCGCGTGGTACTTCTTCGACTTGCGAATGAACTTCTTGTAGATCGGATGCTGTACGCGGCGCTCGACCTTGACGACGATGGTCTTGTCCATCTTGTCGCTGACGACGACGCCTTCCAGGATACGCTTCGGCATTTCGTGCTCCTTAACCGGCGGCCTTCTCGCCCAGCACCGTCTTGATGCGGGCGATGTCGCGGCGAACCTGGCGCGCGCGGGAAGTCTTCTGCAACTGGCCCCCAGCCTTCTGGAAGCGCAGGTTGAACGCCTCCTTGCGGAGGTTGCCGAGCTCGTTCTTGAGCTCGTCCTTGGTCTTGGGGCGCAGATCGGTGGCCTTCATGTCCTTCTCCCTCAGCCTTCGGCGCCGACGCGGCTGACAAAGCGGGTCTTGATCGGCAGCTTCGCAGCGCCGAGCGCCAAGGCTTCCTTGGCGATGACGCCCGAGACGCCCTCGAGCTCGAACAGGATGCGGCCCGGCTTCACGCGCGCCGCCCAGAACTCGGGCGCGCCCTTGCCGGAGCCCATGCGGACTTCGGCCGGCTTCTTGGAGACCGGCACGTCCGGGAACACCCGGATCCAGACGCGGCCGGCGCGCTTCATGTGACGCGTGATGGCGCGGCGGGCCGCCTCGATCTGGCGCGCGGTCAGGCGATCCGGCTCCATCGCCTTCAGCCCGTAGGAGCCGAAGTCGAGGTTGAAGCCGCCCTTGGCAGCGCCGCTGATACGGCCCTTGAAGGCCTTGCGGTACTTGGTGCGCTTGGGTTGCAGCATGATGGATTACGCGTCCCTCTGCTCGGTGCGCTCGGGGCGCGCCTGCGTACGTTGCGGCGCGGCTTCCTCGGCGCGCTTGTCGTGCGCCATCGGGTCGTGCGCCATGATCTCGCCCTTGAACACCCAGACCTTGACGCCGCAGGTGCCGAAAGTCGTGAAGGCGGTGGCGGTGCCGTAGTCGATGTCGGCGCGCAGCGTGTGCAGCGGCACGCGACCTTCGCGGTACCATTCCATGCGGGCGATTTCCGAGCCGCCGAGACGGCCCGAGCAGTTGATCCGGATGCCGAGCGCGCCCAGGCGCATCGCCGACTGCACGGCGCGCTTCATGGCGCGACGGAAGGCGACACGGCGCTCGAGCTGCTGGGCGATGTTCTCGGCGATCAGCGTAGCGTCGATCTCGGGCTTGCGGATCTCGACGATGTTCAGGGCCACTTCGCCCTTCGTCATCTTGCCGAGGTCGGAACGCAGCTTCTCGATGTCGACACCCTTGCGGCCGATCACGACGCCCGGACGGGCGGTGTGGATCGTGACGCGGGCGCGCTTGGCCGGACGCTCGATGACGATCTTCGCGACACCCGCCTGGGCCAGCCGCTCGCGCAGCACCTTGCGGATGTGGATGTCCTCATGGAGCATCTTGGAGTATTCGGCGCCCTCGGCATACCAGCGCGAGTCCCAGGTCCGGTTGATACCGAGCCGCAGGCCGATCGGATTGACCTTCTGACCCATTACTTGTCCTCCGCCTCGGCGCGCTCGCGCACCACGATCGTGAGATGAGCGAACGGCTTGACGATACCGGCCGCACGGCCGCGACCGCGCGTCTGGAAACGCTTCATCACCAGGCCCTTGCCGACCGACGCCTCGGCAACGACCAGGCGGTCGACGTCGAGATTATGGTTGTTCTCGGCGTTGGCGATGGCCGAGTTCAGGGCCTTCTTCACGTCGCGGGCGATCCGCTTCTTGGAGAAGGTGAGCTCGTTGACCGCCGTCGCGGCCTTCTTGCCGCGGATCGTCGCGGCCACGAGGTCGAGCTTGCGCGGGCTGATACGCACGGCGCGCAGGACGGCCTTGGCTTCGTTGTCCGCCTCGCGGCGGGGAGCGGATGGCTTGCTCATCGCGCGTTAATCCTTCGACACTTTCTTGTCACCGGCATGGCCGGTGAAGGTGCGGGTCGGCGAGAATTCGCCGAGCTTGTGACCGACCATCTCCTCGGTGACGTTCACCGGGATGAACTTCTTGCCGTTGTAGACGCCGAACGTCAGGCCGACGAACTGCGGCAGGATCGTCGAGCGACGCGACCAGGTCTTGATCACCTCGCTGCGGATGTTGCCGCGCGACTTCTCGGCCTTCTTGATCAGGCTGCCTTCAACGAAGGGGCCCTTCCAAACGGAACGTGCCACTGTCCTATCTCCTAGCGCGTCGCATGCCGGCGGCGGATGATCAGCTTGTCCGTCGCCTTGTTCTTGCGGGTCTTCTTGCCCTTGGTCGGCTTGCCCCACGGCGTGACCGGATGACGGCCACCCGAGGTGCGGCCTTCACCACCGCCGTGCGGATGATCGACCGGGTTCATCACGACACCGCGGACGGTCGGGCGACGGCCGAGCCAGCGCTGGCGGCCGGCCTTGCCGATGACGATGTTCTGATTGTCGGGGTTCGAGACGGCGCCGACCGTCGCCAGGCAGCCGCCCGGAACCAGGCGCAGTTCGCCGGAGCTCAGCTTGATCTGGGCGTAACCCGCGTCCTTGCCGACGAGCTGGGCGTAGTTGCCGGCCGAACGGGCCAGCTGGCCGCCGCGGCCGACCTTGAGCTCGACGTTGTGCACGATCGTGCCGACCGGCATGTTGCCGAGCGGCATCGCGTTGCCCGGCTTGATGTCGACGCGCTCGCCCGAGACGATCTCGTCGCCGGCCTTCAGGCGCTGCGGCGCCAGGATGTAGGCCTGCTCGCCGTCGGTGTACTTGATCAGAGCGATGAACGCCGTGCGGTTCGGATCATACTCCAACCGTTCGACGGTCGCCGTCACGCCGAACTTGCGGCGCTTGAAGTCGACCAGGCGCAGACGGCGCTTGTGACCGCCGCCCATGTGATGGCTGGTGATGTGACCGTGGTTGTTGCGACCGCCGGTGTTGGTCTTGCCGCGCGTCAGTTCCTTGACCGGCTTGCCCTTCCAGAGGCCGGTGCGGTCGACGATGACCAGCTGTCGCAGGGACGGCGTGATCGGCTTAAATGTCTTCAAGGCCATTGTTTGCTCTCCCGTCCTACAGGCCCGTGGTCACGTCGATCTTGTGACCCTCGACCAGCGAGACGATCGCCTTCTTCCAGTCGCTCCGCACGCCCGGACGGCCGCGGAAAACCTTGCTCTTGCCCTTGACCGTGACGGTGTTGACCGCCTTGACCTTGACCTTGAACAGGCCTTCGACGGCCTGCTTGATCTCCGGCTTGGTCGCATCGGCGGCGACCTTGAAGGTCACTTGGCTGTGCTCCGAGCCGTTGGTCGTCTTCTCGGTGATCAGCGGCGCACGAATCACTTCGTACATGCGTGAACGCGAGACGGTTGCGGGAATGTACCGCTTGGCGCTCATTGCAGACGCTCCTCGAGGTGCTTTACGGCATCCTTGGTGAGCACCAGCGTGTCGCGGCGCAGGATGTCGTAGACGTTCGCGCCCTGCTGCGGGAGCACATCGACATGGGCGATGTTGGCCGCGGCGCGGGCGAAGTTCGTGTCGATCTCGGCACCGCCGATCACCAGGACGCTGGTGAGGCCGAGCTTGCCGAAGTGACCCTTGAGCTGGGCGGTCTTCGGCTCGGGGAGCGCCGCCGCCTCGACCACGATCAGCTTGCCTTCGGCCGCCTTGGCCGACAGCGCAGTGCGCAGCGCGAGCTGGCGCACCTTCTTCGGCAGGTCGCTGGCGTGGCTGCGCACGACCGGGCCGAACGCCTTGCCGCCGCCCCGGAACTGAGGCGCCGCCTCGTTGCCGTGACGGGCACGACCGGTGCCCTTCTGGGCGTACATCTTCTTGGCCGTCGCCGTGACCTCGGAGCGCCCCTTGGTCTTGTGCGTGCCCTGCTGGCGGCGCGACAGCTGCCAGACGACGCAGCGCTGCAGGATGTCCTTGCGGACGGGAACGGCGAACACTGCGTCGGCGAGATCGATCTCGCCGGCGCTGCCGCCCTCGATGGTCTTGACCGCGATCTTCATGACCTGATCCTTAAGCCTGCGGAGCGGCTTCAGCCGCCGGAGCCGCCTCTCCGGCAGCCTTGCGCAGGCCGGCCGGATACGGGGCATCCTTGTGACGGGCGCGCTTGGAGGCGTCCTTGACGATGATGTAGCCGTTGGCCGGGCCCGGAACGGCGCCAGAGACCAGCAGCAGCCCCTTCTCGTCGTCGACGGCGACGACCTTCAGATTCTGCGTGGTCACGCGCTCGCTGCCATAGTGGCCGGCCATCTTCTTGCCGGGGAACGTGCGGCCGGGATCCTGGCGGTTACCGGTCGAACCGTGGCTCCGGTGCGAGACCGACACGCCGTGGGAGGCTTCGAGACCGCCGAAGTTCCAGCGGACCATCGAGCCGGTGAAGCCGCGGCCGATCGTGGTGCCGACGACATCGACGAACTGGCCCGGCACGAAATGGCTGGGCACCAGCTCCGCACCGACCTCGAGGACGGCGTCCTTAGCGACCCGGAACTCGACGAGTTTCTTCTTCGGCTCGACCTTGGCCTTGGCGAAGTGACCGCGCATCGGCTGGGTCACGTTCTTAACCTTGGCCTTGCCGTAGCCGAGCTGCACGGCGACGTACTTGTCCTTCTCTTCCGAGCGGACAGCGACAACCTGCAGCTGATCCACCTTCAGAACGGTGACGGGCACATGTTCTCCGGCGTCGTTGAAGACGCGGGTCATGCCGACCTTCTGGGTGACGAGACCGCAACGCATGGTCTTCTTCCTTCTTTCCTGTTCCGCTTAGGCGCCGAGCTTGATCTCGACGTCCACGCCGGAGGCGAGGTCGAGCTTCATCAGCGCGTCCACGGTCTGCGGCGTCGGATCGACGATGTCGAGCACACGCTTGTGCGTACGGATCTCGAACTGCTCACGCGACTTCTTGTCGATGTGCGGCGAGCGGTTGACCGTGAACTTCTCGATTCCGGTCGGCAGCGGGATGGGCCCACGCACCTGTGCGCCCGTCCGCTTGGCCGTGCTGACGATCTCGCTCGTCGACGTGTCGAGCACGCGATGATCGAAGGCCTTCAGCCGGATCCGGATGTTTGTGTTGTCCATGGCCATGATGTTCGCCTTGTCGCGTCCGTTACGTTTACTTTACGACTTTGGTGACGACGCCGGCGCCGACGGTGCGGCCGCCCTCGCGGA
>CAMFGZ010000057.1 GCA_945952105.1 uncultured Rhodospirillaceae bacterium | reverse complement strand
GGCTACTGGTATCCGCGCGGCGGCATGCCGATCGACGTGTTCTGGCAGACCGCCGCGCCGCCCAAGGCCCTGTGGCTGCCCGACACCGGCGTGGCGCCCTATCGCGGCCGGGGATAATGGCCAAGCTGCCGCCCCGTCCGAAGCGGCCGCCCAAACAGGCAACCGCGCGCGAGCTGCGCGACGCGATCGCGGCCAAGGCGCTGGAGCTCGGCTTCGACGCGGTGGCCTTCGCGCCGGCTCAGCTCTCGCCCGAGGCGCGCCAGTTGCGCCTGGAGCGGATGGCGGCGTTCCTCGAACGCGGTTTCCAGGGCGACATGGGCTGGCTCGTCGATCGCACCGAGCAGCGGATCGATCCCTCGACCCTGTGGCCCGAGGCGCGCACGGTCGTGTCGGTCGCGCTCAACTACGGCCCGACCGAGGATCCGCGCGACGTGCTGGAGCAGCGCGAGCGCGGCGCGGTCTCGGTCTATGCGCAGGGCCGCGACTATCACGACGTTATGAAGAGCCGGCTGAAGCAGCTCGGCCGTTTCATCTGGGACACCTATCACGAAAGCCTGAAGGTCTTTGTCGACACCGCGCCGCTGATGGAGAAGCTCGCCGCGCAGCAGGCGGGCCATGGCTGGCAGGGCAAGCACACCAACCTCGTGTCGCGCCGCTTCGGCTCGTGGCTGTTCCTCGGCGAGCTGCTGCTGTCGATCGAGCTGCCGCCCGATGAACCCGAGAGCAATCATTGCGGCCAGTGCCGCGCGTGTCTCGACTCGTGCCCGACCAATGCCTTTCCCGCGCCGTACCAGTTGGATGCGCGGCGCTGCATCTCCTATCTCACCATCGAACATGCCGGCCCCGTCGATCGCGAGTTCCGCAGCGCACTGGGCAACCGCATCTATGGTTGCGACGACTGCCTCGCCGCCTGTCCGTGGAACAAGTTTGCCCGCGAATCGAGAGAGGCCGCCTTCGCGCCGCGCGCCGAGCTGCAGGCGCCGCTCCTGTCCGAGCTGGCGACACTCGACGACGCAACCTTCCGCACACGCTTCTCCGGCACGGCGGTGAAGCGCATCGGCCGCAACCGCTTCCTGCGCAACGTCGCCTATGCGCTGGGCAACAGCGGCACGCCGTCTGAATCGTTGCCGGCCGTCGAACGTCTGCTGGAGGACGAGTCCCCTCTCGTAAGAGGTGCCGCCGTCTGGGCCTTGTCGCAGCTCGCGCCGGACGAGGTTGCGCGCCGCAGTCAAACGACCGATGAATCCGATGCCGGTGTCCGGGCCGAATGGGCGGAGGCACTGCGCAGGGAGTGAAATAATGACCTTCAGGAAACTGGCGATAATCGCCGGCGCCGCCTTCGTCCTCGCGGCAGGCACGGCCACGGCGCAGCAACCGAACCCGCCGGCGCGCATTGCCGAAATCCTCGCAAGCCCGGACCGCAGCGCCGCCGACCGCACCAACGACCAACGCCGCAAGCCCGCCGAGATGCTGGCCTTCATCGCCGTCGTGCCCGGCATCACCGCGCTCGATCTCAGTGCCGGCGGAGGCTACACGACCGAATTGCTGGCCCGCTCGATCGGTCCCAGCGGCGCGGTCTATGGCCAGAGCCGGCCGCGCGATCCCAACCAGCCGCCGCCGCGCCCCGCCGCCCCGGAAGGCAACGCCAACCCGACCGTCACGCCGACGGCTCCAGCGGCCGCTCCGGCGACTGCGCCCGCACCACCGCGGCCTTCGCCGGTCGCCCTCGCCGACCGCAGCGAGAAAATGAAGGCGGCCGGAGTCGCCGCCGCGCCCATCACCGCCCTGTCGCGGCCCTTCGAGGATCCGGTACCGGCCGAACTGGCCGACGGCCGCCTCGATCTCGTGACGCTGATGTTCAACTATCACGACCTCGGCTTCCTGGGCATCGACCGCGCGAAGATGAACGCCGCCGCGTTCAAGGCGCTGAAGAAGGGCGGGTTCTACGTCATCGCCGATCATTCCGGCCGGCCTGGCACCGGCATCTCGGAGTCAGGCACGCTTCATCGCATCGAGGAAGCCTTCCTGCGCAAGGAAGTAGAGGCCGCCGGCTTCAAGCTGGTCGCCGAGGGCAACTTCCTTCGCAACCCCAACGACCCGCGCGACAAGAACACACCGGACCCGCCGCAGCCCAAGGACGAATTCGTCCTGAAGTTCGTGAAGCCGTAAGCATCTGGCCGCGCTTCCTCTCAAACCTTCCCCTGCTCAGTCTTTTCGGGGAAAGCCGGGAGATAAAGGCAGCACGTTGATCGTGCCCGGAAGCCGGTTCAGACCTGTGGCCTTCTCCTCCGGCCGCCGTCCCGCTCGACGCGGGAGAAGACTGGAGATGTGAACGGGGCTCTGATCTGGCGCTGCTCCCGTGGTTCTCCGAAGGGCCTAGAATTTCTCGACCCAGGGGCGCACCTCGACCTCCCAGCTCCACGCACTGCGGTGCTGATTGAGTACATGCCAGTAGGTCTCGGCGATGGCGTCGGGATCGAGCAGGCTGTCGGGTTTGTCATCAGGTACGGGGCGCGCGGTGCTGCGGATGCCGCCGTCGATCACGAAGTGGGCGACGTGGATGCCCTTGGGTGAAAGCTCGCGCGCCATGGATTGCGCGAGGCCACGCAGCGCGAACTTGCCCATGGCAAAGGTGGCCGAAAGCGCGAAGCCTTTTACGCCGGCCGTCGCGCCTGACAGCAGCACAGCTCCCTCGCCCTTGGGCAGCATGCGTTTCACGGCCTGCTGCGAGACCAGGAAGGCGCCGAAGGCGCTGATCTCGATGGCGCGCTTCACGTCATCCGGTGGCAGATCGACCAGCGCGCCACGAACCCGGTTGCTGGCGTTGTAGACCACGACATCCGGCGTGCGGCCGGCCGCATCGAGCGCGTCGAACAACGCGGCCACGTCCTTCTGGTCCGCGGCGTTGCAGGCGTGGACCGAGGCGTCGGTCTCTTTCGCAAGTGCAGCAAGTTTGCCCGTCTCGCGGGCGGCCAGTGCGACCGACAGGCCATTCCTGGCAAACAGGCGGGCCAGCGACGCACTGAGGCCGGGGCCGGTCCCGACGATCAGGGCGGAGCGGTGTTTCGGCATGGCATGGGTCCTCTCGTTGCCGGGGATTCCCGGCAGGTATACGCTTTCCGGCGATAGGGAAGGAAACAAAGCCATGGATCAGGTCCAACCGACCGGCCGCATCGACGTCATCTCCGACGTGATTTGCCCCTGGTGCTACATCGGCAAGCGCCAGCTCGAACGCGCACTCGATCTCCTCGCTACGCAGCACTGCCGGGTCGCCGTCGTCTGGAATCCCTTCCAGCTCAATCCAGACATGCCCGCCGACGGCGTCGAGCGCACGAGCTATCGCATCGCCAAGTTCGGCAGCCTGGAGCGCTCCCAGCAGATGGACCAGCGCATCACCGAGACCGCCGCGACGGTCGGGCTCGAATTCCATCTCGACCGGATCAAGCGCACGCCCAACACCGTGAACGCCCACCGGCTGATCCGCTTCGCTGGCCCGCGGGGCCGGCAGGACGCCGTCGTCGAGGAATTGTTCGAGAGCTACTTCTGCAAGGGCGCCGACATCGGCGACTCGAATGTCCTTGCGGGCATCGCCGCGGAAGCCGGCCTCGATCGCGCCGAAGTGCTCGCGATGCTGTCGGGCGACGAAGGCCGCCGCGAGGTGCTGGCCGGCGACCAGATGGCACGCAACGCCGGCATCCAGGGCGTCCCGAGCTTCGCGCTGCAGGGCCACGTGCTTTTCTCCGGTGCGGTGCCGGCCGAGGAAATGGCACAGACCTTCCGTCGCGCGTGGGAAGTCCTGAAGAACCAGGCGGCTTAGAATCGTTACGAGCGAAGCGGAATCATTTTCCCGGCGTTCTTCAAAAAAGCCAAGGGTCCCTCGCTTACGCTCGGGATGACACCGTTTGTTTGACTGGCGCACTGCGCTGATCCCAACAACATTGTCATCCCGACCGTAGGCGAGGGACCTTTATTTCATACGCGATAGCGCGGTCATAAAACGGCGGACGAGAGGAAAAGCCTCACCGCCCGCGAATGCTCATCGTCGGCGACGACAAAGCACCGCTTACCGTCATCACATAGTCGGTTGCGCCGTTCGAGCCGGCGTCGAGAGCGATGGTGGTCTCGGTCGTGGCCGATGTCAGGCTGGTGCGGCTGTTGATGCGCGCGGTCGCATTCGGGCCCTTCACGGCATGGTTCTGCAACTGTATCTCGCCATTCGACAGCGTGATGTCGCCTTCGATGGAGCTCTGGGCATTGATGAATCCCGAGAGGACCGCCGAATTGAATCCCATTTCGGTGCTGAAGATGCTGCCGACGCCTGTTGCGAAAGACGCCAGGCCCAGGGAGCCCTTGGCGACTGACGGATAGATCACGCCGGACAGGTGCCCCTGCCCCACCAGTGAATCGCGGATCTGCTCGGGTGAGTTGCCCTGCCCCTGCAGGGCGATCTTCATGACGTTGATCTTGCCGTCGACCGCCACCATCAGATGCTCGTTGCCGAAGACATTCTGGCCCGCCGCGCCGCGCAGCATCTCGCCGACATAGATGCCCTGCAGGGTACCGGCGACATCGACCGTCATCGTGTCCTTCGACGCATCGATCGTGCCGCCGAAGTCGACGGCGCCGCTGTAGAACTGGCCGGTCAGCTTGGAAACCTTGACGACGCCGTTCTTCAAGGTGGCGTCCATGTCGGCATAGGTCACCTTGAGCGAACCGAACTCGATCGCGCTGGTCTCGAGGCTCAAGGTCGCATCGAAGGCGCGCAGGGCCGAGAGATCGATCTGCTTGCCGGCGGCCGCGCGGGGCGCACGGGACGGCAGCGGCACGGCAGCCGCATTGGGCCCGGCCGGAGCCGCCGGTAGCGCCGGCGTGGGCACGGCGGTGGCTGGCGCATCGGTCACGCCCAGCCAGTCGTCGAGATCGAGCGTTCCGGGGATGCGCAGGTTGGCGGTGAAGTTGGGGCGCTGCCCCAGCGTGGCGTCGATGCGGCCCGCCATCTGCGTGCCCATCGCCGTGAGATTGCCGTCGAAGGCGGCGCGCTGCTCGTTGCCCTTGAAGGCGCCGTTCGCCGCGAGGCCCCCCAGCCCGGCCTGCGGTCGGCCGGTGGCGACCGAGACGAGCCCGCTCGCATCCTGTGTCTGCACGCTGAAGTTCGAGAAATCGAAGGCGAACTTGTCGCCCAGCACCAGCGAGCCGGTGGCCTGCGCGCTGGCGCCGGCCGCGGTCACGGACGCGCCGCGCAGGGTGAGCGCTTCCGTCGTGCCGGAAACGTTGCCGCCCGCAGTCGAGGCACCGAGCTTGCCGTTCAGGAACTTCGGCAGGCCGGCATAGACCAGCAGCTTGTCGGTGTCGGGCATGTTCGCGTTGAAGCTGACGTCGAAGCGCGGCACCGTGCCGAAATCGGCAACCTGGCCCTTCAAATCGAACTTCGCGCCCAGCACGTCGGCGACCTTCAGCCCGTTCACTTTGAGAAGATTACCCTGGATGGCCAGATCGGCGTCGATCCCACCAAGCGTCTCGCCGCGGAACTGGAGCTTGGCCACCTTGGCTTTCACGCCCAACACCGGCAGGGTCTTGTCCGGAGCGGCCGGAGCCGCGGGCGTCGTGAGCACGGGCGCCGTCGCGGTCGTTACCGCCGCCGGCAACACCGCCGAGAGCGGTGCCGGCTCCTTGGGCTTCGGCATGTAGGCATCGAGATCGAAGCGATCGAGCTGGACCGAGGTTGCCATGGTGAGCGGCACGCCGAAGACGATGCTGCCGCTACCGGCCGCATGCTGACCGTCGAGATCCATCCCGAGATCGGAGATCTGCAGGCTGTTCGCCGTCGAGGCGACCTTGCCCTTGATCGCCAGCGTCTGGAGCTTGTCGGCCGGGATGCCCGACGTATCGATCTCGAGCCAGGCCAGCGTCTCGCGCAGGCGTGAGCCCTCGAGGCTGAACGTGCCCGCCGACTGGATGGGATTGGCGGTGGGCTTTGCGCCAGCGTTCGCCGCAGATGCCGGTGGAGCGGCGGGGGCGGCATTGGCCTGCAGCAGCATCTCGCCCGGCAGGACGGCGCTGAGACGCGGCACAGCGATTACACCCTTCCTGATCTCCACCGAGAGCGCCACGTCGCGCAGGGTGCCCTTCCGGTAGGCGACTTCCCTGGCGTCGATCGAGAAGAGGACGGTGAAGGCCGGTGGAAACGGAGACAACGAGGCCGGCGCCGCCGGAGTGGCGGCCGGCGGCGATGCAGGCGGCTTGGCGCCAGCGGGCGCCGTCGCAACGGAACCGGTGGCCGGAGGCTTGGAGGGTGTCGAAGCACCAGCCGGTGCGGCCGGCGATTTGCTCGCTCCGGCGGCCGCAGACGGGGTCGCCACGGCGGGCGGAGCGGTCTTCTGCTTGAAGGCATCGGGATTGGACAGCAACGCGATCCACTTCCCGGCATCGAGCTTCGCCATCGAAAGCCGGCTTTCGAGCGACGGATTGGCGCCGCCTGTCAGCACGACGTTGCCCGACACGGTCTCGTCGGCCATCGACATCCTGAAATTGCTCAGCGCCAGCCTCTCGGCCGAGAGGTCGATGTCGCCGTCGAACGAGAACTGGCCGATGACCGAGGCGTCGAACGCCGGAGGCTCCTGCCCACCGGCGCGGACCAGCGTCGCGATGAAGTCGGTAAGCCCGCCGGTCGAGAGCGACACCTTGCCCTTCACGTCGGCATCGACGGCGATGCGACTGACATGGCCGTCGAAATTCAGCGACCCGCTCTGCACCTTGAGCTTGAAGGACATGTCGTTGCCCTTCTCCGTCGGCTCGCCGACCGAAGCCATCAGCGACAGGGGAACGCCGTTGACGGTCGCCGTGCCGTCGAAATTGAATGGCCCCTGGAAGGAGCCGACGGACGCGAGGAGGTCGAGGTTCTCGGCCTTCAACGTCTGGTTCGTCTTGGGATTGGTATAGCTGAGCGTTCCTTCCCGAATCCGGAGCGTGCCGATCGCGAGGTGAATGCCGCTGCTCGGGGCGCCGGCGGGCTGGCTGGCGCCGGCGCCGGGGTTGAACTCCCAGTTCGGGCGGCCTTCGGCGTCGGCCTCGAGCACGATGCTCGGCCTGAAGAGCGTAAGCCGGCCCACTTCGATCTTGCCCCGCAGCAGAGCCCCCAGGGACGGCGAAACGCCGATCCAGCGCACGTCGACCATCTGCGCGCCCTTGGCCCCGACGGCATTGGCGAAATGGACCTGACGTGCACTGATGCGTGGCCTCGGGAAGAACGTGAGCTTGAGCGGCCCCTCGATCACCAGTTCCCGGCCCGTCGCCTCCTTCACGGCGGCGATCATCGCCGGCTTGTACTGTTCCACGTTCAGCAGGGTCGGCGCGAGGAAACCGGCAAGCGCAAGCAAGGCGAAGAACGCCGCGACTGCCGCTCCGATCCGGATCCAGGTTCGCTTCCGCATGGCCAATGGGTTCAAGTAACGCCGGCTGGCGTATCAACGCCGCAAGCCGCCGCAGGATGCCTTTAGTTTAGTTGAGAGGCCGATCTGGGGCTATTCCAAGATGAGACCGGTCACAGGCTTGCCCCACGGCCCGGCTCAGGTCGCGAGCTCGTACCGGCGGATCAAGCGGTAGAGCAGCGCGATCGGGACCAGCGTCACCACGATGAGGGTCGACGCCGCCGCCGTGGCGATGCCGCCGCCGCCGCCTTCGAGGGCCTGGAACATCACCACCGTCAGGGTCCGCCACTGGCCGCTGTAGAGCACGACGGTGGCGCTGAGTTCGGAGGCGATCGTCACCCAGGTGAGCACGAAGCCGCTCATGATGCCGCCCAGCATGAGAGGGACCAGGACGCGCCCGAAGGTCTGCAGCGGCGATCGGCCGAGGCTGATCGAGGCTTCCTCCAGCGAGGGGTCGATCTGGTGCAGGATGCCGCTGGAGGAGCGCACCGCGAACGGGATTTTGCGCACCGTGTAGGCAAGGACCATGATGAACGGCCCGCCCGTCAGGATCAGCCAGCCGCTGTTGAACGAGACGACGAAGCCGATCGCCAGCACCGTGCCCGCGACGGCGAACGGCAGCGTGGCCAGCACGTCCAGCACCGCGGCCAAACCGGAACGCAGGCGCGTCACAACATAGGCGATCGGCACGCCGATCAGCGTGACGCCGACGGCCGCGAGGGTGGCGAACAGCAGCGTGTTGAGCAGAGGCCGCGTCGAGCGCTCGAACAAGGCGGTGAAATTGGCGGTGCTGAAATTGGGATGGAGAACGGGCCCGCGGAACTCCATGAACGACAGCACAACGATGGCGAAGAATGGCACCAGCGCCAGCAGCACCACCGCCCAGCAATAGACCGTCGCGGCGATCCTGAGGCCGAGCCCGACCTTCAGGATCGGCGGCGCGGCCCGGGCTCCCGTCGCGAAACGGCGGTTGGCCAGGAAACGGCGCTGGATCAGCAGCACCAGCGAGGTCATCAGGATCAGCAGCACGCCCAGCACGCCCGCTGACGACGGGTTGGGCGCGGTCTCACCGACGAACAGCTTGAAGGCTTCGACTGCGAAGATGGGCATGTCCTCGGCCAGGACGAAGGGCACGCCGAAATTCTCCAGCGTCTCGATGAAGACCAGGAGACCGCCCGCGAGGATCGACGGGACCACGATCGGCAGGGTCACGGTCCAGAGCGTGCGGCGCGGCGATGAGCCGAGGCTTTGCGCGGCTTCCTCGATCGAGACGTCGACCGCCTTGAAGCCCGCCATCGTCGGCAGCAGGACGTAGGGATAGAGCGTCAGCGTATAGACCAGCACGATGCCGCCGGCGCCGTAGATCGAGCCGAAGCCGACGCCCCAGGAGTTGAGCCATTGCGTCACCACACCGGCGCGGCCCAGCAGCAGCACGATGGCATAGGCGCTGACGAAGGATGGCAACACCAATGGCATGGCGGCGAGCGCGATGATCGCGGCCTTGCCCGGCACCGGCAGGCGCGCGAGCGCGAACGCGAACGGCACCGACACGAGGATGGTGGTGATCGTGGCCGCGACGCCGATCATCAGCGTGTTGGCAACGGCGCCGCGATAGAACGAGCGGCCGAGGATCTTGACGTAATTGGCGAAGGTGAACTTCTCGCCGTCGCCATCGAGCACGCTGGCGCCAAAAACGTTGAACAGCGGGTAGAGCAGGAACAGGCCCAGGAACAGGAAGCCCAGGGCCGCGATGGCCAGCGGCAGGCGTTGCTGATGCGGAATCGAGAGCGTCACGGCAGCACGGTCACGCGCGCCGGATCATAGGCCAGCGTCACCGGCGCGCCGGTCGCGAGCGTGCGATGCGGCTCGTCGAGCGACGCGACCCGGATCAGCGATCCGTCGCCCAGCTTCACGTCGAAGCGCGTGATCGGCCCCAGGATTTCGACATGCGCCACCGAGCCGGAGAGCCGCGGCCAGCCGGCCGGCGCCTCGGCGTCGAGACGCAGCGCCTCGGGCCGCAGCGAGACCATCCCGCTGCCCGTGAGGCCCAGCACCTTCGGCTCTAAAAGGTTGGTCGTGCCCATGAACTCCGCCGCGAAGCGCGAGGCGGGGTTGCGGTAGATCTCGGCCGGCGCGCCGACCTGCTCGAGCCTGCCGCTCTGCATCAGGGCGATGCGGTCGGACACCGACATCGCCTCTTCCTGGTCGTGCGTAACGTAGATCGCGGTGATGCGCAGCGACTTCTGCAGCTCGCGGATCTCGGCGCGCATGCTGACCCGCAGCCGCGCATCGAGGTTGCTGAGCGGTTCGTCGAACAGCAGGACCTGCGGCCGGATCACCAGCGCGCGCGCGATGGCGACACGCTGCAACTGGCCGCCCGAAAGCTGGTGCGGCCAGCGCTCGCCATAGCCGCCGAGCTGGACCAGCGACAGCGCCTCCTCGACCCGGCGCGCAATGTCCGCCGAGGCCACCTTCCGCGCCTTCAGTCCGTAGGCGACGTTACCCGCCACCGTGAGGTTGGGGAACACGGCATAGTTCTGGAACACCATGCCGATGTCGCGCGTGTGCGCCGGCAAGGTGTCGATCCGCTTCGTGCCGAAACGGATCTGGCCCGCATTCAGTTCGCTGAAGCCCGCGATCATGCGCAGCAACGTGGTCTTGCCGCAGCCCGAGGGCCCCAACAGGGTGAAGAACTCGCCCTCGCCGACGGTGAGGTTCACACCGTCGACCGCGCGCACCGTTCCGAAGATCCGGGTTACGCCTTCAATGACAATACCGGTCACGCTCAGCGGGACTCCTGCAGCAGGTCCTTGATCTTCTCCAGCGTTTCCTTGCGCTTGTCGGTCCAGGCATCCTCATCATACTTCACGATGTTGAGGCTGCTCATCGGCGGCAGGCCGCCCGGCAGGCTGGCGAGATCGAGATCGTTGCGCGTCGGCCGGCGGAAGGTCGCCTTGAGGATCATCTCGCGCACGTCCTTGCGGTTCACGAAGTCGACGAAGGCCTTCGCCTCCGCGGGATCGGGACCGTTCTTGATGATGGCGACGCCTTCCATGGTCGCGAGCGTGCCGTCAGCCGGATAGATCGTCTTCACCGGCGCGCCGCCCGACGCCCACATCGGGCCGGCATATTCCAGCGAGATACCCAGCGGGTATTCGCCGTTGCCGACGCCCTGGAAGACCAGCGACGAACGGTTCAGCACTTTCAGGTTCTTGAACAGCTGCCCGACCTTCTTCCAGCCGGCATCACCACCGCCCCACAGGTCGACCAGCATGGTGACCGTCGTGTAGGCCGAGCCCGAGTTGGCTGGATCGGTGAAGGCGATCTTGCCCTTCCACTTTGGATCCAGCAGGTCGTTCCAGCCCTTGGGGCCTTGGTCGGCGGGCAGGATTTTCGTGTTCTGCAGGATGACAAGAAGATGAAGGTTGTTGCCTACCCAGAGGTCGGCCGGGTCGCGATACTCGACCGGTGTCACGTCCTTGTTTTTCGAGGCGTAGGGCGCGAACAGTGCCTTGTTGGTCTGCAACAGCGAGCGGCTGATGCCCCAGACGATGTCGCCGAGCGGACGCTCCTTTTCGGCCTGCAGACGGCGGATCACCACGCCGGAGCCCGCGACCACCGGCTCGACGGCGATGCCGGTTTCCTTGGTGAACGCCGAGAAGACGAGATCGTTCAGTGTGCTTTCGTTGGACGTGTAGATCACGACCTTCTTCTGCTGCGCCTTCGCCGCCACCGGCAGCAGCGCCGCGAAAGCCAATCCCCATGCTGCAATGCAGCGTCTCGTCGTCGATCCCATCCGGCCCTCCCCATGAACGTTCGCGCTTTATATAGTCAGGGACCACGGAGGGGAAACGTCGGCGATGGGTGACATTGCGTTCGGATTTCAGGCCGCACCGGCCAGCGACGTCCACAAGTCGGACCAGGCCCTCTATCGCGAAGTGATGCAGGACTGCGCGCTCGGACAGAAGCTGGGCTACGACGCGGCCTGGCTGCTCGAGCACCATTTCAGCGACTACTATCCGACGCCGAGCCCGCTCCTCTTCATGGCGCATATCGCAGCCGCCTTTCCCGACCTGTCGCTCGGCACCTCGGTGCTGGTGCTGCCCTGGTACCACCCACTGCGGCTCGCGGAAGAGATCGCCATGCTGAACAGCATGACCAACGGCACGCTCCATCTCGGCATCGGCCGAGGCACGGCCAGGATGGAATACGATGCCTACAACGTCGACATGAACGAGGCGCGTGCCCGTTTCGCCGAATGCTACCGCATCGTCGAAAAGGGCCTGTCAGGAGAGCCTTTCACCCACGATGGCCCGTTCTGGAAGATCGACAAGCCGATCAAGCTGCGTCCCGACCCCACGACCAAGAAGGTCAACTTCTATGGCGCCATCGGCAGCCCGGCGAGCGCGGAAGTCATGGGGGATCTGGGCGTCGCGCCGATCTGCCTCTCGACCTTCCCAGACAAGCTCCTGTCCAAGATTCTCGAACGCTGGCGCGCCCGCGCGGGTGCCGCCGCAACGAATGCGATCTTGCCGATCTCGGTTAAAATGTTCATCGCCGACACCGATGAGGAAGCGCGCGATCTGGGCCGTCGCTTCTACCCGCCCTACTTCGACCTGCAATGCACCCACTACGAGTCCGACGCCAATCCCTGGGCGGACATTCCCGAGTACCAGGACTTCAGCCGGATGTTCGCCAACCTGCGAAAGCTGACCGATCCGTCGGAACTGGGGCCGTTCATGGACTCCAACCTGGTCGGCAGCCCCGAGACGATCTGCCGGCGCATAGACCAGCTCGCCGCGCTCGGCTTCAACTACTTCATGGTCTCGTCGGCCACGCCCGGCACGCCGCTGGAATTGCGGCAGCACATGATGACCCGCTTCGCCCAGGAGGTGTGTCCCCGTTACTCGAGCGCGATGCGGGCCGTGCGCGCCGCTTGAAGCGGCAAGTATTTGTATTGCTTGTATCGCAGAAGCTCTGTCGTCTTCCCGAGTGAGGTTCGCCGGCCCTAGTGTGCAGGAATGAAACTTCCGTCCGCCCCGACAGGCTGTCAGCCTCGAGACAGTGCTGCGGCCAGCGGGCCCGGCGTCGCGTGAAGGTTTGTTGAAATGCGTACGAGACTGCTGATCGGGTCGCTGGCCCTGCTGCTGTGCTGGTGCGATGTCGCGCTCGCGCAGCGCAATGGCGGCGTGCTGCGCATCTTCCATCGCGACAATCCAAGCAGCGCGTCGATCCTCGAGGAAACCAACGCCTCCACCGTCGTGGCGTTCATGCCGGTCTTCAACAACCTCGTCGTCTTCGATCCGGCTGTCGCGCAGAACTCCGAGGAGACGATCGTTCCGGACTTGGCCGAATCCTGGGCGTGGAACGACGACAAGACCGAGTTGTCGTTCAAGCTGCGGCGCGGCGTGAAGTGGCACGACGGAATGCCGTTCACGTCGAGCGACGTCGAATGCACGTTCAATCTCCTGACGAACCGGGCGCGCAACCGGCTGCGCAGCAATCCGCACGGCTCATGGTTCGGCAACGTCAACTTCGTGCAGGCACCCACCGACTACGATGTCACGATCCATCTCAATCGGCCGCAACCCTCGCTCCTCGCCATGCTGGCGTCCGGTTTCATCCCGATTTATCCCTGCCACGTGCCCCTGGCGCAGATGCGCGTGAAGCCGGTCGGCACCGGACCTTTCAAGCTCGACTCCTTCAGCCAATTCGACCGCATCCGCCTCACGCGCAACCCCGACTACTGGAAAGCCGGACGTCCCTATCTGGACGGCATCGAATTCTCGGTGGTGGCCAGTCGTTCGACCGCGCTGCTCAGCTTCGTCGCCGGGCGCTACGACATGACTTTTCCGAACGACGTCTCGATGACGCAGCTGCGTGACGTCAGGCGCCAGTCGCCGCGCGTGATGTGCGAGGCGACAGCGATGAACAACAACACCAACCTGATGCTGAACCGCGAAGCGCCGCCGTTCGACAATCCCGACATCCGCCGGGCGCTGCTTCTCACGCTCGACCGCCAGGCCTTCGTGGACCCGCTCGCCGACGGCAGCGGCACGGTCGGCGGCCACCTGCAGCCGCCCCCCGAGGGACGCTGGGGAATGCCGCAGGAGACCCTCGCGAGCCTGCCCGGCTACGGCGCCAACCTCGAGAACAACCGCAGCGAGGCGCGCGACCTGATGCGAAAGGCAGGCTACGGCTCCGACAAGCCGCTGCCGATCAAGATCTCCACGCGCGCCGTCTCGCTCTATCGCAGCCCGGCGGCGGTGCTGGCCACGCAACTCCAGCAAATCTACTTCGATCCCACGCTGGACGTCGTCGAGACCGTGCACTGGTTCACGCGCCTCCAGCGCCGCGACTATGCGCTGGCCATCGAAACGACCGGCAACGCCCTCGACGACCCGGATCAGGTCTTCTACGAGACCTTCGCCTGCCGCTCGGAGCGCAACTACAACCACTACTGCAATCCCGAGATCGAGCGGTTGTTCGAGGCCCAGTCGTCCGAGCTCGACGTCGAGAAGCGCCGTCATCTCGTCTGGGACATCGAGGCAAAGCTATTGAGCGACGCCGCCCGGCCGCCGCTGATGTGGAACCGGGCGGCGACCTGCTGGCAGCCCCACGTCCAGGGCTTCGTGCCGCATACCAACAGCTCCTACAACGGCTTCCGGTTCGAGGACGTCTGGATCGATCGCCGCTAGCAGCGACGTCGCCGCACCCTCTGCACCGCCTCGTCGAGCGCCGACAGGAAACGGGATCGGTCTCGCGCCGCCATCGGCTTCGGCCCGCCAGTCACCTCACCCATCGCGCGGAGGTTGGACATCAGTTCCCGGCTGGCCAGCGCCATGCCGATCGACGACGTCGTGAAGGGCACGCCGTTCGATCCGATGACCGCCGCCCCCTTCTTCAGGCAGCGGTCGGCCAGGGGAATATCCGAGGTGATGACGATATCGTCAGCACCTGCCCTTTCGGCGATCCAGTCGTCGGCCGCGTCGAAACCGTCACTCACGACGACGCGCTCTATCAGCGGGTCGCGTGGCACGTTGATATAGGAGTTGGCCACGACGAAAACCTTGAGCCCGTAGCGTTCCGCCACACGATAGGCTTCGGCCTTCACGGGACAGGCATCGGCGTCGATGTAGATTTCGATTCTCTCCTCCTCGCAGGGCCCCATCATCGCCCTGCGAGGACGGCAAGAAAATCGGAAACCTTCTAGCGCGGCCCCGGCTGATCGCCGGGCTGGCGCACCCAGTCGTTGCGGCCGATCAGCGGGCGGCCATACGGGTCGCGCGGTTCGCCCGCCACCGACGGCGTGACGGACGGACGATCCATCGGCGCGGCAGCCATGTCCGACCGCATGGGGGCCGGACGCATGGCCTGCATGCCCGTACCGGACGCCGAGCCGGGCTGATCACCCGGTTACCGGACCCAGTCCTCCCGTCCGATCAGTGGACGCCCATATGGATCGGACGGTTCGCCTTGAGCATGGACTGCACCGGCGGACGCGATCAGGGCGAGGGTGAACAATGTACGCTTGATCATCGGAACCTCCTCTTGAAGGGATGCTCCGGCAACGCCGGCATGAGCGGGCGAGTTGCGCCCGCTCATGCCTCCCCGTCAGAATTTGTGAATCTTTGTCTTTCGGATGCAGGCTCGAGATGATTCCATCGAA
>CAMFGZ010000056.1 GCA_945952105.1 uncultured Rhodospirillaceae bacterium | reverse complement strand
CGGCGGTCTGCCAGAACACGTCGATCGGCATGCCGCCGCGCGGATACCAGTAGCCGGCAATACGGAGCCAACGCGGCGCCAGCAGCTTCACCAGGCGCTTGCCGATGCCCACGGTGCAATCCTCGTGGAAGGCCGCCTCGTTGCGGAAGCTGTTGAGATAAAGCTTCAGCGACTTGCTCTCGACCAGCTTGGCGCGCGGCACGTAATCGATCACGAGGTGCGCGAAGTCGGGCTGGCCGGTCACCGGGCAGAGCGAGGTGAACTCGGGTTGCGTGAAGCGTGCGAGATAGAGCGTGCCCGGATGCGGGTTGGGCACCGATTCGAGGACGGCCTCGGCGGGCGAGGCGGGAAGGGTAGTCGCCTGCCCGAGCTGGCGGAGTTTTGCGTATTTAGCCATGGCGCCATCATATGCTAAGCGGGCCGCCATGACTCACAGGGTTGTCATCGTCGGCGCCGGTCCGTCCGGCTTCTATGCCGCGGACGGGCTGCTGCGCGGCCGGCCCGACCTCCGCATCGACATCATCGACCGCCTGCCGACGCCCTACGGGCTGGTGCGGGCCGGCGTCGCGCCGGACCACCAGGGCACCAAGGCCGTGGTCCGCCAGTTCGACAAGCTTCTGGACCAGCCGGACCTGCGCTTCGCCGGCGGGCTCGACATCGGCCGCGACCTCGGCTGGGACGAGGTCATCCAGTCCTACGACGCGGTGATCGTCGCCACCGGCATGGTCATCGACCGCAAGCTGGGCATCCCGGGCGAGGACCTGCCGCAGGTCTGGGGCTCGTGGCGCTTCGTCGCCTGGCTGAATGGACATCCGGATTTCCGCGGCGGTCCCGACCTTTCGGCTGTGAAGTCGGTGGCGGTGATCGGCAACGGCAATGTGGCGCTCGACGTGGCGCGCCTGCTCGCCAAGACGTCGGACGAGATGGCCAAGTCCGACATCGTGCCGGAAGCGGCGGCCGCAATTGCGGCGGCACCGCTCACCCACATCCATGTGATCGGCCGGCGCGGCGCCGAGCATGCCTCCTTCACCACCAACGAGCTGGCCGAGATGGGCCGGCTGGCGCGCGCCGTTTCTATTGCCGATGCCAGCGTGCTGGATGCGGCGGCGCCGGCCGGCGATCCGACGCCGGAGAAGCTGCGCAAGACCAGGAACATCGACACGCTCAAGGGCTTCGCCGCGCACAGTGCGGGCGAGAAGCCGGTGACGGTTCACTTCCGCTTCCATGCGACGCCCGTCGCGATCCGCCCCGGTGAGGTCGAGTTGTCGACCGGGAAGATCGCCGCCGATCTCGTCGTCACCTGCATCGGCTACACCGGCGAAGCGTATCCGAAGTCGGACGGCGTCTTCGCCGTCGGCTGGGCGCGCCGCGGTCCCAGCGGCACCATCCCGACCAATCGCGCCGACAGCCATGCGGTGGCGAAGGACGTGATCGCCTGGCTCGCCGACCGCGATCCCAAGAGCGGCCCCGACATCCTCCCGCTCGCCGTCGACGCCGACGGCTGGCGCCGCATCGACAAGGCGGAGGTCGCCGCCGGCGCGGCGCAGGGACGGCCGCGCCTCAAGATCGTCGACCGGCAGGCGCTTCTGGACATCGCGCAGGGCGGCTGACGTTTCTTTGAGGGGAAGGGGTGTCGCGCTTGCCGGCCGAGCGCCCTAATGTCGATTCGCCGGGGAATGCAAAGGGTAAGGAGTTTCCATGTTGTCTATCGGTCGTCGTCTCATCTGCGCGCTCGCTGCCGCGGCCGCGGTGGTGCCGTTCGCCGCGCCTGCCTCCGCGCAGTCCGCGCTCAAGCTGGCGCTGCATTCGGATCTCAAGATCATCGACCCGATCTGGACCACGGCGCTGATCACCCAGCACCATGGCTACCTGGTCTACGACACGCTGTTCGCGCTCGACGACAAGCTGCAGGTCAAGCCGCAGATGGTCGAGACGTGGGATACCTCCGCCGACAAGCTCACCTGGACCTTCACGCTGCGCGATGGGCTGGCCTGGCATGACGGCAAGCCGGTCACGGCCGCGGATTGCGTCGCCTCGCTGAAGCGCTGGGGCGCCAAGGATGCGATGGGCCAGAAGCTGATGTCATACGTGTCCGAACTGTCGGCGCCGGACGACAAGACGATCAGGATGGTGCTGAAGGAGCCCTATGGTCTCGTGCTGAGCACGCTCGGCAAGCCCGGTTCCAACGTGCCGTTCATGATGCCGGCGCGCGTCGCCGCGACCGATCCCAACACGCAGATCACCGACGCCACCGGTTCCGGCCCCTTCATCTTCAAGAAGGACGAGTGGAAGCCCGGCGAGAAGGCGGTCTATGTCAAGAACACGAACTACAAGCCGCGCGCCGAGCCGTCGGCGGGTCTCTCGGGCGGCAAGGTGGCCAAGGTCGACCGGGTCGAGTGGATCTGGATCCCCGACACCCAGACGCAGGTCAATGCGCTGCTGAACGACGAAGTCGACATGATCGAGATCGTGCCGCCCGACCTGCTGCCGCTGATCCAGAAGGAGAAGGGCATCAAGGTCCAGGTCGTGAACCAGGCGGGCCGGCAGTATTCGATGCGCTTCAACGTGCTGCACAAGCCGTTCGACAACGCCAAGGTCCGGCAGGCCGTTCTCTACGCCCTGAACCAGAAGGACTTCCTCGACGCCAACGTCGGCAATCCGGAATACTACAGGGAGTGCAAGTCGCTCTTCCCCTGCGGCTCGCCGATGGAGACGACCAGGGGCTGGGAAGACAAGCTCTCGGGCAATGCCGCGAAGGCGAAGCAGCTCCTGACCGAGGCGGGCTATGACGGCACGCCGGTCGTGCTGATGCACCAGACCGACATCGCCGGGCACAACAACCTCGCCACCGTCGCCAAGCCGCAGCTCGAGAAGGCCGGCTTCAAGGTCGACCTGCAGTCGATGGACTGGCAGACGCTGGTCGGACGCCGTGCCAAGAAGGATCCGCTGAACGCCGGTGGCTGGAGCGCGTTCTTCACGTCGTGGGCCGCCGCCGACGTGCTCGACCCGGTGGCCGTGGCCTTCCTGAACGCCTCCTGCGACAAGGCGACGTTCGGCTGGCCGTGCGATCCGGAGCTGGAGAAGCTGCGCGACGCCTTCGCCAGGGAGACCGATCCGGCGAAGCAGAAGGAAATCGCCGCCCAGGTCCAGGCGCGAGCCGCCGAGTATCCGACGCACGCGCCGCTCGGTCAGTTCACCTCGCCGACCGCCGTTGGCCGCAAGGCCTCGGGCCTGCTGCCGTCGCCTGCACTCGCGCTATGGAACGTCGAGAAGAAGTAATGCGAGGTGACATTGCCTTTGAGGAGACCGGCCCCTAGGGTTCCGGTGTTCTCAGGGCAGGGTGAAACTCCCTACCGGCGGTATGCGGCGCGAGCCGCGAGCCCGCGAGCGCCTTCCGCGAGGAAGGGTCAAGCAGATCAGGTGCGAGGCCTGAGCCGACGGTCATAGTCCGGATGAAAGAGAACGTGTGTCCTGCTGCTCCTGCAGAGCAGCGGGTCCGCGCGTGATCGCCTTGGGTGACGTGTCTGTTCGCCAAAGGAGATTGCCATGACACAAGCCCCCCACACACAAGCCCGCTACGCCTTCGTCAAAGCCAGGTGGCACGCCGACATCGTCGACCGTGCGCTCGAGGGATTCCTCGAACTGATTCCCGCCGCGCAGGTCGACGTGTTCGACGTGCCGGGCGCTTTCGAGCTGCCGCTGTTCTCGCGCGACCTCGCGGCGACCGGAAAGTATGCCGCCGTCGCCGCCGCCGCCTTCGTGGTCGATGGCGGCATCTACCGGCACGACTTCGTCGCCCAGGCCGTGGTCGACGGGTTGATGCGCGCCGGCCTGGACACCGGCGTGCCGGTCCTGTCGGTTTCGCTGACGCCGCATCACTACCAGGAGACCGAACATCACAACGCGATCTTCCGCGCGCACTTCGTCGAGAAGGGCCGCGAGGCCGCGCGTGCGGCGCTGATGATCGGAAAGTCCCGCGCCGCCCTCGCGGCGTGAGGCGGCGGCCGGAAGATCAGGCCGGGACGTAGCTCAGCCTGAGCACGTCCTCGCCGATCCGGTCGTGGCTCGCGAGACGCAGCGGCGGGCGCGGTCCGGCGACTTCGATTTCGCCGTCGCGCTCGGCCTTCAGCGTGCGGATGGGGCATTCCCATTCCTCCTTCAGGAGCGTGTCGCCGGCGCCGACTGGTCCAGCGAGCGCGGCACGCCCCATTTCGGCTGCTTGCGCCACGCTACGCGCCGTCTACGGCAACGGTGAGATTGAAGAACCGACACAGGCACTTCTGATCACCGCGGCGGCCCGGAGCACGAAGGACTTTCCTTGTTCCCGTTGCGGACGCGACCGGAGCAATGTCATCGTGCTGCAGTCGATGTGATCTTCGCCGCTGCGTTGACCGAGTCTTCCAAGCAATGTCATCATTTAAGCCAACAAGAAGGGTCGAAGGCCATGTGGCGTGCGATCGTTGTAGGCGTGTGCTTGCTCTTTGGTGTCGCGGCCATCGCTCAAACCAGCGGCCAGCCCCATACCAATACGCCGACTGTCGGCATTCCGGCTCCCTCCACCAGTATGCCAACCACGAACACGCAAACGCCTTCTACGGACAACGGCCAGCCGACCGTTAGCGCGCCGACGCCTGGTACAGGCATGCCGACTGTAGCGCGTCCGCCGACGCCCCGTACCGCCAGCCCAACAGCGAACCCCGTCGACTGCCGCAACGGCAACGTATGTCCCAGCGGCAATGTCTGCTTGGAGGACGGAATGTGCGCGCAGTTGGTCGACTTAGACAAGATGGCCGGCGCTGTGCGCACATCCAAGGGGGGATGGTGCCTGCCGGGCTTCCACGAGAACCAGTTCTCGCCGGGTGTTTGCATTCACAACAGCCAGATCGATTGTCCTGGCGGATTCTCGTGCGGCATCGGTGAGCGCTGCTCGGGAAATGGCGGTTGTATCGGGGGTACACCCGCGTCCGGACCGATCTGCAATCCCGCCGATGGGATGCGTTGCCCCGACAGTAGCTATTCCTGCAGTAGCCGCGGAACCTGCATCCCGTCGTACTTTCGCGAATGTGCGGGCGGGCAGATCTGTGATCGGCAATCGGCCTGCATGGCAACGGGCGGCTGTGCAAGCGTGACGACGGCAAGAACCGCGCAGATTCCGCGCGGTGCGCCGACTGTCTCCGTTCCGGCGCCGGTCACGCCTCAGGCATCGCGCGATCAAGCGATCGCCAGGTGCCGCCAGCTTGTCAGCAGCTTCGCGCAGTTTCGGCAGGGCATGGGCGAGGCGTGGTATGCCGAGCAGCTCGGCAAGTCCTCGTGCAATGCCGATGGCACGCCGCGATAGCGCGTCCGGTCAAGGTGTCAATCGAACCGTACGCAAAGCCTTCTGCCGGCGTCGAGATCAAGGGCTGATGGGTGCGTTCCGGGATCAGGCCGGAACATAGGTCAGCCGGATCACGTCCTCATCCATCCGGTCGTGGGCCACGAGGCGGAGCGGCGGGCGCGGTCCGGCGAAATAGGGCGTGCCGTGACCGAGCACGACCGGGTGCAGGTAGATCCGGTATTCGTCGATCAGGCCCAGCTCGGTGAGGCTGCGCGCCAGGGTCGGGCCGGCCACCTCGATATCGCCGTCGCGCTCCGACTTCAGCCTGCGGATCGCGCCCTCCAGATCGTCCTCGATGAGCGTGGCGTTGGGGCCGACCGATTCCAGCGAGCGCGAGACGACCCATTTCGGCTGCTTGCGCCACGCCGCGGCGAAGGCGTGGCGGTCCGCGTCCCAATCGGGCTGATCCTCGTCCCAATACCGCATGAGTTCGTAGACATGGCGGCCGTAGAGGCTGCCGGCCTGTTCCTCCGCCTCCTTGATGAAGTGGCGGAAGAGCGCAGGGCTCGGCCCGAACGACATGTGGTCGACATAGCCGTCCAGCGACTGGTTCATGCCGAAGACGAGGCGGGCTACCATGCTTTCTTCCCCGGTCAGTCCAACCGGACGCTGATGCCTTCCAGTCCCTTGCCCGAGGCGGGATAGCGCGTCATCACCTCGGCATCGTGGCCGGGGATCACCATCTCGACGCGACCCTCGGCCAGCTTCTTCAGCTTGTCGTAGCCCGCCAGCATGTCGGCGACCGAGTAGACGATCGAGAACAGCTTGTCGTTGTTCACGCCCCAGAAGTAATGCGAGGCGTCGGACGCCAGCACGAGCCAGCCGTTGCGCGTGTTGATGCGCACCGACTGGATGCCGGCGGTGTGGCCGCCGATCAGGTGCAGCGAGATGCCGGGCTGCAGCTCCTCGTCGCCGTCGTGGAACACCAGGCGGCCGCCGTAGAGCGCGCGCACCATGCCGACGATGTCCTCGCACTCGTAGGCGTGGCGGAACGGTCCCTTGCACATGTGGCGGCCGGTCGCGAAGTTCATCTCCTTGTCCTGGAGATGGAAGCGCGCCTTCGGGAAGCGGTCCCAGTTGCCGATATGGTCGTAATGGAGATGGGTGACGATGACGTCCTCGACCTCCTTTGCGTCGATGCCGAGGTCGCCCAGCAGGTCGGCCGGGTTCTTGTTTACCTCGCGGCCGCGCTGCTTGCCGACCGTGGCGTTGAAGCCGGTGTCGATCACGATGGGCTTGCCGCCGATCGCGCGATGGCCGTTCTCGTCGAGCGGGATGGCGACCCAGACGAAATAGTCCATCGGGAAGTCGGCGTCGTGCGGGTCGGGGTTGATCTGCACTTCCCATGCCTTGCGCGGCAGGTGGGCATACTTGACCGCATGCACCTCGTATATGGGCGTCGAACGCATCTTTGTTTCCTTCCCGGCGGGTTCGTTGCGGCGACCCTAGCGCGCCGGCCGGCTTTGGCGCTACAGTGGCGACATGGCCCGCACGGACCTCCTTGGAAAGCGAATTAGCACCGCGGTTTGCACTGCAAACCGTTGCGTTGCCGCGTTCGCCTTTTACCCGTCCAAGGAATCCTCCGATGTCCGCCGTACTCTCCCTCAAGCGTAGCAATTCCGCCGTCCGTTACTGTTTCGAGGCCGACGCCGAGCCCGGCGTGCTGCCGCGCGCCCTCGAACTGATCGCCAAGCGCGGCCTCGTGCCGGCGCGGGTCTTCGCGCAGGCCGACGGCGATGCGCTCAGCGTCGAGATCGAGGTCGAAGGGCTGGAGCCGGCAACCGCCGAACATGTCGGCCGCTCGCTCGGCCAGATCGTCGGCGTGCGGCACGTTTTCTAAAGCCTTGCCTCCCCTTTCAAATGGGGAGGTGCCCGCGTCTTCGCGGGCGGAGGGGTCATGAGACCCCGGCGCCGCGCATGACCCCTCCGTCGTCGTAAGACGACGACACCTCCCCATTTGAATGGGGAGGCGACTAACTGGCCAACCGCTCCACGATCGCGTCGATGTGGAGGCGGGCGACGTCGATGGCGGGGAAGCCGGCCGTCGTTTCGTCGAACATCACGGTGAGGTCGGTGCCGGCCAGCAGGATCGTCTCGACGCCGTCTCGGCGCTGCAGTTCGACGGCGAGGTCGCGGAACGTCGCGGCATCGGCGTCATTGGAGCGCTGCGTGTCGAGGATGCGCTGGTAGGCGGCACCGGCGAAGGCGACCTCGTCGGGGCGCGGCTTCACGATCTCGACCTCGGGCGCGTAGCGCTGAAGCTGGCCCCACAGGCTGCCCTCGATGGTGAAGACCGTGCCGAACAGCGCCACGCGACGGATCTTCCTGGCGCGCAATTCGGCGCCGAGCGTCTCGACGATGTCGACGATCGGCAGGGACGTGCGCTGCTTCACCCGGTCGATGGCGATGTGCGGTGTGACCGCGGGGATCGCCATGACTTCCGCCCCCGCGCGCGCCATGCGGTCGAGGAACGACACGAGATAGGCGGCCAGCTCGTCGAGCTTGCCCGCGCGTACCAGCCCCTGGCCGAAGTCGACATCGGCATGGGTGAAGACGAGATCGGGCACGACGCCGCGCGCCTTGCAGGCGGCGGCGATGCGCTCGTAGTAGTGGACCGTCGCGGCGACGCTCAGCCCGCCGATGATGCCGACGCAGGCCATGCCGCTACCCGGTGCCCGCTACTCGGTGAACGTGATGTTGTTGTCGCGGATCACCTTGCCCCACGTCTCGACCTCGCCCTTGGCGAAGTCGTTCATCTGGGCCGGCGTCCAGTCCTTCAGCACGGTGCCGAGCTGGTTGGCGCGCGCCACGACCGCTTCCATCTTGCCGATCTTGCGCATCGCGGCGTTGAGCTTGTCGATGATCGGCTGCGGCGTGCCGACCGGTGCGAACAGCGCGAACCAGCCGTCGAGGACGAGGCCGGGCAGGCCCGCTTCCGCCGTCGTGGGAATGTCGGGGAACGCCGGGTGACGCTGGGCGCTCGCCAGCGCCAGCGCCTTCAGGTTGCCGCTGCGGATGTGCGCCGACACCGATGGCGGCGTCACGATCAGCAGTTCGACCTGGCCCGCCACCGTGTCCGCCGTCGCCGGACCGGCGCCCTTGTAGGGCACATGGATCAGGTCGAGGCCCGCCGCCTTGTTCAGCAGCACGCCGCCCAGATGCGGCACCGAGCCCGCGCCGACCGAGGCGTAGTTCAGCTTGCCGGGATTGGCCTTGGCGTAGGCGATGAAGCTCTTGAGATCGTCGGCCGGCACCTTCTTGGCGATCACGATGACGTGCGGCGCAACCGCGCCCATCGCGACACCGACAAAATCCTCCGGCTTCCAGTTCAGGTCCTTGATCAGCGCCGGATTGGCCGAGTGATAGGCCGAGTACTGCATCAGCAACGTGTAGCCGTCGGGCTTGGCGCGCGCGACGATCGCCGTCCCGATGTTGCCGTTGCCGCCGCCCTTGTTGTCGACGATCACCTGCACGCCGAGTTCCTGGGAGAGCAGGTCCGAATAGAGGCGCGCCACGAGATCGGTGCCGCCGGCCGGCGGCGCGGGCACTACCATCGTGATGGGCTTGTCGGGATAGGTTCCCTGCGCACGGGCGGTGCCGGCGAGGGCGGTCGTGGCAAGGCCGGTGGTGGCGAGCGCGACGAAGCTGCGGCGCTTCAGGGGACGTTTCATGGGAAGTTCCTCCTCCAGGTTTCTTTCAGTTCCGGCCGCGCATCGGCCTTGCGCGCGATGGCGAACAGCTTGGGCGTCTCGGTCTCGAACCAGCCACGGCGCGGACGCCAGCGCGTCATGACGTCGATATAGATGTCGAGGGCGGAGAAGCGTTCGCCCAAAAACCACGGCGTGCCGGCCGCGCTCTCGACCTGGCGCCACAGCCGCTGGGCATAGGCGTCGGTGGCGGCGCGGAACGGATCGCGGGCGTTGTTGACCGTGACGAAGCGCGCCGGATCGTCGGCGTAGGTGAAGGTCGGGTAGATGTTGGCGACTAGGAACACCAGCCAGCGCAGGAACGACGCGCGCTCCGGTGCGCCGGCCGCCGGCACCAGCGAGTCCTGTCCCGTGAGATCGGCCAGCAGCAGCGTGATCGCCGCGCTCTCGCTCATCACGCTGCCGTCGGGCAGGACCAGCGTCGGCACCTGCGCCAGCGGATTGACCTTCTCGAGCTTCGCCTTCGCGCTCGGCGTCTTGAACAGATCCTCGACCGGCTCGAAGGCGAAGGGCAGCCCGTACCAGTCGAGCTGCGCCTCCACGATGGCCGAGCCCCAGCCGGGCCGGCCCCACAGCGTATAGCCGCTCGTGTTGCCGTTCATTGCGGTCGCCCTACGGCTTCTGCAGCGGCTGGATCAGGCTCGACGTGTCCCAGCGCCCGCCGCCGCGCGCCTGCACGCGCTCGTAGAACTGGTCGACCAGCGCGACCAGCGGCATGGCGGCCTTCTGGCGCTTGCCCTCGGCCAGCGCGATGCCGAGATCCTTGCGCATCCAGTCGACGGCGAAGCCGTAGTCGAACTTGCCGTTCACCATGTTCTGCCAGCGATTCTCCATCTGCCAGCTCTGCGCCGCGCCCTTGGAGATGGCGCCCAGCGCCTTCTCCATGTCGAGGCCGGCGCGCTGGCCGAGGTTCAGCGCCTCGGCGAGGCCCTGCACGATGCCGGCGATGCACATCTGGTTCATCATCTTGGTGACCTGGCCGGCGCCCGACGGGCCGATCAGCGTGACCGCCTTGGAGAAGGCGTCGGCCACCGGCTTGGCGCGCTCGAACGGCGCGGCATCGCCGCCGCACATCACGGTGAGCTGGCCGTTCTCGGCGCCGGCCTGGCCGCCCGACACCGGCGCGTCGATGAAGTCGATGCCGAGCTTCTTGCCCTCGGCATGGAGCTCGCGGGCGATGTCGGCCGAGGCGGTGGTGTTGTCGAAGAAGATGGTGCCCTTGGACATGCCGGCAAAGGCGCCGTCCGGACCCAGCACGACCGAGCGCAGATCGTCGTCGTTGCCGACGCAGCAGAACACGATCTCCTGGCCGGCCGCGGCCTCCTTCGGAGTCCGAGCGGCCTTACCCTTGTGCTTCTGCGTCCAGGCCTCGGCCTTGGCGAAGGTGCGGTTATAGACCGTGACCTCGTGGCCCTTGGCGGCGAGATGCCCCGCCATCGGAAAGCCCATCACGCCCAGTCCCAGAAATGCCACCTTGGCCATCGTTCCCTCCCGCGAAATCCGCCCCATCCGCGGGGCGGCGGCGATCATAGAGGCAAAATAGACGTACGCCAGTCGGCGTGAAGTAAGGGGGAGTGCCTCGCCGCTCAGCCGCCGAACCGCAGCCCCGGCAGGTGCGAGGTGAGCCAGGGGCGCAGGCCCGAGACTCGCGCGAAATAGGAAGAATCGCCGTAGCGGTCGCCGCCGTTGGCGTTGACGCCGACCACGGCCCAGCCGGCCGGGGTCTGCATCCACAGCGAGCCGCCGCTGTCGCCCGAGCCCAGCAGCCCGTCGAGCCGGCCGGCGCCTTCGCTCTCGCGGCGTAGCTTCACCGAGAGCCAGTTGCCGCGATCGCCGGTGCGCGGCGGCGGCTGCACCAGGTCTTCCACCTCGTCGACGACGTTGGTGGCGGCGGCCTTGGATCCCGACGGCCCGTCATAGGCATCGCCCTGGCCAGCGGAGCCGATGCCGCGTGAGCCGTAGCCGACCATCACCACCTGCGCGCCTTCCTCGTGCGTGCCGCCATAGAGCAGCGGTGCCGGGTCGCCGCCGTTCATCGGCCCGCGGATGCGGACCAGGACGACGTCGTAGCCGGTGGTCTCGTCGTTGTTGCCGTTGAACAGCGGATGGCGGATCTGGCGGTCGCCCCGGCATGGCGTGCCGTCGGGTGCGCGGAACGTGTAGTCGAACACCGAATCGTCCCGCGTGAAAAGGTGCGAGGCGCTGAGTATCCAGGCATTGCCGCCGTAGTTGCCGAGCCATGTCGCCGAGCCGATGCCCCAGTCCTCGCCGCCGTCGGTCGAGAGGGCGATGACGGGCGCGAACTGGCTCTGGTTGGCCAGCGCTTCATGGGCGCCGAACCCCTCGCTCTCGCGGCCGGGTGCGCCGCCCTCGGCTCGCCAGGTGCGATCGAGCACGATGACGGCACCGGCCGGTCGCGCGATGGGAACGGCGGCGAGTACGGCGAGCCCGGAAGCGATCAGGTGACGGCGCATGACGGTCATGGGACGGAGCGCAGGAGACCGACCGTCGCACGGGCAGTCAAGCGAAGCGGCTACTTCGCGTCCTCTGCCAGCGTGTGCGCCACGATGGCGTTGGCGTGCCCGTGGCCCATCCCGTGGTCGTTCTTCAGCATCGCGACCAGTTCCATGTGCCTGGCCGGAAGAGCCTTTCGCACCAGGGCCTGCCACTCGTGGATGGGACGCCCGTACTTCTTCTCGATCGACGGGAAATAGGAGGCCGGTCCCTTGACGACTTTATCGACCATGATTGCGTGTCTCTCCAAATTCCGAGGGCGACGCTCTCGGCTGCTTCAGGGAAGGACGAGCAACACCACCGCCGCCGCAAACCCCGTCAGCAGCGGCGGCAGGGCGAGCGGCCAGGCGCGGCGGTAGAGGACGGCGTCGGAGGTCGACAGGGCGAGGATCGCCGCGCCCATCGAGACGCGGATCGGCGACAGCATCGTGAGGTTGGTGGTGACGCTGTTCTGGACGGCGGCGATCCAGGCGGGATCGACGGCGACGGCGCGGGCGAGCGCGATCTCCATCGGCATCAGCATGGCGTTGGCCGCCGCGCCGCTGCCCGTGAGGAAGCCGCCGACGGCCGCGAACAGCGGCACGCCCAGCGCCGCGCCGCGGCCCGCCACGCCGCGCAGCGCCTCGGCGATCGCGGCCGCCATGCCCGAGCCCACATAGAACTCCGCCATCACCACGAAGGCGAGCGTGACGGCGCAGGCGCGCCAGGCGCCGGTGAGCGCCTCTTTGGCGACCCGGCTGAGCGGCGCCCGCGCCCCGATCACGACCGCGAAGCCGATCGCCAGCAGCCAGAAGCCCGGCGCATAGAAGGGCGCGAAGGCCGGCTGATTGTCGAACGGGCGCATCGCTCCCAGGGGCTTCAGCAGGTCGCGCAGCGGCGTGACGAGGCGCGTGGCGCAGAGGACCAGCGTCAGCGCGACATAGGGCGCGGCGGTGCGCAGCGTGGCGCGCAGGGCAGCGCCGTCGGGCCGCTCGTCGCGCCAGAAGCGCACCGCCAGCAGGAAGGCGGTGGGCGCCGCCGCCGCGATCTCGACGTCGCTGGCGCGGTTGGCCAGCCAGATCAGCGCCAGCAGCAGCGAAGTCCACAGCGCGTCGTCGAGCTTCTGCAGCGCCGGCACGGGCACGCCCGCCTCGCGCGCGAAGCGCCAGTAGAGGGCGAGATAGAGGAAGTGGATCGGCACCTGCAGCACCGCCGAGCCGAGGCCGAGCTGGTTGGGCGTCAGGCCGGCGAGCGTCGCGCCGACCGTGGTGCCGATGGCGAGCGCGCCCCACGGCACCAGCGACTGGCTGTAGAGGCCGAGCAGCAGGGCGGGCAGGCCGCCGATCCCCAGCCGCCGCAGCGCCGCCAGGGCGATGATGTAGCCGACGCCGAAGCCGGTCACCGATTCGGCGAAGGGCGCCAGCAGGAAGCAGACGGAGAAGAGGCGGCGCGGCGTCGCCTCGAGCGCCCCGGTCCCGCCCGTGCCGTCGGGACCGCTGACGCCCCGCGCGAGGTTGGCGCGGTGGAAGAAGACGCCGGTGACGATGATCGCGATCACGTGCCAGGAGAGCCAGAGGCCCGCCGGCACCTCGCGGCGGAACAGCAGCGCCACGGCGGCGGGTCCACCCCCTTCCGGTCCTGGCGCCTGTATCACCAGGGCGGCCGAGGCGGCGAGAGTGGCGGCGAGCCCGGCCAGCCCCGCCACGAGGGCGCTGGCGCGGCCCGAAGCGAGCAGGCCCAGCACGAGGAGGAGGGGCAGCAGCGAGAGGAGCGTCGTCATGCCGGCCGGTTTATAGCCTTCCGGCCCGCCGAACGCTTCGGTTCCGGCCGAAGTGAGGCGCCGGGAGGGCCCGAAACGGCTCCTTGCGCCCGCGCTCCCTTTCCCTTAAACCCGCCTCCGCGCCCCGATAGCTCAGCTGGTAGAGCACGTCATTCGTAATGATGGGGTCGGCGGTTCGATTCCGTCTCGGGGCACCATTTTCCATCCAGCCTAGTTCTTTGTCGTCCGCGCTCGTTCGCCGACCACTCAGAACGCTCGTAAAATCAGGCTTTGAGCGTATATTGGCGCTCGGCGCCGTTCGCGGCTGTCCGACGCAATCCGGCTTCTCTGGGTACACTGTGGGTACACCTGAAAGGCCGGGTACACTGGCGCTTCGCAGTTTACGAGGGACCTCTCCCATGGAGGAACTGAGCGACACCAAAATCCGCAATGCCAAGCCGGCCGACAAGGAATACACGCTCGCTGACGGCCAGGGCCTAAGCGTTGTGGTGCGACCCAATGGGACTAGGCTGTGGCTCTACCGCTACCGTTTCGGCGGCAAACGCAAGAACCTGTCCTTTGGCACCTTTCCCGGCGTCGGACTGAAGTCCGCCCGCGAGAAGCGGCACGACGCAGAGAAATTGCTAGACCAGGGGCAGGATCCGGCCGCAGTGCGCGAGGCGCAGCGAAAGGACGACGAGAAGCAAAAGCACACCTTTCGCACGGTCGGCGAGGAATGGGTGAGCAAGAAGCTCGAGAAGGAAAACAAGGCCAAAGCGACGATCAAGCGGGAGCGTTGGAATCTCGGCCAGCTCAATCGCGAGATCGGCGATCGACCGTTGTGTGAGATCGAGCCTCCCGATTTGCTGACAGCGATGCGGCGCGTCGAAGCCCGCGGCCGCTACTATACCGTCGGCCGGCTGCGCTCGACGGCCTCGCGGGTCTTCCAATTTGGTATTGGCGCGTCGTATTGCAGCAGCGATCCCACCCGCGATTTGAAGCACGCGCTTACCAAGGCACCCAAGGCAAACCCGCGCCCGGCTCTGACCGACCCGGACGAGGTTGGCGACCTGATGCGCCGCATTGAAGTCTACGACGCCAAAAACGGCGGATTAGTGCGCTACGCGCTCAAGTTGATCGCCTTGACCATGGTGCGGCCGGGCGAGCTTCGGCTAGCGGAGTGGACCGAATTCGACGAGGCGAACCGGGTATGGTTGATCCCCGCCGAGAAGATGAAGATGCGCGATGATCACGAAGTGCCTCTTTCCCGCCAGGCGCTCGCTATTCTTTTGAAGCTGCGGCAGTTGAGCGGCCGATGCCGCTACTTGTTTTCATACGATGATGATGTGCCTATGTCTGACAACACGCTCAACAAGGCTCTACGGATCATGGGCTACGATACCGGTCCCGGAGGCGACCATTGCGCGCACGGCTTCCGTTCGACAGCGTCGACCTTGCTCAACGAGGAGGGTGCGTTCGACGGCGATGTCGTTGAATCCCAACTTGCCCATTCCACGGAGGAAAAGAAGCGGCGGCGACGCGACGAGGTGGTGCGGCGCCAACTTGGCAAGGGCGACAAGAACAAGATTCGCAGCATCTATAACCGAGCGGAGTATTGGACCGAGCGTGTACGTTTGATGCAGCACTGGGCTGATCGGCTCGACAGCCTTCGTGACGGGAGGCGCACCGTCTTGCTAAGTCGGTCTGCGGCCTAGAGCGTTTCACGTTTTGACGTGAGCATATCCGGCGTTTTGGATGTAGTT
>CAMFGZ010000055.1 GCA_945952105.1 uncultured Rhodospirillaceae bacterium | reverse complement strand
TGGAATCATCTCGAGCCTGCATCCGAAAGACAAAGATTCACAAATTCTGAGGAGCCGTGCGCAGCACGGCGCCTCGAAGGATGGGCAACCCACGTAGTACTCGTTCCCACCCTTCAAGACGCCCTCCTGCGGAGCGCTTCTCAGGGTGAGGTCCTTGTTGAATGACTCGACGTCGCTTCATCGTGCCCGGAGGGACCCTTACGACTTCGCCTTGATCTTGCCGACGGCGATGCCCGCCTTCTCGATCATGTCGTAGCTCTTGTGGGTCGCCGGCACGAAGCCGGTGTAGCGCGGCGGCAGCAGGGTCTTGGCCTGCTCGGTCGTGATGGAAGTCAGGATCTTCTGCACCTGCGCGCCCATCTCCCTCGGCGCGCTGGCCGGCACGGCGATGGCGTCGTTCGGCAACGGGTCGGAGGTCCAGATGATCTTGTTGCTGTCTTCCTTGATGCGGCCGGCGGCGATCATGGCATTGCGCTGGCGATCGAAATCGGTCGCCATGTCGACCTGCCCCGAACTCACCGCCATCTCATTGGCCGGATGCGTGGCGCCCTCGCTGTATTTCCAGAAGGTCTTCGGGTCGATCTTCCAGACTTCCTTTGCATAGTAGGTCGGGATCAGCCACCCCGAGGTCGAGCCGACATCGGCGAACGACATCGACTTGCCCTTGGTGTCATCGGGGAACTTCGCGACCTGCAGGTCGGGCTTTGCGACGATGATTCCCAGATAGGTCGGCTTGTCGTCGTACTTCACCGTCGCCACGGCCTGGCAGCCCGTGGCGTTGTTGGCGATGATGTAGCCCCATGGGCCCATCCAGGCGACGTCGAGCTGGCCCGAGCCCATGGCGACGGCCATGCCGGCCCAATCGGTCGTGGCGACGAGATCGAAGTCGGGGTTGCCGAGTTCCCTGGCAAGATGCGTGAAGAGGGGCAGATAGGCCTTCTTGGTGTCGTCGGGCGTGGGCATCAGCGGGCCGACACCGAAGCGCAGCTTCTTCTTCCCTTGCGCGATCGCCGGGCTGCCGAGCAGCGATGCCGCCGACAGCGCGCCCGACGCGACGATGAGGCCGCGGCGGGTGGACTTGAGGCTCGTCATGGCGTCCGTCCGATCAGTAGCTGACGCTGGGGCAGGCTTCGCCCATGAACTCGACCAGCTTGGCACCGCCGACGACGACCGCGCCGTCGACGAGATTGTTCTCGTCGAGCTTGCGCTTCTTGAAGCAGGGCGAGCAGACGAAGATCTGTCCGCCGGCCTCGACGAAGCTCTTCATCAGGTCCTTGAGCGAGGCAAACCCCTCCTCGTGGATGTCGTCGGCATAGCCCTTCTGCGACAGCCGCGTGCCCTCGATCGACAGGAAGACCATGGTCTTCTTGTCCGATGCGACGGCGGCGTTGGCGACGACGAAGGCGACGGTGGCCTTGTCGGTGTCGTTCTTGGCGTGGGTCAGGCTGACGACGAATGAACCGGGCATTTCTCTCTCCTCCTTGTTGATCTGTCAGGACCAGTCCGCGCGCGACCGGATCCAGAAGCTCTGCGTCCTCGGATCCTGCGCAAGCAGTTCGTTATGCGTGAGCCGGCACCAGGCCGGGATGTCGATCGGCGCCGCGATGTCGAGGGCGATCACGCGCAGGACGCGGCCGGGCATGGCCTTCAGCTTCTTGCGAAGCTCGAGCACGAGCGGCCCGCAGCCGAGATGACCCGCGTTCCATTCGCCGTCCGCCCCCGGAAATGCCGCCTGCTGCACCTGTCCACCGCCTGCCGGGCAAGGACGCACCCGCGTCGGCAGGTGCCGTCGAGCAACCACGCGCGGGGAACGTCGAAAAAGGATGATCTGGCGGACACGAACAATGCCCCGTCCCGAAGGACGACTGGCTCCTCCGGAGCACGGCATTCCACTGGTGTCGCTCGCGGCTGAGATTAGGGAGTGGACGCCGCAGGGTCAATTGACGGTCGCCCTGCCGACCCGCAGCACGGAAACGTCGCGCCCGGACCTTATAGCGGCACATCGATCTCGTTCGCTCAGAACAGGATGTCACCCATGGCGATGGCGTTCGCGCCGACCAGCGCGATCGCGAGGTCGGTCGAGGCGTCGAACGCGCCGGCGGTCTTCTCTATGTAGAGGCTGGTCGACTGGCCGCCCGACTGGATCACCACATGGCTCGCGTCGAGGCCGAGCGCGGTGAGATCGAGCTTGGACGTGCCCGACACGAAGTCGGCGATGATGTCGTAGCCGGTCACGAGGTTGCTGTCGGCATAGGCCTTGTAGACGAAAACGTCGGCCCCGCCCTTGCCCCACAGCACGTCGCCGCCGGCGCCGCCTTCGAGCCGGTTGGCGCCGGCGTTACCCACCAGCGTATCGGCGTTCGACCCGCCCGTGAGGTTCTCGATCGCGTTCATCAGGTCGACCAGCACGCCGTCGACATGGCCCGTCTGGGCGCCGAGATCGGCGTAGACCGCGCCCGTCGTGCCGACATAGGAGGCGGTGTCGCTGCCCGTCCCGCCCCACAGCTGGTTGGCCGTGCCGGGCGCCGCGCCGCCGCCGATCAGGATGTCGTCGCCATCCTGGCCATAGAGGTAGTCGGCCTTCGCGCCGCCGGTCAGGACGTTGCCGCCGCCGTTGCCGACCAGTGTGTTGTTGCCCGATCCGCCCGTCAGGTTCTCGATCGAGTTCATGACGTCGACCAGCACGCCATCGACATGGGCGTTCTGCGCGCCGAGATCGGCCTGAACCACGCCGGTCATGCCGACGTAGGAGGCGGTGTCGTTGCCCGCGCCGCCCCACAGCTGGTTGGCGCTGCCGGGCGAGGCCGCGCCGCCGAACAGCGTGTCGTTGCCGTCCTGGCCGTAGAGATAGTCGGTGCCGGCGCCGCCCCTCAGGACATTGTCGAGCGCATTGCCGACCAGCGTGTCGCTGCCCGACCCGCCGATCAGGTTCTCGACCGAGTTCATCACGTCGAACAGCACGCCGTCGACATGCGCGTTCTGTGCGCCGAGATCGGCCTGGACCACGCCGGTCATGGCGGCATAGGACGCCGTGTCGTTGCCCGCGCCGCCCCACAGCTGGTTGGCGCTGCCCACCGACGCGCCACCGCCGATCAGCAGGTCGTCGCCGTCCTGGCCGTAGAGATAGTCGGTGCTGGCGCCGCCCGTCAGCACGTTGCCGCCGGCATCACCGACGAGCGTATTGGTGCCCGATCCGCCCGTCAGGTTCTCGACCGAGTTCATCAGGTCGACCAGCACGCCATTCAGATAGGCGTTCTGCGCCGCCAGGTCGGCATAGACCACGCCAGTCGTGCCGGCATAGGAAGCCGTGTCGTTGCCCGCGCCGCCCCACAACTGGTTGGCACCCGCATCGCCGGCCGCGCCGCCGATCAAGACATCGTCACCGTCCTGGCCGTAGAGATAGTCGGTGCCGGCGCCACCGTTCAGCGTGTCGTTTCCACCGCCGCCGTCAATCGTGTCGTTGCCGTCCGTCGCCACCAGCTGGCCCGCCACGGTCACGGTGGGGGAGATGATATCGTCGCCCGGCGTCCCGATGATTATGACGCCTGGAATGGAAATTCCCTGAGCAACACGGACCTCGGCATCACCGGCCACAAACCGGTCGAACGTGACACCCGCTTCTGTAACGGGTCCTGCAAACAGCCATGCGGCCCCGGTGAACGTTACCTTGTCGCCAGTATTGCCCGTGACGACGAGGATATGCTTGCCGCCGTCGACGGCCCCGATGCCGCTCAGGACGGCCGCCGGGTTGACGAGGAGCGCATTGTTGCCGGTACCGGTGAGGTCGATACGCTCGATATTCGACAGCCGCACCGCGACCCCGGGGTTGGTGAGATCGAGCGTCAGGCCGGCCCCACCGAGTTCCACCGTGTCCGTACCGGCGCCACCATCGGCCAGGAAGAAGGTCACGTCACCGACGATCAGCCGGTCATTGCCCTCGTGGCCACGCAACAAATCTGCGCCGCCGCCGCCCCGCAGCACGTCGTCGAATCTGCCGCCGGTCAGGGTCTCTGCTGCCGCGGTCCCGGGCATCGCCCCATCGGCCCGACCGTAAATGACGTAAGCCTTGCCCGAAGATCCTTTGTACGGAGCGCCGACGATCAGGTCGTCATAGCCATCGCCGTTCACGTCTCCTGCCGACGAGACCGACCAGCCGCTTTTGCTGCCGCTTCCATCGCCACTCAACTTGAAGCCATTGCTGCCGTTCAGCGTCGAGAGATCGAGGTTGGCGGCAAAGCCCGAGGCCTTGCCGAACACGACGTAACTTGCACCGGAGTTGCCGCCATTTGGATCGGCGTTTCTGGCGCCGATGATCAGATCGTCGAAGCCATCGCCGTTGAAGTCTCCCGCCGACGCGATCGAGCCGCTCTGGTCGCCGGCCGCGACACCGCTCAGTTTGAAGCCGTTGGTGCCATCCAGGCTCCACAGTTCAATATAGCCCGCGAAGCCCGATGTCTTCCCGAACACGACATAGGTGGCACCCGAGGTGTTGCCATGCGGGTCGGCCGCGGGAGCGGCGACGATCAGGTCGTCGATACCGTCGCCATTGAGGTCGCCGCCCGCTGACACCGCGAAGCCGGCCTGATCGCCCGTCGTGGCCCCAAGCAGCCTGAAGCCGTTCGAGCCATTGAGCGACGAAAGTTCGAGGTTCGCGGCAAAGCCTGAAGCCTTGCCGAACACTACATAGCTTGTGCCGGAATTGGGGCCGTTCGTATCGGCATAGGACGCACCCACGATGACGTCGTCAAAGCCATCACCGTTCACATCCCCCGCCGACGCGACAGGCGCACCGACCCTGTCACCCGACGCAGCACCGCTCATCTTGAAGCCGTTGCTGCCGTTCAGAACAGAGAGGTTGATGCCAGAGCCGAAGCCCGATGCCTTGCCGAACACCACGTAGGCTGTGCCAGAAGAAGTACCATTCGGGTCACCCCAAGGGGCGCCGATAATGATATCGTCATAGCCGTCGTGGTTCACGTCGCCCGCCGCGGCGACCGACCACCCGGTCAAGTCTCTCGCATTCACTCCAGTCAGCTTGAAGCCGTTGCTGCCGTTCAGCGCCGAGAGATCGAGAGCGGCATCGAAGCCCGAAGCCTTGCCGAACACCACGTAACTCGCGCCGGGGTTGGTCGCGGTGGTATTGTTCAGGAGGTCGGTTGCGCTGGCGCCGATGATCAGATCGTCGTAGCCATCGCCGTTCAGATCGCCGATCGAAGCGGCGGACATACCACTTGAGTCGTACAGCGCTCCGCGTAGCACGAAGCCGTCGCTGCCATTGAGGCTCGACAGGTTGGTCGTGGCGGCAAAGCCTGCTGATTTGCCAAAGACGACGTAGGTGGCGCCGGAATAGGAGCCGTTCGGCGTGGCGCCTGGAGCGCCGATGATCAGGTCGCTGAAGCCGTCGCCGTTGATGTCGCCTGCCGACACCGTGTAACCGACTTTCTGGCTCGAACCGCTGCTATAGAACTCTGCACCGAGGATGCCGTTGAGGCTCGACAGATTGATATTCGCCGGAAACGCCACGCGGACCCCCTTCACGCCCGGTCGCACACTCCCAGACCCGCCGAGCTGGAAAAATTTCTATTTCATGGAAACGGAAATTGCTACCGGAAGATGCATCGGCAAATCGCCTGCTCCCGTGCCGAGACACAACTTCGCCGCACTTGCGTCGAAGAAGTCGCGCGGCGCGCGTGAACTTCCTGACGGCGCGGATCCGCCTAGAAAAGTATGTCTCCCAGCGCAATCGCGTTTGCGCCGGCCAGTGCGATCGCCAGATCGGTGGAGACATCGAACGTGCCGGCCGTCTTCTCTATGTAAAGGCTGGTCGACTGTGCGTTCGACTGGATGACGACGTGGCTGGCGTCGAGGCCGAGCGCCGTCAGGTCGAGCTTCGAGGTGCCCGAGACGAAGTCGCCGATCATGTCGTAGCCGGTCACGAGATTGCTGTCGGCGTAGCCCGTGTACACAAAGACGTCGACGCCGCCGCGGCCCCACAGCGCGTCGGCACCGGCGCCGCCGCTGAGACGGTTGGCGCCGCCATTGCCCGCCAGCGTATCGCCGTTCGCGCTGCCGATCAGATTTTCGATCGAGTTCATCTGGTCGACCAGCACGCCATCGACGTAAGCCGCCTGGGCGCCGAGATCGGCATGGACCCGGCCGGTCGTCGTCGCATACGAGGCGGTATCGCTGCCTGCCCCGCCCCACAACTGGTTGGTGACGCCGGCAAGGGCCCCGCCGCCGATCAGCGTGTCGTTGCCGTCCTGGCCGTACAGATAGTCGGCGCCGGCGCCGCCCGTCAGGACATTGGCGCCCGCATCGCCCACCAGCACATTGCTTCCCGATCCGCCGGTTAGGTTCTCGATCGAACTCATCTGGTCGACGAGGACCCCGTCGACATATCCCGCCAGCGCACCGAGGTCAGCATGGACCGTGCCGGTCGTGCCGGCATAGGAGGCGGTGTCGGTGCCCGACCCGCCCCACAGCTGGTTAGCGGCGCCCGACCCGGCGGCACCGCCGATGAGCGTGTCGTCACCGGCCTGCCCATAGAGGCAGTCCGCGCCCGCGCCGCCCGTCAGGACATTGGCGTCGGCATTGCCCACCAGCACGTCGCTGCCCGTTCCGCCGACGAGGCACTCGATCGAATTCATCTGGTCGACCAGGACGCCGCCGACATACCCGGCCTGGGCATCGAGGTCGGCATGCACCGCGCCGGCCGTGCCCGCGTAGGAGGCCGTGTCGCTGCCGGTCCCGCCCCACAGCTGGTTGGTTCCGCCGACCGACGCCGTGCCACCGATCAGGATATCGTTGCCGGCGCCACCGTAGAGCCTGTCGTCGCCCGCGCCGCCGTCCAGCACGTCGTTGCCATCGCCGCCGTCGATCACGTCGGCATAGGGCGTCGCCGTCGGCTGGCCGGATACGGTCGCCATGGTCGAGACGATATCGTCGCCCGCCGTACCCACGATGGTCACACCGGTTGTCGGCGGCGGCGCCGCGACTTGTTCGACGAGGACGGCGGCAGTCCCCGACACGAAGCGTTCGAACGTGCCGCCGGCCTCGCTGACCACACCGGCGCTGGTCCAACCCGCATCGTCGAACACCACGACGTCGCCCCAGTCGCGTTCGACGGTCAGTACGCCACCCGCCCCGATACCGGCCAGCAGCGCCGCCTTGTCGATCCGCAACGTGTTGTCGCCGGTTCCGGTGAGATCGATGCGCTCGATATCGGAGAGCTTAGCCCTCACCAGCGAGTCGGTGAGATTCAAGACCAGGCCCGCGCCATCCAGCGCCAGTGTGTCGATGCCGCCGCCACCGTCAGCGCGCACGAACGACAAATCAGTGACGATCAGCCGGTCGTCGCCGGTGAAGCCGTAGAGTGTATCGGCGCCGCCGCCGCCCCTGAGGATATTGGCATAGGCCGTGCCGATGATGGTGTTGGCGGAGGCGTTGCCCGTCCCGTTGGACGCCCCCACGGCCGTCAGGGTCAGGTATTCGACGTTGTCGGGAAGCGCGTAGGACGCCAGCGACGAATAGACGAGATCTGTCCCGCCGCCGCCGAATTCGACGACCGTGTCGCCGGCATCGTCGACGTAATAGGTGTCGTCGCCCGGGCCGCCGACCATCGTGTCGGCACCGCCCTGCCCATCCAGCGTGTCACGCCCGATGCCGCCCTCGAGACGGTTGGCCGCCGCGTTGCCGATCAGCGTGTCGTTGCCGTTGCCGCCGATCGCGTTCTCGATGACGACACCGCGGGCGATCGTATAGCCACCATGGACGATCGAGCCGGCGCTGTCGTAGGCGTAGGACATGCGGCCGCCACCGCCGCTGCCGGCGGTGGCCGCGTTCAGGTCGATGATCGCCCGACCGTTCGAGCCGAAATTCGAGATCGTGTCGATGCCACCGGTGTCCCAGATGCAGGACCAATAGGCGCCGCCGCCGTTGTAGGTCGGCAGGTAATAGACGTTGTTGCCCGAGGCGAAGGTCGTGTTGGCGCCGTAGATCGACTGGATCGCGGCAATGTCCAGCGCCATCGGCGTTGCCTGCAGCCCCCAGTTCTCGGATACCGGGTCGTTCAGTCCCGCGGGCCACCCCGCGTTGTAGCTCATCGTGGTGTAGACGCCCTGGTTCAGGTTGGCATCGCCGTAATCGCCGAACGCCGCCTCCACGCCCGGAAATACAGTGGCGTCCCAGGCCGAGCCGCCGTCATGCGGATGGGCGAGGCCGATCATGTGCCCAATCTCGTGCACCAGCGTCAGAAAGCCGTAGCCGCCCTTCGCCAGCCCAGCGGAAGACCACGACGACGCCTGGCCATTGAAGACGGCGCTGAGGACTTCGGTGCTGTTGTAGCCGGGGATCTGGCTCCAGCCGAGCGCGCCCTGCGCCTGCGCATTGGTGCCCTGCCAGAACCAGACATCCGAAATCGACGCGCTCGCAACCTCGACGAAGTCGATGTTCGCCACGTTTTCCCAGGTCGCCAGCGCTTCCCTGAGGGCGTAGAGGCCGGCTGTCGTCCAGTTCATCGAGGGCTGGCCGTTGATCGTGCCCCAGACGGCGGTCCAGTAGATTGTGACGGGGCCGCCGTTGCCGTCCGTCCAGGCGCCGCCCCAGACCAGGCTGTCGATCCAGGGATCGGCGCCGTTCGTGGGCGTTCCATCGATAAGGATCGTGGTGGCGACGCCGGGCACGGAAACGTCCTAAACCCGCGCCGGCGCGGTCGAACCGGCGGTCGCGGCATGCCGCCACTGGCAAGGTACGACCGCCGGGAAACGCTCGATCCTCGCAAAAAACGCCACGTCCGCTCCCCCGCCAAGGTCGGCAGTCCCGAGACTCCGAACCGGTTGCAAGTGTTCTACCGACTAATCCTGCAGAATGCTACCATGAGGTGAAATGGTCACGACCCGGACCACGAACGGTTAGGGCCGCTTCGCCGAAGACCGGGCGGCCCCGCGAGGACGGCGTATGGTCTTTCCCGCGCCCCACTTCATTTCGCCACACTGAAGCGCTCGTCTCACCGCATCCTGCGGCCAGATTCGCCGCGTCCCTGGAGGAAAAACGCCATGACTGCGCCCCGCCCCTCCCGCACGCATATCGGCAACCACAAGCTCCGGCCCGAAACGCTGATGCTGTCCTACGGCTACGACCCGGCCCTGTCGGAGGGCGCGGTGAAGCCGCCGGTGTTCCTGACCTCGACCTTCGTGTTCGGCTCGGCCGAGGAAGGCCGCGACTTCTTCGATTACGTGTCGGGCCGCAAGACGCCGCCCGCCGGCAGCGCCGCCGGCCTCGTCTATTCGCGCTTCAACCATCCCAACAGCGAGATCGTCGAGGACCGGCTCGCGGTCTACGAGGGCGCCGAGACCTGCGCGCTCTTCTCCTCCGGCATGTCGGCGATCTCCACGACGCTGCTGGCCTTCGCGCGTCCCGGCGACGTGATCCTGCATTCGCAGCCGCTCTACGGCGGCACCGAGACGCTGCTTGCGAAGACGCTGTCGGGCTTCGGCATCTCCGCCGTCGGCTTCGTCGACGGGGTCAACGAGGGCGCGATCCGCACCGCCGTCGCGCAGGCGCGCTCGAAGGGGCGCATCTCCGTCATCATGATCGAGACGCCGGCAAACCCGACCAACACGCTGGTCGACATCGCCTTGCTGCGCCGCCTGGCCGACGAGATCGGCGCGGCGCAGGGAACGCCGCCGCCCGTGCTGGTCTGCGACAACACCCTGCTCGGGCCGGTCTTCCAGCGCCCTCTCGACCACGGCGCCGACGTCTCGGTCTATTCGCTCACCAAATATGTCGGCGGCCATTCCGACCTGATCGCCGGCGCCACGCTCGGCCGCAAGGAGATCATGGCGCCGATCCGCGCGCTGCGCGGCAGCCTCGGCACGCAGCTCGATCCGCACTCGTGCTGGATGCTGGGCCGCTCGCTGGAGACGCTGGGGCTGCGGATGGAGCGCGCCAACGCCAACGCCCGCACCGTCGCCGAATGGCTGGCTGCCCATCCCGGCGTCGCGAAGCTGCACTATCTCGGCCTGCTGAAGGAAGGCTCGCCCGAGAAGGAGGTCTACGATCGGCAATGCACCGGCGCCGGCTCGACCTTCTCCTTCGACATCAAGGGCGGCGAGACGGAAGCCTTCGCCTTCCTGAACGCGCTGAAAATCTTCAAGCTCGCCGTGAGCCTCGGCGGCACCGAATCGTTGGCCAGCCACCCCGCCGCCATGACGCATTCCGGCGTCCCCCTCGAAGTCCGCGACCGCATCGGCGTGTTGGACACGACGATCCGGTTGTCGGTCGGTATCGAGCATCCGGACGATCTGATCGCGGATCTTACGCAGGCGTTGGCGGTGGTGGGATAGAGGGCTGAGCGATGAAGAGAGCTATGCGATCTCGGCACTATCAAGCTTCCTCATCGTCTCAGACCGTTAGGATGTCTCGCTCTGTGTTCTAAGCCTTCACCTGCAGGTGTGGGCGAAAGATTTCTTCAATTAGGTTGTACTGCTCCCTCAGCTAACGTCGCTCCTCTAAGTACTTTTTCTCTGCTATTGCGCGTTTCCCGTCATCCATCGCGTCCTTTACATCGCTTATCCTCCGTGCCTGATAGGTGCGCCGCCACCCGAAGTTGAGTGAGAATCACTCATGACAAACTGCTACCAGCAAGTGACAGGTGTTCGCGATTTCGGCTGGCACGCCGGGCTTGCTTTGCACCAGCCAGCGCATTAGGTTACATGTAACTATTGCAAAGAGGTAGAAGTGCCATCAGTTAGAGGCGCCAAGTCCACGCGCGTGAAGGTGCAGGAGCATCGTGATCGGCTGCGGGCGCAGGGCTTGCGGCCGATCCAGATCTGGGTGCCGGATGTGCGGGCATCCTCATTCAGGACGGAGGCGCATCGCCAGTCGCTGGCGGTCGCGCGCAGCGCTCGGGCGCATGAAGATCAGGCGTTCATCGACGCGGTATCGGACTGGCACGACGAGTGAAGCAGTGAAGCGCGGCGAAGTCTGGACCGTGTCCGGCGGCAAGGACTACGCCGGCAAGCCGCGCCCCGTCGTCATCGTGCAGGACGACAGTTTCAACGCCACCGATTCGGTCACGGTCTGCGCCTTCACGACCGATCCGACCGACGCGCCGCTGTTCCGGCTGGCCGTCGAGCCAAGCCAGCGCAACGGGCTCCGCTCCCCGTCCCGGCTGATGGTCGACAAGATCACCGCGGTTCCCAAGTCAAAGGTCGGCGACCGGATCGGACGCCTCGATGACGAGGATGTCGTTCGGCTCAATCAGGCGGTGATGGTCTTCCTCGGTCTTGCCGTATCGCCAAGGCTCGGCCGGAAAGCGGAATAGCGACTTCCGCTCAAAGCCCCTCGTTCGGAATCTGCAGCACGATCCCGCAGTGCTTGCAATGCACGGCGTCGAGGTCGTGCACGAGGAGCGCGCAGGAGGGGCATTCGAAGCGGACCTTGTTGGGGCGGAAGATGGCCTGCAGCAGGCGCAGGAAGAGGCCCACGCCGACGACCATGATGATGACCGCGAGGAGCCGGCCGCCGGGGCCGGTCAGCGTTATGTCGCCGAAGCCGGTCGTCGTCAGCGTCGTGATCGTGAAGTAGAGCGCGTCGACGTAGGTCGCGATGTGCGGATTGATGTTGTGCTGGGTGACGTAGACGACCGACGTCACGATGAAGATGAAGACGCCGAGATTGACCGTGCGCTGGATGATGTCCTCGTGCTGCCGGAACCACGCCGAGTCGCGCCGCAGGTCGCGCAGCAGGTGGTAGGAACGCAGCAGGCGGAGCGCGCGGGCGATGCGCAGGAAGGCGAGATTCTCCAGGAAGACGGGCAGGAGCAGCGACAGGATCACGATCAGGTCGGCCGCCGCCGTGAGACTGAACAAGTGACGAAGCGGACGGCGCTGGACCCACAGACGCACGCCGAACTCGACCGACAGCAGGACGCCGATGAAAAGATCGAGCGCGATCATCCAGGACTGCTGGCCGCCGAAGGGGGCAAGCAGGAACACCCCGATGGTGGCCACGTCGAAGCCGATGAGCGAGTAGCGGAACCGGCGGGACCGCCTGTCGTCGCCGAAGTACAGCGCCTGGAACTTTTCTCGCAATCCCGTCGTTGCCATGCCTTCGAATACCACGAGCCCGGCTCCCCGGCACGAGACAGCAATGGACGGACGATCGGTTCCCGACCCGGACCAGACGGGGGCATATCTGCTTGGCGCCTGTCCCGCCCCATGCGAGAGGACGCATCCGGAAACGTCGATGCCGACGGTTGGCGTCGAAGAGGGTCCGGGTGTTCGAGAGGGCGTGGACCATGCGAAGTATCGGCCTGCTGGCATTGGCCGGCGTATTGATCATGGGCGCGTACCCTTCCCGGGCGGACGACTTCCGGCGGCCGGGCACCGTCTCACAGATCGATTCGAGGCTGCAGAACGCGCTCACCTCCCAGGGTCTTCCGCCGCGCGACGCGGCGCTCGTTGCCGACGTCGTCGTGGCGGGCGCGATGATCGTGGGTTCGATGGGTGCGGGCGGAACCGCCGTCGCGGCCAGGTCGGCCGCGGGTGCGGCTGCGGGGGCGGCCGCCGGCGCCGCGGTCTCGCCGACGCCGGCCTTCAGCTGCCCGGTGTTCGCCGGCGGATCGCTTCTGCTGACCGAGGATGCCTGCCTGTGGGGCACCGCGTCTGGTCAATGGACCAGCCAGGGAAGCGGCGACGCCGCCGGCACGTCGCAGGCGGCCGTCTTTCGCGTCGGCGGCCAGAAGCAGGTGGCCGAGGACTGGTTCCTGGGAGGCTTCCTGGGCGTCGGCTTCGCGGCGGGCCAGGCCGGCGGCGGATACGTGTCGAGCACCGGCCAGACCTACGACGGCGCCGTTGCCCTCAAGTGGGTGCGCGGCCCGTGGCTCGCGGCGGCCGGCCTCGCCTTTGGCACCAGCGTCAACGCTCTGCAACGCGAGGCGGGTCAGATCACCGGGACGAGCACCGCGTATGGCGGCAGCCTGCGGCTGCGCGGCGCCTACGAGCTTCCTTTCGATGGCTGGTACCTGCGCCCGCGCCTCGACCTCGAACTGCGTTCCTTCAACCGTCCCGCGTTCCAGGAATCCGGCGGATCCGGGCTGGCGATGGGATTCGGCGCCGAGAGCACGCTCCGCCCGGCGATCGTGCCGGCGATGGAAGTCGGCGGCCGCATCGACCTGGCCCAGGACACGATCCTGCGGCCCTACCTCGTGGCGGGCGCGACGGTGCTGCCGGACAGCACCTCCGGTTTCCAGACATGGTTCGTCTCCGGTCCGCTGGCCGGGATGGGACCGTTCCAGGCGACGGTGGCCGCCCCCAACCTCCTCGCCACCCTGGAGGCCGGGCTGCAGATCTATCGCGCCCATGGCTTCGAGGCGAAGGCGACCTACGGGCTGTCGGCGGGAACGGCATACCTGAACCAGAGTTCGACGCTGCGCCTCGCCTGGCACTTCTGAGCCAGATGCGGCCCATCCTTCTCCCCGGCATGCGCTAGACTGGACAGATGAAGGCAATAGACAGCGCCGATACGATGGCCCGGTACTGGCGGCGGGAGACAGCGACGCGCGCCGGGCTGATCGTCGACGCGAGCGCCTATTTCGAGGCGGGCCGCAAGGCGATGCTGAAGGCGCGGAAGCGCATCATGCTGATCGGCTGGGATTTTGACTCGCGCATCGAGCTCAGCGACGAACGCCTGCCGGGCGAGCCGCGCACGCTGGGCGCGTTCGTCCTGTGGCTGGTGAAGCGCAATCCCGACCTCGAGGTTTTCCTCCTGCGCTGGAACATCGGGGCGTTGCGCACCCTCTTCCGCGGCACCACGATCTTCACGCTGATGCGCTGGATGGCCCATCCGCGCATCCACACCCGGCTCGACGGCGCCTCGACGCTGGGCGCGTCACACCACCACAAGATCGTCGTGATCGACGATTGCCTTGCCTTCTGCGGCAGCATCGACATGACCAGCAATCGCTGGGATACGCCGGAACATCGCGATGGCGACCCGCGGCGCGTAGCGCCGGACGGCAGCCCTTACGCGCCCTGGCACGATGCCACCTCGATCCTCGAAGGGCCGGTGGCCGCGGCGCTGGGCGAGTTGTCCCGCAAACGCTGGCAGGCGGCCGGCGGCCACGCTCTGGAGCCGGTGCAGTGCCGCACCGATTGCTGGCCTGAGGGACTGGAGGCGCAATTCCGCGATATCTCGGTATCGATCTCGCGATCCCGCCCGGAGGGCGACGATGGCGGTCCGCCGGTGCGCGAGATCGAGACCATGTATCTCGCGCTGATCGCCCGCGCCCGGAGATACATCTACGCCGAGAGCCAGTATTTCGCGTCGCGCCGCATCGCCGAAGCGATCGCCCACCGGCTGGAGGAGCCCGACGGTCCCGAGATCGTGCTGATCAACCCGTTCCGGTCGCAGGGCTGGCTGGAGCCGGTCGCGATGGATACCGCGCGCGCCCGGCTCTACGGGGCCCTGGAACATCTCGACTGCCATCAGCGGTTCCGCATCTATCACCCGTTCACCCAGGCCGGCGAGCCGATCTACGTGCATGCCAAGATGACGATCGTCGACGACGAAGTGCTGCATGTGGGCTCGTCGAACCTGAACAATCGCTCGATGCGCCTCGACACCGAATGCGACGTCACCCTCGACGCGACGCTGCCGGGGAACGAGAGCGCCGCGCCCACCATCCGCGCACTGCGCGACCGGCTGCTGGCCGAGCATCTCGGCGTTACGGCCGAGTCGGTCGCGACGGCGCTCGAGAGCAAGGGTTCGCTGATCGAGGCCATCGATACGCTGCGGGGCGAGGGCCGTTCGCTGCGTCCCTATGCGATTCCGGACCTGCACGAGGTCGAGGCGTGGCTCGCGGACAACCAGGTGCTCGATCCCGAGGGACCCGGCGAGATCTTCGAGGCCACGTCGAAGGGCGGCCTCCTGCGCGGCCTGCGTCGCCATCTCCACACCCACGCCGACCGGATGCGCCACCGTCTGCACAAGCATCGCTCGCGCGCCTGAGGGAGCAGCAAAAGGTCCCTCCCCGCGTTCTCAGGGCGAAGGCTGCTCCGCCCGCGATGACGGATGCGGTTTGATCGGCGCACGGCGCCAGTCGCGACAAAATTGTCATTCCGAAGAAGCGAGGGACCTTCAAATGCTGCCGATAAAGGTCCCTCGCTACCCTCGGGATGGTAATTTCTTGGTCGCCGAAGTCGTACGCCGTTTCTTCGCATAGCCCCGCATTTCAATGGGCAGGCGATTCTGCTTCGCTCGGAAAGACTCTATCGCCCTAGCCAGGACGCTTGCGTCCGCGGAACGGGAGGCGCAGCAGTGCCGGGAATACGCTACGTACCTTCTCGAAGGCGACGTAGAGGCCGGGGATCACGAAGATACCTAGGCAGGAGGCGGCCAGCATGCCGCCAAACACGGCGGTGCCGACCGCGCGCTGGGTGGCAGCGCCCGCGCCAGACGCGATCACCAGCGGTACGAGGCCGAGGATGAAGGCGAAGGAGGTCATCATCACCGCGCGGAAGCGCTGCCCAGCCGCCGAGGTGGCTGCCGTCACGGGATCGCTGCCGGCGGCCCGCTCATGCATGGCGACCTCGATCACCAGGATGGCGTTCTTGGCAGCCAGCGCGATCAACACGACGATGCCGATCTGCGCATAGACGTTGTTGGCGAGGCCGGTGAGCCAGAGCGCCGCCAGTGCGCCGAACAGGCCGACGATCACCGACAGCAGCGCCGCCACCGGCAGCGCCAGGCTCTCGTAGAGACCGACCAGAAACAGGTAGGCGAACAGCACCGCCAGCGCGAGCACGAAGCCTGTCTGGCTGCCCGCCTCCTTCTCCTGCTGCGCCGTACCGGCCCACTGGAACGTGTAGCCGGCGGGCAGGCTGGCGCGCGCCACCCGCTCCATCGCCGCGATCGCCTCGCCCGAGGAATAGCCGGCGGCCGGCGCGCCGTTCAGCGTCACCGAGCGCAGGTTGTTGTAGCGGTTGATGGTGGCGGGCGCGGTCGTGAGTTCGAGCGTCGCCATCGCCTGCAGCGGCACCAGCTTGCCGCTCGCCGAGCGTACGCGCACCCGCTTCACGTCCTCGATGGTACGCCGGTCGAGCGCGTCGGCCTGTACACGCACGCTCCAGGTGCGGCCGAACATGTTGAAGTTGTTGACGTTGCGGCTGCCCATGGCGGTCTGCAGCGCGGCGAAGATGTCGGGGATGGCGACGCCCAGCGTCTCGGCGCGATCGCGGTCGAGTTCCAGCCGGATCTGCGGCGTGGAGGCGCTGTAGGTGGTGAAGACGCCCGCGAGTTCGGGTGCCGACTGCGCCGCGTTCAGCACGCCGCGCGCCACCGCCACGATCTCCTCGGGCGGCGCGCCGGCGAGGCTCTGGACCTCGAACTCGAAACCTGACGAATTGCCGAGGCCCGCGATCGGCGGCGGGTTGAAGGCATAGACGTTGGCCACCGCCACGCGGTCGAACGCCTTGTTCAGTCGCTCCAGAACCGCGAAGGCCGACATGTCGCGGCTGGGGCGCTCGCCGTAGGGCTTCAGCGACACGATCATCATGGCGCGGTTGGGCAGGTTCAACCCGTCGAGCAGGCTGTTGCCGCTCACGGTGAAGAAGTTCTGCAGCCAGGGCTGGCCCTGCAGCATGTTTTCGACCTGCATCACCGCCTCCAGGGTGCGGCTGGTCGAGGCGGCGTCGGGCAGCTGGATCTCGGCCATGAAGGAGGACTGGTCCTCGTCGGGCAGGAAGCCGGTGGGCACGACGCGCAGAAGTCCGCCGGTCGCCAGCGCGAACAGCGCGACCAGTCCGACCGCCAGCAGGCTGCGCCGGATCAGCGGGCCCGCCACGCGCAGGTAGCCGTTGCGCGTGGCGTCGAGGCCACGCTGGATGCGGGCCATCAGCCCGCGCGGCGCGCCGCGGCGGGTGAGCAGCAGCGCGCACAGCGCGGGTGACAGCGACAGTGCGTTGATCGCCGAGATCACCATGGCGACCGAGATGGTAAGCGCGAACTGCTGGTAGAGCTTGCCGGCAATGCCCGGCATGAAGGCGGTCGGGATGAACACCGAGAGCAGCACCAGGGTGATGGCGATGATCGGCGCCGTGACCTCGGCCATCGCCTTCTCCGTGGCCTCGGCCGGCGTCAGGCCGGGCTCCTTCTCCAGCGTGTGCTCGACCGCCTCGACCACGACGATGGCGTCGTCGACCACGATGCCGATGGCCAGCACCAGCGCCAGCAGCGA
>CAMFGZ010000054.1 GCA_945952105.1 uncultured Rhodospirillaceae bacterium | reverse complement strand
GGAATCATCTCGAGCCTGCATCCGAAAGACAAAGATTCACAAATTCTGAGGAGCACGCCGCAGGCGTGCGTCTCGAAGGATGGGCACGAGCACCGTGCCTGCGGCCCATCTTTCGAGACGGCCACTCCGTGGCCGCCTCAGGATGAGGATGGCGACAGAAACCAGTCGAGGATCCGCGCATTCTCGTCGCGCGGGTAGGTGTGCGAGAGGTCGGCGATCTCGCGATAGGTCACGTCGGCGCCGGCTTGCTCCAGTGCGCGTTGCGCGCCTTGGGCCATCTCCGGCGGGAACATCCAGTCCTGCGTGCCGTGGATGATGTGAATCGGCAGATCACGAATACGATCCGCGTCGGCGAAGGTCATCAGCATCGGATGGAAGCTCGCGGCGATCGGCGCGAGGTGGGTGAAGCGGCAATCGCCGCGCAGGCCGATCACGTAGGTGAAGGTGCCGCCGTCGCTCATGCCGGTCAGGAGCTGGTGCGACGTGTCGATGTGCCAGTCGTTGGCCACGTCTCCTGCCATGCGGTGAAGGCGCGGCCCGTCGACTTCCGGCTCCATCAGTGACCAGGTCGAGCCGGCCGCTGTCGGCGCCAGCACGATGAAGCCGCGCGTGCGCGCCTCGCGGACCCAGCTCCACAGGAAGGCGCCGCCATTGCCGCTGCCGCCATGCAGCGCTACGACCAGCGGCCAGCTTCTCGCCGGGTCGTAGTATTCGGGCACATAGAGCGAGAAGGCGCCGCGCGTTCCCGACGGTCCGGCGATGTGCATGAAGCCCACACCCTCGCGCGTCGGATCGGCGGCGGCGAGACGGGCCTGCAGGTCGGTGTTCTCGCGTGCGGACTGTTCGAGGAAGAAGTTGCTCACCGGCCGCAGATACGGCCACAGCGGGTAGAGCGATTCGCAGGCGCGCGGGTAGCCTCGCAGCGCGCGATAGGCGGCGACGATGGGCTGCGGCGCTTCGGGCGCGGCGAGCAGGCCCTGGATCGCCTCGCCGGCAAACACCGCGCCGCGCTCCAGATGATCGCGCACCGGGGCCAGCCGTCCCGGCCAGTCGAGGGCACGCGAGGCGGCCAGCGCGGGGCCGAGATCGTCGTTGCGGCCGGCCAGGGCTTCGAGGACCTGCGGCAGGGTCTGGGGGGAGAGATGCCGGGTCGCGAACTCGATCGCGTGCAGGGCGCGCAGCGTCGCCGGCACCAGCCTGGAAATGACCTCGATGGCGGCCTCGTCGGCCATCAGTCCTTCAGTATCACGGCGTCGAGCGCCGGTTTGCCGCGGATCATGTCGGCGGCCTTCTCGGCGATCATCAGCACCGAGGCGTTGAGGTTGGCCGAGGGCATGGTCGGCATGATCGACGCATCGACCACGCGCAGCCCCTCGAGGCCGCGCACGCGAAGCTGGTCGTCGACGACGGCGGTCGGGTCGCTGTCGGGCGCCATGCGGCAGGAGCCCATCAGGTGGAAGGTGGTGGTGCCGCGTTCCTTGGCGGCCTGCATCAGATCGGCGTCCGACTGCTTCGCCGCCCCCGGGAACTCCTCGCGGTCGTAGTATTTGCTGAGGGCGCGGGAGTTCAGCAGCCGGCGCGCCAGCTTCATGCCGGCCAGCAGGACGCGGCGGTCGCTCTCCGCGCCGAGATAGTTCGGCTGGATGATCGGATGCTCGAACGGATCGGCAGAACGGGCGCGGACATAGCCGATCGAATCGGGGCGCTGCTGCCACGATGCGATGGTCATGCCGGGGAAATCGTCGAGCGTCGACTGCACGCCTTCCTTGTAGCTTGCCGGCGTGAAGGTCAGCTGCAGGTCGTAATTCTCGATGCTCTCATCTGACTTCCAGAAGACGTAGATGAGCGTCGGATTGAGCGTCAGCAGCCCCTTGCGCGTCGTGACGTACTTCAGGATCTCGCCGGCCAGGCGCAGTCCCTTGGAGCGCTCGTTGATGCTGGTGGCGTTCTTCACGCGCGCGACGAAACGCGGCGCGTAATGGTCGCGCAGGTTCTCGCCGACGCCCGGCAGCTCGTGCTTCACCTCGATGCCCAGCGACTTCAGCAGCGGCGCCGGACCGATGCCCGAGAGCTGCAGAAGCTGCGGCGAGTTCACCGTGCCGCCGCTCAGGATCACCTCCCGCGCTGCGCGCACTTCCATCGCCGTGCCGTTGCGGCCACCCTTGCGGTAGCGCACGCCGACCGCGCGCTTGCCCTCGAGCACGATCGAGGTCGCCTGCGCATGGGTGCGCACGGTGAGGTTGGGCCGAGACATTGCGGGATGCAGATAGCCGCGCGCGGCGCTCACCCGGCGCCCGTTCTTGATGATGCGCTGCACGTAGCTCACGCCCGCCTGCATCGTGCCGTTGTAGTCGGGGTTGCGCGGGATGCCCTGCTCGACGGCGCCCTCGATGAAGGCCTCGCACAGGGGATCGCGCCATTCGAGGTCGGTGATCGGCAGGTTGCCTTCGCTGCCGCGAAAGGTCGGATCGGCATCGCCCGCCATGCGATGCTCGCTGCGGCGGAAGTAGGGGAGCACGTCGGCATAGCCCCAGCCGCGGTTGCCGCGTTGCGCCCAGCCGTCGAAATCGAGGCGCTGGCCGCGATTGTAGATATGGCCGTTGATCGAGCTGGAGCCGCCCAGCGTCTTGCCGCGAGGGGCTGCGATTCCGCGCCCGCCCGTCCATTCGCTGGGCTCGGACTTGTAGAGCCAGTTCACCTTGGGATCGACCAGCGTGTACATGAAGCCGGCCGGGATATGGATGAAAGGGTGCCAGTCGCTCGGCCCCGCTTCGAGCACACAGACCGTGACGTTCGGGTCTTCACTCAACCGGCTGGCGAGCACGCTGCCCGCCGAACCGGCGCCCACGATCACGTAGTCGAAACTCTCCATCCGGTCGCTTCCTCCCTAGGAACGGGATTGACCACCGGATTTGGGCAGGAAGCAATGCTCCATCGCGGGAAAACGACGGGCCTTCACGTCGGCTGAATAGGCGGCGGCGGCCTCCGAGACCTTGCCGCCGAGTTCGGCGTAGCGCTTCACGAACCGCGGGGTGAAATCGCTGAAAAGGCCGAAGACGTCTTCCGACACCAGAATCTGGCCGTCACAGGCGGGCGAAGCGCCGATACCGATGGTCGGAATGGAGATCGAGGCGGTGATTGCGGCCGCGACTGGCTCCAGCGTGCCTTCCAGCACGACCGCGAACGCGCCGGCGTCGGCCATCGCCTCGGCATCGCGCGTCACCTGCCGGGCCTCCTCGTCGGAGCGGCCGGTCGCCTTGAAGCCGCCGGCCACGTTCACCGCCTGCGGCATCAGGCCGACATGGGCGCAGACGGGGATGCCGCGCTGGACAAGGTAGCGGACCGTTTCGGCCATGACCTCGCCACCCTCCAGCTTGACGCCGCTGGCGCCGGTCTCGGACATGATGCGTGCCGCGCTATGAAATGCCTGCTCGGGGCTGGCCTGGTAGCTGCCGAACGGCAGGTCCACGATCACGCAGGCGTGCGAGGCGCCGCGCATCACGGCCGAACCGTGGGCGATCATCATGTCGAGCGTGACGGGCAGGGTGCTCTCGAAGCCATAGACCACCATGCCCAGCGAATCGCCGACCAGCAGCAGATCGACATGCGGGTCGAGCCAACGTGCCATCTGCGTCGTGTAGGCGGTCAGGCATACGATGGGTTCGCCGCCTTTGCGGGCGCGGATCTGCGGCGTGCTCACTCTCCTGACTGTTGTGACGGCGCTCATGGTTCCTGACCTTTCGACGACAACTAGTGGATCACGGTGCGAGGCAGCCGGATCCCGATCGACAGACCGCCGCCGGGGCGATTGGCGGCGATCACCCGTCCGCCCAGGGCCTCGACGTTGCGCCGAACGATCCAGAGGCCGAGGCCCGAATGCTCGACGGCGCGGTCGCTGCCTATGCCATCCTCGGGGCGCAAAGAGAAGTATCGTTGGAATACACTTTCGAGTTTCTCCGGGTCGATTCCGGGTCCCTCGTCGTCGACCGTAAGGGCAACGCTGTCCGGCGAAACGCGCAGCGAAACGGCGATGCTCGTGCCGGGAGATGAAAAGCTGATGGCATTCTCCAGGACGTTCTGCAGGACGATCTCCATCATGCCGGTTGCGGTTCGCACGACCGCGCCGCGATCGAGCTTCACCGTCAACCCGATGCCGCGCGCCGCGAGGATCTCGCGGAAATGACGGGCCGCGTCCTCGACGAGCGGTGCGAGGTCGGTCGGCACGCGCGGTGCGTCGATCAGGTCGGCGGTTCCCATGTCGTGGCGCTGCGCGGCGTTCACGAGGCCCAGCAGGCGGGCAAGGGAGGAATCGATGATCTCGAGCGCCCGACGCGCGCGCTGGTCCTGCTCCGGCACGGCGCGCTTCACCGGACTGAGGGCCGACTGCACGGCGGCCAGCGGCGTCTTGAAGGAATGGGCGTTGTCCTCCGCCGACTGGCGTATTTCGCGCGACACGCGGCGCAGTTCGTGGACCAGCCGGTCGAAGTCGCGGGCCACGCCCGAGAGTTCGGGTACGGTGTTGCGCTCGACGAAGGTCGCGTCGACGGCACGACCCAGCGCGATCTCGTCGGCGACGTTGCGGAAGCGGCGCAGGCTGAGGCGGATGCCCAGTGCCACCAGCACCGCGAGCAGCGCGCCGCCGAGATAGATCGCAGCGGCGATCCGGATCTCGCGCGTTTGCCAGTAGGGCCGGCCGATCGAGGTGTCGAGGAACTCCGAGGCGACGTGCGTGGTCGTCAGGATCCAGCAGTTTCCGCGGGCGCGGATCGGGATGATCGAGGTCAGCAACTCGACCGTGCCGTCGGCGCGGCTGTAGCGCATCTCGTCGGAAGCGTTCCAGGTGCAGGCTTCTGACAGGCGCTGCAGGATGCCGCGCTGGCCCAGTTCCTCGAGTTCGGTCGTCACCGCCTCCGGCGCCAGTGGCGGCGCCGAGGCCACGAGATAGAAACGGCTCGCCGTGCGCGCGGCCGGCGGCTGGTACATCAGCTTCAACACCGTGCCGCTGCTCGCATACCTGGCCAGCTCGCGGTTGAGGTCCATCGGCTCCGACGGGTCGGTCTCCCGCAGCACCGGCGCGAGCGCTTCGGCGATCAGCGCGCTGCGGTCCTGGATGGCGCGCGTCACCAGCGCCTGCATCTGGCTGTCGGCGCTCTCGAACTGCCCGTACAGGACGATCGGCAACGCGACGAACAATCCGATCAGCGCCACGAGTTTCAGCGTGAGCGAGGCGCCGAGGCGGCGCAGCACCGGGAGTCCGGGACGGCCTAGCCTGGGAGTCTGCACGATAAGGCTCCGTCGTTTCGACCGGAGCGCGCAGCGCGGAGTGCGTCGAGGCGAGATGGCTTCATCTCGCTTCTTTCAGTCCTTGCCCCAGCGATAGCCGAACGACTGATAGTTCTCGATCTCGCTGAACTCGGGATCGATGGCTCGGAACTTGTTGCGGATGCGTTTGATGCAGGAGCGGACGTTGGTGCGGTAGCCGTTCTCGCCGCTCCCCGCGATGAAGCCGACATAGTGCATGCAGTCGTAGACCGAGCGATAGCTCACGTAGCTGCCGATGTTGGAAGCGAGCGCATGGACGATCTTGAATTCGGTGACGGTGAGGTTGAGGTCGGTGTCGTCCCAGAAAGCGCGGCTGACCGAGGGCTTCAGCAGCAGCCGGCCGCAGTGGAAATTGCCTTCGCCGTCGGCCGACATCGGCTTCTCGGCGCGCTCGGCGATCAGGCGCAGGCGGCGGGCGAGGATCGGCACGCCGCGCGACTTGTCGACGAAATCGATGGCGCCGCGGTCGAGCGCGAGCTGTTCGTAGTTGGGCTCGCTGTGCCCCGTGAGGAACACCACCGGCAGGTTGATGCCGGCGCGCTGCAGCTTGGGCAGCAGGTCGATGCCCGAGACTCGCGGCAGGCTCCAGTCGAGGACGATGATCTCGATGTCGCCGGCCGTTTCCAGGAACTCGACCAGGCCGGTGCCGTCGCGGAACGCGGCGACGTCGAAGCCGTGGTCGCCCAGTTCGCCGCTTGCGGCCTCGCGGAAATCGTCATCGTCCTCCACGAAGGCGATGCGTACCCGCCGGCCGGTCTCGACCTCACTGTCGGGCCTGTATCCTGGATTGGAGCTGGGCCAGACAGAGCCGTCGTCCTTCGTCTGTGTCGTCATCGCTCTTCACCTTGTACGCGAGGGTTCCGTACTGCTTGGTTTCGACATCCGGATAGAGCTGGATGTCCAGAGTGCATTTGCCGTTGCGGTATCGCCATTGCTTGCCGGGAGGACGGTTTTCCTCGCTGGTCGGCGGGCCCAGCATCGACCGAAGCTCGGATTCGCGATAGCCGGTAAGGACCGGCGCCGGAGCATCGGCGGCAGCCGTCGGTGCGGCAGCGGGAGCAACCGCTGCGGCCGCAGTTGCGACCGGCTTCGCGGGGCGTGTGGCAGGCGGCGGCGCGGGCTTGCGTGCCGCGGCGGTGGCCGGCGGCGACGGCGCGGTGAGACGCGCGAAATCCGCTCGCATGCTCTCACAGCCTGAAAGCAGCAGCAGTCCCGCTCCCGCACCGAGCGCGCGTGTTGCCAAGGATTCAAAGGTCATCCGCATCGAAGATAAGCCCGCTGACTGGCCTAAAGTGGGCATGTGGCGGGTTTGCGGCAAAGAACCGTGTCGAGACATCGCGATTCCCGTGGGCGCGGCGCGGTTGATGGCTCAGGATTGCGGCGAGTCGTCACCCGGAGCAAGCCCGAATTCCGCGTCCGTTACGGGTGTCGTATTGAGGATTCCATGGATATCAGCAAGGATATGACCACCATCCCCAGAACGATCCGGCGCGCCGACTACACACCGCCGACGTTCCTGATCGAAACGGTCGACCTCGACGTCGAGCTTGGCGCCGATGCGGCCAAAGTCGTCTCGCGCCTGGCGATGAGACGCAACCCTGCAGCCGTTGCGCGTCCCGCAGACCTGGTCCTCGACGGCAAGAAGATGGAACTCCTCTCCGTCCTCCTCGACGGTGGGGCCATCGCCCATGATGTCACGCCCGAGACGCTGACGGTTCGGGGCGTGCCAGATGCCTTCACGCTGGAAATAACGACGCGACTGCGGCCGCAGGATAATCTCGAACTGACGGGCCTCTACAAGTCGCGCGACATTTTCTGCACGCAGTGCGAGGCCGAGGGCTTCCGCCGAATCACGTATTTCCTCGACCGCCCCGACGTGATGGCGCGCTACACGACGCGCATCACGGCCGACAAGTCGCTGACGCCGGTGCTGCTGTCCAATGGCAACCTGGTCGAGAGCGGCGATCTGGACGGCGGCCGGCACTTCGCCAAATGGGAAGATCCGTTTCCCAAGCCCTCGTATCTCTTCGCGCTGGTCGCCGGACCTCTGGACTGTCTCGAGGACAGGTTCACGACTCGCTCCGGCCGAGACGTGACCTTGCGCATCTACGTCCGTCCCGGCGACGTCCCGCGCTGCGGCCATGCCATGGAATCGCTGCAGAAGTCGATGAAGTGGGATGAGGATGTCTACGGCCTCGAATACGACCTCGATACCTTCATGATCGTGGCCATCGACGACTTCAACATGGGCGCGATGGAGAACAAGGGCCTGAACGTCTTCAACTCGAAGCTCGTGCTGGCCAATCCCGAAACGGCGACCGACCTCGACTATCATTCGATCGAGGCGGTCATCGGCCACGAATACTTCCATAACTGGACCGGCAATCGCGTCACCTGCCGCGACTGGTTCCAGCTCTCTCTCAAGGAGGGGCTGACGGTCCTGCGCGACCAGCAATTCTCGGCCGACATGGGCTCGGCGGCCGACGCGCGCATCGACGATGTCCGCCGCCTGCGCGCCGCGCAGTTCCCCGAGGATGCCGGGCCGATGGCCCATCCGGTGCGGCCGGATTCGTACATCGAGATCAACAATTTCTACACCGCGACCGTGTACCAGAAGGGTGCCGAGGTGGTGCGGATGATGCACACGCTGCTGGGCGCGGAGCGTTTCCGCAAGGGCATGGATCTCTATTTCCAGCGTCATGACGGCCAGGCGGTCACTTGCGACGACTTCGCAAGCGCTATGGAGGATGCGTCGGGCGTGGACCTGCGGCAGTTCCGTCTTTGGTACGCGCAAGCAGGCACGCCGGACCTCAAGGTCGAGGGCAGCTACGACGCAGCCAGCCGGCGCTACACGATGACGGTCGGCCAGAGCCTGCGGCCGACGCCGGGCCAGCCGGACAAGAAGCCGATGCACATTCCCCTGTCGGTCGGTTTGCTCGACGGGTCGGGGCAGGATCTCCCGCTGAAGCTCGCCGGCGAAGCGTCGGCCGGCGGCACGACCCGCGTGCTCGACGTGCGCAATCCCAGCGACGTCTTCGTATTCGAGGATGTGCCCGAGAAGCCGGTCGCCTCGCTGCTGCGCGGCTTCTCCGCGCCGGTGAAGCTCGACGCTCCGCGCTCGGAGGAGGAACTCACCTTCCTCATGGCGCACGACAGCGATCCCTTCGCGCGCTGGGAAGCCGGGCAGCAACTCGGCGCCCGCCTGATCCTGGACCTGGTCGAGGCGCGCAGGGCCGGCAAGCCGATGGTGGTGCCGGACCTCTTCGTCGATGCCATCCGCCGCACGCTCGACGACCAGCGGCTCGACCGCTCGTTCATTGCCGACGCCGTGACCTTGCCGGGCCTCGCCTTCCTCGGCGAGCTCATGCCGGAAATCGACATCGACGGCTTGTGGGTCGCGCAGCAGCGCATTCGCAGCGTGCTGTCCAGGCAGCTCGCCGATCGATGGAACGCGGTCTACGACGCTAACCATGGAACCGGTCCGTATCGCTTTACGCCCGAGGAAGCGGGCCGGCGTCGCCTGCGCAGCACGGCGCTGTCCTATCTTTCGACCGACAAGGGCCACGCCGCGCGCCGGCGGGCGGTCGAGTATTTCGAGAGCGCGAAGAACATGACTGAGCAGGTCGCGGGCCTCACCGTGCTCGCCGAACTCGGGGGAGCCGAAGGGGAGGCGGCGCTCGCCTCGTTCTATGAACGCTGGAAGGGCGAACCGCTCGTTCTCGACAAGTGGTTCGGCATCCAGGCGCGCACGCCGACCGAGGGCACGCTCGAGCGGGTGAAGCGCCTCGTCGATCACCCCTCCTATGACCGCAAGAATCCCAACCGCGTGTATTCGCTGATCGGGGCATTCGCCTCGGGCAATCCGGTCCAGTTCCACGCCGCCGGCGGGGCGGGCTATCGTTTCCTCGCCGATCAGGTCCTGGCCACCGACAAGCTCAACCCGCAGATCGCGGCCCGTCTGCTGGCGCCGCTGGGCTCCTGGCGCCGGTACGACGAGGGGCGGCAGGTTCTCATGAAGCGAGAGCTGAACCGGATCGTGGAGGAGAAAGGTCTGTCGCGGGACGTTTTCGAGATCGCTTCCAAGAGCCTTGGCTGAGTTTCCCTGCGTTATTTTTTCACCTTGACTGCCATCTTGAAAGGTTGCTGTAAGACTGCAGACTTAAATTTGGTGTGTGGGAAAAACGAGTTCCGGACCGGCGCGTGGGGCGCCGGGTCGGAGCCTTGGGGTCTAAGATCATGGAAACAAAGACGAAATTGATCATTTCGGCTGCGGTTGCCGCTGTTCTTGCGATCGGGGCCGTCGCCTTCGCTCAAACGACGGTGAACACTCTGTCGGCCGGGCCGCAGGCCAGCGTGACGACACAAACTGCAGCCGCTCCGCAGATTACTATGCCGGGTGAGGTGACTTGCTCGTCCCAGCACCAGGAACAGCCTGGCATCACCACGGCCGACCTGCTCTCGGACTCGTACGAGATCAAGGCCGCTGTCCCTGGCGGTGTCTGGCTGCAGAAGAAGAAGGATGTCTTCTACTGCAACTCCGGCGTCACCCGGGACGACGAGACGATGTGCTGGAAGATTCGCGCGCCGGTGAAGGGCCAGAATTGCAACGTTGCCCTGAGCAAGGCCCGCGCGAAGGATCTCAGCCACTAAACTGGCCTAGGCGCCGGTTGGCGGACGCGATCGTTTCAGGTCGTCCGCCATCCTCTCCGCGATCATGACCGTCGTGAAATGCGTGTTGGCGCGCACGACGGTGGGCATGATCGACGCGTCGATGACGCGCAGGCCCGTGCAGCCGATCACCCGGCATTCCGGATCGACGACCGAGCGCGGATCGTCAGCTGAACCCATGCGGCAGGTGCCGCTGGCATGCTGGGCGTCGGAGCATTCGTCGAACATCCAGTCGTCCAGCGCCTTCTCGTCGAACGGCTCCTCGATCGAGCGTGCCGTCGTGCCGTACGTGACGCGGGTCGAGATCGCCCTGAAGGCGGGCTGAAGGCAGATTTCCCGCATGCGCTGCACGCCGTCACGCATGCGCAGGAGGTCGCTCTCGTCGGACAGCATGCGCTCGTCGACCTGCGGATCGATGGCAGGGTCGCGCGTGGTGATGCGCACCGTGCCTTCGCTGAAGGCCTGGAAGGCGGAGACGGCGAGACGTGCCCGCGCTGTGCCGCCGTCTTCCTCGGGCCGCAGATTTCCGGCGATCATGATCATGTCGTTGACGCCCGCGCCGGCGAGTTCCGAAGAGTAGCGCAGGCAGCAATTGGTGTGGCGGTGCATCAGCGTGTTGACCCTCGAATCATCCTTCAGGTCGAGCATCAGGCCCAGGATCGGATGGTCGAGCAGGTGCTCGCCGACCGGCCGCTCGGCCACGACCTCGATGCCCAGACCCTTGAGCAGCCTGCCAGGGCCGATGCCGGAGCGCTGCAGGATCGCCGGCGAATGGATGGCGCCGGCCGACAGGATGACCTCGCGGCGCGCGCGGACGTTGCGTGCCTCGCCGCCGACGTTCACGCGGACGCCGCTGACATGCGGGCGATTGCCCTCGAATTGCAGCGTGTCGACAATGGCATTGCCCACGATCATGAGGTTGGAACGGCCGCGCGCCGGTTCGAGATAGCCATCGTTGGTCGAGATGCGCAGCCCCTGCCGGCTGTTGATCGCATAGGGCCCGACGCCGCTGCCGGTCGGCGCATTGTGGTCCTCGCACCACGGATAGCCGAGGCCGAGCGCGGCTTCCCGCAGGGCGCGGTCGACGGTGCCCCATTGATCGACCGGCGCGCGATAGACCGGCAGGGGCCCTCGATTGCCGTGATAGGGCGCGTCGCCGAAATCGACGTCGGTTTCGAGCTTGCGGAAATAGGGAAGGCAGGCCGCCCAGCCCCAGCCGGTGGCGCCCATCGACGCCCAATCCTCGAAATCCTCGGGGATGCCGCGGATGGCGATCTGGCCGTTGATGGTCGAGCTGCCGCCAATCGCGCGGCCGCGCCACAGAAGCTTCGGTTCCTGCCGCACGGTGCGGCGCGCTAAAAGCTTCGGGTAGCGGTAGTTGTCGTCGCCGATGGCGCGCAGCGGATTGGGAATCCGCAGATGATGCGGCGTCTCGGCGGTGCGGAAGTCGCGGCCGGCTTCGAGCAGCAGCACGCGGATGTTAGCATCCTCGCTCAGCCGTGCCGCGAGCGTCGCGCCGGCCGAGCCGCCGCCGATGATGATGTAGTCGTACTCGTTGTCCATGAATCGCCTTCGCTGTCCCGAGGGGCTGGCATGCTTCTTGGGTAGAATGCCATCGCCCGCCGAGAAAGCCGCACGCAAAAGGAGCGCCGCATGGTCGCAAACGTCCTGGAGATCAATGCCGAGCGTCTTTGGGACACTCTGGAACAGTCGGCCGAGATCGGCCGCTTCCGCGACGTCGGCCTGCGCCGCCTCGCCTTGTCGGCCGAAGACAAGCAGATGCGTGACCTCTTCGTCGAATGGGCGAAGGCGGCAGGCTGCACCATCGAGGTCGATCGGCTGGGCAACATCTTCGCGCGGCGGCCGGGCACCGATCCGTCGCTGCCGCCGGTCGCGATCGGCAGCCATCTCGACACGCAGATCTGCGGCGGCCGCTATGACGGCATCCTGGGCGTGCTGTGCGGGCTCGAGGTCGTGCGAACGCTGAACGATCGCGGCCTGCAGACCAAGCGCGGCATCGAGGTGATCTGCTGGACCAACGAGGAAGGCGCGCGCTTCAATCCGCCGATGATGGGATCGATGGCCTTCGCCAAGGTCATCTCCCTGGAAAGCGTGCTGGCCACCACCGACGATGCGGGCATTACGGTCGAGCAGGCGCTCGACGAGATCGGTTATGCCGGCGCAGCCCCTGTGGGCCGGATCTTCGATTCCTATCTGGAGCTGCACATCGAGCAGGCGCCGGTGCTGGACCGCGAGGGCTGCGACGTCGGCATCGTGGTCGGCGGTTACAAGACACAGGCGCTGCGGCTCACGATCAACGGCGACACCGGCCATGCCGGCGGCACGCCGATGGCGCAGCGGCGCAACGCGCTGGTCGGGGCCGGCTATGTCATCGCCGCGGTCAACGATATCGGCCTTGCCTATGCCGCCGATGAGGGCCGCACCACGACGACGCGCATCGAGAGCTTCCCCAACCTCGCCGGCACCTATGCCGAGCAGGTGAAGCTCACCATCGACTTCCGTCACATCGACGCCGACCGCTTCAAGGCGATGCGCGCCGAGGTCGATGCCGCGATCGTCGCCGCGGCAAAGAAGGCCAATGTCGAGATCGAGGTCTCGGAAGGCTGGAGCTGGGGCAGCGAGCTGTTCGCGCCGGAATGCATCGAGCTCCTGAAGACTACCGCGAAGGAACTCGGCCTGCCGTATCGCGAGATGCGCAGCCAGGCCGGCCACGATGCCTATGCGGTGGCGACGTTGGCGCCGACGGCGATGATCTTCACGCCCTGCTTCGAGGGCATCAGCCACAATGTCAACGAAGCCATCGAACTCACGCGCTCGGTCCCCGGCGCCAATCTCCTGCTGAACGCCGCCGTGACGCGGGCTAACCGATGAGGTGTTCAGTCCTGCGTCGGCGTGAAACGCGCGACGAGCTGGTGCGACTCGCCGGGATAGGTCAGGCGCACATGCGTGACGGGCAGCGTGGCGCGCCAGGTGCGGCGTTCGACGATCAGGCAGGCGGTGCCGGCCCGGACGGACAATGACGCGGCCACGGAGGTCGAGGCATTGCTGGCGCTGATCCGGTGTTCCGCCGCGGTCCAGGGGACGCTGTCCAGCAGCCAGCGGCCGGGCGCCAGGTCGTGGAAGGTCTGTTGGGCGGCCTCGGGCACGGAGTCGAGACTGATCAGTCGCTCCTCCAGGCAAAAGACCTTCGTTCCGGCGAAGTGACGGGCGACCAAAGCGACAAGGCGGCCCGGCGACCTCGTGTCGAGCAACTCGCGATCCGCGGCGGTGCTGCGCCGCGCCGTGCGGGACACCAGCTCGAAACGATAGGGCAGGCCCAATGCCAGCACCTCCGCCTTGATGTCGTGGATTTCGAGGACAGCCGCCTGCGACTGCGGCCGCGTCACGAAGGTGCCGGCCTTGCGGCGGCGCTCGACCAGGCCGGCGCGGGCGAGCTTGGCGAGCACGTTGCTCACCGTCATGCGCGAGCAGTCATAAGCCTCGGCCAGCTCGTGCTCGGTGGCGATGCGCGCGCCAGGCGCCAGCTTGCCCGACAGGATCTTGCCCTGCAGGTCGCCGAGGATCTTCTGATGCAGGGAAGGGACCGGACCGCTCATGAGGCCTGCAGCACCTTCTGCAGCGCCTGCCGGTAGCGCTTGCCGATCGCCTCGCGATGGATGTGCCGTCCACCGTTCACCAGCTTCGTCCCGGCGCGCCAGACGCAATCCACGGTCTGGCGGCCACCGGAAAAGATCCAGCCGTCGAGCCAGCGGTCGTGGTGCCGATGCGCGAGCGCCGTGTCGTCGGCTTTCAGGCTCACCAGATCGGCGGGTTGCCCGACGGCCAGCGTCGACGATACGCCAAGAGCTTGAGCGCCGCCGGCAAGCGCGGCATCGAACAGGCTGCGTCCGACCGAGGGCGTTGAAGGACGCGCCAGCGCGTTGCGCGTGCGCAAGGAGAGCCGCTGGCCATATTCGAGCAACCGTAATTCCTCGGCCGCGTCGATCAGGACATTGGAGTCCGAGCCGACGCCGAACCGGCCGCCGCGCTCCAGGAAAGACTGCGCCGGAAAGAGACCGTCGCCGAGATTGGCCTCGGTGATCGGGCACAGGCCCGCGGTCGCACCGCGCGCAACGATGCCGTTGCTCTCGGCCTCGGTAACGTGCGTCGCATGGACGAGGCACCAGCGTTCGTCGACCGGCAGGCGATCGAGCAGCAGCTCCACGGGGCGCTGGCCGGACCAGCCAAGGCAATCCTCGACCTCCTTCACCTGCTCGGCGACGTGGATGTGGACGGGGCCGCCCTGGGCGAGCGGCAAGATCGTGGTGATCTCTTCGGGCGTTGCTGCGCGCAAACTATGCGGCGCGATGCCGACCACGGCGCCGGGCAACGACGACACGGCCGCGCGGCCGGCCTCGATCAGCCTGGCGTAGCGGTCGATGTCATTGATGAAACGTCGCTGGCCCGGTGCGGCGGGCAGGCCGCCAAAACCCGCGTGCAGATAAAAGACGGGCAGCAAGGTCAGCGCGATGCCGGTCTCGCTCGCTGCGGCGGCGGTTCGCGCGGCCAGCTCCGCGATGTTCGTGTAGGGCGCGCCGCTGGCATCGTGATGCACGTAGTGGAACTCGCCGACGCGGGTGAACCCGCTTTCGAGCATTTCCAGAAACGCCTGCGCGGCGATCGCCTCGACCTCGTCGGGACCCATATGGTCGACGAAGCGGTACATGGCCTCGCGCCAGGTCCAGAAACTGTCGGTCGTGTTGCCGCGCTGCTCGGTGAGGCCCGCCATGCCGCGCTGGAAGGCGTGGCTGTGCAGGTTGGGCAGGCCGGGCAGGCCGATCTGGTGACGTTCGTCGCCCGCCTCGGCCGGGGCATCCTTCATCAAGGTTTCAATCCGGCCGTCCACGATGACGAGGCGCACGCCGTCGGCCCAGCCGTCGGGCAGGAGCAGGGAGCGGAACCAGAGGGCGGTTCTGGACATATTATTATGTATAGTCATAATAAGACTGCCATGCAATGTGACCGCCTCTGGAAGAACGCACGTCTCGCGACCCTGACGGGCGAGGGACTGGGTATCGTCGATGACGGGCTTGTGGCCGCGCGCGACGGCCGCATCGTCTTTGCCGGCCGGGCGCCGGACGCGCCGTCGCTCGACGCTGCCGAGACGATCGACTGCGCCGGCCGCTGGATCACGCCGGGCCTGGTCGATTGCCACACCCATATCGTCCATGGCGGCAACCGTGCGCACGAGTTCGAGCTTCGGCTGGCCGGCGCCAGCTATGAGGAGATCGCACGGGCGGGCGGCGGCATCGTCTCGACCATGCGCGCGACCCGCGCGGCGACGGAGGACGAGCTGGTCGCAAGCGCGTTGCCGCGTGTCGACACGCTGATGGCAGAGGGTGTCACGACCCTGGAGATCAAGTCGGGCTATGGTCTCGACACTGCCACTGAGATGAAGTCGCTGCGCGCCGCCCGCCGTATCGGCGAGGTGCGGCCGCTCTCGGTGAAGACGACGTTCCTCGGCGCGCACGCGCTGCCGCCCGAGGCCAACGGCGACAAGGATGCATACATCGCCGCCGTCTGTAACGAGATGCTGCCTTCCGTCGCCAGGGCCAGGCTGGCGGATGCGGTCGACGCTTTCTGTGAAGGCATCGGCTTCACGCCGCAACAGGTCGAGCGCGTGTTCGAGGCAGCCAAGGCAAAAGGCCTGCGCGTAAAACTGCACGCGGAGCAGCTCTCGAATCTCCACGGCTCCAGCCTTGCGGCGCGTTACGGTGCGTTGTCGGCCGATCACCTGGAGTATGTCGACGAGCAGGGCGTCGCGGCACTGGCTCGTGCCGGCACCGTCGCCGTGCTGCTGCCCGGCGCCTTCTACTTCGTGCGCGAGACGCACAAGCCGCCGGTCGACCTGTTGCGCCAGCATGGCGTGAAGATCGCCCTCGCCTCCGACAGCAATCCCGGCTCCTCGCCGCTCACCTCGCTGCTGCTGGCGATGAACATGGGCGCGACCTTGTTCCGACTCACGGTCGACGAGTGCGTTGCCGGCGTGACGCGCGAGGCGGCGCGGGCACTGGGTTGTCTCGACGAGGTGGGAACACTCGAGGCCGGCAAATGGTGCGACCTCGCGATCTGGGACATCGAACGCCCGGCCGAGCTGGTCTACCGCATGGGCTTCAATCCGCTGCACGCACGGGTCTGGAGGGGCAAATGAAGGCGATCGTCATAACGCCCGGCGCGGTGTCGCTGGCGGCCTGGCGCGACATCTATCGCGGTGCCGCGGTGAGCCTCGATCCGGCGGCGCATGAGGTCATCGAGACGTCGGCGCGCGCGGTCTCGTCCATTCTCGCCAAGGGCCAGCCCGTCTACGGCATCAACACCGGCTTCGGGAAACTGGCCAGCGTCCGCATCGAGGCGGCCGATCTCGAAACGCTCCAGCGCAACATCGTGCTGAGTCACGCGGCTGGCGTCGGCGCGCCGATGCCGGTGCCTATCGTGCGCCTGATGATGGCGCTGAAGCTCGGCAGCCTGTCGCAGGGCGCCTCGGGCGTGCAGCTCGCGACCGTGAAGCTGCTGGAAACGCTGCTGGCGCGCGGCCTGACGCCGGTCGTGCCCTGCCAGGGTTCGGTCGGAGCCTCGGGCGACCTGGCGCCGCTCGCGCATATGAGCGCGACGATGATTGGCGTCGGCGATTTCATCGTCGAGGGCAAGATCGTGCCGGCCGCGAAGGCGCTGGCCGATGCCGGGCTGAAGCCATTGGTGCTGGGCGCCAAGGAAGGGCTCGCGCTGCTGAACGGCACGCAGTTCTCGACCGCCTATGCGCTGGCCGGTCTGTTCGAGGCCGAGAACCTGCATGGCGCGGCGCTGGTGACCGGTGCTCTCTCGACCGATGCCGCGCGCGGCTCGGACGCGCCGTTCGATCCGCGCATCCATCAGCTGCGCCGCCACGGCGGGCAGATTGCAGCGGCGGAGTCGCTGCGCCGCCTGATGACCGGCTCGGCGATCCGCGCCTCGCATCTCGTCGGGGACGAGCGGGTGCAGGATCCCTACTGCCTGCGCTGCCAGCCGCAGGTCATGGGCGCGGTGCTCGACATCCTGCGCCAGGCCGCGGCCACGCTGGCGACCGAAGCCAACGGCGTCACCGACAATCCGCTGATCTTCACCGATCCGGAGGAGGCGCTGTCGGGCGGCAACTTCCACGCCGAGCCGGTCGCCTTCGCCGCCGACATCATCGCGCTGGCGCTGTGCGAGATCGGCTCGCTGGCCGAGCGGCGCATCGCCATGCTGGTCGACCCGGCTTTGTCGGGCCTGCCGGCCTTCCTGACGCCGCGGCCCGGCCTCAACTCGGGCTTCATGATCCCGCAGGTGACGGCGGCGGCGCTCGTCTCGGAGAACAAGCAGCGCGCCCATCCCGCCAGCGTCGATTCTATCCCGACATCGGCCAACCAGGAAGACCACGTATCGATGGCCGCGCATGGCGCGCGCCGCCTGCTCGACATGGCGGCCAATGTCTCGTCGGTGATCGGCATCGAGCTGCTGGCGGCGGCGCAAGGCTGCGACTTCCACCGGCCGCTGACGACAAGCCCGCCGCTCGAAGCGGTACGCGAACTGCTGCGCCGCGAGGTGCCGCATCTAGAGGACGACCGCCACTTCCATCCCGACATGGAGAAGGCCACCGCGCTCATCGCGAATGGCACGATCGTCGCAACCGTCGGCAGCTTCTTCCTGCCCGCGCTTCAGGAGACACCATGAACCGTATCGACAATGCCCGCACCGTCCGGGCGCCGCACGGCACCGAGCTTTCGGCCAAGAGCTGGCTGACCGAAGCGCCGCTGCGCATGCTGATGAACAACGTCGATCCCGACGTGGCCGAGAAGCCGGGCGAGTTGGTCGTCTATGGCGGCATCGGCCGCGCGGCGCGCGATTGGGAGAGCTTCGACCGCATCGTGGCCTCGCTGCGCAAGCTCGAAGCCGACGAGACGCTGCTCGTCCAGTCGGGCAAGCCGGTCGGCGTGTTCCGCACCCATGCCGATGCGCCGCGGGTGCTGATCGCCAACTCCAACCTCGTGCCGCGCTGGGCCACGTGGGAGCATTTCAACGAGCTCGATCGCAAGGGCCTCATGATGTACGGCCAGATGACGGCCGGCTCGTGGATCTACATCGGCAGCCAGGGCATCGTTCAGGGCACCTACGAGACCTTCGTCGAGATGGCCCGCCAGCATTACGGCGGCGACCTCGCGGGCCGCTGGATCCTGACGGCGGGCCTGGGTGGCATGGGCGGCGCGCAGACCCTGGCCGCGACGATGGCCGGCGCCTCGTGCCTCGCCATCGAATGCCGGCCGAGCAGCATCGAGTTCCGCCTGCGCACCGGCTATCTCGACGTGCAGGCCAAGGATCTCGATGATGCGCTCGCGATCATCGCCAAGGCGACCGCCGAGAAGAAGGCGCTCTCGGTTGGCCTGCTGGGCAACGCCGCCGACATCCTGCCCGAGCTGCTGCGCCGCGGCGTGCGGCCTGACTGCGTCACGGACCAGACCTCGGCGCATGACCCGGTGAACGGCTACCTGCCCAAGGGCTGGACGCTTGCCGATTGGGAGGCCAGGCGCGCTACCGATCCGGCCGGCGTCGCCAAGGCCGCGAAGCAGTCGATGGCGGGCCATGTCCGCGCGATGCTGGAGTTCCACAAGCTCGGCGTGCCGACGGTCGACTACGGCAACAACATCCGCCAGATGGCGCTGGAAGAGGGCGTGGCCGACGCGTTCAGTTTCCCGGGCTTCGTGCCGGCCTATATCCGGCCGCTGTTCTGCCGGGGCGTCGGGCCGTTCCGCTGGGCCGCGCTCTCTGGCGACCCCGAGGACATCTATCGCACCGACGAGAAGGTGAAGGAGCTGCTGCCCGACAACAAGCATCTCCACAACTGGCTCGACATGGCCCGGAAGCGCATCAAGTTCCAGGGCCTGCCGGCGCGCATCTGCTGGGTCGGCCTCGGCGACCGCCATCGCCTCGGCCTCGCCTTCAACGAGATGGTGGCGAAGGGTGAGCTCAAGGCGCCGATCGTGATTGGCCGCGATCATCTCGACTCGGGCTCGGTCGCCAGCCCCAACCGCGAGACCGAGGG
>CAMFGZ010000053.1 GCA_945952105.1 uncultured Rhodospirillaceae bacterium | reverse complement strand
CAACCGAATCCAAATACGACACCCAACGCCAGCAAAAAATCACAAGCTCTGAGCGGAAGCGCCGGAGCCGCCGCTCACCGGACCGGGGACGATCGACTGGCGGTAGACCGGCGCCGGGCCGGGCGGAAGCGCCGCCAGGTCGGGCACCATCGCCGACGGCCTGACTGGCGGAGCGGCACAGGCGCCCAGAAGCGTGAGCATGAGAGCGACGGCCGCGACGGCGGCACAGGGCAGACGCATCTTCATGTCTCTCTACAGGCCCTTGAGGAAGTCGATCAGCAAGCGGTTCACGTCGGCCGCACGCTCCTGCTGCACCCAGTGGCCGGCACCCTCGAGGATGTGACTGCCGCGCAGGCCCGGCAGGGTCTTCGGATAGGCTTCGAGCTGGCTCTTGGCCGCCGGGAAGCGCAACACGCCGTCGCGGCTGCCGGCGATGAACTGCGAGGGCTGACGGATCGGCTGGCCGCGCCACGGTCCGCTCAGCTCCCAGTTGCGGCGCAGGTTGCGATACCAGTTCAGCCCGCCGCGAAAGCCTGCGCGCGCGAACTCGCCCGCGTAATAGTCGAGGTCGGCGTCGCTCAGCCACGCGGGCAGCGTCGCGGGATCGACCGTGTTGGCCAGGAGCGTGCCGCCGGTCAAACGGCCGAAGCCCTTGTCCTTTTCCGTCATCTCGCCGCCCGCCGTATAATAGAGCTTGCGCAGGGCGCCACGGATATCCTGCTGCAGCTCGGCCTCGGCGACGCCCGGCTTCTGGAAGTACTGCAGATAGAAGTTGTCGATACCGAGCTTCTCCAGCGCCGACAGGATGTCGACATAGCCCGGCGGTGCGTAGGGCACGCTCATCGCACTGACGGCGGTGAAGAGATCGGGTCGCCAGAGAGCGGCATGCCAGGCAACCGGCGCACCCCAGTCATGGCCCACAATCACCGCCTTCGTCTCACCGAGCGCCCTCACCAGCTCGGCCATGTCGCCCACGAGATGATAGAGCGTGTACTGGTCGATCGGTTCGGGTGACTGCGTGCCGCCATAGCCGCGCATGTCGGGCGCGACGGCGCGGAAGCCCGCCGCGCTCACCGCCTGAAGCTGATGGCGCCACGAATACCAGCTCTCGGGCCAACCATGGCAGAACAGGACGAGCGGTCCGCTGCCCGCCTCGGCGTAGCGCATGTGGATGTTGTTGGCCGTGGTCGTCTTGAGCGTGACGCCCGGCACCGGCGAGTTGGTCATTCTGGTTTCCTCCGTGGAGGTCACCCTAGCCTGCCGCGTTACCCGCGCAAGTGAACCGGTCGTGACAGGCGCGCCCGCACCGAGGCGCGCGTGCCGAACAGCAACGACAGCAGGAAGAAGAAGCTGGCGAACAGCACGATCACCGGACCCGACGGCAGGCCGGCATGGAACGAGACGAGGAGGCCGACGGCGGCCGAGGCGAAGGCCATCGGTGCGGCGACGAGGCTCATCGACCAGACTTCGCGCGCCCAGAAGGAGGAGGCCACGGCCGGCAGGAGGATGAGGCCCAGCGCCATCAAGGTACCCAGCGCCTGGAAGCCCGCCACCATGTTCAGCACGGCGAGCGACAGGAAGAGATAGTGGTAGAGCGAGCCACGCACGCCCATCGCGGCGAGGAAGCCCGGGTTGAAGCACTCCACCACCAGCGGGCGATAGATGGCGGCGAGGCCGACCAGCGTCACCGTCGCCGTGGACACGACGAGGATCAGCGCGCCATCGTCGACCGCCAGGATCGCGCCGAACAATATGTTCATCAGATCGACCGCGGAGCCGCGCAACGAGATGATGAGCACGCCGAGCGCCATTGCCGTCAGATAGGCCGCCGCGAAACTCGCATCCTCGCGCATGCTGGAGAAGCGCGCGATGATGCCCGAGAGTAGCGCGGTCGCCACGCCCGCGATGAAGCCGCCGAGGCTCATCGCCGGCAGCGAGAGGCCGCCGATCAGGAAGCCCATCGCCGCACCGGGCAGCAGCGAGTGCGCCAGCGCATCGCCCATCAGGCTCATGCGGCGCAGGATCAGGAAGACTCCGATCGCCGAGCCGCCGACCGACAGCGCCAGGCTCGCGACCAGCGCGCGGCGCATGAAGCCGAAATCGGCGAAGGGCGCGATCACATACTCGTACAACATGAAAGGCCGCCTTCGGTCAGGCGCTGAGCCGCATCGGCACTTCGCAGGCGCCGGCATGCTCGTCCCAGGCCTCGGCCATGGCACGGGCGCGCAGCAGGTTCTCCGACGAGAGCACGCGCGACGTCGGGCCGGCATCGACGAGTTCGCGCGCCAGCAGCAGCGCGTGCGGGAAGTCGCGTCGCACCTGGTCGAAGTCGTGAAGCACCGCGACGACGGTGCGCTTCTCTTCCCGCCAGCGGCGGATCACCACCATCAGGTCGGCCACCGTCTTGCTGTCGATGGCGGCGAACGGCTCATCCAGCAGGACGAGATCGGCGTCTTGCAGCAGAAGGCGCGCGAACAGCACGCGCTGGAACTGGCCGACCGACAGCGTGTCGATGGGACGGCGCTCGAAGCCGCCAAGCCCGACCGCCTCGATGGCATGATGGGCATCGTGCAGATCGACATGCTTGGCGGCGCCGAAGCCGCCGAAGCGCGACCAGCGGCCGAGCAGGACGGTGTCGAGCACCGAGATCGGGAAGGAGCGGTCGATCTCCGCCTGCTGCGGCAGGTAGGCGATGCACCTGGCCGTGCACTCGATGCGGCCCTCGATCCGCGGCGCCAGCCCCAGCAGCGCCTTCAGCAGCGTGCTCTTGCCGGCACCGTTGGGGCCGACGATGGCCGTCATCTCGCCGGCCGGGATTTCCGCCGACACATGATGGACCGCCGGGTGGCGGTCGTAGCTCACGGTCAGGTCGACCAGGCGCAGCGCGGCGGTCACGCGGCCCTCACAGGGCCCACCAGACACAGAGCCACAGCAGGGCGGAAAGGCCGAGTGCGGCGCAAACGCGGGCTGGCGCGCTCATCGCCAGCAGGGTCGTGCCCGGGGAACGAGGGTGGGACATGCAAATAGATTGTTATAATATTACCTTGTCGGAGTCCAGACGAGCCGCCGTGACGAGGCCGCACCCTCAGGCGTCGTGGCGATGCGGCGTGATGAACACGTCACCGGTCAGTGACCGATTGTTGATTGGCAGGCAGTGGCCGGCGCGCGCATCCTGTCCGCCATGTCGACCGCCTTCCCTCCCGGCCGCAGATCGGTGCTAATCGGCGCCGCTGCCGTCGCCACCGGCCTGTCGCGCCAGGTCTCGGCGCGACCCGGCGGCGAAGGCCCCTGGGCGGTCGAACTCTTCACGTCGCAGGGCTGCAGCTCCTGCCCGCCGGCCGACGATCATCTCGGTCGCCTCTCGAAGCGGCCGGATATCGTGGCCCTCGCCTTCCATGTCGACTACTGGGACTATATCGGCTGGCGGGATCCCTTCGCGTCGCGCGAGACCACGGAACGCCAGCGCGCCTACGCGCGGACCCTGAAGCAACGCTACGTCTACACGCCGGAAATGGTGGTCGAGGGCATCGGCCACGATACCGGGCGCGATCGTGCGCCGATCGAGGCGCTGCTGGCGCGCGCCCAGGCGCGCACGCCGCGACGCGCGACACCCGAACTCTCACGGTCCCTTGGCGGGCCGCTGACCATCAGGCTCGACGCCTTCCCGCTCGGGGAGCGCGTCGCCGACGTCACCCTGGCGATCTACGATCGCCGGCATACCACGCCGGTGAAAAGCGGCGAGAACCAGGGCCGCATGCTCGAGAACTTCAACACCGTGCGCCACATCGAACTGGTCGACCGCTGGGACGGGACGGCCAGGAGCTGGACGATCCCCGGCGACCGCATCGGCCCCACCCAGGGCATGGCCGTGCTGGTGCAGGAGACCGATCACGGTCCGATGATCGGCTGCAACAAGCTGGAACCCGCCTATTCGGGCTGACTTGCAAGTGTGAGCATCGGACCTGCCATATTTATGGTGGTCAGCGCAGCATATCCCAACACGGTTCAAAGCCGCCGTGCCGTCGAGAGGGCAGCGAAGCCCGCAGGCTGTCGAGCAGTGCCCGCAGTCGGCGCCGGGGCAATGCTACAAGCCTCGCGAACGCCCGTCTGCGGCCAAGTCTGCCAAGACACACCAGAGAAGGCGCGCTGGGCGATATTGAAAACTGCCCAGCGCGAGGTGAAACGCTTCAGGTCACATGCCCAGGCATTGCCGCCAATACGACGGCTTGCATGAAACCAATGTTCATCAGTGCGAATGCAGAAACTCCCAAAGCCATTTTCCTCATTTGACCCTCCTTTCTAGACGTCATTGCCGGTTGTGGTTTCGTTACAAGCATCAGCGATCTTGCCGTCGATCAGACCAGCAAGATCCTCCGCCAGATGCGGGCGCTGTATGCCCTGCATCTTCTCAATGCCCTCCACGAGCTGCATGGCTTCTTCGATCTGCGGAAGCTTGGCCTGAAGCCAGATCGGCTTCCAATTCAGCATCGACGGCATAGGCGTACTCTTCTGCGCCGCTCCGTGATCGAGATACCTGGACAGAACGAGAAGACGGCAGGCCGTTTCGACAGGATGGATGGACGGATGCTGGAATCCAAGCCCGCCAACCAGGCTGATCTTGCTTGAAGGCCGAGGAAGCAATGAGGCCATTTCGGCAAAGTAGAACGCGATGCGTGGATCGAGCGACCGCGCGGCACCCCGAAATGCCGCGAGGAAGGTACGATGCTTGCCGTAGGTCGCGACAAATTCCTTTGAGGTCGGAAGCTCGTTCTTGTCATCGTCCGACAGTTGATCCTGAATGTAACTGACGAAGAAATGATTCGCGACTACGCGCGCGATCAGCAACTCAGGTCCAAGCTCGGATGCAGACAGAAGTACTTCTGTCATATCGTGCACCTCATCGGTGAGGTGCAACGAACGACTGACCAGGCTCTTCACCGGGGCGGCATCCGCCGAGTCATAGCGAAAGCGGTACAGCAGAATCTGCTGCTTCAGGGAACACAGAGCGGCGCGATCCAATGCGATCTCGTACTTCTCGATGGGCGACAGACGGGCCATGCGAGGAGACCAGGACCATTCGTGCTGATCCTTCAAATCTTCCAACTTCTTCTCGGCTGCGGCCACGGCCGACAGCACCTCTTTCAGATGCTTATGCCGCCGGTCGACGTTGCGGAGCTTGAGCTCCTGCAGCATCGCTGCCTTGGCGACATTGGAGCTGGTAGCATAGAGAGCGTCGATGGCGGCCCGCGCCAAGCCCGGTACGGTACCGGCAAGCTGCATCTTGCGGACACGCCACAGCTTCACGGGATCAGGACGCTGACCACTATGATCCTGAATGACCGACGCCACATCCTCGTAGCCGTATCCCAGAACGTCATACAGGCCGGCGAGCAAGGAACGTTGATCAAGCCGATCGGCGTTGCTGATCGCATCTGCTTTGAAGTGCTCGGTCATAGACACCCCCCTTAAGCGGTGATCCTCGAATGGGAGAAGCTATATAGGGCGCGTTCAAGCCGCCTATTACGATGGCCCCCGATTTCTCGCTTAAGTGGCTGACAAATATGATGAAAATAATCTGGTGCAGCCCCGCCCGGAATTTGGAAAGAATCCAACAATCGTCAGTCTGTGGAGATGCAACAGCTCTTCATTTCCAAAAAGGCTGAGATGAACAAAGCCGTTCTTGAGTCGTGTCAAAACCACCGTGTCAGCAACACCTGCACGGAAAGGTAGCACGCAATGATAAAGAAGCTCCTCGGCTCGGTCGCCTTGCTCGCACTCGGCGCACAGAGTGCCTTCGCCGCTTCCACGACGGCCACGGTGAACACGCAAGGCCGGCAGGTTGACTTCCAGATCCAGCGCAACACCAACAGCGGTTCGTCCTACGGGGGAGGCATCTCCACCAGCCCCAACGGCACCACGGGCAACGCGACGATGACGCAGCCGATCAACAACAACTCCTCGATGACCACCACCATCATCGTGGGCCCCAAGGGCGTGGACGGCGCCACCATTCAGTACGAGCGTCGCAACTAGGAACAATCAGACGAGCCCCCGACGAGCCGGGGGCTCGTCACCTTTTGTACCCTGGTCGGCCGAAAAGAATTTCAAGAGCAGCCCAACGCAAAGGTGGGTCCGCCGACAATGACAAGGTGAAGTCTCTAAAAAACAAAGAGGTGATTTATGCCGAATTATAAGGTCGCGCTCGCCGTAGCTTTGATGGCGATGGCTTGCGCTTTGGGACCCGCTGCAGAAGCGGCCGTCTCCAAACATGGCGACATGTCCATTGTCTCGGGCTGGTGCTCGCCCGAGCTGCCTTCTCTCAACTGCTGTGGCAGCACGACCATCGGCGTGGTGAACATTTCGCCGTGGCCGGACTGCTTGGTTCCACTCTGGATCATGAAGCCGTGCCGGGATCGAATGATCTTCAGGCCGAATCGTTTTTGCTCGATCCTCGCCTAGAGAAGCCTGCCCCGTCGTAGCGGCATCGGCCGTTACGACGGTGGCACGGCTTTGACTGGCCGACAATTGATCCAGGATCGGATCCAGCTGCAGGCAGTCTTTGACGACTCGAAGAATTCGGCCGTCACAATACGAAGCACAGCTGCCGACGTAGCTCGGCCAGGGTGGAGTGCAGCCGGTCGGCCTCGAAATGCACCAGCAGACCAAACTTGACCTCCAGCCATGCCGGCCTTGCTTCCGCCACCCCCGCAAGCGAAGGTGCCGCCCATGTCGCTCTCCGGCGCTTCCGGCCGCCTGACCGCCGTCCTCGGTCCCACCAACACCGGCAAGACCTACCTCGCGATCGAGCGCATGCTCGGCCACGATTCCGGGATGATCGGCTTCCCGCTGCGCCTGCTGGCGCGCGAGAACTACGACCGCATCGTCAAGCTGAAGGGCGCGTCGCAGGTCGCGCTGATCACCGGCGAGGAGAAGATCGCGCCCGCGAGCGCGCGCTATTTCGTCTGCACCGTCGAGTCGATGCCGGTCGACCGGCCGGTCTCCTTCCTGGCCGTCGACGAAGTACAGATGGCGGCCGATCCGGAGCGCGGCCATTTCTTCACCGACCGGCTGCTGCACGCGCGCGGCCTGAACGAGACGATGCTGCTGGGCGCCGACACGATCCGTCCGGTGTTGAACAGATTGCTGCCCGACATCGACGTGGTGGCGCGTCCGCGCTTCTCCAACCTCACCTATGTCGGCTCGAAGAAGGCGACGCGCCTGCCGCGCCGCTCGGCGGTCGTCGGTTTCTCCGCCAACGAAGTCTACGAGATCGCCGAGCTGATCCGCCGCCAGCGTGGCGGCACGGCGGTGGTCATGGGCGCGATGAGTCCGCGCACGCGCAACGCGCAGGTCGGCATGTTCCAGTCGGGCGAGGTCGACTATCTCGTCGCCACCGATGCGATCGGCATGGGCCTCAACATGGACGTGAACCATGTGTGGTTCGCCTCCCTGCGCAAGTACGACGGCCGCAGCTCACGCCCGCTGCGCACCGGCGAGCTGGCGCAGATCGCCGGACGCGCCGGGCGGCACATGAACGACGGCACGTTCGGCACGACGGCCGGCATCAGCGGCCTCGATCACGATGTCGTCGAGGCGATCGAGAATCATCGTTTCGATCCGCTGCGCGACCTGCAGTGGCGCAACAGCGATCTCGACTTCCGCTCGGTCCAGTCGCTGATCACCACATTGAACGACAGTCCCCCTCATGCCGCGCTGCAACGCGTGCGGGAACAGGATGACCAGCTCGCTCTGCAAACCCTGGCGGCCCAATCGGCCTTTTTGCCGCGCCTGCATTCGTCCAAGCGCGTCAGGCTTCTGTGGGAGGTCTGTCAGGTCCCGGACTTCCGCAAGACGCTGACGGAAGAGCACACGACGCTGCTGGGACAGATCTTCGGGCACCTGACGCAAGGCGGCGAGCGGTTGCCCGAAGACTGGATCGACAGCCATGTGAAGCGGCTGGAACGCTTCGATGGCGACATCGACACGTTGATGGCACGCATCGCGCACGTTCGAACCTGGACCTACATTTCACATCGGCCCGACTGGATTCAGCGCGCCGGGCACTGGCAGGAACGAACCCGCGCCATCGAGGACAGGCTTTCGGACGTTTTGCATCAGAGACTGACCCAACGGTTTGTCGATAGACGCGCGGCTTTGCTTGTACGAAGATTGCGCGATGAGGGTGAAATGAACTCGACAGTCGCCGCAGCCGGCGAAGTCATCGTTGAAGGCGAGCATCTCGGACGCATCGAGGGATTTCGTTTCGTGCCGGATGCGACCGAAGGACAGACCGACCAGAAGGCGGTGCTGAGTGCGGCCCTGCGCGCCCTGCGGCAGGACCTGCCCGAGCGGCTGCAGGCGTTCGTCAACAGTCCGGACGGCGAGATCGTCTTCGATGGCCAGCTCCGCGTCTGCTGGGGCGGTGGCCCCGTCGCGCGCCTGTTGCCGTCCGGCGACGTGCTGGCGCCGAAGGTCGAAGCCATCGCTTCCGACCTGCTCGACGGCCCGCAGCGCGAGGAAGTGCGCAAGCGTGCGGCCGTCTGGGTCGAGACGCGCATTCGCCTCGGCCTCAGCGAACTGATGGACGCCCGCGCCACGACCGAACTGCCGGCCGGCGCGCGGGGCGTCATCTTCCAGCTCTGCGAGGGCCTTGGCGTCCTGCCGCGTCGCCCGATCGAGGAACAGCTCGCCCAGCTCAGCGAGGAGGACCGCAAGGCGCTGGCCCGCCTCGGCGTGCGCGTCGGTGTCTTTTCGCTCTACTTCCCCAGCATGCTGAAGCCGGTGCCGATCCGCCTTCGCGCCGGCCTCTGGATGGTCGCCAAGGGTCGCGAGACGATCCCGCCGCTGCCGGCCGAAGGCCGGACGTCGATGGATTTGCCGCGCGACGCCGAGCGGGATTTCTATGCCGCCATCGGCTATCTGCCGCTGGGCGATCATGCGATCCGGGCCGATATGGTGGAGCGCCTGGCCGCGATGGCCCGCGCCGCCGTGCGCGACAGCCGCGAGAACGCACGGCGCGCGCAGCAGCACGAAAAGCCGGGAAAGAAGCCGGCCGCCAGCGATGCCGCGCCCGCGATCCCGCCGGCCGCCACGGCCGACGAGATCAGCGAATGGGCGATCGTCGCCGCGGCGTTCGGCGAGAGCGAGCCCGCACCGGCGGCCGAAGCCGCGCCTGAGGTTGAGGCCGCCGCGCCCGACCCCGTGGCCGAGCCCGTCATCGAGGCGGCCACCGAAGCGGTGGCCGAAGCCCAGCCTGTCGTTGAGGCAGCGGCCGAATCGGTCGTCGACTCCGCGGCCGAGGCGCCCGCAGACGCGACGCCCGCCGCCGAAGAGACACCCGCGGCAGAACCGGCGCCGCCGGCCGCGAAGAAGGAGCCGCGGCCGTTGCCGCCGGGCTGGTTCCGCGCCACGCCGCAGATGATGTCGCTGGTCGGCTGTTCGGAGCCCGAGATGGCCAACGTGCTGCGCGGCCTGGGCTACCGCGTCCATCCGCCCTCGGAAGAGAACGGGCCGCTCCATGCCTTCTCCATCAAGCCGCGCTTCGTGCGCGAGCGCGAGGAGCAGCGGGAGCGCCAGCGTCTTCAGCAGCGCCAGCAACGCGACGAGCGCGACCAGCGCCGCCGCGACCGGCCTGAGCGGCCGAACGAGCGTCAGTTCTTCTCCGACACGCCGCGCCCGCCGCGCGGCAGGGACGAGGGTCCGCGCAGCGGTCCCCGCCCCGGCGGCGGCCAGCGTGGCGATGGTCCGCGGAACGACGGTCCCCGCAATGAGGGGCCCCGGCAGGATCGCAAGGACGGGCGGCCTCCGCAGGACAATCGCGGGCGCGACGACCGGCGCGGGCCGCGTCCGCCACGGCGCGACAATGGCGGTCCTGCCTTGCGGCTCTACGCCACGACCGAAACGAAGGGCGAGTCGACCGCCGATTCGCCGTTCGCCAAGCTGCTCGAGCTCAAGCTGGGCGGGAAGAAGTAACCGCCGGTGACGTGCTGAGGCGCGATGCGGCTCGACAAGTGGCTCTGGCACGCGCGTTTCTTCAAGACACGCTCCCTGGCCGCCCGCCATGTCGAGAAGTCCCGCTGCCGCATCGACGGCCGCGCCGTCGACAAGGCCCATGCCGCGGTCAGCCCCGGCATGGTCCTGACCTTCGCGCTGGGTCCCCACGTCAAGGTCATCCGCGTCATGGCGCTCGGCGAACGGCGCGGACCTGCGCCAGAGGCACGCACGTTGTATGAGGAGATCGACTCGCCGTGAGGATGCCCGCTAGATTGCGGCCATTCCGCCGTATGCCTTGCGTCACCGGAGTTCGCGCGTTAAGCAGCCGCCGCTCGTTTCTGGAGCCTTTATGACCTATGTCGTCACTGAAGCTTGCATCAAGTGCAAGTACATGGACTGTGTTGAAGTCTGCCCCGTGGATTGCTTCTACGAGGGCGAGAACATGCTGGTCATCAATCCGGACGAATGCATCGACTGCGGCGTTTGCGAACCCGAGTGCCCGCCCAACGCCATCCTGCCCGATACCGAAAAGGGCCTGGAGAAGTGGCTCGAGTTGAACCGGTCCCTGTCCGTCACCTGGCCGAACATCACCCGCAAGGGGGACGCGCCAGAAGACGCCGAGCAGTACAAGGACGAGAAGGACAAGTTCGAAAAGTATTTCAGCGACAAACCCGCTGCCCGCTGATCGGGTCGCGCCGCAAGTCCTATATTGTACCTTTTGCAATAGCCATGCGGATTTCGCATAGCTAGACCGTTGCTGAAATGCAACAACGGACGCGACTCCGCGCGTAAAATCTGTTATAAGACTGTGGCTGGAAGCGGTCCGGGGTCCGGTCCGCCGCTGGCTCGGTGTCCGTGTCGGTATCCGAAAGAAACTTACCGATGCTTGCGATGCCGGGCCGAATACGCAGGGGAGCGTATACGGTGGGTCGCGGTATCGCAGAAAGCGGGGCTGTTGTGAAGGGACTAGACGATATGGCCAAGCCGAAGAAGGCGCCCGCCAAGGCGAAGGAATTCGCCTTCGAGAAGGGTGATTTCGTGGTGTACCCGACGCATGGCGTCGGCCGCGTGATTGATATCGAGGCGAAGGAGATCGCAGGTCACAAGCTCGACCTGTTCGTCATCTCGTTCGAGCAGGAGCGCATGATGCTGCGCGTTCCGGTGGCCAAGGCGAAGATTTCCGGCCTGCGCAAGCTCAGCTCGCGCAAGATCATGGAAAGCGCGCTGGTGACCCTGAAGGGCCGCAGCCGCGTGAGCCGCGCCATGTGGAACCGCCGCGCGCAGGAATACGAAGCCAAGATCAACTCGGGCGACCCGGTGTCGATCGCCGAAGTCGTGCGCGACCTGCATCGCAATGCCGGGCAGCCGGACCAGTCCTACAGCGAACGCCAGATCTACGAGGCGGCGCTGGACCGTCTGGCGCGCGAACTGGCCGCCGTCGAGCGCATCGACAAGGAACTCGCGACCCAAAAGCTCAACAGCGTTCTGCAGAAGGTCGCCTAGGCGGTTCTGGCACGGAATGAGATAAAAGGCGGCCCGGCACCCAAATGTCGCGCCGCCTTTTTCATGTCCGCACCTCCTGCCTCCTTCCCGGTCCCGACCCCTGATCCATGAGCAAAGTCGCCTCGATCGCCCGCCTGCGTGATGGCGGCACCACCTGGGCGCTGGGTGCCCTGGCAGGCGATCATGCCGCCCTCGAATGGCTTGGCGTCGCTCTCATGCAGCGATGGACGCCCGGCGACCGGCTGGTCGTGCTGGGCAACATGCTGGGGGCGGCGGGCAACACGCCGCGCCTGATCGACCTGCTGCTGCTGCTGCGCCGGCGCCTGCTCGCGAGGCCCGGCGCGGAGGTCGAGGATTTCGTCTTCCTCCGCGGCGCCCAGGAGGAGATGTGGCACAAGGTGCTTCAACTCCAGTTCGCCCTGTCGCCCCTCGACGTGCTCGACTGGATGCTGGCACGAGGCCTCGCCTCCATCATCGAAGCCTATGGCTATTCGATCGCCGAGGGACGCATCGCCTGCCGCAACGGCCCGCTCGCGATCGCCCGCTGGACGACGGGATTGCGCGAACGTCAGACCGTGCAGCCCGGCCACGGCGATCTCCTGAACGCCCTCTCGCGCGCCGCGCTCAGCGCGGACGGCCGCGTGGTCTTCGCGGCCAACGGCGTCGATCCCGGCCGTCCGCTGGGCGAGCAGGCCGATGCCTTCTGGTGGAACGCGCAAACCGATACGCAGCTCGACGAAGCTCTCGGGAAGGCAGGGGACGGCGGCTGGCCCTCCATCGTTCGCGTGGTGCGGGGCACGGCGCCTTCGCGCAACATCGCCAGGGACGAAGGCCGGGTCCTCACCGTCGCGCGCGACAGGCCGGCCGTGGCGGCGTTCGATGCCGACGGCACGATGATCGAACGGCTCGAAGCCTAGGGCTCGATCACCTTGATCTGCGACCGGCTGCCCAGTTCGGCCGGAGAGTGGGCGGCGTTGAGGACCAGCAGCCGTTCCATCTTCAAATCCGGATAGGGCATGTAGGCGGCCAGCGACGCCGGCGTCGACCCGGCCGGCGATATGATGCGCAGCCGGTAGGGCTGCAAAGCCGCCGCCTCGGCCGCCGAAAGGCTGCGGAAGGTGCGCGCGGCGGCGATCATGGCCGCGATCTGGCGATCCTGGTCGGTGCCTTCGCTGACCATCGCGAAGTTGCAGACCCGGCCCCCCTGCCGGATCGCGACGTAGCGCGCCTGCCCGAGGCCGGTATCGGAGCCGCGCGGCCGGGCACCGATCGCGGCTTCCGCCCCGTTGATCTCCAGCGGCTGGATGTCGGTCGGCGTGGGCTTCAGCTTGTTGCGCATCCAGTCGTCGAGCGGCCCCGTCACCGGCGTCGGCAGACAGGAGAAGGCCATCAACGAGCGCTCGCGGTTCACCGCCAGCACGCCGTCGCTTTCGTTGAACAGGCGGAAGCCCGGCGGCGCGGTGAAGGTGATCCTCAGCACCGGATGGAAGAATGACCGGCCGCGGATGAACCCTTCGCTCGGCGAGTCGTCGACCGACATGCCGTTGATGGCGGCGAAATAGCCCTTCTGGTTTGAGTCGCCGGGAGCCTTGGCCTGCGGCAGCAGGTCGATGGCCGACGTGCGCTCCATCGGCACCGGATGGGTCGACGATGCACTCGGCCGGTCGCCGATGTCGGGGGACTCGCCCATGATCTGCGCCTCGAGCGCGGACTGCCGCCGAAGGCGATCGATCAGGGATGCCATCGCGCTGCCGGGATAGCCGGCCTTGACGATGTAGCCGAGGGCGAGCCGGTCGGCTTCGAGCTCCTGCTCGCGCGAGTATCGCCGCAGTGCCAGCAGCCCGTCCTGGGCCACCGAACGGCCGACATTGACCGAGCCGCTGGTGGCAGCCGCCTGGACGGCGGCGTCGAGCACGCCCTGGCGGACCCGGGCACGCTGGGCGGCATGGCGCTGGACGAGGTGGCCGAGTTCATGCCCGATCGCGGCGGCGAGTTCGGCCTCGTTCTCGAGAAGGGCGAGCAGCCCGCGCGTGACGAAGACGTAGGACTGGACGGCGTGGGCGTTGGCGACCGGCGAGTCCAGGACCAGGAAACGGTAGCCGCCGGAGAGGCCCGCGGCCGCGACGACCTTTTGCCCCACCCGGTCGACATAGGATTGCAGGGCGACGTCCTGGTCGGCCGGCCCGACGAGTTTCTCGATGTCGCGGGGCAAGGTCGTGGCGCCGCGCCCGCTTGCCGCAGAGGCGGATGAGACCGGCGGTTCTGCGGGCGGCGTGCAAGCGACGGCTCCAGCCAGCACCGCGACCAGTGCCAGAATGCGGCGAAATTCCACGAATCCTCCTGGGACGTCCCGACCTTAGACGTTTGGGCGCGGACGCGGCAATCACCGCAAGGCTGGCATGACTCGCGCCGCTATGGCAGTGATGCCAAAGGACAATCGCATGCCGCGTTCTGAAACACCGCTTCGCTCCGACCTGTTCCCCGAGATCTCGCCCTACGCCAGCGGCATGCTGGCGGTCGATGGCCGACACACGATCTATTGGGAGCAGAGCGGCAATCCGGAAGGTGTGCCCGTCGTGTTCCTTCACGGCGGACCGGGCGCCGGCTCGGCTCCCGTGCACCGCCGCTTCTTCGACCCGCAATTCTATCGCATCGTGGTGTTCGACCAGCGCGGCTGCGGTCGCTCGATGCCGCTCGGTGAGCTGCAGGACAACACGACCGCCGCGCTCGTCGCCGACATGGAAAAGCTCAGGAAGCATCTCGGCATCCCGGGCTGGCTGCTGTTCGGCGGCTCCTGGGGCAGCACGCTTGCGCTGGCCTACGGGCTCACGCATCCCGAGCGCTCGACCGGCTTCATCCTGCGCGGCATCTTCCTCGGCGCACGGCCCGAGATCGACTGGTTCCTCCACGGCATGCGGACGATCTTCCCCGAGGCCTGGCGCGACTTCGCCGGGCATCTGCCGGAAGAGGAACGCAGCGACCTGCTCGGCAACTACTATCGCCGCCTGATCGACCGCAATCCCGACCTGCACCGGCCGGCGGCACGCGCCTGGAGCCGCTACGAAGCCGCCTGCTCGACGCTCTATCCGACGGTGCGCGCGCCCTTCGAGACCGACCATGGCGGCTTCGCCCTGGCGCTCTCGCGCATCGAGGCCCACTACTTCGCCAACGGCACCTTCCTGCCGGAAGGCTGGCCGTGGGCCGACCTCGGCCGCATCCGCCACTTGCCCGGCACCATCGTACAGGGCCGCTACGACATCGTTTGTCCGCCGGTGACCGCCGATGCTCTCGCCCGCGCCTGGCCCGAGGCGCGCTACGTCGTCGTGCCCGATGCCGGCCACAGCGCGCTGGAACCAGGCATTCGCTCCGCCCTGGTCAACGCCACGGAGAGCTATCGTCTGTCGACCAGCGACACCGAACTCTTCGCGCCAAGGTTTCCGTGGGACGCCTGAGCCCGGATCGTCACGCCCCGCCCATGAAACCGGTCGTCGACCTCGTCAGCGTGTTCACTTTCGAGGGGCGCGGCGGCAATCCCTGTCCGATCGTGGTCGACGGCCAGGGACTGGCGCCGGACGACATGCAAGCCGTCGCGCGCCGGCATGGGCACGAATCGGGTTTCGTGCTGCCGCCCGCGAGCCCGGACTACGACCTGTCCTTTCGTTTCTGGGTGCCCAACCACGAGATGGAGATGTGCGGCCACGCCACGATCGGGGCGCTGTGGCTGCTCGCCTCGGCGGGCGCGCTGCCGGGCGACACCGTCCGGGTCGAAACGCGCAGCGGGCCGGTCACGGGCTACGTCCGGCGCGATGCGGCCGGCAGGCCCGGCATCGAGATCACCCAGCCGGCCGGCAGGGTGACGGGCCTGACGGCCTCGCAGACGGCGGACGTTCTCGCAGTGATGGGCCTTGGCCGCCACGACCTGCTCGACCTGCCGATCCAGAACGCGATCACATCGCGCGTGAAGACGCTCGTCCCGATCAGGGACGTGGACCGGCTGAACGCGCTGAAGAGCGACATGAAGGCCGTCGAGGCCGTCTGCCATCGCATCGGCTCCACCGGCCTCTATCCCTACGCCGTGCAGGATCGCGAGGCCCAGGTTTTCGAGGCGCGCCAGTTCCCCCGGTCCTCCGGATATCCGGAAGATGCCGCCACCGGCATCGCGGCCGCGGCGCTGTCGTTCGGGCTGCTGGCCAATGGCCTCGTCGATGCTGACGACAAGCCGATCCGGGTGTTCCAGGGGCGTGCCATGGGAGCCCTGTCGGAAATCGCCATCCGCCTCGGCTTCGCCGGCGGCCGTCCGATCGGGTGCCTGCTGGGCGGTGTCGTCGAGCGGATCCAGGATACGCATCCGACTTCTTGACGGCCGGCCGCAGCGGGTGGAAGGACCTTGCAACGAAGGCGGGGATAGAGACCCGAAGAACGAATTCGAGGGACGAAACGAGATGAGCTTCCAACTTCCGCCGGAACAGACCGGCGCCGCTGCCTGGTACGGACCCGAAATCGCGCGGCGCGACGACTGGATCATGCCCCTTGGTGCCGCCGAGGTGGCCGAGATCGAAGCCGCCACGAAGGCGCTCGTCGCGCGCGACGCCGACATCGCGGTGCTGAAGCCGCAGGATTTCCCGCTGCCCACGCTCGGGGCGCGGCTGAGGACCCGGGTCGACGACGAGGTGCTGAACGGCCGCGGCTTTCTGCTGCTGCGCGGCCTGCCGGTCGAACGCTGGTCGATGCGCGAGTCGGCGACGGCGTTCTTTGGCCTCGGCGCCCATCTCGGCAGCGCCCGCTCGCAGAACGGCAAGGGCCACGTGCTGGGCCACGTGCAGGATCTCGGCATGGACGTGAACGATCCCAACGTCCGCATCTACCAGACGCACGAGCGGCAGACCTATCACACCGATTCCTGCGACATCGTCGGACTGCTCTGCCTCAAGACCGCGAAGTCCGGCGGCCTGTCGGCGCTGGTGAGCTCGACCACGATCTTCAACGAGATGCGGCGCCGGCGGCCCGACCTGCTGAAGCTGCTGTTCCAGCCGATCGCCACCGACCGGCGCGGCGAGGTGCCCGAAGGCCAGAAGCCGTTCTTCGAGATTCCGGTGTTCAACTGGCACCAGGGCTACCTGACGGCGATCTACCAGCGCCAGTACATCGATTCGGCCCAGCGCTTCCCCGAGGCGCCGCGGCACACGCCCGAACTGGTCGAGGCGCTCGACATGTTCGACGCGCTGGCCAACGACCCCGCACTCAACACCTTCATGGAATTCAAGCCCGGTGACGTGCAGCTCGTTCACAACCATACGATGCTGCACGACCGCACCGGCTTCGAGGACTGGCCCGAGCCGGAACGCCGCCGCCACCTGCTGCGCCTGTGGCTGGCGGCCGAGCGCGCCCGGCCGCTGCCGGAAATCTTCGCCCAGCGCTACGGCCAGGTGACCATCGGCGACCGCGGCGGCATCATCGTGCGCGGCACCAAGCTCCAGGCGCCGCTCGCCGCGGTGTGATCCTTTCCAGGTCCTCCTTCAAAGGGGGAGGCGCCCCGCTTGCGGGGCGATCCGGACATTGCTGCGCAATGTCCTGCCGCTCCCCCGGCCGAGCTTTGCTCGGCCGCAGTTGACCCGGGCCGGGGTCGTCCCTAAGTGAAGGCCGCTTCAAGAGACCAACACAAAGGGACAACACATGGCCAGCGATCCAACCGCGGGCGGCGCCCCGGCGGATATGCCGGTCGACCCCGACAATCTCGACATTCCGCCCCGGCCGGAAAGCGCCGCCGAGTGGCAGCGTCTCGTCGAGCAGCTCCAGGCCGAGAAGGCCGACCTTCAGGACAAGCAGCTGCGGGCCCTCGCGGAGGCGCAGAACGTGCGCCGCCGCGCCCAGCAGGATGTGGAGAAGGAGCGCAAGTTCGGGGTCGAGCGCTTTGCCCGCGACGTGCTTTCCGTGGCCGACAATTTCGGCCGCGCCCTGTCTGCCCTGCCGGCCGACCTCGGCGCGCTGGACCCGGCCCTGCGCAACGTGATCGTCGGCATCCAGGCGACCGACCGCGAGCTGCAGTCGGTGCTGGAGCGCCATGGCGTCACCCGCATCGAGAGCCTGGGCAAGCCGTTCAACGCCGAATTCCATCAGGCCATGATGGAGGTCGAGAATCCCGACGTGCCGTCCGGCACGGTCGTCCAGGAGCTGATCCCGGGATACCTGATCGCCGGCCGTCTGCTGCGCGCGGCCATGGTGGCCGTGTCGAAGGGCGGTCCTGCTGCCAGCCCACCGGCCAGCAACGAGAACTAGGACGGGCCGGCCCCGCCGGCCCTCCTGTCATGAATTCGAGGGTAGTGCGCCATAACGCACTTTCCAGCGGAGATTTAGGTCCTTAAGTCCATTGCAGGCCGCCAGATAGGACCTATATAGCCCCTGTCCTGATCCGGGTTTTCCGGCAGGTAACCATTATACGGGGGTCGATCGGGTGCCTGCGGGGTCCGGCCGATCTGCCGAGGGAAGAGAGTAGAATCATGGCGAAAGTCATTGGCATCGACTTGGGTACGACCAACTCGTGCGTCGCGGTCATGGAAGGCGGCGACACCAAGGTCATCGAAAATTCCGAGGGCGCGCGCACCACGCCGTCCATGGTCGCCTTCACCGACGGCGGTGAGCGCCTGGTCGGTCAGTCGGCCAAGCGCCAGGCGGTGACCAATCCGCTGAAGACCCTTTACTCCGTGAAGCGCCTGATCGGCCGCCGCTTCGACGACCCGATGGTCGCGAAGGAAAAATCGCTGGTGCCTTTCAAGATCGACAAGGCGCCGAGCGGCGACGCGTGGGTCGAGGTAAACGGCGAGCAGTACAGCCCGAGCCAGATTTCGGCGTTCATCCTCGGCAAGATGAAGGAGACCGCCGAGGCCTATCTCGGCGAGAAGGTCGACCAGGCGGTCATCACCGTCCCGGCCTACTTCAACGACGCCCAGCGCCAGGCCACCAAGGACGCCGGCCGCATCGCCGGCCTCGAAGTGCTGCGCATCATCAACGAGCCGACCGCGGCTGCCCTTGCCTACGGCATGGACAAGCGCAAGACCGGCACGATCGCGGTCTATGACCTGGGCGGCGGCACGTTCGACGTGTCGATCCTCGAGATCGGCGACGGCGTGTTCGAGGTGAAGGCCACCAACGGCGACACCTTCCTGGGCGGCGAGGACTTCGACCAGCGCGTCATCAGCTATCTGGCCGACGAGTTCAAGAAGGAGCAGGGCATCGACCTGCGTAACGACAAGCTCGCCCTGCAGCGTCTGAAGGAAGCGGCCGAGAAGGCCAAGATCGAGCTCTCCAATTCCAAGGAGACCGAGATCAACCTGCCGTTCATCACGGCCGACGCGTCGGGCCCGAAGCATCTCGTCATCAAGCTCTCGCGCGCCAAGCTCGAGGCCCTGGTCGACGACCTGGTGCAGCGGACGCTCGAGCCCTGCAAGGCGGCGCTCAAGGACTCCGGCCTGCAGGCCGGTCAGATCGACGAGGTCATCCTGGTCGGCGGCATGACGCGCATGCCGAAGGTCATCGAGGTCGTTAAGCAGTTCTTCGGCAAGGAGCCCGCCCGCAACGTCAACCCCGACGAAGTCGTCGCGGTTGGTGCTGCAGTCCAGGCGGCCGTGCTGAAGGGCGAGGTCAAGGACGTCCTGCTGCTCGACGTGACGCCGCTGTCGCTCGGCATCGAGACGCTGGGCGGTGTGTTCACGCGCCTCATCGAGCGCAACACGACGATCCCGACCAAGAAGAGCCAGACCTTCTCGACGGCCGACGACAACCAGACCGCGGTGACCATCCGCGTGTTCCAGGGCGAGCGCGAGATCGCCGCCCAGAACAAGATGCTGGGCCAGTTCGACCTGGTCGGCATCCCGCCGGCGCCGCGCGGCGTGCCTCAGGTCGAGGTCACGTTCGACATCGACGCCAACGGCATCGTGCAGGTCTCGGCCAAGGACAAGGCCACCGGCAAGGAGCAGCAAATCCGCATCCAGGCTTCGGGCGGCCTCAGCGAGGCCGACATCCAGAAGATGGTGAAGGACGCCGAGCTGCATGCCGAGGAGGACAAGAAGAAGCGCGAGCTGATCGACGCCCGCAACCAGGGCGAGGCGCTGGTCCACTCCACGACCAAGCATCTGGCTGAGTACGGCGACAAGGTGAGCCCCACGGAGAAGGCCGAGATCGAGGGTGCGCTCGAGGGGCTCAAGACCGCCCTGGCGGCCGAGGACGTCGAGGCGATCAAGGGCAAGACCAACGACCTGACCCAGGCCGCGATGAAGCTCGGCGAGGCCATGTACAAGGCCCAGCAGGCCGAGGCGCAGGCCGGTGCGGGTGCCGCGGGCGGTGCGCCCGGCGGCGGCGCGACCGACGCCAAGGGCGAAAAGGTCGTCGACGCCGAGTTCGAGGACGTCACCGACAAGAACAAGAAGACGGGATCCTGAAAAAGCGATCACCGTCTAGATGAGACGACGGCCTCCCGCGCAAGCGGGAGGCCGATCTGCAAGGGGCCAGTGGGGGCTGCGTAGAAAGCCATGTCGCAGGACTATTACGAGCTGCTTGGAGTCGAGCGCACGACGAGTGCCGACGACATCAAGAAGGCGTACCGCAAGCTCGCCATGCAGCATCATCCCGACCGCAATCCGGGCGACAAGGAAGCGGAACGGAAGTTCAAGGAAATCAACCACGCCTACGACATCCTGAAGGATCCGGAGAAGCGTGCCGCCTACGACCGCTACGGGCCGGCGGCCTTCGAGGGCGGTGCGGGTCCCGGCGGCCCGTTCCAGGGCGGACAGGGTTTCGATTTCGGCTCGGTGTTCGGCGACATCTTCGAGGAGATGTTCGGCGCCGGCGGCCAGCGCGGGCGTGGCGGACGCGCCGACATGCGTGGCCAGGATCTGCGTTTCAATCTCGAGATCACGCTCGAACAGGCCTATGGCGGCACCGAGGCCACCGTGCGCGTGCCGAGTTCTGTTTCCTGCGAGGTCTGCCACGGCAGCGGTGCCGAGGCCGGGTCCAAGCCGCAGCAGTGCCCGACCTGCCAGGGCCGCGGCCGCATCCGCGCGCAGCAGGGCTTCTTCACCGTCGAACGCGCCTGCCATACCTGCCACGGCGCGGGCCAGGTGATCGACAAGCCGTGCAAGAACTGCGCGGGCCAGGGCCGCGTGCGTCGTGAGAAGACGCTCAAGGTCAACATTCCGGCCGGCGTCGAGGACGGCACGCGCATCCGCCTGAGCGGCGAGGGCGAGGCGGGCGCACGCGGCGGACCCGCGGGCGATCTCTACGTCTTCCTGTCGGTGCGCCGCCACCAGCTCTTTGAGCGCGAGGGTGCCGACGTGCACTGCCGCGTGCCGATCTCGATGGTCCAGGCCACCCTGGGCGGCAACATCGAGGTGCCGACGCTCGACGGCAAGATGGCCCGCATCAACATCCCGGCCGGCGCCCAGGGCGGACACCAGTTCCGCATGCGCGGCAAGGGCATGCCGATCGTCCGCTCCAGCCAGCGCGGCGACATGTACATCGAGATCAACGTCGAGACGCCGACCAACCTCACCTCGAAGCAGAAGGAACTGCTCAAGGAATTCGAAAAGGCCGGCAAGACCAGCCCCGAATCCGAGGGCTTCTTCAGCAAGGTGAAAGAGATGTTCGGCGGCTGACTTTCTCCAATCCTTCCTCCACGTATGACGAGGGAGGAAGGATCTAGAGCGTTTCATGGCTTGAGTGAATCGAAGGGGATTCCCGAGCGGTCGAGAC
>CAMFGZ010000052.1 GCA_945952105.1 uncultured Rhodospirillaceae bacterium | reverse complement strand
ACCCAGAAGTCGATCTCGCCCGGCTTGCGGTTGGCGAGCGGCGACGGCACGCCCTCGAACAGGCGCACGGGACGCAAGTTCACGTACTCGTCGAAATCGCGGCGGATCGGGATCAGCAGGCCCCACAGCGAGACGTGATCGGGCACGCCCGGCCAGCCCACGGCACCGAGGAAGATGCTCTCGAACGCCTTGAGCTGCTCCATGCCGTCGTCCGGCATCATCTTGCCGGTCTTCACCAGCCGATCGCACGACCAGTCGAAATCGGTGAACTCGAGCTCGAAGTTGAAGCGCCGCGCGGCGGCCTCCAGGACCTTCACGCCTTCCGGCAGAACTTCCTTACCGATTCCGTCACCCGGAATTAGTGCGATCTTGTGCTTGGCCATCAAATTTCCTCCCGAACCGCGCGGAACGTAGCAGCGCGACCTTGCCATGCAAGCGTGGCATTGCCCCTGCAGTTCGTCCGCGCCAATATGAACGCACGTTTACCCCGGAGTGGCCATGACGTTCGACCTCAAGATTACCGGCGGCACCATCGTCGACGGCACCGGCAAGCCGGGCTTCGTCGGCGATATCGGCATCAAGGACGGCAAGGTCGTCGCCATGGGCAAGGCCGACGGGCCCGCCACCAGGACGATCGACGCCAAGGGCAAGGTCGTCGCGCCTGGCTTCGTCGACGTACACACGCACTACGACGCGCAGATCCTGTGGGATCGCATGCTCACAATCTCGCCCTGGCACGGTGTCACCACGACGGTGATCGGCAATTGCGGCTTCGGCGTCGCGCCGACCCGTGAGATCCACCGCAAGATCATCATGCAGACCCTGGAGAAGGTCGAAGGCATGAGCCTCGAGGCACTGGAGGCCGGCCTCGGCACGGCGTGGCCCTTCGAGACTTTCCCGCAATATCTCGACACGCTGGAGAAGCGCGGCTCGGCGATCAACGTCGCAGCCCTCTTTGGCCACACGCCGCTGCGCCTCTACGTGATGGGCGAGGAATCGACCGAGCGCGCGGCAACGACCGACGAGATCGGCGCAATGAAGAAGCTGGTCCGCGAGGCGATGGACGCGGGCGCGATCGGCTTCGGAACCTCGGTCTCGGTGAGCCACAGCGGCTACGCCGGCAAGCCGGTGCCCAGCCGCCAGGCGACGCCCGAGGAAATGGATGCCCTCGTCTCCGTCATGGGCGAGTTGAAGCGCGGCCTGATGCAGATCACCATCGGCCGCGATTTCTCGACCCGGCACATGGCCGAGGTCAGCCGCAAGTACAACATCCCCGTCACCTGGACGGCCCTGCTCTCCCATCTCTACGGGCCGGGCGGCCATCGCAAGCAGCTCGACCTCGCCGCCGAGCAGCGCAAGTCGGGTGCCATGGTGATCCCGCAGGTGAGCTGCCGGCCGCTGAACTTCGAGGTCACCTTCGCCGAGCCGTTCATCTTCGACGTGATGCCGTTCATGAACGAGCTAGCGAAAGCCGACGCCAGGGAGCCCGGCGCCCGCCGCCGCGCCTACGCCGATCCGGCGTGGCGCGAGAAGCTGCGCAGCGAGGTGACGCCGCTGTTCCAGAAGTGGTGGGACCGCGTCGTCATCGCCTGGTCGCCGTCGCATCGCGAGCTGGAGGAGATGCCGCTCGCCGTGGCCGCCGCGAAGCTCGGCAAGGACCCGGTGGACCTCGCGCTCGACATCTCGCTGGCCGACGACCTGCTGACCCGCTTCCGCATGGCCGTCATGAACTTCGACGAGCAGGAAGTGGCCGAGCTGATCACCGATCCGAACACGATCATCGCGCTCTCGGACGCGGGCGCCCATGCCAGCCAGCTCTGCGACGCCTGCTACTCGACCCACCTGCTCGGCCACTGGGTGCGCGACCGCAAGGTCTTCACCCTGGAGGAGGCCGTGCACAATCTCACGCAGCGCCCGGCCGAGATGTTCGGCATCACCGATCGCGGCGTGCTGGCCGAGGGCCGTCCCGCCGACGTCGTCGTCTTCGATCCGAAGACCGTGGCCCCCGGCCCGCTCAAACGGGTCCACGACATGCCGGCCGGCGCCGACCGCCTCGTCTCCGAAGCGAGCGGCATCGACGCCGTCATCGTCAACGGCAGGCTCATTCGCGAGAACAACAAGGATACCGTCGCGGCCAACGACAAGCTGCCCGGCCGTCTGCTAAGACACGGTCGCGCCGCCTAAGCGTATATTTCAGGGAGAGAAACCAAGTGATCCACGTCATCGCCATCATCACCGCCAAGCCCGGCAAGCGCGACGAAGTCCTCAAGAACTTCAAGGCCAACGTCCCGGCCGTGCATGCCGAGAAAGGCTGCATCGAGTACGGCGCGACCGTCGACACCGAGGGCGGCCCGTTCGCCAAGTTCGGTCCCGACACTTTCGTCGTGATCGAGAAGTGGGAGAGCATGGACGATCTCAAGGCCCACGGCGCCGCGCCGCACATGAAGGCCTACGCCGAGAAGAACAAGGACCTGCTCGCCAATCGCGCCGTCCACGTCCTGCAGAACGCTTGATTTCCGTCACCGATACCGACGTCGCCGCGTACGATCGCGACGGCGTCGTATGCCTGCGCGGCGCCTTCGACGCCGTGTGGGTTGGAATCCTGTGCGAGGCGGTCGAGCGCGACCTCCTCCAGCCGGGCCCGAACGCCACCAACTTCGCCGAAGGCAGCACCGCCGGGAAGTTCTTCGGCGACATGTTCATGTGGCGGCGCGACAACGACTTCCGCCTTGCCGCGCTCGCCTCGCCGGCAGGCGAGATCGCCGCCGCGATGATGCGCTCCCAGGGCGCCGACTTCTTCTACGACCAGCTCTTCGTGAAGGAGCCCGGCACGGCGCATCCGACGCCGTGGCACCAGGACCAGCCCTACTGGCCGGTCGCCGGCTCGCAGATCACCTCGGTGTGGATCGCCCTCGACGACATCGACCGCAGCAACGGCGCGGTCGAATTCATCGCGGGCTCCCATCACTGGGGCATCAACTATCGCCCGACGCCATTCCGCAAGGGCCACGAGATCAAGTTCACGTCGAGCGACCTCGCCCAGATCCCCGACATCGATGCCGATCGCGGCAAGTACGACATCAGGTCTTGGGAGATGGAACCCGGCGACTGCCTCGTGTTCCATTCGATGATCGTGCACGGCGCGCCGGGCAACGACACGCCCGGCGCCCGCCGCCGCGGCCTCTCCCTGCGCTACACAGGCGACGACGCGCGCTACGATCCGCGCCCCGGCACCTTCCAGTTCCCGCACAAGCCCGACCTCGCCGCCGGCGCTCCGATGACCTGCGACCTCTTCCCGAGAGTCTGGCCGAGGCGTTGACGGGCTGAGCGAAGCTCAGCCCGTAGAGCGACAGGACATTGCTTCGCAATGCCCGGGATGACACCGCTTGTTTGATCGGCGCACCGCGCAAATCCCAACAAAATTGTCATTCCGAGCGTAAGCGAGGGTCCTTTGTCTCATATGCGATAGACCGCATTTGAACGGCGCGGATGGTGATTCTAGTCTCCCCGCCCAATTCCGAGGGCAGGCTTCATGGAAAATCCCGGCAACGATCAGTTCACCGAGGTCACCAACACCTCGTGGTTTGCTCGGCTGGGGCAGGCCGTGGGTGGCGTCCTGATCGGCCTCGTGTTCATCGTCGTTTCGATCGGCGTTCTGTTCTGGAACGAAGGGCGCGCGATCCGCACGGCACAGGGCCTTACCCAGGGTGAAGGCATCGTGCGCAGCGTGCCTGGCGACACCGTCGATCCGTCGAACAACGGTCGGCTGGTCCATGTCACGGGTATGTTGTCGACCGGCGGTCCCGTCGCCGACCCCGACTTCGCCATCCGCGCGGGCGGCGTGCGACTCGAGCGTCACGTCGAGGTCTATCAGTGGAAGGAAGAGACCCATAGCGAGACGCGCACCAAATTCGGCGGCGGCGAGGAACGGACCACTACCTACAAGTACGTGCGCACCTGGTCCGACAAGCCGATCGATTCAGACCGGTTCAAGGAACCGCGCGGCCATACCAATCCGGTGATGACCTACCGGTCGCGCGAGGCACTCGCGGCCGGCACGCGGCTCGGTGCATTCGCCGTTCCCAACTCGCTGCTGGATGATTTCGGTCAGGCAAAGCGACTTCCTGCCACCGAGGCGCAGGTGAATGCACTGCAGAACCGTGTCGAGAAGCCGGTCTCGCTGAACGACGGCGTGCTCTATGTCGGCCGCGATCCGTCGCAGCCGGCGATCGGCGACATGCGCATCTCCTTCTCGGAGGTGCCGCTGCAGGACGCCAGCGTCGTCGCCGCCCAGTCTGGCACCGGGTTCGCGCCCTTCCCCACCAATACCGGCACCACGGTCGAGTTGATCTCGCCCGGTATTGTGCCGGCCAAGGTGATGTTCCAGCACGCGCAGGAAGAGAACGTTACCATGACGTGGGTGCTGCGCCTGATCGGCGTGATCTTCATGCTGGTGGGCTTCAGCTTCATGCTGCGGCCACTGGCTGTCGTGGGCAGTGTCATTCCGCTGCTGGGGGACGTGATCGGCGCCGGTGCGTTCTTCGTGGCGCTGGTCTGCACCATCGCGATCGCGCCCGTCGTGATCGCGTTCGGATGGCTTTGGTACAGGCCGCTGATCGGCATCGGAGTGCTGGTGGCCGGCGCCGCTGCGACCTGGGGCCTGACGAGGCTGCTGCACCGGCGAGTTGCCGCGAAGAAGGCGCTCCCCGGCGCCGTCTGACGTCAGTCAGCGCGGAGGATGCCCTTCATCACGATGTCGAGCATGCCGGTTCCCAGCAGGTCGCGGTTGGACCACGGGAACTCGGGTTTGAGGATGAAGGCCGAGGCGACGCCGTGCATGGCCATCCAGCACAGCTCCGCACACGTCTCGGCCGGATAGTTGAGCTTGAGGCCCGACGCCTCGGCCTCGGCGATGATTGCGACCAGACGCTGGAACACGAGCGCACCGGTGACGCCGGGGCGAGTCGGGTCGTCTGTCGGCATCTTGTGACCGAGCTTGCGCACCGCTTCCGGAATGTTCGAGCCCAGGAACACCAGCTTGTATTCGTCGGGATGGGCCTGGCTGAACTTCAGATAAGCCTCGCCGAAGCGTCGGATGCGCTCGCGCGGATCGCTGACCGAGGCTTCGATCTCGCTGATGCTCTCGATCAGGTACCCGAAGGTCTGATCGCAGAGGGCGAGCATCATCTGCTCCTTGTCCGGGAAGTAGAGGTACAGCGCGGGCGCGGATACGCCGACGCGATCGGCGATACGCCGGATCGTCGTGGCTTCATAGCCCAGCTCCAGGAACAGCTCCTTGGCGGCCTGAAGGATCTCCTCGCGGCGGGTGTGGCCCTCGCCGCGCTTCTTCCGGCCGCCCGTCACTGTTGTCGAAAAAGCATTCAATCCGGATCTCCTACCCCTTGACTCCTATCTGAACACAGATAACTTATCAACGGTAAGTTAACGACGTTTAGATTCAGTCACCCGTAGTAAACGTCCAAGGAAGGTCGCCATGCGTCTCCCCAACGTCAAGCTTCCTGCCAAGTTTCCAGTGAAGCTGGCCGCCTTCGGCGCAGCCGGCGTCATCCTGGCCGGCGGCGCCTTCGCCGCTTTCTCCTTCCATGCGAATGCAAGCCGACCCGCCGCCAATGCCGAACCAGTGGTCCGGCCCGCTCGGGTCGCCGAGATCAGCTACAGGAAACAGAGCCAGGCGCTGCTGCTTGCCGGCACGGTGGTGCCGCGCATCGAAAGCACGCTGGGCTTCCGCGTCTCCGGCAAGATCGTTCAGCGCTCGGTCGATGTCGGCGCCGTGGTCAAGGCGGGTGACGTGATCGCGACCCTGGATCCAGCCGACTACAAGCTCGCCGTCGACAATGCCCGTGCCGCCCTCGCCTCGGCCGAAGCCGACCATGCGCGCGCCAAGGCCGACCATGAGCGCTACCTGAACCTGCGCGGCAGCACCGCCTTCGTGCCGCAGACTCTCGACCAGCGCCAGTCGATCGCCTCGACCGCCCTTGCGCGCGTCGACCAGGCCAAGAGCCAGCTCGCCTCGGCCGAGAACAACCTCGCCTACACCGTCCTGCATGCCGACACCGCCGGTGTCGTCACCGCCGTGCAGGCCGAGGTCGGCCAGGTTATGGCGCAGGGCCAGGGCGTGATCCGCCTCGCGCGTACCGAGGAGCTCGAAATCCTGGTGGGCGTCCCCGAACATCGCCTGAAGGTCGTGCGCGAAGCGAGGGACGCGAGTTTCGAACTCTGGTCCGATCCCGGCCACCGCCACGCCGCGCGCCTGCGCGAGCTCTCGCCCAGCGCCGATCCGGTGACCCGTACCTACGCCGCGCGCTTCAGCGTCCTGGAGCCACCAGAGTTCATTGGCCTCGGCATGACCGCAACGCTGGGGTTCGAGCGCCCCGACGCGCGGCCGGTCGCCGAAGTGCCGCTCTCCGCCATCTTCCAGCGCGGCACGCAGCCCGCCGTGTGGGTGGTCGATCGCACCAGCGGCGCGGTCGAACTGCGCCCGGTGACGATCGCGCGCTGGCGCGACGATACCGCAGCCATTCTCTCGGGCGTCAAGGACGGCGAACTGATCGCCACCGCCGGCGTCCACAAGCTCGAGACGGGCCAGAAGGTCAAGCCGCTGCCGATGCAGCAGCAACAGGCGGCGCGCTGACGACCTCGCCCTGAAGATTTGGCTCCGAGGGGAGATCATCCATGACCACGCGCACCAATCTCTCGGCGCTGGCGCTGAAGTACAGCACGCTCACCGTGTTCTTCATGATCGCGCTGACGCTGGCGGGCTTCTACGCCTTCTTCAATCTCGGCCGCGCCGAGGATCCGCCCTTCACCATCAAGCAGATGGTGGTGTCGGCTGCGTGGCCCGGCGCCACCTCGCGCGAGGTCGAACAGCAGGTCACGGAGAAGATCGAGACAAAGCTGCAGGAACTGCCCTACTTCTACAACGTCCAGAGTTACACCAAGCCTGGCGAAACGGTGATCTACGTCTCGCTGCGGGACGACACGCCACCCGCCAAGGTCGCGGACCTCTGGTACCAGGTGCGCAAGAAGGTCGGCGACATCAGGAGCTCTCTGCCGCAGGGCGTGATCGGCCCGTTCTTCAACGACGAATACGGCGACACCTACAGCCTGATCTGGGCCTTCGAGGCCGACGGCTTCTCGCCGGCCGAGGTCAAGGAAATCGCCAAGTCGGTGCGCCAGCGCCTACTGCGCGTCCCCGACGTCACCAAGGCCGATCTCTTTGGCCTGCAGGATGAGAAGATCTACATCGAGTTCAGCCACACCCGGCTCGCCATGCTGGGCGTTCCCGTAGACCAGATTCTCGAGGTCGTGCGCCGGCAGAACGCCATCGTCGCCACCGGCACGGTCGAGACCAAGGGCGAGCGCGTCGCCGTACGCGTCGACGGCGCGCCCACCTCGGCCGAGCAGCTCCTGGCGCTCCCCTTCACCGCAAACGGCCAGACCCTGACCCTGGGCGACGTCGCGGAGATCAAGCGCGGCTACCAGGACCCCCGGCAGCTCGCCATGCGCTTCAACGGCAAGGCGGTGATCGGCCTCGGCGTCGTGATGGCGCCGGGCGGCAACGTCGAGAAGCTGGGCGCCGCGCTCGACAAGACGATGGCCGAGGTCGAAGCCGGCCTGCCGGTCGGCATCACGGTGCATCGTATCGCCAACCAGCCCGAGGTCGTGGCCAAGTCGTTCGAGGAGTTCAGCTCCTCGCTGCTGGAGGCGCTGGCCATCGTGCTGGTCGTCTCGTTCATCAGCCTCGGCATCCGCACCGGCGTGATCGTGGCGCTGTCGGTACCGCTGGTGCTGGCCATCACCTTCGTGGGCATGATGCTGCTGGGCATCGACTTCCAGCGCATCTCGCTCGGCGCGCTGATCATCGCGCTCGGCCTTCTGGTCGACGACGCGATCATCGCCGTCGAGATGATGATGGTGAAGCTGGAACAGGGTGCGAGCCGCCTCGAGGCCGCGACCTACGCCTACACCTCGACCGCCTTCCCCATGCTGACGGGGACGCTGGTGACGGCCGTCGGCTTCGTGCCGGTCGGCTTCGCCCGCTCCGGTGCCGGCGAATACACCAACTCGATCTTCTGGGTGGTCGGCCTGTCGCTCATCATCTCGTGGTTCGTGGCCGTGCTGTTCACGCCGTGGATGGGCTACCACCTGCTGCCGACGCCCAAGGTCCAGCACCACGACCCGTACAACGGCCGCCTCTACACGCTCTTCCGCAAAGTCGTCGTGTGGTGCGTCACCTGGCGCAAGACGACCATCGCCGTCACGGTGCTGGCCTTCGTGGGCTCGATCGCGGCCTTCGGCCTGGTGTCGAAGCAGTTCTTCCCCACCGCCAACCGCCCCGAGCTGATCGTCGACCTGAAGCTGGCCCAGGGCGCCTCGTGGAGCGCGACCGACGCCGAAGTCGCAAAACTCGAGAAGTGGCTCGGCAACAATTCCGATGTCGCCTCCTACACGGCCTATGTGGGCGCCGGCAGCCCGCGCTTCTACCTTCCCACGGTGCCCGAGCTGGCCAACGCCAATTTCGGCCAGGTCATCGTCATCACGAAAGACCTCTTGGCACGTGAACGCGTCGTCGCCGAGCTCGACAACCTCTTCAAGCAGGACTTCGAAGCCGTTCGCGCCCGCGTGCAGCGCCTGCAGAACGGCCCGCCGGTCAGCTATCCGGTGATGTTCCGCGTACTGGGCGACGATCCGCAGGAAGTGCGCCGGGTGGCCGAGCAGGTCCGGCAGGTCTTCAAGGCCGATCCCTCAACGCGTGACGTGAATTTCGACTGGAACGAGCTGGCCAAGACGGTGCGCCTCGAGGTCGATCAGGCCAAGGCGCGCGCGCTCGGCGTCGATTCTCAAGTCCTCGGCAACACGCTGCAGACGCTGCTGACCGGCATCAACGTCACCCAGTATCGCGAGCGCACCGAATCGATCGACGTGGTCGCCCGCGCCGTCGCGCCGGAGCGGCTGAGCGTCGAGGGGCTGGAGGCGATCAACCTCCGCACCTCCACCGGCGGCGTCGTCTCGCTGGCCCAACTCGCGACGCTGAAGTTCGAGCTGGAGGAACCAATCCTGTGGCGGCGCAACAAGGACCTGCTGATGACCGTACGCGCCGGCGTGGCCGACGGCGTGCAGGGCCCCGACGTCGCCGCCCGCCTCGACAAAGCGCTGGCGCCGGTCCGCGCCAGCCTGCCGCCCGGCTACCGCATCGAGGTGGGCGGCGACCAGGAGGAATCGGCCAAGAGCCAGGCGTCCATCTTCAAGATGATGCCGCTCATGGTCTTCCTGATGGTGCTGTTCCTGATGCTGCAGCTCCAGAGCTTCTCCAAGCTCGCGCTGGTGCTGCTGACGGCCCCGCTCGGCCTGATCGGCGTGTCGCTGTTCCTGCTGCTGTTCAACCAGCCGTTCGGCTTCGTCTCGCTGCTGGGCGTGATTGCTCTGGCCGGCATGATCATGCGCAACTCGGTGATCCTGGTGGACCAGATCGACCAGGACATCGCGGCGGGCCATGCCAAGTGGGACGCCGTCATCGACGCCACGGTCCGCCGCGCCCGTCCGATCCTGCTGACCGCCGGCACCGCGATCTTCGCCATGATCCCGTTGTCGCGCAGCGTCTTCTGGGGGCCTATGGCCGTCGCCCTGATGGGCGGCCTGCTGGTCGCGACCGCCCTCACCCTCCTCTTCCTGCCGGCCCTCTACGCCGCCTGGTTCCGGGTGAAGAGGCCATCGGCGACGACCGAGGCGGCGCCCACCCGTCACGCACCGCCACCGCTCGCCATCGCGGCGGAGTAGCGAAGACTGGGCCCATGGAGCGCGCCCCTCCAGTGGCGCTCATGATTCATCGATAGCCAAGACATGAGCGCAACTGGAGTTGCGCGCTCCATTGCGACCGGCTGATCAGGAAATCCGACCTTCGGCCGTTTGCAGGTCGGTCGTCCGCGCCGCACTGGTCGCGATGATGATTTCGATGCCGCGCGCGATGTCGTCGACGGCCATCGACGGTGCGCCGCCCAGCCGGGCCGCCTGCTCCGGCACATAGGGAATGTGCAGGAAGCCGCCGCGCATCCTCCTCGGATGCGTCTCGATGATGTCCATCAGCGAGTAGAGGATGTGATTGCACACGAAAGTGCCGGCGGTGTTCGACACCATGGCCGGCAAGCCCGCCTTGCGCATCTCCGCGACGCAGGCCTTGATCGGCAAGGTCGCGAAATAGGCCGCCGGACCGTCGACGCGCACGGGCACGTCGATCGGCTGTTTCCGGTCGTTGTCCGGGATACGCGCGTCCTGGACGTTGATGCCGACCCGCTCGAGGCAGAGTTCGGTGCGACCGCCGGCCTGGCCGACGCAGAGCACGATGTCGGGCGTGGATTTGTCGATCGCCTCACGCAACACCTTCGCGGACTTGGCGTAAGAGGTCGGCAGGACGGCTGTCACCACAGCGACCTTCCCGATCTTCTTTCTCAGCCGGCTCACCGCCAGGGACGATGGATTGACCTTGTCGCCGCCGAACGGATCGAAGCCCGTGACCAATGCTTTCATCCACCTGCCTCAAACGAAAGGGCGCCCGGTGAGGGGCGCCCCGACGTTAACGCTTGATGTAGCGGACGGCTACTTGTTGGCCTTGTCGACCGCGCGGCGGGCCATCACGCCCACCAGATGGGCGCGATACTCGGCGCTGCCGTGGATGTCGCTGTTGAGGTCGGTCGCCGGGACCTTGATGTCCTTGATGGCGTCCGAGGAGAAGTTCTTGGACAGCGCCTCTTCCATCGCCTTGACGCGGAAGACGCAGGGGCCGGCGCCGGTCACGGCGACGCGCACGCCCGAGGCGGTCTTGGCGACGAACACCCCGACCATCGCGTAGCGCGAGGCCGGGTTCGGGAACTTCATGTAGGCCGCCTTCTCTGGCTTCGGAAAGCTGATCGAGGTGATGATCTCGCCGTCGCCCAACGCCGTCTCGAACAGGCCCTTGAAGAAGTCGTCGGCCGCATGCTTGCCGGTGTTGGTCGTCACCGTTGCGTTCAGCGCCACGACGGCCGCCGGATAGTCGGCCGCCGGGTCGTTGTTGGCCACCGAGCCGCCCATCGTGCCGCGGTTGCGGACCTGCGGATCGCCGATGTGGCCCGCGAGGTCGGCCAGCGCCGGGATGTTGCTCTTCACGTCGGCCGACGTGGCGACGTCGCCATGCTTGGTCATGGCGCCGACGACGACGTTGCCGCCCTCGACCTTGATGCCGACCAGTTCCTTGACATCACCGAGATCCACCACGTCGCTTGGACGGGCCAGGCGCTGCTTCAGCGTCGGGATGAGGGTCATGCCGCCCGACATCGGACGGGCTTCCTCGTTGCCCTTGAGCAGCTTGACGGCGTCGGCGACCGACTTGGGGCGGTGATAAGCGAAATCGTACATCTCTATTTCCTCCGTTTACTCGGCCGCCGCGCGTTGGGCGCCCTGGATCGATTGCCACACGTTGAGCGGCGTGGCGGGCATTTCGACATGCTTGACGCCGATCGGCGCCAGCGCGTTGTGGACCGCATTCATCACGGCCGCGGGCGCGGCAATGGCACCGGCCTCGCCGCATCCCTTCACGCCCAGCGGATTGTGCGGGCACGGGGTGACCTTGTAGCCGAGCTTGAACGACGGGAAATTGTCGGCGCGCGGCATCGTGTAGTCCATGAACGAGCCGCTGAGCAGCTGGCCCGTCCCCTTGTCGTAGACGGCGCCCTCGAACAGCGCCTGACCGACGCCCTGGACGATGCCGCCATGGACCTGGCCCTCGACGATCATCGGATTGATAATGTTGCCGAAATCGTCGACCGCCGTGTGGGCGATCACCTCGACGATGCCGGTGTCGGGATCGATCTCGACCTCGCAGATCTGCGTACCGGCCGGATAGACGAAGTTCGCCGGGTCGTAGAAGGCGTTCTCATCCATGCCGGGCTCGATCTCGGCCAGCGGATAATTGTGCGGCACATAGGCGGCGAACACCGCCTGCGCCAGCGGCACGCTCTTGTCCGTGCCCGCCACCTTGAAGGTGCCGTCCTCGAACACGACGTCGGCCACGTCGGCCTCCATCAGATGGGCCGCGATCTTCTTGCCCTTGGCGATGATCTTGTCGGTCGCCTTCATGATGGCCGATCCGCCGACGGCCAGCGAGCGGCTGCCGTAGGTGCCCATGCCGAAGGTCGTCGTCGCGGTGTCGCCGTGGACGACCTCGATCTGGTCCATCGGCACGCCCAGCCGGTCGTGGATGAGCTGCGCGAAGGTCGTCTCGTGGCCCTGGCCATGGCTGTGCGAGCCGGTGATGACCTGCACGTTGCCCGTCGGGTTGAACTTGATCTGCGCCGACTCCCACTGGCCGACGCCGCCGCCCAGCTGGCCGATCACTTGCGAAGGTGCCAGGCCACAGGCCTCGATATAAGACGAGAAGCCGATGCCGCGCAGCTTGCCGCGCGACTTGGCCTCCGCCCTGCGGGCCTCAAACCCCTGGTAGTCGGCGATCTTCATCGCCTCGTCGATGATCGGCGGGTAGTTACCCGAATCGTACTGCAGCGCCACCGGCGTCTGGTACGGGAAGGCCTCCGAAGGGATGAAGTTCTTTCGGCGAAGCTCGGCCGGATCCATCTTCAGCTCGGCTGCCGCCTTGCTGACGATCGTCTCGATCACGAAGGTTGCCTCGGGGCGGCCGGCGCCGCGATAGGCATCGACCGGCGCCGTGTGCGTCACCGCCGCCTTCACGTTGGCGTAGATGAGCGGTGTCGTGTACTGGCCGGCGAGCAGCGTGGCGTAGAGATAGGTCGGGACCGCCGTCGAGAAGGTCGAGAGATAGGCGCCCATGTTGGCGATCGTCTCGACCTTGAGCGCGAGGAACTTGCCGTCCTTGTCGAGCGCCAGCTCGGCATGGGTGACATGGTCGCGACCGTGGCAGTCGGTCTGGAAGGATTCGCTGCGCTCGGCCGTCCACTTGATTGGCCGTCCGACCCGCGAGGCCGCCCAGCAGACCATCGTCTCGTCGGCATAGCAGAAGATCTTGCTGCCGAAACCGCCGCCCACGTCCGGTGCGATGACCCGCAGCTTGTGCTCGGGAATCCCCAGCACGAAGGCCGACAGGATCAGGCGCAGCACATGGGGGTTCTGGGACGTCGACCAGAGCGTGTAGTTTCCCGTGCCCTTGTCATACTCCGCCGCGGCTGCGCGCGGCTCCATGGCGTTGGGGATCAGGCGATTGTTGACGATGTCCATTTTGGTGACGTGCGCCGCCTTGGCGAACGCCGCATCGACATCGGCCTTCACGCCGATTTCCCAATCGTAGATCAGGTTGCCGGGCGCCTCGGCGTGAACCTGCGGGGCGCCCTTGTCGAACGCCTTCGCGAGATCGACGTTCGCCGGCAGGACTTCGTAGTCGACCTTGATGGCCTCAGCCGCGTCCTTGGCCTCGTCGTGACTATTGGCCACGACCATCGCCACGGTGTCGCCGACATAGCGGACGGTATCCACCGCCATCACCGGATGCGGCGGCGCCTTGTGCGGCTCGCCGTTCTTGTCCTTCACCACCCAGCCGCAAATCAGGCCGCCCACCTTGGCATCGACAAGATCCTTGCCGGTGAAGATGTTGACGACGCCTGAACGCTTCTCCGCCGCGGAGATGTCGATGCTCTTGATCCTGGCATGGGCATGCGGCGAACGCAGGAAGTACGCGTAGGTCGCCCGGGCGAGGGGCAGATCGTCGACATAGCGGCCGGTGCCGGTCAGGAAGCGCTTGTCTTCCGTCCGGACAACCCGCGCGCCGATTCCGGTGGCGGAGGTCATGGGGCTACACTCCTGCGGACTTCATGGCCGGGGCTGCGGCCAGGATTGCCTTCACGATGTTGTGGTAGCCGGTGCAACGGCAAAGATTGCCCTCCAGCTCCCGGCGCACCGTGGCCTCGTCGAGCTGGTAGTTGTGGCGCTTCACCATGTCGATGGCGCTCATCACCATGCCCGGCGTGCAGAAGCCGCACTGGAGAGCATGGTTGTCACGGAAGGCCTCCTGCATCGGGTGCAACTTCTCGGCGCTCGGGGCGAGCCCCTCGATCGTCGTGACCTTGGCGCCCTCGGCCTGGACCGCGAGCATGGTGCACGACTTCACCGACTTGCCGTCCACATGGACGACACAGGCGCCGCACTGGCTGGTGTCACAACCGACATGGGTGCCTGTCATGCCGAGATGCTCGCGCAGGAACTGAACCAACAGCGTGCGCGCCTCGACCTTGCCCGAGACGGACTTGCCGTTGACGGTCATGGCGACGGAAATTGTCATACTCAGATCTCCCCTCACATATTGCTTTGCGGGCATGCTCGAACACATCCGCTGGGTGTTGCCTGGGACTCTCGCAAGCCCTCTACATTCCGGTCAAGGGAATTGCAGGATTCTGTCGCTGGCTGCTAACGACTCGCAAGAAAAACGAGGATCAGGACGACTGCACCGACGCCGATGATCGTCCAGTGCCGAAATCCTCGCTGCGCTGCAGCAGACGGATCGAGGCGCGGCGGAGCCTCTCCGACCGGTCCCGAGGGTCCCGAAGAGGGTCCGAAGGATGGCATCGACATCAGGCGGCTGCGACCGGCGGCGGCGCACCGACGCTCTCGGCGAACTTGCCGAAGAACTGATCCGCCAGCTTCTTCGCGGTGCCGGTGATCAGTCGTGCGCCGACCTGGGCGATCTTGCCGCCGACCTGGGCATCCACGTCGTATTTCAGGATCGTGTCGCTGCCATCTTCGGTGAGCGTCACCACGGCGCCCCCCTTGGCGAAGCCGGCGACACCACCCTGCCCCTCGCCGGTGATCTTGTAGCCGTTCGGCGGGTCGATGTCGGACAGTGTGACCTTGCCGCCGAACGCCGCGCTGACGGGACCGATGCGCAGGCGGACCTTGGCCGTCATCTCGGTCGGCGACAGCATTTCCAGCGATTCGCAGCCGGGAATGCAGGCCTGCAAGATGGCCTGGTCGTTCAGCGCCGCGAAGACCTTCTCGCGCGACGCGCCGATCCTGTATTCACCCTTGATTTCCATTTCGCAACTCCCGGCTCTGCGCCTACCACTTGTTGGTATAGGAGTCCGGCGGCAGTTCTGCCAGTGGTTCGCGCACCGAGATGCAGATGGTGGCGACGTAGGGCACGGCCATCAACAGCGCCATGAACGCGAACCAGTTGGCCTGGGTGTTCCAGAACAGCGTGCGGATGACCCAGCGACCGCCATCCGCCGAGACGAACCCGCCCGCCCCGCCGTCGTGCAGCTTGATGGCGCCCTCGGTCACCACCATCACGATGGCCCAGAAGACCAGCATCGAGGCGAGGATGATCTCGGGCAGGACCGGCGCGAAACGGCTGAGCCTGCGGTCCATGCGCACGAAGCCGCGGGAACCGTCGTAACCCAGCAGGCGGCCGAACGAGAGTGCCTTGGCGATGCGATGGTCGCGATGAACCGGCTCGGTGCGCAGGATGGTGATTGTCTTCCACAGCATCAGCACGATGCTCGGGATCACGAAGCTCCACATCGGGAAGTCGCGGTAGCGGCCGTCGATGGCGATCTGGCGGAACCAGTCGCCGATGCGGATGACGCCATCGTACCAGTCGATGCTGATCACGATCAGATAGAAGATGCAGAGGATCGTGAGCGCCAGGTAGAGAACCTGCGCCAGCAGGTCCGCCCGCTGGAGGATGCGATAGCGCGGCAGTTCGCGCCACGCCCGCCACGCTTCGCGGACCCGCGCGCCATAGAGTGACGGATCGGCCATCTGTCCGGTCAGGCTGTCGGAAATGCCCCGCAGCAGCGCATAGCCGAACAGGGCGAGCAGGATCGCCCAGAAGGCGATGCCGAGGGTCTTCTCGAAATAGAAGTTGCGGCTGAGGTCGACCCATGTCGCCTGGACGTAGCAGGTCGCCACCAGCTGGGCGAAGAAGGCGAAGATGCAGATGCCCTTCCAGTGGCGCGCCTTGCGCTGGGTGGCGTAGGCGAGCAGCAGCAGGGCGCCGGCGATCGTGGAAATGGTGAACAGGATCTGCCAGTGCGGCTCCGCCCGCACCGGCTTGCCCAGTTCGAACTTGTCGTGGCGCTGGGCGTCCAGCAGGCCCCATTCGGCACCCACGGTGCCCTCCTGCCGTGCCTTCCAGTACTGGTCGAAGGCCTCGATGACGTTGTAGTCGAAGCCCTGCCGTTCGGCGGCCCCCCGGAAGATCGAGAAGTATTTCACCTGCTCGACCCGGCCCGGCCGCGCGTCGGAGCGCATGCGGCCGTCGCTCGGCCAACCGGTCTCGCCGATGACAATCTTCTTGCCAGGGAAGCGCTCCTGGACCTTCTTGTAGATGTCGACCAGGTGCTTCTCGATCGAAAGCCGGCCGTCGGCTTCGCGGCGGTCGAGTCCGATCGGCTCGTCCTCCCAATAGGGCAGGATGTGGATCGTGATGAAATCGACCTCGTCGGCCAGCGACGGATTGCGCAGCCAGAACTCCCATACGTCGGCGTAGGTCACCGGCTGCGTGACCCGCTGCTTCACCTGCCGGATGTAGCGGCGCAGCTCGTTGGCCGTCAGGTCCTTGCGCAGCAATACCTCGTTGCCGACGATCACGCGTTCGACCGTGTCCTTGTACTTGTTGGCATGGTCGATCAGCAGGTTGATCTGCTCGAGGTTTTCCTTCTCGTTGCTGTTCAGCCAGGCGCCGTGCCAGACCTTGAGCCCGTACTTGCCGGCATTCTGCGGCACTGCCTCGAGATTCTCGCCCGAGGAATAGGTCCGCACCGCCTTGACCTTGCCCTGCAGGCGCTTGAGGTCGGAGTCGATCTGCTCGGGCGTCGGGAAAGTCCGCGTGAGCGGACTCTGGCCGGGCCGGTAAGGCGCGAACGACACGCTCTGAAGGGGCGCCGTGCTCCAGCCGGCGATATCGACCGGCTGGTTCGGAACCCACCACCACAGGAAATTGAGAGCCGCCACGACCGCGAAAGCCAGCAGCGCCACGAGTGCACGCATGGGGAGGCTTGTAGCAGGATCGCTGAGCGGACGTATGGCTTTTCGAGGGCTCTTGTCCCCAAACCTACAGGGGGCCGCGCTGCAGGCCGGCAATGGCCTGGCGCACGACCTGATGACCGCGGAACAGCACCGCCTCCTTCCAGTCGTCGGTCTCGGGGTAGAACTGTCGGCGCATGGCCTTGCGCACAGGTTCGGCTTCCTTGCCCAGCGGGTCGCCGTACTTGTGCAGCCAGTGGTCGGCCCGGAAGGCCTTCTGGCCGCTTTCCCGGTCGAAGGTGCCGTACTCCAGGGTGCACATGGTGAGCCGCGTCTGCGGCTCCTTCAGGACGCGGTTCAAGCCGTAGTGCCCGAGCCCGTCCCGCGCCTGGGACGCCGTCTGGCCCCTCTTCGACTCGGTCACCGACTCGCCCCAGAAATTCCGGACCCGCCGCGAGCCGCCGGTGCCGATGTCGTAATGCGTGATCGGCTCCCCGTAGCCATAGGGTCCGAGGCCGGTGTGGAAGTCGATCACGGCCACGTCCTGGCGACTCTTCAGGTAACGGTCGACGATGGCATGCAGGGTCCGGTTCGACCAGGACGCTCCGCCGCCGCCGAAGAACATGCCGTCGGCGTGACTGTACTGCCCGCCCGAGACGGCACGGAAGAACTCGACCTCGCCGACCGTCTTGCGAAAGGCCATCAGCCTGGCGTCAGCGGCCGCACGCCCCGCCTCGCTGAAATCGGCCGGGATGAGATCGTCGGCTATCTCCAGATAGCCCTCGTTCACCGGGTAGGGCTTGGAGTGGTCGACATAGTTGCGGTTGAGGTCGTTGCCCTCCTCCGTTACGCGCCGCGTCCAGGCGAAGCCGTAGGGATTGATCGCGTGCACGAACAGCGCCGCGGTTCCGGCCGGCAGGCCCGCCGGCCCGATGGCGGCCAGCCAGTCGACCTGGAAGCCCGACCCGCAGTAGCCCTCGACGCCGTGCGTCGAAGAGATCGTGACCATCACCTTCGAGGCGTCCGCCGGGCCGACCCAGGCCACGTCCGTCGACAGGGATTCGCCCTTCGGCCCCTTGCCCGGATTGTCGTAGCGAAAAGCCTGCGCGCCGGCGAGCCGGGCGGCCGACAGGAACTTGTCACGCGCCTCGCTGTAGTCGGCGGCGAAGGAGGCAATGTTGTTCATGGTCGACGATACCTCGTCCAAAGCTTCACACATTTCAAAAGACGCCTTCGGACTCCTCCCTATTGTTCGGACCGAAGGCATGTTGAATGCATACCAGATTAGCCGAGTTCAAGGGCTGAGATCGATGGGCTTGAGCATGAAGTTGCGAAAGACTGGATGCTTGCCATGTTCGTCTCCGTTCATCAGCCCATCGGGACGTGGAAGGCGTTCTTGACGCCCCTCACATCGATGTGGACGGTCTTTCCGGCACTGGCGGCCATTACCTGGCTCGCCGGCATCGCCTCTGCTGCTGCAGTTGATCGCTAAACTCTTCCCAACGTCAGACCTTTGCGAAGGCGGGTTTCTCGATGTCGGTCATGGTGTCGTAGGCCTTGAGGATGGTCTCTTCCGGCGTCCGCGTGACGCCGCTGTCGTGGTAGATCGCCTTCAGCCACATCGCCATCTTCGTATGATAGCCGTTCATGATGAAGCGTTCCGACATGACCTTGCGCAGCATCTCCTCGCCTTTGGCGACATAGGCCTCGTCGGGCTTGCCGCCGTCGACGAGATGACGACAGGCCCATTGCCCGTACATCAGTTCCGCCCGCACGATGGCCGGTGCCGACGAAGGCTTGGTCGTGAGTCCGGCTTCCCGACAGAGCGTCAGACCAACGTCATGACGTCGCGCCGCCAGGTTGAGCGGCAGCGCGAGTTCGAGCCCCTCCCGCATCAGCAGCTTTTTCCCGTTGGGTTGGAAGCGGTCGAATTGGTCCCATCGTCTCCAGTCGGCCTCACTCGCGCGAGCGAACTCGGCCACCGCCAGATCTCCATCGATCAGCCACTTGCACAGGCCCAGCGTCTCCCACCATTGATAGGCGTAAAAAGATTCTTCGGTATCCTTGTCCTCTGGCAGCGCCGGTTGTGATTCCATCCAGGCCGCGAGCGCCCGCGCTAACGGCAACACCTGCTCGCGCAAGCCCAAGAGATGGGCATGCACCAAATCTCCTAGTTTACTAGCCATGTAGTGTGAGCGATTGAACGGCCCGGTCGCTTCCGGCTCGAACTTCGTCACAATTGTCAGAAGGAAATCGAGGTAGAATTGACGATCTTTCTTGGGCTCGAAAACTCTCGGCATCACGGCCTCCGCAAGAAGGCTTTTGCCGTCGCCCCTCTCGACGCGGCCGAGCTATACCCTACCTGCATCACATGCTGTACTCTGGCTGCGAATTCTCGGGGTAGAGGGGTGAATCGACTGTCACGACGGATCCATCGTCCGGCAGTATCACCGCGCAAATTACCGCGCCATCCAGTTCCTGTGTCGGCAGTATGTTCAATGAGACGATTTTGGCGAACCTCACAGCAGACCTGTGACCGTCCGTTTCATCAATATCGATCTCTTCCCGCCGATGCCCGAGGTCGAGAAACTTCTGGAACGCCTCCTCGAAGCTCGACGCGCGAACAAGACACACGACTTCCTCCGTGTCCCATTTTCCGTTCGAGTCGCTGACGGAGTAGAAGAGCAGCGACGCGCTGTACCAGTCGATCTCGGTCATCTCATGAACCTTTGCTGCTGCACAATCTTTCGCACTATCGAGCAATGGCTTTGACGTTCAGGGCCAAGCTGGAGCTTGCTCGCCATATGTGAAACGATTGAGATAACGCAACGATAGTGGCCGCCGTTATTTCAAAAGGCTCGCCGCTTGCGATTCATTCAACTGCCTTCTCGCGTCACTATATTGCCATCCTTGTCCACTTCATTGCCGTCCGCGTCCGTGTCCAAAGGCTCGGCAAAACCCTCTCGCCAGTCCGTCATATTCAATTCATCTTCATAGATCTCGAAACCATCGGGATAGTCTCGAAAGCCCGGCTGAACACGAACTTTTTCAAGCGCTTCTTTGGCACGCTCCTCCGATGAATATATGCCGATAAGTTTGATGTCCTCGCAGCCTGATTCTTTCTCGTAGGTGTGCCACAGCAAATATAGGGGAGTTTTCATTGGATGATCCTATTCTATTATCGGTTGTACACTGAGGAAGTATCTGGCGTTTGTCATTTTTCGAAGGCTTTGTCGAAGAATTTCTGCAGCTCACTGAACTCGCTTCTGGGCCCTCTCTTGGACCATTTTCCCTCACCATATTTTTCGTCCAAGTAACGCTTTGCTGCTGCTTTACCGTCCTCGCCGACGCGAGGTCTCGCGACTTCCGCCCATCCAGGGATGTCGTCCTTCTTTTCCTTTTTGCTCAATCCCTTTTTGCGCTTTCTGTATTCCGGTGGTCTGGGCGGTGGCTCATCCTCTGGTTGCTGATCGTTTCCGCCCTCGTATCGCCATCGAGACCTTCGCCCCGAACCCGTCTCGTCATCTGGTGGATTGTCGTCGGCCGGCAGGGTCGGAGCGATCGTGATATCCGGCGCCGTGAAATGGTCGTATGTCCTGCCGTTGGAAACGCCGCCTGTGCCCTGGCGAGCGATCGTGTCGTCGATCGCCTTTCCGACAATCACGGCCCCGATCGCCGCCGCCACGAGATCCAACAGGATGGGGATGGCCAAGGCGGGCGCAACGACGTTCTGCATCGTCGGCACGGGACCGTCTTTGTCCCAGATGTCCGTCTGTGGCTGTCCGTTTATCGGCTCGACGGTGCGCGTCACGCGCTCACCGTCGAAAGTTGTGGTGATCGCGCCCAGCGTCTTGCCCTCGGGGTCGCGTACGGTATCGACCTGCGACCGGCGGCCCTCGGCGGGATAGGACCAACGACTTTCCACACGATAGCCGTCGGCGAAGGTGGCATCGGTCGAGACGATGCGGTCCTGCTCGTCGTACGCTTCCGTGACGTCGGCCTTGCCACGCTTGGTATCAACGCCACGGCGCGTGACCCGTTTGGTGCCGTCGTCGAACCGCGTGACGTCGGGCGCGGGAGGCATCGCGGGTGCCGCCTCTATCGCTTTGGGACCTGTCGATTCTTCGACTACCACTTCGTTGCTGGACGAGGGTGTCGATACGGCATCGACGGCGCGGCTGGGGATGCCGTCGACATTGGAAGCGATCCAGCCGGACCGGCAGGCGGCGGTCGAGCGCCGGATCGAACGGGCGCGCGAGGAGCATCGCGTGACGGAGATCGTCGGGGGGGCTCGCGAACACGCCGGACGATCCGGCGCGGCGCCCGGACCCCGACGACTACCAAGCGCGGGCCGCCGAGGCGACGCCGCCGGACGCCTCGCCGGAGCTGCGAGCGCAGGTATCGAGGATGGCCAGCATCGAACAGGCGCGCGCCGACCGGGCGTGGCAGGCGGCGCGGGGCCGTGCGGCCACAGGCGCGCTCGACTGGCTCGCCGCCA
>CAMFGZ010000051.1 GCA_945952105.1 uncultured Rhodospirillaceae bacterium | reverse complement strand
GCGCGGCGAAAAACCGGCTTGGCAAAGAACGGAACGCTGTGCAAGGTGCAGCGCACGAAGCGTCCCGCCGCGTTCTAACGGATCTGAAGCGCTCCATGAAAATCGCCATTGTCAAAGAACGCAGGCCCCACGAAACCCGTGTGGCCGCCACTCCCGAGACCGTCAAGAAGCTGAAGGCGCTGGGCGCGGAGATCACCATCGAGGCAGGAGCGGGGACCGTCGCGGCCTATACCGATCAGGCCTACAGCGAGGCCGGCGCCACGATCGTTCCGGACGCCGCCTCGGCCATCGCTGCGGGCGACATCGTCTTCAAGATCCAGCGTCCCATGTCGGCCGAGGAAGGGCTCGACGAGCTCGGCCTGCTGCGACAGGGCCAGACCCTGATGTCGCCGCTCGGCGCCCTCACCAACCGGGACCTGGTGCAGGCGCTGGCGTCGCGCGGCGTGACCTCGTTCGCACTCGAGCTGATCCCGCGCATCACGCGGGCGCAGTCGATGGACATTCTCTCCTCGCAGGCCAATCTCGCGGGCTACAAGGCCGTGCTGCTGGCCGCCAACAATTACGGCCGCATCTTCCCGCAGATGATGACGCCGGGCGGCACGCTGGCGCCGTCGCGCAGCTTCATCATGGGCGTGGGCGTCGCCGGCCTGCAGGCGATCGCGACGGCGCGTCGCCTCGGCTCGGTCGTCACCGCGACCGACGTTCGCCCGGCCACCAAGGAGCAGGTCCAGTCGCTCGGCGCCAAGTTCGTGGCGGTCGAGGACGACGAGTTCAAGGCGGCCGAGACGGCCGGCGGCTACGCCAAGCAGATGAGCCCGGAGTACCAGGCCAAGCAGGCGGCCCTCGTCGCCGACCACATCAAGGCGCAGGACATCGTGATCACCACCGCGCTGATCCCCGGCCGCAAGGCGCCGGTGCTGGTCAGCGAGGAGATGGTGAAGACCATGAAGCCCGGTTCGGTGATCGTCGACATGGCGGTCGAGCAGGGCGGCAACTGCCCGCTGTCGGAGTTCGGCAAGGTGGTCGAGAAGTACGGTGTGAGGATCGTCGGTCCGGCCAACCTGCCGGGCGAGCTGCCGACCGACGCCTCGGCGCTGTTCTCGCGCAACCTGCTCAATTTCATCACGCCTATGGTCGACAAGGAGACCAAGGCGCTCACGATCAACCTCGAGGACGAGGTCGTGAAGGGCACGCTCGTCACCCGCGACGGGCAGATCGTGCATCCCTCGCTGACCCAGGCTTAGGAGCGGCCCATGGACGACAAGATCGCAGGCGAGGCCTCCAAGCTCGCGACCCAGGCGCAGGACGTGGCCGCCCAGCTCAAGGCCCTGGCTCAGCAGATCACCGATGCCGCGGCGGCGGCCCCGGTCGCGGTGCCGGACGGACACATGCCGTTCGTGGCGCTGCTGACCATCTTCGCCCTGTCCTGCTTCGTCGGCTACTACGTGGTCTGGCGGGTGACGCCGGCGCTGCACTCGCCGCTGATGGCCGTCACCAACGCCGTCTCCTCCGTGATCATCGTCGGCGCGCTGCTGGCGGCGGGCCTCAAGGGGCTGGGCGCCGCACAACTGTTCGGCTTCATCGCCGTGGCGCTGGCCGCGGTGAACATCTTCGGCGGGTTCATCGTCACGCACCGGATGCTGTCGATGTTCAAGAAGAAGCCGGTCAAGAAGTAGGCGGGAGCAGCAGGGATGTTCACCCAGGAACTGGCCGCCTACGGCTATCTGATCGCCGCCATCTGCTTCATCATGGCGCTGCGCGGCCTGTCCTCGCCGACGACCTCGCGGCAGGGCAACCTGTTCGGCATCGTCGGCATGGTGGTCGCCATCGGCGTCACCGTACTGTCGCCCGGCGTGCTCTCGCCCTGGCTGATCCTGGCCGGCCTCGTGATCGGCGGCGCGATCGGCACCTTCGTGGCCCTGCGCATCCAGATGACGGCCCTGCCGCAGCTCGTGGCGGCCTTCCATTCGCTCGTCGGCCTCGCCGCGGTCTTCGTGGCTGCCGCCGCGTTCCTCTCCCCCGAGGCCTTCGGGATCGGCCTGCCCGGCAAGATCAAGGCGCAGAGCCTGATCGAGATGGGGCTGGGCACTGCCATTGGTGCCATCACCTTCACGGGCTCGGTCGTGGCCTTCGCCAAGCTGCAGGGCCTCGTCTCGGGCTCGCCGCTGGTCTTCAAGGGCCAGCATCCGCTGAACGCCCTGCTGGGTATCGCGCTGGTCGTGCTGCTGGTCTGGTTCGCGATGCGCGGCCACACCTCGACCTTCGTCCTGCTGGTCGTGCTGTCGCTGGCGCTGGGCTTCCTGCTGATCCTGCCGATCGGCGGCGCCGACATGCCGGTCGTGGTGTCGATGCTCAACTCCTATTCGGGATGGGCGGCGGCCGGTATCGGCTTCACCCTGGGCAACACCGCGCTGATCGTGACCGGCGCGCTGGTCGGCTCCTCGGGCGCGATTCTGAGCTACATCATGTGCAAGGGCATGAACCGCTCGATTTTCAACGTGATCCTCGGCGGCTTCGGCACCGACAGCGCGGCGGCCGGCGGCCCGGCGGCGAAGAACGACAAGCCGGTCAAGGCGGGCTCCGCCGAGGACGCGGCCTTCCTGATGAAGAACGCACAGTCCGTCATCATCGTGCCGGGTTACGGCATGGCGGTGGCGCAGGCCCAGCACGCGCTGCGCGAGATGTCCGACCTCCTGAAGAAGGAGGGCGTGCAGGTCCGCTACGCCATCCATCCGGTGGCCGGCCGCATGCCGGGCCACATGAACGTGCTGCTGGCCGAGGCCAACGTGCCCTACGACGAGGTCTTCGAACTCGACGACATCAACCGCGACTTCGCCTCGACCGACGTGGCCTTCGTAATCGGCGCCAACGACGTCACCAACCCGGCCGCCAAGACCGACCCGAAAAGCGCGATCTACGGCATGCCGATCCTCGACGTCGAGAAGGCGCAGACCGTGCTGTTCGTGAAGCGCGGCATGGCCTCGGGCTATGCCGGCGTCGACAACGAACTGTTCTTCCGCGACAACACGATGATGCTCTTCGCCGACGCCAAGGTGATGTGCGAGAACATCGTGAAATCCTTGGAAGGCTCCTCGCACTGAGCCGCTATCGCGCCGTCATCTTCGACATCGGCGGCGCGGTCGACCTCGAGTTCGCGTGGGAAATGGCGCTCGATGGCGCCATTGCCGCTTCCTGCGGACTGGAAGGCATCCGCGTCGATCCGACGATGGTCGAGGAGGCGTCCGAGCTGGCGGTGGCCGCCTTCGCCCCCGATGTCGCGCATCACATGATCGAGACACTGTGCGGCGGCGAGCCCACGACCGTGGCGCGCGTGGCACGGAGGGTCGAGGCGATGACGGGACAACTCGATGCTTTCCAGATCCGACCCGAAATCGAGGGACTGCTGAAGCGCCTCAAGGCTGGCGGCCTCGTGCTGGGCGCGCGTGAGCCGCGCTGGGAAAGGCTGGAACGAGCCGGGATCGCCGACCTGTTCACGCGCGATCCCGACGTGCCGCCGGCACAATGCATCCTGGTCGGCGACCGGTTCGACGCCGACATCGCGCCCGCCAAAGCGGCGGGCATGGCGACGATCCAGTTCCGCTCCGGCCGCTGGCGCCGCCAGCGCCCACGTTCGGAAGCCGAGACGCCCGACGCGGTCGTGACCGACGTCGGGGAACTGGAAGCGGCAATTGAGGCATTCATAGCTTGAAGAAGGCGCGGGTCATCTCTAACTCACGGGCTCAAAGGCGCAGGCAATCATGTCCGAAGAAAGTCTTCCTCTTTGCGCGAAGATGGACGCCGATGCCTCGGCTCACGAGTTGCGGCAGATGATCGAAGAGGCATTTGTCGATCCGAGGCCAAGCGTTCCTGCTGGAAAAGTCTTCCGCCGATTGCGCGAACATCATGCGGCGACAAGCAGTCGCCTTCGTGCCGGACTCAAATAGATTGGCGCCAAGCCGAAGCGGCCAACCTCAACGGAGCGAGCCACTCCAGTGGCGCTCTTCCCTTCGCTCTCGAGGAAACCTGAGCGCCACTGGAGTGGCGCGCTCCCTTGATTTTTCCTCCGCGCCAAATGCCATGCTCCAAACAAAAACCCCCGGGGATGCCGGGGGTTGTCGTCTCGTGCGAGAGAGGGAGGGCTAGTAGCCCTCGCGCTCCATGCGCTTGCGCATCAGCTTGCGGGTACGGCGGATGGCCTCGGCGCGCTCGCGGGCGCGGCGCTCGGAGGGCTTCTCGTAGTTACGGCGGAGCTTCATCTCGCGGAAGATACCTTCGCGCTGCATCTTCTTCTTCAGGACGCGCAGCGCCTGATCGACGTTGTTTTCACGAACGAGAACCTGCACTTCGATCGCTTCCTTCCAATGCGGCTTGCCCCGCGGATTGACCGGGGGCCTGAATTCAGAGGCGGCGTAGGTATCACAGGGCGATACCCTTGGGAACCCCCCGAATGGGGCCTATATTTCACGGCATGAGCGAGCAGAAAACCCCCGATTTTGCGGGAAATGACCCCGATTCCATCCCCAGGGACCGTCTGGCCGACGCCATTGCGTCCGAGGCCAGCTTCGACGGCTGGACGCGCGCGACCCTGGCGAACGCCGCGCGCGGCCTCGACCTGCCGACGGGCGAGGGCGATCGGCTCTTCCCGGGCGGGCCGCTCCAGGTCCTGACCTATCTCAGCGCGCGCTCCGACCGGCGCATGGTCGAGGACATGGAAAAGGAGGGAGTCATTGCCCTGAAGATCCGCGACCGCATCAAGGCCGCCGTCCGCATCCGGCTGGAGCGTCACGCCGGGCAGCGCGAAGCGGCCCGCCGGGCGCTGTCGGTGCTGTCGCTGCCGTTCAATGCCCCGCTGGCGCTGAAACTGCTGTACGACACCGTGGATGCCATGTGGTACGCGGCGGGCGACACCAGCACCGACTTCAACTTCTACACCAAGCGGGCGACCCTGGCGGGCGTCTACTCCTCAACGCTGCTCTACTGGCTAAACGACCGGTCCCCCGGCGCCGAGGCGACCTGGGCCTTCCTCGACCGCCGCATCGGCGACGTGATGAAGTTCGAGAAGTTGAAGGGACAGATCAGGTCTTGGGGCGGCCCGAAGCGCCCGGGGCGGCCGACGGCAGCACGTAGGTGACGTGTCCCATCTTGCGGCCGGGACGGGCTTCCGCCTTGCCGTAGAGATGCAGCCGCGCCGTCGGCTCGGCGAGATAGCGGGGCCAGTCGTTGGCCTCGTCGCCGATCAGGTTCTCCATGCGCGAGGGCGCCAGCACGTCGACCGGCCCCAGCGGCAGGCCGCAGACGGCCCGCACCAGCTGCTCGAACTGGCTGGTGGCGCAGGCATCCATCGTCCAGTGACCGGAATTGTGCGGCCGCGGCGCCATCTCGTTGGCTAGCACGCGCCCGTCCTTCGTCACGAACATCTCCAGCGCCACGAGGCCGACGAGGTCCAGGCCCCGTGCCAGTTCGATGCCGAAGCGCTCTGCCATGGCCAGCGTGGCGGCCGGCAGCCCCGAGGGCACGGTCGTGGTGCGCAGGATGCCGTCGCGATGGCCGTTGATGCCGATGGGGAAGGAGCGCGTCGCGCCGTCGAGGCCGCGTGCCACGATGGCCGAGACTTCGCACTCGAAATCTACCATCGCTTCCAGGATGCACTCGCGCCGGCCGAGTTTCTCCCAGGCGGCGGACAGACCCGCCCTGTCAGTCACACGGGCCTGGCCCTTGCCGTCGTAGCCCTCGGTGCAGGTCTTGAGGATGCCGGGCAAGGCCGTCGCGGCGGCGATGTCGGCCTCGGAACGGATGGGCTGGTAGTCCGCCGTGCCGATGCCGAGCTTGCGCAGGAAGTCCTTCTCGCGCAGCCGGTGCTGGGCAAAGTGGATGGGCTTCACGCCCGGCCGCACCGGCTTCAGCTTCTCGCAAGCGAGGACGGCGCCCTCGGGCACGTTCTCGAATTCGTAGGTGACGACGTCGACCTGGGCGGCAAAGCGCGCCAGCGCCTCGGCGTCGTCATAAGCGCTGCGGACGTGGCCGGCACAGACCTGCGCCGCGACCGGATGGTCATCGGGTGCGTAGACGATGCACGAATAGCCCAGACGCGCGGCGGCCAGTGCGGTCATGCGGCCCAATTGACCGCCGCCCAGGATGCCGATGGTCGATCCCGGCGGCAGAGGGTGCGGGGCCGGCATCAGCGGTGAGGCGGGGCGTCGTCGGAGGGGATCTTGGCAACAGCTGCCGTCTGGCGGGCGCGCCAAGCCTCCACGGCCGCCATGATCCTGGCATTGCCAAGACCAACGATCGAGGCCGCCAGGAGGGCGGCATTTATCGATCCGGCGCGGCCGATCGCCAGCGTCCCCACAGGAATTCCCGCCGGCATCTGGACGATGGAAAGAAGGCTGTCCTGCCCCTTGAGGGCGGCGCTTTCGACCGGGACGCCGAGGACGGGAAGCGGGGTCATGGCGGCAGTCATGCCGGGGAGGTGAGCCGCGCCGCCGGCACCCGCGATGATGACCTGCAGGCCACGTCCCTTGGCGCTCGAGGCATAGTCCATCATGCGCTTCGGTGTCCGGTGCGCGGAAATGATGCGTGCCTCGAACGGGACGCCCAGCGTCTCCAGAGTCTCGGCGGCGTGACGCATGGTCGACCAGTCGGACTGGCTGCCCATGATGAGGCCGACCACCGGCTTCGCGGCCGGGCGGCGTTTGGTGGTTTTCTTGGCCATGCTCTTCTCAGGCGATGATATCGGGAATGAGCTGGCTTTCCAGCCGCAGGATCTGGTCCTTGAGCCCGAGCTTGCGCTTCTTCAGGCGCTGAAGCTGGAGCTGGTCGAACGGCGGCTTCTCGATCAGGCGATCAATCACCTCGTCGAGATCGCGATGCTCGCTCTTCAGGCCCTCGAGTTTGGCCTTGATGGTCTCGGCGTCCGGCGGGTCCGACGACGTCAGGTCATTCATGCGGGGCGCACTCGTCCAGGCAGGCTAGCCACGTCGCTCCCGGCCGTGTACCCCGTAGCCCGCCCAAAGGGAAGCGCCCAAAGGCCTATCAGCCGTGTCGGATTTTCTGCCCCACCCGTTCTGGAACTTCTCGCTCGAGCTTTATGCCGGCGATGGCGTGGCCGAGGCCTGCCTCGACCTGCAGGAGCGTCGCGGCTGCGACGTCAACGTCCTGCTGTTCTGCTGCTGGCTGGGCGCCTCGGGACGTCCGACCCTGACGGCGGACCGGCTGCGTTCGATCCTGGGCGCCAGCGATGCCTGGCAGTCCGAGGTCGTGAAGCCGCTGCGCGAGATGCGGCGCCGGCTCAAGGACGGGAGCTGGCCGGGGGCGCTGCCCGAGACGGTCGACGCTGTTCGCCGCCGCGTGGCCGACGCGGAACTGGCCGCCGAGCATGCCGAGCAGCTCAAGCTCGCGAGCCTGCACACGCCTGCAGCCGATCGCGATCGTTCACCGGAGAAACGCCTGCGGGCAGCCGTCGGCAATCTCGGTGTCTATGCCGTGTGTCTGGGGGTTGTACCGGACGACGAGGATCGCAAGGCGGTCGCGGCGCTGATGCGTGCGACGTTCCCCGCACTTGCCGCACCCGAGGTTGCGGAGGCCGTGGGACTCGCGGCCTGATCCCAAATCGGTTCCCGCCTGCCGACAGAATGCGGCGGTTATTCACAATCTTTCACCACCGGTCGCTTCCCGGGTTGATTCGACGTGACTCGGCCCAATGTCAGAGTCAGACTTCTGCTGTCCCCGCAAACAAACTCGGAGGTATCCGACTATGAGCACCGTGGACCACATCGAAGCGCTCAAGAGCAAGCACGCCAATCTTGAGCAAGCGATCCATCAAGAGATCACCCGGCCGCATCCCGACGACGATGCACTCTGCAGCCTCAAGAAGCGCAAGCTCATGATCAAGGACGAGATCGTCCGTCTCAGTGAGCCCGACACGTCGCACTGACGTTTCCAGCCAATACCACTGACCTCAGGCGAGGCCTGCCCAGCGGGCCAGCGCCACGGCGCCGACGCCACCGAAAAGGCCGGGGGTAAATCCTCCGACCTTTCGGGTGAGTACGGCGGCGACCACCGCGCCGACGATGAAGGCGCCGCCCGTCTGCGCCAGCGGCACGATGGCGGCTGACACCAGGACGGCGCCGGGTGCGTGGTCGAGCAACGCGGTCACGAAGCGATGGCGGCCGAGCCAGCGCATGGCCATGAAGCCGCCTCCCTTCGCGACCATCGCCGCGAGGGCCATCACGAAAATCGCGACAAGATTCTCAGGATTGGCGGACATCGTCTTTCCTGAAATCCCGGAGCGCTCCGAAAATGCCGCCGGCGAGACCGCCGACCACGATGTACCAATTGCCGCCGATCAGCCATTTGGCGGCGAAGGCTGCGACGATGGCCACCATCCACGGCGCGATGTCGCGCTTGCCACGGAACAGTATGGTCGCGACCACGACGAACACCGCCACGCCGACGAAATCGAGGCCGAGACGCTTCGCCATCGTCGGATCGGAGAGGATGCCCCCCGCCGCGAGATGTCCGGCGAGGGTCGAACCCGACCAGATGCAGGCCATGACGAAGCCGCCGCCCAGGAACTTGCCGAGATCGCCGTGGCCGCGCCGGTATTCGGCGATGTTGACGGCCCAGTTCTGGTCGACCGTCACGTACCAGACAGGCGGCTGCAGCCACCAGGGCAGGTGCGGCAGATGCGGTTGAAGGGCCGCGCCCATCACGAAATAGCGCAGGTTGGCCACGAACACCGACACGGCGAGCGCCATCAACGGCAGTGGCTGGGCCCAGATGTCGAGCGCCACCATCTGGCTGGTGCCGGCCATCACGGTGAAGCTCATCAGCGTCGTCTCGAAGGCGCTCAGGCCCTTTTGCGCGGCGGCGACTCCGAAACCTATTCCGAAGGGCAGGGAAGCGAGGCCCGGCAGGATCATGCGCAGGGCGCCGGCCTGGAAGCTGCGCCACGTCACGCGCGCGGAGAGGGACACTGAAGATACCGATGATGCGGAAACGGCGCGCAATCTAGGGCAGGCATGGCGCCACAGGAACCGAGTTTACCTCAACCGCTCATTAGCTGGGTCAGTTCAGCTTGTGCAGGTTGACCGACCAGGTGACCGGCGCGCCGTAGGCATTGCGCGACTGGCCGCTGCACACGGCGACATTGTCGGACCCGCGATGGCAGACGAGCTGGTCGGAGAACCAGCGCGAGCCGTCGTTGCAGGTCGAGTCGCCATCGCGCAGTCGCAGGACCGCACCCTCGAACCGGGCCTGGGCGCGGGTCCGGCAGGCCGTTCGGCCGCGCCGCCATTCGAGTTGACCGGCGCCGCTTGCGTCAAAGCAATAGGACGAGATTCCCGGCTGCAACTGCATGGCCTCGTGCCGGAACGGATCGGTTCGCCAGCAGCCCTGCATGAAGGAATAATCGTTCGTGGGCGCATTCGGCAGACGAAGGCGATTGTCGCCGGGATTGCGCGGCTGGGGGGCAGCTTGCGGCGGCGCGACCTTTTGCGGTGCCGGCTTGGGAGCCGGCGGAATGATTGGCGGCGGCGGCGGAGCGACGGCAACTTGTGGCGGCTTGGGCGGTTCCGGGGGCTTGCAGTCCGCAATCCGCTTCTTCAATTCGGCTTCGGCGAGCGCCAGTTCGACTTTCAGGACGCGTTCGCGTGATTGCTCCGCCGAGTAGACGGCCTTCAGCGCGGGCACGGGATCCGGCAGGGCTTCCAGCGGCGGCGGAGCCGGCGGTCCCTCGCGCGTGGCGATGGCGACATCCGGTTCCACGGGCAGCAGGCCGCGCAGCAGCCACGCGCCTCCGATCAGAAGCAGCAGGAGCGGCAGGGCGATGGCGAGCGTTCGCCACCACGGCACGCCGACCAGCGCAATGACGGCTGGCAATGCGGGTGGCGCCACCTGCGCCGCTTCCAGGACCGGGCGCCGCTCGGACGCGCGCAACTCCGGCGGGCGGGCATCGGGAACGCGCGGGAGGTTGAGCGGAAGAAGCGCGTTCGCGGCTTCCTTCTCGTAGCCCCAGGCGACGATCACGGGACGCTCGCCGACCAGGAAGACGAAGGCGGGAGAGGGGGCGCGAGCGGCGAGTTTCAGGGACAGGCCGACGACGCCGGTCTCTTCCTTCGGCCCGTGACCTGCCAGCATGTCGCCCAGTCGCCGGATCTCGGCGAGCGTCCCCTCGACCCGGGCCAGAACCGCGTCGCGTTCGGCGGGCGCTAGCTCGGTGACGGGACGGACGGGGCCCGACCAGCCGGCATACCAGTCGATGCCCTGGTCGCTTTCATGAAGCTGCGGATCGGCGAGCAGGTCGGCGGCGGCGTCACCCAGGCGGCGGCGCACGACGCGGCGCAGTTGCGGCGCGGCATTGTGCAACGGCTCGCCGCGCACGCCCAGCGGGCGCACGCCGCTGCGGGTCGTCACGATGAGCGTTGCTTCGCCGGCCATGGGAGAAGGAAATTAGCCCGCCGATTATGGCGGCGCGATGGTTTGCGGCTGTCGGCGCGGGGGCGGCGTCAGGCCGCCTTCGCCCATTCGCGCAGGACGTATTTCTGCACTTTGCCGGTCGAAGTCATCGGCAGTTCGCGGAACACGACGTAGCGCGGGCACTTGTAGCCGGCGAGATTGGCGCGGCAGTGCGCGATGATGTCTTCCGCCGTGGCGCTGGCGCCCGGCTTCAGCATGACGAAGGCGCAGGGCGTCTCGCCCCATTTCTCATCGGGCTTGGCGACCACGGCGGCATTGGCGACGGCGGGATGTGCGATGATCACACCCTCCACCTCGATGGTCGAGATGTTCTCGCCGCCCGAGATGACGATGTCCTTGGAACGGTCGCGCAGTTCGATGTAGCCGTCCTCGTGCAGGACGCCGAGGTCGCCGGAATGGAACCAGCCGTGATCGAAGGCGTCCTTCGTGGCTGCGGGATTCTTCAGGTAGCCCTTCATCACCAGATTGCCGCGGAACATCACCTCGCCCATCGTGGTGCCGTCGCGCGGCACTTCCTTCATGGTCTTCGGGTCCATGACCGTGACGCCGTCCTCGGCCGTGTAGCGCACGCCCTGGCGCGCCTTGAGCCGGGCCCGCTCCTGCGACGGCAGCGAGTCCCACCCTTCATGCCACGCGCAAATCGTCGCCGGGCCGTAGACCTCGGTGAGGCCGTAGACATGGGTGACCCGGAAATTCTCCTTCTCCAGGGCCTCGAGGACGGCCGCCGGAGGCGGCGCCGCGGCGGTCATGAACTCGACCCTGCGCTTCAGCGGCCGCCGTTCGGCCGGCGTGGCGCCGATGATGAACTGCATGATGATCGGGGCGCCGCACATATGGGTGACGCCACTGTCCGCCAGGGCGTCGAAGATCGTCTTGGCCGAGGCGCGACGCAGGCAGACGCTGGTGCCGGCGACCAGGGCCAGCGTCCAGGGAAAGCACCAGCCGTTGCAGTGGAACATCGGTAAGGTCCAGAGATAGACCGGATGCAGGCCGATCGGCCATTGCGTGGCGTTGCCGTAGGCGGAGAGCGTGGCGCCGCGATGGCTGAAGACGACGCCCTTGGGGTTGCCAGTCGTGCCCGACGTATAGTTGAGCGTGATCGCGTTCCACTCGTCCGACGGATAGGCCCAGGCGAATTCTGGATCGCCGTCGGCGATGAATTCTTCCCAGGTCGTGTCGCCGATCTGCGCGCGGTCATCGCAGGCGGGGGCGTCGATGTCGACGACGAGGGGCTGCACCTTGGCGATTGCCAGCGCTTCGGTGACGACCCGATGGTATTCGCGATCGACCAGCAGCACCTTGGTCTCGCTATGGTCGAGGATGAAGGCGACCATCGCCGCGTCGAGGCGGGTGTTGAGAGAGTTCAGCACGCCGCCGGTCATAGGTACGCCGAAATGGGCCTCGTACATCTCGGGAATGTTGGGCGCCATGATCGCCACCGTGTCGCCGGTGCCGATGCCGACCTTGACCAGCGCCGAGGCGAGGCGCCGGCAGCGTGCGTAGGTTTCGGCCCAGGTCTGGCGGCGCTGGCCGTGGATCAGCGCAACATGGTCGGGATAGACGCTGGCCGTGCGTTCGATGAACTGCAGCGGCGTGAGCGCCGCGAAGTTCGCGGAAGTCTTGTCGAGGTCGCGTTCGTAAATGTTGTGCGCGGCGAGGGCGGTCTTGTGCGAGACAGGGCGCGGGGCGGCGAGGCGCGTCACCGACGTGCGGCTCTTGACCGAGCGGCGCAGGCCGGGACGGACGACCGGCTTCTGCGCCGTGAGTTTCTTGGGCGCCGGGGCCTTCTTCGTCGCAAGGGTCTTCTTCGGCGAGGCTGCTTTCCGGGAGGCCGCCTTCGCCGCCTTCTTCACCGGCTTCTTCGCCTTCGCGGCGACCTTGCGCTTGGCCGGAGCCTTCGACCTGCCGTTGCCTTTTCCCGTCTTGCGCTTGGCCATGATTTCTTTCCGTTCGACTCGCCGTGCGGCGGCACTCTCTCACAGGGCGGCTGGCCTATTCCAGCTTGATATCAAGGTCTTTCAGCAAGCGGCCGAAATAGATCTGGTCGTCGCGGACCTGCCGCTCGAAGTCGACGTTGGACTGGTGTTCCACGTTCTGCGCCACCAGCAACAATTTCTCCTTCATGTCCGGCAATGCGGCCGCCTGGGCCGCCGCATCGGACAGTCGTTTCAGGACGGGCTCAGGCGTGCTTCTCGGCGCGAAGAGACCAAACCAACTGCGGGCCCGGAAGCCCTTCAGATCGAGGCCGACCTCCTTCGCCGTCGGTACGTCCGGGAGATCGGGAAGCCGGGCAGGCTGGTCGACCAGCGCGGCACGCACCTTGCCCGCCTTGGCATAGGGGACGAACGACGGATCGAAGACCATCTGGATGCGGCCGTCGAACACGTCGCCCGTGGCATCGACGATGGTCTTGTAGGGCGAGTGCTGCATCTGGATTCCGGCCGCGCGCGTCAGCACCTCGCCGGTGAGATGGGTGATGGTGCCGAGGCCGGAGGAGCCGAACCAGTATTTGCCAGGATTGGCCTTGGCGAGCGCCACGAACTCGGCCCAGTTCCTCGCGCCCAGCGCGTTCGTGATCGTGACCACAAGGATCGGCGTCGAGAGGCGCGAGACCGCGACGAGGTCGTCCGGATTGTACGGCACCTTCCGCGCCGCGGGGGTGATCGCCATGATCGCGGTGGGCGACAGGAGCAGCGTATAGCCATCGGGCGGTGCCGTCGCGACCATCTGGGCGCCGACACCACCGGAGGCACCGGGCTTGTCCTCGACGATGATCTGCTGCCCGAGCGATGCGCTCATCTTCTCGGCGTAGAGCCGGGCGACCTGGTCGGCCGAGCCGCCGGGTCCGTAAGGCACGATCAGGCGGATCGGCTTGGCGGGCCAATTCGCGGTTTGAGCCTGCACACGCGTCGACGCCACTGCGGCAAGCCCGCCCAGCGTCACCTCACGGCGACCGATCATCGTTCCCTCCCAGGAACATCTTGTTGCCGGGAGGATAGCGCCATGGGGCGGACCGCGACAGCCGTTCCTAGGTGAGGGCGAAGGAGTCGAGGAAATGGCGCGTCGCCGGCTGGCTCTCGATTCCGGCCTGGCCGTCGACGACCAGCTGGAACAGGCGGCCGCGCGACCAGTAGATTCGGGTGACGGCGACATTGCCGCTGGGCTGCACGACGGTGAACTCGCGGCCCTCGACGCGCCCGATCTGCAGCTTCTTCTCGTCGCGGTAGGAGCCGCCCGACGCCGCCCCGTTTCGCACAGTGTTCAGAATCACGTCCGCGGCAGCGCCCTTCGTGACGGTTGCGGGATAGTCGACGTAGGAGGCGATGTAGGCGACTCGCGAAACGACGGCGGTCGCCTCGGTCATCGGTACGGTGTTGCCGTTCCCGATCGGCAACTGGACGATGGCGATCTTCGGAAGGGCGGGGAGGTCGACCCGGAATCGGCCGCCCTCCGGCTTGTATTCGAGCCAGCCCTGAGCCTGGCCGTCGGCCGGCAGAAAAGCCGCCGCGCCACACGCGGCCAGCACGGTCGCAAAAAAACGTCTGCGCATCGAAACACTCCGTGAGACAAGATGCTCCCACATCCGGATTGCCGCCGACCATGCCGGGCGTTAATCCTGACTGTCAAAAGGGAGAAGAAACCTCATGACAATCGGGGACAGGTATCGCGCCGTGCATGCGCGCTCGCTGAGCGACCCGGAAGGTTTCTGGGCCGAGCAGGCTGCCGCGATCGACTGGACGAAGCGCTGGGACACGGTGCTCGACGCCGCCCATCCACCCTTCTACCGCTGGTTCGAGGGCGGCGAACTGAACGCCTGCCACAATGCGCTCGATCGCCATGTCGAGGGCGGTCGCGCCGGGCAGGTGGCGCTGATCTACGATTCGCCCCTTACCGATACGAAGCAGAAATTCACCTACCGCGAACTGCGCGACCACGTCGCGCTGATCGCCGGCATGATCGCCGCGCAAGGCGTCGGCAAGGGCGACCGCGTCATCCTCTACATGCCGATGATCCCGGAAGCGGTGATGGCGATGCTCGCCTGCGCGCGGCTGGGGGCCATCCATTCGGTGGTGTTCGGCGGCTTCGCCGCCAAGGAATTGTCGAGCCGCATCGACGATTGCGCGCCGAAGCTGATCCTCACCGCGTCGTGCGGCATCGAGCCGACGCGCATCGTGCAGTACAAGCCGCTGGTCGACCAGGCGATCGAGCAGGCGGTGCACAAGGTCCCGCGGGTCATCCTGCTGCAGCGACCGCAATGCGCCGCGACGATGATGGCCGGCCGCGACCTCGACTGGAACGAGGCGCTTGCGAAGGCGCAGCCGGCAGCCTGCGTCCCTGTGAAGGCGACCGATCCGCTCTACATTCTCTACACGTCTGGCACGACGGGCCAGCCCAAGGGCGTGGTGCGCGACACCGGCGGCTACTGCGTGGCGCTCGCTTGGTCGATGAAGAACCTCTACGGCGTCGAACCGGGCGAAGTGTACTGGTGTGCCTCGGACGTGGGCTGGGTCGTCGGTCACAGCTACATCGTCTATGGACCGCTGATCCATGGCGCGACCTCGATCCTCTACGAGGGCAAGCCGGTCGGCACGCCCGATGCCGGCGCCTTCTGGCGCGTGATCTCCGAGCACAAGGCGATGGCGTTGTTCACCGCGCCGACCGCATTCCGCGCGATCAAGCGCGAGGATCCCGACGGCAAGCTTCTGAAGCAGTACGACCTCTCGAAGTTCCGCACGCTGTTCCTGGCCGGCGAGCGCGGCGATCCGCCGACCGTGGAATGGGCGCAAAAGCTCTTGGGCGTGCCGGTGGTCGATCACTGGTGGCAGACCGAAACCGGCTGGGCGATCTGCGGCAACTTCCAGGGCCTCGATCCCATGCCAGTGAAGCTCGGTTCGACCTCCGTGCCGTCGCCGGGTTGGCATCTCGACGTGCTGGACGAGAACGGCCATCCGATGAAGCCGGGTGAAGTGGGCGCGCTGGCCGGCAGGCTGCCGCTGCCGCCGGGGACCTTCCCGACGCTGTGGAACGCGGACGAGCGTTACAGGCAGGGCTACATGAGCGAGTTCCCCGGCTACTACAAAACCGGTGATGCCGGCTTCATCGACGCGGATGGCTATGTCTCGGTGATGACGAGGGTCGACGACGTGATCAACGTCGCCGGCCATCGCCTCTCGACGGGACAGATCGAGGAAGTGCTGGGCGCGCACAACGATGTTGCCGAATGCGCGGTGATCGGCATCGCCGACGAACTGAAGGGCCAGGTGCCGCTCGGCTTCCTGGTGCTGAAGGCCGGTGTCAACCGGCCGCCGCAGGAGATCACCAACGAGGTCGTGCAGATGGTGCGCGATCGCATCGGGCCCGTCGCCTTCTTCAAGAGCGCGCTGGTCGTGCAGCGGCTGCCCAAGACGCGCTCCGGCAAGATCCTGCGCGGCACGATGCAGAAGATGGCCGACAGCCAACCGTGGACGTTGCCGGCCACGATCGAGGATCCGGCGGTGCTGGATGAAATCAAGGACGGCCTGAAGGTGGCTGGGTTTGCGAACAAATCATAGGAGCGCGCCACTCCAGTGGCGCTCATGAGTGAAGGGAAGATGCGCCACTGGAGTGGCGCGCTCCAAAGGCAAGAAGGACAGGAAGTATGAGTCTCGACATCAACCGCGCCGATCTCACTGTCGGCGTCGTGGGAACCGGCGCCATGGGCCGCGGCATTGCCCAGGTCACCGCGCAGGGTGGCATGAAGGCCATCATGTTCGACGCGGCGCCCGGCGGCGCTGCGAAGGCCAAGGCCGCGATCCTGGAGACGCTCAAGGGGCTGGTCGCCAAGGGCCGTCTCACCGACGCCGATCTCGCCAAAGCCGACGCCAATCTCGGCGTCGCCGAGAACATCGAGAACCTCAAGGACTGCCACGTCATCGTCGAGGCGGTGTTCGAGAACCTTGAAGTGAAGCAGAAGCTGTTCGGTGAACTGGAAGCCGTGGTGTCGCCGGAGACGATCCTGGCATCGAACACCTCGTCGATTCGCATCGCCTCGATCGCGCGCTCGCTGAAGCATCGCAACCGCGTCTGCGGCATGCACTACTTCAACCCCGTACCGTTGATGAAGCTGGTCGAGGTCATCCGTGCCGCCGACACCGCGCAGTGGGTGGTCGACGCCATGGTGGCGCTGGGCAAGCGCCAGACGCGGGTGCCGGTCGTGGTCGGCGACACGCCGGGCTTCCTCGTCAACCTCGGCGGCACGGCGATCGGCACCGAAGGCCTGCGCATCATGCAGGAAGGCCGGGCGACGCCCTCGCAGGTCGACGCCGTCATGCGCGACACCTGCGGCTTCCGCATGGGCCCGTTCGAGCTGATGGACCTCACCGGCATCGACGTGAACTTCCCCGCGCGCAAGATCATCTACGAGGGCTTCTTCCACGACCGGCGTATGACGCCGAGCCCCTATCACGAGAGCCTCTATGCCGCGGGCAAGCTCGGGCGCAAGACCGGCGGCGGCTGGTACGGCTACGACGAGAAGTGGGCGAAGATCGACGCCGGCGCAGACCATCCGACCTCGCATGTACCCGCGTCGAGCGTCGTCATCATGGACACGCACAACAAGAAGCTGCTGAGCCTGGTGAGCGGCGACGGCGCCAGGATGCTGGCCGCCGACGACGGCAAGAGCCCGATCCTCGTCGCGCCGATTGGCAAGGACTGCACCACGACGGCGATCGAACTCGGCCTCGATCCGAAGCGCACCGTCGCGGTCGACCTCACCGGCGACGTCTCCAAGCGCATCACGATCATGATGGCGCCGGGCTTCGATCCGGCCATCCGCGATGCCACCGTGGCGCTGCTCGCCAAGTCGGGCACCAGGGTGACGGTGATCAAGGATTCGCCCGGCTTCATCGCCCAGCGCATGTGCTCGATGATCGCCAATCTCGGCTGCGAGATGGCGATGATCGGTATCGCCTCGGCCGCCGACGTCGACACGGCGATGACGCTCGGCCTCAACTATCCGCGCGGCCCGCTGGCGCTGGCCGACTGGCTGGGCGTCAAGGAGTGCCACGAGATCCTGGTCCAGATCCAGGCGATCACCGGCGACGACCGCTATCGTCCGAGCCAGTGGCTGCGCCGCCGTGCGATGCTGGGGCTGAGCGCAACCACAGTGGAATAGCGATCCCATCGGGGAACAGAGGAAGCCAGGTCGTCGTTCACTCTCCTGCAGTATTTGCAGGGGAGCCTAATGAGGATGTGGAACGTGTGTGCGGCTGTCGGCGTGGCGCTCGTGGCGTGCCTCGCAGGCGGCACGTTGCAGGCGCAGCAGCTCAAGAACGAGAACCTGCTGGTCGGGATGCCGCAGGGCTTCAAGGTCGGCTTCAAGGACTCGAAGAACGGCATGAACATGCAGGAGTTCGTGCCGGCTTCTGAAACGGTGCAGAACTGGACCGAGATGGTCACGGTGCAGGTGTTCCTGAGCCGCAAGGACCTGCAGCCCGCAGCGTTCCTCGCGGCGATGCAGAAGCAGTGGGTGGGCGGTTGCAAGGGCAGCACCGCGACGACGGTCTCGACCGGGAATGTGAACGGGTACGAGGCCGCCTCGGTCCTGCTCCGCTGCCCCTTGCTCGCGTCTACCGGCAAACCGGAGACGACGGTCATCAAGGCGATCAAGGGCAACGACAGTTTCTACGTCGTGCAGCGCGCCGTGCGCTCGGTGCCTTCACCCGATCAACTGGAGACGATGAAGAAATACATCGAAAGCGTCGGCGTCTGTGATTCGCGCTCGTCCACGGCACCCTGTCCGATGGTCAAGTAACGCCGGGCAGCGCCCATGGCGACTTCCTGGTAGCGGGCGTTGACGTTTACGTTTACGTAAAGGTAAACTACCTACGCTGTGCTGGCGGACGAACCGTCGGCGGCCCACAGTCCTCCCAAGAAGACTGACCTTACTGATCGTTGGAGGACGACGCTCGTGACCGCTTTGGCCGCGCACTACACGCCCGAACACCAGATGTTCCGCGACACCTGCCGGCGCTTTTTCGAGAAGGAAGTGACTCCGTTCCACATGAAGTGGGAGGAGGAGGGGATCGTGCCGCGCGACCTGTGGCGTAAGGCGGGCGAGCAAGGGCTGCTGGGCATGACGATGCCAGAGGCCTATGGCGGCGCCGGCGCGGATTTTCTCTACAGTGCCATCATGATCGAGGAGCAGGGCCGCGCGCTGGCGTCGGGCCCGGCCTTCTCCCTGCATAACGACATCGTGGTTCCCTACCTGCTCCATTACGGCACCGAGGAGCAGAAGAAGAAGTGGATACCGAAGGCCTGCTCGGGCGAACTGGTCACCGCCATCGCCATGACCGAGCCGGGCACGGGCTCCGACCTGCAGTCGATCAAGACGACGGCCGTGATGGACGGCAACCACTGGGTCATCAACGGTTCCAAGACCTTCATCTCCAACGGGCAGCTCGCCGACCTCGTCATCGTCGTGGCCAAGACCGATCCCGCGCTCGGTGCCAAGGGCACGTCGCTGATCGCCGTCGAGACGAAGACCGAAGGCTTCAAGCGCGGTCGCAATCTCGAGAAGATCGGGATGAAGGCGCAGGACACGTCGGAACTGTTCTTCCAGGACGTGCGCGTGCCGGCCGATCATCTGCTGGGCGGGCCGGGCATGGGGTTCGTGCAGCTGATGCAGCAGCTTCCGCAGGAACGCCTTGTCATCGCCATCCAGGCGGTGGCCGCGATCGAGGCGGCGCTGGAGCACACGCTGGCCTATGTGAAGGAGCGCAAGGCCTTCGGGAAGCAGATCATCGATTTCCAGAACACCCGCTTCAAGCTCGCGGAACTCAAGACCAAGGCCCATATCGCGCGCGTGTTCGTCGACGACTGCGTGGCCAGGCACCTGAAGGGCGAACTCGACGTCGCGACGGCGGCGATGGCCAAGTACTGGACGACCGAGCTGCAGTGCGAGCTGATCGACGAATGCCTGCAGTTCCACGGCGGCTACGGCTACATGTGGGAATTCCCCATCGCGCGCCTCTACGCCGACGCCCGCGTACAGAAGATCTACGGCGGCACCAACGAGATCATGAAGGAACTCATTGGACGGACGCTCTGACGCACCGCCGGCGACGACAACAAGACTGTCATCCCGAGCGTAGCGAGGGACCTTTGGGGATCAGTAAAGGTCCCTCGCTACGCTCGGGATGACAATGTTCCGCTTTCGAGATTGAGCTGAAGGAGAAGACCATGACCGACGCATACATCTACGACGCCGTCCGCACCCCGCGCGGCAAGGGCCGCAAGGATGGCTCGCTGCATGAAGTGACGCCGGTGCGGCTGGCCGTCACCGCGCTGCAGGCAGTCGCTGCCCGCAATAAGCTCGACACGCATCTGGTCGACGACATCGTCCTGGGCTGCGTCATGCCGATCGGCGAGCAGGGCGCCGACATCGCGCGCACCGCCTCGGTGATGGCGGGCTACGCCGAGAGCGTCTCGGGCGTGCAGATCAACCGCTTCTGCGCCTCGGGCCTCGAAGCGACCAACATGGCGGCGGCGCAGGTCATGTCGGGCCAGAGCCAGGCCGCGATCGGCGGCGGCGTCGAGAGCATGAGCCGCGTGCCGATGGGCTCGGACGGCGGCGCCTGGGCGGTCGACCCGGCCGTGGCGATCCCGATGTACTTCGTGCCGCAGGGTGTCTCGGCTGACCTGATCGCGACCAAGTACGGCATGAGCCGTGACGACGTCGACTCCTACGCGGTCGAATCGCAGCGGCGCGCCAAGGCCGCCTGGGACGCCGGCTACTTCAAGAAGTCGATCGTGCCGGTGAAGGACCAGAACGGCATCGAGTTGCTCGCCCATGACGAGCTGATGCGCCCGAGCACGACCATGCAGACCCTGGCGGCGCTGGAACCCAGCTTCAAGATGCAGGGCGAGGTGATGCCGGGCTTCAACGCGGTGGCGCAGCAGCGCTATCCCGAGGTCGAAAAGCTGACGCACGTCCATCACGCCGGCAACTCGTCGGGCATCGTCGACGGCGCCGCCGCGATCCTGCTGGGCACCAAGGAGTTCGGCGAGAAGGCCGGCCTCAAGCCGCGCGCGCGTATCCGCTCCTTCGCCTCTATCGGCTCGGAACCGGCGATCATGCTGACCGGCCCGGCGCCGGCTTCGGAGAAGGCGCTGAAGCGCGCCGGCATGTCGGTGGGCGATATCGACCTGTTCGAGTTGAACGAGGCCTTTGCCGCAGTCGTTCTGCGCTACATGCAGGTCCTCAAGATGCCGCACGACAAGATCAACGTAAACGGCGGCGCGATCGCCATGGGCCATCCGCTGGGCGCCACCGGCGCGATGATCCTCGGCACGCTGCTCGACGAGCTCGAACGCCGCAACCTCTCGACCGGCCTCGCCACGCTCTGCGTCGGCGGCGGCATGGGCACCGCCACCATCATCGAGCGCGTGTAAGCACGGCCCGGAGGATATCGATCATGATCAACTACAACGTCGATTCGGACGGCATCGCCACCATCACGTGGGACATGCCCAATCGCGCGATGAACGTGCTGAACGAGGCCTCGATGACGGCCTATGCCGGCGCGCTCGAGACAGCGCTGAAGGACGAGAAGGTCAAGGGCATCATCATCACGTCCGGCAAGGACAGCTTCATCGCCGGCGCCGACCTCGAGATGATCCTGGGGCTCGACACGTCGGATGCCTCGAAGCTGATGGAGCAGTTCAGCCAACTCCAGAAGATGTTTCGTCAGCAGGAGACCGGCGGCAAGCCGATCGTCGCGGCCATCAACGGCACGGCGCTGGGCGGCGGCTTCGAGATTTGCCTCGCCACGCACTACCGCATCGCGGCGGCCAACCCGAAGACCAAGGTCGGCCAGCCCGAGGTAAAGATCGGCCTGCTCCCGGGCGGTGGCGGCACGCAGCGCATCCCGCGCCTGATCGGCGTGCAGAACGCCGCGCCGATCCTGCTCGAAGGAAAAGACCTCACGGTCGATGCCGCCAAGGGCCTCGGCCTGATCCACGAGGTCGTGCCGGCGGGCGAACTGCTGGCGAAGGCGAAGGCCTGGCTGACCGCGCCGGCCACCGAGCAGGTCGTGCCGGAATATGCCGGCAAGGGCGCCAAGCCGATCGACGGTCGCGCCGTGCAGCCGTGGGACCGCAAGGGCTTCAAGGTGCCGGGCTTCCCGGGCGGCCAGGTCTGGAGCCCGCCGGGTGTCATGACCTTCATCGGCGGCAGCGCCATGATCCGCGGCAAGACCAACGGCGTGTATCCCGCGCCGAAGGCGATCATGAGCTGCGTCTACGAGGGCCTGCAGCTTCCGTTCGACGCCGCGCTCAAGGTCGAGACGCGCTACTTCGTTTCGCTCCTGCGCGACCCCGTCGCCAAGAGCATGATCCGCACGCTGTTCTTCGGCCTGCAGGAAGCCAACAAGCTCGTGCGCCGGCCGAAGGGCGTGCCGAAGCAGGAATACAAGAAGATCGGCGTGCTGGGTGCCGGCCTGATGGGCGCGGGCATCGCCACCGTCTCGGTGCAGGCCGGGCTCGACATCGTGCTGATCGACCGCGACCAGGCGGCCGCCGACAAGGGCAAGGCGCATATCTCGGATGAACTGGGCAAGCTGGTGAAGCGGAAGCGCCTCGACCAGGCCAAGGCCGATGCGATGCTGGCCAAGGTCACGGCGACGGCGGACTTCGGCGCGCTCAAGGACTGCGACCTCGTGGTCGAGGCGGTGTTCGAGAATCGCGAAGTCAAGGCCGAAGCGACGAAGAAGGCCGAGGCCGCGCTGCCGAAGACGGCGGTGTTCGCATCCAACACCTCGACGCTGCCGATCACCGGCCTCGCCGAGGCCTCGTCGCGGCCCGAGCAGTTCATCGGCCTGCACTTCTTCTCGCCGGTCGAGAAGATGCCGCTGGTCGAGATCATCGTCGGCAAGAAGACCTCGCAGGAGACGCTCGCGCGGGCACTCGACTTCGTCCAGAAGATCCGCAAGACGCCGATCGTCGTGAACGACAGCCGCGGCTTCTTCACGTCCCGCGTCTGCGGCGCCTTCATCAGCGAGGGACACCGCATGCTGAAGGAGGGCGTGCCGGCCGCCATGATCGAGAACTGCGCGCGCTTCGCCGGCATGCCGGTCGGCCCGCTCGCTCTCAATGACGAGGTCGCCATCGACCTGTCGTGGAAGATCATGGATCAGACGCGGCGCGACGCCGAGGCGGCCGGCCAGAAGTTCGAGGGCGGCGGCACGGAGGACATTCTCGAGCTGATGGTCAAGAAGCTGGAGCGCTTCGGCCGCAAGAACGGCAAGGGCTTCTACGAGTATCCGGCCGACGGCAAGAAGCGCCTGTGGCCGGAGCTGCAGAAGTACTTCCCGGCCGATCCGGCGCTGCTCTACGGCGAGGGCGAGGACAAGCGCGCCAAGGAGGACGAGATCAAGAAGCGTCTCCTTTACGTGCAGGCGGTCGATACCGCGCGCTGCCTGGAAGGCAACGTGCTGACCAACCCGCAGGACGGCGACGTCGGCTCGATCATGGGCCTCGGGTTCGCGCCGCAGACCGGCGGGGCGATCAGCCTGATCGACCAGGTCGGCATCGGGAAGTTCGTCGCCGAATGCGACGACTTCGCCAAGAAATACGGTGCCCAGTTCGAGGTCCCGAAGCTGCTGCGCGACATGGCCGCGAAGGGCGAGAGCTTCTACGGCAAGTATCAGCCGGCGAAGGCCGCCTAAGCAGAGGCTGCATCGCTTGCACTGACACGGCGACACGGCAATTATCCCTCCCTCAAATCAGGAGGGAATTGCCGTGGACGCCAAGGAAATCGCCGCACTCGCCGACCGTATCGTCGAAGGTCGGCGCTCGAAGACGACGATGGACTGGCTCGCCGACGCCACGGCCGGCCTCTCGGAAGCCGATGCCTACAAGGTCCAGTTTGCCGTCCACGACAAGCTCGAGGCCGCCGGCTGGAAGCTCGCCGGCTGGAAGGTCGCCTTCGCCGTTCCCGCCCAGTACGAGCCGCTGAAGCTGTCGGGCCCGGCCTTCGCCGGCCTCTACACCAGCGGTATCAAGCAGAGCGGCGTGGTGTTCGAGAAGGGCTGGCCGCTGAAGGCCGGCGTCGAATGCGAGATGGTGGCCCGCATGGGCAAGGACGTGCCCGCCGGCACGGAATACACCGCCCAGTCGATCATGGAATTCGTGTCCAATCTCTATTGCGGCATGGAGGTCGTCGAGAACCGCTATGGCGACGTCTCCAAGCTGGGCGGCCCGGGCCGCATCGTCGACGACGTGCTGCAGGCCGCCTGCGTCGTCGGCACCGAGATCAAGGACTGGCAGAAGACCGACTTCGCCAACGTGAAGGGCCGCTCGGAATTCGAGGGCAAGGAGATCGGCGCCGGCCCCGGCAGCAACGTGATGGGCGGCGCGATGATCTCGCTGGCCTGGCTCGCCAACAAGCTGATCGCCAACGGCAAGCAACTCAAGGCCGGCGACATGATCCTCACCGGCTCGGTGCACCCGCCGCAGTTCCTGCCGGGCCCCGGCGTCGCGAAGACCGAGTTCGTCGGGCTGGGTGGCGCCGAGATCACCGTCAGGTAGCTGTCAGGAGGAATTGCCGTGGACGCCAAGGAAATCGCCGCACTCGCCGAAAGGATCGCCGAGGGAAGGCGCTCGCGGAAGCCGATGGACATCATCGCGGCGACGGCCGGCCTCTCCGAGGCCGATGCCTACCGGGTCCAGTTCGCGGTCGACGATCTCTACGCCGCCGCCGGCGACACGTTCGCCGGCTGGAAGATCGCGCTGACCTTGCCGACGCAGTACGAGCCGCTGAAGCTCTCGGGCCCGGTCTTCGCCGGTGTCTATCACAGCGGCCTGCGCCAGAGCGGTGCGGTGTTCGAGAAGGGATGGCCGCTGAAGCCCGGCATCGAGCCCGAGCTGGTCGCCCGCATCTCGAAGGACGCGCCGGCGGGCGGCTCGCCCTACACCGCCGACAGCATCCGCGCCCATGTCGGCGCGCTCCATTGCGGTATGGAGCTGGTCGACAATCGCTATGTCGACGTCACCAAGATGACCGGTCCCGCGCGCATCGCCGACAACGTGCTGCAGGCCGCGCTGGTGGTGGGCACCGGGATCGAGGACTGGCAGAAGCTCGACTTCGCCAGCCTGAAGGGCCGCTCGACGCTAGACGGCAAGGAGCTGGCGTCCGGCCCTGGCAGTGCCGTAATGGGCGGCGCGATGATCTCGCTCGCCTGGCTGGCCAATGCGCTCAACAAGCACGGCCGGCACCTGAAGGCGGGCGACGTGGTCCTGACCGGCTCGGTCCATCCGCCGGCGTTCCTGCCGGGCCCGGGCGTCGCGAAGACCGAGTTCGAAGGGCTCGGCTCGACGGAGATCACGATCAAGTAGAGGCGCCGGATGCTCCGATGGATCTGGCAGGCGCTCGGTTGGCTGACAGCCATCGCGCTTGCCAGCTTTGTGCCGGCTTTTGCTTTCTGGTTCGCAATGGGCGGGGGCGCGGGCTAGAGCGTTTCACGTTTTGACGTGAGCATATCCGGCGTTTTGG
>CAMFGZ010000050.1 GCA_945952105.1 uncultured Rhodospirillaceae bacterium | reverse complement strand
TGGAATCATCTCGAGCCTGCATCCGAAAGACAAAGATTCACAAATTCTGAGGAGCGCCGAGAAGCGGCGCGTCTCGAAGGATGGGTAACGGGCGGGGTGCGCGTGCCCATGCTTCGAGACGGCTGCTCCGCAGCCTCCTCAGCATAAGGTTGATGGTATGATTCCAGCCTGCTCGGCCAGACCCTAACGAAATGTTCTCAACGAACTCTGCGACGACCCGATCAAAGGCAGTACGCCGCGATCAGGTCGACGAGATAGGCTGGGCCGTTCAGGCCCCACAGGATGAACGAAACGATCGTCGCGGCCGCGACCAGGCTGGCCAGCCCCCACAGCAGCACGGGGCGCCAGCCGCTGGTCGATTCGGATGTCATGCCGGCTGCGGCATCGCCGCCGGGCGCACGAGCCGCTCCTCGACGATCGGGTAGTGCAGCGCGGCGGACACCAGGCCGAGCGCGATCGAGATCCACCACATCATGTCGTAGTTGCCCTGCAGGTCGAACAGGCGTCCGCCGCCCCAGCCGCCGAAGAAGCTGCCGATCTGGTGGCCCATGAAGACGAAGCCGTTCAGCATGGTGACGTGCACCGGCCCGAAGATGTAGCCGACCAGCGAGGTGGTGAGCGGCACGGTGCCCAGCCACAGGAAGCCCAGGGCGCCTGCGAAGATCAGCACCGAGGCGGCCGAGAGCGGCGCCAGCACGAAGCACAGGAAGACCAGCGAGCGCAGCAGGTAGAGCACCGACAGCAGGTTCTTGCGCTTGAAGCGGTTGCCCATCGAGCTCCACAGGATGGCGCCGGCGATGTTGAAGAGACCAACCATGCCGATCGCCCAGCCGCCGAGTTCGGCCGGCGTCAGATTGATGCCGAACAGCGACAGGCCGATCCCCTTGTCGGAGATATAGGCCGGCAGGTGGCCGCCCACGAAGGCGACGTGGAAGCCGCAGACGAAGTAGCCGACCACCAGCAGCACGTAGCTGCGCTGGGCGAAGGCCTCCGAGAGCGCCTCGCGGGTGGTCTGGCTGCCGCCGCTCGCCTTCCGCGACGCCGCGATCTCCTTGCGGTCGTTGAGACCGATCGGCAGGACCATCATCACCACGGCGAGTGCCGTCAGCGCCCACATGGTCGGGCGCCAGCCGTCGAGCTGCGTCTGCAGCACCGCGGCCAGCGGCACGATGAAGAACTGGCCGAACGAGCCGCCGGCCGAGCAGATGCCCACCGCCAGCGCCTGCTTGGCGGGCGGCGCCACGCGCAGGATGACGCCCAGGACCGGTCCGAAGGTCGCGGCCGAGAGGCCGATGCCGACCAGCACGTTGCCGACGATCAGCATGAGGCCGTCGTGCATAGTGGCGGTGACGATCATGCCCAGGACGTAAAGCGCACCGCCGCCCGCGATGGTCGGGGCGGAGCCGAACCGGTCGGCCAGCCGCCCGGAGAAGGGCGCGATGACGCCCATCAGCAGCATCGACAGCGCGGTGCCGAAGGAGAACAGCTCGCGGCCGACATGCAGCTCGGCGGAGATCGGTTTCAGGAAGATGCCGAAGCTCTGGCGGACGCCGAGGCCGATGGTGAGGACGAGGAAGCCGCACCAGACGGCGGTCCAATAGGAGCGTTGGGTCATGGCCGCAACCTGCGGCGGTGCATCTCCACTGGCAAGACGTTCGGCCACGGCGTTTCCATAGAATTACTTCATGCCGTCACAAGCTGCGATGTGGCAGAACATATCCATGATGCGACTGGGGTTCCTGGGCGGGTTGGCAGCTTTCCTGCTGGTTTTGGCAGGAAGTGCGGCGGCCGCGCCGAGGCTGGAGCGCGAGCGCTGTGCCTTCAAGCCGCCCAAGGGCGACCGGGTCGAATGCTTCGTCTTGATCGTGCCGGAAAATCGCGAGCAGCCGCAGGGCCGCGAGATCAAGCTGAAGGTCGCCATCCTCAAGGCCAAGCGCACGGCCGGCGTCGAGCCGCTCATCTATCTGTCGGGCGGTCCCGGTGACGCGCCTTTGGTCGCCTCGGCGCCGGGCGCCGACGCGCTGAGCGAGGGCGACTGGTGGAACGAGACGGCGGCCATCCGCCGCCGCCGCGACGTCGTCATCCTGAGTCAGCGCGGCGCCGGTGGCTCGTCGCCCAACCTCGACTGCTTCGATACCCGCACGTCCGATCCCGCCAAGGCCCGCCGCCGCGCCGTCACCGAGCAGCAGGAGCGGGACATCCTGATGCGCTGCCGGTCGGGACTCGACCGGCGCAAGATAGACCTCGCGATGTACACCACGCCGGCGCTGGCCGACGACGTGGCCGACCTCGCAGTCGCGCTCGGTCAAAGCAAAATCAATATCTATGGCGTGTCCTACGGCACGCGCTGGGGGCTCGAGGTGATGCGCCGCCATCCCGACCTGGTGCGCGCGGCGGTGCTCGACGGCGTCTATCCGCCCCAGGTCAACGGCGAGCAGAACGAGCCCGAGATCGTGCGCCGCGCCTTCGAACAGCTCTACACCGACTGCGCCGCCGACGCGGTGTGCCGCGAGCGCCAGCCCAACCTGCGCGCCGAAGTCGAGGCCCTGATCACCGGTGCCGAGCGCACGCCCCTGGAGCTTTCCATCACCCTGGAGGACGGACCGCATGCGGTTCGGCTCGACGGCACACAGGTGCTGATGGTCATGCTCAACATGATGCGCGAGGGCGAGGTGGCGTCGATTCCCGAAATGGTGACGGCGGTCCGCAAGGGCGACATGCGGCTGCTCAAGCTCTACGCCGAGGATCTCGAGACCAACGACGGCGGGCTGATGGAGCAGAACGCCCAGCAGTTCGACGGGCTCTACAACAGCATCGAATGCCGCGAGACCTGGCCGATGGTCGACCGTGCCGCGCGGCGCAGGGCGATCGACAACAACGGTATCTACGGGCTGAACGCCAAGGCGAGCAAGTCGCCGACCTTCTGCCCGGTGTGGCGCGTGACGCCCGCACCCGCGGCGGAGCGCCAGCCGGTGAAGTCGGAGGTGCCGACCCTTCTGTTGAGCGGCGGCTACGACTGGCTGACGCCGCCCGCCTGGGCGCGCGAGGCCGCCAGGACGCTGTCGGCATCGCGGAGCGTCGTCTTCCGCGCCCAGGGCCATGGCGTCGTCGTGCAGGATGCTTGCGCCGCCCGCCTGCGCGACGCCTTCATCGAGGATCCCAACCCCAAGCGCGCGCTGCCCTGTCGTCCCGACACTGCGCCGAACTTCACCGCCGCCTGGGAGCGCGCGCGCAACATGCCTTAAAGGCTTCTGTCCAACGCCAACGCGGCCTACCTCATCCCGAGAAAGGCGCGAAGGGCCGTTTCTACTTCAGCAACTCCGGCGCGATCAGGCGGGGTAGGAAGAGGGCGACCTCGGGCCACACGATCAAGGCCGCCAGCACCACGATCATCGGTATCAGCATGATGACCGTGTCCTTGAGGGCGAAGCGCAGCGGCACGCCGGCGACGGCGCAGGAGATCATGAGGCAGAGCCCGTAGGGCGGCGTCACCAGGCCGAAGGCCAGCGACACGATCGAGACGATCGCGAAGTGGACGGGGTCCATGCTCACCGACTTGGCGAGCGGCTCCAGCACCGTGCCGACGATGATGATGGCCGGGATGGCGTCGAGGAAGCAGCCCACGACCAGGAACACGAAGGCGATGAAGAAGCCGACGCCGATCGGGCCCATTCCCCAGGTGGTGACGTTGGCCAGCAGCTCCTGCGGGATCCTGTAGTAGGCGAGCAACCAGCCGAAGGCCGAGGCCGTGCCGATGCAGAACAGCGCCACCGAGGCGAGCTTGCCGGTGTCGACCAGCGCCTTGTAGAGCTCCTTCGGTCCCATCTCGCGATAGACCACGATCGACAGCACCGCCGAATAGAGCACCGCCACGCAGGCCGACTCGGTTGCGGTGAACCAGCCGGCGAGGATGCCGCCCACGATGATGACCGGTGTCATCATCGCCGGAATCGAAACCCAGATCGACTTGAGCAGTTCGCGGAACGTCCCGCGCGGGTAGGTCGGGTAGCCGCGCTTCACGGCGTAGACGTGCACCGTGGCCATCTGCGCCCCGGCGATCAACAGGCCCGGCACGACGCCCGCGAGATAGAGCGCCCCGATCGAGGTGGAGATCAGCCCGCCCCACACGATCATCAGGATCGAGGGCGGGATGATCACCGCCAGCACAGCCGAGACGGCGGTGATGGCGATCGAGAAGGAGAGGTCATAGCCCTCGCGGGTCTGGGCATCGATGAAGATCTTGCTCTGGCTGGCGGCATCGGCGGTCGAGGAGCCGGAGATGCCGGCGAAGAACACCGAGAGCACGACGTTGATCTGGGCCAGCGAACCCGGAAAGCTGCCGACGATGGCGCGCGAGAGGGCCACCAGCCGGTCGGTGATGCCGCCCACGCTCATCAGGTTCGCCGTCAGCAGGAAGAACGGCACGGCGAGCAGGATGAAGGAGTTGTAGGCGTTGAAGGTCTCCTGCGCGAGCATCATCGTGCCGAGGCGCGGCTCGAAATAGAAGAGCGGCAGGCAGGCGAGCCCGAGCGCGAAGGCCACCGGCACGCGCAGAACCAGGAGCACGAAGAAGCAGCCGAACAGGATGGAGGCGGCCTCGCCGGCGGTGAAGAGGGCGCCGGTCATGTTGCGCTCCATCCCAGCAGGATGCGCGTCTCGTCGTAGAACTGCTCGCCCAGGAAGACGATCCAGGTCACGGCGGCGGTGGGCCAGGCGATGTGAATCATCCAGAGCGGCAGGTCGGCCAGTTCGGACGTGCGGTACCAGGCGAAGCGCGTGAACTCGATGCCGCCGATCAGGAACACCATCGCGAAGGCCAGGATGCCGAGGCGCGCGGCGATGCGGACGGCCGCCTCGCCGCGGCGCGGCAGTGTCGGCCAGACGTCGACCTCGAAGTGCGACGCCTCTCGCACGCCGATCATGGCGCCGATCATGATCATCCAGATGAACAGGAAGCGCGCCATCTCCTCGGTCCAGATGTAGGCCGGGATCAGGTTGGTGTAGCGCGACACCATCTGCAGGGTGACGGGAATGACGATCACGGCGACGGAGAAGGCCAGGAGGCCGGTCAGGAACCGGGCATAGGCGGCCGTGAACCGGCGCCAGAGGCCCGGAGGCGTGGAGACAGAAGGAGGCATCGAAGATCCATTCAGGAGAAATCGCCCGGGATGCGCCGCGAGGTCGCGGCGCCGGGAAGGGACGCAGCGGAACCTCGGGCTCCGCTGCGCTTCTCGATGTCAGTTGGTGGCGACGATCTGCGTGAAGATGCCGTCGGCGCCGATCTCCTTGGCGTAGGCCGCCATCACCGGATCGACCAGCTTCTTCATCTCGGCGCGGTCCTTGAACGGGATGCGCTTCAGCTTGCCGGCTTTCTCCAGCGCGACGAGCTTCTGCTCATCCTCCGAACTCTCGACCTGGCGTCCATAGGCGCCGGCTTCCTTGCCGGCTTTCACGACCGCGTCCTGCAGGTCCTTCGGCAGGGTCTTGAAGGTCTTGGACGAGAAGCAGATCGGCCGGATGGTGATGGCGTGCTCGGTCATCGCGAGATTGGGCGCCACCTCGTAGAACTTCATCGTCTCGACGCCGGCGGCCTCGTTCTCGCCGGCCGAGATGACGTTGTTCTGGATGGCGTTGTAGATCTCGTTGTAGGCGATGACGGTCGGCGACATGCCGGCCGCGGCGAAGGTCTTGGACCAGATCGGCGCGCCTTGGACGCGGACCTTGAGGCCCTTGATCTCCGCCAGGTTGCTCACCGGCTTGTTGACGAAGATGTTGCGCACACCGCCGCCGGCATAGCCGATCAGCATGACGTCGGCCTTCTGGGCGATCTCGTTCGCGACCGGCTTCAGCAGGTCCATGTCGAGTACCTTGTTCCATTGCGCCAGGTCGCGGAACAGGAACGGTGCGTCGATGAACGGCGCCGCCTTGGAGAAGGTCGACATGTGGGCCGGCGAGACGATGCCGTAGTCCACGGCCTTGCCCTGCGCCATGTACTCGAAATACTGCTTCTCCAGGCCCAGCGAGGAGTTGCGGTGGAGCACGAAGTTGACCGGCTTGCCGTAATACTTCTTCACCAGCTCTTCGAACTTCAGCAGCGTCTTGTTGAAGGCGTGGTCGTCGTTGAACTGCACGGCACCGTTCAGGGTCAGCGGGGCCTGCGCATTCGCGACGAACGGCGCGGCAAATGTCGAGGCGGCAATGCCGCCCATCAGCAGTCTGCGTTTCATGTCGTTTCCTCCAAAGGCCCTGTTGTGGTTCTGCGACCGCGGCCTTTCACGGACTATGCAGGGAAATCACGGGAGAGGCGACAGAGTTGTCAGACAACATGCAAGCGCTGCATGCCCGGCCCGGACCTTTCGGCGGGTTGTGCTCGCATCGGTTATTCGATACTATAATAACACAAATAGTTAGTAAAATGTCTCTCGGTATTCCCTCCACACCCCTCCCTGCAAGCTTCGCCGGTCCCTTCGTCCCGAAACTCGTTTCGGTGCTGCGCGAGGGCTATGGGCTTGCCGCGCTGCGGGCAGATGCCGTCGCCGGGCTCACCGTGGCGATCGTGGCGTTGCCGCTCTCCATGGCCATTGCCATTGCCTCGGGCACGACACCCGAACGCGGGCTCTTCACGGCCATCGTCGGCGGCTTCCTGATCTCGGCGCTGGGCGGCAGCCGCTTCCAGGTCGGCGGCCCTGCGGGCGCCTTCATCGTCCTGGTCGCGGCGACGGTGGCGCGCCACGGCATCGAGGGCATGCTGCTGGCGACCCTGATGGCCGGCGTGTTCCTGGTGGTGGCCGGCGCCCTGCGGCTCGGCACCTTCGTGAAGTTCATCCCCTATCCGGTGACGGTGGGGTTCACGGCCGGCATCGCCGTCATCATTCTCGCCAGCCAGCTCAAAGACCTGTTCGGCCTCACCCTGGCGGGCAGGGAGCCGGGCGAGTTCGCCGCCAAGCTCGAGGTGCTTGCCGGCGCGGCGGGCACGTTGAACGCTGCCGCCGTCGCGCTCGCCTTTTCGACCATCGGTATCATCGTCGGCCTCCGGAAACTCCGGCCGCACTGGCCGGGCATGCTGGTCGCCGTCGTGGTCGCCTCGCTCGCGGCCGTTCTACTCGGCCTGCCGATCGAGACGATCGGCAGCCGTTTCGGGGGCATCCCCTCCATGCTGCCCGCGCCCAGCCTGCCCGACATGTCGCCGGCGAAGATGATGGCCGTGTTGCCGGATGCGCTCTCCTTCGCGCTGCTGGGCGCCATCGAGTCCCTGCTTTCGGCGGTGGTGGCCGACGGCATGACCGGCCGCCGCCATCGTTCGAACTGCGAGCTGGTCGCCCAGGGCGTGGCCAACATCGCCTCGGCGCTGTTCGGCGGCATCTGCGCCACCGGAACGATCGCCCGCACCGCGACCAACGTGCGCGCCGGCGCGCGCGGGCCGGTCGCCGGCATGCTCCACTCGACCTTCCTGCTGGGCTTCATGCTGCTCGCCGCGCCTCTCGCCGCCTACATCCCGCTGGCTGCCCTCGCCGGCGTGCTCGCGGTGGTCGCCTGGAACATGGCCGAGAAGCACGAGTTCGCGACCCTGCTGCGCTCCTCGCGCGGCGATGCGGTGGTTCTGCTCTCGACCTTCCTGCTCACCGTGTTCCGCGACCTGATGGAAGGAATCGTGGTCGGCACGGCGCTCGGCGTCCTCCTGCTCATCCAGCGCCTGACCGCCACGGCCGGCATCGTGGCCCAGCCGGTCCGTGCGCCCTTCGCCGCCGACCTCGTCACCGATCCGCGCGTGATCGTCTACCGCCTGTCCGGTGCCTTCTTCTTCGGCACGGCCTCGACGGTGGGCGCCGTGCTCGACAACATCGCCGACCAGCACAAGGCCTTCGTCATCGATTTCAGCGCCGTGCCCTTCGTCGATTCGACGGCGGCGAACGTCATTGCGGGCGCGGGCCGCAAGGCGGCGCGGCATGGCGTCCGGGTCTATGTCACGGGCGCCACGCCGCCGGTCCGCCACGCGCTGCTGCGGGCCGGTGCCGGCCGGCCGCAGGTCCGCTATCTGCCCTCCGTCGACCATGCCGTTCGCGAGGCCCACCTGCTGTAGGATGGCGCATGCCTTCCTCCGTCCCGATTTCCACCGTTTCGATCTCCACTGCCGCGCTCAGCGCTGAAATCTCCGCCACCGGCGCCGAACTCGTGCGCCTTCGGGATCGCACCGGCGCCGATCTCCTGTGGGACGGCGATCCCGCCTTCTGGACCGGCCGCTCGCCGCTGCTGTTTCCCATGGTCGGCCGGGCCAGCGGCGACCGCATCACGGTCGCGGGAAAGGCCTACGAATTGGGCCAGCACGGCTTTGCCCGCACCTCGACCTTCACCCTCGTGCGGTCCGATGCGGCGTCCTGCACATGGCGCCTCGGGGCGGACGAGGCGACGCTTAAGCGCTATCCGTTCGCGTTCCGCCTCGACGTCACCTACCGAATCGACGGCGCGACGCTGCACATGGAGGCCGAGGTCGCGAATGTCGGCCATGCCGTCATGCCGGCGTCGTTCGGCTTCCATCCCGCGCTGCGCTGGCCCCTGCCTTACGGCAAGCCGCGCACCGCGCACGAGATCGTCTTCGAAAAGGAGGAGCCCGCGCCGATCCGCCGGCCCGTCGACGGCCTGTTGGGCGCGGCGCAGTTTCCGACGCCGGTCCGTGATCGCCATCTTGGGCTGAATGACGAGCTTTTCGAGGGTGGTGCGCTGATCTTCGACACGCTGGCGAGTCGCAGCGTCGTTTATGGCGAAGCGATCCGCGTCGACTTTCCCGGCATGCCCCATCTCGGCATCTGGACCAGGCCCGGCGCAGGCTATGTCTGCATCGAACCGTGGCAGGGCCATGCCAGTCCGGAGGGTTTCGACGGCGAATTCGGCGACAAGCCCGGCATGGTCGCGATCGCGCCCGGTGCGACCAAGAACTTCGCGATATCGATCAGCGTTTCGCCGCCAGGCTCCTGAACAGCGCATCACTTCGGTCGTCGGCGGGGAAGAAGCATTCGACGCGGACTTCCTGCAGGGTTATGTCCTGCGGCGTGCCCAAGGTCGCGATGGTGGTGAAGACCGACAGCGCCTTGCCGCCCACCAGATAGTCGACCGTCAGCATCGGCGCCGGCCGTTCCTCGAAGCGCAGCTTGCGGAACGACGCCGGCACGTCGGGATAGGCCATGATCTCCTCGATGAAGGCCAGCGCCCTGGGCTCGCCGCCGGCGGCCAGGATCTCGGCATAGGTCGTCGACACGAGATAGCGCGCGACCTCCTCCCAGTTGGAGATCTTCGAGCGCAGCGCCCGGGGATCGAGGATCCAGCGCAGCAGGTTCGGTCCCTTGCCCGGCGGCGGTGGGGGCGGGCCCCCTTCGAATAGAAATACGGTGAAGGCATTGGCCGCGTCGTTGGCCTGCAACAGGTTCCACAGCCGGTCGATCACGACGGCGGGGTAGGGCTCCTGCTGCTTCAGCATGAAGTCGATCGCCTGGCGCACCGGCGCAAGCTCGGGCGAGGCGAGATTGCGCTCGCGATAGGCCGGTGCGAAGCCCGCCGCCAGCAGCATCTCGTTGCGCTGACGCAGCGGCACGTCGAGCGCGGTCGAGAGCTGCACCACCATCTCCCGGCTGGGGCGGGCGCGGCCCGATTCGAGGAAGCTGACATGGCGCTGCGAGACGCCGGACTGCAGCGCCAGCGAGAGCTGGCTGGCACCGCGGCGGCGACGCCAGGCGCGCAGCATCGGGCCGAACGTGTCGACCGGCGGGGCGGAGACGGAAGCGGGAGTCGTGCTCATGGGGTGAAACCTAGCACCGGGCCTCGGGTCAGCCGATTACCTCCTGCGTAATTGAGGGACGGCTGCACGAATGCGATTTCCCGGTCGTCCGCAACCAAAGGAGGACGACATGACTGCTTCATCCGACCGCCTGCTCCGCCGCACCCTGTGGGGCAACGCCGCCTTCTCCGTGCTGTCCGGCGCAATGCTCGTGGCCTTTGCCGCGCCGTTCGCCCGGGTCGCGGCCCATGCACCGGTTTCCGTGGCCGGCCTCGACCTCGCCATCCTGTTCGAGCTGCTGGGCGTGGGTGTCGTGGCCTTCGGCGGGCTCTGCGCCTGGGTCGCCTGGCGGCCCGAGCTGCCGCGCGGCGTGGCGCGGGCGATCTTTGCCGCCGATATCGCCTGGGTGGCGGCCAGCGCGCTGGTGCTGGCGCTTCCGGCCTCATGGACCACGGCCGGCATCGCGGGCATCGTCGTCGTCGCGCTGATCGTGGCCGACTTCGTGATCCTGGAGTATCTCGGCCTGCGCCGTCTCGGCACCGCAGCCTAAGGGGAAACGACCATGGACAAGCTTCAGCACCTGAACGACATCAAGCTGCCCTTCGCCGAGGTGCTGGGGCTCAGGTTCACGCAAGCGAGCGAGACCGGGGTGAAGGCCGAGATGGTCGTGCGTCCCGAGCTCTGCACGCGACCGGCCATCCTGCACGGCGGCGCCGTCATGGCCTTTGCCGACACGCTGGGCGCCGCCGCCACCGTGCTCAACCTGCCCCAGGGCAAGGGCACGACGACGATCGAGAGCAAGACCAACTTCGTGGGACCGGCGCCGGTCGGCTCCACGGTGATCGGCGAAACGATGCCGGTCCATCGCGGCCGCCGCACCATGGTCTGGACCACGCGCATCACCACCGCCGAGGGCAAGCTCGTGGCGGTGGTGACACAGACGCAGATGGTTCTCTAGGGCTGGCTCTTCGCCAGCCGGTGACGCTCGGTCGCCGGAATCAGGGTCAGGTTCGCGAGGATCCTGTGCTGCGGGTCGTCACTCCCGGCGAGCCTGGGCTGCAGGTCGAGCAACGCCCTGCCGAACAGCGTGTCGCCCCACAGCCATGCCTTGCGTTTCCTCGCGGTACCGGGATCGGGAAAGGCCGAGGCGGCTTCGAGATAATAGGCGCGGAGATCGTCGACCGCTTCCTTGAGGGCCTGTGCCGGCGGCAGGTCGCCCGCCAGCGCCCGTGACAGCAGTTGGCCGGCCGCCGGCATGTCGAGACCGGAAACGCCCGTCGTCGTGCGACCGGTCTTCGCCACGGCCTGATCGTGCCACGTCGCCAGACGGTCGATCTCGGCGGCCAGCGTGTCGGTCGCTTGCGGTGCGAGGTTGATGGGACAGGCCCAGCCGGTGAAATCGGCTTCCTCGCCGACCTCCTCGGGATAGTCGGCGATCAGCGGCCCGTCGGTACGCTCCAGCAGCTCGCCCGTGGCGCGGAGCACGCGACGCTGGAAATCCGGATCGTCCGGGATACCGAGCGGTCGGCCCAGCTCGAACGTCACCCAGAGAGCCCGCGGTGGACGGACGATCTCGGTGTGCTCGCGCACGAGACTGATGGAAGTGGTCGGAATGCCCTGGCGCTCGAGGAAGTGGCCCAGCGCGCCCACGGCGCGCGTACAGGCGGGTCAAACGGGGACGAGCAGGGCGGCGTCGACGGCATCCTGTTTCAGCAGGCCGGCCAGGTGCCGGGCGTGCGGCTCGGCCGCATCGGGCGGAAAGGCGCCCATGAAGGAATAATGGACCGCAGCCATCGAGCCCACGACGCCCTCGGCCACCAGTTCGCGCAGCCGGTCGATCGGAAAGACGACATTATGGTCCTGCTGGAAGCCGGTGCGGTCGAAGTTCACCGAGATGTGGCTCATCACCAGGTCGCTTGCCGGTGTCTGCGCGGGAATGACGCGATAGCTGCCATCGCCGGGCCGGAACGGCCGGTCGCCGCGCCTGTGCAGGCCGGCCGTGGAGATCAGTGCGACACGACGCTCGGCGAGCGGCTTGCCGGGCAGAGCGGGGGTGTCCTCGTAGGTCGGGCATTCGATGCGCCGGAGATGACTGGCTTCGACTTCCGGCATGTCGGCGAGACGCTTCACCATGGCGACCAGCTCCTCATGTGAATTTGCGATAGGTTTCGCGCGTGGCGACGATGGCGTGGTCGAGGCAGCCGTTCTCGCGCTCGACATTGGCCGCCGCGTATTCCGGCGAATTCATCATGGCGAGGAAGGCGGCGCGCGACGGATAGCGCACCAGCGCCACGTAGTCCCAGCGGTGACGGTCGGGCTCTCCCAGCGCCACCGTCTCGGCGTCGCCGGTCCAGATGATGGTGCCGCCCTGCGCCTTGATCAGCTTGATGGTGAGCGCGCTGTAGCGCAGGTAGGCGTCCCAGCCGCTGCCCTTGCCGTCGAGCGAGCGCTCGCGGAACCGCATCAGGTTCAGCATCACCACGGGCGCGTCGTCCGGCAGCGCCCTCAGCGCGGCATCGTTCACATGGTCGATCACGAAGGTTTCCCCAGAAGATCGAGGGCCGGTTTCACGACGGCTTCCAGCATCCGCCGCCGCGCCCCGGTACGGGCGAGCACGCGCATGCCCATCAGTACGCCCAGCAGGTGGATCGAGAGGGCCTCGGCATCGGTGCCGCGCGGCGTCTCGCCGGCGTCGTTCGCGGCCTCGACATTGCGCCGGAAGAAGGCGCGGATCTCTTCCAGGTAGCCCGTCACCACGCGACCGAGTTCGGCATCGTGCGGTGCCACGTCGAGCGCCGAATTCACCAGGAGGCAGCCCTTGCAATCCGGGTCCTTGAGGGAGCGATCGATCACCTCGGCAAGGAAGGCCCGGATCGCCTCGCGCGGCCGGCGGCTGGCCTCCAGGCGCGCGATGCGTTCACGCGTCGAGCGGTTGGCATAGCGTTCGAGGACCCGTTCGAACAGGGCGCGCTTGTCGCCGTAGGCGTTGTAGAGGCTGGCGCCGCCGATTCCCATCTCGCGCGCGAGATCGCGCACCGAAGTGGCCGCGTAGCCGCGACTCCAGAAACAGTCGACGGCGGCGTCGAGCGCGCGGTCTTCGTCGAATTCCTTCAGGCGAGCCATGATCTGGGAGAGAAGCATGATTTTAGATCGACTGCACTAAAATTTCTGGGCGACTGGCCCGCTCCGTGCTAGCGCCGTTGGATGGCCGACATGACGACGGACGCGGCACGGGTCACGCGCGAACGCTGGGGCTTCCTCGCGGGCTCGATCATGGCGCTGGGCGCGTCGCTGTCGTTTGCCGCGGCGCGGGCCGGCATCCTGGACGGCCTGGCCGCCGTCGACATGATCTTCGCCCGCTACCTCGTCGCGGGCGCGATCATGCTGCCGCTGCTTGTGCGATACGGCATTCGTGACTTTGCGGGGATCGGCCTCCGCCGTTCGCTGATCCTCACCGCGCTGGGCGGTGCGCCTTTCGCGCTCCTGCAGACCGGCGGCTATGGCTTCGCGCCGCTGGCGCACGGAGCCGTCATCGCCCCCTCGACCGTCACCATCGTGAGCACCATCGGCGCCGCGCTGTTCCTGCACGAGCGTCTCAGCCGTGCTCATCTGGTCGGTGCGGCGATCGTGCTGACGGGCATCTTCCTGATCGGCTGGGACGGGCTCACGCAGCCCAGCGGAGAACGCGCCTGGCTGGGCGACCTGCTGTTCTTCGCTTCGAGCGTGCTGTGGGCCGGCTTCACCCTGCTGCTGCGCCACTGGCGCCTGCCGGCCTTACAGGCGACAGCCGTCGTCGCCGTGCTGTCCTTCGTCCTGACGACGCCGATCTATCTGGCGGTGATGGGTGTCGCGCACCTGCAGGCGTTGCCGCTCGGCATGCTGGCGTTCCAGGGCCTGGTGCAAGGGGGCCTGCAGGGCGCCATCACCATGGTCGCGTACAGCCAGGCTGTGATCTTCCTCGGTGTCAGCCGGGCCGTGCTGTTCCCGGCCGTCGTGCCGGCCTTGTCGGTGCTGGTCGGGATCCCGATCGTGGGCGAGATCCCGGGTGTGCTGCAGATCGGCGGCCTCTGCCTGGTCACGCTCGGCCTGATGACGACGGTCGGGCTGTTCAGGCGGCTCGGCCTGCGCTGAATCGCGAGATCAGCGCATCAGCGCCGGGATGAAGGCCTGCAGCGCAGCATCGGCGTCCGCCGCCGTTTGCTGGTGCGACTGCGCCCAGTCGATCCGGATCTTGATGAAATGATCGCGGAAGCCCGTGAGCAGCAGCTTGCTGTAGAGCCGCGAATTGGCCTGGTTGACGCCGCTGTAGGTGACACAGCGAAAGCTCACCGCGCCGTAGGTGCAGGTCGATGGTACGGAGGGCTTCTGGAAGCCGGTGTAGCCGGCATACTTGAACTGCTGTTCGGCGGAGGCGAGCTCGCTGTTGAACTGGCCGATCACCATGGGATTGTCGCTGCCCGAGGATACGCGGCGGCCGAGGTCGAACACCTGCACGCTGATCGCGAGCCGCTTGGGCGTGGAATAGAAGTACGACATGCCGAGGCCCGGATTGTTGGCCGGGGGCGCGGCGTAGTTGACGGAGCGCTCGAAGGTGGCGCCCCCCAGGTTCGAGGCGAAGTTGAGCCTGGTGCCAGCGTTGGTCGCAGGCGTCGGCGACTGTGTCTGGGCGAAGGCCGGTCCGGCGATGCCGGTGAGCAGCAGCGCGGCCAGCAGGGCGTTGCGAATCCTAGACATCGAGATTGGCGACCTTCAGCGCATTCTCCTGGATGAAGTCCCGGCGCGGTTCCACTACGTCGCCCATGAGGGTGGAGAAAATCTCGTCGGCCTCGTCGGCGTGGTTGATGCGGACCTGCAGCAGCGTGCGCGCCTCGGGATCGAGCGTCGTCTCCCAGAGCTGGTCGGGGTTCATCTCGCCCAGCCCCTTGTAGCGCTGGATCGTGACGCCCTTGCGGCCGGCCTCGAGGATGGCCGCGAACAGTTCGGTGGGCGAGGCGATCCTGGTTTCCTTGTCCTTCACCGCGAAGATGGCGGGCTTCTGGTAGACGGCCTGCAGCTCGTCGGCCAGCGCATCGAGCTTTCGCGCCTCGGCGCTGCGGGTGAGCGGTCCGTCGATCACATGGCGTTCGGTGACGCCGCGCAGGCGGCGCGTGAAGGCGAGGCCGCCGTCGGCGATCGGTTCGCCGGTCCAGCCGCGCTCGATCGGCGAACTGACCACGTCCAGCCGGCGCGCGATGTAGTCGGCCGCCTGCTTGGCGAGTTCGGGATCGGTCAGCACGTCGGGCTTGAGGGCACCCGCGATCGCGGCCTGTTCGATGACCGCCTGGCTGGTGACGCGGCGCGACAAAGCGAGCGGCTTCACGAGGTTGGTGACAGAGCGGGCGATGTCCACCGTGTTGCGCAGGTCGTCCTTGGCCAGGACGCTGCCGTTGCCGAGCGCCAGTGTGGCGCCCTCCAGGCCGGTCTGGATCAGGTGGTCGTCGAGCGCGCGCTCGTCCTTGAGGTAGATGGCCGACTTGCCCTTGGCCGCTTTGAACAGCGGCGGCTGGGCGATGTAGAGATGGCCGCGGTCGATCAGGTCGCGCATCTGGCGATAGAAGAACGTCATCAGCAGGGTGCGGATGTGGGAGCCGTCGACGTCGGCGTCCGTCATGATGATGATCTTGTGGTAGCGCAGCTTGTCGAGGTTGAAGTCGTCGTGGCCGATGCCGGTGCCCAGCGCCGTGATCAGCGTGCCGATTTCGGCCGAGCCCAGCATCTTGTCGAAGCGCGCGCGCTCGACGTTCAGGATCTTTCCGCGCAACGGCAGGATAGCCTGGTTGGCGCGGTTGCGGCCCTGCTTGGCCGAGCCGCCGGCCGAATCGCCCTCGACGATGAACAGTTCGGACAGGGCCGGGTCGCGCTCCTGGCAGTCGGCGAGCTTGCCGGGCAGCGAGGAGACGTCGAGCGCGCCCTTGCGGCGGGTGAGTTCGCGGGCCTTCCGCGCGGCTTCGCGCGCGGCAGCGGCCTCGACCACCTTGGTCAGGATCTTCTTGGTCTCCGCCGGATGCTCCTCGAACCACTGGCCGAGCTTGTCGCCCACCACCGATTCGACGACGGGGCGCACTTCCGACGAGACCAGCTTGTCCTTGGTCTGCGAGGAGAATTTCGGGTCGGGCACCTTGACTGAAAGCACGCAGGTCAGGCCCTCGCGCATGTCGTCGCCGGTGAGGCCGACCTTCTCCTTCTTGGAAATGCCGCTCTCGTCGGCATACTTGTTCAGCGTGCGGGTCAGCGCGCCGCGGAAGCCCGCCAGATGGGTGCCGCCGTCACGCTGCGGGATGTTGTTCGTGAAGCACAGCATCGTCTCGTGATAGCTGTCGTTCCACTGCATCGCGACCTCGACCGCGATGCCGTCCTTCTCGCCGCGGATCGACACCGGCGGATCGTGCAGCACCGCCTTGTTGCGGTCGAGATACTTTGCGAAGGCCTCGACGCCGCCCTCGTAGAACAGTTCGGAGACCTTCTGCTCGGCGCCGCGCTCGTCGGTCAGCACGACCCTCACGCCGGAGTTCAGGAAGGCGAGTTCGCGCAGGCGATGCTCGAGCGTGCCGAAGTCGAACTCGGTCTTGGTGAAAGTCTGCTTGGAGGGCAGGAAGGTCACCTCGGTGCCCTTCTTGCCCTCGGGGGCGTCGCCGACCAGCTGCAGGTCGCCCTCCGGCTCGCCGTGCCGGAAGCGCAGGAAGTGTTCCTTGCCGTTGCGCCAGATGCGCAGGTCGAGATGCTCGGAGAGCGCGTTCACCACCGCCGCGCCGACGCCGTGCAGGCCGCCCGAGACCTTGTAGGAATTCTGGTCGAACTTTCCGCCGGCATGGAGCTGCGTGAAGATCACGTTGGCGGCCGAGATGCCCTCTTCCTTGTGGATGTCGGTCGGCACGCCGCGGCCATTGTCGCGGATCGTCGCCGAGCCGTCGCCATGCAGGATGACGTCGACCTGGTCGCAGTAGCCTGCCAGAGCCTCGTCGATCGCATTGTCGACGATCTCGTAGACCATGTGATGCAGGCCGGTGCCGTCGTCGGTGTCGCCGATATACATGCCCGGACGCTTGCGGACGGCCTCGAGGCCGCGCAGCACCTTGATGGAATCGGCACCGTAATCCTCGGCGCCCGGCGTCATGTCGTTGTCGCTCATGGTCCTGGCTTTCGAAAGGAGTTTTAGACCGCCGCGACCCCGCCGTCGGCCACGCGCAGGAGCTGCGCCCGGCCGCGGAGCGGCGCAAAGAGTTCGGCGTCGGTGCCGGTCATCCAGCTCTGGACGCCCAGCGCCACCACCTCGTCGAACAGCGCCAGGCGGCGCTCCGCATCGAGATGGGCGGCGATTTCATCGAGCAGCAGCAGCGGCGGCCGGCCGCGCGACAGCGCCACCAGCCTGGCATGCGCCAGTGCGATCGAGACCAGCACGGCCTTCTGCTGGCCGGTCGAGCCTTCGGCCGCCGGCAGGTCGAGATCGAGATGGCGCACCGCGAGGTCGCTGCGGTGGGGCCCGCAGGACGTGGTGCCGGCCTCGGCATCGCGCAAGCGGCCGGCCGCCAGTTCGCCGCGCAGCCGGTCCTCGACGTCGATCGCCGCCATCGTGGCCAGCCAGCGGTCGACCTCGCCCGCCATCGCGAGCGAGGCGCGCGGGAACGGGCCGACGCCCAGCCGCGCGGCGGCGTCCAGCCGCTGCACCGTGTCTGCGCGCGCCGCGGCCAGCGCCACGCCATGGCGGGCCATCGTGTCTTCCAGGGCGGTGAACCAGTGCGGGTCGCGGTTGCCTTCGCCCAGCAGGCGGCTGCGCTGGCGCTGCGCGTTCTCGTAGGCCGCGACGTCGCCGGCATGCTCGGGATGCAGCGCCGTGACCAGCCGGTCGAGGAAGCGCCGGCGCTCGGTGGCGCCATCGAGGAACAGGCGGTCGAGCTGCGGCGTCAGCCAGACGGCCGCGACATGCTGGCCGAGTGCGGTCTGGCTCTGCATCGGCCGTCCATCGATGCGGACGGCGCGGCGCGGCAGGCTGCTCTCGCTGCGGCCGGCTTCCAGGCCGGTGCCGATCGCGACCCGGCCCCCGGGCGTGTCCAGGGTGGCCGCGACCGCCCAGCCGGCGGCCGGCGGCTCCTCGCCGCGCGAGCGGCGGCAGACATCGTCCAGGCGGGCGCGCCGCAGGCCGCGGCCGGGCGCCAGGAAGGAGAGCGCTTCGAGGAGATTGGTCTTGCCCGCGCCGTTCTCGCCGACCAGGACGACGGGTTCCGCGCCGCAGTCGAGGCGGAGCTGGCGGTAGTTGCGGAAGTCGGTCAGGCGGAGCTGGCACACGGCGAGGAGTGCCGGCGCAGCGCCCGATACGGCGTCGGAAGAGTAGGCGAGGGCGCTGATGGCCTGTGCCGTCATACCCGCATCGGCATGAGCACGTAGAGCGCGCTCTCGTCGGCACCGTCGCGCACCAGGGTGGGCGAGCCGGCATCGGCCATGAGGAAGCGCGCCTCGCTGCCGGCGATCTGCTCGGTGATGTCCAGCAGGTAGCGGGAGTTGAAGCCGATCTCGAGGGCCGTGTCCTTGTACTCGACCTCGATCTCCTCGGTCGCGCTGCCGGCATCCGGGCTGGTGGCCGAGAGCGTGACCACGCCCTTGGCGACCGCCAGCTTGATGGCGCGCGACTTCTCCGTGGAGATGGTCGAGACGCGGTCGACGGCGCTCGCGAACTCCTTGCAAGGCACGTTCAGGACCTTGTCGTTGCCGGTCGGGATGACGCGCTCGTAGTCCGGAAAGGTGCCGTCGATCAGCTTGCTGACCAGGGTGATGTTGCCGCTGGAGAAGCGGATCCGGGTGTCGGAAAGCTCGACGTCGACCGAGCCGTCGCTTTCGTCGAGCAGCTTGCGGACTTCGCTCACGGTCTTGCGCGGCACGATCACGCCCGGGATCTCGCCCGCGCCCTTGGGCAGCGGCACCTCGACCCGGGCCAGGCGGTGGCCGTCGGTCGCCACGCCGCGCAGCACCTCGGTGCCGCCCGCGGTCGCGGCATGGAAGTAGATGCCGTTCAGGTAATAGCGGGTCTCCTCGTTGGAGATCGCGAACCGGGTGCGGTCGATGATGGCCTTGAGGTCGGTGGCCGGAAGCTGGAAGCGGTGCGGCAGGTCGCCTTCGGTCATCGCCGGGAAGTCGGCCGGCGGCAGGCACTGCAGGGTGAAACGCGACCGGCCGGCCCGGATGACCAGGCTGCCACCGTCCGAGGCCGCTTCAAGTTCGACCTGGGCACCGTCGGGCAGCTTGCGGACGATCTCGTACAGCGTATGGGCCGGCGCCGTGGTCGAGCCGGTCTTGGCGGCGCTCGCTTCCACCGATTCGGTGATGGCGAGGTCCATGTCGGTCGCCGCGAGGGCCAGCCGGCCCTTCTGGGCGGTGATCAGCACGTTGGACAGGATCGGGATGGTGTTCCGACGCTCGACGACACTCTGGACATGGGCCAAGGCCTTCAGGAGGGCCGCCCGTTCGATCGTCAGTTTCATGTTTTGGTCGCCGTAGTCAGGGCCGGATTGGTTGATATTTCTGGCCCGTTCCAGGGGCCGCGAAAAGCGCCGCAGGAACGGTTGAAAAGTATATCACGCCGCCTGCCCGCGGGAAGCGATTTCGCTGTTCCCAGAAGAGTTTAGGCCCCGGGGCGCAACGCAAAACAGGCCCCTTGAGGGGCCTGTTCTACAGTGGGCGATAGTGGTTTGGTCAGCCCTGCAGCTGGCGCTTCAGGAGTTCGACGTCCTCGGCGATCGAATGGTCGGAAACCTTGAGTTCCTCGATCTTGCGCACGGCATGCATGACCGTCGTGTGGTCGCGGTTGCCGAAGCGCTTGCCGATCTGCGGCAGGCTGAGCGTGGTGAGCTGCTTGGCGAGATACATCGCCACCTGGCGGGGCCTGGCGACCGAACGGGCCCGCCGGGGCGAGCTCATTTCGGCGAGCTTGATGTTGTAGTGCGTGGCCACCCGCTGCTGGATCTCGTCGACCGTGACCTTGCGGTCGGCCTGGCGCAGCAAGTCGTGCAGCACGTCCTGCGCCATCTCGACGGTGATCTCGCGGCCGATCAGCTGGCCGTGCGCGACGACACGGTTCAGCGCACCCTCGAGTTCGCGGATGTTGGTGCTGATCTTGTGCGCGAGAAATTCGAGCACGTTGACCGGCACCGGCACGCGGGCATTCTCGGCCTTGGTCTGCAGGATCGACAGGCGCAGCTCGTAGGTCGAGGAATGGATGTCCGCGACGAGGCCGCTGCCGAGGCGCGAGCGCATGCGCTCCTCGATGTCCTGCAGCTCGCTCGGCGGCTTCTCCGACGACAGGATGATCTGCTTGTTCTGCTCGACCAGCGAGTTGAACGTGAAGAAGAACTCGTCCTGGCTCGCTTCCTTGCCGCAGATGAACTGGACGTCGTCGACCATCAGCACGTCGACGTTGCGGAAAAGCTCCTTGAACTGGCCGGTGTTCTTGGTGCGCAGCGCCTGGATGAAGCGGTTCACGAAGCTCTCGGCCGTCAGGTAGAGAACGCGGGTCTTGGGGTCGCGCTCGCGGATGACATGCCAGATCGCATGCATGAGATGGGTCTTGCCGAGCCCGACGCCGCCGAAAATGTACAGCGGATTGCGCTCGGGCAGGGGCATGTCCTGCTCGGAGATGTTGCGCGCCGCCGCATAGGCGAACTCGTTGGGTTTGCCGACCACGAAGTTGGCGAAGGTGTAACGCGCCTCCGGGGTCTGCGAGATCTCGTCGGTGCCGCGGCCGATCGAGGGACCCATCCGCGGCATGGGCGGCTGGTGGCTGTTCTGCGAAGAGGGCACCGGCGGCATCGCGATGATCTCGTTCGGCCGGCGCGGCGCCGGCGGCGGCACGAGATTCACCTCGACGTTCTTCACCTCGGCGTTCACCGACTGCCAATAGGCGAGCACGCGGTCGCCGTAATGGCGGCCGACCCAGTCGCGGACGAAGCGGGTCGGGGCGTAGAGGCGAAGCTTGCCGTCCTTCAGCTCACCCAGCTCGACCTCGCCGAACCACGTCTTGAAAGCCTTGTCCCCAATCTCCTTGCGAAGCCGATCGCAGACGCGCACCCAATGTGCTTCGAGCTCCTTTCGGCCCGCCATTTCTTCCATATCTGCCCCCGCCACGGTGTTCATTTCATAGGTCGCGTTATTGTCGCCTTGGAACGGCGCTTGGATTTTGTTCACGTTTGTCTCCAGGGAAGCCCCACTGCCTTCCAGCCTCCCGTCGCACCGCGCTTGCCGTGCGGATCGAGAGGCCCCTCAAAGCCGTCTGCCACGTTGAGACACGTACTGTAGCCGGCCGCGGCTGCAGCCTTCGCCGCCGCGACCGAACGAACGCCACTCCGACACAAGAAGAGCAAAGGAGTCGACTTGTCCGCCACAGCACCCGTCAGGGTGGCGACGAACTCGGGATTGACCTGCATGCTCGGGAAGACCTGCCATTCGACCAGGCCCGGCTTCTTGTCGACGCCGGCAAGGTCGGGCACGCCGACATAGTTCCATTCGGCGCGCGTGCGGACATCGATCAGGATCGCGTCCTTCTGCTCGCCGAGAATCTTCCACGCTACTGCAGGAGTTACATCGCCGGTGTAGCCGGCGGCGGGGGACACTTCGTATGCGCCGGCGATCTTGTTGTCGTTCGACATAGCCCCCGCTTTCATTCGTCGAAGCGAGGCGTTGACTGGCGAGCCAGCGATCTTGGGCGACACACAACACGGCAAGAGATGACGAGGGACTTTCGGCGAGCGTCGCTTATGGGACGCTTCATCTTCATTCTATCGTCGAACTTGCGAAGCGTTGTGTACCTGTCTCCCTCGTTCGTCGTTGTGATGGAGAGGAATCCCCTCTTCTCCATCTGGCTCGCGATCCAGCGCCCCACGCCCACCGCGATGTCCCGACTCTTATCCAGACTCTCCGAAGCGCGCAAACGATTCACACGCAGAACACCACACGCTATTCATACACTTCGCGACGTTGCTCGATTGACAAGTTGTGCGATCCAATTTTTCGAGTCGTTCATCGCGCGATGCCGCTCAACATCTAGCGCTCGTCGACGCGCATCGTTCGATAAATCCGAATCGTATGTCGTTCGGCCAATCGACGACCAAACGTTCATTGTCGAAAAAGCGTCGAGATTTTTTTTGCGGCTGTCATCGCCGCAAAAGAAAACGCCGCTCGGATGAGCGGCGTTCATAAACTCTGAAGCAAGGCTTCGAGAGGGATCAGGCCATCGCCTTGATGCGGGCCGACAGACGCGACACGCGGCGCGAGGCGGCGTTCTTGGTCACGATGCGCTTGGTGGCGCCGCGCTGGATCTCCGGCTGTGCCAGACGCAGCGCCTCCTGGGCGGCCTTCTTGTCACCCGAGGCGATCGCTTCCTCGACCTTCTTCACCGAACCGCGCACGCGGCTGCGGCGCGCCGTATTCACGGCGGTGCGGCGCTCGGTCTGGCGGGCGCGCTTCTCGGCCGACTTGTGATTAGCCATAATAGTCCTCGCTATTCGAAGGGGGCGCTTATACGGACCGTATGAGGGTCGGTCAAGCGCGCCAAAACCGCCAAATCAGCGGTGTTTCCAGCCCGGCTTGCGCTTTTCGGCGAAGGCCGCCATGCCCTCGGACCGGTCGTCGAAGGCAAAAGTTGCGTGAAACGTGCGCCGCTCGAAACGAACACCTTCCGAAAGGGTGGTTTCGAAGGCGCGATTGACTGCCTCCTTGGCGACCATGGTGGCGGGCAGCGACATGCCCGCGATCTTCTCGGCGGTCGCGATCGCGTCGTCCATGAGCTGTGCCAGCGGCACCACCCGGCTGACCAGCCCGCTGCGCTCGGCTTCGGCGGCGTCCATCATGCGGCCGGTCAGGACCATGTCCATGGCCTTCGACTTGCCGACATAGCGTGGCAGCCGCTGGGTGCCGCCAGCGCCCGGAATCGTACCGAGCGTGATCTCGGGCTGGCCGAACTTCGCATTGTCCGCAGCGATGATGAAATCACACATCATGGCCATCTCGCAGCCGCCGCCCAGGGCATATCCTGCCACCGCCGCGACGATCGGCTTGCGGACGTGGCTCACCTTTTCCCAGCCGACGGTGATGAAGTCCTGAAGGAAGACGTCCTGATAGGACTTGTCCTTCATTTCCTTGATGTCGGCGCCGGCCGCGAAGGCCTTGTCGCTGCCGGTAAGGACCATGCAGCCGATGTTGGCATCGGCTTCGAATGTATCGAGGGCCTGGCCGAGTTCGCGCACCAGATCGGCGCAGAGGGCATTCAACGCTTTCGGACGGTTCAACCGGATGATGCCGACCCGGCCCTTGGTCTCCGTCTGGATGTTCTCGTAGGCAGCCGTCACATCTTCCTCCTCACGCCGAATTCAGGCGCCTTGTCGCGGCGCCGGTCTTGGTTAGCTAGCGCTGGCAGCGCGCGCAATAGAAGGTCGAACGGCCCGCCTGCACCAGCCGCTTGACGGTATGGCCGCAGTCGCGCGTCGGGCAGGCGATGCCGGCCCGGTCATAGACATTGAAGCGCGTCTGGAAATACCCCAGCTCGCCACCCGGCTGGACGTGATCGCGCAGGGTAGATCCGCCATCCTCGATGGACCGCAGCAGCACGCGCTTGATCGCTTCGACGAGGCGGTCGGCGCGCTCGCCCTTCACGGTATGTGCCGAACGCCGGGGCGAGATGCCGGCCAGGAACAGCGCCTCGCAGGCATAGATGTTGCCGACACCCACCAGAGTCTTCTGGTCGAGCAGCGCCGCCTTGATCGGCGTCTTGCGGCCAGCCAGCCGGGCCGTCAGCACCGCGCTGGTGAAGGCATCGTCCAGCGGCTCCGGGCCCAGGCTCTTGAAGTACTTGTGCGTGGCCACGGCCTCGTCGGCCACCAGCACCATAAGGCCGAAGCGGCGGGCGTCGTTGAAGCGGACCTGCCAGCCATCGTCCATGTCGAAGACCACATGATCGTGCCGGTCGAACGGATGGCTGGCCGCGGTCTCGGCATCGTACAGGGTCATGCGGCCCGACATGCCGAGATGGACAATCAGGGTCTGGCCGTCGTCGAGCCGGATCAGCAGGTACTTGGCGCGCCGGTCGATGCCGGTGACGGTGCGGCCCTCGACCCGTGACGCGAACTTGGACGGCATCGGCACGCGGAGGTCGCGGCGGCGCTGCTGCAGGCGGACGATGCGGCGGCCGACCAGGCGCGGCGTCAACCCGCGCCGTACGGTTTCTACTTCAGGAAGTTCGGGCATGCGCGGCGGCCATGTACAGTGCGGTCGATGAATGGGCAACAGCGTGCATTAAACGTCCTGCGGCTGGTCGTGACCATGCTCGTCGTCGGGCTTTCGCTGGTGGCGGGTTTGTCCCGGCTGGCGACGTGGCATTGGACGTTCGAGCTGCTGACCCACTTCAGTTTCTACTATCTCCTTATCGGCTTCGTGCTTGTCCTGGTGGCGCTCGGCCTGCGGCAGTGGTGGACGGCCGGCCTGTCGGCGCTGGTCGTCGCGGCGAGCGTCGCGATCGTGTGGCCGCACATGTACCGGCCGCCGACCGATCTCCAGCCCCAGCCGGGCCAGGTTGTGCGCCTCCTCTGGGCCAACCTGCACAACAGCAACACCGATCTCGCTGCCCTGCAGCGCCTGATCGAGGCGGAAAAGCCCGATATCGCAGTGCTGACGGAACTCGATCCCATCCACGACGAGGTATTGCGCAACGTGCGGGGCCTGTTGCCCTTCCAGTCGCCACCGCCTCGCGGCAGCGTCTTCGGGTTGATGCTTCTCGCCAAGAAGCCACCCGAATCGCTGAACTTCGACCTGACGATGGGTGATTACGCGCCGCTGATGGTTGCGCGGCTGTGTCCGGTGGAGTCAGGCTGCCTCACCCTGCTTGGCCTGCATGCCTGGCCGCCCCTGTCACCCTCCTGGGCCGAGGCGCGTAATCGACAGCTTGCCCGTGCCGCCGACGTGGCGCGCCAGCATGTCGAGAAAGGCGAAGGCGTCGTCCTCGTCGGCGATCTCAACCTCACCCCGTTCTCACCGGTCTTCGAACGGCTGATAAGGCAAAGCGGATTGTGGGACACCGCGACGCTGCCGGCCGAGCAGCCACGTGCCTTGCCCTGGATCGCAACCTGGTGGATGGGCGGGATCGGCCTGCCCATCGACCATGCGCTGGTCAGCTCCGGTATCGGGATCGTCAGCCGCCGGGTCGGGCCGGATATCGGCAGCGACCATCTTCCGCTGATCCTGGACCTCAAGATCGCGCCCTGATCGCGCGATCGGCGCCGACCTATGCGGCGGGGTGCAGCGGAGGCCGCGAACCGAACAGGGCGCTGCCGACGAAGAGGATAGTGTAGATCTCGGTGGTCGCCGTATCATTAAAAA
>CAMFGZ010000049.1 GCA_945952105.1 uncultured Rhodospirillaceae bacterium | reverse complement strand
AGCCCGCGCGAAGCCACCCCCGAGAGCTTGCTCAATACGTTCACAAGCTCTCAGGTCAGAACAGAAATTTTCTTGCGGTCGATCAGGGCAAAATCGATGGCCGCGCCGAGGCCCGGACCGCCCGGCACGCGCACCATGCCGTCGCGGCCGACGACGATGTCCTTCTCGAGGCCGTACTTCTGAGCGCCGTCGGGCAGCAGGACCTCGAAGAACTCCGTGTTGCGGATCGAGGCGATGACATGGAGGTTCGCGACGTTGTTCAGCGAATTGCCGCCATGGTGGACCTCGTAATTCATGCGGAAGGCCTCGGCGAGGTGCGCGGTCTTCACCAGCGTTGTGATCCCGCCCTTCACCGCCACGTCGCCGCGCAGATAATCGGTTGCCCTGGCCATGATCCACTGCTGATAGGAATCGAGACCGGTGACAGGATACTCGGTCGCCATGATCGGGATCGAAAGCTGCTGCTTCAGCTTGGTGTAATTGTAGATGTCCTGGTCTGCGAGCGGATCCTCGTACCAGTAAAAGCCCATCTCCTGGACGGCACGCCCGACGCGCACGGCCGCCGGATAGTCGTAGCTCCAGGTCGAGTCGAGCATGATCGTGTAGTCGCCGACGGCGCGGCGCACAGCCTCGCAGACCTTGATGTCTTCCTTCCAGCGCGTCGGCGGATGGATTTTGTAGGCAGCCCAGCCATATTCCTTGAAGCGCACGGCTTCGGCGGCGTACTCGGCAGGAGAGCCCAGCACGGCGGAGCTCGCATAGGCGGGCACGGTCTCGCGATAGGTGCCGAGCAGCCGGTGGATCGGCTGACCCATCGCCTTGCCGATCAGGTCCCACAGCGCGACATCGACCGCGCCGATGGCGCGGACTCCCGCCGAACGCTGGCGCTTCCATATCTCCTGGTTGATGTGCTCGCGATGGAAAGGATCCTTGCCGATCAGCACCGGCTTGATGTGGGTGATCAGCCCCTGCCCATCGGTCGTCGCGGGATTCATCGCCGAACCGAGGAAAGCATGTCCCTCGAGGCCCTCGTCGGTGACGAGCCGCAGAAGGCCGAGCGCGCTCTTGCCGGAGAAACGACCGGTGTGCGCGCCATAGGTGGTCGGCGGAATGTCGTCCCAGGCGAACAGTGTCAGCGTGACGTCGGTGATCTTCATTCCTTCATCTCCCAGACCCGCCGCTCTGCGGCATACGGGTCGATATCGAGGTGGCAAACCGTGTCGAAAATCATCGTGGGCCGCATGCCGGTCGAATAGGCAGGCCAGACCGGCAGCCCGTCGTGACTAGGAGCGCCGTTCTTCGCAAAGGCGATCCAGGCCCTGCTCATCGTTTCGCCCAGCGGCAACCGCTCGGGGTCGTGGCCGGTCAGTTCCGCGGTTTCGAGATTGGAGAAGACGAACGGGATTTCGAGCGTGTGGCAGGAGCGCAGCCTGCCCCCCAGCACCGGTGTCTCCCAGGCGAAGAGATAGACGAACACCGGGGCGGTCTCCTGCTCCAGCTTGCGCTCGGCGATCAGCAGCGACGGTGCGCGGATGCCCTGGTCGGAAACGATGGCGATGGCGATCTCGTCGGGCCGCAGCCTCGGCTGCGCCCTGCGATAGGTGGCAACGATCTCGGCGGCCCGCGCGCCGAGATAGGGTGTAAGCGATTCGGGCAGGCTCTCGAACGTGGCGTCGGCGACCCAGGGCATGTGTCCGAGAAACAGCGTCATCTCGTCCTTGTTGCTGCCGATCATCAGCGGCACGTCGAGCGAGGGCAGCGGCGCCTTGGGGGCAAACGGACCGCCCGGGAACAGCGTGCCGTCGATCACCGGGTTGAAGCCGAGCCGCCGCCGGTCGGCGAAGGCAGCGCGACTGACTCCGGCCAGCACCTTGACCTGTGCCTCGAGGATCTTTGCCGCCGGCAGTTCGCGCAACTTGCCGGCTTCGGGCGCATCGAGCCCCAGGTGCTCCAGCATCTGCCGCGCCGTCTTCGTGCCGTCCTCCCGGTTGGCCATCTGCACGGCCGGGCCGCTCTGGATGATGGCCTTGTGGAACAGGCCCTTGGCCGGCGGCATGGCCATCAGCACGCTCACCTTCGCGCCGCCGCCCGATTCACCGAAGATGGTCACGTTGTGCGGATCGCCGCCGAAGCGGGCGATGTTGTCGCGCACCCATTCGAGCGCCGCGATGATGTCGAGCACGCCCGCCAGACCCGCCTGCTCGAAGCCGTCGGCGATGTCCTCAAGATGCAGGTAGCCCAGGGCGCCCAGCCGGTGATTGAACGAGACGACGACGACATCGTCCAACCGGCAGAGACTGGCGCCGTCGGACCAGGGCGAAGAGCCCGAGCCGGTGATGAAGGCGCCGCCATGGCACCAGAACAGGACCGGCCGCTCCGGGCCCTCGCGCCCCGACGTCCAGACGTTGAGGTAGAGGCAATCCTCGTCGAGCTTCTGCCGGCCCGCCAAGGTGAAGATGCGCAGCAGGTCATCCGGCAAGGCAAAGACATTCTGGCTCTGCACGGCCATGTTGCCGTAGCTCGTCGCGTCGCGAACGCCGGACCAGGGGGTGGGCTTGCGCGGCGGTCGAAAGCGCAGGTCGCCGAGCGGCGGCTCGGCATACGGAATGCCCTTGAAGATTTCGACGCCACGTTCGCTCGTGCCGCGAACCTTGCCGGCGGTGGTCTCGACGACGATTTCGTTGCTCATGTGCGGCAGTCTAGCGCGAACGGGAGGACCGGCGCTGCGGCTGGACAGAGTCAATTTCGCCTAGCTGCACCGCGAGCTTCTTCGGCGCCGTCAGCCGGTAACTGCGCCGCACGATCGCTGCGACCTCGTCCCAGTCCGGCCTGGCGTCGAGCCGCATGCCGATCCAGCCTTTCGCACCGACATAGGGCGGCACGAAATAGAGCTCGGGATCGGCACCCACCAGCATCGCCTGGCCGCCGGGCGCAGCCTTGCACCAGATCGAAACGCGGCCGTCGCCGCGCTTCTCCATGGCGAAAATCCTGTCGCGGACGCGGAAGGTGGGATCGCCCCAGGCCTCCTTTTCGGTGGCTTCGGGAAGCGCGAGGCAGATCGACCGCAAACGCGCCGTGAGCTGCTTGGACATGCTCATCAACCTACCATCCGGCCGCGGTTGGCCATAGACTGCCGGCATGAACGACAAAGCCCGAGCCCAACTTGCCCCCACCGGCGTCCTGCGCGCCGGCATCAACCTCTCCAACTTCCTGCTGGTCACCGGCCGCAGCGAGAAGTCAGAGCCGACCGGCGTCGCGCCCGACATGGCCGCCGCGATCGCGGCCGAGCTGGGTGTCCCGGTGCACTACGTCACCTTCAAGTCGCCGGGCGAGCTCGGCGACCAGGTCGGCAAGGACGTGTGGGACATCGGCCTGATCGGCGCCGAGCCGCAGCGCGCCGAGAAGATCCAGTTCACCGCCGCCTATGTGGAGATCGAGGCGACCTACATGGTGCCCGAGGGCTCGCCGATCAAATCGATCGCCGACGTCGACAGGAAGGGCGTGCGCATCGCCGTCTCCGCCCGCTCCGCCTATGACCTGTGGCTGGTCAACAACATCAAGAACGCCACGCTGGTGCAGGTGAGCGGCCTCGACGCCGCCTACGAGAAGTTCATGTCGGACAAGCTCGAGGTGTTGGCGGGTCTCCGCCCCGGGCTGCTCAAGGATGTCGAGAAGGCACCCGGCCTGAAGATTCTCGACGGCAAGTTCACTGCGGTCCAGCAGGCCGTCGGCACGGCCAAGCCCAATGTCGAGGGCGCGGCGTTCCTCGCCGACTTCGTCGAGAAGGCCAAGAAGTCGGGCATGGTCCAGGGCTTCATCGACCGGCACAAGGTCAAGGGTCTGTCCGTCGCGCCGCCCGCCTGAGCGTTCATGGAACTCAACGTCAAGACGCTCTATCTGATCGGCGGCATCGTCACGGTCTGCGGTGCCGGCGCCGCGCTCCTGACCTGGTATCATCATCGCGACGCGCCCGGCTTGCGGGCCTGGACGGCGGCGTTGCTATTGACCAGCCTCGGTGCCTTGATGCTGCGCTTCCAGACATCGCAAGCCGACCTGACCCTGGCGCTCGCGGCCGACATGGTGATCGTTGCGGGCTTCGCCTGCATGTGGCTCAGCCTTCGGTTCTCCAACCAGGACCGCTCGGACCTGCTGCGGCTGATCCTGCTTTCGATGACCGTCAGCCTGGCCTTCCTCGCCCTGTTCATCGTGCTGCGCGCGATCGGCGCGGGGCGACAGGCGGCCTCCATCCCCTTCTCGCTGTTCCTCGGCCTGCTGGGACTCGCGTCTGCCTGGGAGATCTGGCAGGGCAGGCACAAGGACCAGTTGCGCAGCCGCCTGCCGGCCGCGCTGTCCTTCGTGGGACTCGGCGTCGCGCGCGTGATTCGCGCGGGCGTGCTGGGCTTCGAAGCCCTGCACCTGCTGCCGCGCGGCGCTGCGGCCGCGACGCACCCCTACACGCTCTACGCCACGATCGTCTTCACGCTGGTGGTCACGTACGGACTGGTCATGATGGCGAGCGAGCAGGCCGGCCGCCGCGACGCGATGCAGTTCGCCGAGCGCTGAGCGCTGAGCGGAGAGGCGTCAGAGCTCGCTGCCGACGAACTGCCTGAACTCCGCCGTCTTCGGATCGGCGAACAGTTCGGCGGTCGGGCCGATCTCCCAGACCTTGCCGCGATGCATGAAGACGACGAGGTCGGCGACCCTCCGGGCAAAGCCCATCTCGTGCGTGACCGTGATCATGGTCATGCCGCGCCGCGCGAGATCCTCCATCACGGCCAGCACCTCGGCGGTGAGCTCGGGGTCGAGCGCCGAGGTCACTTCGTCGAACAGCATGACCTGCGGCTTCAGCGCCAGCGAGCGTGCGATGGCGACGCGCTGCTGCTGGCCGCCTGAAAGCTGCTCGGGATACGACATCAGCTTGTCGGTGAGGCCGACCAGGCCCAGCACTTCCGCCGCGACCTTCCTCGCCTCTTCCTTCGCCTGCTTCTTCACCAGCGTGAGCGCCAGGGTGATGTTCCGTTCGACGGTGAGGTGCGGGAAGAGATTGTAGCTCTGGAACACCATGCCGACGTCGCGCCGCAACTGGGCGCGCGCCTCGCTGCCCGGCCGGCCGACGGCATGGCCGCAGACCTCGATGGCGCCGCCCTGGATCGTCTCCAGCCCGGCGATGCAGCGCAGCAGCGTGCTCTTGCCCGAACCGCTGCGGCCCACGATCGCCACGGTCTGGCCGCGCGCCACGTCGAACCCCACGCCGTCGAGCACGCGCAGGGGGCCGAACTCCTTCACGACGTCGTGGACACGGATCACCGCGTCAGTTTCTCCCGGCATGGGCCTTCCTCTCGAGATGGCGGCTCGCCAGCGACAACGGATAGCAGAGGACGAAATAGATCGCGCCGACGATGGCGAAGATCGCGAACGGCTCGAAGGTGGAGTTGTTGACGATCTGACCGGCGCGCGCCAGTTCGACGAAGCCGATCACCGAGGCAAGCGAAGTGTTCTTTACGATCTGCACCATGAAGCCCACGGTGGGCGGCGTGGCGATGCGCACAGCCTGCGGCAGGATCACATAGGCATATTGCTGGAACGGGTTGAGGCCGAGGCAATCCGACGCTTCCCACTGGGTCTTCGGCACCGCCTCGATGCAACCGCGCCAGATTTCCGCCAGGAACGCCGCGGCGTAGATCGTGAGCGACAGGCCGGCGGCAACCAGGGGGTCGAGCTTGAAGCCCACGATGCCCAGCCCGAAATAGGACAGGAACAGCACGATCAGCAGCGGCGTGCCCTGGACGAGCTGGATGTAGGCACCCGCGACGCCGCGCAGGATGCGCGACCGGGCGACCCTCATCAAGGCCAGCGGCAACCCGACAAGGGCACCGCCCGCGAAGGCGATCAGCGACAGGAGGATCGTCCAGCGCGCCGCCTCGACGAGGTAGAGGATATGGTTGGCGCTGAGCTGGATCACAGCGGCGTGCCCAGCCGGCGGCGGCGCTCGAAAAGCACCAGCCCGATCGCCCAAAGGGCAAGGCGGTAGAGCGCCGACAGCGCGAGATAGACCACCGCGACGATCATGTAGACCTCGAAGCTGCGGTAGGTATCCGACTGCACGAGATTGGCGGTCGCCGTCAGCTCTTCCGCCGATATCTGCGAGGTGATGGACGAGGCCAGCATCAGCAGGACGAACTGGCTGGAGAGCGCGGGGTAGACGCGCTCCATCGCCGGCAGCAGCACGACATGCAGGATGGTCTGCAGCTTGGTGAGGCCGAGGCAGTCCGCAGCCTCGAGCTGCGTGCGCTGAACCGACTGGATGCCGGCCCGCATGATCTCTGTCGTGTAGGCGCCCATGTTGACGGTGAGCGCGACGATGGCGGAGACCTCGGCGCTGAGCTTGAGGCCGAGGCTCGCCAAGCCGAAGTAGACGATGAAGATCTGGATCAGCAACGGCGTGTTGCGGATCGTTTCGACATAGATCCCGACCAGCCGCCGCGAGACCGGCCCGCCATAGACGCGGACCAGCCCGCAGAAGGTTCCCAGCACGAAGCCCAACGCGATCGACGCCACGGTGAGCTGGATGGTGAGCCAGGCGCCCGAGATGAAATCGGGCCACCTGTCGGCCAGGAACGCGAAATCGAACTTGTACGACACGGGTCGGCCAGGCGTTAGTCGACGCCCGCTACTGCTTGAGGATCACGTCCGGCAGGTCGGTGTTGAACTGCTTCTTGTAGATGGCGTTCAAGGTGCCGTCCTTGATCTTCGCGGCGACCCACTTGTTCACCTCCGCCAGGAGGCGCTCCTCGTCCTTCTTGACGCCGATCGCCAACTTGAACGTGTCGAGCACGAACTTCACCTCCGCCTGACGGGACGGATTCTTCTTGTTGAGCTGTCCGACCAGCATTTCCGCGGTCGAGAAGATGTCGACCTGGCCGCTGAGGAAGGCCTGTCCCTCGGTGGCGTCGTCCTCGTAGCGCACGAGCTTCATGCCCTTGGGACCTTCCTTGGTGAGCTGCGTGTCGTGCGTGGTGCCGCGGACGGTGCCCACGGTCTTGCCGTCGAGCTCGGCCATGCTCTTCACGTTCACGTTCTTCGGCGCGGCGATCACCGTGCGCAGGACCGCGTAGGGCATGGAGAAGTCGATGACCTTGGCGCGCTCGGGCGTCACCGACAGCGAGGAGATCACCAGATCGGCCTTGCCGGTCTGCAGCGAGGGGATGCGCGAGGCGCCTGTCACCGGTACGTGCACGAACTCCACGCCCAGGTCCTTGGCCAGCGCCTTGGCGGTATCGATGTCGGAGCCCGAGGGCTGCATCTTGTCGTCGGTCATGCCGTAGGGCGGCACGCCGAGATCGACGGCGATGCGGATCTTGCCCGACTTCTTGATATCGTCGAGTGCGTCTGCGTGAGCCACTTGCGCCACGCCCATCATCGCCACCGCCGCGACCGCGACGGCCGTCATCATCTTCTTCATCGTTTCCTCCGTTCGATTTCTTGTGTCTTGTCGTTGCCCGACCTTAGCGCCCCGCATCCATGTCGGCGAGCTTTGCCACGCGACGGCGGAACTCCTCCGCCGTCGAGAACTTCGCGTCGAGATAGGCCGCGACGAGATCCCTGGCGAGCCAGGGGCCGACGATCTGCGCGCCGATGCACATCACGTTCACGTCGTCATGCTCGACGCACTGGTGCGCCGAATGCACGTCGTGGCAGACCGCCGCGCGGATCCCCTTCATCTTGTTGGCGCCGATCGACGCGCCGACCCCGGTGCCGCAGACCATCAGGCCGCGCTCGGCGCGCCCCGACGTGATCGCGGCGGCCACTTTGCGGGCGATGTCGGGAAAGTCGACCGGCGCGGGATCGAAGGAGCCGACATCCTCGATCTCGTGGCCACGCTCGCGCAGGAAGGCGAGCAGTTCGGCCTTCATCGGAAAGCCCGCATGATCCGATCCGACGACGATTTTCATGTGCCCGTACCCTGTGCCTGATAGGTGGAGATGAGATTGTTGCGCCGCAGCTCGTCGCCGATCTCGAAATGCTCGCGCAGCCGCCGCTCGGCCTCGTCGGGGTTGCGCTCCGCCATCGCGAGGAAGACCTGGCGATGGGCGTCGACGAGTCCTGAGGTGATGGCCGGTTCACGGAACGTATCGCGCCGCCGTTCGACATGGCTGCGCATCAGGAGAGGCGAGATCGCCTCGTAGATCTTCATCAGCGCGCCGCTGCCGCTCGCCCGCACGATGGCCAGATGAAAGGCATAGTCGGCGCCGCCACCGCGCTCGGGATCGTCGAGCGAGTCCACCAGCCTATCGAGCAGGGCCGCGATGGCATGCAGGTCGCGTTCGGTGGCCCGTGCACAGGCGAGCCGGATGGCCTGGCATTCGATGGCGATACGGGCCTGCAGGACATCGTCGAGGATGTTGGGTTCCGGCGCGAGGCAGAGCGTCAGCGCCTGTCCGAGTACCGAAGCATCGGCGGATCTCACGTAGGCGCCGCGGCCGTGCCGGATGTCGAGCAGCCCCAGCATCGCGAGCGACCGCAGGGCCTCTCGTAACACCGGCCGGCTGACGCCGAGCGCCAGCGCGAGCTCGCGCTCGCCCAGCAACCGGTCTCCCGCCTTCAGTTCTCCCGACAGAAGCCGGTCGCGAAAGAAGGTGAAGACGCGGTCCGCCCCCCGGGAGGCCTCTTCCTGTTCATGCCGGACGATATCGAGCATAGAGCCTTGGTAAGTCCGTGGTCTTACCACTCTAGGTCACGCAAAAGAGGACACGCAACCTCCTCTTCGGCTGTCGCGAAACTGGGCAAAGTCGCGGCGGTTCCCGGCTTTATCCAGCTCTGCGCCTTCAACTTTCGCGTCGGCGTCACGTTATCGCCGGCAGAACGGAGGCTTATTCACGTCATGCCAAGAGACATTCGAACGATGCCCAAGGGCCTGATCGCGCCGCTGACGCAGGCAGCCCTCGCCTCGTTGCGCGGGCTCGCCGATGGGATTGCATTGCCGATGCCCGACGATCACCGCGCGCGCCTGCTTCACCTCGCGCTGATCGAATCCGGTCCGGAAGGGGATGCCATCACCGCACTGGGCCGCGAAAGGCTGGTATCCGATCGCTAATAGTTACCCGCGTTGGACGTCACGCACCCCGGCTCGACCGCCGCCTTCACGATCTTCAGGAAACTCTCCAGGGGACAGGCATTGTTCACCAGATCCCCCGCGCAGGCTGGCAAGGCAACCTGTGTCATGCCGGGCGGATCGCGATAGCTGAGCGGGGCACGACGGCGCATTTCGTCGAGCGTCTGCGCATAATAAGCGATGCGCACATAGCGTTTCCCGGTCCTGATCTCGTGGAACTGCTCGAAGGCCAGCGCGCCGCCGGGCGATGCCTCGGCCGGCAGAAAGCCCGGGATTTGCCACGTCAGGTCGAGCAGCGCGGCGACATTGTGGATGTTGCTCTGATGGCCGACGAGCAGGCCGAGACGCACGGGCTGCCCGGTCGCGGCATGGCCGGGAAAATTGTGGCCGTTCACGAGGATTGCACCGATCAGCGACAGTAGGTTCGACCCACGCTGCTGGGCGATCGGCTTGGTCTTCTGCGTGAGGTCCTGGACGAACTGATGGATCGACAGCAGCTCGCTCAGTGTCGCGTCGTGCGCGAGGCGGCCCCATGCGACCTGATCCTTCGGCATTCCCTCGGCGGACTGCATCAGGAAATTCTCGGCGGCCGTGGAGGCATAGCCGAGCGGACCGCGCAGCCTCACCCAGCCGTCGGCATCGGCGACGACGCTCGACGCCACGCCAGCCTCGCCGCAGCTGCCGCCGCCCACGCCTTTGGTGGCGCCGGACGGGCAGAGGACGGATTGCATCATTGTGAGCTGCGGCGAGTAATTCCGCAGTGTCGCGGCGAAGCTGCCACCCAGCCGCGCCATGACGGCAGCCTGGTTGGCGGCGCCGTTCATCGGGCATGAAGCGGTCGGCTGCGGGTGGAAGATCGGATCGGGCACGGTGAAGTTGGCCTGGTTCCGCAACGGCAGGTTCGCGCAGCGCGGATACATGCCGGCCAGGATCGCCGCGCCGGTGACACGGGTACGCTGGTCGAGATCCGTCCACGCCGCCACCGTCCCGACCGTCGGACAGTCGTCTGCCTGGATCAGCCCTCGACCGCCATAGAGCACGCGGTAATAGGTGCCCATCAGCCGCATAAGCTCCTCGCCACGCGGCGACAGGAAGCCGGGCTCGACCGGCCAGGTCGGCCACGCCGTCGCGCTGTATCGGTCGAGCTGCTCCTGGGTGGCGATGGGAGCGCGCACGCCATGCCGGTTCAACACAATGGCACGCTCGATCTGCCAGCCGGGCGGCGTCGGCAGGATCTCGGCACGGGCCGGCGCCCCGGTCGCCAGAATCGAGGCGATGAACGAGGCGGCGAGGACGACGGTACGGACGCAAAAGCTCATGGTGACTCCCCCGGGGCCGCACTATGCCGCCTCCGGGTCCCGCCCGTCATCCGTTCCGTGGTAGAATTCCTCCATGCCCGTTCCGTGGACCATCTCGCACGCCGACCGGCTGGTGGTTGCGGTTGCCCGGGAGCCGCTGACGGCAGCCGACATCGAGCACTACTTCGCCGGTATCACCGCCGATGGCGCGATGGGTATCGAGAAATATTCGAAGTCACACATACGCCCGCAGCACTCAGCGACGAGAACCTGCGCACGCTCGGCGCCCGGGTGGTGCTCTATGCGCAGCATGGGCAGGTCGGCGCGCTGGCTATCGTTGCCGCATCCGACAGCAGCTACGAGAAGGCGAAAACCTTCGCCGCGGCCGCGCGCCGGCTTCTCGCCATTTTCCGGGGGTTGCACCTTGCCCGGCAGTGGCTGGACGCGCAGGTCCTGCCGGATGCCTGAGCCGGAACCCGTACCCCCTCACCGGGGTTAGACGGGGATGCCTTCGCCGTCGACGGTCAACGCCAGCTCGTTTCGCGAAAGGGTCGGCGCGCTCAGGAACCTCCGGCCCTTCCTCGCCATGGTCTGGGCGACGAGCCCGTCGCTCACCGCCGCCACCATCATCCTGCGCCTGCTGCGGGCCCTGCTGCCGGTGGCCACGCTCTACATCGGCAAACTGATCATCGACGACGTCGTGATGCTGGTGCAGTTGCCCGACAAGCCGGCGACGCTGCAGCAGTGGCTCGAGAGTTTCCACCTCAACAAACTGGGGCTTCTGCTGCTGGCAGAGTTCGCGGTGGCGGTGCTGGCCGATGTGCTGGGACGCATCGTCACCCTGCTCGACGGGCTTCTCGCCGAACGGGTCAGCACCTCGTCGAGCGTGCGGCTGATGGAGCATGCCGCGACCCTCGACCTCGAGGATTTCGAGGACGCCGAATTCCAGGACCAGCTCGAACGCGCCCGCCGCCAGACCAGCGGCCGCATGACGCTCATGAGCCAGCTCTTCTCGCAGGCGCAGGACCTCGTCACGGTGGCTAGCCTCGCCGCCGGCCTGATCGTCTTCGCGCCCTGGCTGATCGTGCTGCTGGTCGTGGCGCTGGTGCCCGCCTTCCTCGGCGAGGCGCATTTCAACGCCAAGAGTTATTCGCTCGACTTCGGCCGCACCCCCGAACGGCGGGAGCTGGACTATCTGCGGCAGACCGCCGCCAGCGTCGAGACCGCCAAGGAAGTGAAGATCTTCGGCCTCAACGACTTCCTCATCGATCGCTACCGCCGACTCGCCGCATCCTTCTACGACGCCAACCGCCGGCTGGCGCTGCGCCGTGCCGGCTGGGGCGGGGTGTTCACCACCATCGGCACGATCGGCTACTACATCGCCTACACCTACATCGCCTGGCGCACGCTGACCGGAGAATTCTCGGTTGGAGACCTCACCTTCCTCGCCGGCTCCTTCCGCCGGCTGCGCACGCTCCTCGAATCGCTGCTGAGCGGCTTTTCATCCGTCGCAGGCCAGGCCCTCTACCTCGACGATCTCTTCACCTTCTTCGAGGTCCGCCCGGAGATCCATTCGCCGGCCGATCCCCTCCCCTTTCCCAGGTCGATCCGCCAGGGCTTCGTGTTCGAGGATGTGGGCTTCATTTATCCCGGCGCCGAGCGCTGGGCCGTCCGCCATCTCTCCTTCACCCTGAAGGCCGGCGAGGTGGTGGCGCTGGTCGGCGAGAACGGTGCAGGCAAGACCACGCTGGTCAAGCTGCTGACGCGGCTCTACGACCCCGACGAAGGCCGCATCCTGCTCGACGGCCGCGACCTGCGAGACTACGGGCTCGACGAGCTGCGTGGCAGCATGGGCGTCATCTTCCAGGACTTCGTCCGTTACAACCTGCCGGCCGGCGACAATATCGCCGTGGGACGGATCGAGGCGCGCGACGACCACGCGCGCATCGCGCGCGCCGCCAACCGCAGCCAGGCCGACGAGGTGATTTCCCGCTTCGCCGGGGGCTACGACCAGATGATCGGCAAGCGCTTCAAGAACGGCGTCGAGCTGTCGGGCGGCGAATGGCAGAAGATCGCCATCGCGCGCGCCTACATGCGTGAGGCCGAGGTGCTGATCCTCGACGAACCGACCGCCGCCCTCGATGCCCGCGCCGAGTACGAGGTGTTCCGCCGCTTTAAAGAACTGAGCGCGGGCAGGACGGCCGTGCTGATCTCGCACCGCTTCTCCAGCGTGCGCATGGCCGACCGCATCCTCGTGCTGGCCGACGGCAAGGTCGAGGCGCAGGGGACGCACGAGGAGCTGCTTTTGCAACAGGGCCGTTATGCCGAGCTCTTCGAACTGCAGGCGGCGGGATACCGCTAGCCGATGAAGATCGCCACCTTCAACGTGAACAACGTGAACCGGCGGCTGCCCAACCTGCTGGCCTGGATGAAGCGCGCCAAGCCCGACATCGTCTGCCTGCAGGAACTCAAGGCGGCCGACGAGGACTTTCCCGAAGACGCGCTGGGCCGTGCCGGCTATCGGGCGGTCTGGCACGGGCAGAAGACGTGGAACGGGGTGGCGATCCTCGGGCGCAAGGCGGCGCCCGTACTGATCCGCAAGGGCCTCCCCGGCGACCGGACCGATACGCAGAGCCGCTACATCGAGGCGGCGGTCAGGGGAGTGATCGTGGGCTGCCTCTACGCGCCCAACGGCAATCCCCAGCCGGGGCCCAAATTCACCTACAAGCTAGACTGGATGCGCCGCCTGCGGACGCACGCCAAGTCGTTGCTGAAAAGCCGCGCGCCGGTCGTGCTGGCAGGCGACTACAATGTCGTGCCGACCGACTTCGACATCTATTCGCTGCGCTCGTGGAAGAACGATGCACTGGTCCAGCCGGAACCGCGGGCGGCGTTCCGGAAGCTTCTGGCGCAGGGCTGGACCGACGGCCTGCGCATGCTGCATCCCGACGCGCCGATGTACACGTTCTGGGATTACATGCGGCACCGCTGGGAGCGGGACGCCGGCCTTCGCCTCGACCATCTGCTGCTGAGCCCCGATCTCTCCGCCCGCCTGCGGCGCGGCGGCGTCGACCGCGAGGAACGTGGACGGAAAAGCCCGAGCGACCATGCGCCCGCATGGATCGAACTGAAGAAGTAAGCGATCCTTCCTCCTTCCGCGCCCCGGACACTGCCGAAGGCAATGTCCTGACGCTCAAGGCGCTGGGCTGTGATCAGCCCTACATGGAGGGCGGAAGCTCGTTCAGCGCCTGCTTGGCGATCGGCATCATCTTCTCGCAGAAGTCCTTTTTGTTCTTCTCGGCTTCCTTTTCCATCGTGTCATAGGTCTTGTCGAGCTTGCGGTCGGCGATGTTGAGCTGCTTCTCGGCCCATTCGATCCAGAATTCGAGGCGCTTTTCCTGCTCCTTAGTCATGTCGAGATCGCAGGTATCGACCGCGACGGAAACCGCGTAGAGGCCGATGACCATCTTCTCGGCGTCGTCTTTCGAGAGCGTCTGGGCAGAGGCGATCGCGAGCGGCACCGCCACCAGCAGCGCGAGCGAAGAGGCGAACATGCGAGACATCGAGAATCTCCCCCGGATTTCCGGGCGCGTCGAGACTTGCGGCGCGCCCGGCTTTGATGAGCCAGCCTATTTCAAAGTCTTGGTGAGCGTTATCTCGGCATTGAGCAACTTCGACACCGGACAACCTTTTTCGGCTGCCTCCGCCAGTTTGTCGAAGGTCGCCTGGTCGAGTTCGGGAACCTCGGCCACCAGAGTAAGGGCCGACTTCGTGATCTTGAAACCAGCGCCGTCCTGGTCGAGCGAGACGGCGGCCTCGGTCTCGAGGGACGTGGGGGTGAAGCCAGCCGTTTGCAGTTGAAATGCCAAAGCCATAGTGAAGCACCCCGCATGCGCGGCGGCGATCAACTCTTCGGGATTCGTCCCCTTCTCGCCCTGGAAGCGCGTCTTGAACGAATAGGGCGTCCTGGACAGGACACCGGAATCGCTGGTGATGTCGCCGGTGCCATCCTTGCCAGTGCCGCTCCATACGGCCTTTGCCTTGCGGATCATGTCTCTTCTCCTGTCGGATTTGAGGGTCACACCATGCCCCGGCCTCGTGACAGAAGCGATTCACCCCTTCGCATAGGTGACGCTCCCGATATCCGACCCTCGTCGCTGTCTCGCGCTGCTGCTAGTCTCTGCCTTCGAGCAATGGAGAGACTCGCATGCGGGTGATTTTTGCGGCGTTGGTATCGGCGCTGCTGCTGATCGGAGTTGTAAACGGGGCCTCGGCGCAGACCGGGCTGGAACGCTTCGAGAAGGACATCAAGCCTCAATTCGAGCTGAAGAAGTTCAGCTACGCGAGTGCCCAGCCGCTCGGCCCGTCGGGATTCGTCCTGAACGGCGTCGTCGCGGTTGTGCCGGCCAACCCCGCCACCGGCGACAAGGAAAGCACGGTCAAGATCGACAAGGTGACGGTCGAGGACCTGGATTTCGAGCGCCTCCGCAAGGATGCCAAGGACGACCTCTCCCCGCGTTTCGCCAAGCTCCGGATGGAGGGCATCACGGGCGACGACGAGATGTTCACCGCGCTGGAGCCCTACGGCGTGCCCAACGTGCCGTTCGACATGGCGCTGGACTACAGGATCGATCCGGCCGCCAGGGTCCTGACGCTGAACATGCTGGAAGTCACCCTGCGCGGCCAGGCGCGCTTTGCCCTGTCGATGATCCTCGACGGGGTCAGCGACAAGACCGACATGGACAGCGCCAAGGACGATGCGCGGCTGCGCAGCGCTTCCTTCACCATCGACGACAAGCAACTGTTCGCCAAGCTGGTCCCCGCCGCGGCCAAGGAGGAGGGAATTACCGCCGACGAGCTGATCAAGACCGCGCTCGACGCGCTCGGCGCCTTTGCCCTTGCGCAGAGCGGCGAGACGTTGAAAGCCCTCGATGCGGTCGCGTCGTTCGTCGCCGACTGGAAGGCGCCGAAAGGCGCGCTGGTGCTGGGCCTGAAGCCCGCAAAGACCGCGGGCCTCGACGACATCGACAAGCTCATGGTGCCGAATGCGCTCTCGACAATCTTCGGCTTCACAGCCAGTTATCCCGGAACGACGGCGGGGGCGGCGCAGGCCGGGTCGAAGAAGTAGAGCAAGAAACAGGAGGAAAAATGAAGCGCCGTTCCCTGCTGGCCAGTGCCGCATTTCTGCCGTTCGGCGTGCCCGTCCAGGCGCAGGAGTCCTATCCGTCACGGCCGATCACCATGATCGTGCCCTTTCCGCCCGGTGGCGTCGCCGACATCACCGGCCGGCCGCTGGCGCACGTGATGAGCCGGGTCCTGAAACAGTCCGTTATCGTGCAGAACAAGGGCGGCGCCGGCGGCTCGGTGGGAACGGCCCAGGCGGCGCGCTCGGCGCCCGACGGGTACACGCTGCTGATGGCCCTGTCGTCGATCTCCGTGCTGCCGGTGGCCGATGTCCTGCAAGGGCGCGCTCCCGCCTATGAACTCAACCAGTTCACCCCGATCGCCCTGGTCAGCGCCGACCCCACCGTCCTCGTCGTCCGCGAGGATGGTCCCTTCAAGACGGTGAAGGATCTGGTCGACGCCGCGAAGGCAAAGCCGGGCACGATCAACTACGGCTCTTCCGGCGTTTACGGTACGCTGCATGTGGCCATGGAAATCTTCGCCACGGCAGCCGACATCAAACTCTTTCACATCCCCTATCAGGGTGGCGGCCCCGCCGTCGCGGCGCTGCTGGGCGGGCAGATCGACGCGCTGGCGTCCGGCCCCTCTGCCGCGATGGCGCAGATCAAGGCGGGCAAGATGCGGGCGCTGGCGGTATGGGGCGACAAGCGACTCGCCTCGTTGCCCAACGTCCCCAGCATGAAGGAGCTGGGATACGACGCCACCTTCTACATCTGGTCGGGTCTGTTCGCGCCGGCGGCGACACCGGCACCCATCGTGGCGATCCTGCGCGATGCGGTCCGACGCTCGACCGAGGACCCCGAGTTCAAGGATGCGATGGCGAAGGTGGAAACGCCGATCGCCTACCTCGATGCGCCCGAGTTCAAAGTGTTCCTCGACAAGGACGCAGCGCGCCTCAAGGTCGCGGTGGAAAGAATCGGCAAGGTGCCGGAGAAATAACCCTCTCCGGCACTTCGCCTCGCGAACGCTGCGCTGGACTGCCGCGCCTGACTAGGTCGAGGAACGGCGCATACGCTCGATCTCGGTCGGGTCGGGTGTGTAAGGCCCGGCTTGCGGATCGAACCGCTCCCAGCCGGTTTTCCGGTAATCCGCCTCGCGCGCGACATAGTCGACGGGGCGGTGCTGATCCATGATCCGCAACACGCGTGACTCATCGGCTTCCGGCGTTCGCATGCTCACCATGGTCCCACCCCGGCGCACCGCCTCGCAATAGACCTGCGCCTCCGACTCCGGCACGCCCGACGCTACCAGCGCCCCGACCACACCACCGCTCGCGGCGCCTGCCGCAGCCCCCAGAGCCGTTGCCGCCAAGGCACCTGCCGCGACGACCGGTCCAATGCCCGGAATGGCGATCATGCCGAGCCCGGCCAGAAGTCCCGCCGTGCCGCCGAGGGCTGCGCCGATACCGGCTCCGGCTCCTGCGCCCGACGGCTGCTCGGCGCGCACGCTCTCCTCGCACGCGTAGCGGTTGGCGATCAAGTTGATGTCGGACGAGGAGGCGCCGGCCGCTTCGAAATCGGCAACGACCTGGCGGGCCTGCGCATAGGTGTCATAAACGCGAGCAATGGTCCTCATGGGCCTCTCCTACGGTGAGGGTTACTGCGAAAAGAGCCGCTTCGACGGCGTCCCAAGGAAACGGCATCTCGTGCAACCCCGTTGCGAAGCGGGGCGTTTTGTCAGCAGCGATCGCCATTCCGGCGGTCGCGGCGAACATGGAGAAACCGCCATGAACGACCAGAAGCAGAATCCGTCGCAGCAGCAGGGTCGCGATCGTCAGCAGCGCGAGCAGGCTCAGCGTGAGCAGCAGCAGAAGCAGAACCAGCAGCCCAACCAGAAGCCTGGCCAGCCTCAGCAGCCGCAGAACAAGGACCACTAGTCCTTCAACGCGCGACCAAGCGAATGCCCGCCGAACGGCGGGCATTCGTTTCGTCGTTTGGAGACGAACGGAAAGAAAGAAGATGACTGTGAATGCCGCAGATCCGCCGCGCGAAGTGCCCGCGGTCCCGCCCGCCCCTGGCAAGGTCGACCCTGTCCCGCCGGAAATGCCGGGGCGTCCCGGCGTGCCGATCCCGGAGGACCAGCCCACGCCGGTGCCACATCCCCCCGGCCCGCCGGGCCCGATCGCCTGAGGGGCGGTTACTCCTTCACCGCGCCGGTGAGGGAGGAGACGTAGTAGTCGACGAAGAACGAATAGAAGATCGCGACCGGCAGCGAGCCCAGCAGGGAGCCCGCCATCAACGAGCCCCACTGATAGACGTCGCCCGAGACGAGTTCGGTCAGGATCGCCACAGGCACGGTCTTCTTCTCGCTGCTCTGGATGAAGGCCAACGAGTAGATGAACTCGTTCCAGGACAGCGTGAACGAGAAGATGCCGGCCGAGATCAGGCCGGGCACCGCCAGCGGCAGGGTGATGCGCCGCAGGATCTGCAGGCGCGTCGCGCCGTCGATCAGGGCACATTCCTCGAGTTCGTACGGGATCGACTTGAAGTAGCCGATCAGCAGCCAAGTGCAGAACGGCACCAGGAAGGTCGGGTAGGTCAGGATCAGCGCCAGCGGCGTGTCGAACAGGCCGAGCTGATAGACCGTCGTCGCCAGCGGAATGAACAGGATCGACGGCGGCACCAGGTAGGCGAGATAGATGCCGAGACCGACATACTGGCTGCCCCTGAAGCGCAGGCGCTGGATGGCGTAGGCCGCCAGCACGCTCGACAGCAGCGACAGGAAGGTCGAGCAGATCGCCACGCCCATCGTGGTCATCAGCCACTTCGGGTACGAGGTCTGGAAAAGGAGCTTGTAGATGTGGTCCAGCGTCGGGCTGCCGATCAGGAACGGATTGTACGTCTTGTAGTCGTAAAGCTCCGCGTTCGGCTTGAAGGCCGTGATTCCCATCCAATAGAACGGGAATAGCAGGATGATGACGAAGCAGATCAGCGGAAGGTAGATCGTCACCATCCGCCGCCCACGGCTCTCCCAGACCATGTCCTCGGCGGGAGCGGTCGAGCTGGTCGGCGTCGGCGCCTGTGCGGCGGCGTCAGTCATTGGCCTCTCCCTGCTGCCACTTGCGGCGCGCGAGCGCGAAGTAGCTAAACAGCGTGGCGAACACGAGGAACGGGATCATGGCGACGGCGATCGCCGCGCCCTCGCCCAGCTCGCCGCCTGCGATGCCACGCTGGAAGGCGAGCGTTGCCATGAGATGGGTCGAATTGATCGGGCCGCCACGGGTGATCGCGTAGACAAGCTGGAAGTCGGTGAACGTGAAGATGATCGAGAATGTCATCACGATCGCCAGGATCGGCAGCAGCAGCGGGAAGGTGATGTAGCGGAAGCGCTGCCATGCCGTGGACCCGTCGAGCAGGGCCGCCTCGTAGAGCGACGGCGAGATCGTCTGCAGGCCGGCCAGCAGCGAGATCGCGACGAACGGAATGCCGCGCCAGATGTTGGCTGCGATCAGCGACCAGCGCGCGGGCCAGGTCGTGCTGAGGAAGTCGAAGGGCTTTTCCCTCACCCCCAGCACGTCCATGGCGAAATAGGAAATGATCGAGAACTGCGGGTCGTAGATCCACCAGAAGGCCAGCGCCGACAGCACGGTCGGCACGATCCACGGCAGCAGGATGATGGCGCGCAGCAGGTTCTTGAGCGGCAGGTGGCGATTCAGCAGCAGCGCGAGCCAGAGGCCCAGCGCAAACTTCCCGAAGGTCGCGACGCCGGTATAGAAGACGCTGTAGAACACCGCGGTCCAGAACTGCGGATCTTCCAGCAGGTACTCGAAGTTCTCGAAGCCAATCCATTTGCCGGTGCGGCCGATTTTGGTGTCCGTGAAGGACAGCCAGATGCCGAGGCCCAGCGGATAGGTGAGGAACACCATCAGCAGGCCCATGGCCGGCAGTAGGCAGATGAAGATCAGGAACGCCTTGTTGTCGAACAGGCGCGCCAGCCAACCCTGCTGTATCCGGGTCCGGTTCCAGTCGGTCATCGTGGCGACGGTCATCTTCCCTCCGAGGAGCGGGAGAGCGGCGCGACCGGTCGGTCCGGTCGCGCCATCCCCTGTCTGGCCTTGGCCTGTCTGGCCTTGGCCCGTCTGGCCTTAGCGGTAGTAGCGGCGCGTGCGGCGCTCCGCTTCCTTGGCGGCATCGGCCGGAGTCGCCTGGCCCGAAGCCACCGAGGCGAACATCTGGACGAGGATGTACTCGGCCGCGACGGTACCGGCGGCCTGGGTGATCGGACCCTTGTAGCCGCTCCAGAACCGGTTGTTCATGGTGCTGCGGTAGATCTCGATCTTGGGATCGCTCGTCCACACCTTGCTCTTGTCGTAGGCGTTGAGCGGGTGCGACCAGTAACCGAGGCAGCCGGTCAGCCACGGATCGTACTGCTCGGCCTCCATCATGAAGGTGAGGTATGCCTTGGCGGCGTTCGGGAACTTGGTGTGCTTGAACACCATGGCGTTCAGCACCGTGGCGCTCATTGGCGCAGAACTGGCCTGGCCCTGGGTCAGCAGCGCGTGCTGCGTGTCGTCGGCGATCGCCTTGGTGGCCGGGTCGTTCTTCAGCGCGAAGTACATCGACACGCCGTTGGCCGTGAAGAACAGCTCGTTCGACGCATAGGCCCGGTTGTTGCTGATGTCGTTCCACGACATCGTGCCCGGGATGAAGGTCGGATAGAGCTCCTTCACGAAGTTGAGCGCGTTGACCGTTTCCTTGCTGTTGATGATGACCTTGCCCTCTTCGTCGACGAGGGCGCCGCCATGGGACCACAGCATCCAGTTGGCGAAGCCGTTGGCGTCGCCCACCGCGTTGCCGAGTGCGAAGCCGGCCGGCTTCTTGATCTTCTGGAGCTGCTGACAGAGCTTCAGCAGGTCGGGCAGCGTGGTCGGTGCCTTGTCGAAGCCGGCCTCCTTGATCGCCGACTCGCGATAGACCAGCGGGCCGCCGGTGCCGCCCATCGGCAGGCCGATCCAGTTGTTGGTCTTGGCCTTCTTGCCGAACTTCTCGCCGAGGAACATCCAACCGCCGTACTTCTTGCCGAGATACTCGGCGACGTCGGAGAGTTCGATCACCTTGTCGGCGTAGATGTGCGGATCCTCCGCCCATCCCAGAACGATGTCGGGGCCGGCCCCCGTGTTGGCCGAGACGGCGGTCTGCTGGCGGATGTCTTCCCAGCCCACCAGGTCGACCTTGACCTCGACGCCGGTTTCCTTGGCGAACTTGGCGCTGTTGGCGCGGAAGATCACCTCGTCGGGCTCGACGAAGCGAGCAGGCCGGATCAGGCGCAGCGTCGCGCCCTTCTCGATCGGCAGCTTGGGCGCCGGAACATCGGCCTTGGGAATTTCCGACTGAGCATTGGCCTTGCCGGCCATCGCCATGGCCGCCGCGGCGGCTCCAAGAATGATCGACTCACGACGCTTGATGATGAACGCCATTTTTGTTTCCTCCGTTTTGACCTTTTGGTTTTGTCTTCTTCCCCGTTCTCAGAGGCGCTGGCCCGACTGTTGGTCGAACAGATGGACCAGGGCGGGATCGGGCCTCACGGGCAGGATCTCGCCGGGCTTCGCCGTAACACGCTCGCGGAAGGCGCCGATCACCGGCTGGCCGCCGATCCGCATCAACACCTGGGTTTCGGAGCCGGTCGGCTCGACCACCTGGACGGTGGCCGGGATGCCGCCGGGATCAAGCATCAGATGCTCGGGCCGCACGCCGTAGACGGCGGGACCGTCGGACGGACGGCCGCCATTGGTCGGCAGCGGCCAGGCCGTGCCATCTTCCATGCGCAGCGCGCCGTTGGAGACGGTGCCCTTCACCATGTTCATGGCCGGCGAGCCGATGAAACCCGCCACGAAAAGATTGGCCGGACGGTCGTAGAGTTCCAGCGGCGCGCCAATCTGCTCGATATGGCCGTTGTTCATGACCACGATCTTGTCGGCCATGGTCATGGCCTCGATCTGGTCGTGGGTGACGTAGACCGTGGTGACCTTGAGCCGCTGGTGCAGTTCCTTGATCTCCGAGCGCATCTGCACGCGCAGCTTGGCGTCGAGGTTGGACAGCGGCTCGTCGAACAGGAAGACCTGCGGGTTGCGCACGATGGCGCGGCCCATGGCGACGCGCTGGCGCTGGCCACCCGAGAGCTGGCGCGGGAAGCGATGCAGGAGCTGCTCGAGGCCGAGGATCTTGGCCGCCCGCCCGACTTCCTGGTCCATCACCGACTTCGGCGCCTTGGCCAGGGTCAGCGAGAAGGCCATGTTGTCGTAGACCGTCATGTGCGGATAGAGCGCGTAGTTCTGGAACACCATCGCGATGTCGCGATCCTTCGGTGGGACCAGGTTGACCACGCGACCGCCGATCGCGATCTCGCCAGAGGTGATGTTCTCCAGCCCCGCCAGCATGCGCAGCAGGGTGGACTTGCCGCAGCCCGACGGGCCGACCAGCACGACGAACTCGCCATCGGCGATGTCGACACTTACGCCATGTAGAATCTCTACCGGCCCGAACGCCTTCCGCACCTTGCGGACTTCGACCGTCGCCATACTTCCTCCACGCGTGCGGACTTGGCCGCTTATTGCTTGTGCAACTGCCGGTTCTTACGACCGGTCGCGGCGGATCATAGGCAAACCTGAAACAAAGCGCGAGTGCTCACTGACCGTTTGGTAACCCGATTACCGAGCCATCGCTTGTCGGAAGGGGAATCCGCGGACAGGATGGCTCTCCGATACGATCAACTTTGGGGAATTTCCGCGATGAATCTCGACGCTCTGGCCTCGGCATGGGCTCCGCGCCTGCTGAGCATCCTGCGAATCATGACAGGGCTTCTCTTCCTCCAGCACGGCACGGCCAAGCTGCTGAAGCTCCCGGTCATTCCGATGTTCGCCAATCTCAGCCTGACCTCGCCGCCCGGCATCGCGGGCATCCTGGAGCTCGTGGGCGGCGTGCTCATGATCCTCGGCCTGTTCACCCGCAGCGTCGCCTTCGTGCTGTCGGGCCTGATGGCGGTGGCCTATTTCATGGCCCACGCGCCACGCGGCTTCTATCCGATCCTCAACGCAGGCGAGTTGGCGATCCTCTACTGCTTCGTGTTCCTCTACATCGCCGCAGCGGGCCCCGGCCCCTGGAGCGTCGACGCGGCCCGTCGGAAGTAGCGCTTAACGCGCCTGCGCCGAGACGCTATGGAACGGTTGGACGGCTGCCTCGCGCAGCCGTTTCGCCGTGTACGAAACAAGAAAGAAGCTGGAGGAGCGTTCATGTCCCCGATGCCGATGAACCGTCGACGCTTTGCCGCCCTGGCCGGCGCGACCGCGCTCGCCGCGCCGATGGTCGCCCCGGGGCTCGCGCGAGGCCAGGCCCGCTGGAAGCCCGAGAAGCCGATCACGATCTACAATCCCTTCGCCGCGGGCGGCGTCACCGACGTCCACATGCGCCTGCTCGCCGAAGCGGTGGGCAAGATCCTCGGCCAGCAGGTCATCGTCGACATCAAGCCCGGCGCCGCAGGCACGCTGGCGCCGGCCATGCTGCTCAACGCCAAGCCCGACGGCTACACGCTGGCGGTGATGAGCATCAACACGCTGCGCTATCCGCACTATCAGCAGACCAACTGGAATCCGCTGACAGACTTCACCTACATCACCGGCCTGTCGGGCTACACGATGGGCATCGTCGTGCGCTCCGATTCTCCCTGGAAGACGTTCCAGGACATGATCGCGGCGGGCAAGAAGGATCCCGACAAGTACAATTACGGCACCTCGGGCGTGGGCGGCACCGGCCAGCTCATGATGATCGAGGTCGAGCAGGCCACCGGCGCGAAGTTCACCCATGTTCCCTACAAGGGCGGCGCGGAATGGATGCAGGCGCTGATGGGCGGCGAGATCCAGTTCATCGCCGATGCCGCGCAGTGGGCGCCCTTCGTCGACGACGGCAAGTGCCGTATCCTGGCCTTCGCCACCGAGAAGCGCATCCCGCGCTATCCGGACGTGCCGACCATGATCGAGCTCGGCGTCAACGTCGTCGGCCAGAGCCCCTATGGCCTGCTCGGCCCCAAGGGCATGCCACCCGAGATCGTCAACACGCTATACGAAGCCTTCAAGCAGGCGTCCGCCGAGCCGAAGGTGATCGAATATCTCGCGAAATTCATCCAGGTTCCGTGGGACAAGAATCCCGCCGAGTTCCGCGCCTTCGCGGAGAAGTACTATGTCGACGTGAAGCCGCTGCTCATCAAGGCCGGCCTCGCGAAGTCCTGAACGGGAGAAGACCATGGCGCTGAAGAAGGTGGCCCTCGAGATCGGCATGGGGACCGACATCAGGGGCGGCGACTACACCAAGGCCGCCGTCCGCGCCCTGCGGGACGCGCTGTGGCACAACTCGCTCACCATCGCGACGGCGCTGGGCAAGTCGAGCGACGACATGGTCGTCGAGGTCCTGATCGGCGTGCCAAAGCCCGACCAGGTCGACACCGCACAGGTGCTGGCGGTGCTGCCGCACGGCACCGGCACGGTGAAGGTGTTCGAGGGTGGTCTCGAGATCGACAACGAGGCCGGCACCGACAAGACGGTGATCGCCCAGGCGGCCGCCATCGTCCGCCTCGACCTGTGACGGGAGCCAAGACCATGACCGCCAAGCGCGTGATCCTCGAACTCGGCACCGGCAACGATTTGCACGGCGGCGACTACACCAAGGCCGCCCTGCGCGCGGTGCAGGATGCCCTGCACCATTCCTCGCTCGCGATGATCCGCGCGCTCAAGATCGACACCAAGACCGGCATGTTCGTCGACGTCACGATCGGCGTGCAGCAGCCCGACAAGGTCGACGCCGAGAAGGTGAGGGCCTCCCTGCCGCACGGCATCGTCACCGTGAAGGTGGTGAAGGGCGGACTCGACATCGCCGATCCGGAGAACAACGACCCGGCGGTGATCGCCAGTGCGGCCATCGCGGTCCGCATGGAGATCCCCTCAGCGGAGTGAGCGCATGCTGCTCTACGAACACCCTCTTTCGTCCTATGCCCAGAAGGTGAAGATCGCGCTGCGCGAGAAGGGGCTCGACTTCAGGGTCGAGACGCCCGACGCGCTGGGCACCGGCACCGCCGGCGGCGCCTTCGCGGCGGCCAGTCCGCGCAACGAGGTGCCGACCCTGATCGACGGCGAGGCGCGGATCTTCGATTCGACGATCATCCTCGAGTATATCGAGGACAAGTATCCCTCCCCGGCCCTGCTGCCGCGCGATCCCGCGGCGCGCGCCAAAGCACGGATGATCGAGGACCTCTGCGACACGCTCTACGAGGCGGTGAACTGGGGATTGAGCGAGATCCGCTGGTTCAGGCGCGCCGAGGGCGAGCGGGCCGAGACGATGAAGGCCACGGCGGCGCGGCAGACCGCAGAGCTGCAGGCCTGACTCACGGCCAAGCTCGGCGACCGGCCGTGGTTCAACGGCGAGTCCTTCGGATGGGCCGATCTCAGCGTCGCGCCCTATCTCAATCGTTCGTTCTTCTATGGCCTGGGCACACCGCCGGCTCATCGCTGGCACGGTGGCGCGAGCGGCTGATCGAGCGCCCGTCGGTGGCGGCGACCTTCAAGGAATTCGAAGCGGCTGCCGCCGGCATGGCGAGCGCCCACGAGCGCCTCGCGTCGGGCCAGATCCGGCGCGAGTATCGCGATCATCGCCTGGAATGGATGATGAAGTCGGGCGGCCAGCAGGTCGTTCTCGACGGTTTGGCCAAGAACAACATCCGCTTCACGTGGCCGTTGGGTTAGCGCGCTCGGGTTTCAATGGAGCGCGCCACTCCAGTGGCGCTTATGACGCTTGAGCGCCACTGGAGTGGCGCGCTCCAATGAGCTTAACCGCGCGCCGCGCGGCCCATGAACAGCAGGCCGGC
>CAMFGZ010000048.1 GCA_945952105.1 uncultured Rhodospirillaceae bacterium | reverse complement strand
ACACTCCTCAAGACTATCCAGCAAGCCGAATGCTGCAACTACATCCAAAACGCCGCATATGCTCACGTCAAAACGTGAAACGCTCTAGAAGATCAGGCGCCGAGCTTCAGCTCGGCAGCCCGTTCCTTCGGCACCAGGACGATGTTCGACGACAGCGGCACCCCTTCGACCGCGCGTTCCGGCCGGCCGCCGACGGGGGAGAAGGACAGGACCTGGTAATTCAGGTCGGTCTTCAGTGTGTTCAGGAGCGTATCGGCGCTCTGCCCCTGCGCGTGAAGGGCGCGATCGTTCAGTTCCATCAGCAGGACCGGCCGATGGCTCGACAGCACCGTCCGTGCACCGGCCACGACGCCGGCCTCGGCGCCTTCCACGTCGATCTTGACCATGTCGACTTTCGACAGGCCGTGCCGGGTGACGACCGCGTCGAGCGTCTCGAGCGGCACACGCTCGGAACTCGCACGCACCACGTCGTCATGGGCGAAGTCGCCCAGCGTGTTGTGGCCGGCATGGACGCCATGGGCCAGGTGGAGATCGACGAACCCCGCTTCGGCGCCGAGCGCCGCCGCGACGACCTGCACATTGTCGAGGCCATTGCGACCAAGATTGCGTTGCAGATGCGCGCGCTCGCGCGAGCTGGGCTCGACGGCGATCACCCTGCCCGCCGGCCCGACGCGCCGCGCCGCGAAGAGCGTGTAGTAGCCGTCGTTGGCGCCGACATCGACGAACACCATGCCGGGCTTCAGCATGCGGTCGACGAAGGCGAATTCGTTGGGCTCGAAGGAGCCGCAGACATAGAGGCAGAGGCTGTTGTCGTTGCCGAGCGTGACGTCGACGGTGGTGCCGCCGTGCCAGCGCACCGTCAGCGGCACCGCGAGTTCCTTCTCGCGGGCGGCCTCCCACAAGGCGCCCCTGCGGCAGGCGAGCCAGCGGCGCTGGTCGTAATATTCCTCGGCGAACCGCCAGCCGGGACGCGGTTCCAGCCTCGACAGACGAGGCGCCAGGATTCCGGCGTAGGCAGCACCGATCGAAGGCGCCCGCACGATCAGCCAGCGGCCCATGTTATCGAGATGATAGCCCACGCCGGAGCAAACCCGTTCCCAGGCGCTCGCGACGCTGATTGAACGGCGGGCCGTCCTCATGCCTGAACTGTTTGCCCCCAACTCTGCCGAGGTTCGGCTAACGTACCCACCGCCAAGCGTCAAGCGTGCCTGTGTGTTGCCACTTTCTGTCCTTAGTGGCGTGCGTTGCAGCATCCCTGCTACGGAATATAATAAATGTCCCTCTCAAGCTCCGTTGGTGAAATGTCCGCGCCTCTCCTCCGCGCCTCCCTCCTCCTCGCCGTGATGGTGCTGCCTGCGGCAGCGTCGGCCCAGCAGAGGCCCGCCGCCCAAGGCGCCTCCGTCCAGACGGCACCGAGTCAGGGCCTCCGCGTCGTCGCGCGCGTCAATGACGACGCGATCACCGACTTCGACCTGTCGCAGCGGGTCCTGTTCGCCATCCGCACGTCGGGCCTGGCGGACAGCCCCGATCTGCGCCAGCGCATGTCGGCACAGATGCTGCGGCAGATGATCGACGAGCGCCTGCAGATCCAGGACGCCAAGAAGCTTGGCGTGCGACCCACCGACTCCGAGGTCAACAGCCGCTACGCCGAGATCGAGCGGGCTGCGGGAATGGGACAGGGGCAATTCAAGCTCTATCTTCAGAGCGTCGGCGTCGCGCCGGACATCGCGAAGCAGCAGATCGAGGCCCAGATCGCCTGGGGCAAGATCATCCGCCGCAAGGTGCGCTCGCAGGTCGACGTCTCGGAGGCGGAGATCGATGACGCGATGAGCCGCATGCGCTCGAACGTCGGCAAGACGGAAACGCGCGTGGCCGAGATCTTCGTGCCGGTCGACCGTGCCGACTCGGTCGACGAGGGCAAGCGCAGCGCCGATCGCATCATGGAGCAGCTCCGCCGCGGCGCGCCGTTCGGCGCGGTGGCGCAGCAATTTTCCCAGGGCGCATCCGCCGCATCCGGCGGCGACCTGGGCTGGGTCCTGCCGGGCGCGCTCGACCCTTCCCTCGACGCGGTGATCGAACGCGTGCAGCCGCGCAGCTATTCGGAGCCTGTCCGGTCGGGCTCCGGCTGGCACATCCTCTACGTCGTCGACCGCAGGTCCTTCGCCGCCGCCCGTCCCGACGACGTGAAGCTCAACCTCGTCCAGATGACGCTGGCCCTGCCGCCAAACGCCTCGCCGGAGGAAACCAACCGCGCGACCGCCGATGCCCAGAAGGCGATGAGCGGCGTGCGCCAGTGCAGCGACCTCCATGTCCAGTCACGCCAGATCAAGGGCAGCACCTCGGGCGACCTGAACGGCGTGCGCGTCGGCGACCTCGCGGCGAATCCCCAGATGTACGATCAGTTGCCGCGCCTCCCGATCGGTGGCACGGCGGGTCCGTTCCGAGTTGCGGAGGGCCTCCAGGTCGTCGCGCTGTGCAGCAAGGCCGGCGGCGATGGCCTGCCGACCCGTGACGCCATCCAGCAGCAGCTTCTCATCCAGAAGCTCGACAACGCCGGACGCCGCTACATGCGCGACCTTCGCCGCCAGGCGACGATCGACATCAAGTCGTGATGTCGCTGCGATGAATACGACCGCGCCGCTCGCCGTCACGATGGGCGAGCCGGCCGGTGTCGGGGGCGAACTCAGCCTCAAGGCCTGGCAGGCAAGACATGCAGGCGCCCGCCCCTTCTTCGTCCTCGACGATCCCGAGCGCCTCGCGACTCTCGCGACTCAACTCCGCCTCGATGTACCGATGCGTGCCATCGCCCGGCCCGAGGAAGCTGCCGCCGCTTTCTCCACTGCGCTCCCCGTCCTGCCCGTCCGCCTCGCCGCGCCCGTAACGCCCGGCCGACCGGACGTCGCGAATGCGCCGGCCACGATCGAGGCGATCGAGCGCGCGGTGCAGTTTGCCAAGGCGGGCGTGATCGCCGGCATTGTCACCAATCCGATCCAGAAGAAGACGCTGCAGGATGCGGGGTTCAGGCATCCCGGCCACACGGAATTCCTGGCCGAGCTGGCGGGCGGGGTCGAGGTCGCGATGATGCTGGCCTGCCCCCAGCTCCGGGTCATCCCGGTCACCATCCACCTGTCGCTGGCCGATGCCGTGAAGGCGCTGGACGGCGACGCCATCGTGCGGGCCGGCCGGATCGCGGCCCAGGGCCTGCGGGAACTGTTCGGGATCGGAGAACCGCGACTCGCGGTGGCTGCCCTCAACCCGCATGCCGGCGAACAGGGGGCGATGGGCGATGAGGAGCGCCGCATCATCGTTCCGGCCATCGAAGCGCTGCGGCGGGAAGGCATCGCGGCGCAAGGACCTGCCCCCGCGGACACGTTGTTCCATGCGGCAGCGCGGCCGGCATATGATGTCGCGCTCTGCATGTATCACGACCAGGCGCTGATACCGATCAAGACCATAGACTTCGCCGGCGGAGTGAACGTGACCCTCGGCCTGCCCTTCGTGCGCACTTCGCCCGACCATGGCACGGCGCTCGACATCGCGGGCACCGGCCGGGCCGATCCGGCGAGTCTGCTGGCGGCCATCGACATGGCGGACGACATGGCGCGCCGGCGCCGGCACTGAACATGGACGCCGTCGCGGCCCTGCCGCCCCTGCGCCAGACCATCGCGGCACACGGGCTGGATGCGAAGAAGCGCTTCGGTCAGCACTTCCTGCTCGATCTCAACCTGACCCGACGCATTGCGCGCTCTGCCGCGCCGCTCGGCGAAGGCACCGTGATCGAGGTTGGCCCGGGACCAGGCGGACTGACGCGTGCCTTGCTGCTCGAGGGCGCAAGCCGTGTCGTGGCCATCGAGGTCGATGCGAGGGCCTTCGGGCCCCTGCTCGAACTGCAGGGTGCGGCCGAGGGCCGGCTCGAGCTGGTCGAGGCGGATGCGCTACGCGTCGAGCCAAGGGATCTTGGCCCCGAGCCCCGGCGGATCGTGGCCAACCTGCCCTACAACGTTTCCACTGCGCTGCTGGTCCAATGGCTCCACGCAGCGAGCGACATCGCCGACATGGTGTTGATGTTCCAGCGCGAGGTCGTCGACCGCCTGGTCGCGGTCCCGCGCACCAAGGACTATGGCCGCCTGTCGGTACTGGCCCAGCATGTCTGCGACGTCCGGCGGTTGTTCGACGTGGCGCCGACCGCCTTTGTACCGCCGCCCAAGGTGACCTCGGCCGTCGCCCGTCTCACCCCCCGACCCGCGGGCGACCGCCTGGCCGATCTGCGGCCACTGGAGCGCGTGACCGCGGCCGCCTTCGGCCAGCGCCGCAAGATGCTGCGCGGCTCGCTGGCGGGGCTGTTTACAGATCCCGTCACGATCCTCGAGGGGCTGGGGCTGAAACCGACCGCGCGGGCGGAGGAACTCTCCGTGGACGACTTCGTGAGGCTGGCCGCGGCCCTTGACAATAAGTGAGCGCTCACTATTGTTGACGACATGATCCGCTCCCTCGCCTTCAACCTCTATTTCTACCTTGGCACCTTGCTGGTGGCGCTGATCGGCATCGTGCTCGTTCCCATTCCCACGCCGGTCCTGCTGCGCGGCCTGCTGTATCACTGGGCTCGCGCCGTCGTGTGGGGCATGCGCTGGATCGGCGGCATGAAGATCGAATACCGCGGACTGGAGAACCTGCCCCGGCAGGGTCCGGTGCTGCTGGCCAACAAGCATCACAGCGAGAGTGACGGAATCCTGCTCGCTGCAACGATCCGTGGCATCGCCTTCGTCGCCATGCAGGAGCTGTTCCGCTATCCGCTGATCGGCACGATCCTCTATCGCCTGCAGATGATCCGCGTCGACACGTGCGGTGGCGGCCGCGAGCGCGAGAACCTCGCGCAATTCGCCAAGCGCGCCTGCGACAGCGGCCGGCACATCGCGATCTATCCTGAAGGCAACCTGATGGCGCCGGGCGAGCGCGAGCGTTACCGCTCCGGCATCTTCTATCTCTATCGCGACCTCGGCCTGCCGGTGACGCCGGTCGCGACTTCGGTCGGCCTGCTGTGGAACCGCCGCGACTGGCGCAAGAAGGCCGGGCGTGCCGCCATCGAGTTCCTTCCCGCCATCGAGACAGGCCTCGACAAGCAGACCTTCATGCGGCGTCTCGAGGAAACGATCGAAACCGCCAGCGACAGGCTGATCGCGGAGTTCTCGGGCCGTCCCTACACGCCCAGCCAGCTCGTGCTGCGCTCGCAGGGCCAGTTGGGGATCGGGATGCCGATCACCGCCCCTCGCGCAATGCCTTGACGAACGCCGAGAGCCCGACCTGACGCTCGCGCTTCAAGCGTTCGGCCGTCAGGATCGACTTCAGTTCCATCAGACTCGTCGCGATGTCGCGATTGATGATCTGATAATCGTATTCGGCCCAGTGGCTCATCTCGTCGGCGGCCTTGGCCATGCGCTTCTGCACGACTTCCATCGAGTCCTGGGCGCGTGTGATCAAACGACGCTCCAGATCGCGCGTCGACGGCGGCAGGATAAACACCGTCACCAGGTCGCTGCCAGCCTTCTCCTTGAGCTGCTGCGTGCCCTGCCAGTCGATGTCGAACAGCACGTCGCGGCCGTCTATCAGCGCCGCTTCCACCGGTGCGGCCGGCGTGCCGTAGAAATGGTCGAACACGCGCGCGTGCTCCAGGAACTCGCCGCGCTCGATCATGCCGCGGAAGGTGGCGGTATCGACGAAGTGATAGTCGACGCCATCCTTCTCGCCGGAACGGCGGGCGCGCGTGGTCGCCGAGACGCTGAGCTGGATCTGCTTGTCGTTGTCGAGGAGCTGTCGCGACAGGGTGGTCTTGCCCGCGCCCGACGGCGAGGACAGGACGAGCATCAAACCGCGCCGGGTGATCGCGGCGGCATCCTCATTCGACATTCTGGACCTGCTCCCGCATGCGCTCGACGGCGCCCTTGAGATCGATGCCGATGCGCGTCAGCTCGATGTCGGCCGATTTCGAGCACAGCGTGTTGGCCTCGCGATTGAACTCCTGGCAGAGGAAGTCGAACTTCCGGCCCACGGGGTTGTCCGCGCGGGCATCGGCCAGCAAGGTCCGGGCCTGGGCGATATGCGCGGTGAGGCGGTCGAGTTCCTCGCGCACGTCGGCCTTGCCAACCAGCAGCGCCACTTCCTGGGCGAAACGCTCCTCGGAAAGTGCCGGCACCCGGCCGAGCAGCTCGGCGAGCTGGGCCTCGAAGCGCGCACGCACCGTGCCGATCTGCGCCAGCGCCCGTTCGGTCGCCCGCCCGCACAGAGCCTCGATCTCCGCCACATGGCCGTCGATCACGCCGGCGAGCGCCCTGCCCTCGGCGGCGCGCGAGACGACCAGTGCCTTCAGCGCTTCGTCGAGGCTCGCCTGCAGCGCCTTGTCGAGGGCGGCCAGCGCCTCTTCCGACTCCTCGCCCGCATCTTCTTCCTCGATGACACCCCGGACGCGCAACAATCCATCCGCCGACGGCGGCGCAGCGCCGGTGCTCCTGCGCACCTCGTCGACCAGGGTCGCGAGTTCGGCGAGGAGAGTCCGGTTTATGCTGAGCGGCTTGGCCTGCCGCTCGCTGGTGACGGTGAGGTTGAGCGAGACGTTGCCGCGCTTCATCCGGCCGCCGACCGCGGCCCGGGCGGGATTTTCGAGGCGGTCGAATCCCGGCGGCACGCGGCAACGAATCTCGAGGTTTCGCCCGTTGACGCTGCGCGCCTCCCAAACCCAGCGCCGTCGGTCATCCGATCCCTGCGCCCGGGCGTATCCCGTCATGCTTGCAATCAAATTGCCCCCTGCCCCATTCTTGGGCACCATCCCTCCATAAGTGGATCGGCATTTCGATTCAATCGACTATTGAGGCGAGCGTCGATCATGGCTGAAGGGCGTTGGGCACGGCAGGCAGGCCTGCGGGCTGCGGCATTGTTCGTCGGCCTGGCGGTGGCCTTCATTGGACTGGAACTCCTGTCGACGGCCTGGCTGACGATCCGTGACGGCCGCTACACGCCGGCCAAGGAACTCTTCGCCAACACGCGCAACTCCTACATCCAGGATCTCACCGACGGCGGCAACTGCCGGTACGTCGACACGATGTATCCGCATCCCTACCTCGCCTTCGTCCATCACCACGACGATCCCTGCGGCGTGCCGGGCGCCAACAATATCGGGCTGCTCGGCGACAATTACCCCGTCGCCCGCAATCCCGACCGCTACGTGATCCTCGTCTCCGGCGGATCGGTCGCCTCGCAGCTCAGCCAGCTCTACGATCCGGCGCGGCGGAGCTTTCTCGAGGAGGAGCTCAACCGCAACTACGTCAGCCCGACCGGCAAGCCGTTTCAGGTGCTGAACGGCGCCCTCGGCGCGTGGAAACAGCCGCAGCAGCTGATCGTGTTCTCGCTCTACGGCGACTTCGTCGACGCGGTCGTCACGCTCGACGGCTACAACGAGCAATACCTGATGACGCCGGGCCTTGGCGTCCGCTTCGAGATGCCCGCCGCCAACTATCTCGGCGTCAACCCGATCATCGCCAAGGACGGTTTCGGCAGTCTGGCGATCAGCTGGTTCATGGGCCGGATCGCCGGCTGGCTGAGCCAGGGTGTCACGGTGCATTCCCATGCCGCCTACCTGCTCGCCGTGGCCCTCGCCGGAAAGCCGCCGGACGACAATTCCGGATTTGGCGCAAAAACCTACAAGACCATGATGGGCCTGCCGCAGGAGATCGCCTCCTCGCCTTCGGCCTATCTGGATTGGCAGATCGGGCAATACTCGAAATACATCCGCATGATGGACCTCTCGGCCCGCGAGTTCGGCATCAAGTCGATGTTCTTCCTGCAGCCGGTGCCGGCCGTCGACAAGCAACTCACCGCGGAGGAAAGCCGCAACACGCCCGACAAATCCTATGGTGCGCGCTATGTCGAGATCGTGCGACGCCTTCTCGCGCTTCGGGAGCGCAACGTCGAGATCCGCAGCATCCTCGACGTCTTCAAGGACGAAAAGGGCACGATCTATGTCGACGACATCCATCCCAAGCGCGAGAACATGGACAGCCGCGGCTATTCCCTGATCGCAGCCCGCATGGCAAGGGACATGGCCACCCAGTGGGGCTGGCAAGCCAAACCACAATAGACGTGCCGCACATGAAGACCTTCTCCAGCATCGTGATCACCGGCGCGTCGAGTGGCATCGGCGAGGCCCTCGCGCTCGATTATGCCGTTCCCGGCGCGGCACTCGCCCTGACCGGACGCGACGCCGCGCGGCTCGACGCGGTCGCCGCCGCCTGCCGCGCGAAGGGCGCCACCGTCGTCGCCGATACGATCGATGTCACCGACCGGGACCGCCTGCTGCCGTGGTTGACGGAATTCGACGAAGCGCACCCCGTCGACCTCGTGATCGCCAATGCCGGCATCTCGATCGACAAGGACAATTCCTCGCTCGACGACTTCTCGATCATCCGCAAGACGCTCGACGTGAACATCAACGGCGTGCTGAACACCGTCGAGCCGCTTCTGCCGCGGATGATGGAGCGCAAGCGTGGCCAGATCGGCATCGTCTCCTCCCTCGCCGGCTTCATCGGCCTGCCCTATTCGGCCTCCTACAATGCCAGCAAGGCGGCGGTGCGCGTGTGGGGCGAAAGCATCCGCTACGTCGTGAAGAAGGACGGCATCGGCGTCAGTGTCATCTGCCCCGGCTTCGTGGTCAGCCGCATCACCGCCGAGGCGCCCTTTCCGATGCCGTTCCTCATGACCTCGGCGCAGGCCTCGAAGATCATCCGCCGCGGCCTCGCCGCCAACAGGCCGCGCATTGCCTTTCCGATCGGCACCAAGGCCGCCGTCTGGTTCGGCACGACCCTGCCCGGCCGCTGGTCGGCCCGGCTGCTGGGCGCCGGCTAACGCTTCTCGAGCTTGCGCAACTCTTCGTAAACACGGGTTGCCGCGATCTCGACGCCCTTGTCGGTCCAGTGGGCGTCGCTGCGGCGATAGGCGCCGCGCACGCCCTCGAAGTCCTTGCGCAGGTCGACGTAGCGGATCTGGGTCTTTGCCAGCGCTTCGAGCAGCCGGTCCTGGCGGTAGTCGGCGATCACGTTGAAGGCATAGAAGCGCGGCCACGGCTTCCAGTAGGCGGCATAGTCGGGATCGACGCTGCCCGGCGGCACGATGAACAGGACCAGCGGCACGCCGCGCTCGCGGGCGACGCGGTCCATCGCCGTCAACCAGGACAGGGTTGCCTGGATGTCGCCGTCCTTCACCAGCCGTGCCGCCAGCTCCTTCGTCGTGGCCTCGAAATAGGGAGACTGCTCGACCTCGGACTTGGTCATGAGGTTGAGGAGCCAGCCCTGCAGAGACTCGTCGTCGACCTTGCCGGAAGCGTAGGCCTGCCAGAAGGCGTCGCCGTTGCGGCCGAAGATGGCCGCGATCTGCGCCTCGGTCAGGTCGGGGTAGTAGTAACGCTTGACGTGACGGACCAGCGCCGGCGTGCGTTCCTCCGCCGGAAGACGGGCAATCTTGGCCAAAGTGTCGAATTCCTGCGGCACTGGCTTGTTGGTCGTCAGCATCTCCGACAAGCGGAGGCGGTTGACCAGCACCCAGTTGGCGTTCGGCATGACATTGCCGAGGATCGAGCCGCCCGGAGCCTCGCTGACGAGGCTCGGCAGGATTCCCTGCCCGTAGCCCTGGCCGTCATAGAGGAAGTCGTTGCCGGAGAAGAAGAATACCGCCAGCGCGTCCGGCGACAGGGCGAAAGCCACGTCGCGCATCCGGTAGTAGTAGCTGCGGGGCCCCGTCGCGGAGATGCCGAGGTTGATCATCTCGGCCTTGGGCTGCCCCGCCTCGATGAAGCGCTTCTCGACCTCGCCCGGCACGGTAAGGCGTGTGAGCTGGAATTCGAGATAGCTGTCGCCGATGAAGACCGCGCGATAGCCGCCCGAAGGCTTGGCTATGCTGCGTTCCTTGTCGCGCATGCCCCATGAATTGTAAGGCTCGAAGATCCAGGGCTTGTCGGCCAGGCCGGTGAAATCGGTCGTCTGCACGTTGACCGGCGGCGTCGAGCGCAGCGCCCGCGCCGGCCAGGCGGGTGCTTCGAGGGAGGCCAGCAATTCGAGGCCGGCGAGCGTGATCCCGGTCAGGATCAGGCCAAACACGATCGCGTAGATGCGCTTGCGGCCGTTCTCAGTCATTGCCCGGCGTCATATAGGGCGAGTCCGCGACGGTCCAGCGGGCCGGCTTCTCCTGCCGGAAGATCTGGCGCAGATGCACCTCGTCCGGCCCGTCGGCAATCCGCAGCATGCGCGCGACGGCATAGGCGCGGTGGATCGGCGCATCGTCGCTGCCGCCCATCGCGCCGAAGAGCTGCAGCGCCCGATCGGCGATGCGATGCGCCATCTCGGGCACCGCGACCTTGACCATAGAGACGTCGCACCACACCGCCTGATGCCCGTCGCTGTCCAGCCGCTCGGCCGTTCGCAGCACGAGCAAGCGGGCCTGCTCGATCTCGATGCGCGAACGTGCGATCGCCTGTTGCGTCGAATCGTAGTCGATGACCGCTCGACCGAAGGTCCGCCGCTCGGCAGCCCGCGCCATCATCAGTTCCACCAGCACTTCGCAGGTCCCGAGGGCGCGCATGCAGTGATGCAGCCGTGCAGGGCCCAACCGGACCTGGGCAGCTGCAAAGCCTTCGCCCTCCTCGCCCAGCAGGTTCTCGGCCGGCACGCGCACATTCCTGAACTCGAGTTCGGCGATGGGCGCGATACTGTCTTCCCAGCCGAGGAAGCGCAGCTCGCGCACGATCCGCAAACCCTGCGACGGCATCGGTACGATCACGCAGGAATGCCGACCGGTACGCGGCCCCTCGGGCCGCGACACGCCCATCAAGATCACGAAGGCGCAGTCGGGATGGGCGCCGCCGGTGATGTACCATTTGCGGCCGTTCACGACCCACTCGTCGCCGTCGCGCCGCAGGCTCGTGGCGATGTTGGTCGCATCCGATGACGCCACGTCGGGCTCGGTCATGCCGAAGGCCGAACGCGTCCGCCCTTCCAGCAGTGGCTGGAGCCATCGCTTCTTCTGGGCCGCACTCGCAGCGTGCTGCAGCATGATCATATTGGGAACGTCGGGTGCCTGAGCGTTGAACACTTCCGGTGCCCACGGCAGGCGGCCGGTGATCTCGGCGATCGGCGCATAGGCGCGATTACTCATCCGGTCCGGCAGACTGAGGTTCCACAGACCGGCGGCGCGCGCCTTGGCCTGCAGTCCGGCCATGAAAGGGGGCGTGCCCTTGTGCGTCGAGACGTGCGCCACCCACTCGCGATGGCGCGGCAGGATCTCGGTGTCGAAGAAGGCTTCGACGGCAGCCTGCAGGTCCGTGGTCATTTCATCTGTTGGGTGAGAAGGGCCGCCGCGCCACCCTGGTCCTTGCCGTACTTCAGCAGCGCGGAGCGGCCGCCGGCGGCGTAGGCGGCAACGGCGCCCAGCAGGCGCTTGAGCTGATCCGGGCTCGAACGATCGAACCGGCAGTAGGCGCCGCGCGTCAGTTTTGCGATCTGCGGAAACAAACGCGAGGCCGTTCGGTCGTTGCCTTCCTGGAACACGAACACCGGCAGGCCAAGCAAGCCGAGCTGGCCCGCCTCGTGGCCGACCGCATCGACATCCTCCTCGCAGCAATCGCCCACGAACACGACCGCGTCGAGCCGGCTCTCGCGGCGCTGCTCGCCGGCATAGCGCAGCAGGCGCGCGATTTGAGTGCGGCCGGCGGCGCAGCGCACGCTGCCCATCAGGCGTGCCAGTTCGCGACCGTCAGACGTCCACTTGCTCACCTTGAATTCCTCAAAGCCGCGATAGAAGGCGAGCCGTACGTCGAGGCCGCCCAACGCATCGGCGGCGACGAACATCTCACCCTGGATGGCACAGGCATGATCCCAGGTCGGCTCACGGCTGGCCGTCGCGTCCATGGCGAACAGCAGCCGGCCGCGGCCGCCCGCCGAAGGATTGGCCGGCAGCCTGCCGACCTCGCGCACGAACGCATCGACGGTGTTCGCACCTGCGGTAGACGGGACATTGGGTTTCTCGGGCACTTCCTTTGACCCTCTGCGATGCGTTCAATATGGTGCAGCCGCGCATTCGCGCCAACACGAAGCATGACCGGAAACGCCCCTTCCTTCGCCACGCTGCTGCTGCGCGTCTTTCTGCCGTTCGCGCTCGCCTATTTCCTCTCCTACATCTTCCGCGGCGTGAACGCGGTGATCTTCCCGTATCTCGAACGGGATGTCGGCATCACCGCAGGCGACCTCGGCCTCCTCACCTCGGCTTTCTTCCTGTTCTTCGCAGGCTGCCAGCCGATCCTCGGCGTCATGCTCGACCGCTACGGCCCGCGCCGCGTGCAGACCGTGCTGCTCGCCATGGCAGCGATCGGTTCGGCCATGTTCGGGCTCAGCCTCTCGCTCGGCGAGTTGATCGTGGCGCGCGTGCTGATCGGACTGGGCTTCGCCGGCGGTCTCATGGCCGCGATCAAGGCGATCACGCTGTGGTATCCGCCTGAGCGCTGGGGCCTGATCACCGGCTTCCACATGATGGCGGGCGGCCTGGGATCGATGGCCGCGACCCTGCCGATCCAGTGGTCGCTGTCGGTCATCAGCTGGCAGGGCCTGTTCTTCTGGCTGGCCGGCCTCTGCCTCGTAACCTCGGCGATCCTGTTCACCGTCGTGCCCGAGCGCGGGGTCGCGGCGCCCCAGGGCACGTTGCGCGACCAGTTCCGCATCACCGGCATCGTACTGACCAACGGGTTCTTCTGGCGTATCCAGCCGCTGCTCACCTTCCAGCAGATGGCGTTCATCGCCTCGATCACCCTCTGGATCGGACCGTGGCTGCGCGATGTGGGCGGTTTCACCAGCAACGAAACCCGCGCCGACATCCAGCTCTACACGACGGCGGTGATGACCGCGGGCTTCGCGCTGAGCGGCGTGCTGGCCGGTGCCTTCCGTCGCATCGGCGTCAGCGACTTCGCCGGCACCACCCTCGTCAGTGCGCTGTTCATCGGCGTCTGCGCCTGGCTGGCCTTCCTGCCATCCTTCCATCCGGTGGTCGCATGGCTGCTGTTCGGTTTCCTCGGCGCCTATCCGATCCAGTACATGCCGCTGCTGGCGCGCTCGTTCCCGCCGCAATATGCCGGGCGGGTCAGCACCAGCTCCAACCTCGTGGTCTTCACCGTGATCTTCGCCGGTCAGTGGGCGATCGGCAAAGTCGTCGACCTGTGGCCACGCACCGCCACCGGCTACTCGCCCGACGGTTACAGCTGGTCGTTCGGCCTGCTGTTCATTCTGCAGGTAGCGGGTCTGGCGTGGCTTCTTCTGTCGCGGGCACGTCCTCTTCTGCAGGAGCGGCCCCCGGCAGGTTGAGCGAGGCCACGAGGTCGCGCACTTCCTGCCGCGCCGCGACATGGCTCAGCGTCAGCGACGGCCCCTTTCCGCCGCGCTTCAGGTCGAGCAGCGTGAGACCCGTCAGGAAAAGCTCCTTGTAGATGACACGCTCGCTGAGGCCCGCAGCGACCCGGAAGCCGATGCGCTTGGCCAGCGCGTCTATCACCGTGCCCATGTCGCGCTTGTTGCGCGCTGCCAGCGACGAAAGGCGGTTGCGCATCACGATCCAGTCGACGGGACGGCCGCCCTGGATGGCGCGGATCTGTCGCTGCTTCCACACCGCCTCGGCGTAGATCGACGGACGCACGATCTTCAGCGTGTCGGGATCGACCCTTGCCAGCAGATCGAGGTCGATGAAGCTGTCGTTCAGCGGCGTCAGCAGCGTGTCGGCCCATGTATGAGCGAGCCGGCTGAGATGGGTGTCGCTGCCCGGCGTGTCGATGATCACGAAGTCGGCCGCGCCGACCGCCGGCTCCAGCGCCGCGGCAAGCCGCGCGCGCTCGTCGGCCTCAGCCTCGCGGCGATCGTTCAGGGTCGAGATCATCACCGGCGTGTGCAGCGGCATGGGCAGGTCCATGCCCTTCTTCGCCGCATAGGCCGCGCGGTTCTCGACATAGCGGCTGAGCGTGCCCTGACGCGCGTCGAGATCGAGCGTCGCCACGCGCGCGCCGTCGTTCATCAGCGACACGGCGATGTGCAGCGCGGTCGTCGACTTGCCCGAACCGCCCTTCTCGTTGCCGATCACGAGGACGTGGCCTCGGCCCTCGACCCGAGGCGCCTGTGTCTGGGCGATGCTCGGATTGGGCGCCGGTTGAAATCCCTCGCTCACGATGCCTTGCGGATCCAGACCGCGGTGTCGTGGAACACCGCACCGCCATTGGGCCAACCGGGATCGGCGGAGGTCAGCGCATTGATGCCGATGCCGGTCTCGAAGTTACGATTGGGCCAGATGCCCTCGACCACGACGACGCCCTTTTGCTGGCCGGCACGGGGCTTGGCATTGACGATGGTCTTGCCGCGCTCGTTGCCCAGTTCCAGCCGCTCGCCCTCGACGATTCCCATTTCGCTGCAGTCGTCCGGATTCATGAGTGCGGTCGGCCGCACCTCTCGCTTCTGCGAGCTTGGGGTCTCGGTGAAGGTCGAATTGAGGAAGGTGCGCGCCGGCGCCGCGACCAGCCGGAACGGTTTGTCGTCGGTGGCATTGTCGATCACGTCGAAATGGTCGGGCAGCACCGGCATTTCCTTGCCACGCCCGCCATAAGCCGCCCAGTCGGGCTTGAAGCGGAACTTCTTGTCGGGCCAGGCGAAGCCGTCGAGGAAGTGCGACGTCTCGAAGCCCAGGTGAAAGTCCTGTCCGCCCTTCTGCCAGTTGGTCTCGGCGTCCCACATCTTCGAGACCTTGAGAGTCTCGTCCATGATCTCCCAGGGCGTCATGTCGAAGCCGCGATGCTTCGCTCCCAGGCGCTTCGCCAGTTCGGAGATCACAAAGTGGTTCTCGCGGCACTCGCCGGGAGCCTCGATCACGGCCTTTGTCACCTGGAAGAAAGTGTGGCCGCTCGCCGTGTAGAAATCGTCGTGCTCGAGGAACATGGTGGCCGGTAGCACGATGTCGGCGAACGCCGCCGTCTCGGTCATGAACTGCTCGTGCACGCAGACGAACAGGTCCTCGCGCTTGAAGCCCTTGTGCACCAGCTCCAGCTCCGGACACACCATCGCGGGATTGGTGTTCTGGATCAGCATGCCCGTCACCGGCGGGCCATTCTTCAGTGCCGCGGCATCGTTGGTGAGGATCGGTCCCAGGCGCGACTGGTCGAGTTCGCGGATCGACGGGTCCACCATGTCGAGACCGTCGATCAGCGTCTTGTTGATCGGGTACATGCCGGTATGGCCGTAAAGCGCGCCGCCGCCCTTGTATTGCCACGCGCCCGTCACAGCCGGCAGGCAGGTGACGGCATGCATGTTGGCCGCGCCGTTGCGGCTGCGGCTGAAGCCGTGATGGCAGCGGATGAACGATGCCTTGCTCTGCCCGTAGAGGCGCGCGAAGGACACGATCTCGTCGACCGGTAGGCCGGTGATCCTCGACGCCCATTCCGGCGTGCGCGTCGCCACGTGCGCGGCAAGCTCGTCCGGCGCGTCGGTGTATTTCCGCAGGTAGTCCCAGTCGGCATAGCCTTCCTTGAAAAGGACATGCATGACGCCGACCGCCAGCGCGCCGTCGGTGCCGGGACGCACGGCGAGATGGATGTCGGCCTGGTCCGCCGTTCCGGTGCGATAGGGATCGACGACGACGAGCTTTGCCCCGCGCTTCTTGGCCTTCATCGCGTGGGTCATGACGTTGACCTGGGTGTTCACGGGGTTGCCGCCCCAGATCACCACCAACTCCGAATGCTGATCGACCTCGCGCACGTCGGCGCCGCGCTTGGCCCCCACGCCCGCGATCCAGCCCGTGTCGGACAGGGTCACGCAGATGGTCGAGAACCAGCGCGAATACTTCATCGCGTGGCGCAGGCGGTTGATGCCATCGCGCTGCACCAGCCCCATCGTGCCCGCATAATAATAAGGCCAGATCGTCTCGCTGCCGTGCTGCCGAGCCTTGGCAATGAACTGCTCGGCGACGATGTCGAGCGCGTCGCTCCACGAGATTTCGGCGAACTGCTTCGATCCCTTCGGGCCGACACGGCGCATCGGCTTCATCAGCCGGTCGGGATGGTGGATGCGCTCGGCGTAGCGCGCGACCTTCTCGCAGATCACGCCCGCCGTGTAGTCGTTGCGCATCGAACCGCGGACACGGCCGATCTTCGTATTGCTCAGCCTTTCGACATCGAGCGCGCAGGTACTCGTGCAGTCGTGCGGGCACACCGACGGGACGGTGGTCGTGCCGGAGTCGTGCGGCTTGGCACGGGCGACCGGCGGGTAGGCATGATCGTCGGGTGACATGTAGACGCTCCGAGAGAAGTGCCGCAGCATACAGGCCGCTTATCGGCCATGAAAGCGGCCTCAGGGAGTGGAAAGTCAGCGTGTTTTCCCAGGATCGGGTCTCCGTGGGCGCCGTACGGCGCGCCACCGCCGCCGATGCTGACGGCATCGCGAGACTTTTCCCCAGCTTCCCGCCGCTCGGCGCGATGAGCGACAGTTGCGCGATCTTCGTCATCGGCGACGAGACTGCATTGCTTGGCGCCGTCCTGCTGGAACAGGCCGCGGATCATCTCGCCGTGGGGCAACTGGCGGCGGCGCCCGGCGTCGAACCGCATGACGTCGCGCGAGCCCTGGTCGGTTTTGCCGAACTGACGGCGCGCGCGATCGGGCTGCGCCAGGTGCGTGTCGCGGCCGGCTCCGTGCCGCCCGATTTCGCCGCGTCGCTCGGCTATCGCGACGGCACGAAACGCATCAGGTCCGGCAAGCTCGCGCGGATGATCGACCATCTCGAAGCGATCGGCGTGCCGCTGTGGCGTGACGGTGCCGCGCCGTTCGACCTCACGCTCTACTATCGCGGCGTCTGGGCGGCGATGGCCCTGCTGCTCGGCTTCGGCAGTATCACCCTCGCCGTCTTCGGGCCCGGCAACGTGACACTGCTGCACGTGCTGGGCCCCGCCCTGCTCTGCGGGGCCGCCTCGATGTTCGCGGTCGTGCAGGTGATCCTGATTGTCCTGGCGGCGCGACGACGGGCCGGTGCGCTGGTCGCGTTCGGAACGTTCGCCGCCGCGGCCCTCTCGATTGCCGGCATCGGAGGGCTCTTCCTTGACCGGGCCGTGCCGTCGATCGGCGAACTCTGGGCGATCTACACGGGCGACGAAGCCCTCGACACGCTCGAGGTTTCGGTGAGCCCCGACGGCACGACGCTGAACGTCGAGGGCGCCTACGGTACGCGCAGCGCGGAGGCGGTGCGTAACGCGCTCGAGAAGAATCCGTCGATCCGACGCGTCGTGCTCGCCGGTCCGGGCGGCCGCATCGGCACCGCCTTCGAGATCAACCGCATGATCCGCAACCGCAGGCTCGCGACGCGCGTCGACACCGGCTGCGCGTCCGCCTGCACCATTGCCTTTCTGGGCGGCACCGATCGCTCGATCTCGCCCTCGGGCCGGCTGGGCTTCCACCAGGGTAGCTTTCCAGGCATGGGCAGCAACGACATGTACGAGAGCAATCGCGACATGCGCCGCTTCCTGGTCGCCAGCGGAGTCACGCCTGAATTCGCGCAGCGCGTGACCGATACGCCGCACGACGAGATCTGGACGCCGACGCCGCAGGAGTTGCTGGCCGGTCGCGTCGTCCAGAGCGTGAATCGCTGACCATGACCTTCTCCGACAGCCGACTGACAGACGGCGCGGCCCTGTGGTGCGAGCCCCTCACCTCGCGCGTGTCGAACGGTCGACCGGCCCTGTTCTGCGACCGCGACGGCGTGATCGTCGAGGAAGTCGGCTATCTCGGACAGCCCGAGGATGTGCGGATCATTCCGGCAGCCGCGGTCCTGATTGGAGCGGCCAACGATCTGGGTATCCGGGTCGTCGTCGTCACAAATCAGAGCGGCATCGGACGCGGCTACTACGGCTGGAAGGACTTCTGCGCCGTCCAGAGCCGGATCGTCGAGGAGCTTGCAAAATCGGACGCCGAGATCGATCTGGTCATTGCCAGCGCCCACTACGAGAAAGGCGGCGGCGTCTTTGCGTCGCAAGCGCATCGGTGGCGCAAGCCCAGCCCCGGCATGATCCTGCTCGCGCAGGAAAGGTTGAACGCCGACCTGCAGGGATCTCTGATCGTCGGCGACAAGTTGAGCGATATCGAGGCAGGCCGGGCGGCCGGCATCGGCAACGGCCTCCTCGTCAGGACGGGCCATGGCGAGGACGCAACGAGAAACCTTTCGGAGGCATCATTCGGTCGAATGAACGTCGAGATCGCCCCCGACGCCGCCGGCGCCCTCCGCTGGCTGCAGTCGATCGCCTGACGATCGGGATCGCTTTCCTCTCCATTCGGATGGGGAAGCAGAATCAGCCTCTAACTCGGGCGCCCGGCCTCTACTCGCTCGCAAATGTAATGGTAGAGGCAGGCATGCGCCTGCTGGACGAGCGGCGTGTGACGGCTCGGTACGTCGATCAGGATATCGGTGTGCCGCGCGAGAGCTCCGCCGCCTTCGCCCGTCAGGGCGATGGTCGTCAAGCCCATCGACCGCGCGACCTTGAACGCCTCCACCACGTTCTTCGAGTTGCCCGACGTACTGAGACCCAGCAGCGTCCCGCCCTGCACACCGTAGGCTTCGACCTGGCGCGCGAAAACGGAGTCGAAGGAGTAGTCGTTGGCCCAGGCCGTGAGCACGGCGGAATCGGCCGAGAGACAGATGCAGTTGAGCCCCCGCCGCTCCTTGAGAAACCGCCCCACCAGCTCACCCGCGATGTGCGAAGCGTCGCTTGCCGACCCGCCGTTTCCGCAGACCAGAAGCGGCTTGCCCTCGTCGAAGGCGCGGCTAATCTCGGCGACGGCGCGTTCGACGTTCTGGATGGAAGCGTGGTCGATACAATCTTGCAGCAGGCTGATGGACGCCTGAAGGTAGCCAGCGATACTCATTTGATGTCCGGCCTCTCTCATCGAACCCCGCGCCCGTTCCTAGCATATCAACGCAGGTCCCTGCCGGCATGATCCCTCGCGGTCTTTCCTACGACGACGCCATGAAGCAGTTCCGCTGGCCCTCGCCCCAGCGGTTCAACATCGGCCGCGCGGTTTGCGAGCGACATGCCCCCGACACGCTGGCGATGATCGTCGAGAATGCCGATGGCTCGGTTCGCAACTGGACATTCGGCCAGCTCCTCGCTGCAAGCTCGAAGCTTGCCAACGCGCTGGTCGCGCGCGGTATCGGCAGGGGCGACCGGGTTGCAGTGTTCCTGAGCCAGGGCGCGGAGCTCACGCTCTGCCATCTCGCCGGCTACCGCATGGGCGCGGTCGTGCTGCCGCTCTTCACCCTGTTCGGCGAGGAAGCGATCGAATACCGGCTGTCCAACGCCGAGGCCTCGGCCGTCGTCACCGACATGAGCCAGCTCCCGAAGCTGCTGGCCGTGCGCGATCGCCTGCCCCATCTCAAGACGGTGATCGTGATCGGTGCCGGCGCGCATGGCAGCGCCTTCCTCGACTGGGACCGGCTGCTGGGCGCCGCGTCAGACAAGTTCGCCACGGTCGATACGGGGGCCGAGGATCCCGCGTTGCTGATCTACACGTCGGGCACCACCGGTCAGCCCAAGGGCGCACTGCATGCCCACCGCATGATGCTGGGCTGCATTCCCGCCGTGGAACAGTGGCTCGGCCACTGGCCGCGCGGCAACGAGGTGATGTGGACTCCCGCCGAATGGGCCTGGATCGCCGGCCTCTACGACGCACTGTTCCCCGCCTGGTACTACGGCACGCCGGTGCTGGCGCATCGCTTCGCCAAGTTCGACCCCGAGCGCGCCTTCGCCATGCTGGCCAAGCACCGGGTCGGCGTGAGCTTCATTCCGCCGACCGCGCTCAAGATGATGCGCCAGGTCCGCAAGCCTAAGGATCGCTGGAACTACAATATCCGCGCGATCAGCACCGGCGGCGAGGCCATGGGCGAAGAGCTGCTGAGCTGGGGCCGCGACACGTTCGGCACGACCATCTCGGAAGGCTACGGCCAGACCGAGATGAACCTGATGCTTCTGAACTCGCCCGACTGGTTCGAGGTCCGCCCCGGCTCCTGCGGCCGCGCCTGTCCCGGCCGCAAGGTCGCGGTGGTCGACGGTGACGGCAACGTCCTGCCGCCCGGCGAGGAAGGCCAGATCGCCGGCTGGCGGCACGATCCCATCGTCATGCTGGAATACTGGCGCAATCCCGAAGCCACGGCACGCAAATATGCCGGCGACTGGCTGCTGACCGGCGACATCGGCACGATCGATCAGGACGGCTACGTCTTCTTCAAGAGCCGCGACGACGACGTCATCACCTCCGGCGGCTATCGGATCGGCCCGGGCGAGATCGAGGAGTGCCTGATGAAGCACCCGGCCGTATCGATGGTCGGGGTCGTGGGCGTGCCCGACAAGGTCCGCACCGAGATCGTTAAGGCCTTCGTCCAGCTCCGGCCCGAGATCGCCCCGACCGACGCGCTGAAGGCTGACCTGGCGGGATTCGTGAAGACCCGCCTCGCCGCCCACGAATATCCGCGTGAGGTCGAATTCGTCCCGGAACTGCCGCTGACGACGACCGGCAAGATCCTGCGCCGCGAGCTGCGGCGCCTCGACGCCGAGCGAAAGGCCGCGCGGCGCTAGGTCAGCAGGGTTCGGACGCTTTCCGCGAAATTGCTCAGAAGGGTCGCGAGGCCGACCAGCGCGGCCGGCCACCAGTTGCAAAGGCGATTGTGCGAGCTTTGGACCATCTGAGGGCCCTCATGAATATGGATTTGATAATATAGATTAAATATATCTCTTATTTATTTGATTTACAATGATTTAATTTCAAATCAGCCATCGAGCACTAGCTGGCGGCAGCCGACAGGTTGAACTGCAGTTCGGCCAGCCGGGCATAGAGACCGCCCCTGCGTACCAGATCGGCATGCGTGCCGATGTCGGCCACCCGCCCTTCGTCGATGACGACGATCCGATCGGCCTTCTGCACCGTGGCCAGCCGATGAGCGATGACCAGCGTCGTGCGCTGGCGCATCAGCCGGTCGAGCGCCAGCTGCACGGCCAGTTCGCTCTCGGCATCGAGGGCGCTCGTGGCCTCGTCGAGCAGCAGCACGGCCGGATCGCAAAGCAGCGCCCGGGCAATGGCGATGCGCTGCCGTTGGCCGCCCGATAGTCGCACGCCGCGCGCGCCGAGATCGGTCGCGAAGCCGTTGGGCAGTGCCTCGATGAAGCCGAGCGCCGACGCCGCCTCGGCAGCCGCCCTCACCTCGGCGTCGCTGGCCTCGGACCGACCGTAGCGGATGTTGTCGGCGACCGACGCGCTGAACAGGGTCGGATCCTGCGGGACGATCGCCAGCGAACGCCGCAGGTCGGCCAGCGCAAGTTCGCGAATGTCGATGCCATCGAGCCGGAGGGTGCCCTTCTCGGGATCGTAGAAGCGCAGCAGCAGGTTGAAGGCCGTGGTCTTGCCCGCCCCAGACGGCCCGACGATCGCCACCGTCTCGCCCGGCGCGACGCTGAGGTCGAAGCGGTCGAGCGCCAGCGACTCGGTGCGCGTCGGATACCGGAACGACACGTCCTCGAACGCCACCGCTCCCTGCACGGGCCTGGGCAGCGGCTTCGGGTTTGCCGGCTCGGCGATCGACGGCGGTTCGGCGCGCAGCTCGGCCAGCCGCTCGGCCGCCCCTGAGGCGCGCTGCAGGTCGCCGATCGTCTCGCTGATGGCGCCGCCCGAACTGGCGACCAGCACGGCATAGAAGACGAAGGCTGAAAGATCGCCGGCGCTGATGCGGCCGGTCAGCACGTCGTGACCGCCCATCCACAGAAGGAAGCCGACGGCCGAGAAGACGATGAAGATGACCAGCGTGGTCATGACCGCGCGGCGCGAAACACGCCGCGTCGCCGCGGCGAACGCCCGCTCCGTCGCTTCGCCGAAGCGATTGGCTGCACGATCCTCCTGCGCGAAGGCCTGGACCGTGCGCACGCCGTCCAGCGTCTCGGCGCCTTCGGAGACCATCTCGCCCATGCGGGCCTGCGCCTCGCGCGAAAGCGCCTTCACCTGGCGGCCGAACACGATGATCGGCACGACGGTGAGCGGCACCACCGCCAGGGTCCACAGCGCCAGCTTCGGGTTGGTGATGACCAGCATGACCACGCCGCCGATGCACATCAGCGTGTTGCGCAGCGCAACCGAGGCCGAGGAGCCGATTACCTGCTCGATGAGCTGGGCATCGGCCGATATGCGGCTCATGACGTCGCCCGAGCGCTTCACCTCGAACCAGGCCGGCCCCAGCCGCACGACATGGGCGAACAGGTCACGCCGCAGGTCGCCCACGACCCGCTCACCCAGCCAGGAGACGAGGTAGAAGCGCGCCCCCGAGGCGATCGCCAGCACGACGGCCACGGCCAGTAGCGACGCCAGCGCGTAGTTCAGGATGTCCGGCCGGCCCTGGGCAAAGCCACGGTCGATCAGGGCGCGCAGGCAGGCGCCGAAGGCCAGCACCGTGCCCGCCGCGACCAGCAGCGACAGCAGCGCCAGGACCGTCCGGCCGCGATAGGGTCTAAGGTAGGGCCCCAGCAGTGCCAGGCCGCCAAACTTCTTCATGGTGCCTGCCAACCCAGCGCAACGCCCAGCTCGTCTGCCAAGGCCACCAGCAGGTCTCCGCCGCCCCGGGTATCGAGCCATTGCCCGGCAGCGGCATCGAAAGCATAGTGACGGGCGCCGCTGATCGGCGAACTCAGCCAGATTTGCCCGGTAGGTGCATGTTTGTTGACGATCCAGGTCCCTGCATCGGCCTCGACCGTCAGGATTCCCCCCTGCAGCTCGGCGTCGACATGGTCGCCCAGAGCCTCCTCGAGGGTCGCGAGCAGGCTGTCGGCGAGGGTTTCGAAGGCTGAATCGCTCATGGCCCGGCCGGTCTACAGGCCACCGCGGGGCCGTACAACCAGCTTGTCGCCGCGCCCCGGGGACTGTATATCCCCGCCCCTGTTGCGCCGGCCGGTCGGAAATCGGCCCTGAAGCGCTGGAGAGAGAATCATGAAAGAGAAGATCCACCCCGACTATCACACCATCACCGTGGTGATGACCGACGGCTCGTCGTTCGAGACGAAGTCGACCTGGGGCAAGGAAGGCGCGAGCCTGCGCCTCGACATCGATCCCAAGACGCATCCGGCCTGGACCGGCGTGCGCCAGAGCATCGATCGCGGCGGCCGCGTGCAGCGCTTCAAGAACCGCTTCGGCATGATCGGCGACGCCGGTGTCGGCGCCGGCGCGAAGGCTGCGCCCGCCAAGCCGGCCGCAGAGAAGAAGTAGCACCCGCTTCTTATTTCGACTTCTGTTAAACTACCGCCGCGATACCCATCGGGAGGCGGCGTAGTGAAGTCTGTTAGAGTTGTCTGTGCTCACGATTGTCCGGACATGTGCTCACTCATTGCACATGTCGACAACGGTAAGGTCGTGCGCATCCAGGGCGATCCCGATCAGCCGTACACGGCGGGTTTCGCCTGCGGCAAGGTCAACCGCGACAGCGACCTCGTAAACTCTCCCGAACGCATCGCCACGCCGCTGCGCCGCACCGGCCCCAAGGGCTCGGGCCAGTTCAAGTCGATCACCTGGAACGAGGCGCTCGACGAGATCGCCGACCAGTGGAAGACGATCATCAAGGAAAGCGGTCCCGAGGCCATCCTGGGATACGCCTACTCCGCCCATCAGGGCCTGATGAACCGGGGCCTGGTGAACGGCCTGTTCCATGCGCTGGGCACGTCGCGCCTGCAGGCTGGTACCGTGTGCGACACCTGCTGCGAGACCGCGTGGGAAATGACGGTCGGTCCGGTGGGCGGCGCCGATCCCGAATCGGTCGTGCATTCCGACATGGTGATCTCGTGGGGCGCCGATCTCGCGGCCACCAACGTGCATTTCTGGGCGCTGGCCGAGGCGCAGCGCAAGAAGACCGGCATGCCGATCGTCGTGATCGATCCGCGCCGCACGCGCAGCGCCAGGGCCGCCGACCTCTATCTGCCGATCAGGATCGGCACCGATGCCGCGCTGGCGCTCGGCGTCATGCACATCCTCGTGCGCGACGGCCTCGCCAACCGCGACTACATCGCCAAACATACGCTGGGCTTCGACAAGGTCGAGGCCGGGGTGCTGCCGAAGTTCACGCCGGAACGCACCGCCGAAATCACCGGGCTCCCCGTCGCCGACATCGAGAAGCTCGCGGCAATGTACGGCAAGGCCCGGGCCGCCCTGATCCGCCTCGGCGAAGGCATGACCCGCCTCACCCATGGCGGCCAGGCGCTGCGGACCGTGGCGCTGCTGCCGGGCGTCACCGGCCACTACGGCGTAAAGGGTGGCGGCGCGCTGCTGCTCACGGCCGCGTCGTGCGATCTCAACTACGCCGCCGTGCGCAAGCCTTCCGGCCCGGCAACGGCGCGCATGGTGAACCATCTTCGTCTCGGCGAAGAGCTCCTGAACATGCAGGACCCGCCGATCCGCTCGCTGTTCGTCGCCGCCAACAATCCGGTCGTGACCTGCCCCGAGGTACACAAGGTCCAGAAGGGCCTGATGCGTGAGGACCTGTTCACGGTCGTGCACGACCCGTTCATGACCGACACGGCGCGCTATGCCGACATCGTGCTGCCCGCCGCCAACTATCTCGAGACCGACGATCTCTACCGCGCTTATGGCGCCTACTGGATGCAGTGGGGCCAGAAGGCCGTCGAACCTGCTGGCCAGGCACGCTCCAACTTCCACGTCGCGCAGGCGCTGGCGCAGCGCATGGGCATCACCGACAGGATCTTCAGCCTGTCGCCGCGCGAGGCCGCCGAGGAGTTCTTCAAGGGCTCGACCGGCCCCGCCTCGAAGGTCGACCGCAACGAGCTTTTCGCGGGCGTGCCGCTCAACATCAAGCACGACTGGGACGGCCAGCCGTTCAAGACGCCGTCGGGCAAGCTCGAATTCTATTCCGAGCAGCTCAGCGTCCAGGGCTTGCCGCCGATGCCCGACTGGGAAGCCGACCCCATCGAGGCCCAGGAAGCCGGCAAATGGCCGCTCCGCCTGCTGACGGCGCCGGGCTACTTCCAGGCCCACACCGCCTTCTCGGGTGTGGGCTTCCTGCGCGAACGCGAGGGCAAGCCCTTCTGCATCCTGCATCCCGAGGACGCCTCCAGGCGCGGCCTGAAGGATGGCGACCGGGTCCGCCTGTTCAACGATCGCGGCGAGATCGGGCTGATGCTCAAGGTCGCCGACGAGGTGCAGCCGGGCGTCCTGCTGGTGCCCGGCCAGCGCCCCGTGGGCGAGGCCGTGTCCGGCACGATCAACATGCTGTGCTCGGATCGCTACACCGACATGGGCGAAGGCGCGACCTACCAGAGCACCTGGCTGGAAGTAGCACCTTGGAAAGACGCAGCGGCGGCCTGAAGAAGAGGAATTAGAGCGTTTCATGGCTTGAGTGAATCGAAGGGGATTCCCGAGCGGTCGAG
>CAMFGZ010000047.1 GCA_945952105.1 uncultured Rhodospirillaceae bacterium | reverse complement strand
GTCATCCGCACGACCTTGGCCGTGCTGCACAATTTCGACCGCCGGATCGAGGAGGCCGCAGCCGTGCTGGGCGCCAGCCCCGTCCGGGTGTTCTTCGAGGTCACGCTGCCGCTGATCCGGCCGGGCGTTTTCGCAGGCGGCGTCTTTGCCTTCATCGTGTCTTTCGACCAGTTCCCGGTGTCGCTGTTCCTGGTGGTGCCGAAGGGCGAGACCCTGCCGGTGGTGCTGTTCAACTACATGAAGTTCGACCTCGACGGCGCCATCGCGGCCGCCTCGATGGTCTCGATCTTGCTCGCATTGTCGGTAGTTCTGGTGCTGGAGAGGCTGATCGGCCTCAAAGCCTACGTTAAGCTCTGATGGGAACGAACAAGGGGGTTGCCATGATTTCACGTCGCAAAGCGTTGCGTAGCGGTGCTGGCCTCGCGGCACTGGCCACGATGGGGGCACCCGCGATCCTCCACGCCCAGACCAAGACGCTCAAGATCACGACCTGGGGCGGCAAGTGGGGCGAGGTGATGAAGGGTACGGTGCTGCCGGCCTTCGAGAAGGAGTTCAAGTGCACGGTGTCGGCCGATCAGGCCTTCCCGTTCCTGCCCAAGCTGCAGGTCAGCCCCAAGAACGATCCCATCTACGATGTGCTGCACGCCAATTCCAACGAGCAGTGGAACGCCGTCGTCGAGGGCCTGGTGATGGACAAGATCACCGCCAAGGAAGTGCCCAACATCGCCGATGTCTATCCCTATGCGGTGAGCGACAAGATCGTGGGCGTCACGATCTTCACCAGCGCCATCGGCCTGGGGTACCGCACCGACAAGGGGCTGGCCAAGCCGACCTCGTGGAAGGACCTCGCGGATCCGAAGCTCGCGGGGGCGCGCGGCGGCTATCTCATTCCGGTGAACAGCCTGGGCCAAGCGCATCTGATGATGCTGGGCAAGGTCTATGGCAAGGGCCTCACCGATCTCGACGCCGCCTACAAGGCGCTCGAGGCGCTGAAGCCGATCAAGCTGGTCGATTTCACCGGCCAGATGGAAAAGATGCTGCTGTCGGCCGAGGTGTCGATGGGCGTCATCCACGATTCGGGCGTCTATCGCTACGAGGGCGCGAACATGCAGCCCGTCGACTTCGCCAGCCCCTCCGAAGGCGTGCTGGCGCTGGAGCAGGTGCTGAACGTCACTCCGGGCTCCAAGGTCAAGGAGCTGGCCTTCGCCTATATCGATTACATGTTGCGGCCCGACGTGCAGAAGCTGCTGGCCGAGGCGGTTTGGTATTCGCCGGCCAACAAGAAGGTGAAGCTCGATGCCAAGTACGACGCGAAGCTCCTCACCACGCCGGAGAAGGTCGCGGCGCTGATCCAGCCGGATTGGAAGTGGTACAACGCGCGCCGCGAGGACATCGATGCTCGCGTCACCAAGATCCTGAAGGGCTAATGACTTCCGCTGCCATCAAGCTCGACCAGGTGACCAAGACGTTCGACGGCCGCGTGATGGCCGTCGATGCGGTCACGCTCGACATCGCCGCCGGCGAGTTCTTCTCGCTGCTGGGGCCGTCGGGCTGCGGCAAGACCACGAGCCTGCGGATGATCGCGGGCTTCGAGCATCCCGACTCGGGTCGCGTCCATGTCGGCGGCAGGGACATCACCGATCTGCCGGTGCACAAGCGCGACATGGGCATGGTGTTTCAGTCCTACGCGCTGTTCCCGCACCGCACGGTCGCCGAGAACGTCGCTTTCGGCTTGCGCATGCGCGACGTGCCGAAGCCCGAGATCGAGCGGCGGGTCGCGGCGGCGCTGGCGCAGGTGGCGCTGACCGGCTTCGAGACACGCAAGCCCGGCCAGCTGTCGGGCGGCCAACAGCAGCGTGTGGCGCTCGCCCGCGCGCTGGTCGTCGAGCCGCCGGTGCTGCTCTGCGACGAGCCGCTGGGCGCGCTCGACCGCAAGCTGCGCCAGCAGATGCAGTTCGAGCTGAAGGAGCTGCAGAAGCGGCTGGGCGTCACCCTGGTCTTCGTGACGCACGACCAGGAGGAGGCGCTGGCCATGAGCGACCGCATCGCCGTGATGAACGGCGGCAAGGTCGAGCAGGTCGGCACGCCGACCGAGATCTACGAACGGCCGCGCACGCGCTTCGTCGCCGACTTCATCGGCGAGATCAACATCCTGGAAGAGGGCGGCCGCCCGCGGGCGCTGCGGCCGGAGAAGATCCGGCTGGTTGGCGCCGAAGGCGCGCGCCTGGCCGGCACGGTCGAGACGGCCAACTATCTCGGCGGCTCGACGCTATTGCGAGTACAGCCTGCCGCCGGTCCGTCGATGCTGGTGCGCGAGACGCATGCCGGCGAGCGCGCGTCGCGCGTGCCGGGCGATGCGGTGGGCCTCGCCTGGAACGATACCGACGCCGTTGCGCTGGAGGGCTGAACCATGAGCACCCTGGGGATCGTCACCATCGGCCAATCACCGCGCGACGACATCGTCGAGTTGTTCGCGGACCAGGCGCCGGCCGGCACCAAAGTGATCCTGCGCGGCGCGCTCGACGGCATGACCGATGCCGAGGTCGATGCCGTGCCGCCGTTGAGTGGCGCCGACACGCTCTATACGCGCCTGCGCGGCGGCCGCGACGTGAAGATCTCCAAGCAGGCGGTGATCGCGCGCTCACCGGAGACGCTGGCGAAGCTGCGCGCCGACGGCTGCGACGCCATCGTCTATGCCTGCACGGGCGAGTTTCCGCCGATGGAAGGCGATGCCGGCGTGCTGTTTCCGTCGCGGGTATTGAGCGGCATCGCCGAAGGGCTGCTGCCCCGTGGCCGCCTCGGCCTGCTGGTACCCTTCGCCGAGCAGGGCGAGAAACTCGCGACCAAGTGGGCGCGCAGCGGCGTCGCCGTGACGGTCGAGGCGCTGGTGCCGAGCGCCGGGCCGGAAGAGGCGGCAGCGGTCGCCCACCGGCTCGCGTCGAGCAAGCCCGATCTCGTGGCGCTCGACTGCATGAGCTACGGACCCGCCACCAAGGCAGCCGTGAAGGCGGAAGTAAAGGTGCCGACCCTTCTGGCGATCACCGCCACCGGTCGTGTCCTGGGCGAGCTGCTCGACTGACCCTAGTTGCCGTCACCGACGGTGAAGGGAATCTCGCCGTCGAACTGCGGCAGGCCGCCGACCAGCCAGTGCAGGCTGTATCGGCCCGGCTGCAGCGTCGGTGCGCGGGCGAACAGAACGTCGGGTGTCGATTCCAGCCGCGGATGCAGCACTTCGACGATCTTGCCGTCGCGCTTGATGGCGAGGCGGGAATCCTCGTGGTCGACCGGACGGTTGAAGCGGACATAGAAGGCGCTGCTGCGCCCGCCGACCACCGCATCCGCCTTGGGCGCGGAGTCGAGCACGCGGAGCTCCTGGGCCTTCACGGAGCCCGTCACTCCAAGCAGGCCGGCCAAGCTGCATGCGAAAATGGATCGACGCCGCGTGATCATCGTGCCCGCTTCTTCGCACGGCGATACCGGCATGGCTAGACGAGCCAGCCGTGTCCCGACGCGCTGGTGAAGTCGAGCTGAACCACGAGGTCGTTATAGTCGCGGTCGCCGCCGCCGCGCAGGTCTTCCCATCCCCAGGTGTTGGCGCCGTAGTTCCAGAGGTGGGCGATGTGCTCGCCGTTCACCACTTCGTTGGCCTGGCTGAAGGCCCAGAAAGTGTCGTTGTTGGTAACGTTGGTGAGCTGCATGGCGATCAGGTCGCCGGCATCGACGCCGGTGATCTGCGCCTGCCCGGCATTGCCGTCGCCGGGGCCGGCGATCGTCGTGCCTCCGCCCTGGACCGTATAGGCGCGGCCCGCGGCGAGGGCGGCGTAGCCTGCCTGGTCGGGTGCCACGCCGTTGATGGTGCCGTTATAGTCGTCGACCTTGTAGAGCATCAGCGAGAGGTCGGCGCCGGCGACTTGGCGCATGCGCACCACGACGTTGACGTCGTCGGCATGGTTGGCGGTCTCCGCGACCGCGACCGATTGGGCGAGACGTACCGAGTTGCCGCTGTCGGCATAGAAATCCGCAAAGCCGAATGCGGCACTGAGACTGGCCTGTGCGGCGACCGTGCTGCTGCCGTTGAATGTGACCGACACGCCATCGCCGTCCGCGACGATCGCCTGCGTCAACGTTCCCTGCGTCTGGCCATCGAACAGGGCCAACAGGGCGGGGTCGAAATCCGCCTGCAACGATTGTTGCGCGAGCTGACTCGTCCAGGCGAAGGCGGCATGGGCAGCGCTGCTGGCATCGGTCGAGTCGGTGCCTGCGTGCAGGGTCGCGGTGGCATCGGCCGTCGCCGAGGTCTGAACCAGCAGCGTCTGGGCCGTGCCGCTGGTCCAGCCGCCGGCACCATTGGAAGCGATCACATCGGGCACGGCGGTGCCGTAGTTGGAGTTCTGGAAATAGATCTGCGAATGGGCGATCTCGGTCAGCGCGCGCGCCAGCAGAACGCCGTTTGGCGTTCCCAGCCCCGTCACCAGATCGTAGCCTGAGCCGGCCGAGTAGCCGTAGCCGGTCGGCGTGATGTCGACACCGTCGCTGGTGTAACTGCCGCCGTACAAAAATGACGAGGTGCTGTTGCCGATCGTGATGTCGTTGAACGAAGCCGGCGCGATGACCGCAGCGGTATAGAGCAGGTCGTTCATGTAGCCGAGGTTGGGCAGGCTTTGGTCGGCGAAGATGGCATTGATCTGCGAGGCGAGAGTGGCCCAGAGCGGCGTGGCCGCACTCGTGCCGTCGTCGTTCTGGTTCTCGGTCATGCCGGGATTAGGCACGACGTAGAGCATGTTGCCCCCTGCATTGGCCGAAACGTCGGGAATGCCACGGCCCGGCAAATGCGATGGATCCGACGTAGTCGGGTCGAGGCCGTAGTCGACCTGATAGGAGGGGGTCGGCTGACTGGTATCGACGCCGCTCGCGCCGGTGTTGTTGTGGAGGTATCCGGTGCCGGCATGATTGGCGATCGCCGTACCGTTGACGTAGTAGCGGTTCCATACCGTTTCTACGAGCCGGTTCGCATTGCCACCGGCGGGCAGCTGCGTCAGGCCGCCGGCCATCAATTGCCAGAGTGTCGGAAGATCGCCTGCGTTTGCATCGTCGACCAGATCGCTCAGCGTGCTGTCGCCCTGCGCGGCGGAGCCGGTGCTGATCGATGTGCCTCCGACGACGACGACGTAGGGGCTGTTATGGGTGGTGCTGGCGTTTGGCAGTCCGTTGCCGAAGGTCTCGCCCGACCCGCCGTCGCCCGCATCGTTGAATACCGAGATGTTGCGCAGCGCGGCATCGACATAGAGCCCGTTCGACGCGATCAGGAAAGGCGAGCCGGGGGCCGAAAGCGACGCATAGTTGAATGACGAAGTGATGACCGCGGGATTGTTGATCGTGTCCCAGAACGCCGACTGGTAGGCGGTAAAGGCGTTGCTGTGTGCGCCATGGGCGGTTCCGGAGCCGGCGTAGACGACCAGGGTGCTCTGCGGGTTGATGGCCGTCACGACGCCGACATCGAGCGAGCGTTCGCCGGCGGGGTTGAATGCGGTGGTCGAGCTCGGCGTCGGATATTCCTGACCGCCCGCCGCCACGGAGATCACGTTGACCGAGGTCGATATGCCAATCGAGGCGCGATACGAGTCCAGCGCGGCCTGAAAGCTCGGCCATGTCGTGTCGCTGGGCAGCGCCGTACCGACGCCCGGCTCGACCAGCCCGATGGCCCCGGTCATCACTGCGTCGGGCGAAGTTGGATCCCAGAGAGAGCCCGTGAGAGGGAAGTTGTAGTAGTCCTGTGCGATCGTCTGCGGGGTGGCGTCGACCAACGCGCTGCCTGCGGAATTGCCGGGGCTCTGCCAGCCTTGGGGCAGGGTGACACCGGTGCTCGCCGGCGGCGCGTAATCCGGATACTGGCCAAAGCCGTCGGAGTCGAACCAGAGGCCGGTGACGCCGTTATCCGCCAGCTCGGCCGGCAGGGAGAGATTGCCGTTCCAGTAGCGGACGGTCTGGGTCCCCGTCTCGGGAGACGGCGCCGCCACGTCCACCGTCATCAACGTCGCTCCCGGACCGAACAGGGTGGTGAAATTGTGTTCGTTGAGAGTGACCCAGATCGTCCGCGATTCGGGCGAGGACACGTATTGCTCGTTGGCGGGCGCGCCCGGCGTATAGAAGGTCGTGATGCCGAGAGTGGCGAGATGGTTGACGACATTGTCGTAGGCCACAGGGTCGGCGCCGTAGGTCGACCAGATCGTCGCCTGGTCGGCGAGCGCTGCCTGTCGTGTTGCCCAGTTCGAGGCCAGCAGCTCCGTCGGATCGTTCGCGCGGTCGAGGACCAGCGCCACGTTGATCGAAAAGGTCGACAGCGGCGTGCCACCGCTCGGCGCGTCCGCGTTCGTGCGCCAGCTCGCGAAATCGAGATAGCTCGAATTCGCCAGTTCTACATAGTTGGCCATGACGTCTGTTTGCGTCCGATATTCGAAGGGGGGCTGTTCCTCAGCATAGCGAGCGGACGCATGTCGGCAATATGCGGCACCGGCGCACGGCAGCAGCGAATTGGGTACGGCGCGTGACGCAAAGGCGCCGTATCAATCACGCTCCATAACGCGTTCGAGGCGTCGTGTCAGGAACCAGCCGAGTAGCAGGAATGCGACCAGCATCATGAGGCCGAATACCGAGAGTGCATCGCTCATCGTCGTGTCGGACACGTATCCGAAGCCATATCCCGTCGACACGGCGATGCCGGCCCACAGGCCGGCAGCAATGAAGTTCAGGACGAGGAAGCGGGGCCACTCCAGGGTGGATGCGCCGTAAGCGAAGCCCGCGACGTTTCGGATGATGCGTGGATAGCGGTGGATGAGGATCATCCAGACATGGTGCCGGTCGGCCAGCCGTGCGGCCGTGTCGACCGCGCGCTGCAGCCGCGGAAAGGACCGGAGCCATCGTGTGCCGAAGCGTCGACCGACCCAGAAGCGCACCACGTCGCCCGCGAACGTGCCCGCCCAGCATCCCGCCAGTGCCTGCTCGTAACCCAGGGCGCCAGCTTGAGCGGCATAACCCGCGAAGATGGCCAGCAGCAGGCTGTTGGCCATCGAATAAACAGTGAGGAAGGCGTAGGCGGCGTCGCCGTGCTGGCGGATGAACTCCAGGAAAGAGGCGAGGTCGCCGGAAAACATCGGTCCTGCCTACAACGAAAAAGGCGGCCCCGCGAGGGGCCGCCTTCCGTCGTCTCTCAGCCGTCTGAGCTTAGCTCGGCCCGATCGGGCGGCCCGGCCAGCGATAGCCCGGGGCCGGCAGCGGGATCTTCGCCGAGATCAGCGCGTCCTCGAGGGTCGGGATGCCACCGGCATAGTCACCGGCTTCGCACTTCGCGATGGCGGCCGCGGGGGCTTCCTCGGCCTGCGAGGTGCGATACTGGCGATACTTGTCGCTCAGCGCCTTGCAGTAGGAGCGCGGATCCGAGAACACAGTGCTCACCGTGGTCTGGCCGCCGACGACGATTTCGACGCGACGGTTCTGCGGCTCGCGGACGTTGTCGCCGGTCTGGACCAGCAGGCCTTCCTCGCCACGGCCATTGACCGTGATGGCGGTCGCCGGAACACCTTCGCGGACGAGCTGTTCCTTCACCGAGTTCGCGCGGCGCAGCGACAGCGCCATGTTGTACTGCGGCGAGCCCGACGTGTCGGTGTGGCCGGTGGCGACGATGTTGGCGGCGCCGCGGGTCTTGTAGGCCTGGGCAGCCTGGCGGACCGTGTCAACGGCCTGGCTGGTCAGGTTTGAACGGTCCCAATCGAAGAAGACCATGAAGGTCTGCGCCTGGACCGGCGGCGGCGGCGGGGGAGGCGGCGGCGGAGGCGGCTCCGACGCGCATGCGCCCAACAGGAATGTCGCCGCGGCGACGACCAGGAGTTTCTTCAGCATGGAATGGTTTCCCTCGATTTTTCGGATCTGAGCCCACGGTGGGTTCGTCCGAGAGCTAAAACGTGGCAGCCATGAGGAAGTTCCGTCCGCATGCACAAAGAAATCTTTCTGGCGTCCGGATGGAACGGGCGCCCTAGTAGTCCCACTCCGCCTTCACACCGACCCGACCGTTGGAATTGGCGCCGATATCGCCCTCGACCTTGATGTTGTCGAAGACGTCGAGCTGCACCACGCCGCGGCTCGAATTGCCGGCTGCCCCTTGGCGGGCGCCGACATAGACGCCTGGCGCCACATAACGGCCGGCCTCCAGCGAGACCCCGTTGGCGCTGGAGCCGCTGGGCTCGCTGCCCCTGGAGCCCGATGTCCCGACGCTCAGCTGGTCGAGGCCCAGACCCTTGCGCAGCCGGCCCAGGACGCCCTCGCCTGGCGACTGGCCCGCCAGTTCGGCCATGACCTGTGCCACTTCCAGCAGTTCCGAGGCGCCAAGTTGCGAGGCGGGCTTACCGAAGATCAGGAGCGCCATCGCCTCGTCGGAGGGCATGGACGGGCTCGAAGTTATCTCGATTTTCGGCTCGCGGGCCGTACCGGTGATGGCGATGCTGACAGTGGCCGACTGGGCGGGAACGGAGGCGAGGAAGTCGAGCCTCGGGTCGATCGCGTCGAGATTGTCGAGGCTGACGATACCCTTGGAGAAGGTGAGACGCCGGCTGCCCAGGCTGAAGGTACCGCGGCGGAGGGTGAAGCCGCCGATCACCGCCGGCGCGGCGGGCGTTCCGCTGACCGTGAGCTGGCCGCTCATCTCGGCATCGAGGCCGCGGCCGCGCACGAAGATCGCCTGGGGCGCGCGCACGTCGAGGGCGAGCTTGATCGGCGTGGCCGTGGGCGGTGGCGGCGCCTTCTTCGTGGTCTTCCTGGCCGGCGTCGGCTGGGTGGCCGCGAGCGCGGCGCCCGGCTTGTTGATCTCTCGCACGTCGATCGTGGGGAAGGAGGCCGTCTGGCCGCCGCCCACCGAAATCTCGGCGCGGTCGACGGTGATGGGGCCCGAGACCTCGATGCCCGACGAGGTCGAGCCGGTGATCTTGAGATTGCTGCTGATGGTGGCGACCATGTCGGGCCGGCTGACCAGCAGGGCGCGCTGCGCGGCGAGACCGATATCGAGCACCGCGCCGCGCTCGGCGTCGAAGCGCACCGAGCCGCTACCGTTCAGGGTGCCCGTGCCGGCCTGGAAGGTGAGGCGCTGGATCTGCAGCGTATCGCCCTGGAGGACGAAGCGGCCCTGTCCACCGTTCAGCTTGAGGCCCGACTCCGGCATCGCCACCGCGCCGCCCTCGAAATCGACCGTGCCGCTGCCGGTGATCTTCTGGCCGGAGACACTGACGGTGAGGTTGGGGCGCAGCCGGCCGGTGATGTTGCGGATGTCATTGCCCAGCAGCGGCGCGAACGGCGCGATGTCCACCGCGCCGGCCAGCGCGACCTGGGCGGCAACGGCGCCTTTCCCGCGCGGCAGGGTCGCCGTGCCTTTGACCGTCAGGTTGGTATTGGCGCCGGCCGACAGCCGGGCGTCGAGGTTCGCCTGCTGGCCCACGAGCGAGCCTGTGCCTTGCACCGACAGCGACGGGATCAGGGCGGCATCAGGGCGACGCACACGCACGCCGGTCGCGCTGTAGCTCGCTTCCACCCGAGGTGCCGCCATCGCACCGGTGGCGCGCACCTTGGACTGCAAGGTGCCTTCGAGGCCGGTGCCCGGGGCGAAAGTGTCGACCAGCGCGAGCGGCATGCCGGCGATGTCGATCTGCAGGTCGCTTGCCACCGGATCGAGCGTACCGCGCAAGGCGACGCGGCCGGTGCCGACGCGCAGGTTGGTGGGATCGATGACGATGCGTGCGCCGGCCACGGTGATCCTCGTCGGCGCATTCAGGCCGATGGGGATATTGAGATAGCGGCCGGTGAATTTCGACAGGCCGACGCGGATCTCCTCGGCCAGGAATTCGATCTTAGCGGCGAGATCGGCGGACAGTTCCGGACCCGAACCCTGCAGCGTAACGGCGATGCCGTTCAGACGGTCTCCCTTGGCTGTCGCCTTCAGCGTCGACAAGCCGCCGGCGCCGCGCAGCCGCGTTGTGTTGAGGGTCATGTCCACGGCGGCGCGGCCGGCCGGCTCGTCAACGTGGCCGCTGAGATCGAGCGTACCTGCGCCCGCGCCCTGGCCCGCGAGATCGGTGCCCTTGACCGCGATGTCGAGGCGTCCCGCCGGGGCGCTGGGATCGGCCGTGACATCGGCCACCAGAGAGCCTTCGAGGCCGAATGCCTTCAGCGCCTCGATCTCCTTCAGTTGCGTGACGGCCAGCCGCGCGCGTCCCGTGGTGCGTGCCTGGGAGACGACGAGATTGGTAACGTCGAGTACGGCGCTCGACCAGCGGCCCTGGAAGCTCGGTACTGAAAGGCCCGTGGTCGTGTCGTGGGCGAAGCTGCCGTTCAGGGTCAGCGCCTGGTTCTGCACGTCTCCTTCGGCCTGCACCGTGCCGCCGACCTTGCCGTCCGCCGCCAGCGATATGCTCGTGTCGAGGACAAGCCGCCGCGAGGCAACGGTCTGGCCGGGGAGCTTGTAGACCACGTCGCGGGTCTCGGCCTTGAGCTTCAACGAGGTTTCGGGGCCTCCGAAGCCGACCGTGGCCTGCGCTGTTGCCGCACCGCCGACATCGGCATGGAAAGCCGTCAGTCGCGGCAGGTCGACGTTGAGGTCGAGCGTGCCGGCTTGCTCGCGCCCGCTGCCGGACACGGTGAGCGTGCCGGTGTCGCTGCCGACCTTCACGTCGCGGAGCGTCCAGTTGCCGTCGGGCGTCAGGGTCGCGTTGCCTGCAAGATTCACCGTCGCGATCAGCCCCGGAGGCACGCCGGGTGCGCCGAATTCGTCCATGCGGCCCTGCCAGCTTGCAGCGAGGTTGCCCTTGTCGATACCCGCCCTGAGCTGGATCTGGGCCTTGCCGGTCAGGGCCTGGCCGGCCATCGCCGAGAAGGGCTGGAGGCTCGGCAGGTCGACAGTGGCGCGGACCTCGCCCTTTTCGTCGGCGGGCACATAGTCGCCATCGCCCTTCACGCGCACCAGCGGCATACCGACGTCGAACGCCTGCACGGTGATCTTGCCGCCGGTGAGGCCAGATACCGTGGCATCGACCGTGACGGTGCCCGGCTGCGGCAGGCGCGGGTCGAGGGTTGCGAGTTTCAGGTCGTCGACGCTGCCCTGCACGCGAATCTTGTCGGTGAGCTTGCCGTCGGCCTTGAGGTGAAGACCTTTCCACGACACGCCCTGCGCGCGGACATCGACGGGGCCGGCTTCGAGGGTGGACTGGAAGCCGGTGTCGTTGCCATCCGGCATCCAGCGCAGGTTGCCCTTGGCCGTCGCCTGGTCGCCGGCTTTTGCCGTCAGTTCGGCCGTGCCGTCGTGCTGATCGCCCTGCGCCGAGAGCTTCAGCGAGATACCGGGCAGGTCGGGCCGCTGCATCAGCGCGGCGACGATACCGCCGGGATCCTCGTCCAGCGTAACGTCGGCGGCGATCTTCCGCGGCGAGCGGTCGAGGCGAATGTCGGCCGTCAGCTTACCCTTCGGGCCTTCGAGGCGCTCTGCCGAGAGTCTGGTGAGGACTTCGGCGAGGTCGCTGGCGAGGGCGGCGTTGCCGCCGATCTTCCAGTGCGAGTCGATGCCGCCGAGCGCGGCCGCCAGATGGAGATCATCGATCCGCAGGGCCTGAAGGTCGATGTTGAACGGGAGCTGGACACCGCCGCCGGAGGTCTTGGTATCCTTGGTTTCCGCTGACTGGGGTGCACGCAGTACGCTGATCTTCGCCGCCGACACGATCTCGATGCGCAGCCTGCGCTGCAGCAGCGAGGCGAAGGACCAGGCGACACGCGCGTCCTCGACCTGCAGCCACGGGCCGGTGCGGTCGGCGATCTCGACGCGTGCCACGCGCAGGTCGGTCGGCACGAAGCCGTCGATGCCGCTGATCCTGATCTTCTGATCGGGCGAAGAGGCGAGGCTGGACGCCATGGAGGCCAGGAGCCGCTTGCCGGGCTGCGTTTGCAGGCCCGCGAAGGCAAGGCCCAGCACGACGACGAGCGCGCCGAGGACATAGGCTGCGATACGGAGCGCACGCATCAGAAGGCTTGCCCCAGGCTGACATAGATGCCGAATGGCGGATCGGTTGGCCGGCGGTTCAGCGGAACGCCGACATCGGCCCGGATCGGCCCAAAATCCGTGTAGTAGCGGATGCCGACGCCGGCGCCGACCCTCGGCGCAAGTTGCGAGAAGTTCGGCAGGAAATCAGGGTAGGCGCTGCCGGCATCGACGAAAGCCACGGCCCCGAACGCCTTGCCGATTCTTTGGCGCAGCTCGACGTTGGCCTCGACCACGCTCGCGCCGCCCAGCGGGTTGCCATAGGCATCGAGCGGTCCGGCGGTCTGGTAGACGAAGCCGCGTACCGAGCCGCCGCCGCCGGCATAGAAAAGCTTGTCCGGCGGGATGCCGCCGATGCTGAGGGCGGGCTCGGTGCCGAACGAGGCACGGGTGGCCAGCACGGTGCGGCCGGGCTCGGCGATGTCCCAATAGTGACGGCCGGTCAGGCGCAGGATGGTGAACATGTCGCCGCCCGGTCCGGTGTCAACCCACGGCTGGACGTTGAATTCGACGCGATAGCCGCGCGTCGGGTCGAGGTCGCTGTTGGCGCGATTGTAGAGAACCGTGCCCTGCAGGCCGAGCATGCGGTAGCTCTGGGTGACGCCGTTGCGCGTGATGTCGGCGATCTCGGCCGCGAAGCCGACGCGGGCCTGCCAGCGGGGTGAGAAGGTGCGGTCGAAGCCGCCATAGAAGGTGGCGGCCTTTCGCGTATAGGCAGGCACCACTTCGCGCAGTGCCGCCGCTTCCAGCCGCAGATCCTGCCCTGGCAGCCACCAATCGGGCTTGCGGAAGGCGGCCCGGAAGGCAAAGCCGGTGTCGAGGATCGCGTAGCCCTGCCCAAGATGGTTGATCTCGCCCGACAGCCGCAGGCTCTCGGCCTGGCCGAACAGGTTGCGATGGACCCAGAAGCCCTCGAGCCCGAAGCCGAGCTGGGTCTCGTAACTTGCGCCAAAACCTATGGAGCGCTGGAGACGGTCTGTGAGTTCGACGTCGATCGGCAGTTCACCGTTGGAGTCGAGTTCGGTCGCGGGCTTGACCCGTACGGCGTTGAAGGTGCCCAGCGATGTGAGCTTGCCGCGCAGGTCGTCGACCTTGGCCGGTGTGTAGGGCTCGCCTTCCTTGAACGGCACGCGGCGCTGCAGCCAGACCGTGTCGACCTTTTCGGTACCGGAGAAGCGCACCGGCCCCATCCGGGCGAGCGGGCCGGGTTCGGCGACGAACGTCACCTCGGCCTCGCGCGTGGCGTGATCGACGATCACTTCGCGATCCTTGATCGTGGCTAGCGCATGTCCCTGCTTGCGGAGTTCCTCCAGAAGCTTGTTCTGAGCGGTGATAATGGCGGAGGCGTCGGCGGGGTCGCCCGGCGCCAGTCCGATTTCTGCGCGGTCGATGCCGGGCAGGGATTGCTGCGCGCCGGGCGGGCGGATGGTTATGGAGCCGATACGGTAGCGCGGACCGGTATCGATTGTGATGTTGACGTTGGCGGCGTCGGTGTCGGGGCGCGATTCGAGCGCTTCAAGGGCGGAAGCGTCGGCAATCGGCCGGCCGTCGATCGTGGCGTTCAGGGTCGCGTCGTAGAAGCCGCGGGATCGCAGCGCCGTATTGAGCCGCGCCGCCACGGCCTGGGCTCCCTGCAGAATGCCGAGGGAGTCGCCGGTGAGCGGCTGCTGTTTCTCAAAGTCCTTGGCGAGCTCCTTGAGATCGCCGGACATGGTCTCGTCTCCCGTTACGGTGAGAACGACGTTGCCAGTGCGTGCTTCGGACACGCGCGGCATGCCACCCGCAAAGCCTGCCCACGTCATCGAGACGAGGAAGCATATGCGCGCCCACCGCAGGAACTTGCTTCTGATAAGGACCATGCCACGCAAGCCATACAACGCGTGGCGGTAAAATGGGATGCACCTTTATCTGGTGGAGGTCCGCAACTTTTCTCAGGCGAAGACGTTCCGGGGTTACTTCTTCCCCGCATTCTCCGATGTCCTGGCCACCGGCGGCCATTGAACCGACGCAGCCGCGTCGATGATCACCGCGGAATCCTCCGCCAGAAGCAGCCGTTCCGCCTGCAGGGCGTGAGCGGCGATCCGAATCTTTTGAACGTAATCGTCGCGACTCTTGTACAGGGCCGCGATCTTGTCCGGCGAGAAGGCAAGATAGGCTCCGGCAAGCGAGCAGCCGAAGGAGGTCGGCTCCTGCTGGGCGGCATGCACGCCCAGCGGTGCTTCCATGTCCGGCAGCCGTACCCCGCCCAACACGTTGCCGTCGGGGTCGCGCTTGGGCCGTTGCATCACCGCCTTCGGGAGGTGTCGGGGCGCGGCCAGCACGTCGGTTTCGGTCGTGATTTCCAGCGGCATCAGCTTGTTGGCCGGCGGGGCTGCGTTGCTGCCGACCCAGCGGTCGAGCGCCACGAGAGTCGCGCGCGAAACCGGCGCCCAGTCGAGATGGGCGGGCGGCAGCTTGCAGTTCGGCAGGCTCGGTTGCACGACATGCGACGCGCCGGCGATGTCGTACATGCGCACGTTGGCGGGAATCGGCTGGTCCTGTGTGCCCTCCGCACCGGTGCGCCCGAGCGAGGCGCGCAGTGACAGGAAATCGGTCGTGCTGCTCACCATCACGATCTTCGGCGCGATCTCGCCGCGCTTCTCCACCGTGGTGACGATTTCGCCGATGGTGAGCGGGCCTTCGTGGACGCCACGGAACTCCGGATCTGCGAAGGAGGGTGAGGCATCGCCACTCGACTTCGGTCCCGCCGACGAGGTCAGGATCGGCAAAAGGCCGGAACCCGAGACGAAGAGATGCAGCCCGTCCATGACGCGCCGCCCGTCTATCTGGTTGAAGCCATTCAGCAGGTAGGTCTTGAGGAAGCGGCCGCTCTGCGATTTGCCGGTGCCGATCACGCGATCGACCGAGCCGGCGAGCGGGTTGGGCGTTCCCGTCGAGTCTTTCGCCCGACGCGACAGGAAATCCGCAGCATCCCGCAGTATGGCGAAGCCTGCGCCCTCGACGTAGCGCGGCTTGCCGTCAGGCCCGTCGAAGCTCGGCAGGGTTACGCCGGTACCCAGCTCCCACTGCACCTCGGCCAGCGCATAGCCGCGATCCTCCAGGAAGCCGGTACCCTGCTGGATGTTGCCGGAGTTGAACGGCTCGCGGCGCGGCCCGTTGTAGAGCGCGATGCCGTAGACGCGGCCGCGATTGGGCACGTCGACCAGCAGCGCGCCATTGCCCTTCGCCGGATCGGCAGGGATCACCAGCATGAACTCGGAGACATACTCGACCTTGCCGCGCGCATTGCGCCTGGCCTTGTCGATGTCGGGGATCGCTTCGGTCGGCGCCAGCTCGCCGTGCAGCTTGCCACGCCACAGCATGTATTCGCCGGGGCGGAACGTGCCGTAAGACGTCTTCGATGTGACCTCGAACCGCACGACTTCGGCAGAAGCGGGGGCGGCGACGGAAGCCGCCATGGTGGCCAACAGGGCGGCCAAAGCGATCCGGGACATGGGATCTCCTCCAGGGCGGCTTGTTATGGTCAGGGACGATACGCCCCTCGACGCCGCAGGAATACCTGCATGTCCGGGGCTGGCCGATTGGTATTTCCGCCAATGTGCGGATCTGCAATGCCGGCCAATCTTCAGTCACATGGCCCCGCAGGCTGATATGCCGTCTGAAGATGAGAAAGCGCGTAATATTGCTCTGCGGTCGATCCGCTCTACATATCAATAATGTGAAGATTATGCATATAATTCAGTGCAATAAATGATTTTATTAATCTGCATAATAGCGCTTCTCCCTGATTTCTGTTTTGGACATTTCATGCGACACATGAAGGCGAAATCTTCAGGAGGATAGTTTTATGGCATCGCCGCTTTTCGACCTTACCGGCAAGGTCGCCGTCGTCACAGGCTCGAGCAAGGGCATTGGCAAGTCGATCGCGATGCACCTCGCGCTGCAGGGCGCCAAGGTCGTGGTGTCCTCGCGCAAGGCGCCGGCCTGCGAGGAGGCTGCGGCCGAGATCAAGGCGGCCGGCGGCCATGCCGTCGTCATCCCCTGCAACATCTCCGATAAGACGCAGTGCGAGAACCTGATTGCCGAGACCAACAAGCAACTCGGCCCGGTCGACATCCTCGTCTGCAACGCCGCCTCCAACCCCTATTACGGGCCGAACGAGAAGCTGCCGGACGACGTGTTCATGAAGGTGATGCACAACAACATCCTGTCGAGCATGTGGCTGATCAACTTTTGCCTGCCCGACATGCGCGCCAAGAAGGACGGTTCGATCATCATCGTCTCCTCGATCGGCGGCGTGCGCGGCACCCCGGTGATCGGCGCCTACGGCATCTCCAAGGCCGCCGACATGCAGCTCGCGCGCAACCTCGCCGTCGAGTACGGAAAGGACAATATCCGCGTGAACACGATCGCGCCGGGTCTGGTGAAGACCGACTTCGCCAAGGCGCTGTGGGATGACCCGAAGTACCTCGCCGTCCGCCTCAAGGGCGCGCCGCTCGGCCGTATCGGCGAGCCGGACGATATCGGCGGCATCGCCGTGATGCTGGCCGGCAAGGCCGGTGCCTTCATCACCGGCCAGACCATCATCGCCGACGCCGGCGTGACGATCGGAAGCGGCGGTTAGGAGAGCCCAGAGGCACGCGGCCGCCGAAGCACTGACGAAGGAGACCGGGCCGCGAAAAAGGGAGGAAACAATGAAGCGCACAAGCGTTCTCGTAAGCGTCCTCGGTACCCTCGGCGTCCTGCTCGCAACGGCCGCCGCGGCTCAGTCCTATCCAACGAAGCCGGTACGCATCGTGGCGCCGTTTCCGCCTGGCGGCGTCGCCGACCTGCTCGCCCGGGCGATCCAGCCCGGGCTGCAGGAAGCGTTGGGCCAGCAGGTCGTCATCGACAACAAGCCCGGAGCCGGCGGCAACATCGGCGCGGAGATCGTCGCCAAGGCGGAGCCCGACGGCTACACGTTGCTGCTGGCTTCCGCGGGCATCCTGACAATCAACGAATTCCTCTATTCGAAGATGCCGTTCGACAGCGCGACGGCCTTCGCACCGATCACGGTGGTCGGCGACATGCCCAACATCGTGGTGGTCAGTCCCAAGACTGCGATCAACACGCTTAAGGAACTGATAGACCGGGCAAAGGACCTGCCGGGCAAGCTCAATTTCGGTTCGGCCGGCAACGGCACCACGACGCATCTCGCCATCGTGCTGCTGGAGCAGGCCGCCGGCATCCGCCTGGCGCATGTGCCTTACAAGGGCGCGGCACCCGCGGTGCAGGATCTGGTGGCGGGCCAGATTGACGGACTCGTCGACAATCCGCCGCTGGTCCTCGGGCACATCAAGAACGGGGCGATCAAGGCGCTGGCCTGGGCAGCGCCACACCGAATGGCCATCCTGCCAGACGTGCCGACGGCGGCCGAGGCGGGCCTGCCGGGTTTCGAGGCCTCCTCCTGGTTCGCGCTGATCGCACCCGCGGGGACGCCGCAGGAGATCGTGACCCGGCTCAATGCCGAGACCGCGAAGATCCTGCGCGATCCAAAGATGGTCGAGCAGTTCGCCCAGCGCGGCGTCCGGCTGGTCGGCAACTCCGTCGACACCACAACGACGTTCATTCCGAAGGAGCGGGCGCGCTGGGCCGACATCGTGAAAGTGTCCGGTGTGAAGCTGGAGTAGGAGGGGACCCCGCATGAGCCTCTATCAGGTCCAGAAGCTGATCTATCAGCTCAACCGCGATCCGCGGACGCGCCAGCGCTACGCCGACGAACGCGATGCGGTGCTTGGCGAGTACGATCTCACGGCCGAGGAAATCGGCGCGCTGGAGAAACCCGATATCGGGTTGCTCTACGTGCTGGGCGTCAACGGGCAGCTCCTGATGCACTTCGCGGCCCTGCATCGCATCGAGTGGATCGACTATCTCGAGCGCATGCGGCAGGGCTTGAGGGATCACGGCCCAGTGCGCGAGGGCGTCTATGCCGCCACCGGCTACGAAGGCGTCGAAGCGCACGATGCGCGCCTCAAAGCGGAACGGGAGACACGCTGATGCCCCTCGTCTATTGCGGCGCCTGCAGCCACGCGCCCGGCATGACGGCGCGCGCCGAGCGCGCCGACACCCAGACGCGGCAGGCGCTAGAGAGCGCCTTCCGCCGAATGGGCGACGACATCCGCGCGACGCGGCCGGATGCGCTGGTGGTGATCGCCGCCGAGCACTTCGCCAACTTCTTCATGAACAACATGCCGGCCTTCGCCATCGGCATGGCCGACAGCTACGAGGGCCCGATCGAGGACGAGGCCTTCCTGCGCATCCGGCGCACGACCGTGCCCGGCAACAAGGCGTTGTCGCGCAGGCTGATCGAGAACGTGATGCAGACGGTCGACGTGGCCTATGCCGAGGAATGGAAATTCGACCACGGCATCTCCGTGCCGCTGCACTTTCTGACGCCCGATTACGACCTGCCGATCGTGCCAGCCAACATCAACTGCCAGGGCCCGCCGCTCGCGCCGCTGGCCCGCGCCTGGGCTTTCGGGGAGGCACTGCGGCGGGCGGCCGACGCAGTGCCCGAGCGTATCGCGCTGATCGGGACCGGCGGTCTTTCACATTGGCCGGCGACGCCTGACTCGGGGAAGATCAATCGCGAATGGGACCAGGAGTTCCTGCGCCGCTGGTCTGCCAACGACCGCGAGGCGCTGCTTTCCTACAGCGACGCCGACACCTATCGTGAGGCCGGGCAGGGCGGCTTCGAGATCAGGACGTTCATTGCCGCGGCGGCAGCTGCAAAGGGAGCTGAAGGGACGGTCGAGTTCTGCGAGCCCGTTCCGATCTTTGCCGTGAGCTGCACGATCGCGCGGATGCGTGTTGAAGCGTAGTGAAGGTCCTTCGCTGTGCTCAGAATGACAAACTTGTTGGAACTTGCGCAATACGCTGCTTCGAAACTCGGTGTCAGGTAGCGGTGGGCCTCTCGTCGTCGGACCGATCAGCCAAAGCCGTCAGGGTTTCTTCTTGAACGTCACCACCAGCACGTCGCGATAAGCGGGCTGTGCCGGGTTCTCCGGCTCGACCGGTGTGACACCGTGGTAACAACGAGCATCGTCGACCAGCGCCGAGTCGAGTGGATCGGTAAGCGTGAAGCTGCCGAGTGCGCGCTTGTCGAGATCGTGCACGGTGGTCGTGCCGCTGGCGATGTTGCGGCGGTTGATCAGCAGCACCATCACATAGTCGACGCCGTCACGGTGCATGCCCTCGGGTGTCGGCTTGCCGACCACACCGGTCTTCGCCTCGATGCGGAACTGGTGGACCTCGATGTGCCATCGAGCCGTCTCGGGCGCGAGGCGGCCGAACAAGGCGCGGCAATATTCGAGAATGGTGCGCATGGACTGGCCGTTGCCGATCTCGTCCGTCACCGGCTTGAACCAGCGCTCGATGCCGCCGTTCAGGTTGTTGTAGCTGAGCCCCTGGTAGTGCGGCTGGTGTGCGCCGCGCACGATCGCACCCTGGCGTTCCGCCGCGTAGACGCCGAAGCGGCGCTTCCGATAGCGGCCGCCGTCGCCCATGTAGGTGTCGACCTCGAGATCGTTCCAGCTTTCGGCGAAAGCCGGCCAGTCGGCGAGCGTGCCGAAGCGCGCCAGCGCCGCGCGCATGTCGGAGGCTTCGACGAAGGCATAGCCCGCACGTTCGACGGAGGTGCGGATGCCCGATGCATTTTGCAGGCCGGTACCGATTTCGCTCATGAGGGTGACCTTACCATTACAAGCCCATCATTCGGCACGTGAGGCGCATGAAGGTTTCTAGGGATTGGCGCGGCGATTGCAGACGTAGTTCCGTCCGCCGCCTTTGCGGCTCATGGAGATTCACACATGTTGCGACGTAAGCTCCTTGCCACCGCCGCGGCTTCCTTTGCCGCCCCCGCCATCGTCTCGCGCGCCTCGCTGGGCCAGAACCTGCGCAAGGTGAAGATGGGCTCGGCCTTCACCACCACGACCAACGCGGCCTTCCTGATGCCGGCGCTGCTGAAGCCCGAGGGCATCGACCTCGAACTGGTCATGTTCCCGTCGCTGGTGCAGCGCATGCAGGCCGTCGCGTCGGGCGACGTCGACATCGGCAACGGAGGCCTGTCCGCCACCATGCAGGTCGCAACCAAGGGCTTCCCGATGCAGGTGCTGGCCAATGGCTGCGATGGCGGCTGGATGGTGCTGGCGCAACCGTCGATCAAGAGCTTCCAGGATCTCGTGGGCAAGAAGATCGCCGTCCAGAACGGCTCGATCGGTCTCGTGTCGCTGAACTGGAAGCTGAAGCAGGAAGGCGTGTTCGGGAAGGTCGAGATGGCCTTCATGGACAACCAGGACCAGCCCATCCCGCTGATGCGCGGCGACGTCGCGGCGATCTGCGTTTTCGAGCCCTATGCCGCGCTGGCCGAGGTGAACGGCTGGGGCAAGCGCCTCTGGGTTCCCTATGACTCCCCCATGGGCAAGACCAACCTGGGCTTCGTCGCGTCGTCGGCCTTCGTGAAGAAGGACCCGGATCTCACGAAGAAGATGGTGGCCGCTCATGTGAAGGCGACCAAGGAGATGGCCTCCAATCCCTCCATCGCCATCGAGACCACCATCAAGCAATTCAAGATGACCAAGGAAGTGGCAGAGCTCTCGACCAAGAACCTGTTCTTCAGTGCCGATTCCGGTCCCACTTTCGTGAGCGGCCTCAAGTCGCTGGCCAAGATGATGATCGACGACAAGATGCTGGAGAAGGAACCCGACTGGGACAACTTCCTGAACCTCGGTTACGTCTGATGCGGTTCCAGTGATGCAGTTCAAACGCGCGCTGGGGCTTCTTCCCCTGGCGCTGCTGCTGCTGGCCTGGGAGTTGGCGGTGCAGGCCAAGGTCTATCCGCCTGTCCTGTTGCCGCCGCCGAGCAAGGTCCTGATGGTCTTCGTCGACGATTGGGACACGGTGCTGGGCAATGCGGCGGCCAGCGTCAGCCGCGTCGCCACGGGTATTTCGCTCGCCTTTCTGTTCGCTGTGCCGCTCGGCCTGATGATCGGGCGTTACCGGCTGCTGGATACAATGACGGACTGGTCGATCCAGATCTTCCGCTCGATCCCGCCGATCGCGCTCATTCCCATGGCGCTGCTGTTCCTTGGCATTGGCGACAAGCCGGCCATCGCGCTGATCTTCCTGGCCGGTACCTGGCCGTTGTTGATCAACACCATCTTCGGCGTGCGCGGCATCGAGCGCACCCTGCTCAAGGTGGCGAAGGCGGCGCGGGCCAGCGAGTTCCTGGTGATGAAGGACATCATCCTGCCGGCTTCGCTGCCGGCCATTTTCACCGGACTTCGACTGGCCGTCGGCGGTGGCTGGCTGACCGTTGTGACGGCCGAGATGATCGCCGTGAAATCAGGGCTGGGCTACATGATCCTGAACGCCCAGCTCACCTTCCGCTCCGACCTCATCATTGCGGGCATCATCGTCATCGGTGCGATCGGCCTGCTGGCCGACCAGGCGGTGCGCATGGTCCGCGCCCATGTCTGCCGCTGGCAGGAGGGCCTCACGGCGTCGCCCGAATGAGCAAGTTCCTGGAATGCATCGGCGTCGGGAAGATCTATCCCGGCAAGACCGAACCGGTCGAGGCACTGCGCGGCATCGACTTCAGCTGCGACGCCGGCGACTTCGTCTGCCTGCTCGGCCGCTCGGGCTGCGGCAAGTCCACCTTGCTGCAGATGGTGGCCGGGCTGGAAACGCCGACATCCGGCCAGATCGTGATCGCCAACCGCGAGCTCAACGGCCCGTCTCCGGAGGCTGCCATCGTCTTCCAGGATCACGGGCTGTTCCCGTGGATGACGGTGCAGAAGAACGTCGAGTTCAACATGAAGGCGCGCGGCACGCCCGCCGCCGAGCGGCGCGAAACGGCCACGCAGTTCATCGAGATGACGAGCCTCACCGGCTTCGCCGACCGCTATCCGCACGAACTGTCGGGCGGCATGCGCCAGAGGGTCGGCATCGCGCGGGCGCTGACCACGCGGCCCAAGGCGCTGCTGATGGATGAGCCGTTCGGCGCGCTCGATGCCCAGACGCGCGGCAAGCTGCAGGACGAAGTGCTGCAGATCTGGGAGAAGCAGCGCACGACGGTGTTGTTCGTCACCCATTCCATAGACGAGGCGCTGCTGCTCGCCGACCGCATCCTCGTGTTCAGCCCACGGCCGGGCCGCATCGCGGCTGACATCAAGGTGGATTTGCCGCGCCCGCGTACGTCACAATCGCCGGGCTTCGTCGCCCTGGCCCGTGAGCTGCGCGGGCTGGTCGGTGCCGACAGGGAGATCGATTGATGGCCTATGCAACGACCGACGATGGCGTGAAGCTCTATTACGAGGAGACGGGGGAGGGCGCGCCGATCGTGTTCGTGCACGAGTTCGCCGCCGACCATCGCTCGTGGGAAATGCAGATGCGCCATTTCGGCCAGCGCTATCGCTGCATCACCTACGGCGCACGCGGCTATCCGCCGTCCGACGTGCCGGACAAGCCTGAAAGCTACAGCCAGATCCGGGCGACTGACGACATCCTCGCGGTGATGGACCATCTCAAGATCGACAAGGCCCATGTCGTCGGCCTGTCGATGGGCGGCTTCGCCAGCCTGCATTTCGGCTTCCGCCATCCCACGCGGGCGCGTTCGCTGGTCGTGGCGGGCGTCGGCTACGGCGCGGAGAAGCATGAGACGGCGAAGTTCAAGGCCGAGGTCGGCATCGTCGCCAGGTCGCTGATGGAGGAGGGCATGGCTGCCTTCGCCGAAAAATACGCCTACGGCCCGACCCGCGTTCAGTTCGAGAACAAGGACCCGCGCGGCTTTGCCCAGTTCAAGAGGGAACTCGCCGAGCATTCGGCGCTGGGCTCCGCCAACACCCAGCTCGGTTGCCAGGGCGAGCGGCCCTCTCTCTACGACCTCGTGGACAAGATGCGCGCCATGACGGTGCCGACGCTGGTCCTGACCGGCGACGAGGACTGGCCCTGCCTCGCGCCCTCGATGCTGATGAAGCGCGAAATCCCGTCGGCGGCGCTGGCGGTGATGCCGAACTGCGGCCACACGATCAATCTCGAAGATCCCGACCAGTTCAACCGGATCGTCGGCGACTTCATCGTCCAGGTCGAAGCCGGCCGCTGGCCCCAGCGCGACCCGCGCGCCATCTCGGGCTCGATCACAGGGATGAAGTCTTAAGAGAAGACGAAAGGTCCTTCGAAGGACCTTTTGCTAGGTGTGCCTACGCGGTTAAGCCACCGTCGCACACGAATTCCGACCCGGTCGAAAACGTCGATTCGTCCGAGAGCAGGAACAGGATCATGTGCGCGACCTCGTCGGCTTGGCCGAGGCGGCCGAGCGGGTGCAGTTCTTCGAGGGACTGGCGGCCGGTCATGTTGCCAACGTTGGTGTCGAGCCGCGGCGCGATCATCGGCGTGTCGATGTAGCCTGGATGAACCGAATTGCAGCGGATGTTGTACTTCTGCTGTGCACAGTGCAGCGCCACGTTCTTGGTGAGCGTTCGCACCGCGCCCTTGGAGGCGCAGTAGGCCATGGCGTAGGACGCGCCGCGAAGGCCCAGTACCGACGAGATGTTCACGATCGAACCGCCGCCCGACGCCTTCATCGCGGGGATGGCGTGCTTGCAGCCGAGGAACGTGCCCAGCGAGTTGATGTCGTTGACGCGGCGATACTCCGCCAGCGTGCAGTCCTCGATCGAGTTGCGCACGCCGACGCCGGCCGCATTCAACAGCCCGTGCAACGCGCCGAACTTCTCGACCGAGGCAGCGACGGCGGCCTGCCAACTTTCTTCCTGGACGACGTCGAGCGGCACGAAGTGCGCCGACGCACCGAGTTCGGCGGCCAGCGCCTGGCCCCTGGCCTCGTCGCGATCCGCCAGCACGGCCTTGCCGCCCTCGCGCACGACCGCACGCGCGGTCGCGGCGCCGATGCCGGAGGCGCCGCCACTCAGCAGGACGACCTTGTCTTCAAGACGGGGCAAGGAGCGACCTCCTCTGCAGTCCGGCGGTGATGCCGCCGTCGGAGGTGAACTCCGCGCCGGTGACGAAAGATGAGCGATCGGAGGCCAGCCATAGCACCAGCTCGCCGAGATCCTGCGGCTCCGCCATGCGGCCGATCGGGTGGCGCGAGCCCAGGAAGGCCTTGCCCTGCTCGCGGCCGACCGCCTGCCACAGCGGATTGAAGATCGCGGTGTCGACGCCGCCCGGATGAACGGAATTGCAGCGGATTCCGTATTTCTGCTCCGCGCAGTAAAGCGCCACGCTCTTGCTGAGCAGTCGCACCGCGCCCTTGCTCGCGGTGTAGGCGGTAGGGCCGGCGCCGCCGACCAGGCCGGCGATCGAGGAGATGTTGACGATCGAGCCGCCGGTCGCGGTCTTGCCGGCACCGAGATGCTTCATGCCCTGGATCGCGTACTTGCAACCGAGGAACACTCCCTCGGAATTGATCGCCTGGACCTTCTGCCAGTTCTCGACGGTGGTGTTCTCGGGGTTTCCCGGGCCGCCGGAAATGCCGGCATTGTTGACCATGATGTCGAGCCGGCCCTCGCGCTGCAGGATGTCTGCAAGCAGCGACTGCCAGGAGTCCTCGGATGCGACGTCGTGCGTGACGAAGCGGCCCGCGGAGGCCTCTTTGGATCCTTCCGCCAGGTCGGCCACGATCACGGCGGCTCCGGCGGCCGCAAGCAGGGTCGCCGAGGCAGCGCCGATGCCGGACGCTCCGCCGGTGACGACCGCCACCCTCCCGGAAAGTTCATCGCTCATATCGCCGCGACCATAGCGGCTAACCGCGCGCTGCGTTAGCGTATCGAGAGGAGGATCGCATGGCGAAGTTGACGCATGTTCTTGGACTGATGGCGGTGCCGCTCGCGCTGGCGGCATGCACGCAGACCGCGGGCGGTCCGCCCCCGGGCATGACGGCGGCCCAAGGGGCAGCGTATTGCGCGAAGCTCACCACGGTCTACAGCGAGTATGTCGCGGGCATCAGCAGCTCGATGGGCGGGGTCGGCAGGGGCGGCGCGCAGGCAGACATCGATGCCCGCGTGGCCATCGCCCAGTGCCAGGACGGCAACACGGGCGCCGGCATTCCGGTGCTTCAGCAGAAGCTGCGCGAGAACAAAGTCGACGTGCCGCCGCCGTGACCCACTCACAGCGCTTTCTCGCCCGCGTCGGCGGGATCGTCCTCCTGCCGCTCCTGGCAGTCGCCTGCACCCAGACAGCCAGCGGTCCGCCGCCGGGCATGACAGCAGCGCAGGCCGCGGCCTACTGCAGCAAGCTCAGCTGGGCCTATGGCGAGTACGTCGCCAGCGGGCTGGGCGACAGTGCGGGAGACAACGACAACACCAATGCCGATATCAACGCCCGGCTGGCGATCGCGCAGTGCCACGAGGGCCAGACCGGCGCCGCGATCCCGGTCCTGCAGCAGGAGCTCCGCCGCAACAAGGTACCAGTGCCGCCGGTCTGAACGGCCGCTACGTCGCAACAGCCCCACGACTCATGAAAAAGCCCGGACGGTTTCCCGTCCGGGCTTTCCTTTGGCAGGGGGCGCGGGCTAGAGCGTTTCACGTTTTGACGTGAGCATATCCGGCGTTTTGG
>CAMFGZ010000046.1 GCA_945952105.1 uncultured Rhodospirillaceae bacterium | reverse complement strand
GGATCTCCGCGCGCAACGCCGCCGCATGACGATCTCTTTTAATGGTTGCTGAGCCAAGCGACGGACCTCCCATAGCAGGCAGACGATTCTGTTGCCGGTGCGAGATCCTTTACTCCGCTCGAGATGACATGAGTTAGGACCGGTGAAACACCAGCGTCCTGACCTCGATGCTCTCGCGCGGCGGGGCATCGGCGGGCGCCGTCGGGTCGGTGAAGGCGCTGTGCGGCGTGAAGCGGGCCGGCACGCCGGTCGAGGTGTCGGAGCATTTCAGCAGCAGCGCCTCATCGGTGCGCATTTGCGGCACATAGTACCAACGATGCGCCGGATTGAACTTCACCGAATATGTCTCGCCGATGCGGTGCGGGTAGACGAGGTCCGACGGCACCAGATCCTCGAGCGCGACGGTCGTGGCATCGCAGACCGCGAGCGGTGAATCGAGCAGCGGGCCCTTGATCGGCCGCCACAGGTTCACGACCTGCACCCGCCCCTTCAGCAGCTCATCGGCTTCGTCGGGCAGGAGATCGCGCACCCGCTGCGGGCCCGATCGCGCCGTATGATCGATATGGACCCGCCGCACGGGCTGGCGAGGCGCATCGGCCTGCGCCTCGGCACCCGGCACGCGGCGGCGCGTCGTATGGTCGAAGATGTGGACCCGGTCCGCGCCGGTCGCTTCGCGCACCAGGCGCTCGACCTCGGGGTAGTAGACGCGACGGACCTCCTCGTCGTCGAAGAAGTCCTTCACCGCGCTCAGGTGCCGGATCAGCGCGAAGCCGTTGGAGTCGAGCGAGACCGCATCGGCAATTGGACGCGCATCACGGATCGGAACGGCATGCGCTTCGTGTTCGACGTTGCTGCGCGGGATGCCCGGCGGCGGGTCGAACGTATAGTTGCGCGGCCGCTCGGCCATCGGCGCGAGATAGTTCATGTCGGCAACGACGCTCGACAGATTGGCGAAGACGTCGAGTCTCTCTTGCAAAGTCATGGTCCGCGACCTCCGAGGATGTTCGGATGATCTTGGGCCTGCCTTGTCGTTGCGCCATGGAGAAGAAGTGCGGCGCCGCATGAAGAGACTTTATTCGAAAGGAAAATCTCTTCTGTTGCACCGCACGTCCCTGGAACGATCGCGTCGTCAGCGCGCCTTCATCGGCAGGCTGGCGAGATGCATGCCGGCATCGACGATCAGGAACTCGCCGGTGATGTTGCTGGCGCTGGTCAGGAAGAACAGCACGGCTTCCGCCATCTGCTCGGGCGTACCGGCCTGGCGCAGCGGCGTGTTCTGCTCCTGGCCCTGCTTCATCTTGTTGTAGTTCTCCTCGCCCATGCCGCCCAGCAGCCAGCGCGTCTGGATGAAGCCCGGGCACACGGTGTTGACGCGCACCGCCGGCGACAGCCAGCGCGCCAGGGTGAGAGTGAGCGTGTTGAGCGCCCCCTTGGAGCAGGCATAGGGGATCGAGCTGCCGACACCCATGACGCCGGCGATCGAGGAAATGTTCACGATCGAGCCGCGCGCCTGGTCGGCTTCCCACTGCTTCTTCATGATCGGGAAGACGGCGCGGCTCATCATGTAGGGGCCGGTGACGTTGACCCGCATGATGCGGTCGAAGTCTTCCGGGCCGACGCCGTCGAGGTCGCCCTGGTTCTGGAACTTGGTGGTGCCGGCATTGTTGATGAGACCGTCGATGCGGCCCCACTTCTTCATGGTCTCGTCTGCGAGCTTCCGGCAGTCGGCGTCCTGGCCCATGTCGGCCTGCACGAGGATCGCCTCGACGCCCTTGGCCTTCACCGCCTCGTAGGTCTCGTCCGCCTCCTTCTTGCTCTTGGTGTAGTTGATCGCGACGTTCCAGCCGCGCTCCGCGAGGTCGAGCGCACACGAGGCGCCCAATCCCGTCGCGGAGCCGGTCACGATCGCCACCTTGTTCGATTTCGCCATGTCGTTTCTCCCGATATCTGCGGCACCTTTCATAGGCTAGGATCGGCCCCCAAGGCAAAGAAACGCACATCTGGCGGGAACATGGCCGAACTGTTTTCGATGAAGAACCGCGTGGTCCTGCTGACCGGCGCGTCGCGCGGCCTGGGCCGTGACATGGCGATGGCCCTGGCGGGAGCCGGCGCCACCGTGCTGTGCGCCGGCCGCAGCGTGAAAGAGCTCGAGGGCACCGTCCGCGCCATCACCCGCAAGGGCGGCAAGGCGCGTGTCGTGCCGCTCGACATCACCGACGAGGCCGACGTGGTGGCCAAGGTCCGCGCGATCATCTCGAAGCACCGCCGCATCGACGCGCTGGTGAACAATGCCGGCATCATCCATCGCCAGGACATCGTCGATACCGCGACGCCGGACTTCCGCAAGGTGATCGAGACCAACCTGATTTCGCAGTTCGTCATTTCCCGGGAGGTCGGCCGTCACATGCTGGCCCGCGGGTACGGCCGGATCGTCAACATCTCCTCGGTCCTGGGCGTGGTCGGCCGCGCCTCGGTGGCGGGCTATGTCTCGGCCAAGCACGGGCTCATCGGGTTGACCAAAAACCTGGCCGCGGAATTCGGGCCGCATGTCACGGCCAATGCGATCGCGCCTGGGTACATCCGTACCGAACTCAATGTGCCTCTGCAGCGGAACAAGGATTTCAATGCCATGCTCCAAAGCCGCACCGCCGTGGCACGCTGGGGCAAGCAGGAGGACCTGCGCGGAGCGCTCCTGCTGCTGGCGTCGGATGCCGGCAGTTACATCACCGGCCACACGCTGGTGATCGACGGCGGCCTCTCACCCATCCTCGCCTGACCGGATCCCCCGATCATGACCGGCATTCCGCGCTGGGCGATGCTGCTGCTGGCCGCAGCGCTGCTGCTCTACGGCATCGCGGCCTCGCAGGGCTGGATTCGCGACCCGTCGCTGGCGAAGGCCGACTATGTCGGCACCATCGACGTCTCGGCCGAGGACGCCAAGCTCTATCGCGCAGTGCCCTTCGAATGGCAGGTCACGAGCGCCGCCGGCAGCTTCAAGGGCAACGACACGGCCCACATCCGCATCGATCCGTCGGGCGAGCGGACCGTGATGTGCGGCTGGGTCCTGCTCGACAAGGGCGGCGCTTCGATCCGCGCCACGCGCTGGCTGAGCGAGGCTCGTCTCGCCGTCGGCGACATCAAGGTCACCGCCCTCTTCATCGCGCCCGTCGACAAGAAGCCCGGCGACGGCCTGAACGCCGGGTGCCTGCGCCTCGATGAGGGCATCAGGCCGGCGGCCGATGCAGCCCTCAAGCTCGAAGGCAATCCTGTCCGCGAATAGACGTTTCTTCTCACTGAAAAGAGTACCCATGCTTCCCAGACAAGGCGTAACACCCGAACTCGCCCGCTTCATCGTCGACACCAAATGGAACGACCTGCCCGAACAGGCACGTCACGAAGCCAAGCGCGCGTTGATGAACTTCTTCGCGGTGGCGATCGCCGGCTGCCGCACCGAGCCGGTCGAACTCGCGCTGCGCACGCTCGGTGAATTCTCCGGCGGCCGGCAAGCCACCATCGTCGGCCGGCCCGAGCGCATCGATCCGCTGACGGCGGCCTTCCTGAACGCCGCCGGCGCCAACGTCTTCGACTATTGCGACACCCATCTGCCGACCGTCGTGCATCCCACCTCGCCGCTGGCGCCGGCGCTGATGGCCCTGTCGGAGATCCGCAAGATCACCGGCCCTGAACTGCTGCTCGCCTTCGCGCTGGGCTTCGAGATCGAATGCCGCGTCGGCGGCGCGATCTCGCCCGGCCACTATCCCAAGGGCTGGCACATCACCTCGACCTGCGGCGTCTTCGGATCGGCGGCAGGCGCGGCCAAGCTGTTGGGTCTCGACGTCGAGCGCACGGTCTGGGCGCTGGGCAGCGCCTCGACGCAGTCGGCCGGCCTCTGCGAGTGCCTCGGCTGGCCGGCCAAGAGCGTCAGCGTCGGCAATGCGGCGCGCAACGGCCTGTTCTCCGCGTTGCTGGCCGAGAAGGGCTTTGCCGGCCCGCCCGAGCCGATCGCCGGGGCGCAGGGCTTCCTCGCCGCCATGGGCGAGCCGCCGAACTGGGCGGCGCTGCTCGACGGGCTCGGCAAGAGCTGGCAGGTCAACGCCAACTCGATCAAGCCCTATGCTGCGGGCTTCGTGATCCATCCCCTGCTGGACCTGGCGCTCGACTGGCGACGCACCCATCCCGGCCTGGAGGTCGAGCGCATCGCGGTACGGGGCAATCCCCTGCTCCTGCAGCGCACCGACCGCGCCGACATCGCCACCGGCCGCGAGGCGCAGGTGAGCCTGCAGCATTGCGTGGCCGCCGCGCTGGTCCTCGGCAAGGCGGGCCTCGACCAGCTGACCGACGCCTGCGTCGCCGATCCCACCATCAAGGCGCTTCGGGCAAAGTTCGAATGTTCGAGCGACGACGGCATTTCGACCATCGCCGCCGAGATGGACATCTGGACGACCGATGGGAAGAAGCACGCGCTGTCGACCGAGGCGGCGCGCGGCAGTTCGTCGAACCCGCTGAAGAATGCCGAGATCGAGGCCAAGCTGCGCGACGAGGCGAAGCGCTGGGAGCCTGATCACGACATCCAGCCGCTGATCGACGCCGTGTGGGCCCTAGACAGCAGCGAAGATGTCTCCTCGCTGCTGTCGCTGGCAGTGCCTATTCGACGGTGACGTTGGCGGCCGCCGCGACCGCCTTCCAGGTCGCGATGTCCTTCTGGATGAAGGCGGCGAAGGCTTCCGGCGAGTTGCCGACAGTCTGCATGGCCTGGTTGGCCAGCGGTTCCTTCGTCGCCGGGTCGGCCACCGCCTTCACGATCTCCGCGTTCAGCTTCTTCACGATCGCGGGCGGCGTCTTGGCCGGCGCCAGGATGCCGTGCCAAGCCAGCGCCTCGAAGCCGGGATAGCCGCTCTCGGCAACGGTCGGCACCTCGGGCGCGACCGGCGAGCGCTCGAGGCTGGTGACGGCCAACGCCCGCAGCTTGCCCGACTTGATGTGCGGCAGGACGCTGATCGGATCGCCGAACACGACGTTCAAGGTGCCGCTCAGAAGATCGCCGACCGCCAGCGCCGTGCCGCGATAAGGCACGTGAGTCATCTTGAGTCCGGCCTTGCTGTTGAACAGCTCGGCGACCAGATGGTTGGCGGCGCCAACACCGGTCGAGCCGTAGTTCATCGCGCCCGGCTTGCTCTTCGCCAGGGCCACGAACTCCTGGAGCGTCTTGGCCGGCGACTCGGAATTGACCACGAGGACGTAGGGATAGGCCGTCGTCATGGTAACGGGCGCAAAGTCCTTCACCGGATCGTAGGGCAGCGACTTGTAGACAGCCGGGTTGATCGAGATCGGCCCGGACTGGCCCAGCAGCAGCGTGTAACCATCCGGCTCGGCCTTGGCGACGAGATCGGTGCCGACGATCGAACCGGCGCCGCCCTTGTTCTCGATCACGATCGGCTGGCCGATATTCTCGGAAACCTTTTTGGCCACGATGCGCGCCACCGAATCGGCGCCACCGCCTGGCGCATAGGGCACTACCAGCTTGATCGGGCGGGAGGGGAAGTCCTGCGCGAATGCAGGAGTCGCGGCCGCGGCCAGGATCAGCGCGCACGCGGCGCGCCGCATCATCGTCTTCATTGTTTCCTCCCTCAGGGAATTCCGTTGCACCCATGTATGAGGAAAGCCGGCCGCGACGCCAGCCTTTCGTACGGGAGCAACGGCTTCGAGTTCGCCGGTGCCGAGAACACTCAATATAGAGTCGCCAGCCTGCGCACGATCTCGTCGACGATCCGCGACGGTGCGGGGCCGATATCGACGATGACGGGCCGCTCTTCTTCCGCGGGCTCCTGCAGGGTCGCGAACTGGCTGTCGAGCAGGCCGACCGGCATGAAGTGCGAGGTGCGCGCCGTAAGGCGGCCGTGGATCAATTGCTTGCTACCCTTCAGGTAGACGAGCGCCACGTCGCTCCGCCCGCCGACGATGATGTCGCGATAGGCCCGCTTCAGCGAGGAGCAGGTGACGACACCCGCCTCGCCCCTCTCACGCCAGGAATCGACCTTGCCCGCGATGGCCTGCAGCCAGGGCAAACGATCGGCGTCGGTGAGCGGCGTGCCGCTACGCATCTTCTCGACGTTCTGGCGGGGGTGCAGGTCGTCGCCGTCCTGGAACGCGCAGCCGAGCCGTTCGGCCAGCAGGCCGGCGACGGTGGTCTTTCCCGATCCTGAGACACCCATCACGACGACGATGGTCTTCATTGCCTGCCAGCTTATCATGCGGCAGGGATCGGGAAACGAACGGGAGAGAAGAATGCAGCTCGGGATGATCGGCCTTGGACGGATGGGCGCCAACCTCGTGCGCCGGCTTGTCCGGCAGGGCCATGACAGCGTCGTGTTCGACCAGAACGCCGAAACCGTCGCGAGCCTTACCGGCCAGAACATCACGGGGGCCAAGAGCCTGGCCGATCTGGTCGGCAAGCTCGAGCCGCCGCGGAACGTCTGGGTGATGCTGCCGGCCGGCGAGATCACGGAGCAGACCGTCGCCGAGCTGGGCCGTCTGCTTGCCCCCGGCGACACGATCATCGACGGCGGCAATGCCTTCTTCCAGGACGACGTACGGCGCGCCCGTGACATGAAAGCCAAGGGCATCCACTATCTCGATTGCGGCACCAGCGGCGGGGTTTGGGGCCTGGAACGCGGCTACTGCCTGATGATCGGCGGCGACAAGGAGGCCGTCGAACGGCTCGATCCGATCTTCGCCGCTCTCAGCCCCGGCGAAGGCACAATCGCAAAGACGCCGCGCCGCGAGACGCGCGATCCCCGCGTCGAGCGCGGCTATCTGCATTGCGGCCCGAGCGGTGCCGGCCACTTCGTGAAGATGGTGCACAACGGCATCGAGTACGGGCTGATGCAGGCCTATGCCGAGGGCTTCGAAATCCTGCGCAAGGCCTCGTCCGAGGCGGTGCCGGCCGAGCGGCGCTATGACCTCGACCTCGCCGACATCGCCGAGGTCTGGCGGCGCGGCAGCGTGGTCAGTTCGTGGCTGCTCGACCTCACCTCATCGGCCCTGTCCGAGGATCCGGCGCTCTCGAAGTATTCAGGCTTCGTCGAGGATTCCGGCGAAGGCCGCTGGACCATCAACGCCGCCATCGAGGAGGCCGTACCGGCCGACGTCCTCTCGGCCGCGCTCTATGCCCGCTTCCGATCGCGCGACCGCGAAGGCACCGCCAACAAGCTCCTGTCGGCAATGCGTCATGCGTTCGGCGGCCATGTGGAGCCGAAGAAGCAGTAACCCACCCCCGCTTCTTCAGCTGTCACAAGCCCGGCCGCGACGGCTACTTCGTCGTGTAGCCGCCATTGACCAGGATGGTCTGCCCGGTCATCCACCAGCCGTCCGAAACCAGCAGGCGGATCCAGGGCACGATGTCGGCGATGTCGGTCAGGCCCGTCTTCGAGGATTGGGACAGGGCCGCGGCCGTCTTGTGATAGGCGACCGCATCGGCCCCTTCGGCGGGATAGAAGAACGGCGTATCCATCGGGCCCGGACCGATCGCGGTCACAGAGATGCCGCGCTCGCCGAATTCCTTGGAGGCGGCACGCGTGAAGTGCTCGACCGGCGCCTTGGTGCCGGCATAGCTCGCATAGAAGGGCGTGTAGGCGCCCAGCAGCGACGTCACCAGCGTGACGATCTTGCCGTTGTCGTTGACGCTCTTGCCGGCCTCCTTGAGGAAGAAGAACGCGGCCTTGGCGTTCACCGCGCTCATCTCGTCATACTCGGCTTCGCTGATCTGCAGGATCGGCTTCTTGAGGACCTTGCCGACGGTATTGATGGCGATGTCCGGCCGGCCGATGGCCGCGACCGCATCGGCGAACAGCTTCTCCATCGCGCCGGCGGTGGTAAGGTCGCCCTGCAAGGCGACCGCTTCGGCGCCGGCCTTCCTGATTGCCGCCACGGTCGCGTCGGCATCCGCCTTGGCCGAGGCGCTGTTGTAGTGGACCGCAATCGCCCTGGCGCCGTGATTGGCCAGATCGCGGGCGACCAAGCCGCCAAGATTCTTGGTGCCACCGGCGATGAGGACGGTTTTGCCCTTGATGCTGTGATCGGTCATGGCGTCATCGCTCCTTTTCCGCCGTTTACGGCACGGATCGTATCGTCTGGATTTTCGAGATAAACTCACACATTCTGACATGACTTGTCAGAAATGACTGACAATCCGGCTGGCCGCTTTGGACCGCATCGACCTGTTCCGCATCTTCGCCCGTGTCGTCGAGTGTTCGAGCTTCACCCGGGCAGCCAATACGCTTGGCCTGCCGAGGTCCTCGGTGTCCGCCGCGGTGCTGGAACTCGAAAGCCGTGTGGGCACGCGGCTCCTGCACCGCACCACTCGCAAGGTCGCGCCGACCCAGGATGGAGCCGCCTTCTACGAGCGCTGCCTGCGGGTCGTCGCGGAGGTCGAGGAGACCGAGAGCCTCTTCCGGCAGAGCTCGTCCACTCCGTCGGGAAAGCTGAAAGTCGACGTGCCGGGCCGGATCGGACGGCTGATCATCGCGCCGGCCTTGCCGGAGTTTCTCGACCGCCACCCGCAGATCGACATCGATCTCGGCGTCACCGATCGCGCGATCAACCTCGCCGAAGACAACGTCGATTGCGTGCTGCGCGTCGGCCCACTCGCCGACTCAGGGTTGATCGCCCGCGCGATCGGCAAGCTGGAGCTCATCAACGTCGCCAGCCCGTCATACCTGGAGCGGCATGGCATTCCCGAGACGCCGGCCGATCTTTCAAAACATTGGGCCATCAACTACGCCTCGCCGTCGACGGCGCGGGTCGAGGATTGGGAATGGATCGAGGATGGCAGCGTCCGCACTCTTGCGATGCGCAGCCGCATCACCGTCAACGGCGCGGAAGCCTATATCGCTTGCTGCCTCGCCGGCCTCGGCCTCATCCAGATTCCCGCCTACGACGTCAGGCGCCATCTCGAAGCGGGTGAACTCGTCGAGATCATGAGCGGGCATCGTGCCGAGCCCATGCCGATGCACCTGCTCTATCCAAGCCGCCGGCACCTCACCCGCCGCCTGAAGGTCTTTGCCGATTGGCTCGAAGCCCTGATGAAACGTGAAGTCCGCTAAAGGAACGACAGCCCGCCGCTCAACGCCACCGTCTGGCCCGTCATGTAGGCATTGCCGATCACCATCAGCACCGCCTGGGCGCATTCCTCCGACGTGCCGAAGCGTCCCAGCGGAATGCGATCGGGCGACGAGGCGAGGCCGCCGCGCACCATGTCGGTCTCGATCAGCGACGGCGCCACGGCGTTGACGGTGACGCCGTCCTTCACGACGCGGGCGGCGTAGCCACGCGTCAGCCCCTCCATGCCGGCCTTGGACGCGTTGTAGTGCGGGCCGATACCGCCCGCGCCGCGCGCGGCACCGGAGGAGATGTTGACGATGCGGCCCCATTTGCGCGCCCGCATGCCCGGCAGCACCGCCTTGGTGCACAGGAACGCCGACTTCAGGTTCACCGCGATGGTGCGGTCGAACTCTTCCTCAGTGAGGTCATCGATACCGGTCATGATGGCAAGCCCGGCATTGTTCACCAGCACGTCGACCGGCCCCAGTTCCCGCTCCACCGCCGCGATCATCGTGGCGACGGCCGCGCTGTCTGAAACGTCGGCCGCGACCGCGAGCGCCCTGCCGCCCGCCTTCTCGATGGCAGCGACCACCTCCTCCGCATCGGCCGCCCGCTCGCGATAGTTCACGGCAATGGCGGCGCCCTCCTGCGCGAGCGAGAGCGCAACCGCGCGACCGATGCCGCGCGAGGCGCCGGTCACCAGGGCGACCTTCTCCGCGAGCGAGGTCATCTCAGATCTCGTCGACGCCGAAGGCCTGGCGCATGGCCTTCACGCCTTCCTGGTGCGGTGTCCACAGGCGGCCGCCGACCAGGCCGCCATCGACCACGAGATCGTGACCGTTGACGAAGCTCGAATCGTCGGACGCGAGGAAGACGGCTGCCTTCGCGATGTCGTCGACGATGCCGGCGCGCGGAATGGGCTGGTTCTTGGCCATGCTGGACTTCATGGCCTCGGCATAGGAATCGGCCTTGTCCGGCGGCAGGCCCAGCGCCTTGGCGAAGATGCCGGTGGCGATGCCGCCCGGCGAGATCGAGTTCACCCGCACGTTCTTCTCGCCGAGCTGCATGGCAACACACACGGTGAGATGGTTCACCGCCGCCTTGGCGGCACCGTAGATCATCGAGGTCGAATAGCCCGCGCGGCGTGCCGCGACGCTGCCATTGTTGATGATGCTGCCCGAGCCCTGCGCCATCATGAGTGGCGCGGCATGCTTCATCCCGAGCATCACCGAGCGCACCAGCGTCGCCATCGCCGCATCGAAGCCCTCGACCGGTACCGTCTCGATGCCCCCGACCGGCGCCGGTCCGCCGGCATTGTTGAACAGGCAGTCGACCCGGCCCCACTTCGACAGGCAGGCGTCGAACATGCGCTTCACATCGTCCTCCCGCGTGGCGTCGGCCGTCACGAAGAGGCAATTGTCCTTGCCGAGCGCGGCTTCGAGCGTGCGCCCCAATTCCTCGCGCCGCCCGGTCGCGACGACCTTGGCTCCTTCCGCGGCGAACAGCTCCACCGTGCGCCGCCCGATGCCGCTGGTGGCCCCCGTCACGATGGTGATCTTGCCGTCGAGCTTGCCCATGCGTGTCTCCCCTTTGCCGGACGGGGATGATACACCAGCGCCAGCCAGGAGAAGCATATGACGATGTTGGGTATTCTGGGGGGCAGCGGCCTCTATGACATGGCCGGGCTCAAGAACGCGGAATGGCGTCGGGTCGCCTCGCCGTTCGGGGAGACCTCCGACGAATTCCTGTTCGGCGTTCTCGACGGACTCGACGTCATCTTCGTGCCGCGCCATGGCCGCGGCCATCGCCATTCGCCCAGCTCGATCAACTACCGCGCCAACATCGACGCGCTTAAGCGCAGCGGCGTCACCGACATCCTGTCGCTGTCGGCCTGCGGCTCGCTGCGAGAGGACCTGCCGCCAGGACACTTCGTCGTCGTCGACCAGTTCATCGACCGCACCTTCGCCCGCGAGAAGAGCTTCTTCGGCGAAGGGCTGGTGGCCCATGTCTCGATGGCGCAGCCGACCTGCAATCGCCTCGCCGAGGTCGCGTACGACTGCGCGCAGAAGGCCGGCTTCCCGGTCAGGATGGGCGGCACCTACATCGCCATGGAAGGCCCGCAATTCTCCAGCCTCGCCGAATCGAATCTCTACCGGAGCTGGGGCTGCGACGTGATCGGCATGACCAACATGCCGGAGGCCAAGCTCGCCCGCGAAGCCGAGATTTGCTACGTGACCGTCGCCATGGTCACAGACTTCGACTGCTGGCATCCCGACCATGACCATGTGCAGGTCGCCGATATCGTCCGCGTGTTGCTGGAGAATGCCGAGAAGGCGAAGGCGCTGGTCGCCATGATCGCACCGCGCCTCAGGGCGTCGCGTCCGGCCCCCTGCCCGGCCGGCTGCGACCATGCGCTCGAACACGCTCTCATCACCTCGCCGACCGTGCGGTCGGCGGAGATGGTGGCGAAGCTCGATGCCGTCGCCGGCCGTGTCCTGAAGAAGTAGCCCTCAGCGCTCGCGCGGGGGTGCGCCCATGAGGCGTGAGATCTCGTCCGCCGCCCTGGTGAGCAGCGGGACGTAACGGCTCAGGATCTCGGGTTTGAGCCGCTCGACCGGCACCGTTAGTCCGATCGCCGCAACCGGCCTGCCGGTATGGTCGAAGATCGCGGCCGCGGCGCCACCCACCTGCTCGTGCCACTCGCCGACATTGGTCGAGTAGCCGGCGAGCCGGATCTTTTCCAGCGCCGCCAGCAGGTCGTCGCGGCGGTGGAGGGTGTGCGGCGTGAAGCGCTGCAGTTCCTCCGGCAATGCCTGCAGCGCCTCCGGCGACTGCACCGACAACAGCGCCTTGCCGGTCGCCACGCAATGCGCCGGCGTGCGCTGGCCGATGCGCGAATAGGCACGCACCGGCTGCGTGCTCTCGACATTGTGGATCGACACGACCTCGCAGGCGGCCATGTCGAGGATCGAGAGGTGCGCCGTCTCGTCGACCTCGGCAACGAGACGCTGCATCACCGGCGTCGCGACCCGGGCGACGTCGAGCCGGCTGATGACCATCGCGCCCAGCTCCCAGAGCCGCGTCGTGACCGTGTAGCGTTGATCGACCTGGGTGACGTAGCCGCGACTGGAAAGGGTCTGCAGAAGGCGATGGACGTTGCTCTTCGACAGGCCAAGCTTCGTCGCGAGCTCGGTGACGCCGAGCGGCGCGGTGCTGGAGGCCAGGGCTTCCAGCACCGTCAACGCCTTGACGACCGTCGTATCCATCAGTCTAGCGTGATGTTGAGCGCGCGCACCAGCGGCTCCCAGAGAGCGCGGTCCTTCGCCATGTACTTGTCCGCCGAGCCCGGCTCCTGCGGACCCGGGATCACGATCGCCAGCGGCTCGAAGCGCGCCTGTAGCACGCCCGACGCCAGGATCTTGTTGATCGCGGCCTCGATGCGCGCGACCACCGGTGCCGGTGTCGCCTTCGGAACGGCGAGCGCGTACCAGCCCAGCGCCTCGAAGCCGGGATAGCCGCTCTCGGCCACCGTCGGGATCGACGGCGCGACGGCCAGGCGCTTCGCACTGGTGATGGCGAGCGGCACGACCGCCTTCTGCTCGATCTGGGGCAGGGCGCCGGAGATCACCTCCGAGAACATCTGCACTTCGTCCGACAGCAGCGCGCGCATCGCACCGGCGCTGCCGGGATACGGGACGTGCGTGATCTTGATGCCGGCGCGCTGGGCGAACAGTTCCGCGGCGAGATGCAGCGAGGAGCCGAGGCCCGAGGAGGAGAAGTTCACCTTGCCGGGGTTGGCCTTCGCGTAGGCCACGAATTCCGACAGCGTCCTGGCCGGGAACTTCGGATTGACGATGAACACAACCGGGACCTCGGCGATGATCGACACCATCTTGAAGTCGCGGTCGGTGTCGTAGGCCAGGCCCTTCTTCAGCAGCGGATTGAGCGTATAGGTCGTGCCCGTGCCCAGCAGCATCGTGTAGCCGTCGGCCGGCGCGTTGGCCGCCGCCGTCGCACCGATCGCGGTCGCGGCACCCCCCTTGTTGTCGACGATCACCGGCTGGCCCAGCTCCTTTGCCAACGGCTCGGCCAACACGCGCGCCAGCAGGTCGTTCGTCGCGCCCGGCGGATAGGGCACGATCAGCTTGATCGGCTTGTCGGGATATTGCTGTGCCGACACGGCTCCGGCGAAGCCAAGCGAAAGGGCCACGGCGCCCGCGAGGGCGACGCTAAATTGCTTCCTGAACACGTTTCCTCCTGTCTGAACTCTTGTCTTCCGTCTTGCGCGGCGTACGGCCTCAGGCCGCCGCCGCGAGCTTCTGGTCGATCTCGAGAGCGCCCGCCTTGAGACGCGGGATCAGCTCACGCCCGAAGTCGGTGACGTCACCCAGCGGGTCGAAGCCGCGGATCAGGAACGAGGCGACGCCCAGCCGGTAGTATTTCAGCATCGCGTCCGCGACCTGCTCCGGCGTGCCGACGAGGCACGAGGTGTTCCCCTTGCCCGCGGCCGCGCCCGCGACCGGCATCCACAGCCGCTCGTCGTGCACGTCGCCACGCTTGGCCAGTTCGACCAGGCGCTCGGCGGACTTGTCCTGCGCCTTGGTCGGCATGGTGCCGCTCGACTTCAGCTCTTCGAGGATCTTCTTCGCCTTGTCCCATGCCTTGCCCTCGGTCTCGGCGATGATGGGCCGGAACGAGACGTTGAAGCGCGGCGTGCGGCCGAACGGCTTGGTCATACTGCGGAACTGGGTCATGCGCTCGGCCGTCTCGGCGAGAGGCTCGCCGAACATCGCGAAGGTGTCGCAATGCTGCGCCCCCATCTCCATGGCGCCCGGCGAGGAGCCGCCGAAGAAGAGCGGAGGATAGGGTTGCTGGTAGGGCCTGGCTTCCGAGTACACGTCCTTGAAGCGGTAGAACTTGCCCTCGTAGTCGAACGGCCTGGTAGAGGTCCAGACCTTGCGCATCACATCGAGATACTCGGCGGCACGCACGTATCGCTCTTCCTTCGGCGAGAAGTCGCCCTCGCGCTGCTGATCGGCGTCGCTGTTGCCCACGATGATGTGCAGCGCCAGGCGGCCGCCGGAGAGATGGTCGAGCGTCGCGGCGGCGCGCGCCGCGATGGTCGGCGCCACGACACCCGGGCGATGGGCGATGAGGAAGGAGAGCGTCTTCGTCTGGCAGGCCGCATAGCTCGCGACGTTGAAGCCCTCGGCCGACGAAGCGTAGTAGCCGACCAGCACGTAGTCGAAGCCGGCGGCCTCGTGGGCCTGCGAGAATTCGCGAAGGAAGGCCGGCGAGATCCCACCGGCGATCACATGAAGCGCGGTCCCCTGCGGCGGGGCCACGCCGATCATTCCGATCACTTTGACGGGCATGCTTCCTCCATTTGTTCTAAATATTGGAACGTTGTTCCGCAATATTCGTGTTGGCGAAGTTTGGTGTCAAGGCACAGTCCGCAGCGTCTATAAGGGCCGCCCATGACCCCTGCCCTTCCCCCGATCACCGCTCTTCGCGACGCCTGCACGACCATCGCCGAAGAGGCGGCACGCGAGATCATGCGCATCTATGCCGGCGACCTCGGTGTCCGCGACAAGGCCGACAAGAGCCCCGTAACCGACGCGGATCATGCCGCGGAGGCGGTTATCCTGGCGGGGCTGCGCAAACTCACGCCCGGCGTGGTGATCATCGCCGAGGAGGAGATGGCGGCCGGCCGGATTCCCAAGGTCCAGGAGGGCCAGCCCTTCTGGCTGGTCGATCCGCTCGACGGCACCAAGGAGTTCATCAAAAGAAACGGCGAGTTCACGGTGAACATCGCGCTGATCGAGGACGCCCGACCAACCCTCGGCGTCGTGCTGGCTCCCGCCACCGAAACGCTGTGGCGTGGGGCCAGGGGCCTGGGCGCCGACAAGCGCGAGGGCAAAGGCGCCTTCACGGCCATCCGTACACGCACCCCGCCGAGCCATGGCCTGACCGCCTGCGCCAGCCGTAGCCACGCGATCTACAGCGACCTCGATATCTGGTTCCGCAACAACAACCTCACGGTCGCCGACCGCGTCCAGGCGGGATCGTCACTGAAATTCTGCCTGATCGCCGAGGGCAAGGCCGACATCTATCCGCGCTTCGGACCGACCAACGAGTGGGACACCGCCGCAGCCCAGGGCGTACTCGAGGCGGCTGGCGGCGAAGTCGTCACCACCGACGACCGTCCCCTGCTCTACGGCAAGCCGCGTTTCTCAAATCCGCATTTCATCGCCCGCAGCCTGGCTGCGCGATGAGCGTGATCGAGGCGACGGCTCAGTCCATTGCCGAGGCAGCGGCGACGCTGCGTGCGGGCGGGCTCGTCGCCTTTCCGACCGAGACCGTCTACGGCCTGGGCGGCGACGCCACCAACGAGCGCGCCGTCGCCGCAATCTTCGAGGCCAAGGGCCGCCCGCAGTTCAATCCGCTGATCAGCCACGTGCTCGACGCCGCCGCCGCGCGCGGCTTCGTCCACTGGAGCGACACCGCTGAGAAGCTCGCGGCACGCTTCTGGCCCGGCCCGCTGACGCTCGTGCTGCCTCGCGCCGAAGGCTCGGCCATCGCCCTGCTCGCCACCGCCGGTCTCGACACGGTCGCCATCCGCGCGCCCTCGCATCCGGTGGCGCAGGCGCTGATGCGCGTGACCGGCCGGCCGATCGCCGCGCCCTCCGCCAATCGCAGCGGCGAGGTGAGCCCCACGCGACCGGAACACGTTGCGCAATCGCTCGGCACGCGAGCGCCGACGATCCTCGACGGCGGCCCCTGCCTCGTGGGGGTCGAATCGACGGTCCTCGATCTCACCGCGCCAATCCCCACGCTGCTGCGCCCCGGCGGTGCGACACGAGAGGCGATCGAGGCGGCGATCGGACCGATCGCGCTCAGTGACGCGATCCCGAGCGGCGATGCCGCGCGCAAGTCTCCCGGCCAGCTTCACAGCCACTATGCACCGTCACGTCCCGTTCGACTGGAAGCGACCTCGGTCACACCTGACGAAGGCCTGCTCGCTTTCGGCCTGCACGTACCGTCGGGCGCCATGCTGACGATGAACCTCAGTCCGACCGGCAATCTCGGCGAAGCCGCCGCCAACCTGTTCGCCATGATGCGCTCGCTCGATCGGCCCGGCATCGGCCGCATCGCTGTCGCGCCCATTCCGCACACCGGGCTCGGCCTTGCGATCAACGACAGGCTTCGCCGGGCCGCCGCGGATGACGGCTCCAACAGGCAGCGCTAGTCTGCCGTCAAAGAGAGGAAACAATGCCCGATACCGCCATCATTCCGACCATCCCGACGGCCCCCGTAACGCCGGCGATCCTCGAAAACCTGCGCGCCATCGTGGGCGACAAGGGCTTGATCGCCGACGACCAGGGCAAGCAGCCCTTCGTCACCGACTGGCGCGGCTCGATCGTGGGCAATGCCGCCGTCGTGGTGCGCCCGGCGAATGTCGAGGAAGTCTCGAAGGTCGTGAAGCTCTGCCACGACCATGGCATCGCCATCGTGCCCCAGGCCGGCAACACCGGCCTGATGGGCGGCGCGACGCCCTGGCCCACGCACACCGGCATCGTCCTTTCGGTCGGCCGAATGAACAAGGTGCTGAACGTCGATCCGGTCGGCTACTCCATGACAGTCGAGTCGGGCTGCGTGCTGCAGACGCTGCAGGAGACGGCAGCCAGCCATGACCGCTTCTTCCCGCTGTTCCTGGGCGCCCAGGGCTCCTGCATGATCGGCGGCAACCTATCGACCAACGCCGGCGGCGTGCAGGTGCTGCGCTATGGCAACGCCCGCAACCTCGTCATGGGCCTCGAAGTCGTGCTGCCGAACGGCGACATCTGGAACGGCCTGCGCGCGCTCAAGAAGGACAATACCGGCTACGACCTGAAGCACCTGTTCATGGGCGCCGAAGGCACCTTGGGCATCATCACCAAGGCGGTGCTGAAGCTGTGGCCCGCCGCCAAGGATACCGCCACCGCCTGGCTGGCCATCCGCGATCCGCAGGCCGCCATCGAGATCCTGTCCGAGGCTCACGCCGCCTCCGAGGACAATGTCGGCTCGTGCGAGCTGATGAGCCGCACCTGCACCGACATGGTCCTGCGCAACATTCCCGGCACGCAGGATCCGCTGAAGGCCGACACGCAGTGGTTCCTGCTGCTCGAATGGACCTCGGCGCGTCCCAAGGTGGAGGGCACCGAGGGCATGTCGGAGAAGATGGAACAGTTCCTCGCCGACCAGATGGAAGCCGGCCGCGTGCTCGATGCCGTGATCGCCCAGAGCGAGGCGCAGGCGCGCAACATGTGGGTGATCCGCGAGTCGGTCGCGCCGGCGTCGCGCGCCGAGGGTCCGGGCCTCAGCTACGACATCTCGGTTTCGATCTCGAAGGTGCCCGAGTTCATCGAGCGCGGCCTCAAGGCTGCCCTCGACATCCTGCCCAGCATCCGCCCCTACCCGCTCGGCCATATCGGCGACGGCAACATCCATTTCTCCTTCATGGGACCGAAGGGCATGGACCGCGAGACGCTCAGGCAGTATTCGCCCGCCATCACGCGCGCGGTGAACGACCTCGTGACCAGCCTCGACGGATCGATCTCCGCAGAGCACGGTATCGGCATCGACAAACTCGACGAGCTTGCCCACTACCGCAGCCGGATCGAGCTCGACACGATGCGCACCATCAAGCGCGCACTCGACCCCAAGAACATCATGAACCCCGGCAAGGTGCTGCGTGTCTGAGACCGATTTCGTCGAAAAGCTGCGCGCTATCGTCGGCGACAAGGGGCTGATCACCGACGCGCAGGGCAAACACCCCTACGTTACCGACTGGCGCGAGAGCTTCGTGGGCGGCGCCCTGGCCGTGGTACGGCCGGCGAACACCGAGGAGGTGGCGAGCGTCGTCAGGCTGTGCGCGGCGGAGAAGGTCGCGATCGTGCCTCAGGGCGGCAATACCGGCCTCGTGGGCGGCGGCACGCCCAACGAAAAAGGCCGCGAGATCGTGCTCTCGCTCAACCGTATGACACGCATCACCGATATCGACCTGATCGGCTACTCGATGACGGTCGAGGCGGGCGTCATCCTGAAGACCATCCAGGAGACCGCGGCAGCCAACGACCGGCTGTTCCCGCTGTCGCTGGCGGCCGAGGGAAGCTGCACCATCGGCGGCAATCTCTCGACCAACGCCGGCGGCGTGCAGGTGCTGCACTACGGCAACGCGCGCCAGCTCGTGCTCGGCCTCGAAGTGGTTACGCCCCAGGGCGAGATCTGGAACGGCCTGCGCGCGCTCAAGAAGGACAATACCGGCTACGACCTGCGCGACCTCTATCTCGGCGCCGAGGGCACGCTGGGCATCATCACCCGCGCGGTGCTGAAACTGTGGCCCAAGCCCAAGGACGTCGCGACCGCCTGGGTCGCCGTCACCTCACCCGAAGCCGCCGTTGCGCTGCTGAGCGGCGCACATGCCGCGTCCGAGGACAATGTCACCTCCTGCGAGCTGATGGGCCGCCAGGGTATCGACCTCGTGCTGCAGCACATTCCCGGCGCCACCGATCCCCTGTCGGATAAGCACGACTGGTACGTGCTGCTGGAATGGTCCTCCACGCGCGCGCGCCGTGACGGCGAGAATGCGGGCGGCTTGCGCGAGAAGATGGAGGCCTATCTCGGCGAGGCAATGGAACAGGGCCTCGTGCTTGACGCCACCATTGCGCAGAACGAGACGCAGGCCCGCGCGCTGTGGAGCTTGCGTGAAAACCACACCGAGGCCTCCAAGAAGGAAGGCCCCTCGGTGAAGCACGACATCTCCGTCGCGGTGAGCAGGATCCCCTCCTTCGTCACCGAGGGACTGGCGGCGATGAAGAAGGCGTTGCCGGAATGCCGGCCGGTCACCTTCGGCCATGTCGGCGACGGCAACCTCCACTTCAATTGCCAGGCGCCCGCCGGCTGGGACAAGGCGCGCTTCCTGCCGCATACCCACGCGGTGAACGAAGCGGTCTACGACCTGGTCGTGAGCTACGGCGGCTCCATTTCGGCCGAGCACGGGATCGGCCTGCTCAAGGTCGACGAGCTCGCCCACTATCGCAGCAAGGTCGAGATCGACACGATGCGGACCATCAAGCGCGCCCTCGATCCCCAGAACCTGATGAACCCGGGCAAGATCGTTCGGGTCTGATCACAGTCGTCCTGAGCGCGGCGAAGGACCTGTCGGAACGACCGAAGTACTGCGTAGCGAACGCTGGATCCTTCGCTGCGCCCGGGACGACAGGAATAACTCTAAGGCCGCGGTGTGCGGTCGTTCGTGCGGTCGACGATCTCGTACTGGACGTCGGTGATCTTGCCGTCGTGATGATGGCGCGCCGGCGGCGAGGATTCGACGTCGCGGCGGAAGAAACTCATGAACCAGCGCTTGGCGCGGAAGGCGAGCAGCAGCACGAGCAGCAGTGCCGCGACACCGGCGATCACGGCAAAGCCCAGGACCGCCAGCACGACGAAGCCGATCAACCCGAGGATCGCCTGGATCCAGACCCGGGGAGGCAGGCGCGACAGCATTTCGAGGAATTGCTTGCCGTTCATGGCGCCCAGCGCTTCTCGAATTCCCAGACCTCGCCGAAGCCCATCAGCCCGTGGATATCGTCGTATTGCGGCGCCATGTCTCCGACGCTGGTCCCTGCCTCCTTCAGATGTGCGAACGACCGCCGCATCGCCTCTGCCGCCACGGTGAGGCCGAGGACCGGATAGATCGCAAGGTCGAAGCCCCACTTCTTCAGCCGGTCGACCTCGGCGCGCGGCGTCTTGCCGAACTCGACCATGTTGGCAAGCAACGGCTTGCTCACTTCCTTGCCGATGCGTTCCAGCTCGGCTTCGCTCTCAGGAGATTCCACGAAAATGATGTCGGCCCCCGCCTCCTCGTAGAGCCTGGCGCGGCGCAGCGCCTCGTCGAGCCCCAGCGCCGTGCGTGCATCGGTCCGGGCGACGATCAACGTCTCTTCATGCCGGCGCGCATCCGAAGCGACGCGGAGCTTCACCGCCATCTCCTCGGCAGGCACCACGCGCCGCCCCGGCGTATGGCCGCACTTCTTCGGCATCTCCTGGTCCTCGATCTGGATCGCCGCGACGCCGGCCGCCTCGTAGCCGCGGATCGTGCGCTGCACGTTCAGCAGACCGCCGTAGCCCGTGTCGGCATCGGCAATCAGCGGCGTCTCGACCACAGAGCAGATCATCTCGGCGCGGCCCAGCATGTCCGAATAGGTCGCGAGACCCGCGTCGGGCAGGCCGAGCATCGAGGCGGTCGCCCCATAGCCCGTCATGTAGAGCGCCGGGAAGCCCATGCGATCCGCGACACGCGCGGATATGCCGTCGTAGATGCCGGGCGCCAGGATGAACTCGCCCCGGGCTAGGAGGTCGCGCAGCTTCGCTGCCTGTCGATTGCCTGCCATGTCTCTCTCCTCGCCGAGGAAAATGACGGAGTTGTGTCGCGCGGACCAGTCCCGGCACAAGACAACGGCCGGCGATCAGGAACCGCCGGCCGTCCGCTCTTGGAAATTTCAGACGATCAGACGGAGACGGGCTTCAGCTCCTGCGAGCCCGCCGACTTGCAGAAAGTCGTGGTCTCGGTCGTGGTCTGGCCGTTCTTGGTCGCCGTCAGCTCGATCGGGCGGCAGGTGCTGCCATCCGCACGGCTGGTCGCCGGCGCGACCGGCTTGGCGCTCACGACGGTCGGTGGGGCCTGCGTCGAGGACGACGAAGAGGTCTTGGTCGGTTCGACCGTGTAGGTGGTCGGCACGTTGTTCTCGGCGACGAACGCATACTGCGTGGCTTCGGCCAGGCGGCGGCGTTCCTGGTCGTCGAGCGCACGGCCCACGAGATTGCCCGCCAGGCCGCCGACCAGCGCGCCGCCGACAGCACCGCCGACCGAGCCAAAGGCGAGACCGCCGACGACCCCACCGAGTGCGGCGCCCATGACGGTACCCGTCGTCTGGTTGTTCGGCTGGCCCCGATCATCGGTGCAGGCGGCCGCGAAGCCGAGAACCGCGACGACGCCCACGATCTTGAGGACGACCTTCCGGCCGGAGAAAATAGACGTGTCGGCAGCCAAGGCAGTCATCTGGTGCATCTCCGTTTGTACTCAGGGACGTTCACTCTACTCCAAAGATATTGCTTGCTGCCACGCGCATCATCCTCCGCGTCCGCATATGAGCGCGGCGCATCGCACGAGGCCAGGAGCAGGCCGGTCCGTACCAGGACCAGGGCAAGATCGTCGCGGTCGGAGTCGGGAATGTCCGCCAGCCCATCCTTGGCGGTGCGCCTGGTGATCAGGCAGCGATAAAGCGGCGTCCCGTCGGTCAGGCGATCGGTCTGCCGGCAACGCAGGTTGCGCGGCTGCGCGGCGAGCGAATCGGCCGCGAGCTTGTGCAAGGCCGGATCGTCGACGCTGTCGACTCCCTGCAGCCTGATCTCGCCGCTGCGATCCTTAAGACCGATCAGCATCAGCGTCTTGCCGAAATGATCGAAGTTGCCGGCGACGAATTCGGTCGCCTTGCGTGCCTCCTCGATCGCCTTCTGGCGCGCGGCGGCTTCCTCGGTGGCCTTGCGTTGCGCTTCCTCGTCGGCGCGTTTCTTCTCGGCGATCTCGTTCTCGACCTTGCGGCGCGTATCCTCCTCGAACTGGCGCCGCGCGGCCTCGGCGTCGGCCTTCTGCTTCGCCTCGAGATCGGCCTTCGCCCTGGCTTCCTGGTCGGCCTTCGCCTTGGCCTCCTGCTCGGCCTTCTCGGCGCGCAGCTTATCGGCCTCCTCGGCCGCCTTGCGTCGCGCTTCCTCCGCCGCCTCGGCGGCCGCGCGTGCCTTCACCATCTCCGGATCCGGTCCGCGGGTTGCCATCGCATAATAACCACCGCCGCCCAGCGCCAGCAGCAGCACGACGACGACCGCCGTCCAGACCCCGGCCTTGCTCTTGCGTGGCGGTGGCAGGGCCTCGGCCGAAACGGTCGGAGTCGCCGGGCCGAGCACGGACACACGGGCCGCGGGCGCATCGTCTGCCTTGCCCATGACCATCGTGGCGCCAGGCTCCGGCGCGGACGTCATGCCGAGGATCGGACGCCAGCCGGCAATCGACTGCGGCCGGTCCCGCGCCGTCACGGTGAGCCCCGCATCGACGCCGGCAAGGACTCCCGGCGAGAAACCCGGTGGCGCAATCTTGCCCAGCGGCTCGTAGGAATCGTCGAGCATGCGGTCGAAGGCGTTGGGCGGCGCCTTGCCGGCGATGGCGTGATAGATCGTGGCCGCAAGGCCGTAGATGTCTGTCCACGGCCCCTGCTTGGCCGACGTCATCTGCTCGGCCGCCGCATAGCCGGGGGTAAAGATCGCCGTCATCGCCGCCGTTCGGCCGACCATCGCCGCGCGCGAGGCACCGAAGTCGATCAGGGTCGGATTGCCGTTGGCATCGAGAAGGATGTTGGCCGGCTTGATGTCGCGATGCAGGAAACCCGCGGCGTGAACCTGTTCGAGTCCGTCGAGCAATGGCCACAGGATGCGATCGACTTCCTCGGGCTTCAGCCTGCCGCCGCTGTTGATGCGGTCCTCGAGCGTGGCGCCGCTCAGCAGCTCCATGACGATGTAGGCCGTGCCGTTGGCCTCGAGGAAATCGAAGACCTGCACGATCGCCGGCACGCGATGGAGACTAGCCAGCGTGCGCCCCTCGGTGACGAAGCGGTCGCGGCCCCAGCCGAAATCGTCGGCCATCTTCGTGGTGCGTGGCAGGACGGTCGAACCGTCCTGCCGTACGGCCAGCGCCGAAGGCAGGTATTCCTTGATGGCCACCTCGCGGCCGAGCTGCACGTCGCGGGCGCGATAGGTGATGCCGAAGCCGCCCTGGCCCAGGACCGACACGATCTCGTAGCGGCCGATCGTCTGGCCGGCCTTCAGCGAAACGTAGTCGACCTCGGGCTCGGGCGGCGTGGCGCCGGCGACTATCGTGGGCTCGTTCATGGGCGCCGCACGCCGCTAGGTATGATGAACGACCAGCTCGACATCGCCGAGCCGCAGCTTGGATCCGGCCTGGAGGGCCACGGGCGCACCGGCCTTGAGGGCCGCGCCGTTGACCGCCGTCCCGTTGGTCGAGCCGAGGTCTTCGACCTGCAGAGCCTCGCCGGCGAGGCTGAGCTTGGCATGGCGCCGGGACACGGTCGGGTGCGGCACGACCAGCTCGCACTGGTCGGCGGCTCGCCCGATGCACATGCCCTGGGACTGGCCGACGAGCTTTTCCATCGAGACTTCGAACGTGTGCTTGCGGCCCGCCGAGTCGGGGCCTTCGAAACGCAGCGTGATCTGCGGCACCATGCGCGTCGTGGTTCCCGGCGCCAGCGGCCGGGCCTGGCGCACGTGGAATACCTGCACCGCTCGGCTCACGTTCTTGAGTTGGTGCTCGCCGCCGTCATGGAAGACGTATTCGACGCGCAACTCGACGAGGTCGCGAACGGCACGCGAGACGGCGATGCCGCCCGGCTCGGCCAGCGTCTGGATGCGCGCGGCCAGGTTCACGCCGTCGCCGAAGATGTTCTGGTCTTCGTCGTCGATTATGACTTCACCGAGATGGACGCCAATACGGAAGAGCATGCGTTGCTCTTCGCTCAGCGCGTCGTTGAAGCGCGCCATCCGCTCCTGGATGTCGATGGCGGCTGCGACCGCCGAAACGGCCGAGCCGAACTCGGCCAGCATAGCGTCGCCCGCCGTGCCGACCAGGCGGCCTCGCCCGGAATCGATGGCCGGCCGCCAGACTTCGGTCTGTGCCGACTTGAGATGACGGAAGGTACGTGTCTCCGCGCCTTCCATCATCCGGGTGAACCCGGCGAGGTCGGCATGGACGATGGCGGCTAGGCGGCGTTGCATGGTGTCTTCGGTTCGGCGGCCCTGTCGGAGTGCCACCCGTCTGCAAGATACACCGGCCGCCGGGCGGCGGCACGGCCTGAGATGTTGCCGGCATCCTGCATTGAATCGCGGCAATCTTGCGACAACCGGCACCCGAGGATGCCGGCGCCTCTCATTTACCGTCCCTTGAAGGCCGGGGTGCGACGCTCGCCGAGCGCCGCCAGACCTTCCTTGAGATCGTCGGAGGTCGCGCAGGCCCGCTGGGTCTGGCGAATCGACGACATGTCCGGGGCTGCCTGCGCGAACTGCTCGATGGCGCGCTTCATGCCCGACATGGAGAGCGGCGCCAGGCCCGCGAGGCGGGCAGCCTTCTCCGCGACCTTGTCCCTGAATTCCGCGCGCTCCACCAGCCAGTCCAGGTAGCCGACCGCCAGCAACTCGGTGTCGTGGAAATCTTCCGACAGCAGGAAGGCGCGCTTGGCGAAGCTCGGGCTCACCTTCTGCGTATAGCGGCGCAGGCCGCTCGGATAGTAGTGAAGGCCAAAGCGCGCCGCCGGCATGAAGAAGCGCATGCCCTTCACGCCGAGGCGGAAGTCGCAGGCCAGCGCCAGGTCGGTGGCCCCGCCATAGACGCCGCCGTTCAGCGCACACAGGGTCGGCATGCGCATCGTCTCGATGCGATCCATGACGACTTCGAAAGTATTGTCACCGCCCTCGTCCTTGCGCTCGCCGGCCGGGATCGAACCCAGGTCGTAACCGGAGCAGAAGGTCTTGTCGCCGGCACCGGTGATGACGGTGGCGCGCACGGCCGGATCGGCGTCGACCTTTTCCACCGCCTCGCGCAACAGCTTCAGCCCTTCGGGATTGAGCCGATTGTGCTTCGCCGGATCGTTCAGCGTGATGGTCGCGATGGGGCCGTCGATCGACAGCAGGACTGTGTTTGTCATGTGGTCCCCAAAATAGCCGAGCCGGTCGCCAAAAGCGACCGAGCGCGGCATATTGCGGACCGGAGGAATTCACATGACTTACACCGCCCCGCTGGCCGACATGCGTTTCGCCCTGCGCGAAGTGGCCGGCCTTTCCGGCGTCGCCGCCCTGCCGGGCTACGAGCACGCGACGGACGACACGATCGACGCCGTGCTCGAGGAAGCCGCCAAGCTGGCCGGCAATGGCCTGGCCCCGCTCAATCGCGAAGGCGACAAGGTGGGCGCCAGGCTGGAGAACGGCGTCGTGCGCACCGCGCCGGGCTTCGCCGCCATCTACAAGGAGTTCGTCGAGGGTGGCTGGAACTCGCTGCCCTTCGATCCGGAATTCGGCGGCCAGGGCATGCCATGGCTGCTGGCGACCACGGTGCAGGAGATGTGGCAGGCCGCCAACATGGGTTTCGGCCTGGTGCTGCTGCTGAACCAGGGCGCGATCGACGCCATCCACCATCATGGCTCGGAGACGCAGAAGTCGACTTACCTGCCGAAGATGATCTCGGGCGAATGGACCGGCACCATGAACCTGACGGAACCGCAGGCGGGTTCCGATCTCGGCCAGCTCAAGAGCCGCGCGGTCAAGAACGGCGACCATTACCTCGTCACCGGCCAGAAGATCTTCATCACCTACGGCGAGCACGACATGGCCGAGAACATCGTGCATCTCGTGCTGGCGCGCACGCCCGACGCGCCGGCCGGCGTGCGCGGCATCTCGCTGTTCATCGTGCCGAAATACCTGCCGGATGCCGACGGCAAGCCGGGCAAGCGCAACGACCTGCGCTGCGTGTCGCTGGAGCACAAGCTCGGCATCCATGCGAGCCCGACCTGCGTGATGTCGTTCGGCGACGATGGCGGCGCGGTCGGCCATCTCGTCGGCGAGGAAGGCCGCGGCCTGTCCTACATGTTCACCATGATGAACAACGCCCGCCTCTCGGTGGGTATCCAGGGCCTCGCGATCGCCGAGCGCGCTTACCAGCAGGCCGCCGCCTTCGCGCGCACCCGCGTGCAGTCGAAAGACGACGGCAGCGCCAAGCCGGCCTCGGTGGCGATCGTCCATCATGCCGACGTGCGCCGCATGCTGATGACCATGCGCTCCCAGATCGAGGCGATGCGCGCGCTGGGCTACTACACGGCCGCCGGCATCGACGGCGCGCTGAAGCAGCCCGACAAGGAAGCCGGCCGCAGGATTCAGGACAGGGTCGACCTGCTGATCCCGATCGTGAAGGCCTGTTTCACCGACCTCGGCAACGAGATCGCCTCGACCGGCGTGCAGATCCATGGCGGCATGGGCTTCATCGAGGAGACGGGCGCCGCCCAGCACCTGCGCGACGCCCGCATCCTGCCGATCTACGAGGGCACCAACGGCATCCAGGCGCGCGACCTGGTCGGCCGCAAGGTGGCCAAGGACGGCGGCGAGACGATGCTCGCGCTGGTCGCCGAGATGCGCGCCACGGCCGAGGAAATGCAGCCTGCCCCCGGCGACGATATCGCGGCCATCCGCAGCGGCCTGGTGGCCGCCGCCGACGCGCTCGAAGACGCGACGAAATGGGTCGCCCAGTCGGTTAAGGCCGAACTGGTGAACGCGCTCGCGGGCTCCGTGCCGTTCCTGCGCCTGGCCGGCACCGCTCTGGGTGCCTGGCTGCTGGCCCGGAGCGCGCTGGTGGCCCAGACGAAGCTCGCCTCCCGCGACGGCGATCCGGCCTTCCTGGAAGCCAAGGTGGTAACAGCCCGCTTCTATGCCGAGGTCATTCTGCCGCCGGCGCTGGCCCAGCTCGGCCCGCTCAAGGCGGCGGGACGAACGGTGTTCGCGCTCTCGGAAGAGCAGTTCTAGAGCGTTTCACGTTTTGACGTGAGCATATCCGGCGTTTTGGATGTAGTTGCA
>CAMFGZ010000045.1 GCA_945952105.1 uncultured Rhodospirillaceae bacterium | reverse complement strand
CACAAAGCGCGGACGAAATGAGCAACACGCCGGCACCGAGCCGGTCGATCAGCAAAGCGAACAGCAGCGGTGCTCCCGCCGACAGGAAGCGCGGGGGTGCACCCAGCAGGCCGAGCCGGTAGCCGTAGTTCTTCGGCCCATAGAGCGCGAGCGGCACCGTGCCGCGCGCGATGGTGAGAACGCCGTTGCCCATGCCATGCAGCACCGCGAAGGCACTCGCGGCTAGGCCACCCCCGAAGGTCAGCAGGACCAACGTGCCCGCCGGATGTGTCGTGGTCGCGAGGCGGCCCGAGACCAGTGGATGCAGGCGCCGCAGCGGGCCTGCTTCGAGCATGCGCGCCGCGACCTGCGCCGGCCCGATGAGCGCGCCCGCCGCAATGGCCTGGGTGGGGCTTGCGCCCGCCGCTTCCATGATGCGCGGTAAGTGCGCGGCCATACCGGCGGTGACGACCCACGCCAAAGCGAAGGCGATTCCCAGCAGCACCATCGTGCGATCGAACGGCACCGGCTCGTCCGCCGCCTTGATCGTGGCCGCGAGATCGGTGGGACGCGGCAGCAGCAGGTAGTTGCACGGAAGGCCAATGACGATGTGCGCGGCCGCCCACATCAGGCATGTCTCGCGCCATCCGATCTCAGCCGCGCCCCATGCAGTCAGTGGCCAGGCGATGGTACTTGCAAAGCCTGCAAGGAGCGTGATGCCGGTGATCGCTCCGCGCGCGTCCTTGCCGTAGAGGCGGCCCAGCGCGCCGAAGGCTGCATCGTAAAGGCCGAGGCCCATGCCGACGCCCATCAGCATCCATGCGACGGCAAACGGCAGGAAGGAATGCGCCTGTGATAGCAGTACCAGCGCCACCGCAAACAGCAGGTTCGATGCCGAGAGGACACCGTTACCACCCGCCCGGTCGATCATCCGGCCAACCTTCGGGCCGATCACGGCGGAGATGATGAGCGAGGCGGAAAAGGTGCCGAAAAACAGGTTGGTCGAGATGCCGATGTCTCGCGCCATCTCGTCTGCCAGCACCGCTGGCAGATAGTAGGTCGACCCCCAAGCCAGCGTCTGCGCCGTCCCCAGGACGAGGATTGTCGCGAGGCGGCGGCGATCCATCACGAAGCCTTGGGAGCGCAACAGCTCGTCGCCACGGCCGGCTGCGCAGGCGCACAGCAGCTAGAGGCGGCATCGGCAGGCGACGCCGACGGCGCAGGGCCGTTGCACACTCCCGTCTCCGGCAGCACCAACTCGACCTTGCCCGCAGCCTCGTGGTCGCCCGCGATCTCGGCGGCGATCGAGCGGACCTGCTCGTAGCCGGTCATCATCAGGAAGGTCGGCGCGCGGCCGTAGGACTTCATGCCGGCGAAGTAGAAGCCGGCCTCGGGCTGGCTCAGTTCCCGCGCGCCGTGCGGACGCACGCTGCCGCAACTATGCTCGTTGGGATCGATCAGCGGCGCGAGGATTGGCGGGCATTCAAGTGCCGGATCGAGCGACAGGCGCAGCTCGCGCAGGAAATCGAGGTCGGGCCGGAAGCCGGTCGCGACGATCAGCTCGTCGACCGTCACGGCGCGCGCGCAGCAGGCCGCGCCCGTCGCCACGCGCAGGCGTTCGCCCTCGTGGTCGATATGGCCGACACGGAATCCGGCTTCGGTCCGAATCGTTCCGCCAGCGACGAGGCCTGCGAGGGCCGAGCCCAGCGCGCCCCTCACCTTGAGTTGGTCGGCCGTGCCACCGCCAAAGGATTTCGCCCGATCAGTCGCACGCAGCAGCCAGACGACCTCCGTCGCCGGCACCTGCTCCTTGAGTCGCGCAAGGTCGATCAGGGTGCCGACGGCGGAGTGGCCGCCGCCCAGTACCGCGACAGTGCGGCCGGCATAGCGCGCGCGGTCGCGGCCCAGTATGTCGGGCATACCGTAGGTAATTCGATCATGGGAGTCATGCTCACCGGCTGCCTGCAGCCCATTCGCGCCGGCTGGATTGGGAGAGAACCAGGTGCCGCTCGCATCGATGACGGCATCGGCCGTGATTCTATCTGCTCCTTTGCCGTTCTCGTACCGAATCTCGAACGGCGCAGTCTCGCGGCCCTTCGTCTTCACCTTGTCGAAGCCGACACGGCCGATGCCCGTCACGCGGCTGCTGGTCCGGATGCGATCCTTCAACGGAGTGCGCGTCGCCAGCGGTTCGAGATACTGCTCCACCAGTTCAGCGCCGGTCGGATAGTGATCGGGCTGCGGCTTGTTCCAGCCGGCGCTAGTCAGCAGGCGATCTGCCGCCTTGTCGATGTTGAACTCCCATGGCGAGAAGGTCTGCACATGGCTCCACTGACGCACGGCATGGCCGACCGTCGGACCGGCTTCCAGAACGACTGGTTCCAGTCCGCGCTCCAGCAGATGCGCCGCAGCGGCGAGTCCAACGGGACCGGCGCCGATCACGGCAACTGTCTTCGGCTTTGTGAGTGAGTCGGGCATTTGGCTCTCCTATCCTTCTAGAATTTTGGAAATTCTCAGGCAAAAAATAGCGCGGTGAGTCAGGCAACACTCGGAATTGCCACTGGTGGACGGGTGCCCTCGGCGCAGCATTCCTCTGCCATGAACCCAAGAAGTTCGCGCATCACCTCATAGTTGGCGTGACAGACGAGGGTCGCGCCTTCCCGAACCTGCGTGACGAGCCCGACGATCATCAAAGACTTGATGTGATGCGACAGGGTCGACGCCGCTGCATCCAGCTTGGTCTGCAGCCGGCCAACCGACATGCCTTCGGCGCCGGCACGCACCAACGTTCGGTAGATCTTCAGTCGCGTCGGATTGCCGAGTGCTTCCAGACGGGCAGCGGCATCTTCGATCTTCATGACGCAAAGGTAGGCTCTCCCTGGAGAGAGTCAACCATATTTCTAGAATCTTAGAAATTGCTCGGTGCGGCCCGAGGGCGAGGATGCCCGGCCGCTCCGGGCAGCAGGAAAGTGATGGCCCAGCAGGCCAGTAGCATGGCCGCGGAGCCGAGCAGGCAGACGGTCATCCCACCCAATTGATAGAAGAGCCCAGAGAGCAACGTGCCGCTCAATCGGCCGCAGGCATTGGCGGCATAATAGAAGCCGACATCCTCGGCGGCCTTCTCCGAACCGGCATAGGCCAGGATCAGGTAGGAGTGCAGCGAGGAATTGACGGCGAAGGGCAGCGCGAAGATCGCCAAACCGACCGTGACGATGAGGTCAGGACGCAAGCCGAGCTGGCCGGACAAAAGCAAGGCGATCATCACCGGCACGGCGAGCAGGATGCCCGCCCATACGCGCGCGCCCGGCACTTCGCGGCTGAGCCCGTCGGTGCTTCGCGGAACTAACGCCGGCGCAACGGCCTGCAGTCCGCCATAGGCGATCGTCCAGGCGGCGAGGAACGCGCCCACTTCCACGAACCGCCAGCCAGAGGCGTAGAGGAACACGGGGAGGCCAACGACGAACCAGACATCGCGTGCGCCGAACATGAAAACGCGTGCCGCCGCCAGAAGATTCACGCCCGACGACTTGGCGAACAGCTCGCGCATCGACTTCGAGGCCTTCGCCTTGCCGAGTTCACGGGGCAAGAGAATGAGCCCGGTAAGCAGGATGACGACCAGCAGGCCAGCCATCAGCCATAGAGCAGGACGAAAGCCCACGGCGTCGAGCAGCAAGCCCCCCACGAAGAAACCTATTCCCTTCATTGCGTTCTTCGAGCCGGTGAACCACGCCACCCATTTGAAGAGCCGGCCCGCGCCATCGCCGGCCGTCGCCTTGATGGCCGATTTGGAGGCTGTCTTCGTGAAATCCTTGGCCAGTCCCGCAATACCCTGTGCCGCAACCACCCACGCGACAGAAGCGGCAGCCGTCCACGACGGATCGAGCGCGGACAACATAATGAGGCAGGCTATCTGGAGGGATTGACCAGCCATCAGCATGCGGGGGATGCCGAAACGCGTCGCCAGCCAGCCGCCCGCCAGGTTCGCCACGATGCCGGCGAACTCATAGAGCAGGAACAGGAAGGCGAGCGTGAACGGTGAGTACCCGAGCCTGAAGAAGTGGAGCAGCACGAGCATGCGCAGCGCGCCGTCGACTAGGGTAAAGCCCCAGTACGACGCCGTAACGATCAGGTAATCGCGCGCCGACGTGCCCATCATGTGCCTGCGTCGATCACCATTCGGGCGAGGTCGACCATGCGGCAGACATAGCCCACCTCATTGTCGTACCACGCGTAGACCTTGAGCATCGTGCCGTCAGTCACCATCGTGCTGGGAGCGTCGACGATCGAGCTGCGCGTGTCGTTGGCGTAGTCCGCCGAAACGAGGGGGCGCGTCTCGTAGCCGAGAATGCCCGCCAGCGGTCCTTTGGCGGCCACTTGGAACAGCTCGTTGACCTCGGCTTCCGTGGTCGAGCGCTTCAACTCGAAGACGCAGTCGGTGAGGCTCGCGTTGAGGATCGGCGCCCGCACGGCATGCCCGTTCAGCTTTCCCTTGAGTTCAGGATAGATGACCGTGATCGCAGTGGCGCTGCCGGTCGTCGTTGGCTGCAGCGAAAGCATGGCCGAGCGTGCCCGCCGAAGGTCCTTGTGCGGCGCGTCCACGACGACGTTGGTGTTGGTCGGGGCGTGAACCGTCGTGATCTGACCATGCCGGATGCCGATGGACTCGTGCACCACCTTGACCACCGGTGCGAGGCAGTTGGTTGTGCACGACGCCGCCGTCAGCAGGTGATGACGGGCCGGATCGTAGAGGCCGTCATTGACGCCCACGACGACGTTCAGCGCGCGCTCGTCCTTGACGGGTGCTGCGACGATGACCTTCTTCACGCCGCGATCGAAATAGGCTTGCAACTGCTCCGGCTTCAAGAACTTGCCAGTGCATTCGAGAACCATGTCGCATCCGAGATCGCCCCAGGCGACATCTCCGGGCGAAGCGGCGGCGCTGAAGCCGAGATAGGTGCCGCCGACCGCGATGCCACGCTCGCCGTCGACCTCGAACGAGGTGCGCCAGCGGCCGTGCATGCTGTCGAACTCCAGAAGATGCGCCGTGGCGCCAGCGCCTCCCTTGATCTCGTTGAGGTGCACGACCTCCAGACGATTATCGCGCCGTGGGTCGTCGCCGGGACGATGCATGCCGCCGAACGCAGCCCGGAGCGCCAGGCGCCCCATGCGCCCCATGCCGTTGATGCCGACCTTCATCGCAGCCTCCGTCCGCTTACGCCGGGGCCTTGGCGGAGTCGCCGATCTCGTCGAGGCGCTTCTTGAGCGCCATCCTATCGAGCGAGGCGTAGGGAAGGTTGATGAAGATCTCCAGCCGCCGGCGAATCATGCCGTACAGCTCGTTGATCATCGTGGCGCGCTCTACATCGGAGCCCATGAATTTGGCGGGGTCGGGCAGCGGCCACGCGCCCGTCACCGACCGCTCGCCGAAGTCGGGACAGTGCTGGCCCTGCAGGATGTCGCAAAGCGTGATGACGAAATCCATGCGCGGCGCATTCGGGCCGGTGAACTCATCCCACGACTTGCAGCGCAATCCGGCCACGTCGTGCCCGAGCGTCTTGAGCTTGGCCAGTACGTCTGGCATCGGCTGGCCCGCCGGGTCGGAGCCCGCCGAATAGGCGTTGAACTTGCCCTTGCCGAGCTGTTCGAGGATTGCCTCGGCCATCAGCGAGCGGGCGGAATTGTGCGTGCACAGAAACAGGACGTTGAAGGCGGGAGTCATGTGAACCTCGGGTTGATCCTCGGGGAGGAGTCGCGCCAGGTCGCCACAGAGGTCCGGTCGTCCCCCACAGCACGTCTCCGTCAGGAAGCTGAAGAGCGCGCGCAAGCCGGCAAAACGGACCGCATAGATGATGTTGCGACCCTGCCGGGTGGATTGAACGAGACCGGCTTGCTCCAGGGCAGCCAGATGGAACGACAGCGTCGAAGGCAGTTGCCCCAGCGCGCTGGCGAGTTCGCCGGCCGCCATGCCGGTCGCTCCCTTGCTCGCCAGAAGCCGCATCAAGTTGAGGCGGGTCTCTTGCGAAAGGGCAGCAAATCCGGCAGCTACGTCCGATGATTCCATAGTTCTCGAATAGTCCAAGTGTATGACATACGTATTACGTGGCCGGCCGTCGGGTGTCGACGGGCAAACCAGCGGATCGACGAGCGGGAGACGGCGAAATGTCCCTTTTTGAGCGTTACCTGACCCTCTGGGTCGCGGCCTGCATCGTCGTCGGGATCGCGCTCGGGCACTTCTTCCCGGTGGTCTTTCACACCGTGGGCGCGGCCGAAGTCGCCCATGTGAACCTGCCGGTCGCAGCCCTGATCTGGCTGATGATCATCCCGATGCTCATCAAGGTCGACTTCGCGGCCATCGCAGAGGTGCGCCGACACTGGCGCGGGATCGGGGTGACACTGTTCATCAACTGGGCGGTGAAACCCTTTTCGATGGCGGCGCTCGGTTGGCTGTTCATCGGTTATCTGTTCAGGCCGTGGCTGCCGGCCGACCAGATCGACAGCTACATCGCCGGCCTAATCCTGCTGGCGGCCGCACCCTGCACCGCGATGGTGTTCGTGTGGAGCAACCTCTCCGAAGGCGAGCCCGATTTCACGCTGACGCAGGTGGCGTTGAACGACGCGATCATGCTCTTCGCCTTCGCACCGATCGTCGGGTTGCTGCTCGGCCTATCGGCCATCGTGGTGCCATGGCAGACGCTGCTGCTGTCAGTCGCCCTGTACATCCTCGTGCCCGTGCTGCTGGCGCAATTCATACGCCGCGCGGCGCTCGCGCAGAGCCGGGAAGCCCTCGCGCGCCTGCTGGCGCGCCTGCAACCGGCTTCGCTCGTTGCCTTGCTGGCGACGCTCGTGCTGCTGTTCGGCTTCCAGGGAGAACAGATTATCGCGCAGCCGTTGATCATCGCCCTCTTGGCGGTGCCAATCTTAATCCAAGTCTACTTCAACTCCGGCTTGGCTTATCTGCTGAACAGGGCGGCTGGCGAGCAGCATTGCGTCGCTGCGCCGTCGGCGCTAATCGGCGCTAGCAACTTCTTCGAGCTGGCGGTCGCGGCGGCCATCAGCATCTTTGGCTTTTCCTCGGGCGCGGCGCTGGCCACCGTGGTCGGGGTCCTCATAGAAGTGCCCGTCATGCTGTCCGTTGTGAGGATCGTGAACGCGAGCAAAGGTTGGTACGAACAGAAACGACACAGTTAATCGCCAAGGGCGATTAACTGATCGACAGAAAGCCCCGCCTGAGCGTGCGTCCGGCTGACCTGATCGTTGAGCCTGCACCCAAATCGAAGTCGCACCATCCCGTTAGGCCTCGAAGCCGAACGCAAAAACATGGCTGCTCTATCCCATGCCTCATCTTGCGGCCTTTCAGAAACACAGCCGCCCAAGCAAAGAAAAGCCCCGCCCGGCGGTCCGGGCGGGGCTCTGGGAGCCGCGGCTTACTCGCCGTTCTTCTTGCGGCTGCGCGACCAGATCAGGCTGAAGCCCTCGCCGTCCTCGTCGTCGAACAGGTTGGCGAAGATCGGCGCGTTGAAGCTCGGATCGTCGAGCTTGAGCGAGAGGTAGTCGCGGCCCTCGTTAGAGCGCTTCGACCAGGCAGCCCCGATCTCGGCGCGACCGACGAAGACCCGGTGGCTGGGGGCGTTGTCGTTGCTGCGGTTGGCCTCGGGGACGATGCGCACGCCTCTCGCCTGGACACTGAGCGTGACGATCTCGCCCTGGTACTCGTTGCCGGACTTCTTGAAGGTACCGATGTTGGCCATGTGACTTCTCCTGTGCTGTTTCGAGCCCCGCGACCATCGCGGCCTCGATGGCGATCTGCAGGCCGGAGGCGATCGACGCCGCACCCGTTCACGGGCCGGAGCAGAGCGGAGGATGGCGGCGGGGCGACTTTCTTGCCTCGCGAGGAATGGGCGAAGCCCAGGGGAAGAAAGTCGAACCGCAGCCGTTGCGGCTCAGGCGATCGAGGCGCAGCCGTCCTCTGGCCAGATCAGCCAAAGAGAGGCCGTGGGTCGCGCGCCGAACAGCTCCTCGGGAGAAATCATGGCCAACTTGACGGTCCCTGCGGAAGAGGACCGGCACACCGGGCGAAGAGACGGCAGCCATAGCGCAGAAGCAGGACGGCATCGTCCCAGCTCAATGGATCGCAGACGCACCTCGCCTTCATCCTGTCGGCTTGCCAGAGAAACGGCGCCTCGAAGTGGTCATAGAGGGCCTGCGTTCGACAGTCGCGTCGAGACAAGCGTTCGCCACGCCGATCTTCGCCAACCTGTTCGATGATGAGATGCAAAAGCGTCAGCGCCCCTGGTCGTGCAGTCGCCTGTCAGCAAGCGAGGAAGCGCTCCTCGTGCCCTGTGCGTCCGCCGACGGGGTCAATAATGCCAATCGCGAGAAGGCCGTACAGCCGGAGACAACCGCGCCGACCGCGGCGAACGCCGTCTGCCAAACATTGCCGACCATGCCGATGCCCGCCAAGGCAAATGACACCTGATAGCCGGCGATTGCAGCTGGAACGCCATAGAGCAGGCCGCAGATGGCGCGGATGAGAGGCGTGCGCGCGCCCGCAAAGGCGAGTTGTCCAAACGCCAATGTCGCGCCGCCCACCAGCAATCCGACAGTGATCGCACCGGGGACACCTGCCTCGCTGTGAAACGACGCCAATCCTGCGGTGAGTCCGGCAAAGGTGGGGAGCGCATAGATGGCCAGCGTAAACAGCAGCCGGCAGAAGAAGCAAAGGCCAACGATGCTGAGTACGATGCCGAGAGCAAGCATGGTGGATCTCCGTGACCAGGGTCGAACGGTCGCGCCTTCCACCACCACCATGGCGCCGCCGAATCTTATCAGGATTGAAAGTGGCAGAAGAGAGACTTTAGGTTGTAAACGAGTGACGCTGATGCTCTCGAGGAACCGCATTCCAGCTCAAGGGGGAAAGATGGCGAGGGTCCGCCGCAAGAACGACCTGCCGGTCTCGAAGATCCGCCGCTATCTGGAGCCAGGCCCAATCGTGCTGGTCACATCGGCGCATGGCGACGAGCGCAACATCATGACGATGGGGTGGCAGACAGTGATGGAATTCACGCCGTCCCTCATCGGCTGCGTGATCGCCGGCGGCAATCACAGCTTCGGCCTGATCCGACGCAGCAGGGAATGCGTCATCAACCTACGACCACGGCGCTCATCGATGAGGTCGTCGGTATCGGCAACACGTCAGGGGCGCAGATCGACAAGTTCGAGAAGTTCAAGCTGACGCCGCAAAACGCACAGGAGGTCAATGCGCCCTTGATCGCCGAATGCCACGCCAGCTTCGAATGCCGGCCGGCGGACGGCCGCCTGATTTCGAAGTACAACTTCTTCATCTTCGAGGTGGTGAAGGCGCATGTCGCGGCATCGCCGAAGCATCCCGAGACGCTTCATTACACCGGTGACGGCGTGTTCGTGATCGCCGGCAAGGTCATCAGCCGGCGATCGCACTTCAGACCGGGAATGCTGTAAGAGCCGGCGACCTACAGAAGTCCGAGCGACCGGAAGGAAGCATGATTGCCGTGCCCGACCACGACATGGTCGTGCAGCTCGATACCGAGAGCCTGGGCGGCCGCTTTCAATTCCCGCGTCATCTCAATGTCATCCCGCGACGGCTTTGAGTCTCCGGATGGATGATTGTGGACAACGATCAAAGCGGAGGCGTTTAGAATCAACGCTCGTTTGACGACCTCCCGCGGATAAACGGGCGTGTGATTGACGGTTCCCCGCTGCTGCACCTCGTCAGCGATCAGATTGTTCTTGATATCGAGAAACAGGATTCGGAACTGCTCGACCTGCTCACAGGCCATTGCCGTCTGCAGGTAGGCGATCAGCGCCTGCCAATTGCTGAGCATGGGACGCCTGCGCACCTCGGCTTTGGCCATGCGGCACGCGATCTCGCGAACAAGCCGAAACGCGGCGATGTCGCGGCCCGTCAATCCGAAGGCGCGAAGCTGCGCCGTTTCTGCGGTGATGACATGGCCAATGCTGGGAAAGTGCCGCAAGAGGGCAGAAGCTTGTTCGATACCTTGCGAGGAAGCCAGCAAGCCGGCGAGCAGATCCTGCTCCGTCGTCTCCGTCGCCGGCAGGACGGCAAGATCACCATTCCTGACCGGATCTTGGCGCAGCGACGTAGATACAGAGGTCAAAGTGGATATAGCCATGGATCGTGTCCCGGAGAGCAGCAAAGGGAGAGCCGCCGCCCGCTCTCTCTGAAGGCCCGGCGGCTCACCCGCCCCCGGCCTTCCTCTTGCTCTCACAGGTCCGGCTATGCCCGTGGGCGCAGGAAAGAGGTGGCGCTCACGCGCCACCCGAACCAAAGCGCCAGACCGGGATGCCAAGCTTGCGTGCCTTGTCGGCGAGGTTTTCCTGGATGCCCGAGCCTGGGAACACGATGACGCCGATCGGCAGGACATCCAGGATCTGGTCGTTGCGCTTGAAGGGTGCGGCCTTGGCGTGGCGGGTCCAGTCGGGCTTAAACGGAACGTGGGTGACCTTGCGGCTATCGGCCCAGCGAGCGGCGATACAATCGGCGCCGGTCGGCGAGCCGCCGTGCAGCAGCACCATGTCGGAATGCTTGACGCGGACCTTGTCGAGCGTGCTCCAGATGAGCTGGTGGTCGTTGAAGTCGGCACCGCCGGTAAAGGCGATCTTGGGACCGGCCGGCACGAGGAGTTCGGTCTCGGCGCGGCGACGAGCGGCCAGGAATTCGCGGCTGTCGATCATGGCGGCAGTGAGAGCCCGGTGGTTGACCATCGAGCCGGTGCGTGGCCGCCAGGTCGAGCCGGTGTGGACCTCGAAGCGCTCCGCGGCCTGATCTCGGAAGAGCTCCATGGCATTGCGACGCTCGATCAAGGTCAGGCCCTCGGCGACGAGACGCTCCAGCTCGACCGAGCGGACCTCCGAGCCGTTCTGCTCTTTTTGGCTGCGACGCTGCGCCTGCTCGTTGCCGTCGAGTTCGCGCTCGATCCGGTCGACGGCGCGATGGAACAGGTTGACGGTCGACCACAGCAGGTTCTCGAGATCGGGTTCGAGACGGGTGTCGGTGAGGGTCGAGACCAGCGCGTCGAAGATGTCGACGACCGCGCCGGCGATAGTGTTGCCTTCCGGCAACGGGCGGGGATCGGGCTCGTCCTGGAAGGGACGGTGGCCAAAGAGCTGCAGCTCGGTGAGGACGTGATCGGTCGGGGATGAGGCGTGCACGGGCTCGAAGTCGGAATCGTCGTAGGTCGCCATGATGCTGTCCTTCGTCGGATCGGCCGCGCCCATCGCGGCCTTCGTGGGCGTCGACAGACGGCGGGCAGCCCGGTCCCGCACCGCGCTTGCGGCCGGAGCGCAGCGGAGGACGGCGGGCCGAGGCTTTCTTGCCTCGCGAGGAATGCCGGCGCAGCCGGCAGGGGAAGAAAGCCACAGGACCGCCGTTGCGGGACCGGGCTGCCTGCCGTCCGATCGCCCCTCTAGAAGGCCGGGGCGCGCTCCCGTCCGGTCCGAAGGGCAGAAGAGCGACTGAGCACGAATCGATTCGCTTGCCAGTGCTCATCCCGTCACGGCCTAGGCCAAGAAGCGAACCACGTCCTGCGGGACGAGCTGCCGGTGCACCGATGCCCGGAGCCCTTCGATTCCCAGTCGGCGGAGATCGTCATTAAAGTCGTCGGAACACGGCGACACGGCCAACGACTCGATCCCGGCGGCGTCGGCGCGATTGCACAGCGTGGCCATCGCAGCATTACCGGCCGGGTCGGAATCGTGAGCGACATAGAGACGGCGCAGTGTCGTTGGAAGCAGCAGTGCAGCGAGATGGTTGGCCGAGAGGGCGGCGACCATCGGCAGAGTCGGCAGGATCATGCGCAGGGACAGCATGGTCTCGATCCCCTCCCCGGCGGCCATGACGTCGGCGGCCATGCCGAAGCGAACTCCGTGCCCTAGGAGGTGCCCCATGGCCCGTCGCGGTGAAGCGATGGGCGCCTTGTCGCGTCCGGAGGGATCGAGCCAAGTCCGGTGTGCGCCGGTGACCGTGCCGCCAAGATCGGTGACAGCGGCGATCAGTGCCGGCCAGGTCTCGGTCGGGCTGTCCTCGTCGGGCCGGTAGTAGCAGCGTGGATGGAAGCGTAGTGGGTCATCGTGAGCAACGGTCGTGATTCCGCGACTGTGCAGGTAGGCTTGAGCCAAGGTGCCCGTGATCGGCCGGGACATGGCATAGAGACGCCGAGCGGACTCAGGCGAACCGCGTGGCGCAGGAAGGCGCTGAAGCCGAGGAGCGATCTGGTCCGGTGGCAACGCGAGGAATGCCCGTGCCTCGTCCAGGGTATCGCGCAGGCGGTCAAACCCGCGATTGAGGGCGATCAGGTCCAGAAGATCGCCATGCTGTCCCGTGGCGGAGTCGGTCCAATGCCCGGCCGCACCCTTGCCATGGTCCGGGCCGCTCAGGCGCACGAACAGGCTGCGGCCCCGGCTGTTGGCGACATCGCCGACTAGCCAGTAACGGCCCTCGCGACGGCCATTGGAGAGATAGTGATGGCAGACTGCCTCGGCGTTGCGCGCGAGGCGGCGGGCGAGCTCCGCGGCGGGCGATGGCACGACTGCCTCCTCATACCGCTGCCCGATCGGCGATGCGCACGATCGGGTAACGTTCCATCAACGCCGTCAAAATCTCCGGACCATTGGCACCGGTTGGCACGAATAGCCGCAGCTTCCAGGCGATTATCTCGGACATCAGCCCCATCGCCTGCAGGCGATCGACCATCCCGTCCGTGAAGCCGAAGAGTTCCACCCGGAACCGGCCCATGACCTTGGCGCGGCGAAGTGACAGCCCGTCTTGGAGCTCGAGGATGGTTCGACCGTCAAGCATGGCAGTCAAGGCATCCGTCGGCGCGATGCTCACGCCGTCGGCGCAGACGGCTTGCGTCACCCAGGCCGGCGAGACCAGCCGGCCAATGACACGCTCGCCGGCATCGGTCTGCAGGCGGTAGACCCGCGTTGAATCGTCCGACAAGCGCTTCCAGATCGGCAGCAGCAGCCCGGTGACGATATGAAGTTCGCTCTCCGTGAAAGGAGGTATCTCGGCGAGCTCCCGGCCCCAGGCTTGGGCAAACGGAGCTCGATCCGACCGTTGCCAGTGCGATTGCTCGAGGGCCGCACCCGAAAGCGCTGTCCGCTCCATCGGACGCACGAGCCGGACGCGGCGTTCGACTTCGCCATCGTCCAGCACGACGCCGGGCGCCGGCACCTGTACCGCCGCCCGGCCCGACTGCGCATTGACGAGCAGGACCGCGCGAGGATCACCGGCCCGGTCCAATGCATCGGCCAGGGCGAGAGGCTGATTGCGCTCCTTGCGGTGGATGGTGAACACCTGCGTCTGGGCGCCGGTCGTCGGATGGACATACACCACTTGGCGCTTCGTCACCGTCAGGCTCTCGGCCGTCAGCGTCTCGACGCCGACGTCGTAGATCCCTGAGAGCTGCGCCCCTTCGATTTTCGTGCGCAACAAATCCTCGAACACGCCGAAGAGCGTGTTCTGAAGGCCGATGGTGAGTGCCAGCAGCCGATTGAGGAACGTCGTGATCGGCGGCAGTTCCTCACGCAGGCTGCCGTCCTGGTCGGTCAGATTCAGGCCCGTCGCCGCCTCGAAAGCCTCCAGCGAACAGCCTTCGACCTTGCCGGCGAACAGCAACAAGTAGAGCTGACGCAACGCTGCCCGGCCGTAGGGCGATTCGAGATTGTCGTTGGCGCAGAACAATCCCTGCCCGCCGGTCTGGCGTTGGCCCTTTGTGATGGCGCCCAGCGTGTCGAGCCGGCGGGCGATGGTCGAGAGAAAGCGCTTCTCGGCCTTCACGTCCGTGGCGATCGGCCGGAACAGCGGCGGCTGCGCCTGATTGGTGCGGTTGCTGCGGCCCAGCCCCTGGATGGCCGTGTCGGCCTTCCAGCCTGCCTCCAGCAGGTAGTGCACGCGCAGGCGCTGGTTCCGGGCTGAAAGGTCGGCATGGTAGGAGCGGCCGGTGCCGCCGGCGTCGCTGAACACCAGGATGCGCTTGTCGTCGTCCATGAAAGCCTGCGCCTCAGCGAGATTGGCCGAGCCGGGACGGTTCTCGACGCAGAGCCGGTCACCCTTGCGAATGATCCGCCGTGAGCGGCCCGTCACCTCGGCGACCAGGTCCGTGCCGAAGCGCTGCACTATCTGGTCAAGCGCACCCTGGACCGGTGCCAGCGAGGCGAGCCGTTCGATCAGGCGATCGCGGCGCTCCACAGCGTCGCGGCATTGCACGGGCTGGCCGTCGCGATAGACCGGCCGGGAGGAAAGATCGCCCTCGCCGTCCGTGAACGGCTCGAACAGCTGGGTCGGGAAACCGTGCGCCAGGTAGTCGAGAACATATTCGCGCGGGGTGATGTCGACTTGCACGTCGCCCCACTCCTCGGTCGGAATGTCGGAGAGCCGGCGCTCCATGAGCGCTTCGCCAGTGGAGACGATCTGAATGACGGCGGCATGTCCGGCCTCGAGATCACGCTCGATCGCGCGGATCAGTGTCGGCGTCTTCATCGAGGTGATCAGGTGCGAGAAGAAGCGCTGCTTAGCAGATTCGAAAGCCGAGCGTGCCGCGGACTTCGCCTGGGCATTGAGCGTGCCGCGCTCGCCGGTGACGTTGGCGGCCTGCATGGCGGCGTCGAGGTTGTTGTGGATGACCTGGAAGGCGCCGGCATAGGCGTCGTAGATGCGGATCTGCTCGCGCGACAGCGCATGCTCGACCAACTCGTACTCCACTCCCTCGTAGGACAGGGATCGTGCTGCGTAGAGGCCAAGCGCCTTGAGGTCGCGAGCAAGAACCTCCATTGCCGCTACGCCGCCGGCTTCAATCGCCTGCACGAACTCGGCGCGCGTGGCGAACGGAAAGTCCTCGCCACCCCACAGTCCGAGCCGCTGCGCGTAGGCGAGATTGTGCACAGTGGTGGCCCCGGTGGCCGAGACATATACGACCCGGGCGTTGGGCAGCGCATGCTGCAAACGTAGGCCGGCACGGCCTTGCTGCGACGGCGCCTGGTCGCCGCGCTCACCCTTGCCGCCGGCCGCATTTGCCATGGCGTGGCTCTCGTCGAACACGATCACTCCGTCGAACTCCGACCCCAGCCAATCAACGATCTGCCGGACTCGCGAAACTCTTTCCTCGCGCGCATCGGTTCGTAGCGTGGCGTAGGTGGCAAAAAGGATGCCCTCCTCCAGGCGGATCGGAGTGCCCTGGCGGAAGCGGGCGAGCGGCGTCACCAGCAGCCGCTCCATGCCGAGCGCCGACCAGTCACGCTGGGCATCCTCGATCAGCTTGTCGGACTTCGAGATCCACACCGCCCGACGGCGGCCTTTTAGCCAGTTATCCAAAAGGATGCCGGCAACCTGGCGGCCCTTCCCGGCGCCAGTGCCGTCGCCCAGCATCCAGCCACGCCGAAAGCGCACGGCGTTGGTGGCATCGTCGGGCGCGGCGGAGACAGTGTCGAAGGTCTCGTCCACGACCCACGATCCGGCGAGACAGCCCGCATGCGCCTCGCCCGCATAGATGACGCTCTCGAGCTGCGCATCGGACAGCATGCCGACGCTGACGGCATCGGCCGGCAGTTGCGGCCGGTAAGAGGGCTTGGGTAGCGCGACCGAGGCCATCGCCGCGGATTGCACGAGCCGCGTCGGATGCGGAAGGGCGCCGGCGATTCGGATCGACTGCAGGTCGTACCCTTCATACAGCGCTTCGGTGAGGCTGCCGCCCTCGGCCGGCTTCCAGTCGACGGTCTCGTAAGCAAGTTCGGTGGCCGCTCGTTCGAGCGAACTGCCAGCAACAGCGAGCGGCTGTCGTGCAGTCCGTCGGCTCGGTCTGATTGCGACGAGACTGACGGATGCCGGAACCACTGCCGTACCCTCAACAGGCAAGCGAGGTGAAACATTCGACGTCACCCATTGAAGCAAGGTGGCGACGTCGGGCGCCATACCTGGTGATGCCGGAAACGATCTCGGATCATCGGCAGGCACGCGATCGATGACCGTCAGCCGGGTCTCGACCGCGGTGCCGTGACGGGCATAAACGCGGCCATCGACGGCAGCGCTGAACACGACCCGGCCGCGTTCCTGCAGACGGACGAGGGCCTCGCGCCAGGCCGGATGGTCCGGCGAGAGGCTGGCACCGGTGATCGCAACCAGGCGGCCGCCGTCGGCGAGTCGCGCAAGCGCCGAGGACACATGGCGAAGGGCAGCGTCCGCCACGGTGCCATCGACATGCGCCGCGACCGAGAACGGCGGGTTCATCAGCACGACGCTCGGACGCACGGCCTCGTCGAGATGGTCGTGGATGTGAGCCGCGTCGTAGCGTGTCGTCGCGACAGCGGGAAACAGCCGCCCGAGCAAGACCGCGCGGGTCTCCGCCAGCTCGTTCAAGTGCAGCCCACTGCCCGCAAGCTCCGCGAAGATGGCGAGCAGGCCCGTGCCGGCCGAGGGCTCGAGCACGAGATCGGCCGGACCGATCGCAGCGGCGCTGGCGGCGACAAACCCGAGCGCGAGCGGCGTCGAGAATTGCTGAAGCGCCTGGCTCTCCTCGGATCGGCGGGTATGAGTGGGAAGAAGTGCCGCGATCCTGCCGAGCATGGACAGCTCGGCAGCCGGCGAGCCAGCCCGTGCCCGAATGGCCGGGCCGAACTTGCGCATGAACAGCACGGTCGCCGCCTCGCAGGCGTCGTACGCGGACTTCCAGTCCCAGGCGCCGGCTGCGTCGGAACCGCCGAAGGCGTGCTCCATGGCGGCGCGCAGCGTAACCGCATCGATGCGGCGGCCACGCTCGAGGTGAGGGAGAAGAAGGTGTGCGGCCGCGGCAATGCCGGCGGACGGATCCGCAGGAACGCCGGCGAGCGAGCGCAGCGGCGCGGGCGCGGCCGCCGGGAGGGAGACATTCGACATGGAGGAGACCTCAGGAGAGCGGGAACGGTCCGAACCGGGAGGCGCTCTCTCTGGACCCCGCCGGCTCAAACCCGTCCCGGCCGTCCTCTCCCTCTCGCCTTGCGCGGCGAATGCGAGGAATCTCTCAAAGGAAAAAGCCCGGCACGGCGGCCGGGCTTTTCCAACGATGGGCGAAGACACCGCGGGCGGCCTCGTCCGGCCGCGGCGTTCACGCTATTCCGCAGCGATGGGATGCGGCTCGGACTCGTCCGTCCCGGCATCCCCTTCGCCGTCGGCGAGGAAAGCCGGAAGCTCCCCGGCCCACTCGGCGGGTGTGTCCGACACGTCCCCGCTGTCGGCGAGTCGCAGTGGCTCAGGCAACCAGCCCGTGCCCTCAAGCAGCCGCTCGGCCTCCTTCGCCATCTCCGCCTTCTTCAGATGGTCGATGAGCTGTGCTGCCTGATCGCCCTTGGCCTCCCGCACCGCTTCCAGGATGCGGGGCTTGGTGACACGGCCGAGATAGTTGTCGACCGTGGGCCGCCAGCCGGCCTCGACCATGTCGAGACCGACGGCACGGGCCAGCCGGTCGGCCTGGGCGATGCGCTGCTGCACACCGTGCGCCGAGACGCCCGGCCCACCGTAGCGGTCACCCTTCTCATAGAGGGCGTTAACACCGAACGAGACGCAATGCGCGAGCAGCGCGGCACGGCGTGCATCGTCGAGCGAGGCGAGCCAGTCCCACAGCGCGTCGTCATCCTTGGATAGCTCGACCTTCCACGCTTCGTGGCGATCGGCGACTGCCTTGGCCGAGGGGCTGTCCTTCAAATCGACCGCTTGGGCAGGGAAGAACACATGCCGCACCGAGGCTTCCAGGCAGGCGCCGGGAGCGCTGTGCTGGAAGGTGTCGAGGCAAAGCTTGTGCAGCAGCGCCGTGAAAGCGACCTGCGGGTTGTTCGACACCGCGTCCCGCAGCGCGAGGGTGCGATGAGCCGTCAGCTCGCTCACGAGCCGTTCCGGGAGCGGCTTGATCGGGTCGTCGTCACCGTCGTCCTCCGGCTGGTCGCCTCCGATGGTGATGACGGTACGCTGGGCGGGAGTGGCAAACGCTGTCTCATCCGCCCCGCCGGTCTCGCCTTCCTGCAGATCTTCGCTGCCGACCTGCATCGGTTCGTGCTCTGGCCGGACATAGCCGCGATCGGCCGCAAGGCGTCCGTCAACGTCGATGCTGACAAACACACCGGCACGCGCGATCTCCGCCGGCTCGTAGCGAACTGGACGGCTGTCGAAGGCGGCAAGCGCTTCCTCGATCTCGCCCAGCCGCGCGTCGACCTCCTCCGGCAGTTCGTCGGCACCTTCGTACTCGCTTTCGAGTTTGGCCTGCTCGGCTGTCAGAGTGCCGACACTCGCCTCTTCTTCGGGCGTGAGCTCGACTTCCACGCCGTCGAGCCGCCGAAGTTGGTGCGCATGGCTGTACCGGAAGTCGACGGCCACCTCGATCCATTTCCAGCCTTCGGCGGCGATCTTCTCGGCTTCGGCCGCCAGCTTCTCGGTGACCAGGCGATCGAGCAGGGCTACGTCCTGCAGCCAGCCGCCTCCGTCGTCCTCGAACAGGTCGCGCAGGACCCCGCCGCCCGCTGCCTCGTAAGCATCGAGACCGACAAACTGCGCACGGCGGTCCGACGCGCGCACGGCGCTCTCGGTGAGCTGGCGGCGGATCAGGTAAGGCTCCTTGTTGTAGGACTGCTGCAATGCCTCCCAGACCTGCTCCTGCCGGGCATGGTCGGTGCTGACGGTGAACGCCATGAGCTGCTCCAGAGTCATGCCGTCCTCAGCATAAATCCCGAGCAGCCTCTCGGAGACAGAAGCCAGGCGCAGCCTCTGCTTCACCACCGCGGTCGCGACGAAGAAACGGGCAGCGATCTCCTCCTCACCCGCTCCTTGGTCGCGCAGGATTTTGAATGCCCGGAACTGGTCCAACGGATGCAGAGCGACACGCTGGAAATTCTCCGCCAGCGAATCTTCTTCCGCCGAAATCTCACCCATACGATCACAGACAATGCAGGGAATCGGTGCCGTTCTGGACAGACGCTTCTCCTTCACCAGCCGCTCAAGAGCCCGGTAGCGGCGGCCGCCGGCCGGGATCTCAAACTGGCCGGTCTCGGCACCATAGGCGTCGAGGACCGGCCGGACGTTGAGGCTCTGTAGGAGCCCGCGCCGGGCGATGTCCTCAGCCAAATCCTCGATCGATACGCCGAACTTCAGGCGCCTGACGTTGGACTGGCTCAGCACCAGCTTGTTGAAGGGGATGTCGCGCGAGGCGTTAAGGGTGATCTTCTGAACTGTCTTTGCCATGGAAAACACTCCGCGACGGACGGCCGGGAGACTTCCTCTCGACCTCGAATCCGTCACGGAATCAGGCGCAGCCCTCTCACTCTCGCGAAGGGTGGTTCAGCAACGGATGGCTACCCGTCGGTCTTCCGTGTGATTACAGATCGCTCGAACAAACGATTGATGGCACCGAGCCCGTCCCTTTCCGTGCGCAGAAAGGTCAGCGTAAGCCCCTAAGCAGGAGAGGCACTCCAAAGTGCACTGCGGGCGGAGCCTTAATTTATCCAAGTCGACGAACGTCAGCCGCATGCTGTCATTGTCTCATTGCCCGAGGGATTGTCATCGAACGGCAAAGACGCCTCTCCTTCATGTTTTGCCAAAGGGGCGGCTGCGTGAGGCCCCATACTGCCAGCGGAGCCAAATAGGGCCCGGTCGGTACAGCCGACGCGCCGAATTCATCGTGATAGAGTTGAGAACGACCAAATCATCGAGTGGCATTGACCGACACATGACCGAGGACGTCGACACGGAAGATTTGAAGTTGCGGCTCATCTGCTGTGACTGTGTGGGAGAGGTGTTTTTGTCCAATGAGATCGAGAGCTCTGGCAAAGACGGGAATTGCAACTATTGCGGCGGGGTAGGCAAGACATTCACGCTTGAGCAATTGGCCGTCCGGATATCAACGGCGTTCGGCCAGCACTATGAGCGGACGGATCCGAACCCTACAGGATTTGAGTACGCGATGATGCGGGATAAGGAGTCGACCTACGACTGGTCACGGCATGGCGAGCTAGTCACCGACGTGATCCAGGAAGCAGCATTAATTGACGAGCAGCCGGCAATCGACATCCAGCAGATCCTGCGCGACGAGAATGCGGGTGATCCGACCGACTGGTCTGGTGACGAACAGGAATTCGATGACGAAAGCCACTACGAGCCAAAGAAATTCGACGATGAGACGTGGCAGCGCGAGTGGAGGCAGTTTGAGCGGTCACTGAAGACCGAGTCACGCTTCTTCAGCGAAGAGGCCAGAGCGCATCTCACACGGTTGTTTGACGGTGTCGCCACCATGCGAACGCAGAGTGGTGCCGGGGTCATCGTCGAGGCAGGTCCCGAAGAGGAGTTACCGATCCATGGCTTCTATCGTGCGCGGGCATTCGAATCCTGGTCAAACCTAGAGACTGCTCTAACCGATCCGGCCCAGAATCTTGGACCGCCCCCACCTACATTAGCTCAGGGCGGACGCATGAACGCGCGTGGGATTGCAGTGTTCTACGGAGCCGACGAACCGGAGACGGCGCTGGCCGAAGTACGTCCTCCCGTTGGTGCCAACGTGGTCGTCGCTCGTTTCATGCTAGTGCGCCGCGTTCGTCTACTCGATCTCAAAGCCTTAGCCGAGATTCTCGAGAAAGGCAGCATCTTCGATCCTATATATGCCGCAAGAAAGGAACGGGCCTTGTTCCTTGAAAGGCTGCTGCGGCGGATGACCATGCCTGTCATGCCCAGCGATGAAGCGCTCGAATATTTGGCGACCCAGGCCGTCGCTGACTTTCTGGCGTCGCGCATTGAGCCAGAACTCGACGGGATTCTATTCCCCTCGGTTCAGGTTCCGGGCCGCAAGTCGAATGTGGTGCTCTTCCAGAAGGCGGCACGGATCGCGGCGATCAAATACCCGAAGGGTACGAAGCTCTCGGTAGACACGGGTATATTCAACGGCGAGGAGTGGGAACATCAGCTGACCGTGGTCGAAGAAGTGCCGCCGCCCGAATCCGGGAAGTCGCTTCCGCCCCCTTTCGATCAAACCGGCATGGGCGGGCTCTCAGATATCGATTGGGACCCCGATCCAGATTTGGACAAGAGGCCGATGACGCTTGACGTAGATTTGACGTCGCTTGAGGTGCGGAAGGTGACGGGTGTGCATTTCCACACAGACAACGAAAAAGTCGATCGGAAATGTATTAAGCGCCAAAGGCATCCGGGGCAAAGCGACTTCTGAGTGAGGGCTGGGCGACCGGCGACGCCAAATGGTTGTCTGCGTCCGCGTTGCAGTTGGGCGATCAGCGCTGCGAGCACGTCTTGCAGCACTCGGGTCGGGGGCGGCCAGAGCCATACCGATTTAAAGCTGGCTGCGGGTGCTCAAGGAAGACAAGCGGTTCATCTTCAGCGCCGCCGCCCAGGCCCAAAGGGCGGCCGATTTCCTGCACGGCCGGCAGGCCGCAGGCCAGGCGGCGTGACCCACTTGGGGCGAGCGTGGCGGCGCTCGCCCCCTTCGCGTTATTCCTAGCCGAAGCGCGTGCGGATCCAGTGGGTCACACGAGCCAGGCGCGAGACCGGAACGCTGGCGGCCGGCAAGATGGGTGCTGGCTGATCCAGGCGTTCGAGATAGCGACGCACGTCGAACATCGGATCGCCGACAGCCTTGGCTGGGTAGTGCGAACAGGGCTTGCCGCGCCGCCGGTCCAAGCGATCCGAGGGGGCCACCGTCCCCAAGTTGGCGTCGTAGGCGAAATAGGCGCTGTGGGGCGGGTCAGCCGTCCAGGGCGTCAGCAACTGGACCACAAGACCGACGGCCGAGGATGCTAACAGGCCGTTCGGCCAGACCACCTGCGGCCGGCTGCCGGCGACGCCATAGCGTTGCGCCTCCTCTTTCAGCCGCTCGTCGGTGACCAGCTGCAGGCACCGCAAGCAAGGCTCCCCCGGCATGGACAGCACCACCTGGCCGCTGACCAGGCTTTGGCCGGCGCCGGGCAAGGACGTCACGTCCATGCCCATGTCGATGTAGGGGATCATGAAGCGGCGGCAGAAGGCTTCCAGTTCGTCCTTCGAACCGATGTGGTCGAGGCCGCCGACGATGATGTCGCAACCCTTCAAGAGGTCGCCGACTTCCTGCCACTTGGCCTTGCGCATCACGATCCGGGCGTTCGGATTGACCGCCCGGATCACGCGCGCCGCGATCTCGACCTTCGGCCGCTCCGCCTTGACGTCGTCTAGGGTTCCGCCGACCAGCCGGTTGAGATTGGTCAGGGTGATGATGTCGTCGTCGAGCAGAACGAAGCCGCCGACCCCCAGGTGAGCCAACTGCTGGACCACATGGGAATTGCCACCGCCGAGCCCCACCAGGCCGACGGTTGCCGCCGCCAACCTGGTGTCGCTATCCGCGCCCAGGAAACTCTGTCGATCAAGCCAGGACATGTGACCCCCATTCGCGCTGCAGGGGCGCGTCGATGCGTTGGAATTGATTGATGGCGATCGGCGCCCGGTCGTTGGCGAGCCACAAGAGGCCGTGGGCCGCGTCGTTGCTGAGGACGAGCAGACCGTGCGGCATGCGCGGGGTGGTTTCGAAAAAGCCGGGGACGAAGTCATCGGCGCTGTTCAGGTCCACCCGGCTGAAGCCCGGCTTGCCGCGACCGCCGTGGGTGTGAACGTGCAGGAGCGCCGCCGCCGGCCTGTAGGCCGACTGCACCGCCTTGCGCATCGCCGCCGAACCGATCTTGGCCCCGACCTTGCGATCGACCTCGTAGTCCTCGTCGGCGACCGGCATGTAGTCCCGGATCGTAAGCAGCAGCCGGTCACCCAGGTCGGCAGCGCCGGCTGTGAAGAAGCCCACGCGTTCGTGGGCGAAGGCATGGGGCCGGTGCAGGTCCTTGCGGACAACGTCGAGCAGCCGGCCGTCGATCTTCAGGTGTACGTTCATTGCAGAGGCCTCAAATGAGCACCTAGGATTTCGTCCCAGCCGAGGCTGGGATCGACGCCGTTCCACGACATGGCGTACCAGGGCACGCCGAGGATGTTGTGCGTGGTCCAGTTCTGGCCGCGGGCGGGAAAGGGCTTCGACAGGAAAAGCCGCGAGACGTAGCCGCTGTGCTGGCCGGGGCAGAGAAGGCCATCGACCGTCTCCACCCCGCCCGCGTACTGGACCCTCAACTCCGGAAGATGGACGAGCGGTTGCCCGCCATCTTCGTGGAGTTCGGCCCGGCGGCAGATCCGACGCAGCTTGCGCAGTTCCGACGCCGGGTCGCTCACGACGAGTGCCCCGCCGGCGGGTGCGACGAGAACTCCTGACCCTCGCGGATCTTGATCGACTCACCGGGCTTCAACTCGCGGAACTCGCCGTCACGCTCAATCAGGTCGAGCAGGTAGCCGGCCGGCGCCGAGAAAACGACGATCAGCTGCTCGGTGGTGTAGGTGCCGCGCTCCAGTTCGAACGGCGCTTCCTTGTAGTAGACCGTCACCGTCTTGGGCGGGTGGCGCAGCATCAGCCGCTCCACGCCCTTGGCGGCCAGGTCCACCAGATCGTCGTCGTCGAGGACGACGTCGCCGTCCTCGCTGTCGAGCACCAGCACTTGGCCCTCGGCGGCCTTTGCCAGGAACTTGATGTTTTTGGTGGCCAGCTTCGCCTTCGGCCACTCCATCGACAGGCCCTCTACCGTGAAGCGGTGGAGGTCGTCGCCGCGGATCACGAAGAAGCGCTCCACCCCCTTTTCGCCCAGATCGACGGGCTCGGAGGGCCGGATCGACTCCAGCTCGCCCGAGCGCAGATGGCGCAGGATGGCGAACGCTTCGATCGGATGGGCGCCGGCGGCTTCAGCGATCTGGAGGCCCACGACCTTGCGATCGTCAAAGCGCACGCGGCGGAACTCGAAGGTTTCGTCGCCGAGTTCGACCGAGAAAACGCCGGCGGCGTCTCGGTCGGGGACGCTCTCCTCCTGATGAATGAGCTGAGTCATGGATGGATACCTCGGTCTTGGTTGTGAAAGGGCCGTGATGCCGACCCGCGACAGTAGGAGTAACAGCGACACATGGAGACGTCAATAACAAGCACCACATGCACGTCTTATGTTTATGTTAAGCACAGACAATGTCAGCCCGATTGACACTATTCCATGGAGTTGTCATTATGTTCCCATGGACGATATGGAAATTTACCGGCAGCTCGGCCAGAATGTTGCGCGTGCGCGCGGCAAGCTCGGCAAGACCCAAGCCGAAATCGCCGCGCAGATCGGCCTAACTCGCGCCTCGCTGGCCAATATTGAAACCGGCCGCCAGAAGGTCCTGATGCACCATGTTTTTCGGCTGGCCAACGCGCTTGAATGCCGGTCTGTCCTCGATCTCATTCCCGAGACGTTCGTCTTCGCCGACGACGAGCCGCCGATCACCACGCACGGAAGCCAGCTCAGTGACCAGCAGCACGCCGCCGTGCAGCGGTTCGTCCAGATCGCCGGAAAGCGCTGACCATGGCCGATAAGGTGAAAGCCAGGGCGGAAGCCTTGCGGCTCTTCGAGGCCAACGCCGTCAAATCCGCGCCCGTGCCGCTCGACCGCATCGCCCGCGCGGCCGGCACCATCGTGCAATACGCGCCGTTCGACGGCGAATTGTCCGGCATGGCCTTCATCAAAAATGGCCAGGCGATGATCGGCGTAAACTCCCTTCATGCACCGACTCGCAAGCGGTTCACCTTGGCGCACGAACTTGGCCACGTGATCCTGCACCGTCATGTCTTGGAGACGGAGGGCGTCCATGTCGACAAGGGCATCCTTCGCCGCGACACTTTGGCGTCCCAAGGCACGGACGACCGGGAGATCGAGGCGAACAACTTCGCCGCAGAACTCTTGATTCCAGAACCTCTGCTCGCCGCCACGCTCGATGGGCGAACTCTCGACCTTGAAGACGACGAGGCGGTGCAGGCCTTGGCCAAGCGCTTCAACGTCAGCGCCAGCGCCCTAGTCTACCGAATCCAACGGTCTTAGGCAGGCAGGTCGATGGGCTTCGTAATCTATGACCTCGAGACCACGGGCCTCAACAAACGGTTCGACCAGATCCTGCAATTCGCCGCGGTCCACACCGACGCGAACCTTGTGGTGCAGGAGCAGGTCGAATTCGAGGGACGCCTTCGCCCCCACATCCTGCCTTCGCCCGGCGCCCTGCATGTTACGGGCGGCCACTACGCGAACCTGATCGACCCGTTGCGGCCGTCCTACGACGCCATGCTGGGCGATATCTATGGAACGATGAAGCGTTGGACCCCGTCGATGTTCATTGGCTTCAACTCCATCAGCTACGACGAAGAGGTCCTGCGCCAAGCCTTCTACGAGTCCCTGCGGGCGCCGATCTACGTCACCAACAGAGACGGCAATTCGCGCGGCGACCTGCTTAAGCTGGCGCGCGTGGTCGGGACCCTGCAGCCCGACGTCCTTAAGACCACCCGGGGTCAGGACGGCCGGCGCGTGTTCCGCCTGGCCGACCTCGCCCGGGCCAACGGCGTCCATCCCGGTCGATCGCACACCGCGTCGGCCGATGTCGCGACCACCTTGGCGCTTTGCCGGCTGATCGCCGCTGAAGCGCCGATCCTCTGGTCGAGCTTCATGCGGTTCTCAAACAAGGCCGAGGTTCTGAGCTTCATCGCCGAACGTGATGCGTTCTCGGTGTTCGAGTTCAAGCGAGGCGTGCAGGACGTTCATCCAGTGACCGAGATCGGCTTCAAGCCCGCCGACAAGAACGTCCGCTACTGCCTGGACCTGACGGCGGACCTTGGCGCGCTACGGCGGATGACGCCGGCGGAGCTGATGATCGAGATTGGCAAGCCTGACGGACCGATCCTGCGCATGAAGGCCAATGGCTCGCCGATCTTGGCCGAACTGTGGGAACTAGACCAAGGGCAACTCGGCGACTTCACCGAGGCTGACCTGGAGACGACGGCCGCCAATGTGCGCGGCGACACGGCGTTCGTTCAGCGGTTGGTGGCCGCGGCCATCGCCTCCGAAAGGGTCTGGCCGAAGTCCAAGTATGTCGAGTTTCAAATCTACGAGGGCTTCATCCAGGACTGGGACGAGGACGTATGCCGGCGATTCCATGCCGCGGCCTGGAGGGATCGGCCAGCGCTGATTGACCGCTTCCAAGATCCGCGGCTGAAGAAGCTGGCCCGGCGATTAATCTATTTCGAACGACCTGATCTTCTGGCCCCCGACATTCGCGGACAGATCGACCGGGCGATCTGGGGGCGCTTGAGGGGAAATGAGCCCGACGCCCCGGGCCGAAGCTACGCCGCCACGCTGCAGGAATTGGACGCCTTGGTGGCCGAGATCAAGATCGTCAGCCCGTCCCTGGCGAGCTACCGCGACCATCTTCAGGCACAGCTCGTTGCGGCCGCCTGAGGTCATTTGGCCGACTCGCAGTAATCTTGCTCTGACCGACTGGGGCGTGCAAATCGGCCAGAGCTTGCACAGGATCCCGACCTCGGTCCGAGCATCCTGTAGCCGCCAAAGCTGCAGGGCGGCTAGCAGTTGAGAGCTACGGGATACGGGTGCGTATGAAGATGATGACAAAACTTGGCAATTCGCGCAATGATTACGCGATAAGCGACTGATACGTCCGAATTGCACTCCACACCACGCTGGACTTAGCGCCGCCATCACTCGCGCTTGGCTTGGTAACCATCGAAGACGTAGATCGACAAATCTAGGCGATGGAGCCGTGTCGATGACGTCAAAACAACATCAGCCGGAACGCGATCAGCGTCACCCCGGACGCCGTCTCTCCAGCGGGTGCACTTCAACACCTTGTCGCGAGATGGAAAAGTCCGCTGGTGCAGCTCGGCCTGATCACCCGATCATGGCAGAAATTTTAGACGCACTTGCGCGAGCTAGGATTAATAATGACATCGGTAAGCAGCGTCGTCTCGTCGAGTTCAAGGACGGTTGCCGCTATGGAAAATTTGGAAAGACCAAGGCTTACGAATTGATCGCCGAGCAGCGGATCAAGGCCTATAAATTGGGAGGCAAGACCATGATCGACCTCGACAGCGTTGACGAATTTCACGCCTCGCTGCCCAGAGTTGAATCAAGAGCAAGCTAGAGCGTTTCATGGCTTGAGTGAATCGAAGGGGATTCCCGAGCGGTCGAGAC
>CAMFGZ010000044.1 GCA_945952105.1 uncultured Rhodospirillaceae bacterium | reverse complement strand
CTGGATCTCCGCGCGCAACGCCGCCGCATGACGATCTCTTTTAATGGTTGCTGAGACGACAGATGAGGTCGCTACCTTCCCGGCCGGTTGATCGCCAGGCGCTCGAAGAAGGTGCGCGTGTTCTGGTCGGCGCCAGGCCCGGCCACGGCGCGCACGTTGGTGAGTTCGAGGCGCCGGCCGGTCTCGGCGTCGATCAGCACGGGATCGAGGGGTGTGTTGCCGGTGCGATCGACCAGATCCATCGGTCGGCCACCGCGGGCAGCGGCACCGAAGCGGTCCCCCCACTGCTTCAGCCCGACGATCACGGTGAAGAGCGCAGCGCCCTTTTCGGTGAGACGATATTCATGGCGTAGCGGCCGCTGGCGATAAGCGGTCTTGCGGAAGATGCCGGCCTCCACGAGCTTTTTCAGCCGCGCGGTCAACACGTTGCGTGCGATGCCGAGGTTTTCCTGGAAGTCGTCGAAGCGGCGCACGCCGTAGAAGGCATCGCGCACGATGAGCAGCGTCCACGGCTCACCGACGACGTCGAGCGCCGACGCGATCGAGCAGTTCATCTGTTCATAGGAGGTGCGCCGCATGACCGAAAGTATAGGGCGGCAGGCGCGCGGCGCAATCTGGACGGGCTCGCTAGCGACTCGGCCCGATCCTCAACAAGAGATAGCCTGTGATCGCCGACAGCAGCGATCCTGCAAGAACACCCAGGCGCACCTGCGCTTCGAACTGCGGATCGGGAAACGCCAGCGTTCCGATGAACAGGCTCATCGTGAAGCCGATGCCGCCCAGGATGGAGACGCCGTACAGCGAACGCCACGATCCGCCCGAAGGCATGGACGCAAGGCCGAGGACGATGAGCAGCCAGGCGCCCAGCACGATGCCGACCTGCTTGCCGACGAAGAGGCCGGCCATGATACCCAGCGGGATCGGCGCGGCGAGCGCCGACAGCGACAGGCCGGCGAGCGAGAGACCCGCATTGGCGAAAGCAAAGACCGGCATGATGAACCAGGCCGACCAAGGCTTCAGGACATGTTCCAGCCAGATCGCGGGCCGCGCCTCGTCGGCCTCGCCGGCCGACTTCAAGGGGATGAACATGGCGAGCGCAACGCCGGCCAGCGTCGCATGAACGCCTGATTTCAGGACCGACACCCAGAGCACCGCGCCGATCAGCAGATAGGGGCCAAGCCGGCGAACACCGAAGCGGTTCAGGAGAGCCAGCGATACGAGGCAGAGCGCGGCCACCGCCAGCGCCGCGACCGAGAGGTCGCTGGTGTAGAATACCGCGATGACGACGATGGCGCCCAGATCGTCGACGATCGCCAGCGTCGTCAGGAACACCTTGAGCGCCAGCGGCACGCGACTGCCCAATGCCGCCAGTACGCCGAGCGAAAAGGCGATGTCGGTCGCCGCCGGGATCGCCCAGCCGTGCAACGCCACCGGATCTGACCAATTGAGCGCGGCGTAGATCGCGGCCGGCACGAACATACCGCCCACCGCGCCGGCGATCGGCAGCGCCACCTGCGAGGGCCGCGAGAGTTCGCCCTCGACGACCTCACGCTTGATCTCCAGCCCGACCAGCAGGAAGAACACCGCCATCAGCCCGTCGTTGATCCAGAGCAGCAGCGGCTTGTAGACGCCCAAGCCCTGATACTCGTAGCCGAGCTTCGTTCCCAGCAGCCCCTGCACGGCCTCTTGCAGCGGCGAGTTGGCGAGCACCAGCGCCAGGACGGCCGCCGCGAGCAGCGGCAGGGCGGACGCGGCCTCGCTGTCGATGAAGGCCTTGAATCGATTGGTCGGGAGATGGGCTGCCACGTCGGGTCTTCCTCAAAAAGCAGAACGCCCGGGTCTCGCGACCCGGGCGTTCCTTGACGGTCGGTCCGGTCGGGCTAGTCGCGCGACTGGCCCATGAAGCTCATCAGGAACTGGAACAGGTTCACGAAGTCGAGGTACAGGCTGAGGGCACCGAAGACGGCGACCTTCTCGACCATGTCCGTGCCCCACGCCTCGGAGTACTGTTCCTTGATCTTCTGGGTGTCGTAGGCGATCAGGCCCGAGAAGATCAGCACGCCCGCGGCGGAGATGATGAAGCTCATCGTGCCCGACGGCCAGATCATGTTGACGAGACCGGCCAGGATCAGGCCGATCACACCCATGAACAGGAACTTGCCCATCGCCGTGAGGTCACGCTTCGTCGTGTAGCCGTAGAGGCTCAGCGCGCCGAAGGCGGCGGCCGTTACGAAGAAGGTGCGCGCGACGCTGGCGCCGGTGTAGCGGAATAACAGCAGCGACAGGCTGACGCCCATCAGTGCCGTGACCGCCCAATAGACCGCCTGCACCGCCGTCACGCTCATCTGAGCGGCGCGGAACGAGGTCAGGAGCAGCAAGCCGAGCGGCGCGAAGATCGCGATCCAGCCCAGCATGTTCAGGCCGACGACGCGACCCGCCTGGACCTGGAAGAACAGGCTGGCGAGTTCCGGCGAGCTGAACAGACCGAAGGCCACGATGCCCGACAGAGCGAGCCCCGAAGCCATGTAGTTGTACACACGCACCATGTGGGCGCGGAGACCGACATCAAACGACGCCTGGTCGGCGACGGTGCCGGCGCGATTGAAGGTGCCGAAGTTCGGATTTGCCATTTGGTTTTCAAGCCTCCAAGGGGGCCTCGTTTTGCCGAGCCCCTTCGCCGGATAATCTGGGGTTACAGCGCGACTGAATCAATAGCCAAGACGCCCCAGCGGGATTCCAATTTGGACCCATTCCGGGAAATGATTAACTCACTCGTTGCGCAACAAGGCAAGTGGCCTTTGCCGCAAGGCCGCCAAAGTTCCCACCAGCCCGAAAGCCAGGGTGAGCGCCATGGCCCCCAGAGCGACCGACACCGCCACGGTAGGCAGGAACGTCCATTCGAGGTTCATCAGGCGGCGGACGACCAGGTAGGCCGCCAGCGTGCCCACGCCGAGGGCGGCGACGGCGGTTGCGAGGCCGAGAAAGGCGAACTCCCAGGCGAAGGTCCCCGCGATTCGCGCCCGGGTGGCGCCCAGCACCTTCATGACCACGGCCTCGTGGACGCGGCGGCGCTGGGTGGCGAGCATCGCCCCCGCCAGCACGAGTACCCCCGCGAGGATGCTGAGGAAGCCGATGACCCGGCTGGCCAGGCCGATATTGCCCAGCACGCCGGCAGCGGTCTCGATGGCGTCGCGGATGCGCACCACGGTGACGTTCGGGAACTGGTCGGTGACCGCCTTGAAGATCGCGTCTTCGGCCTCCGGCGTCGATTTCACCGTGGCGAGGAAAGTATGCGGCGCCTTGTCGAGGGTGCCTGGCGAATAGACGAACACGAAGTTGATGGACAGCGTCGTCCATACAATGCGTCGCAACGAGGCGATCCTGGCCTCGATGTCGCGGCCGAGGATGTTGACCGTGATCGTATCGCCCAGTCCCAGCCCGAACTGCTTTGCCAGGTTCTCGTCGAAGGAAATGAGCTGCGGGCCGCGATAGTCGGCCGGCCACCATTCGCCCTCGACGATGCGCGATCCTTCGGGCGGAGTCGCGGAGTAGGTCACGCCGCGATCGCCCTCCACGGCCCAGCGCGCGTCGGACGGCACCGCGACCTCACCGACCGGCTTGCCGCCGATCTTGACGATCCGCCCGCGCAGCGACGGTACCTTGTCGAGCGGCCCGGCCCCGGGAATGGCGGCGATCGCCTTCTCGAAGGCCGGCATCTGGCTCGACTGGATGTCGACGAAGAAAAAGGCCGGCGCGTCGTTCGGGATGCGACTGGTAAGCTGTTCGCGGAGATTTCCCTCGATCAGCGCCGTCGCCACCAGCACGGTGAGGCCGAGTCCCAGCGACAGCATGACGATGGGCGTCGGCGCCCCCGGCCGGTGCAGATTGGCGAGCGCGAGGCGAAGGGCCGCGAATTTGGGCTTGCCGACCTTTTCGGCCGCCAGCATCAGCAGCCGCGCCAGCAGCGGGAAGGCGATGAAGGCGCCGACCGAGCCCAACACGAAATAGGCGGCGATCCGCCGGCTGTCGGCGGTGAAGATGGTGAAAGCCGCCAATGCCATGGCCGCGGCGGCGATCACCAGTGCGTCGCGCCAGGCGAGACGCCCGCCCTGCTGGACCACGGCGCCGCGCATCAGCGTCGCCGCCGACACGGTGCGGGCGCGCATGAGCGGCACCAGCGCGAACAGCAGCGACACCAGCAGGCCGAATCCGGCCGCCGTGGCGAGCGGCCCGGCATAGAGCGCCACTCGCGCGCGCACGGGCAGGACGTCGGCGATCATCGACTGGGCAACGAACGGAAGGACGGCGCCGATCACGAGGCCGAGCCCCACGCCCAGCGCCGTCAGCGCGGCGAGCTGGATGAAGTAGGTGGCGAAGACCAGCCGCTCCGGCGCGCCCATGCATTTCAGGGTGGCGATGGTCCGCAGGCGGGCCGCGAGGAAGCTCGAGACGGCATTGCCCACGCCGACCCCGCCGACCAGCAGCGAGGCCAACCCGATCAGGCCGATGAACTGTGTCAGCCGGTCGAGCCAGAAGCGGATGCCGCCGCCGGCATCGTCGAGGCCGCGGATCCGCCAGCCCGCATCGGGAAAGCGCGCCTTCAAGGCGTCGATGACGGCGCGGTCGGAGCGCCCCGGAGGCAGGCGCAGGCGATATTCCCAGGTGAGCAGGCTGCCGGGCTGCACCAGTCCCGATTCCACGGCGGCGTCCAGCGGGATCATCAGCCGCGGGCCGAGGCTCGCGAAAGCGTTCAGGCCCCGATCGGGCTCGCGGGCTATGATGCCTCGCACCTCGACGGCCACGTCGCCGACCCGCAGCATGTCGCCGGGCGCCATGTTCATGCGGCGCAGCGCCGAATCCTCGACGGCGGCGCCCCAGATGCCGTCGCGCTTGCCCAGCGCGTTGGCGAGCGTTCCCCCATCGGCCATCTCGACCTTGCCGTAGAGCGGATAGGCGGATTCGACCGCCTTGAGCTGCACCAGCGTGGGCCGGCCGTCGGACTTGGTCGGACGCGCCATGGCGCGGCTGTCGAGCCAGCGCACGAGTTCGCCCTGCTCGCGCAGGAATGCCGTCTGCTCCGGCGTGATCTCCCGATAGAGAAGCGAGATCGCCACGTCGCCCCCCAGGATCTCGCGCGCGTCGGCACGCAAGCCCTCCTCCACGGCACGGCTGAAGGAAAGGATGGCCGCGATCGCTCCCACGCCCAGCGCGAGACACGCGATGAACAGACGGAAACCGCCCAGGCCGCTGCGCATCTCGCGGCGGGCGAGGCGGAAGGCGAGGCTCATCGGAACTGCGTCACTGGACGGCCAGCACGCGCATGCGATCGTCCGCGACCAGCAGGCCGTCGGCGATGCGCAACACGCGGTCGCAGCGTTCGGCGAGCCCCATGTCGTGCGTGATCAGAATGAGCGTCGTGTTGTCGGCACGCGCAACCTCGAACAGGAGGTCCATCACCTGCTTGCCGGTGGCGCCATCGAGATTGCCGGTCGGCTCGTCGGCCAGCATGAGCTTCGGCCGGCCGACGAAGGCGCGGGCGACCGCCACGCGTTGCTGCTCGCCGCCCGACAGTTGTGCGGGATAGTGGCCGATACGATGACCGAGACCGACGCGCTTCAATGCGGCTTCGGCCAGCTCGAACGCATCGCCGCGCCCCGCGAACTCGAGCGGCAGCGCCACGTTCTCGTGCGCCGTCATGGTCGGAATCAGATGAAAGCCCTGGAAGACGATGCCGATATGGTCGCGCCGCAGCCTAGCCCGGTCGTCGTCGTTCATCGGACCCATGTCCCGGCCCACGACCTCGACCTTGCCTGAGGTTGCACGCTCCAGGCCGCCCGCCACCATCATGAGGCTCGACTTGCCGGCGCCAGAGGGCCCCACCACTGCCGCAATCTCGCCCGCCACAATGTCGAGAGTGATGCCACGCAGGATATTGACCGTGCCTGCATCACTCGCCATGTCGAGATGCACGTCGGTCAAGCGAACGATGGGAAGCGGCTCGGCCAAGCGGGCTCCTGGGACAGGTCTGATGAAACTGCAAACTCGATATGGTGGTTTTACGGCAGCGGTCAATTCACGGATCGCGGCGCTTCTGGCGATCGTCCTGTGCCTTGTGGTCGCGACGAACTTTGCGACGGCGCATGCACAAACCGAGCCGGTGAAGCTCGCCATCCTCGGCGACAGCCTGGCCGCCGGCTACGGACTGAGCCCCGCCCAGGCCTTCCCGGCACGCCTGCAGGCCGCGCTGAAGGACAAGGGCCGCAACGTCACCGTCATCAATCACGGCGTCTCGGGCGACACGACCGCCGGCGGACTGGAGCGGGTCGACTGGATGATGGCCGACAAGCCCGACATCGTGATGGTCGAGCTGGGCGGCAACGACATGCTGCGCGCCCTCGATCCGGCCGCCACCGAGCGCAATCTCGACGCCATCATCGACAAGCTGAAGCAGGCCGGGACCACCGTCTGGCTGGTCGGCATGATGGCGCCGCGCAACTTCGGGCCTGAGTACGTCCAGCAGTTCGACGGCCTCTACAGGAAGCTCGCCGGGAAGCACGGCGTGCCGCTCTACCCCTTCTTCCTCGACGGGGTGGCGCAGGACCCGACGCTCAACCAGCCCGACGGAATCCATCCCAACGCCAAGGGCGTCGACGTCATCGTCGAGCGCATCCTGCCCTTCGCGACCAGGAACCTCGACGATGCCGCGTCTGTTCGTCGCCCTGCCCGTCCCTGACGAGATCGCCGACGCGCTGGCTGCGTTGCAGTCGGGCGTGCCGGACGCGCGCTGGGTGCCGCAGGAGAACCTCCACATCACGCTCTGCTTCGCGGGCGAGGTGCAGGGCGGCACGATGCGCGACTTCGAGGAAGAGCTGGCCGACATTGCCGGCCCGCCTTTCCCTGTGACGATCGCCGGCGTCGACCAGTTCAGCAACGGCAAGCAGCCGCGCGCGCTGGTCGCCGCGGTCGAGCGCAGCGAGCGACTCGACTGGCTGCAACAGAAGGTGACGGCCGTCGCGCGCAACTGCGGCATCGAGGTCGAACGCCGCAAATACCGTCCGCATGTCACGCTCGCGCGCTTTCCGGTGGGTGCCGAGACCGGCCATCACATCGCACAGTTCATGGCGAGCCACGGCACGTTCCGCCTGGAGCCTTGGATCGCCGATTCCTTCTCGCTCTATTCCAGCCGCACCGGGCGAGGCGGCCCGATCTACACGGAAGAGGCTGAGTATCCGCTGACGTTTTGAGAGTAAAAGAGGGGAAGGTCCCTCACTTCGTTCGGGATGACAACATTGGTGGAACTGGCGCAGTGCGCCGATACAAAAACACTGTCATCCCGAACGAAGTGAGGGACCCTTCGCTTTCTCTCGTCACACGAACGCCAGCAGCCGCCGCGGATTGCCGACCAGGATCGCGTCGATCTCGGCCTCGCTGTAGCCGCGCTTCTGCATCATCGGCACGACGTTACGGAAGATGTGGCCATAGCCGTGGCCGCCGAAGCTTGCGAGGCGGGTGCGGTAGCAGATGTCGTGGCTGATCACGACACGCTCGAGATGGCCGGCCTCGATCAGCGCGCGGATCAGCTTGAGCCGCGTCGCATCGTTGGGCATGTCGATGTCCGAGAGGCCGTAATAGCTCGACTCCTGGCCGAAGAGGTCGAACTCCACCGTCACGCCGGAGTCCGCGAGCTTCAGCAGGCGTGGCTCGTCGAAGACGGTGCGATCGATGTGGCTGATGACGATACGCTCGGTTGGGAAACCCGCTGCCTTCGCGAAGTCGGCGATCTCCTGCGGCTGGTCGGGATCGCGGCCGGGATGGACGTTGATCGCGGCGCCGGTCTCGGTCGCGGCGATGAACGCGCCCTGCATCACGCGCTTCTCGGTGTCGGTCCACGGCGCCTGGCAGCCGATCTCGCCGATCATGCCGGCGCACACGTCGGTGCCCCAGGCACCGTCGTGGATCTGGCCGATCATCTCGGCGGCGAAATCCTCGACCGTGCGGTTATGGTTCCTCGGGTCCTGATAATCGTTCACGTAGTAGCCGCAGCCCATCACGAGATGGACGCCCGTGCCGGCCGCGATGCGGCGCAGGCCGTTCGGATCGGGCGAGAGGCCGCCGCAGGACAGCTCGACGATGGCGTCGCCGCCCTCGTGCTTCATCATCGCCACCTCGCGGGTGGCGATGTCCTCGAGGTCGAGCATGTACTTGCGGCCCGCGCGCTTGAGGCCACGGCCGTAATTGATCTGCCAGACGTTCTCAAGCGTGATCTCGGGCCCGAGGTCGTTGTCGGAGCGCGTTCCGGGCGGTCGGATGTCGCAAAGCACATGCTCGTGCATCAGCGTGCGGCCGAGCTTCTCGGGCTCGATCGGCCCGAGAACGGTCTGGATCTTTCCCTTCAGCTCAGGACGGCTCATTGCGGCTCCAGCTTGGCGGCCTCGACCACCTTCTTCCACTTCACGTATTCGCTCTGCATGTGCTTGGCGAGGTCTTCGGAGGAACCGCCGAGCTCGGCGGCGCCGGCGTCGCGGATCTTCTTGATGACGTCGGGCTGCTTGGACGCCTTCACCAGTTCGTCCGAGAGCTTCTTCACGATCTCCGGCGGCGTGCCGGCCGGGGCCGAGACATACCACCACGGCGCGGCATCGAAGCCGGCGAAGCCCTGTTCGGCGATGGTCGGCGTGTCCGGCAGGGAGAACCAGCGCTTGCCCGAGCTGACGCCCAGCGCGCGCAGTGCACCCGACTGGATGTGCGGCAGGTAGGGCGGCAGATTGTCCATGGTGCTCGGGATGTGGCCGGCGAGCAGGTCCTTCAGCACCAGCGAGCTGCCGCGATAGACGACATGCTCGACCTTGAAGCCGGCCAGCGACTGGAAATACTCCATCGCGAGATGGCCGGTGCCGCCGACGGCGGGCGAACCGAAGCTCACCTTGTTGGGGCCCTGCTTCTTGCAATACTCGACATATTCCTTGGCGGTCTTCACCGGGATGTCCGTATGCACCGCGAGCACGTTGGCGACCTCGCCGAACAGCGCGACCGGCGCGAAGCTCTTCACGCTGTCGTAGGGCATGCTCTTGTAGAGGAACTGGTTGGTGACGGCCGTGCCGACCGTGCCCAGCAGCAGCGTGTAGCCGTCGGCCGGCGACTTGGCGACGATTTCGGCGCCCACGTTGCCGCCGGCACCGCTCTTGTTGTCGACCACGACGGTTTGGCCCCAGACCTCCTGGAGATGCGCCGCGGCGATGCGGCCCAGCAGGTCGGTCGTGCCGGCCGGCGCGAAGGGCACGACCATGCGGATCTGCTTGTTGGGATAGGTCGACTGCGCCCAGCCGTGCCGGGCCAGCATCGGCGCGGCGAGCGGAACGGTGGCGGCGCCCGCGATGAGAGTACGGCGCGAGATTGTCTTGTTTGTCTTGGACATGGCAAAGCTCCCTGATTTCAGGCGACTATATCGCCCGCCAATTGGGAGATAAATGTGACCGCAGGATTGATTGGTTACTCGGACCGCATCTCGGTACGGAGCGGCGAAAAGATCGCCTTCAAGGTCTCGAGCGCGGGACCGAACCCCTATCACGCCATGCTGGTCCGCATCGTGCGCGGCGATCCGAATCCGGGCGGACCGCCGCCCAAGCTCGAGGATCTTTCCGAACTGTTCGACGGCCGGTTCGCCTCCCGCGTGCAGCACGCCTGGCCCGGCTCCTACGGACTGGTGGAGACGGCGAAGGACGCAAAGCTGCCGGCGTCGCTGCAGGTCGAGGCGCTGATCTGGCCGACCCTGCCCGAGGACGGGCCGCAGACCGTGATCTCGTGCCGAGACGCAGCCACGGGCGCGGGCTTCGCGCTGGTGCTGACACCCGACGGCATGGCGCTGGAGACCGGCAAGGATCGCGTCGTGGTCGGCAAGAAGCTGCGCGGGCGCATCTGGTATCGCGTCTGGGCGAGCGCCGATCCCGAGACCGGAACGCTGCGCGTCGGCCAGCAGCCGCTGGCCCGCGCCTTCGGCACCGACGACGAGGGGGAGGCAAGCGGCAAGTCCTCATCCCCGGCCCTCGACGCCGCGGCGCCGGTGATGATCGGCGCGGAAGCGGCGACGGACCGCCCGGCGCAGCGCTGCTTCAACGGCAAGATCGAGGCGCCGCAGATCCAGGGCTTCGGGGCTTGGGATTTCACCCGGCGCATGGACTCGATGGAGATCGAGGATACCGGCCCCAACGCGCTGCATGGAATGCTCGTCAACTTGCCGACACGCGCGATGAAGGGCTCGGCCTGGACCGGCGCCGAGCGCGACTGGCGTCGCGCGCCGCATCACTACGCGGCGATCCACTTCCACGACGACGACCTCCACGACTGCGGCTGGCTCGACGATTTCAGCTTCACCGTGCCGAAGGACATGAAGAGCGGCATCTACGGCATGCAGCTCACCTGCGGCACGCTGCGCGACGTCATCCCGTTCGTCGTGCGCCCGCAAGTCGGCAAACCGCAGGCAAAGATCTGCTACATCGCCGCGACCTTCACCTATCAGGTCTATTCCAACTTCTCGCGCGGCATGTACGACGATGCCTTCCGCAGACGGGTCGCCGACTGGAAAGCCTATCCGCACAATCCCGACGAGCACCGCGACTACGGCCTCTCGACCTACAATCATCACCGCGACGGATCGGGCGTGGCCTATTCCTCGCGCCTGCGGCCGCTGCTGACCTGGCGGCCGAACTATCTCAGCTTCAACGACGAAGCCGGCTCGGGGCTCCGCCACCTGCCGGCGGACACGCATCTCACCGGCTGGCTCGATCGGATGAACGTGCCCTTCGACGTCATCACCGACCACGACCTCGACGAAAAGGGCGTCGAACTGCTCTCCTCCTACAAGGTCGTTCTGACCGGCTCGCATCCGGAGTATCACACCGAGGGCACGCTCGATGCGCTGCAGGCCTATACCGAGACCGGCGGCCGGCTGATGTATCTCGGCGGCAACGGCTTCTACTGGCGGGTCGCGCTGTCGCCGAAGGTGCCGGGCGCCATCGAGGTGCGACGCACCGAGGGCGGCATCCGCACCTGGGCCGCCGAGCCCGGCGAGTATTACCACGCGTTCGACGGCGCTTATGGCGGCCTGTGGCGCCGCTCCGACCGGGCGCCCAATCTCCTCTGCGGCATCGGCTTCTCGAGCCAGGGCACGTTCGTGGGCGATTCCTACCGGCAGTCGCCGGCGGCGCGCGACAACACCCATGCCTGGGTGTTCGAGGGCGTGAAGGACGAACTGTTCGGCGGCTACGGCTTCTCGGGTGGAGGGGCTGCGGGCTTCGAACTCGACCGGCTCGACCATCGGCTGGGCAGCCCGCTCAACGCCGTGGTGCTGGCCTCGTCGGAAGGGCATGATCGCAAGAACTTCGTCGTCGTGCACGAGGAGCGGCTCGGCTTCACCACGACCATTCCCGGCCAGACGCTGGAGCAGCTCATCCGCGCCGACATGACCTACATCGAGAAGCCCAAGGGCGGTGCGGTGTTCTCGGTGGGCTCGATCACCTATTGCGGCAGCCTGCCCTACAACAAGTTCGACAACGACGTGTCGCGGCTCACCTTCAACGTGCTGAACCGGTTCGGCGAGCTCGGTCTCAAATGGCCTTTTTGACCTGGGGCGTCAGACGGGCAAGCAGCCCGCGGGTCGCGCCCTCGATCATGCCGATGGCACGCTCGTAGTCGTCGACCGTGCCACCATAGGGATCGGGAATGTCGAGGATCCCGAGCGGCGGCGCGTAGCTCATCAGCAGCTGCGGCTTGTCGGCCAGCTCGCGCGGCGCCAGCCAGCGCATCTCGACCAGATGCCCTCGTGTCATCCCCAGCACGTAATCGAAGCGCGCGATGTCCTCGCCCGTGATCTGGCGGGCGCGGATGCCGGTGATGTCGTAACCCCGTGCGGTGGCCGCATCGATGGCGAGTTGGGTCGGTGGCTGGCCGACATGGCTGGCGCCGGTGCCCGCCGAGTCGATCTCGAAGGCGTCGGCGAGGCCCGCCTTGGCAGCGAGCGACCGGAATACGCCCTCGGCCGTGGGCGAACGGCAGAGATTTGCGGTGCAGACGAACAGGATGCCGATGGTCATGGTCGCGGACCCTAGCACGGCGCTAGATTGACGGCATGCACCAGGATTTCTTTCCGCCGGGCATCGCCATCCTGACCGGCGCCGGCATCTCCAAGGAGAGCGGAATCGACACGTTCCGCGACGCGGACGGACTGTGGACCCGCGTCAACCTCGAGGAAGTGGCGACCCTGGAAGCCTGGCACCGGGACAAGAAAAAGGTGCTCGATTTCTACAACGAGACGCGCGGGCTGTTCCGCGCGGCCGGCATCCACCCCAACGACGCGCACCGGGCACTGGCCCGGCTCGAACGCGACTACGAGGGCGAGGTCACGGTCATCACCCAGAACATCGACCTCTTGCACGAGCAGGCCGGGTCGAAGCGGGTGATCCACATGCATGGCCGCGACGGCGAGATCCGCTGCATGGCCTGCGGGACGGTGTTCGAGTCCGGGCAGGACCTGACGCCGGGCTCCATCTGCCCCAGCTGCAAGGCAGTGGGCGAGCTGCGGCCCAACATCGTCTGGTTCGGCGAGATGCCGATGCATCTCGAGGAGATCTACGAGGTGCTGGAACGCTGCGGCCTCTTCCTGGCGATCGGCACGTCGGGCGAGGTCTACCCCGCCGCGGGCTTCGTCCTGCACGTTCGGCGTCACGCGCCCCGCGCCCGCACGGTCGAGCTCAACCTCGCACCGACCGACAGCAAGAATCTGTTCCATGAGCACATCTACGGCCCCGCGACCGCAATCGTGCCGCCCTATGTCACACGCGTACTGACCCAGGGCTGGCGATAGAACGACAAGAAGAGACGGAGGAAGACATGCCCGACACGAACCCCGCCATCGGCCATGTGCCGCACGGCGCGCACCACATCGCCACCGACGCGCACGGTCAGAACTTCTATGCGATCGACCGGCAGTTCCAGGACCTGATGCGGCTCTACATGGAACCCGGCCTGCGCGCGCAGATCACGCCGCACTTCGAGCGGCTGGGCGCGCTGGCCGGCGGCCGGCTCGACGAGCTGGCGATGGTCGCCGACAAGCATCCACCGGTGCTGCAGCCGCGCGACCGCTTCGGGCGCGACGAGGACTGGATCGACTACCACCCCGCCTATCGCGAGATGGAGAAGATCGCCTTCGAGGACTACGGCATGCACGCGATGAGCCATCGCGCCGGCGTGCTCGGCATGGAGGCGCCCGCCCATCCGCTGGTGAAGTACGGCATCACCTATCTCTTCGTGCAGGGCGAATTCGGCCTGATGTGCCCGATCTCGGTGTCGGACACGTCGAACTTCATCATAAAGCGCTACGGCTCGCCGGCGTTGAAGACGCTGCTTCTCGACCGGCTGCTCAGTCAGGACCCGGCGACCATGCTGAAGGGCACGCAGTTCATGACCGAGAAGGCCGGCGGCTCCGACGTTGGCGCGCTGGAGACCGAGGCAGAGCGTATCGGTGTGGGTCCAGACGGCGTCGAGCGCTGGAAGCTCTATGGCCAGAAGTGGTTCTGCAGCCATGCCGATGCCGACGTGGCCGTGATGCTGGCGCGTCCGCGCGGTGCGGCGCCAGGCACCTCGGGCCTCGGCCTGTTCGCATTGCCGCGACGGCTGGAGGACGGCAGCCGCAACAGCTACCGGATCGTGCGCCTGAAGGACAAGCTCGGCACGCGCTCGATGGCGTCGGGCGAGATCATCCTCGATGGCGCCACCGCCTATCTGGTGGGCGACGTCGATCGCGGCTTCAAGCAGATGATGGAGCAGGTGAACCTGTCGCGGCTGAGCCACGGCGTGCGCGCCGCGTCGATGATGCGCCGCTGCCTCAACGAGGCGCTGGCCGCCGCGCGCGGCCGCCGCGCCTTCGGCCGCGCCATCGCCGAGTATCCGCTGCTGCGCCGCCAGCTCATGAAGATCATGCTGCCGACCGAGCAGGCGCTGTCGATGTACGCCTTCTCCGCCGACGCGATGGGCCGCGCCGACAAAGGAGACAAGGACGCCGCGAACCTGCTGCGCATCCTGACGCCGGTCTACAAGTTCCGTGCCTGCCGCGACAACATCCCGGTCGCCAGCGCCGCCCTCGAGGTCAAGGGCGGCCTGGGCTACATCGAGGAATGGGTGACCGCACGCCTGGTGCGCGACGCGCAGATCGGCACGCTGTGGGAGGGTACCTCCAACATCAACGCGCTGGACGTGGTGCAGCGCGCCGTCGGCAAGTCGGGCGGCCACAAGACCCTCTCCGCCGCGCTCAAGGCGAAGTACGAGCCAAGCGGCGCCCTGCCCGGCCAGTACAAGGGCCTGCTCGGCGCCACCCTCGACCGCGTCGAACGCTTCGTCGAAGCCGTCGCCGCCGACCCGAAACAGGAAAAGCGCTCCCGCCTCGCCGCCGGCGCCCTCTATCACGCCACGACAGCCGCGCTCCTCGCATGGGAAGGCGCCACCTTGGGCGCCGAAGGCGGCGACGCCCGCCGACTCTTGTTGTCACGTCTGGTCATCGAACACCGCCTCGCCCCGCAGGACCCGCTGTCGCTGGGCGAGTCCGGCTGGGAGGAAGAAGCCATGAACCTCCTCCTCGACGACGCCCCGGTTCCGCTGGCGAAGGCAACCGCGCTCGTAGCAGCATAGCAGCAAAGGTCCCTCGCTACGCTCGGGATGACAATTATTGTTTGGCTAATGGCGTGCGTCATTGGGGAAGATCCTGACAACCCATAACTGTCATCCCGAGCGTAGCGAGGGACCTTTCGCCCAACGCTTCAACACCTCCTCCGTGTGCTCCCCGAGCAGCGGCTCACGATAGACCGGGCTCGACGGTTCGTCCTTGAAGCGGACGACGGGGCCGAAGTGGAGACGGCCCTGGTCGTCGGTCACCATGAAGCCGCGCTTGGCGAGGTTGGCGTCGGCGATGGCTTCGGGGAGCGTATTCACCGGGCCGTAGCAGATGTCGAGCTCGGCGAGCGTGTCCATCCAGTGCGCGAGTGGCTTTGCCTTGAAGGTCTCGGCCAAGAAGTCGACCACGGGCTTCTGGTGCGCGCCGGGCCATTCGCAGAGCCCAGCTAACTCTGGTTTGCCAAGCGCCCCTAAAAGATTCTTGATGAACTTCATCTCCTGGCCCGCGAGCACGAGCTGGCGGCCGTCGGACGTGTCGTAGACGCGATAGAAGGCCGAGCCGCCGGTCGTGCGCTGCTGCTTCACGTCGGGGTGCCGGTTCTCGGCGAAGGCCGTGCCGACCACGTTGGCGCAGGAGGCCATCAGCGATTCGTGCATCGACACGTCGATATAGTCGCCGAGGCCGGTATCCTTGCGGCGCAGCAGCGCCATCAGCACGCCGGCCAGGCCATGAAGACCACTGACGAGATCGGCAACCGGGATGCCCGGAATCGCGGGTCGGCCGTCATCGCCCAACGTGAGACTCAGAACGCCGGTCATGGCTTCGAGCGCGAGATCGTGCGCGGCGCGACCGGGATAGGCGCCGTCCTGGCCGAAGGCGCTGATCGAGCAGTAGACGATACCGGGGTTCTTCGCCGCGACCGCCTCGTAGCCGATGCCGAAGCGTGCGGCGACACCGGGGCGGAACGATTCGACCAGCACGTCAGCCTCGCAGGCGAGCCGAAACAGATCGGCGCGGCCCCGCTCGCTCTTGAGATCGAGCACGACGCTCTTCTTGCCGCGACCCATGTTGCGGAAGAACACCGAGGTGCGCGCGTCGGGCGGGAGGATATGGCGGCCGGGATCGCCCTCGCCCGGCGGCTCGACCTTGATCACCTCGGCGCCATGGTCGGCGAGTGACGTGGTGAGATACGGCCCCGGCAGGAACCACGAGAGATCGACGACCTTGATGCCCTGAAGTTTCATCGTGTTTTGTCCAGCAGTGCGTCGTTGTCGGCGCCGAGAGGCGCACAGGCGGATTGCGCCAGCCGCTCGCCGTCGATGCGCAAGGGATTGGCGAGGACGCGCAGCTCGCCCTTCGCCGGATGCGGCACGGAGGAAACCATGCCGGTGTCGCGTGCGAAGGTACTATCGAGCGCCTGGTCGAGACGATAGACCGGCGCGGCCGGCAACAGCCCGTTCATCGATGCGAGCCACTCGGCCGTCGTGCGTGTCCGGAACGTCACATCCAGTGCGGCAGACAGCGCCGCCCGGTTCTTCGCGCGCGTGTTTGGATCGGGAAAACGTGGATCGGCTAAGAGATCGCTGCGCCCCGTGACCTCGCAGAGGTTCAGCCAGAATTTCTGCGTCATACACATGATGTAGATCCAGCCGTCCTGTGTCGGGAAAGTCTGGACCGGGGCCAGCGAGAGATGCGCACTTCTCGGCACCCGCGGCGAGACATCCCCTTCGTTCAGGTACCAGAGGCCGGGATAGGTGAGCTGGTGCATGGCGACGTCGTAGAGGCAGGTATCGACGTCGCAGCCCTTGCCGTTGGTGCGGGCGCGCAGCAGGCAGCTCAACAGGCCGACGATGCCGGTGAGGCCGCTCATGCTGTCGATCAGCGAGACGCCCACCCGCGTCGGCGGCCCATCGGGCTCGCCGGTCAGTTCCATCAACCCGGCCTCGGCCTGCATCAGGAAGTCGTAGCCGGGCCAATCCTTGCGCTCGTTGTCGCGGCCATAGGCCGAGATATGCAGGCAAACGATCGACGGTTTCAGCGGCGCCAGGCTCGCATAGTCGATGCCGAGCTTGGCGGGCTGCGTGCCGCGCATATTGTTCACGACACAGTCGGCGCCCTTCACCAGCGCCTCGAACTGCCGCCGCCCCTCCTCAGACTTCATGTCGAGGGTCACGCTCTTCTTGCCGAGGTTCCAGGCCTGGAAATACTCGCTGTCGTTTTCGCCGAGCTTGTAGGGCCCGACCTGACGCGAGGGATCGCCGCCCTGGGGCGCCTCGATCTTGATCACCTCGGCGCCGAGTTCGGCGAGGAACATCGTGCCGTAGGGACCGGCGCCGAACTGCTCCAACGTGAGGACGCGGATTCCTTCGAGCGGCTTGCCGGTCATGCTCACGAGATCGGATTCCGCTTCACCAGCTGCCGCGCGATGATGATGCGCTGCATCTCGTTGGTGCCCTCGCCGATGCAGGTCAGCGGCGCGTCGCGGTAGAGCCGCTCGATGTCGTATTCCTTGGAGTAGCCGTAGGCGCCGTGGATGCGCATCGATTCGATGCTGTTCTCCAGCGCCGCTTCGGACGAGAAATACTTCGCCATGCCGGCTTCCATGTCGCAGCGCTCGCCGCGATCGAAGATGGCGGCGGCATCGAGCGTCAGCAGGCGGGCGGCGCGGGCGCGCGTCGCCATCTCTCCCAGCTTGAGCTGGATCGCCTGATGCTCGCAGATCGGCTTGCCGAAGGTCTTGCGCATCTGCGAGTAACTGGCTGCGAGCCTGAGCGCTCCCTCGGCGATGCCGACACCGCGCGACGCCACGTTGATGCGGCCGAGTTCGAGCCCGCCCGCGACCTGCGCGAAGCCCTGCCCCTCGACTTCGCCGATCAGGTGATCGGCCGGGATCTTGTAGTCCTCGAACACCAGCTCGCCGGAATCGATCGACTTGTAGCCGAGCTTCTCCAGCTTGCGCCCCACCGTGAAGCCCGGGCCCTTGGGCGTGATGAACAGGCTCATGCCGGTGTGGCGCGGATGGGCCTCGGGATCGGTCTTCACCAGCATGGCGAAGCAGTGGCCCTCGATGCCGTTGGAGATCCAGGTCTTCGTACCGTTGATGACATAGCCGTCGTTGCCGTCGCGCCTGGCAACCATGCGGATGGACTGGAGATCGGTGCCGGCATCGGGCTCGGTCAGCGCCAGGCCGCCACGGATTTCGCCGGTCGCGAACTTGGGCAGCCAGCGCTCCTTCTGGCGCGGCGTGCCGAACTTCTCGACCGCCAGCGCCAGCATCAGGTGGGAGTTGAAGATGCCGGTGATCGCCATCCACACCGAGGAGATGCGCATCACGATCTCGGCGTAGGTCGTGGCCGGCAGGCCGAGCCCGCCATATTCCGGGCTGATCGTGGCGCCGAACAGGCCGAGCTCCTTCATCTGCTCGACGATCTCTGCGGGCCACTTGTCGGCGTGGTCGAATTCCTTCACGCGCGGCGCCACCTCGCGCTCGATCCACCGGTCGATGGTGGCGAACAGTTGGGCCTCGTCGGCCTTGTCGATCGTCTTCATCCGGTCCTCCCGACCGGCATCATGCCCGACGGCGAAGAGCGGACAAGGCCGTGGAACCTCAGGACGAAATCGAACGCACGCGAAGCGGGCAGCAGCGATGCCCGGCAACCCCTAGGCGCGACGACACAGGTCGTGCATCATCCGCGCCGATCAACGAATTCCGAAACGAAGGAAAACAAGACATGAGGAGACGTCACTTCACCGCCGGCCTCGCGACCTTGCCGTTCGTGCCGACCTTCGCCCTGGCGCAGGGCGACGACTGGCCCAATCGCAATGTCCGCATCGTCTGCCCGTTCACGCCCGGCGGCTCGCAGGACAACATCGCCCGCCGTCTCGCGGCAAAGCTCAGCGACGAATTCGGCCAGACGTTCGTCGTCGAGAACCGCACAGGCGCCGGCGGATCGATCGCCGCCGACAATGTCGCCAAGTCTCCGCCCGATGGCTATTCGGTGCTGCTGGGCAATATCGGCAGCCACGCGCTGGTGCCGCATCTCTATCGCAAGCCGGCCTACAACGCCGTCACCGACCTCGAGACGGTGGCCTGGATCGGCACGCAGCCCAACCTGCTCTGCTGCAGTCCCACCTTCGAGCACAATACGCTGGAGAAGCTGATCGCGGCGGCGAAGAAGGAGCCCGGCAAGTACTCGTTCGGCTCTTCGGGCCTCGGCACGTCGCCCACGCTCACGATGGAACTGTTCAAGCAGAAGACCGGCGTCGACATCACCTTCATCAGCTATCGCGGCGCCGCCGCCGCCGCCGCCGACGTTCTGGCGGGCCACGTGCCGATGGTGATCTCCAACATCGATTCGCTGATGGGCCAGGTGAGCGCCGGCAAGCTCAAGCCGATGGCGTCGAGCGGCGCCAAGCGTTCTCCCGTCGTGCCCGACACGCCCACCTTCGCGGAGATCGTCTCGCCCGATCTCGTCGTGACCTCGTGGTCGATCTGGGCGGTGCCGACCGGCACGCCGGCAAAAATCAAGGACAAGCTGCGCATCGCCACCGAGAAGGCGCTGAAGTCGCCGGACGTACTGGAGAGCATGAAGGCCGGCGGCTTCGAGCCCGGCATCATGACGGTCCCCGAGATCGACGCCTACATCCAGACCGAGATCAAGCGCTGGGGCGAGGTCATCCGTGCCGCGGGCATCAAGGCAGAGTAAGCATCTCATCCCGGACCTGCTGGCACCGGGGCTCGACCTGGTGTTCTGCGGCACCGCGCCCAGCCCGATCTCGTTCAAGGCGCGTGCCTACTATGCCAATCCCGGCAATGCCTTCTGGCCGACCCTGCATGCGGTCGGCCTGACGCCGGAGCGCCTGTCGCCGCAGCGCTTCCCCGAGCTGCTGGCGCTGGGCCTCGGCCTCACCGATCTCAACAAGACCGAGGTCGGCTCCGATCATGAGCTGACGCCCGAGGCGATGGACGCGCCGTCGCTGCATGCCAAGCTGCGGCGCTTCCGGCCCGCGGCAATCGCCTTCACCTCCAAGAACGCCGCGTCGCTGGCATTGGGCATCAAGACGCCCGCCTACGGGCGGCAGGCCGGGCTGATCGAAGGGGCCGTGGCATTCGTCCTCGCCTCGCCCTCGGGCCGCGCCCGCTCCTTCTGGACGCTGGCGCCCTGGAAAGAGGCTGCCGCCTTCGTCGCCGAACGTCGACAATCGCGGGAGCGCGCGGCGTGAGGATCGGGCGCCGCGCCGCGCTGGGCGGCCTGCTCGGCCTGCCCGCCCTTGCGCCGGTCCGGGCCCAGGAGTCGGCGGCGAACCTGCGCGACCTTGCCGTGCGCGCCACGATCTACCTGTTCCCCGTCTACGAGATGTATCGCGCGCGCTGGCGTGCGACGGTCGACGAGTCGAATCCGCTGAGGCAGCGCCTCAACCGCTTCCGTCACGTGCCGACACTCGCCGATCCGCGCACGCGGGATGTGACGCTGCCGAACGCCGACACGCTCTACTCCTCGGCCTGGCTCGACCTGTCGCTGGAGCCGCTGTTCCTCACCGTGCCACCGGTGGGCGACCTCTATTACAGCTACGCCTTCATCGACATGTTCACGGACAATTTCCTCGTGGTCAGCCACCGGCTGGGAGCGAAAGGACTGGCCACGCACATGATCGTCGGACCGGCATGGAACGGCGATGCGCCGGGCGACGTCACGCTGGTGCGGGCGCCGACGACATCGGCCTGGCTGCTGGGCCGCATCCTGGTCGACGGGCCCGAGGAACTCGACCGGGTTCGCATCCTGCAGAGCCGCGTGCTGCTCGAGACGCCGGACATGCGCAACGAGCGGCGCATTCTCGAGACCGGCGAATTGATGCGCTTCCGCACCCAGGCACCGCCCGAGCCCGTCGCCGACTGGCCGGCCGCTCATCCCGCCGAGCCCTTCGACCTGTTCGACATCGGCATGAGGGCCCTCGGTGAAAGCCCCTTGCCGGCGCGCGACCGCCCGCTGTTCGAAGCGCTGGCGCCGCTGAAGCTGAAGCCCGGGCGCAGGTTCGACCGGCGTGCCTTCGGCGAGGCCGAACGGCGCGCCATTCGCTCCGGCATCGAACAGGGTCATGCCGAGATCCGCGCCGCCGCCGGACGCGGCCGCACGATCGACGGCTGGACCTATGGCGAGCGGCATTTCGGCAATTTCGGCGACGACTATCTCTATCGTGCCGCCACGGCACTGACGGCGCTGGGCGCGCTGATGCCGGGCGAAGCCGTCTACGTGACCTGCGCCGTGGACGCGGATCGGCGGCCGCTCTCCGGCAGCCATCGCTACACGCTCACCTTTCCGGCCGGTCGCCTGCCGCGGGCGCACGCCTTCTGGTCGCTGTCGGCCTACGAGGTGACGCCGGAAGGTCGCGCCTTTTTCACCGGCAATCCGATCGACCGCTATTCGATCGGCGACCGAACCCCGAATCTGGCTCGGGGCCAGGACGGCTCGCTCACGATCTACATTCAACGCGATCGGCCGGCGGCGGAACAGGCCGCCAACTGGCTGCCCGCGCCCGCTGGGCCCCTGCGGCTGGTTCTGCGCGCCTATCAGCCCGATGAAATGCTGATCGAAGGCCGTTACCGCGTTCCCGCCGTGAATCGCAACTCATCCCCCTGACCGGCGTTGCTCCTGCGAACACGCAGGAGCGCTTATGACCGACCTCTCCCGCCGCTCTCTGGCCGCGGGCGCCGGCCTGCTGGTTGGCGCCATCGCATTTGGTGCACGCGCCCAGCAGATGGCTCCGCAACTGGCCAGCGCCGTCCCCCTTCCGAAGGTGACGCCCAAGCCCCTGATCATCAATCCCGACAAGGTGAAGGGTCTGTCGGGCGCCTTGCTGCGCACCCATCACGACACCGAATATGCCAACGCCGTGAAGAAGCTGAATGCGGTCGGCGAGGAACTCGCCAAGCTCGATTTCGCCGAAGCTCCGCCGGAAAAACTCGGCGAACTGAAGCGTGACGAGCAGGCCGCGCAGAATTCGACCGTCCTGCACGAGATTTATTTCGACAGTCTCGCCGAAGCGCCCAGCCAGCCGTCGGGCCTGCTCGCCCAGGCGATGTCGCGGGACTTCGGCAACATGGATCGCTGGAAGGCGGAGTTCGCCGGCATCGGCAGATCGCTAGGCTCGGGGACGGGCTGGGTGATCCTGGCCTATGCCCCACGCGACAAGCGCCTGTTCAACTACCGGGCCGAAAACGATTCGATGGCGCCGGCAGGCGGCGTGCCGCTGCTCGCGATGGACATGTACGAGCATGCCTACGCGGCCGACTACGACAAAGACGTCGCGAAGTACATCGAGGCTTTCATCCAGGCGATCAAATGGACGAATGCCGAACGCCTCTATCGCGAGGCGATGAGAGTTTGAGTTAAGGATCCTTCGCTGCGCGCAGTATGACACCTTTTCTTGGATGAGCGCACAGCGCCGCTTACGACAATGGTGTCATCCCGAACGAAGAGAGGGATCCTTCGCTTTCCCTCGAAGCGCGCCGCTCAGGCGCCCGGCTGGATGCGCTGGGATTCTTCCTCGGCCTTGGCTTCGATCGCTTCCATGTCGTCGTCGCTCAGGCCGAAATGATGGCCGATCTCGTGGATCAGCACATGGCGCACGATGTGCGGCAGGTCCTCTCCCGATTCGCACCAGTAGTCGAGGATCGGACGGCGGTAGAGGAAGATGCGGTCGATGTCGTTGGCAACATGGCCGGCGCCGCGTTCCATCATCGATACGCCCTGATAGAGACCGAGGAGATCGAACGGCGTCTCGAGCTCCATCTGCTTCTCGACTTCATCCGACGGGAAATCGTCGATCTGGATGCGCACATTGCCGATGTGCTTGCGGAACTCCTCGGGAATCGTCGCGAGCGCCTCGGCGGCGATCGCTTCGAAATCCTCCAGTGTGGGCGCCAGGCCGAAACAGGGCGTGCGCCGAGGATTGTTGAAGACCGGCATGACTCCCCCATATAGGACCCGCGCGCCCTCGCCAAGCGCTCCGTCGTGACCGTTTGCGGCGCTTGCTGTCCAGAGGTTTGGCGCGGTATTCGCATGATCGCCTTCATGAACGATCCGCACTAAGCTCGCCGCCGCCCATGCTTCGCTTCCTCGTCCGCCGCCTGATCGTGGCGCTGCTCGTCGCCGCCACCGTCATGACGCTTGCGTTCATCCTGACGCGGCTTTCGGGCGATCTCGCCATCTCGATCGCCGGTCCCAATGCAACGGCGGCGGACATCGAGGCGGTGCGAAAGGCCTACGGCCTCGATCGTCCCGTGCTGGAACAGTTCTTCGACTGGGTCGGACGCGCCGTGACCGGCGATCTCGGCAACAGCTACTTCTTCCAGACGCGCGTCTCGACCCTGATCGCCGAGCGCATGCCGGTGACGCTGACGCTGGGCCTCACCGGCCTCTCGCTTGCGCTGCTCATCTCGATCCCCATGGGCATCCTCGCCGCGGTGCGCGAGAACACCAACTTCGACCGCGCCGTCCAGATGGTCGCGCTGATCGGCCAGGCGATGCCCTCCTTCTGGCTGGGCCTGCTGCTGATGATCGTCTTCGGCCTCACCCTCGGATGGCTGCCGATCTCGGGCACCGGCTCGTGGGAGCATTATGTGATGCCCGGCATCGTGCTCGCCTTCTCCGCGGTGCCCGCGCTCACGCGCCTCACCCGCGCCGGCATGATCCAGGCGATGGCCAGTGACTATATCCGCACCGCGCGCGCCAAGGGCCTGTCGCGGGCCTCGATCCTGCTGAAGCACGCGTTGCGCAACGCCGCCATTCCCGTCGTCGCCATCGCGGCCGTGCAGCTCGGCTTCATGCTGGGCGGCTCGATCGTGATCGAGCAGGTCTTCGCCCTGCACGGGGTCGGCTTCCTCGCCTGGGAGAGCATCGCCAAGAACGACTTCCCGGTGGTGCAGGCCGTGGTGCTGGTGCTCGCCGTCATCTACGTGGCCCTCACCATGGTTTCCGACCTGATGAACGCCGTGCTCGATCCGCGGCTGAGAGCATGAGGCCCAAGACCATGAGGTTGGGGGCATGAGCGCTGCCGTGTCCGTGAACGCCGGACCGCGCCGTGGCTGGAAGAGCGCCGGCACCTGGATCGGTGCGGTCATCGTCGGCCTTGCGCTGATCTGCGCGATCTTCGCGCCGCTGCTGGTGCCACACGATCCGTTCGCGCAAGACCTCAATCGCCGCCTGCTCGTGCCGTTCTGGATGGAGGGGCACAACCCCGAATTCATCCTCGGCACCGACCAGCTCGGCCGCGACTATCTCTCGCGCCTGATCTGGGGCTGCCGCATCTCGATGCTGATCGGCGTCACGGTCACCATCGTCTCGGGCCTGATCGGCATCACCATCGGCGTGCTGGGTGGCTTCTTCGGCGGCCGCATCGACGATGCCGTGCTGTTCGCCATCACCACGCGCCTCTCCATTCCGGTCGTCCTCGTGGCGCTCGCCGTCGTCGGCCTGCTCGGCACCTCGATGACCCTGCTGGTACTGACGCTCGGCCTGCTGCTGTGGGACCGCTTTGCCGTCGTCGCGCGCTCGACCTCCATGCAGGTACGCAACCTCGACTTCGTCGCCGCCGCCTGGTGCGCCGGCTGCTCGCGCTTCCGCGTCCTGTCGCGCGAGGTTCTGCCCAACATCGCGAGCCATCTCGTCGTAGTGGCGACCCTGGAAGTGGCGCTCGCCATCCTGCTCGAGGCGACGCTCTCCTTCCTCGGCCTCGGCGTGCCGCCGCCGCTGCCGTCGTGGGGCCTGATGATCGCCGAGGCCAAGGACTACATGTTCTTCAGCCCGTGGGTGATCGTGATCCCCGGCGTGGCGCTGTTTGTGCTGGTCCTCGGCATCAACCTGCTGGGCGACGGGCTGCGCGACGCCTTCGGCACAAGGTCGCGCACATGAGCGCGCTTCTCGAAGTCGACCGGCTCGAAGTGGGCTTCGGCGGCCGCACCTCCGCGGTGCGCGGCGCCTCGCTCACGGTCGAACGCGGCGAAACCCATTGCGTGGTGGGCGAGTCGGGCTGCGGCAAGTCGGTGACGGCGCTCGCGATCATGAACCTGCTGGCGCGCGGCGGCCATCGCACCGCCAGGCGCCTCAGCTTCCAGGGCGAGGACCTGCTGAAGCTCGACGATCGCGGCATGGCGCGCCTGCGCGGCAATGCCATGGCGATGATCTTCCAGGAGCCGATGACCAGCCTCAATCCGGCCTATACGATCGGCTCGCAGATGACCGAGGTGATGCGCCGGCACAAGAAGGTGAGCCAGCGGGTCGCCATCGACCGCGCCGCCGATCTTTTAGGCCGCGTCGGCATCACCGCGCCCGGTCTGCGCCTCGGCCAGTTCCCGCACCAGCTCTCCGGCGGCCTGCGCCAGAGGGTGATGATCGCCATGGCGCTGATGTGCGAGCCGCAGCTGCTGATCGCCGACGAGCCGACCACCGCGCTCGACGTCACGGTGCAGGCCCAGATCCTGCGCCTGCTGGCCCAGCTCCAGCGCGACCTCGGTCTCGGCCTGCTGCTGATCACCCACGATCTCGGCATCGTGGCGCGCATCGCCCATCGCGTCTCCGTCATGTATGCCGGCGAGGTCGTGGAGAGCGCGGCGACCGCGCAGCTCTTCGCAGATCCCAAGCATCCCTACACGCGTGGCCTGCTGCAGTGCGTGCCGGTGCCGGGCAAGCAGAACCCGGACGAGCCGCTGGGCTCGATCCCCGGCACGGTGCCGCGCATCGGCCCCGGCTTCGAGGGCTGCGGCTTCCGCGATCGCTGCAGCTTCGCCGACGCGACCTGCGCCCATACGGTGCCGCATCAGACCGCGGCCCCGGGCCACGACTATCTCTGCCGGCTGGCGCCATGAACGCCACCGCCAAGCCCGCGATCGAACTCAAGTCGGTCGGCAAGACCTTCCGCGTCGCGGGCGGCCTTTTGGGCAAGGACCGCCGGGTCGTCGCCGTCGACGGCGTCTCCTTTGCCGTGCCGCCGGGCGGCGTGCTCGGCGTCGTGGGTGAATCGGGATGCGGCAAGTCCACCCTCGCCCGCCTGATCCTCGGCCTGCTCACCCCCGATTCCGGCGACATCGCCGTGGAGGGCCAGCGCATCGTCGACATGGATCGCAAGGCGCGCGCGCGTCTGATCCAGCCGGTGTTCCAGGATCCGTTCTCTTCGCTCAATCCGCTCAGCCGCATTCGCGACATCGTGGCGATGCCGCTGCAGGCGCAGGGCACCTTCTCGCGCGCCGAGATCGCCAAGCGTGTCGACGAGATGCTGTCCCGCGTCGGCCTGCCCGGCGAGATGGGCAACCGCCTGCCGGCCGAACTGTCCGGCGGCCAGCGCCAAAGGGTCGCCATCGCGCGCGCGCTGGTGCTGCGGCCGCGCATCGTGGTGTGCGACGAGCCGACCTCGGCGCTCGACGTCTCGGTGCAGGCGCAGATCCTGAACCTGCTTGCCGAGCTGCGGCGTGATCTCGGCCTCACCTATCTGTTCATCAGCCACAATCTCGCGGTCGTGGAACATGTCGCGACCGAAGTGGCGGTGATGTATCTCGGCCGCATCGTCGAGAAGAAGCCGACGAAGGCGCTATTCCATCAGCCGGAGCATCCCTACACCAGGGCGCTGCTGGCCTCTGTGCTGACACCGGAGCCGGGCCTCGGCGTGCCCGACGTGGGCCTGGGCGACATCATGCCCGATCCGGCCAACATTCCGCCCGGCTGCCGCTTCCATCCGCGCTGCCCGGTCGCCGAACCGCGCTGCTCAACGCAAACGCCGCCCCTCAGGCCTCGGCCCGGCGGCGGCGTGGAGTGTCTGCTGGTTCCTTAGAACCTCCCGGAAAGAGATCCCTCGAATACGCTCGGGATGGAAGTAACGCGCTTGCGCGCGTTACTTCCACTTCGCCAGATAGAAGCGCGGCAGCTCGTCCGGGTAGGTCTTGAAGTCCAGCGTCTTCGAGAAGGCGTAGGTGTTCACGTAGGTGTTGATCGGCAGCCAGTAAGCCTTCTCGGTCGCGATCTTCACCGCCGCCGAGTAGGCCTTCTTGCGCGCCTCGGTGTTGGAGGTGGCCCCGCCCTCGGCGATCAGCTTCTCGAGTTCGGGATCCTTCGAGTAGTTGTCGAGCGCGCCGGCGCCGAACATCACCGGCAGGATCGCCGACACGTCGTTGATCGAGTAGCTGCCCCAGCTTCCCATGTAGAGCGGCGCCTCGCCTTTCTGCGCCTTCTGGATGGCCGGCGCGACCTGGAGCTGGGTGATCTTCGCGCGGATGCCGACGGCGGTGAGATAGTTCTGGATCGCGGCTCCCCACGAGGTCGGCTGCACGTAGCTCACCATCTCGACGTCGAAGCCGTTGGGGAAGCCCGCTTCCGCCAGCAGCGCCTTGGCCTTGGCCGGATCGTAGTCGTACTTCACCGCGGCATCGGCATCGCAGCCGAACTGGCTGGGGAAGCACGGTGCCGGCGGCACGCGGCTGCCGCCGCCGACCAGCTTGTCGGCGAAGGTCTTGCGGTCGACGGCGTGCCAGATCGCCTGGCGCACCTTGAGCTTGGTCAGCGGATTGTCGGCGCCGGTGCGGCCGGCGGCGTCGATCGAGAGATAGCCGACGCGCATCGATTCCTGACGCACGGCCTGGAGGAACGGCATCTTGTTGATGCTGTCGGCTTGGTCGGGGTTGATGTTCCAGATCCAGTCGGCCTTCTGCGCCAGCACCTCGGTCACCGCGGTGGCGAGATCGGGCACGAAGCGGACATGCAGCTTCTTGATCGCCGGCACGCCCTTGGGCGAGCCTTTCCAGTAATCGTCGAAGCGCTCGAAGAAGATCTCCTTGCCCTGATCGTTTTTCACGATCTTGTACGGCCCCGCGCCGATCGGCTTCGCGGAGAAGCCTTCCGGCCCGACCTTCTCGCGATAGGCCTTGGGATGGATCGGCGTCACCATGGCGAGATATTCGAGCGCGGCCGGCGTCGGCTTCTTCATCTTGATGCGAACGGTCCAGTCGCCGGTCTTCTCGGCCTTGTCGATCCAGGCGTAGTTCGACGGCGTCGCCACCTTGGACGCGGGATCGGCCGCCATGTTGATCGTGTAAACGACGTCGTCGGGCGTGAGGCCGCTGCCGTCATGGAACTTGACGCCCTGCCGGATCGTAAGATCGAGCGTGTTGTCGTCGGTGAACTTCCAGTCGGTCGCGAGCGATGGCTTGATCTCGAAGGTCGCGGGATCGCGATGCACCAGCATGTCCCAGGCCTGGTGCGCCAGGATCAGGCCGGTGCGCTGGCTGTTGAAGTACATGTCGACGTTGGGCACGGCGTCGTTGAACAGGATGCGCAACTGGTCGGCGGCCTTCTGCGCCGACGCGGGAGCGGCAGCGGCGGCGCCCATCAGGGCGGCGGTGCTGGAAAGAAGGGCAGTACGTCGGGTGATCTTCAAGAATGCCTCCGGATTGTTGGGGCGAGCCTAGGCTGTCGTGCTGCAATGAGGCAAGCTTCACGCCAACTGAGGAGAGAACGGATGACTGTCAAACTCGCCGGCAAGGCCCGCACTCAGGCGCTCGCCACGATCAAGGGCTGGAAGAAGGTGCGCGGCCGCGACGCGATCCAGAAGGGCTTCAAGTTCACCGACTTCAACGAAGCCTGGGGCTTCATGACCCGCGTCGCGATGGCCGCCGAGAAGGCCGATCACCATCCGGAATGGTCGAACGTCTACAACAAGGTGGACATCGTGCTGTCCACGCACGATGCCGGCGGCCTGTCGCTGAAGGACGTGGCGCTGGCCAAGGTGATCGATTCGGTCGCTTGATCCACCACCAACCTCATCCTGAGAGCTTGTGAACGTATTGAGCAAGCTCTCGGGGGTGGCTTC
>CAMFGZ010000043.1 GCA_945952105.1 uncultured Rhodospirillaceae bacterium | reverse complement strand
TGGATCTCCGCGCGCAACGCCGCCGCATGACGATCTCTTTTAATGGTTGCTGAGCATGGGCGAAGGACCTTGCGCCCACTTCGCACACCACTCTCGATCGTTTGGAGAGATCCTTCGCTGCGCTCAGGATTGCGTTAGATCTTCCAGCCCAGCCACTCGCAGACCCCACGGCCCATGACGTCCTCTAGGTCACTGCCCTTCAGCCAAGGCATCTCTTCCGTGAACATGGTCAAACCCTGGCGGTAGCTGCCGGGCAGGCGCGACAGATCCGTCCCCCAGAAGGTGCGCTTGGGGCCAAAGGCGTCGAACACGCGCCGGATCTGCGGATGCACCGACTTGAAGGGATAGGTCTTGTCGTCGGCGTAGCACGGCATGGCCGAGACCTTCGCGGCCACGTTGGGCCGCTTTGCGAGCGACAGCACGTTGTCCAGGGTCGCGAAGTTGGTAGCCTCGGTGACGCCTTTGCCGCTCTTCAGGCCGAGATGGTCGAGCACCAGCCGCAGGCCGGGATAACGCTCGGCGACCCGGTCGGCCAGGTGCATGTATTCGTGATGGAACAGCACCATCGCCGGGATGCCGTGCTTCTCCAGCTCGCCCCACACCCAGTCGAAGCGGCCGTCTAGCAGCGGCTGGCGCAGCACCTCGGTATGGAAAGTGAAGCGCACGCCCAGCATGCCGGGCTGCTTCTTCCAGTCGGCAAGCTGGCCGGTCGCGCCGGGCGCCTCGGGATCGAACCGGCCCATGGTCGCAAACCGCGTCGGATGCGCCCGCGCTGCCTCGTTGGCGAGATCGTTGCGGTCGCCTTCCCAAGACGGCGGAACGACGATCACGCCGTCGACACCGGCCTTGTCCATTTCGGCCAGCAGCTCGTCCTTGCCGAGCGGATCACGATGCGGCTCGGCACGCGCCGGCCACGGCCGCTCCGGCGTGTTCGGCCCCCAGATATGGACCTGCGAGTCGACGATCCTCATTTGCCTGCCTCCACCCTACTTCATCAGCTTTCGCGCGAGCGTATAGAAGAGCCACATGCCGAAGCCCCAGAGCCCATAGACGATCGGCACCACGGCAACGCCCGGCAGGCGCCAGCCGCCGCCCATCGGCGCGCCCTTGATCGGAAGCACGACGAACCAGTTCACCGCCAGCACCAGCGTGATCGAGAACAGGATCCAGCCCAATGCACCGTTCAAGGCACCCGGCAATCGAGTGACGACGAACGCAGCCAGAATACCCCAGAGGCCACCCCAGAATGCCTGCGAGACGATCGTCGGCACGCCCCAGGGCGGCACCGGCCGCATGCTGTAGAGACTGGAGCGGCCATAGCCGAGCTCGGCGGCGAAATGGAAGCCGAGCTGATGGAACACCAGAACGCTCAACCCGCCGGCGATGAAACCCGCGACCACGATGCGCCAGACATTACCCGTCACATCACTTCCCTCCGGAAGGCCGCCGATCCCGCCACGGATGCGCCCGCTCGAGCTGCGCCGCCAGCGACAACAAGGTGGCTTCGTCGCCGTAGCGGGCGACGAAATGCATGCCGATGGGCAGGCCGTCGTCCGTCCATTCCAGAGGCACCGACATGGCCGGCACGCCTGTCGCATTGCAGACGGCGGTGAACGGCACCATCGGCGCCAGCCCCTCCTCGTACTTCTCCAGGCTGCCGTCCATCCGCACCGTGCCGAGCGGCAGCGATGCGCGTGCGATCGTCGGAGAAAGGAGAATATCGAATCTCTCGAAGAAGGCGCCGAGTTGCCGGCCCGTGCGATGGAAGGTCTGCACGGCGCGGATATAGTCGTGGGCACCGATCCTGCCGCCCTGCTCCGCGTAGAGCCGCGTCACCGGTTCGAGGTCGCCGGGACCCGGGACGCGGCCGTTGGCCCGCACCTGGATGTTGGTGAAGGTATTGGCGCACATCACCGTGCCGAACGCCTTGCCGGTCGCCGTCGCGTCGTAGTCGGGCGCCGCTTCCTCGACATGATGACCAAGTGCTTCCAGCCTCTTGGCCGTGCGTTCGACGGCCGCGACCAACACCGGGTCCATCGATTCCCAACCGACCGGCTTGCGCAGGAAGGCGACCCGGAGTTTGCCCGGCATGCGCCTGGTCGCTTCGAGGAAGGAGCTGTCGGCCGCAGGCGCGCGATAGGGATCGCCGGGCTCGCCGCCCGCCAGCGCATCGAGCAGCGCCGCGCTGTCGCGCACGGAGATCGAGACGCAGAGCTGGGCGCCTGCTCCCGCCAGTGTCTCTCCAATCGGCGCCAGGCTGATCCGTCCGCGCGACGGCTTCAGGCCGAACAGGCCGCACAGGGCGGCCGGGATCCGGATCGAACCACCGCCGTCGGTCGCGTGCGCCATCGGCAGCGCCCGTGCCGCGACGACCGCCGCCGAGCCGCCGGAAGAACCACCCGGCGACAAGTCTGCGCGCCACGGATTGACCGTCGCGCCACCGAAGGCCGGCTCCGTCGTCGGCGCCAGACCGAACTCGCTGGTATTACTGCGGCCCACGATCACGAGTCCGGCGCTGCGCATGCGCGCCACGGCGGCGCTGTCGTGCGCGGCCACCGGCTCCTTCGCGAAGAATCGTGAGCCGACCGTGGTCGGCGTGCCGGCACAATCGGCCATGAGCTGCTTCACGACGAAAGGAATGCCCTGGAACGGCCCGTCGCCCGCCGCCGCGATCGACTTCTCCAGCAGGTCCCCCTCGTAGAAGTCGGTGATCGCGTTCAGCTTGCCGTTGACGGCCTGCAATCGCTCCAGGCTCGCATCGAGCACTTCGCGCGCACCGATCCTGCGGCCACGGATCAGCTCGGCGACGGCGAGTGCGTCATGCGCCTCGAACAGGTCTTCCAACGCCTCAGTTCCGCCAGCGCTCGAGGTTCGCCGCCACGAAGGCGTCGTCATGCAGCTCGGGGTAGGTCGCATAAAGACGGTCGATACCCGCGCTCTGGCCCGGGCTCAGCTTCTCGTGCGGATCGAGGCATTCGATCGACTTCAGCAACCCCTGCCGCCGCAGAATCTCATGGCAGCCCGGGATGCAGCCGGCGAAATCGTGGTCGACGTCGAACACGACGCTGTTGCAGTCGGTCACGAAGGAATCGAGCGCCAGTATTTCCGCCGGAATCGCGCCGTTCGAAACCGAGAGCTTCAGCCGTTCCAGCATCTTCACCGCGCCGCGCGTCCACACGCTCCAGTGTCCCAGCAGCCCGCCCTGGAAGCGCAGGGTCACCTCGCGGTTGCCGGTGCGCACGGCCATCGGTGTGACGAGGTCGGCAACGATGTGGTCGTCGTTGCCGGTGTAGAGCGTGATGCGATCCTCGGCGTGCGCGGCGGCGATGCCGAAGCAGACGTCCAGGGTGCGGTAGCGATTGAAGGGTGCCACCTTGATCGCAACGACATTGTCGATGGCCGCGAATCGCGCCCAGAATTCGCGCGACAGCCTGATGCCGCCCACCGCCGTCTGCAGGTAGAAGCCGATCAGCGGCATCTCCCTGGCGACCGAGGAGCAATGCTCGATCAGCTCGTCCTCGCTGGCACCTTTCAGCGCCGCCAGCGACAGCAGCACCGCGTGGTAGCCGAGTGATCGCGCCGTGCGCGCCTCCTCGACCGCCTGGGTGGTTTTGCCGACCGCGCCCGCGATCATGACCAGCGGCCGGTCCGTCCAGTCACGCGCCGTCTCGATGGCGAGTTCCAGGACCGGGCGATAGAGGCCGACCTCGCGGATGGCGAATTGCGTGGAGTGGACGCCGACGGCGAGGCCGCCCGAGCCGGCGTCGAGGTAGTAGCGACTCAAGGCGCGCTGCGACTGCTTGTCGAAGTTCCGCTCGCTATCCAGCGCCAGCGGATGCGCGGGGATGACGGTGCCCTGCCGCAGCAGGGAGAGGACGGGCGCCGGAAGATCGCGCCAGTGGAGGGCCTTGTCGGTGCTCATGTCGCAATCCTAGCCCAGTTCCGGCCCTGCGAGGGCAAAGACATGCGAGGGATCGTCCAGACCCTTGGCCATCCCGAGGGTCATCCGCATATAGCCCCGCGGAGAGGTCGCGCCCTGCCGCTGCAGCCAGGCGCGGACGGCGTCGTGGACCGCCGGTACGTCGATGATGAACGGCCCGGGCGCCGCGGCCGCCGACCGGGAAATCAGCGCCAGGGCGATCGGCTCGCGGTCGGCAACCACCGGTCCGAGGGACGTCGCCACCCGGCCCTCACGGCCCAGCACATAACCGGCAATCTTCCCGCCCACATCCTCGGCCAGCCACGCCCGGTCAGGCTGGCGCAGGGCCAGGTGCATGAGGATCGATGGCCGCTCCATGCCGGTCAAAGGCCGGTCGTAGATGGCCAGCCGCGGCAGGTCGGCCGGCGTGATCGGCCGGATCTTGATACCGCTCGGCGGCACGACCACGTCGAGCTTCACGCCGTCGAAGTGCCAGCGGGCTATCGGGTAGAGGTCACGAAAGCCGAGGGGCAGATAAATCGGCCGCCCCTGCTCCGTCGCATCGAGACCGGCGACCGCGTCGGCCGAGCGCACTTCCTCGATGCAGCGCTTCAGCAGGCTGGTGCCGACGCCACCACGACGACGGTCCTTCGTCACGAGCACCATGCTGATCCAGGCGAGCTTCTGGCCGAGTGGCAGGATCAGCGAACTCGCTTGCCAGGTTCCGTCCGGCACCGTGCAGCCGAAGCCACGGCCAGCGCCGAGCATGAATCGCCAGTCGGCGACGTTCTGGTTCCAGCCGGCCTCGATCGACAGCGGCCACACAGCGTCGCTCTGTTCCGGTTCGATCGGCCGGACATCGAGCGGCTCAGTATTTGCCATCGCGCACCTCGTAGTGCGTGGGCTTGTTCAGGGTGGCCATGTCGCGCTCCAGCCAGTCGGTGGTCCACTCGATCATCTTCGAGAGCGGCACGCTGGGAGCGCCGAACTCCTTCTCCATGCGGCTTGCATTGTTCAGCCAGCCCGTCGGCGCTTCCTTGCCGGTGAGTGTCGGGGTCTTGCCCAAAAACTTGCCGAACTCGGCGGCCAGCCTGCGGATCTCGATGGTCTCCAGGCCTGTGACGTTGATCGGTGTCGTGGGTGTCGTGGCGCGCGCGAGGCAACGAAGGGCCACCGAGTTCGCATCGCCCTGCCAGATCACGTTCACATGGCCCATCGACAGGTCGATCGGCTCGCCATCGCGCACCTTGCGGCCGACGTCGTGCAGCACGCCGTAGCGCATGTCGATCGCGTAGTTGAGACGGAACAGGCGGCCCGGCGTGCCGTGGCGCGCCGAGAAATACTCGAACATGCGCTCACGCCCGACGCAGGAATTCGCGTAGTCGCCGGACGGCGGCACCGGCGGCATCTCTTCGGTCGAGCCGCCGCTGTCGACCGGCACGAACGGGTAAACACAGCCCGTCGAGAAGGCGACGATGCGCGCTTCCTTGAAGACTTCCGCGACCATGGCCGGGACCTGCACGTTCATGGCCCAGGTGAGCGGCACGTCGCCGGTCGCGCCGAACTTGCGTCCGGCCATGAACACGACGTTGGCGGCCTTCGGCAGCTTCTCCAGCGCCGCGCGGTCCAGCAGGTCGGCCGATATCGGCTCGACGCCGGCCTTCTCCAGCGCCTCCTTCACGCCGGGTTCGCTGAAGCGCGCCACGCCCATGACCCTCTTGGCCGGTGCGGCACGCTTGGCCATGCGCGCCAGGGTCGGCCCCATCTTGCCGCCGACGCCCAGCACCAGGATGTCGCCCGGCGTCGCGGCCAGATCGGCCACCAGTTCGGCCGACGGCGCGGTCATGAAATCCTCGACGGCTTCGACGCTCTCGAAGCGGGCCGGAAGATTGGCGCTCATTTCTTGCCTCCAGGATGGGCCGGTGTCAGCCGCCCGCGCGATGCGGCAGGCATCGATCGCAGGGCCGCAAAATCGAGATCGACGCCAACGGCGAAGCCCGGACAGCCCAGCGAACCCAAGCCAAGCGCGCCGTCGCGGACCTTGAGGCGCGCCGGCTTGCCGGGCTGCCGCTCGTAGAGATCGGGATGCGCCGCCACGAAAGCGTTCTGCTCGGCGTCCGAGGCCGACGACATGCCGTCGATGAAGTGGTGGGCGTTGCGCTCGACATGGGTGAGGCCCAGCAACGAGACCAGCGCGAGATCCTGCTGGACGCTGACACCGGGCTGCGTCGTCAGGTCCTCGGCCGACATGAAATGGCCCCGGCCAAGCTTGGCGACGCGCGCGGCGTTCAGGATCGACTTGTAGAAGCCCTTGCAGTTCTTGCTCGAAACGCCGGCATAGCCGAGCTTCAGCGCCTCGGGGAACGTCGACAGTTCGCCGTCGGATTCGTCGATGATGACGGGGCGGTACTTGGCCAGCGCCGTCACCGGACGGCTGAGCGCTGCCTGGCGCTTGATCGGCTGCTCGATGAACAGGGTCGCCTTCACCATCTTCGCCAGCGCCGGCGTCTCCTCGACCTTGCGCCACAGCTCGACGATGCCGTCGACATCGTCGTACTGTTCGTTGCCGTCGAACGTGACCTTGTAGTCGCCGGCTGCCGCATCCAGCACCGAGGCGATGCGCGTCAGCCGGTCGAGATCGGCCTTGATGTCGCCGCCGACCTTCAGCTTGTAGTAGCGCCCGCGATAGTAGGAGACGACCTCTTCCAGCGTTTCCGGCAGCCCGTCGTTCACGCGCTCCGACACAGGCCGCTCCGCCATCGTCAGCGGATCGACCAGGCCCACCGTATGGCGCAAGTCGATAGAGGGTCGCGGCTTCAGGCCCGCGAGGAAACCCGCGAGATGGCCTGCCTCGATATCCGGCGTCAGATCGGTCGCGGCGATGCCCGGCACGTTGACCGCGATCATCTGGGCAAAGGACTGCCCCGTCGCCTTGCCCAGCGCGTCGATGATCGCGCGGTCGAGCAGCGCAGGTCCATATGACGCGACCAGCGGGTTCAGTCCCAGTTCGGCACCCCGCGCGATCTGCTGGCGATAGCTGCTGGCATAAAGGCCGAATGGCGTGTCGAAGCCGCGCGTCATGTAGTGGTCGATGGCGAGTTGCAGCGCCTGGCGAAGTTGGTCGAGGTTCTGGGCGTCGGAGAATTCCGGGCTCTTCTCGAACCATTTTGCGCCCAGCGCCTCGGCGGCGACGCCCTCGCTGGTGCGGCCGTCCTCCAGCTTGAGGCGAACGCGGATGATCGCCTGGATGCCCTGTGTCACCGTGATGACGCCGAAGCGGAACGGCAGGCGCAGGCGATGGTCGCGTTCGAAGCGGTCGACCGCCTCCACTTTCACTTTCATGCGGTTTGCTCCAGCAGTCCCTGTACATAGCCGATCATGCGCGCCGCGCACGTCGGCCCGTCGGGCTCGTAGACGAATGGCTCCATGGCGACCCAGCCCTCGTAACCGGTGTCGCGCAGCGCCCGGACGACGGGCGCGAACCTGTCGTCGCCCTCGCCCGGTCCGCGCTTGTTGCGGTCGTTGAACTGGATGTGGGCCATGAGTCCGGTCGGCATCCAGCGGCGGAGGACGTCGGCGACCGGTTCCTTCTCCTCGAGGCCGGAGGCCAGGGTGTCGACCATCAGCCGGAAGGCCGGGCTGCCGATCCGCCGGACGACGGCTTCCGCCTCCGACAGCGTATTGATGAAGTTGCAATCCGGCCGCGCGAGCGGTTCGAGGCAATAGACGACGCCGGCCTTCTCCGAAGCTGCGGCGGCGGCGGCCCAGGCTTCCTCCACCCGCCTGGCATCATCGGGAGCGGCGACGCGACGCTGCCCCGGAGAACCGTGGACGAGATAAGCGCCACCCAGTTCCGCGCAAAGCTCGACGGAGGCCAGCATGACGTCGAGGCTGCGCTGCCAGACCACGCGATCCGCCGACGCGATCGACAATCCCGCCGGCGCCGCCAGCAGCCAGTGCAGGCCGCTCACTTCCAGGCCGGAATCGGTGCAGGCCCGCCGGACCTCGGCGCGCCGCGCGGCTGGCATCCGCCATGCATCGTCGCCCAGCGTAAAGGGGGCGACTTCGAGTCCCTTGTAGCCGAGCGCCGCGGCCAGCCCGCACTGGCGCTCGAACGGGAGTTCGCGGATGACTTCGTTGCAGAGGGAAAGCTTCACGGACGAACCTCGCCTTGACGGGCAAATGCGCGTTCGCCAGTCTCATCACATGGGGTCACATGATATCAGCGGGACGAAAGCGGTGAACAGGTTCATCGCACCGCGCGCATGAAGAAATTCGGCGCAATCAGCCGGCAGTACTGGCCGACTCTCCTCCTCTTCGCTTTCCTGCTCGCGAGTTGGCAGGCCGCCGTCACCTTCGGCAACATCCGCGAATATCTGCTTCCCGCCCCGCTCTCGGTCTGGAATGCGCTCTGGCACGGCGACACGGCCTGGGCCGGCCATCTCTGGACGACCACGCTGGAGATCATCGGCGCCTTCCTGATGGCCGCCGTGGTCGGCGTCGCACTGGGCGTCGCCATTGCCTGGTCGCCCGTCCTCGCAAACGCCCTCGTGCCGTTCCTCGTCTTCGTGAACACGCTGCCGAAGGTGGCGATCGCGCCGCTGTTCCTGATCTGGATGGGCTACGGCATCTTCCCCAACATGCTGATGGGGGCGCTGATCGGCTTCTTCCCGGTGGTGATCAACACCGCCGTCGGCCTCTCCCAGGTCGAGCCGGACATGCTCGACCTCGGCCGGGTCTTCAACGCGCCGAAATGGAAGATCTTCGTCAAGATCCGCATTCCCAACGCGCTGCCCTACATACTGAGCGCGCTCAAGATCACCGCGACCGCCGCCGTGGTGGGCGCCATCGTCGGCGAATTCGTCGCCTCCCAGCGGGGCCTGGGGTACGTGATCGTCACCACGCAGAGCAGCATGAACACCTCCGTGGCGTTCGCGGCCCTGGTCTGGATTTCCGTCGTGGGCCTCGTGCTCTACGGCGCCGTCGTATTGCTGGCGCATCTCTGGGCCCCGTGGGCCGAGGGCGTCGACTGAGTTCGGGGAAGGGAAAAAGGGAGACCGTGATGACTAGGACACTATCGCTCGCTCTGGCCGCGCTGCTGGCCACCTCCGGCGCCGCCTCGGCGCAGGAGAAGTTCACCTTCGCGCTCAACTGGTTCGCCGTCGGCGACCATGCCGCCTACTGGGTCGCGCTCGACAAGGGTTACTACAAGGCCAAGGGCCTCGACGTGACGCTCGAGAACTCCAAGGGCTCGGGCGATTCGATCGCCAAGGTCGACACCGGCCGCGCCGACGCGGGCCTCGCCGACGCCGCCGTGGTGATCGCCTCGGTCGGCCGCGGCACGACCGTCAAGACGGTCGGCATGGTGTTCGACAAGACCCCGCTCAACATCTTCAGCCTCAAGGAGAAGCCGCTCGCCAAGCCTAAGGACCTGGAAGGCAAGACGCTCGCGGCGCCTCCGGGCGATTCGCAGCGCCAGATGTTCCCGGCCTTCGCCAAGGTGAACGGCATCGACCCGTCCAAGGTCTCCTGGGTGAACATCGAGCCCGCCGCCAAGATTGCCGCCGTCGCGGAGAAGCGCGTAGACGGTGTCGGCGACTACAGCACCGGCCTGCCGCTCTACGAGAAGGCTGCCGGCAAGGGCAACGTCGTGATGATGCCGTGGGCCGATTTCGGCTTCGACATGTACTCGATGTCGATCATCGCCAGCGCCAAGACCATGAAGGACAAGCCGAAGGCCCTGAAGGACTTCCTCGAAGCCTCCTACATGGGCTGGCGGGATGTCATGGCCGATCCGAAGGCCGCGATGGAGATCCTGAAGAAGCGCGTGCCCGAGGTGGACGTCGAGGTCATGACGCCGAACATGCTGATCGGCCTCGGGCTGATGAAGACCGACCGTTACGCCAAAAACGGCATCGGCTGGATCGACGAGAAGAAGATGTGCGACTCGGTCGATCTGGTGAACACCTACATGGGGCTGCCGAAGAAGGTCGAGTGCAAGGACGTCTACTCGACCGAGTTCTTCACCAAGGTCGCCATGCCGAACTGATAAGGCAGTTGCGTCGCGTGACAAAGGGACTGATCGACCTCCAAGAGGTCGGCATGACGTATCAGGCGGCGAGCGGCCCCGTCGAGGCGCTCGCCGGCATCTCCGCATCGATCGGGGCCGGCGAGTTCGTCTCGCTGGTCGGTCCGAGCGGCTGCGGGAAGTCGACCCTGCTGCGCATCGTGGCCGGGCTGCGGCCCGCCACGCGCGGCACGATCACGGTGGCCGGCCGCCGGGTAACGCAGCCGATTCCCGATATCGGCATGGTCTTCCAGGCCCCGATCCTGCTGAAGTGGCGTTCCATCCTCGAGAACGTGCTGCTGCCGGCCGAGCTCGCCGGCAAGGATCCGGCGAAGTTGCGTCCCCGCGCCGAGCAGCTCCTGGAGATGGCCGGCCTCGCGGGCTTCGGCCCCAAGTTGCCCCGTGAACTTTCCGGCGGCATGCAGCAGCGTGCCGCGCTCTGCCGCGCCCTGCTGCTCGATCCCCCTCTCCTGCTGATGGATGAGCCGTTCGGTGCGCTGGACGCCATGACCCGGGACGACATGGCCCTCGAACTGCTGCGCATCTGGGGCGAGAAGGACCTCGCCCGCGAGGCCCGCAAGACGGTGCTCTTCGTCACCCACTCCATCCCGGAAGCGGTGTTCCTGTCGGACCGAGTCATCGTGATGTCGGCTCGCCCGGGCCGCATAGCGGCAGACTTGGCGATCGACCTGCCTCGCCCGCGCACCGTGGAACTGCGGGCCACGGAAGCCTTCGGCAAGCTCAACCTCGAGCTTTTCCGGGCACTTACCGGCAAGACCAGCATGGGGACGGCGCTTTAGGCCGTTGGCGCGGCGCGCCCTGCCTGATAAGACGCGGGCGAAATAGCCAGGAGCAGACATGGCCAACGCCGCCACCCCGATCAAGAGCGCCGCCAAGGGCATCAGCGCAGACGCCAGGCCCTTCGACTGGGAGGATCCGTTCTTCCTCGACGACCAGCTCACCGAGGAAGAAATCGCGATCCGCGACGTCGCCCGCGACTATTGCCAGGACAAGCTGATGTCGCGCGTCCTGCTGGCGAACCGCAACGAGAAGTTCGATCGCGAGATCATGAACGAGTTCGGCGCGCTCGGCCTGCTGGGCTCGACCCTCCCCGAGAAGTACGGCTGCGCCGGCGCCAACTACACGACCTATGGCCTGGTCGCCCGCGAGGTCGAGCGTGTCGACTCGGGCTACCGCTCGGCGATGAGCGTCCAGTCCTCGCTGGTCATGCATCCGATCTACGCGTACGGCAGCGAAGAGCAGCGCATGAAGTACCTGCCCAAGCTGGCCACCGGCGAATGGGTCGGCTGCTTCGGCCTCACCGAGCCCGACCACGGCTCCGATCCCGGCGGCATGAAGACCCGCGCCACGACCGTCCCCGGTGGCTTCAGCCTCTCGGGTTCCAAGATGTGGATCACCAACTCGCCGATCGCCGACGTGCTGGTCATCTGGGCCAAGCTCGACGGCGGCGCGATCCGCGGCTTCATCCTGGAGCGTGGCTGGAAGGGAATCGAGACGCCGAAGATCGAGGGCAAGTTCAGCCTGCGCGCCTCGGTGACGGGCGCCATCATGCTGGAAGACGTCTTCGTGCCGGTCGAGAACATGATGCCCAACGTCGCCGGCCTCGGCGGCCCGTTCGGCTGCCTGAACAACGCCCGCTACGGCATCGCCTGGGGTGCCATGGGCGCCGCCGAGTTCTGCTGGAAGCAGGCGCGCAACTACACGATGGAGCGCAAGCAGTTCGGCAGGCCGCTGGCTGCCACGCAGCTGATCCAGAAGAAGCTCGCCGACATGCAGACCGAGATCGCGCTCGGCCTCCAGGCCTGCCTGCGGGTCGGCCGTCTGAAGGACAAGGGCCATGCGCAGCCGGAGATGATCTCGCTCATCAAGCGCAACAATTGCGGCAAGGCTCTCGACATCGCCCGCGTCGCCCGCGACATGCACGGCGGCAACGGCGTTTCGGACGAGTATCACGTGATCCGTCACGCCATGAACCTCGAGGCGGTGAACACCTACGAGGGCACGCACGACGTCCATGCGCTGATCCTCGGCCGTGCCATCACCGGCATGCAGGCGTTCAGCGCCGGAGCCTAAGAGACCGTGACGCTGCCTCCCCCCGGCGACATCGCGATCGTCGTCGCCGGGGCGCTGGCCGCTGGCTTCGTCAACGGTTTGAGCGGCACCGGCTATGCTCTGGTGGCGCTGGGCTTCTGGCTGCAGGCCATGTCGCCCCTCACGGCCGCGCCCCTAACCGCCCTCTGCGGCGTCGCCGGCCACATCCAATCCCTGCCCCGCATCTGGAGCGGCGTGCGCTGGCAGCGCCTGTGGCCGATGCTGACGGCGGGCGTCGTCGGCGTGCCGATGGGTACACTCCTTCTTCATCATTTGAAGCCCGAGCCGCTCAAGGTCGGCGTCGGCATCCTGCTGATCGTCTACAGCGCCTGGATGGCCATAGTGCGACGCCCGCCCGTCATCACGCGCGGCGGTCGAGCGGCCGACGCCGCAGTGGGCCTGGTCGGCGGCGTGCTGGGCGGCATGGCGAGCCTCAGCGGCCCGGCGCCGGCGATCTGGGCCCAGCTTCGCGGCTTCGGCAAGGACGAGCAGCGCGGCGTCAACCAACCCTTCAACATGAGCGTTCTGTTCCTCGCCCTCGTCTCAGCCGGCATCGCTGGCTTCCTCGACACGGCGTTCCTGCTCTGGGCGGCGATCACCGTACCCACGACACTGATCGGCGCGAGGATCGGCCTGGCGCTCTACGGCCGCGTCAACGATGCGCAGTTTCGGCGTATCCTGCTCGTCCTGCTCTGCCTGTCGGGGCTGACGCTTATCCTGACGTCGCTTCGCTAGGCGGCGAGGATCTGGAGGCAGCCCGTCTTTGCCAGCAGCGCTTCCAGCCCGCTCGCGCCTCTGGCTGCGGCGAACTTCGCGCGGATCTCCGCCAGGGAGCGCGCATGGTACTTCTGCGGCTCCTGCGCCCACGACACGTCGCCAAGGTTTACAGTGAAGCTCTTGTCTCCGCGCCCGATCGCAGCGGCGTTAGCCGCCGACCAGGGCAGGAACAGCGCGCCCACCTCCTGGGAGAGGAGCGGTTCGAGCGTCGGTGCAAGCGCGGCGAGCGTCTCGAAGCCGCCCTCCTCCCGAGGCGAGAGCATCCGCTGGACCCAGCGCATCACGTTCGGCGCCGAGGCCCGCATGAGCGCGCCCGGTGTCGGATCAGTCGCGGCCTCGTAGAGCTGGCCCCACAGGCCAAAATCGCCCATCGCGGGGCGGCCGCCCAGCAGGTAGGGGCGTGACGCGAGGTGCGCCTCGATCAGGCCCAGCGCCTTCGCGAAAGAGGCTTCGATGACCGGCTCCGTGGCCGTATTCGAGCCGACGAAACCCAGCCGTCCCGTCATGCGCTCGGCCACTGCCGCGCGTGCCTGTGCAACCGCAAGCGGGCCCTGCGCCCCCATCATCTGAAGCGCGATGCGTTCCGCCGTCGACCACACGTCCGGCTGGTAGCGCCAGCGATAGTGGAACATCCATTTGTTGCCCCACTCGTCGCCATACTCCTCGAGAAGCGCGGAGACGAAGGCGAGCGTGGGGTCGTCCGGAATGATGGAGGGTTCGGGATGCGATGCCTCGAACCGTTCGAGGATCGGCGTCGAATCCTGGATGCCCTCGCCTTCCGGCGTCACGACCAGCGGGACCAGCGGCAGCTTGGCGTATTTCTGAAATTCCGACTGGACCGCCGGCGAGCGCGGGATCCACTCATGGTCGATGCCCTTGTAGCGAAAGAAGGATCTGACCTTCACCGAATAGGGTGACAGTTCCGAGCCGAAGATCCGATGGGCCATGGCGACCTCAAATCCAGCGCTTGCGCTTCAACCACAGGAAAATGGAAGCCACGATGACGACGACCATCACCCAGAAGAAGTCATATCCGTACTTCCATCCGAGTTCCGGCATGTTGCCTGAATCACGGTCGAAATTCATGCCGTAGATGCCGGCGAGGAAACTGAGCGGCATGAAGAAGACGGTGATGACCGCCATGGTCTTCATCACCTCGGACATCCGGTTGGACGAGTCCATGAGGTAGACTTCCATCAGGCCGTTCGCCATTTCACGGTAGCTCTCGACCAGTTCGAGCACGGCCACGGCGTGATCGAAGCAGTCGCGCAGGTAGGTGCGCGTCTCCGGCATGATGAACGGCACGTCGGGGCGCATCACCGCCAGCACGGTCTCGCGCTCGGCCCACTGGATCCGATGAAACGATACGAGCGCGCGCCGCGCCTGATGGATATGCGCCAGCGTGTCCTTGGTGGGGTGGTCTAGCGCCTCCTCCTCCAGTTCCTCGAGATGGGTCGAGAGCGCCTCGATCAGCGGGAACTTGCGGTCGACCACGAGATCGATCAGCGCATAGACGAGATAGTCGATGCCGAAGGTGCGGAGCCGGGATCCCGCCGTCTGTATACGGTCGCGCACCGGTTTGAAGATGTCCGCCTTCAGATCGTGGAACGAGATGACGTAGTTGTCGCCGAAGAAGATGCTGACCTGACGGCCCTTCAGCGTGCAGTCCTCGTAGACAGGATCGTTCAGGACGAGGAAGCCCTGCCCCTCGTAGAGGTCGAGCTTGCTGCGCTGGTTGGCGTGGAACACGTCTTCCAGGGCCAGCGGGTGGAGATTGAATGCCATGCCGAGGCTGCGCAGCATTTCCGAGCTAGGCCTGCCACCGACGTCGATCCACGTATGCCCAGGCGTACCGAGATGGAAGCGGCACTGGTCCACCTCCACCCCATGCAGAACCTCGACCTCGTCCGGCGTGTACTCGACGAGCGTGAAGTCGAGGGCTTCGTCCGGAACGGGTGCGCGACCGGCCAGCGTGCCGGGCGCGGTGCCGGGCTTGGTGTGGCGACGGATAAAGCCTTCCATACGCTGACCTCGCCCCGCTCGTCGTTCAGACTTCTTCCATAACCTGGACATCGGGGCGGCCGGCGAGATAGTCGCCGAGTTTGCGGCCGAGTTCCTTGAAGTGCGGCGCGGCCCGATGGGCCTCGAGCGCTGCCTGATCCTGATACCGCTCCAGCATGACATAGACGTTAACGTCGCCCGTCTTGTGCAGCGCATAGAGCTTGTTGCCCGGCTCGTCGGCATGGACCTTGGCCTGCAGGGCCTTCATGGTCGCCTCGAAGTCGGCATTGGTGCCGGGCTTGATGGTCAGTTTTGCGATAACGCCGATCATACTCTCTCCTCCTGCCGTCTAATGCGGCCTCTTCCTCACAAGATACTTGTGCTCACCATCGCATACCAGTTCGCCCTTCTGGTTGTGGATCGTGAGCTTCAGGACGGCGACGCCCGTGGTACGGCCGGCCTTCAGTTCTGTCACTTCCAGCATCGGATAGAGCGTGTCGCCGACATAGACCGGCTTCAGAAAGCGCGAGGACTGCTCCAGGAAGCCGACCAGCGATTCGCCGACGAAATGCGGAAAGATGCCGCCGCCCGCCGCGCCCTGAATCGCGACCTGCAGCCCGTGGGCCAGCATGTCACGGTGCCCCAGCGCCTTGCAGTATTCCCGATCGTAATGGATCGGATGGTTGTCACCGCTCGCGAGCTGGAACGCCGAGAACAGCGCCTCGGTCTGCGTCCGCGAGTTGATGTAGAACTTCTGGCCGACCGTCAGGTCCTCGAACCAGTGCGCCGGGCCGAAGCGGTGCTCCGCCGGATCGAAGGGTTTGGTATCGGGCATCTACGCGGTCTTCGCCTTGCGGGCCATGCCGTCGAACAGGTCGAGCATGCGCTCGCGCCAGGCGTAGACCGGATCGTCCTTGTCGAGCAGTTCGAGCGGGCTGATCGTGCGCGGCCACATGAAGGTGCCGGCGAGGATATAGTCCGGATAGGCGGCCTCGGCACCCGACAGGAACTTCTGCTCGCGCAAGGCCCGGCGCGCGGGCTCGAGGGCGGTGCGGAACGTCGCGAGCCCCTTCTCCCGCGCCTTGGCCTGGAACGAGGTGAAATCCTGCGTGCCGAGCCGTGAGCCCCTGGACTCGGCGAAATAGGGCTTGTCCTCCGGCCGCACGCGGTCATAGAGATCGCCAACGATCAGCGGAAAGAGCGCGGCATTGATGACGGTATCGGCCCAGCCATTGATGAAGCGCGCGTAGGAACGGCCCATCTCGCTCTTGAGCAGCAGCTTCTCCGGGTACATGTCGTCGAGGTAGACGGCGATCGCCCAGCTGTCCTTCACCGGCTTCTCGCCATCCTTGAGGACCGGCACGGTCTTGGAATCGGCGAAGGCGATCTTGTCCTTCTCCGTGAAGCCCATCGGGACATCGGTGTAATCGAGGCCCTTGTGAGCCAGGGAGAACTTGGCGCGCCAGCAGAACGGGCTGGGCCGCCGGTCCGCGTCGAAAGCGAGATCATAGAGCGTGATCATGGGAATTCCCGAATGGACAGAGCGGGAGCAACAGTAAAGCGGATCGCGCCCACTTAGCAGAGCAATTTCGCCGCCTGGCTCCGCTCAATGGAATAATGCGAACTGCGGTGGACAGCCTCGCCACGTCGCACCTAGTGTCACGGTCACAACTCACGGGGGAAGTCGATAGTGACAAGACAAGGAAGCCGCCTGAAAGCAGCCATCAGCATTGGGTTCTCGGCGTTGGTGATATCGCTGGCCGGCTGCACTGGTGATCAGGCTGGCCCATCCGCCCAGCAGCCGAACCCGCTGCCCACCCCCGTCACTACCCGCACCGAATACGTCACCTTAAGCGATACGGTGGCGAGCGATGCCCGGAAATGGTCCGCCGACGAAATCGCAGCGCAGATCACGGACATGACCTATCTGCGCAACCGGCCGGGGATCGGCAATGAGGTATTCTTCTTCTCGCCGGACCATGTGGTCTACACCTGGAGCAGCGGCAAGAAGTTCGTGGAAACGGCCACATGGAGCGTCGTGCAGCGAACCCCGCCGACAGCACCGAAAGCCTCGTTCTTCATCTGCATGTCTTTCACCGACATCGATTCCAGCGGAAGGGCGATCGTCGGGCGGGTCACGACGCGCTGCTTCGATCCCGCCATTCTATACGTTGTGTCGGTGGATCGGACTCGTGGCGACGTATTCGGGCTGCGGGGACGGGAGGCGGCTCCGTTTGAGCTTCCGATTCCCCGAACGACGATCTCGACGCTCAAGCAGTAGTCCGGCGGCGCCGGCCCCGGCTGTCGTGCCGGGCAGTGCCGACGCACTGCCCGACACGGATTTCACTTGCCGTCCAGCATCCTGACGATTCCGGAGAAATCCTTGGCGCCGTTGCCCGAATTCACGAACAGGCTGAAAAGCTGCGCGGCTTCGGCGCCGAGCGGCGTGCTGGCGCCTGCGGCATTCGCGGCCTGCTGGGCCAGCATCAGGTCCTTCAGCATCATCGCCGCCGTGAAGCCCGGCTGGTAGTCGCGGTTCGCCGGCGAGGCCGGCACCGGACCCGGTACCGGACAGTAGTTGGTGAGCGACCAGCACTGCCCCGACGCGGTGGACGCCACGTCGAACAGCTTCTGCGCGTCGAGTCCCAGGCGCTTGGCCAGCATAAAAGCCTCGCTGACCGCGATCATCGAGACGCCGAGGATCATGTTGTTGCAGATCTTGGCCGCCTGGCCGCCGCCGCTGGTGCCGGCCAGGACGATGTTCTTGCCCATCTTCTCAAGGATCGGCTTCGCCTTGGCGAACGAGGCCTCGCTGCCGCCCACCATGAAGGTGAGCGTGCCCGCCGTCGCACCGCCGACGCCACCGGAGACCGGCGCGTCGACCATGTCCATACCGGCCTTCTCGGCGAGCGCCGCCACGTGACGCGCGCTCTCCACGTCGATGGTAGAGCAGTCGATCAGCAGCGTGCCCTTGGCGACGTTCGGCAGGACGTCCTTCTCGTAGACCTCGCGGACATGCTTGCCGGCCGGCAGCATGGTGACGACGATCTCCGCACCCTTCACGGCCTCGGCCGCGGAAGCGGCCTTGTGCGCGCCCTTCTCAACCGCCGCATTGACCGCGGCGTCCGACAGGTCGAACGCCGACACGTGATGCTGCGCCCTGGCCAGGTTGGCGGCCATCGGGCCGCCCATGTTGCCGAGACCGATGAAGGCGATCTTCGCCATGGTTTCCTCCGTTTGGTTTGCTGCCGCCCTTAGTCGAAGAACAGGTCGTTCGACACCGGCCTGAAATGCTCCTCGACAAGGCTCCGCGAGACGCCGTCGATCGTCGGCGGATTCCACTGCGGCTTCTGGTCCTTGTCGATCAGCAGCGCCCGCACGCCTTCGAAGAAGTCGTGGCCCTTCTGCATGCAGCGCTGCGAGATGCGGTATTCGATCGTCATCGTGTCCTCGAACGACCGGTTGGCGCAGCGCTTCATCTGCTCGAGCGTGATCGCCATCGAAAGCGGAGAGAGCTTCATCAGCGCGGCGAGTTGCTTCTGCGCAAATTCGCTGTTCGACTTCTTGAGCTTCTCGACGATCTCCTGCAGCGTCTCGGCCGAGAAGCAGCGATCGATCTCCGGCATCAGCGCCGGCAGAGTCTGGTCGCCGGCATCTGCCTGGAAGCGGGCGATGACGGCATCGACCTTCTCGTTTGCCCGCGGACCGGAAAGGTCCGCCGCGCCGAGTGCGGCCTGCAACTCGTCGATCTTGGCGCTCGGCACGAAGGCATTGGCGATGCCCGCCCACACCGCGTCCGCCGCCTTGAGGCGGTAGCTGGTCAGCGCGAGGAAGGTGCCCAGCGCGCCCGGCAGACGCGTCAGGAAGTAGCCGCCGCCAACGTCCGGGAAGAGGCCGATGGTCGTCTCCGGCATGGCGAAGAGATACTTCTCCGTCACCACCGAGTGCGAACCGTGCGCGGACAGGCCGACGCCACCGCCCATGTTGATGCCGTCGATCAGCGAGATCCACGGCTTGGCGTAGCGGTAGATGCGACGGTTGACGATGTATTCGTCGCGGAAGAAGTCGCGCCGCAACGTACCCGAGGGGTTGTCGCGCATCTCGCGATAGAGGCCGGCCACGTCGCCACCGGCGGAGAAGGCGCGATCGCCTGCGCCGCGTAGCACCACCGCCTTGATGGACGGGTCCTTCTCCCATTCCGGCATCACGCGCTCCATCTCGAGGATGATGCCGTGCGACAGCGAGTTGAGGACCTTCGGGCGGTTGAGCGTCATGACGCCCAGGCCGTCCTTCACATCGAACAGGATTTCAGCTTCGGACAATTCAAACTCCAAATTCGGGCGGCGGCGTTAACCCACCAAGAGCCTTCGTGAAATGATCACGCGCATGATCTCGTTCGTGCCTTCGAGGATCTGGTGCACGCGCAAGTCGCGGAGATAGCGCTCCAGCGGGAAATCCTTCAAGTAGCCGTATCCGCCATGCAATTGCAGCGCTTCGTTGACCACCCGGAAGCCCGTGTCGGTGGCGAAGCGCTTGCCCATGGCGGCGGCCTGTGTGGCCTCGGGTGACTTCTGGTCGAGCAGCGAGGCGGCACGCCAGATCATCAGCCGGGCCGCGTCGAGCTCGGTCGCCATGTCGGCGAGCTTGAACTGCGTCGCCTGGAAGTCCGCCAGCGGCTTGCCGAACTGCTTGCGTTCCAGCACGTACCGCGACGCCGTCTCCAGGCAGGCGCGCGCACCGCCCAGCGAGCAGGCGCCGATGTTGATGCGCCCGCCGTCGAGCCCCATCATCGCGATCTTGAAGCCGTGGCCTTCCGGCCCCAGCCGATTGGCGACCGGCACCTTGCAGTTCTCGAAGATCACCGCCGACGTCGGCTGGCTGTTCCAGCCGAGCTTGTTCTCCTGCTTGCCGAACGACAGGCCGGGCGTCCCCGCCTCGACCACCAGGGTCGAGACGCCGCTTGCGCCCGCCCCTCCCGTCCGCAGCATCACGACGTAGATGTCGCTGCGGCCGCCCCCGGAAATAAAGGCCTTGCTGCCGTTCAGGACGTAGTAGTCGCCCTGCAGTTCGGCGCGCGTCGCCAGCGCCGCCGCATCGGAGCCGGCGCCCGGCTCGGTGAGGCAGTAGCTCGCGAAATGTTCCATCGAGCAGAGCCTGGGCAGGAAGCGCTGGCGCTGCTCCTCGTCGCCGAAGGCGTCGATCATCCACGCCGCCATGTTGTGGATCGAGATGTAGGCCGCCGTGCTGGGACAGGCTGCCGACAGTTCCTCCATGATCAGCGCCGCGTCGAAACGGCTGAGACCGCTGCCGCCGACATCGTCGCGCACGTAGATGCCTCCGAACCCCAGCGCCGCCGCCTCGCGCAGCACCTCGTCCGGAAAGATCTTCTCCGCATCCCACCGCGCGGCGTTCGGCAGCATGCGATCCGTCGCGAACTGCCGGGCGGTGTCGCGGAAAGCCTGCTGGTCTTCTGAGAGCGTGAAATCCATCGATCGGACCGTATCAATTCTTCTCGGCCACAGCCATCAGCAAGCCGACGCGTCCCTCGGCGACGTTCCGCCCGAAATTACCAGCCATGATCCTGAAGTCCGCGCCCATCAGCAGGTGGAGGCCCAGTTTTGGCGGTTGCGCCGGCGGTTTCTGCGCCGCAAACCATTGCCTCGATTCCTCGGAGACGTCACGCCAGGTTCGGATGGCGAAGCCGGTCTTATTCAGTACCGCGCGCAACGCGTCTGCGGTCACGAGGAAGCTGGTCGAGGGATCGCGCGCCCACGGCACGGGATAGATCGGCTCCTTGCCGTCGATCGCCATGGCGTCGTAGAGCGCCAGCCAGCCTCCCGGCTTCAGGACCCGATGCATCTCGCCGTAGAGGCGCGGCCGGTCCTTGATGTTCATCGCCACATGCTGAGTCCAAACCACGTCGAAGCTGCCATTCTTGAACGGCAGGGCGAGTGCATTCGCGGCCTTGAAGGTCACCTTGTCGGCAAGGCCGGCCCGTACGGTCAGTGCCTCCGCCACCCGGCAATACTCCTCGGTGAGATCGATGCCGACAACCTCGCACCCGAACCATTCGGCCAGATGGCGCGCCGGACCTCCGACACCGGAGCCGACATCGAGAACGCGCGAGCCCGAGTCGATCCCTGCCAGGGCAGCGAGTTCCTTCGTCGCCTGAAGGCCACGGACATGGAACTGGTCGAGCGGCGCCAGATCGCTCGCCTTGAGCAGCCCAGGCGGCAGGCCCGCGGCATCGACCGCGGCAAGCACGGTGTCGACAAGCGAGCGCGAGGCGTAGTGGCTCTCGACGGGATCTGAGGACGAGGAAGCGGCCATGGCAGGGCTCCTGTTGGGGGCCTCTCGATAGCACGCGGGAGGCCTTTTCCTGAGGCAAAGGAGCCGCATTGCGGCCTTTCCCGGTTCGCGCCATAAGGCGGCCCATGACTGCCCGTTTCACGACCCTCGGCCGCTACCCCACGACCCGCCTGCGCCGCAATCGCGGCGAGGAATGGTCCCGCCGCCTCGTTGCCGAAAACAAGCTTTCCGTCGACGACCTGATCTGGCCGGTGTTCGTCCAGGAAGGCACCAACACCCGCACGCCGGTCGCCTCGATGCCGGGCGTCGACCGCCTCTCCGTCGACCTCTTCGCAGAGGCGGCGAAGGAAGCCCGCGATCTCGGCATCCCCGCCATCGCGATCTTCCCCGAAACCGATCCCAAGGCGAAGACGCCCGACGCGCGCGAGGCTTACAATCCGGACAATCTCGTCTGCCGCGCCATCACGGCGGCAAAGAAGGCCGTTCCCGACATCGGCATCGTCTGCGACGTGGCGCTCGATCCGTTCAACAGCGACGGCCATGACGGCATCGTACGCGATGGCCGGATCCTGAACGACGAATCGGTCGAGGCGCTGGTCAAGCAGGCGATCGTGCAGACGGAAGCCGGCGCGGACATCCAGGCGCCGTCGGACATGATGGACGGGCGCATCGGCGCGATCCGTGCCGCGCTCGACGCCAAGGGCTACCAGCACGAGCAGATCATGTCGTACGCCGCCAAGTACGCCTCGGCCTTCTACAATCCGTTCCGCGACGCCATCGGCAGTTCGGGCGCCCTGAAGGGCGACAAGAAAACCTACCAGATGGACTATGCCAACTCGGACGAGGCACTGCGCGAGGTGGGCTTCGATATCGAGGAAGGCGCCGACATGGTGATGGTGAAGCCGGGCCTCCCCTATCTCGACATCGTGCGCCGCGTGAAGGACACGTTTGGCGTGCCGACCTACGCCTATCAGGTGAGCGGCGAGTACGCGATGCTTCGGGGCGCCGCCGATCGCGGCTGGCTCGACTGGAACAAGGTGCTGATCGAGACGCTGACCGGATTCAAACGCGCCGGCTGCGACGGCATCCTGACCTACGGCGCGGTCGACGCCGCGCGGCTGCTCAAGTCCAAATGATCGAGCGGCCGTCGGCGCGACTGGTCCTGCTCGATCCGCAGGACCGCCTGTTCCTGTTCAACGTGCACGATCCCCATGTGTACGATCCGGCCAATCCGTTCTTCGATCCCTTCTGGGTGATGATCGGCGGGATGGTCGACCCGGGCGAGGACTACGCCCAAGCCGCCGTGCGCGAGGCTGGCGAGGAAACCAAGCTGCCGGTGATCGACACGCCGCGCTGGGTGTGGACCCGCGAGCGCCGCATGAGCTGGCGCGGCAAGGACGTGCTGCACAAGGAGCGCTTCTTCCTCGCGCGCACCGACCGTACCGAGATCGACACGTCCGGCCTCGACGAGAAGGAACGGAGTTGGACGCGTGGCCATCGTTGGTGGACCGCCGAGGAGATCGCAGCCTCTTCCGAGCGCTTCGAGCCCCTTGCGCTCGGCGCGCTTCTGCCTGCCCTGCTGCGCGATGGACCGCCTGCCGAACCGATCGTCCTCAGTTAACGACGGTCTCGCTCTTCGCGGTCGCGCCTGCGCCTCTTCTCCTCTTCGGCAGCGCCTCGATAGGCGCGCCAGGCCAGCACGAGTGCCACCAGCGAGCAGGCCACTCCCACGATCATCACGACTGGCTCAGCATTACCCACGTTCGACCAGCCTCATCACTATCGCACTCCATCGGAGAGCGGCTTCGTCTCCGGCATGAAGGCGGCATAGATCACCAACCCCAATCCGGCGACGGCCGCCAAAGCGAGAAAGGCCGCGGAATAGCCGGCCATGACGACAACCAAGCCCGCGAAGGTGGTACTGATCGCCGCGCCGAGACCCAGCGCCGTGGCGATCGCGCCCAGGCTGACGTTGAAGCGGCCGGTTCCCTGCGTGAGATCGGCGACGACGACCGGGAAGAGCGCGCCGAAAATGCCGGCGCCCACGCCGTCGAGCGCCTGGACACCAACCAGCCAATATGGATCGTCCGAGAGCGGATACAGCGCTCCACGCACCGCCAGAACGAGAAAGCCTGCCAGAAAAAGCGGCTTTCGCCCCCACTCGTCGGCTTTCGCGCCGACGATCAACGCGGCAGGAATCATGACCAGCTGGGCGATCACGATACAGGCCGCCATCAGGGTCGTGCCGAGCTCTTCGTTCACCAGCGCAAGCTTCTGGCCGACGAGCGGAAGCATCGCCGCATTGGCGAAATGGAAGAGCACGACACTTCCTGCGAAAACCAGCAAGGAGCGATTCTCGAACAGGACGGCGATGCCGGCTGGCCTCGCGTTGCCATGGTGGCTTCCGTCATCGAGGCCCCGCGCCACGTCATGATCGATCGCCTCGGCCGGGATCGAGAGCGTGGCCGCGATACTTGCGATTGCCATCGTCCCCATCAGGTAGAAGACGGCGATCGGCCCCATGAAGTAGGCCGCCCCCCCGGCGAGGACTGCGGCAACCGCATTGCCCGCATGATTGAAGGCTTCGTTGCGCCCGGTGCGCCGCGCGAAAGCCTTCGGGCCCATCATGCCGAGCGTGATCGCCGCGATGGCCGGCGCAAACAGGGAACCCGCGACGCCGGCCGCCGACTGGGCGATCGCGACGGACAGGAATCCCGGCGCCAGCGGCAATACCATACAGCAAGCCGTCACGACGATCGCCGCGACGATCACGGCCGCGCGCTTGTATCGCGTAACGTCGATGAAGTTGCCGGCCGGCGTCTGGGCGAGGATGCCGGCGATGCCGCCGATCGACATGACGACGCCGATGCTGGCGGCGTCCCATTTCTGGACCGTCAACAGATAGATCGCGAGATAGGGCCCAAGCCCGTCACGCACGTCGGCGAGAAAGAAGTTGAGCGCATCCAGACCGCCGTCTCGTCGATTCATGCCGCATTGACCTCGAAAAACCTTGCCACTGCTTCATCGCTCCAGGGCTCGCGGCTTCCGGCGCCATGGAAGCCGACATGACCCCCGCGCGCCGGTAACAGTGGCGTGAGCGCTCCATTGCCAGCCCAATCGTAGCCGCTGTACAGCACGCCTGGAATCCAGGGATCGTCCAGTGCCGCCAGCACCAGCGTCGGCACGCGGATCGCTGCCATGAAGGCGATCGGCTTGCAGCGCTCGTAGTAATCCTCCGCGCCACCAAAGCCGTGGCGCGGCGCGATGAAAACCTCGTCGTACTCCCAAACGGATCGGGAGCCGAGAATGGCTGCCCGCTCTGCCACGGAGACCGCGGCCCCTTCGGCAGTGGCTTCGAGTTTCATCAGACCTAGGATATGACGGTGATAGGCAAGGTTGCGGACCTGCAGCATGCGGCGGCACGTCGCCGACAGATCGATCGGCGCACAAACCGTCGCCGCCGCGCCCAGTGGCCCCGCCTCCCCTTCTTCGCCGAGATACTTCAGGAGCATGGCGCCCCCCAGCGAGTAACCGACGGCTCGGACGCCATCGCGCATCAGCTCCACCGGCAGGTTGGCGAGCAGCGCACGGAAGTCCTGGCTGCGGCCAGCAAAGTATTGGCCACGACAGGTGGCACGCGAGGGACCCGCGCCGCGCAGGTTGACGCGCAAAACGCGCTGTCCGCCATCGAGCAGGCGGCGCGCCATGCTGTAGATATAGAAACTTTCCTGCGATCCGGTCAGACCGTGGATGAGGATCGTGAGCGGAGCACCCGCCTTCGGCATTGCCGGACGGTCGAGGGTGCATAACAGCAGGTCGCCGCTGCCGTCGCGAAGATCGACCAGGAAGGATTGGGAAAGATGCGGCGCAAGCTCTCGCCGCGGCGGCCGGAGGTAGTTGGCGACGGTCTGGAGATCGGCGCCCCACCAGGGAAAGCGCGGACGAAACGGGGGAAGGTCGAAATTCACGCCTCGATGCTAGCAAGCCGCCCGATGAATTTCTCCACTGCGAGATCGCACCAAGGCCGAGCGCTGTCATGTGCATGAAACCCGATATGGCCGCCGGCCGGGGGCATCAGCGGGACCAGCGACGGGTTGTCCGACCAGTTGAAGTCCCGGTAGTATTCGACGGGAATCCACGGATCGTCGCAAGCAGCGATGACCATCGTCGGCACGCGAATTTCGGGCATGAACGTAAGCGGCGAGCAGAGCTCGTAGTAGTCTTCCGCGCCCCTGAAGCCATAGCGCGGGGAGATGAACCGGTCGTCATACTCCCACACGCTTCGCGACGACTTGATGATTTCCCGCTCTTCCGGCGTCGTGAGTGCACCAGGAGCCAGTGCCTCGGCCTTCATGTCGTTCAGCAGGTAGGTATGATAAAGCCAGTTGCGCGCGCGCATCATGTGCTTGCAGGTGCGCGCGAGATCGATAGGCGCGCAAATGGTGGCCGCTCCCAGCAACGGCGAGAACGAGCCCTCCTCGCCGAGATATTTCAGCAGCATGGCGCCGCCCAGCGAGTAGCCGATCGCCACGACCCCATTTTCCGACAGGTCCTCCGGAAGCTGGGCAAGGATACGCCTGAAATCTGCCGTCCGTCCGACGTGATAGTGCTCGCGGCAATACGGGCGCGACGGACCACAGCCACGCAAGTTGAGCCGCATAACCGGATATCCACTGTCGAGCAGGTGCCGTGCCGCATTCAGCATGTAGGCACTGTTCTCGCTGCCGGTCAGCCCATGGATCAGCAGGACGAGAGGACGGCCGTCGGCCGGTTCAGCCGGCCGGTCGAGCATGCCAACGAGGATGTCTCCTGTGCGATCGGCCATCGGGAAGGCCATGCGTTCGCTGGTGTGGGGAGCGAGATCACACACCCGCGCGGATGTCAGCCGGATGGCGATCGTCTGGAGGTCCGGGCCCCACCACGGAAAGCGTGGCTTGAAGGGCGGCAGTTCGAGGGAATCGATGGACGGAGGCACGGCGGGTCCGTATTCACATTTTCGTTTCGATGAAAACGTCCATCGCCTCGCCAAGTTCCGCCCTGCTCGGTGTGCTGTTCGCCGTCACCGCCGCGACCGTCTTCAGCTCGGCGGGCGTCATCGTTCGGCGGATCAATCTTCCTGCATGGGATGTGTCCTTCTGGCGCTCCGCCCTGCTGGTGGTCACCATGTTGCCGCTCCTGATCTGGCAGCGGCGTCAGGTCATGATCGACGTGCGCAATGGGGGGCCGGCGCTGCTGCTGAGCGCCGTCCTGCTCGCCGGAAGTTTCGTGAGCTTCATCCTGGCGCTGGGCCTGGCGCCGGTGGCCAACGTGCTGATCATGTTCGGGGCGACGCCGTTCATCACCGCCCTCGCCGCCCGCATCTTCCTCGGCGAGCCACTGCATGGTCACACGATCGTCGCGATGGCGGCGGCCGTGATCGGTCTGGCGATCAGCGTGGCGGGCTCCCTTCAGCCCGGGGCGCTGGCCGGCATGGCCGTCGCGCTGATCGTCGTCCTGTGCATGAGCAGCAACTATGTCGTCGTGCGGCACCGCCGCGACATCGGCATGACGCCCTCGATTTGGCTGGCCGGCCTCATTTCGGGCCTTGTGGCGTTGCCCTTTGCCCATCCCTGGGACGTCACCTGGTCGCAGCTTCCCTGGCTTTTTGCATTGAGCCCCGGGCAACTTGCGATCGGCCTGCTGCTCTACATGGCGAGCCTGAAGCGCATTCCGGCGGCGCAGGCCTCCCTGCTCGGCCTTCTCGAACTGGTGCTGGGACCGATCTGGGTGTGGCTGTTCGATGGCGAAAAGCCGGACGATCTCACCTTGATTGGCGGTGCGATCGTCATCTCCGCGGCAGCGGTCAATGTGTGGCTGGATTCGCGGCGAGCCACTGGCTAAGAACCGGACATGACCCAGAATACCAAGGGCCCGCTGTCGGGCATTCTCGTGATCGATCTGTCCCGCATCCTTGCGGGTCCCTACTGCACCCTTCTGATGGCCGAAATGGGCGCCAGGGTGATCAAGGTCGAGCCGCCCAAGGGCGGCGATGACGCCCGCGCCTACGGCCCGTTCGTGAACGGCAAGTCGACCTACTTCGCATCGGTCAACCGAGGCAAGGAGAGCATCGCGCTCGACCTCAAAGCCGACGCCGACCGCGAGATCTTCGAGAAGCTGCTCGCGAAGGCCGACGTCGTGGTCGAGAACTTCCGTCCCGGCACGATGGAAAAACTGGGTTACGGCTGGGAGACCCTGCACGCCAAGTACCCGCAGCTCATCTATGCCTCGGCCTCGGGCTTCGGCCATACCGGCCCGAACTCAAAGGATCCCGCCTACGACATGGTCATGCAGGGCCAGGGCGGCATCATGAGCATCACCGGCAACGAGGGGCAGCCGCCAAGCCGCGTCGGCATGTCGATCGGCGACATCGGGGCAGGCCTCTACACCGCCGTCGCCGTCAACGCCGCGATCGTGCACCGCCTCAAGACCGGCGAGTCCACCAAGGTGGACATCGCGATGTTCGACTGTCAGCTCGCGCTGCTCGAAAACGCGATCATGCGCTACACGGTCGAGAAGGAAATCCCCGGCCCGCTCGGCGCCCGCCACCCCACCATCACGCCCTTCGAGGCCTTCGCCACATCCGACGGCTCGATGATCATCGCCGCGGGGAATGACAGCCTGTTCATCAAGATGTGCGAGGCGCTCGGCCGCTCCGACATGGCGACCGATCCCGCCTACAAGTCGAACGCGCTGCGCCAGAAGAGCCAGAAGAAGCTGAAGGAGGAGATCGAGTCCGTCCTGAAGACCAACACGACCGACCACTGGATCGGCGTCGTGTCAAAGGGTGGCGTCCCCTGCGGCCCGATCAACAACATTGCGCAGGCCATCCAGCATCCGCAGGTCGCCGCGCGCAACATGCTGATCGACGTGCCCGACGGCAGCGGCGGCATGCTGAAGCTGGCCGGCAACCCGCTCAAGATGTCGGCCTTCGCCGACCCGACGACGCGCCGCGCCGCGCCCGACCTCGACAGCGACCGCGACGCGATCCTCTCCTATCTCGGCGGCTGAACCGGTGAGGCCGTTGGTTCGCGTCGCAGCCTTCCTGGGAAAATTCCTGGTCGGCACGGCGCTGGCATTGGCCGTCTTCCTGGCCGGCACATACTTTCAGGTCCGCGGCGCGCTGCCGAGCTACAGCGGCACGCTGGAGCTGGTCGGCCTCAAGGCGCCTGTCGAGATCATTCGCGACAAGAACGCCGTGCCCCACATCACCGCGGGCTCGATCGAGGACGCGTCGTTCGCCCTGGGCTACGTCCATGCCCAGGACCGGTTCTGGCAGATGGAGCTGATGCGCCGCATCGGCCAGGGAAGGCTCGCCGAACTCGTGCCGCCGGCGCTGGTGGGCAGCGGCCTCGTCGACACCGACCGCACGATGCGCGGCCTGGGCGTCTACCGGCGCGCGTCGGAGAGCGTGAACGCCCTCTCGCCCGCCATGCGCTCCCGGCTTGAGGCCTATGCCGCCGGGGTGAATGCCTGGCTCGCCGACGACGACCAGCAGTTCGGCCTGGAACTCACCCTGATCAAGCTCATGTCCGGCGGTCGCTACCGGCCCGAGGCGTGGCGGCCGGCCGATTCGCTGGTCTGGGCCAAGCTGATGGCGCTCGGGCTGGACGGCAACTGGCGCGCCGAACTGCTGCGCCTCAGGCTCTCGCAGAAGATCGGAGAAGACGGCGTCAAGTTCCTGATAGAGCCGGCAGGCGACAGCAAGGACTCGACGCTCGCGATGGTCCTGGCCGCCGTCAAGGACATCGATCTCGACGGCATCTTCCGCGGCACCGACAACGAAGTGACTCGCAAGCGGATGGCATCCAACGAGTGGGTGCTCTCGGGTGCACATGCCGTATCGGGCCGGCCCCTTCTGGCCAACGACCCGCATCTCGGCTTCTCCTTCCCCGGCGTCTGGTACCTCGCCCGCCTGGTGGGCCCGGGCTTCGACATTCGCGGCGCCACCTCGCCCGGCTCGCCCGCCGTCGTCCTGGGACACAACGGCACCATCGGCTGGGGCTTCACCACGACGAACCTCGATAGCCAGGACATCTTCGTCGAGCGTGTCGACCCGACCGATCCGAACCGCTACATCACGCCCGACGGTGCCCGCCCCTTCGCCGTGCGCGAGGAAACGATCAAGGTCGCCTGGGGCGACCCCGTCACGATGCGCGTGCGCGAGACCCGACACGGCCCCGTGATCGACGACTTCATCCGCCGCAGCGAGGGCCTGACGCCGCAAGGCCATGTGCTCGCCCTGCAGGCCACGGCGCTCGACGGGGCCGACACCTCGGCCGAAGGCTTCGCCCGCGTGGGATCGGCACAAAACTGGGAAGAGTTTCTGGCCGCGACGCGCCGCATCGTTTCGCCAATGCAGAACATGGTCTACGCCGATACGTCGGGAAACATCGGCCTGATCTCGCCTGCGCGCGTGCCGATCCGGCGCAAGGGCGACGGATCGATGCCCGTTCCCGGCTGGACGTCCGAGTACGACTGGGCGGGCTTCGTGCCGTTCGACGAGTTACCGCGCGCCTACAACCCACCGGCCGGGCTGATCGTAAACGCCAATGGCCGGCTCGTCTCCGACGACTACCGCCACTTCATCAGCAAGGACTGGGCTGAGCCCTACCGCCAGCGACGCGCTGCCCAGCTCCTGGGCGAGGTTCCGCGCCATCCCGTCTACGGCATGATCGTGATGCAGGCCGACAACCTGACGCTGGACGCCGCCGAGATGCTGCCCTGGCTGCTGAAGGGATCGCCGCGCAACGCGCGCGCCGCGCAGGCCCGCGAACTGCTCGGTCGCTGGAACATGTTCATGCTCGCGGGCCGGCCCGAGCCACTGATCTACGACGCCTGGATCGCGGAACTGCAACGCGGACTTCTGGCCGATGAACTGGGCGAGGACCTCTACAATTCGCTCCCCGTACCCGACGTGCCCCTGATGATGCGGATCCTGCAAGACAAGCCGGGCTGGTGCGATGACGGCGGCACCAAGCAGACCGAGACCTGCGAGGACGCGATCGCGCTGGCGCTGGACCGCGCGCTCGACTGGATCGCCCGCCGCCAGGGAAACGACATGACGAAGTGGCAATGGGGGCGCGAGCATCATGCCGTGCACCGCCATCCGCTGTTCGATGGCGTGCCACTCCTGCGCGACATCGCCTCGGTGCGCTATCCGGCAGATGGCGGCAACCAGACGCTGAACCGCGCCGCGCCATCGTTCCGCGGCAGCCGGCCATTCGACGCCGTCCATGGGGCCGGCTACCGCGGCATCTACGATTTCAGCGACCTGGAGAACAGCCGCTTCGCCACGCCGCTCGGCCAGTCGGGCAACATGCTGTCGCCATGGGCCCGCAACTTCGTCGATCGCTGGCAGAAGCTCGCCTACATCGAGATCGGAGGCTCACGCGGGGAGACCGCACGCTCGGCGATCGGCACCATAACGATGACCCCTGCGGGCGCACGCTAACTCTCTTGGAGCATGCCACCGCATCCCCTCATCCTGAGAGCTTGTGAACGTATTGAGCAAGCTCTCGGGGGTGGCTTCGCG
>CAMFGZ010000042.1 GCA_945952105.1 uncultured Rhodospirillaceae bacterium | reverse complement strand
TGCAACTACATCCAAAACGCCGGATATGCTCACGTCAAAACGTGAAACGCTCTAGTACCCCTCGTCCTGCAGATTGAGCAGCGGGAATGCGCTGTGCACGCCGGTCAGGTTGGTCGGCATGCTCTTCGCGATGTAGCTCTTGTCGAGCTGCGACAGCGAGGTGACTCCGAGCAGGCCCATCACTTCCTTCATCTCTTCCTCGAGCAGCTCGATCACGCGCTCGATGCCGGCGGCTCCGGCGGCGGCAAGGCCGTAGCAATAAAGACGGCCAAGGCCGACCCAGTCGGCGCCCATACAGATCGCCTTTACGATGTCGCTGCCGCGGCTGAAGCTGCCGTCGACCGCCACCTTGGCGCGGCCGGCGACGGCGTCGACGATCTCCGGCAGCACCTCGGCCGAACCCCGGCCATGATCGAGCTGGCGTCCGCCATGGTTGGAACAGTAGACGCCCCAGACGCCCTGCTGGCAGGCAAGCTCGGCATCTTCACCCGTGCCGATTCCCTTCAGCATGAACTTCACGTCGGGGAACTTGTCGCGGACGGCGATGAAGTTCTTCCAGGAGAATGCCGCCTGATGATCCTGGCCCGTCGCCGAGGACCGCCACGACTTCACGAAGCGCTTGGCGATGTCACGTTCGCGCCGGCTGTACACCTGGGTGTCGACGGTGATGCAGAAGGCATCGTAGCCGGCGTCCATCGCTTCCTTGACCCGGTCTGCGACCCAGGCATCGTCGCCGCGCACATAGAGCTGATAGATCTTGGGCCCCGCGCCGCCCTTCACGATGTCCTGCAGCTTGAGGGTCGTCACCGAGCTGATCAGCATCGCGACATTGCTGGCCCCCGCGCCCTTTGCGACGGTGATGCCGCCGCCCGCCTCGAACGATTCCAGAGATCCCACGGGCGCCAGCATCACGGGCAGGCGGATCTTCTTTCCGAGGATTTCGGAGGACGGATCGATCGACGAGACGTCGCGCAAGACGCGTGGCTTGAACGCGATCGTGTCGAGCGCCAGCCTGTTGCGGCGCAGCGTGGTCTCGGTTTCGGTACCGCCGATCAAATAATCCCAGATGTTCGGATTGAGCCGGATTTTCGCCGCTTTTACGATTTCGTGTAGGGTTACGAACTCGCTCTCCAGACCGCTCGCCATTGTTCCCTCGACTCCCGCAGTGGTGGCGGTTTCTTGCGCGTCCTTCGCCGCCGCGTCAACGTGGCGTCACAGGTCGCTGGCATTGACGATGGCGGGTTCGGACGATTTGATCGCCGCCCGGGCATCCCGCTCGGCGGAACATCAGGGATGGCTCGCAAGACGATGGGCAAGCGGCAAGGACCAAAGATGAAGAGACGCGCAGTGACGACGGCCCTGCTCCTCGGATTGCTGGGCGGACCCGCGCTGGCCGCCGATCCGCTGCCCGCGATGAAGGAAACGCCCATGTTCGCCGACCAGGTGAAGTCGGGCGCCCTTCCGCCGGTCGAGAAGCGCATTCCGCAACAGCCCTGGGTGGTGAAGGAATTCGCCGGCGGTGACGGTCCCGGACAGCAGGGCGGCCAGATCAACACCCTCATCGCCAGCGCGCGCGACACCCGCCTGATGACGGTCTACAGCTACACTCGCCTCATCGTCTATGACGACAAGTTCAAGCTCAAGCCGGACATCCTCGAAAGCTACGAGGAGAAGGACGGCCGCGAATTCACCTTCAAGCTGCGCGCCGGTCACAAGTGGTCGGATGGCGAGCCTTTCACCACCGAGGATTTCCGCTTCTTCTGGGAAGACGTCGCCAACAACAAGGACCTCTCCAGCGGCGGCCCGAATGTCGAACTCCTGGTCGACGGCCAGCTGCCTAAGGTCGAGATCATCGATCCGCTGACGATCAAGTATACCTGGGAAAAGCCGAACCCGTACTTCATCGAGAGCCAGGCGCGCGCCGCCCCGCTCTTCCTCTTTCGCCCCGCGCACTACCTCAAGAGGTTCCACGCCAAGTACACGCCCGAGGCCGAGATCCTGAAATCCGCCAGGGGCGGCCAGCAGGGCTGGGTGGCGATCTATCGCCGCAACGACGTGATGTACGCCAACGACAATGTCGACCTGCCGACGCTGAACCCGTGGGTCGGCACGACCCCGTCGCCGGCCCAGCGTTTCGTCTATGTGCGCAATCCCTACTACCACCGCATCGACGAAAAGGGGCAGCAGCTCCCTTATGTCGACCGCATCGTCTTCACCGTGGCGGCGACGAATCTCGTGCCGGCGAAGGCGGGCCTCGGTGAAGCCGACCTGCAGCCGCGCTACCTCAACATGCGCGACTACACGTTCCTGCAGAAGAGTGCCCAGACCTCCGGTGTGAACGTGCGCCTCTGGCAGGCCGGCTCGGGCTCGCAGCTTGCCCTTTATCCGAATCTTACCGCCAGCGATCCGGAATGGCGCAAGCTGATGCGCGACGTGCGCTTCCGCCGGGCGCTGTCACTGGGCATCGATCGCGAGGAGCTGAACCAGGTCGTTTATATCGGCCTCGCCACGCCCTCCAACAACACGATCATGCCGCGCTCCGAGCTGTTCAAGCAGGAGTACGCGGACAAGTGGGCCAACTACGACCCGAAGCTCGCCAACAAGCTTCTCGACGAGGTCGGCCTGACCAAGAAGGACAGCCAAGGCTTCCGCCTGCTGCCCGACGGACGTCCGGCGACCATCGTCGTCGAGCATGCGAGCGAGGAGACCGAGGACAACGACGCGCTCGCACTGATCGCCGACAACTGGAAAAAGATCGGCATCAAGATGCTGACCAAACCGCAAACGCGCGACAATTTCCGCCTGCGCACCTTCTCGGGCGAAGCCGTCATGACCGCCTTCGCCGGCGCAGTGACGGCGGTGCCCACCCCCGACACCAGCCCCAAGGAATTCGCGCCGACGATGCTGGGCGGCCTGCAATGGTCGCGCTGGGGCATGTTCGTCGAGTCGAAGGGCAAGCAGGGCGAAAAGTGCGATCTCGAGTCGGCCTGCAAGCTGCTCGACTACGTCAAGGAATGGGAGACCGGCGCCACGGTCGAAGACCGCCGAAAGGCCTGGGCGAAGATACTCGCCTCCAATGCCGACGAGGTCTTCTCGATCGGCACGGTCAACGGCATCCGCCAGCCGGTCGTCGTCGGCCCGAAGATCCGCAACGTGCCCAAGGAAGCCTACTATGCCTGGGATCCGGGCGGATATATCGGCCTCTACCAGCCCGACACGTTCTGGATCGCCCAGTAAAAGGAAAGGCCCCTCACCGAGGGGCCTTTTTCTTGGCGACGATACCGAATCGAAGGATACCTCACCACGTATCGATGTTCGGCCGCTTCTTGTGGGTGTGCGCCGGCCGAGGCCTGGCTTCCAGCAAGGCCGTCGAGATCCAGCGTCGAGAATCGGCCGGATCGATCACCTCGTCGACCTCGAAGTAGGTTGCGGTGCTCAGCGCCTTGCCGCGTGCATAGGCCGCCGCGACCATCCTGTCGAACAGCGCGCGGCGTTCGTTCGGGTCGGTGACCGCCTCCAGCTCCTTGCGGAAGCCGAGCTTCACCGCGCCTTCGAGGCCCATGCCGCCGAATTCGCCGGTCGGCCAGGAGACCGTGAAGGCCGGCGCATGGAAGGAACCGCCGGCCATCGCCTGCGCGCCCAGCCCGTAGGCCTTGCGCAGCACGATGGTGCCGAACGGCACGGTGAGGTTGGCGCCGGTCACGAACAGGCGTGAGCAGTGGCGCACCAGAGCCGTCTTCTCGATTTCCGGTCCGACCATCATGCCCGGCGTGTCGCACAGGAAGAGGATCGGCATGTCGAAGGCGTCGCAGAGCTGCAGGAAGCGCGCCGCCTTGTCCGACCCGTCGCTGTCGATGGCGCCCGCCAGATGCACCGGATTGTTGGCCACGATGCCGAAGGGCTTGCCCTCGACCCTGCCGAACGCCGTCACCATGCCGGGGCCGAAGGCGCGGCGCACTTCCAGCACCGAACCTTCGTCGCAGAGCGTCGCGATGACGTCGCGCACATCGTAGACGCGCAGCCGGTTTTCCGGAATCGCGCGCCGCAGCAGCCGCTGATCGGCGGCCCGCCATTCCGGCAGCGTGCCCTGGAAGTAGGACAGGTATTGCTTGGCGACCGCGACCGCCTCGGCCTCGTCCTCCACGGCGATGTCGACCACGCCGTTGGGCACCTGCACGTCCATCGGCCCGACTTCCTCGGGCGAGAAGACACCGAGATTGCCGCCCTCGATCATCGCGGGGCCGCCCATGCCGATCGTCGAGTTCTTCGTGGCGATGACGACGTCGCAGCAGCCCAGGATCGCGGCATTGCCGGCGAAGCAGCGGCCCGAGTTGATGCCGACCAGAGGCGCCACGCCGCTCAGCCGGCCGAAGATGTGGAAGGCCATCGTGTTGAGCCCCGCCACCGACTGCACGTCGATGTCGCCCGGCCGGCCGCCGCCGCCCTCGGTGAAGAAGACCAGCGGGATGCGCTGCTGTTCGACGATCTCGAACAGCCGGTCCTTCTTATGGTGGTTGTTCTTGCCCTGCGTGCCGGCGAGCACCGTGTAGTCGTAGTGCGCGACCGCGACCCGGCTGCGCTCGGACCCGAACAGCGAGCCGTTGACGCGACCGATGCCGGTGATCAATCCGTCGGCCGGCGTCTTCTCGATCAGGTCCTCGACCGTGCGGCGCGTGCGCTGGCTGGCGATGGCGAAGGCGCCGTACTCGACGAAGCTGTTGGGATCGACGAGATCGTCGAGGTTCTCGCGGGCCGTGCGCTGGTTGGTCTTGCGCCGCCGCGCCACCGACTCCGGCCGCCTCTCGTCGAGCGTCATCGCGCGACGGTCGAGATACTCCGCGAGGTCGGGCCGGACATGGTCGAGGTCGATCTCCTCCTCGACCGCGGCGCCCTTCACCTCGACATCGGCCTCCTCGACGAACAGCAGCGAATGGCCCTCGTAGACCGTCTCGCCGGCCTCGACGGCGATGCGTCGCACATAGCCGCGCGCCGGGCTGCGGATTTCGTGCTGCATCTTCATCGCGTCCATGACCAGCAGCGCCTGGCCCGCCGCCACCGCATCGCCCTCGGCGACGGAGAGGCTGACGATCGTGCCCTGCATCGGCGCCGGAACCGCGACCGTGCCTTCCGGCGCGTCGCTTGCGGCGGCGGAGGATGCGGTCTCCGTCCGTGCCTTGCCGAAGGCAAGCACCGCCAGCGGATCGACATTGTCGACCCGAGCACCGACCTGACGCGCCGAGGCGGTCGCCGGCGCGGCACCCTCGAAGTAGAGGCCGGCCTTCAATTTGCCCGCGGTCTCGATCAGCGACGCAGCCTGTTCGTCGACGAAGCGCGTGTGAACCTCGTCGGCACGGAAATCGGGATGGGCGATCAACGCCCGCAGGAATGCGATGTTCGACGGGGCGCCTTCCAGCCTGAAGGCCGCGAGCGCGCGCTCCGCCCGCTGCAGCACGTCGGCGAACTCGGCCGAGGCCGAGTACACGATCACCTTGGCCAGCAGGGAATCGAAATTCGGATTGGTGCGATACCCCGCATAGCCATAGGTATCGACGCGGATGCCCGGTCCCGACGGCGGCTCGAACGAGGTGAGCGTACCACCGCCCGGTCTGGCCGAGCCGTCGGCCGTCATGGTCTCCATGTTGATGCGAAGCTGGATGGCATGGCCACGCGGCGCCGCCTTCAGGACGCCGGTCTCGTCGAGCGGCACGCCACCGGCCAGGCGCAACTGCGTCTTCACGAGATCTACACCCCACACTTCCTCAGTGACCGTGTGCTCGACCTGCAGGCGCGGATTGGCCTCGATGAAACAGAAGAAACCCGGCGCCGCATCGTCGACCAGGAATTCGAAGGTGCCGAGACTGCGATAGCTCACGTGCCTGGCCATCGTCACCGCCGCATCGATGATCCTTCGGCGCATTGGCTCGGCGAGATTGGGACTCGGTGCCAGCTCGACGATCTTCTGGCTGCGGCGCTGGATCGTGCATTCGCGCTCGCCCAGCGCGGCGATGCCGTCCTTTCCGTCGCCGACGATCTGCACCTCGATGTGGCGCGCCCGCGCGATCAGCCGCTCGGCATAGAGCGCGCCATTGCCGAAGGCCGCTTTTGCTTCTGCCGAGGCCCGCGCGAAGGCCTCGTCGATCTCGCCTTCCTGCATCACGATGCGCATGCCGCGCCCGCCGCCGCCAGCGATCGCCTTGATGACGATGCCGCTGCCGCGATGCTCGGCGAAGAACCCCTTCACCCCCGCGACATCGACGGCGCCATCGGTACCCGGGAGTACCGGCACCTTGCAGTCGATGGCCTGGGCGCGCGCCCGCGCCTTGTCCCCAAACAGGTCGAGCTGCTCAGGCGTCGGGCCGACGAAGATCAATCCCGCGTCGGCACAGGCTTTCGCGAAAGCGGCGTTCTCGGACAGGAAGCCGTAGCCCGGATGCACGGCGTCGCAGCCCGTCTCTCTCGCGGCCGCGATAATGCCGGCGATGTCGAGATAGGCGGCGGCCCCGCGTCCCTTGAGCGGCCGCACCTCGTCGACGCGACGGACATGCAGCGAGGTCGCATCGTCCTCCGAATGGACGCCCACTGTGGCGATGCCGAGTTCGGCGGCGGCCTGGGCGATGCGGATGGCGATCTCGCCGCGATTGGCGATGAGGAGTTTCTTGAGCATGTCAGCGTGGGGTAAACCCCCCTCCATGTCGAAAAGGCTGCTCATTGTGGCGCACGCCCCGTCGGAGAACACCCTCTCCTTGCGGGACGCCGTCGAACGCGGCGCGCGCAGCGAAACGGGGATCGACGTCCGCGTCTTGGCCCCGCTGCAGGCGGGTCCCCATGACGTGCTGGCCGCTCAGGCCGTGATCCTCGGCACGACAGAGAACCTCGGTTACATGAGCGGCGCTCTGAAGGACTTCTTCGACCGCAGCTACAATGCCTGCCTGGAGAAGACGCAAGGCCTGCCCTGCGCCCTCTACATCCGGGCCGGCAGCGACGGCACCGGCACGCGCCGCGGCGTCGAGACGATCCTGACGGGCCTTCGCTGGCGGGCCGTCCAGGAGCCCCTTCTCTGCAAGGGCCCCTGGCAACCGGCCTTCGTCGAGCAGTGCGAGGAACTCGGCGCGGCCCTGGCGGCCGGCCTCGCCGCCGGCATCTTCTAGTTACTGGGCGGTGTAGCCACCGTCGACGACGAGGCCCGAACCGGTCATGAAGCCGGCATCGTCCGACGCCAGGAACACGATGCCCTTGGCGATATCCTCGGCCACGCCCAGCCGACCGATCGGATGCATGGTCAGCGAGGTCTTTCGCGTCGCCTCGGTATCGTTGCTGCCGAGCGCCCGCGCCCTCATCGTGAAGGTCTGCTGGCCCATGTCGGTGTCGATGACGCCGGGATGGATCGAGTTCACGCGGATGCGATAGCCCTTGCGGCCGAACTCGAGCGCCGTCGACTTGGTGAATAGCGTGACGCCGCCCTTGGTCAGCGAATAGAGCGGATCGAGCTGCGAGCCGACGAGGCCCGCCACCGAGGCGAGATTGACGATCGCCGAACCATGCGCGCTCTTCGCTCCGCCGGCCTTGAGATGCGGCAGCGCGATGCGTGTGCCCAGCACGACACCCGTCAGGTTGACGGCGACGAGTTTGTGCCACTCGTCCATCGAGGCGTCCTCGACGCCCTTGCCGACGAAGACGCCGGCATTGTTCACCAGGATATCGAGACCACCGAACTTCTTCACCGTGGCGTCGATGGCCGCCGTCCAGCTCGCTTCCTGCGTCACGTCGAGGGCCACGAACATCGCCTGGCCGCCCGCGGCCTCGATTTCTTTCGCCGTCTGGCGACCACGCTCCTCGAGCACGTCACCGATCGCGACCTTGGCGCCGACGCTCGCCATGAGTTTTGCGGCTTCGCCGCCGATCCCGCGCGCCGCACCGGACAGGAACGCCACCTTGCCATCGAGCCTGTTCATTGCACGTCTTCCTCCTGGTCGTTGTACCGACCATCCCAAAGTCGCTATGGTTGGCGCAAGGCACAACGCCGACGACAACGACTTCCGGGAGGACTTTCACCCATGTCGCGAAACGCGCGGCGCGGCTGGCTCGTCGCGACAGCGACGATGATGGCGATATGCGTCTTCGCCATCTGGCAATCGCTCCTGTTGTCGCTGACCGACAGGCTGGGCCCCGGCCCCGGCTTCTTCTCCTTCTGGCTCGCCCTGCTGGGCGTATTGTTCGCGGGGCTGCTGATCCTCGACGTCTGGCGCAAGCCGGTGATCGAAAGCGATGAGACGCTGTTCCCGCGTGGCGAAAGCGCCTTTCGCGTGCTGACCGTCATCGCTGCCGTTGCCGGCGCAACCCTGCTGATGGGCTGGGTCGGCTTCGAGCTGGCGATGCTCGCCTTCATCGCCGTCCTCACCTTCGCCTTGGGCGAACGACGCTGGTATGCGATCGGCCTGTTCGCCATCGCCGGCAGCTTCGGCGTCTACTATGTCTTCACGCGCTGGCTGGACGTGCTGCTGCCGCCCGGCCCCTGGGCTGCCTGATGGAGTCACTCGGATATCTGATGGCCGGCCTCGGCGCGGCCCTCTCCTTCAACAACCTGCTGTTCGCCTTCGTGGGGTGTGTGCTCGGCACGCTGATCGGCGTGCTGCCGGGCCTCGGCCCCGCCGCCGGCACCGCAATTCTCATTCCGCTGACCTTCAATCTCGATGCGACCGGCGCCATCATCATGCTGTGCGCCATCTACTACGGCGCAATGTACGGCGGCACGATCACCTCCGTCCTGATCAACGTGCCGGGCGAGGCGGCCTCGGTCGTCACCTGCATCGACGGCTACCAGATGGCCAAACAAGGACGCGCGGGCTCCGCGCTCGCGATCGCCGCCATCGGCTCGTTCGTGGGCGGCATCGTCGCCACGATCCTGCTGGTGGCCGTCGCGGCGCCGCTCGCGAGCCTCGCGCTGAAATTCGGCCCAGCCGAGTTCTTCGCCCTGATGGTCGCGGGCCTCTGCCTCGTGGTCGGCCTCGCCGGCCGCAACATCCTGGCCGCGCTGCTCATGACGGCGCTGGGACTGCTGCTGTCGCTCATCGGCATGGACCCGGTGCGCGGCGCGCCGCGCTTCACCTTCGGCATGGAAGAACTCTACGACGGCATCGGTTTCGTGCCGGTCGTCATGGGCCTGTTCGGTGTCGGCGAACTGCTGCTGGCTGCGGAAGCGCGACAGACCCACCTGATCCAGGCCGACCTCAAGAAATGGTACCCGACGCGCGACGAATGGCGCCGCTCGACGGGGGCCATCGGCCGCGGCACGGTCATCGGCTTCGTGCTGGGCCTGATCCCCGGCGTCGGTGCCATCGTGCCGACCTTCATGGCCTATGTGCTGGAGAAGCGCGTTTCCAAGACACCGGAACGGTTCGGCAAGGGCGCCATCGAAGGCGTGGCTTCGGCGGAGACCGCCAACAACGCCTATGCCAACGGCTCGATGGTACCGCTGCTGGCGCTCGGCGTGCCGAGTTCGCCCACCATCGCGGTGCTGATGGGTGCTTTCATCGTCAACGGCCTGACACCAGGTCCCTTCCTGTTCCAGGAGAAGCCGGAACTGGTCTGGACGGTCATTGCCTCGTTCTTCGTCGGCAACGTGCTGCTTCTGATCCTGAACCTGCCCCTGGTCGGCCTGTGGGCACGGCTGTTGAAAATCCCCTTCTCCTATCTCTGCACCGGCGTGCTGATCTTCTGCATCATCGGCGCCTATGGGCTGAAGCAGAGCCTGTTCGACGTTTGGGTCATGCTGGGTTTCGGCGTGCTGGGCTACGTTCTGCGCAAGCTCGACTTCCCGATCGCGCCGGCGATCCTGGCACTGATCCTGGGCCCCATGATGGAGAAGTCGCTGCGGACGACGCTCGAGATCTCAGGCGGCAGCTTCGCGATCTTCCTCGACCGCCCGCTCGCCCTCGCGCTGCTCGCCGTGCCGCTCATCGTGCTGGCCGCCATCGTCGTGCGGCCACGCGCCTTCGCCAGCCTGAGACAGACCGACATCGAATGAAAAGGAGGACTCCCATGATCCGCAGACGCACCCTGATCACCGCGGCCGGCGCCACCGCCCTTGCTGCGCCCGCCTTCGCGCAGAACTTCCCGCGCAAGGCGGTCCAGATGATCGTCGCCTTCCCGGCCGGCGGTAACACCGACATCGGCGCCCGCATCCTGGCCTCGATCGCCGAGAAGGATCTCGGCCAGCCCATTACCGTGGTGAACAAGGGCGGCGCCGGCGGCCAGATCGGCTTCACCGAGGGGGCTCGCGCGCGCCCCGATGGCTACACCGTGACCTTCATCAACCTGCCGAGCGTCAGCACCATCGTGCTCGATCCCGAGCGCAAGGCTGCGTTCAAGATGGACAGTTTCGTGCCCGTCGTGAACCAGGTGCTCGATCCCGGCGTCGTCTGGGTGAAGGCCGACAGCCCCTACAAGACCTTCGCCGACCTGCTCGACGCGGCGAAGAAGGCGCCCGGCAAGGTCAGCGCCTGCACCACCGGCATCCTCAGCGACGACCATCTGGCCATCCTGATGGTCGATGACGCCGCCAAGGTCGACTTCCGCATCGTTCATTTCGAGGGTTCGGCGCAGCAGCTCACGGGTGTCATGGGCGGCCATGTCGACTGCGCCTTCGACAATGTCGGCGGCATCGTGAAGCGCGTGAAGTCGGGCGAGCTGCGCGCGCTGGTCGTCACCGACGACGTCCGATCCAAGTTCCTGCCGGACGTGCCCACGACCAAGGAGTTGGGCTTCCCCTCGGTGATCTCCTCCTCGACCCGCGGCATCGCCGTGCCGAAGGGCACGCCCGCCGACACGATCAAGGTGCTCGAGACCGCCTTCCTGAAGGCGATCAACGATCCCGAGCACATCAGGAAGATGGATGAACAGGGCCTCGCCCTGAAGCCGCTGGTCGGCGCGGACTATGCGAAGTACTACGCGGACTCGCATGCGGCGGCGACGAAATATACAGAATGGGCTCTCAAACAACGTTAGCGTTGTTTGAGAGCGGTGGGCGGCAGCGCTTGTAACCAAGCGGGAGAGCCCACACCGCGCAGAATGAATAAGGATCAAGATTCTTATCCATTCTGCACCGCCCAAGCTGACGCGCTATGAGCGCGTCAGCTTGTTGAACGGGACGTCCTTGTCGACCCTGATGTCAGCTGGCAACCCCAGCACCCGCTCGGCCACGATGTTGCGCAAAATCTCATCCGTGCCGCCGGCGATGCGGAAGCCCGCTCCGCCGATCCACTGCGCCTGGAAGCCGGCCGCGAAGGGCACGTCCTCCTTCATGATGCCGGCATGGCCCATCAGCTCCATGGCGAAGGCGCCCATGTCCTGCATCTTGGGCGCCGCCACGATCTTGATGATCGAGGATTCCGGTCCCGGCGTCTGCCCCTTGGAGAGCGCGGTCAGCGTGCGGTAGCGCGTCAGCTTCAGCCCCTGCTGCTGGACGTACCACTCGGCGATCTTCGAGCGGACTTGCTGGTTGCGGATCGCCGCGCCGTCTTCCAGCTCGGTCTCTCGCGCCAATTCCATCAGCTCGTCGATGTCGAGGCCGCCCGAGGGCAGGCCGACGGCGAGGCGCTCGTTCATCAGCGTCGTGAGCGCCGCCTTCCAGCCCTCGCCCACCTTGCCGAGGCGCTGGCTGTCGGGAATGCGCACGTTGGTGAAGAACACCTCGTTGAAGTTGGCACCGCCCGACATCTGCTTGATCGGACGGACCTCGACGCCCGGCGTCTTCATGTCGAGGAAGAACATGGTGAGACCCGCATGCTTCGGCACGTTCGGATCGGTACGGGTGATCACGATGCCGAAGTCGCAATAGTGCGCGCCGGAGGTCCAGACCTTCTGGCCGTTGATGATCCAGTCGTCGCCGTCACGCTCGGCCTTGGTGCGGATGCCGGCCACGTCGGAGCCTGCCGCCGGCTCGGAGAAGAGCTGGCACCAGACTTCCTTTCCGTGCAGCGCGGGCTTCACGTAGCGCTTGAGCTGCTCGGGCGTGGCATAGGCCATCATGGTCGGGATGCACATGCCGAGCCCGATGTCGAAGAAGCCCAGCGGCACCAGATAGTTCGACTCCTCCTGCTGGTAGATCACCTGCAGGATCGGCGAGGCACCGCGGCCGCCGAACTCCTTCGGCCAAGTGAGGCGGGCATAGCCGGCCGTCGCCTTCTTGTCCTGCCACTCCTTGGCTTTCTTCAGCAGCTCCGGATCGTCGTTGCGGGCGCGGAAGCTCTGCTTGTCGTCGCTCTTGCGCGTGGCATTGGCGTCGAGCCAGGTGCGCACTTCCTTGCGGAAGGCGGCTTCTTCTGGGGTATCGTTGAAATCCATCGTTCCCTCCTAGGCCGCGTTCTTCTGTTCGAGACGGGTCACCAGCTTGTCCTTCCAGGCCATCGGTCCGCCGAGCGACAGCGCCATCAGGCGCGAGCGGCGGTAATGGAACTGGGTGTCGGCCTCCCAGGTGAAACCGATGCCGCCATGGGTCTGGATGTTCTCCTTGGCCGCGAAGTCGTAGGCATCGGTCGCCGCGATGCGCGCCGCCGCCGCCGCCAGCGGCAGGTCGGCGCCGCCCTCGGTCAGCATCATCGCGCCGTAATAGGCGTTGGAGCGCGCCAGCTCGAGCTTCACGTAACAGTCCGCCAGCTTGTGCTTGATCGCCTGGTAGGAGCCGATCGCACGGCCGAAGGCGTTGCGCTGCAGCGCATAGTCGCGCGCCATCCACATCGCCGATTCCGCGCCGCCCACCTGGGCGAAGGCGAAGTAGACCGCCGCGGCGTCGTAGAGCCGCTCCAGCAGGCTCCAGCCCTCGCCTTCGGCGCCCAGCAGTTCGGCCGAGGCATCGGTGAAAGTGAGCTCGGCATGCTTGCGCGCCGGATCGATCGTCTCGATGCGCTTCTTCGTGACGCCCTTCTGCGTGAGATCGACCAACACGAGAGACACGGCGCGATCCCCCGATCCGCCAGTATTGGCCAGGGCGATGGCGAACGTCGCGGCCTCACCGTCGGTCACCGGCAGCTTCTTGCCGTTGAGATGACCGCCACCGAACATCGTGCGGATGTTGCGCGGCTTGGGTGGCTGTGCGCCCTCGGCGATGGCCAGCGTGCCGATCGCCTTGCCCGAAGCGAGATCCGGCAGCCACTTCTTCTTCTGGGCTTCCGAACCCGTGAGCTTCAGCGCTTCGGTGGCCAGCACGACCGAGGTGTCGAACGGCACGGGTGCAGCGGCACGGCCGATCTCCTCGGCGACGACGCAGACCTCCAGGGGCGACAGGCCGAGACCGCCATACTCTTCGGGAATCCCGGTCGCCGGGACGCCGAGATCGACGAGCCCCTTCCAGACATCTTCCGCATGGGTTTCGTTGCCGTCGAGCACGCGCCGCACCACTTTGGTGGGACACTTGTCGGCGAGGAATTTGCGAACCTGCTCCTTGAGCAGCTTCTGGTCGTCGGAGAAATCGAAGTTCATGATGCCCGACCCTAGCAAGCCCGCTTGGCTCGGGGAACGGCTCTGGGTTCCGACAGGCGGGTTGTGCAACGCGTTATGGTGAACCTCATGAATGCTGACCAAATCAAGGACTGGCACGCGCACGTCTATTTCGACGAAGCGTCGCGCGATGCGGCATGGGCGCTGCGTGAGCGGATCGAGAAGATCTTTCCGATCGAGATGGGGCGCTTCCACGAGCGCCCCGTCGGACCCCATCCGCGCTTCAGCTACCAGGTCGGCCTGAAGAACGAACAGTTCGAGCCCTTTCTCTCATGGCTGACACTGAACCGCGGCGATCTTACGGTGTTCATCCATCCCAACACCGGGCACGATCTCGAAGACCATCGCGACCGCGCGATCTGGATGGGCCGGCAGGTACCGCTGGTCCTCGACATTTTCACGAAGAAGGATTGATCCGATGGACTCCCTGCTCCCGCTCGCCCAGCGCGTCGGCGAAAAACTGAAGGCCCGCAAGGAGACCGTCGGCATCTCCGAATCCTCGGCCGGTGGGCTGGTCTCCGCCGCGCTGCTCGCCGTGCCCGGCGCCTCGGCCTATTTCATGGGCGGCGCCGTGGTCTACACGCGACCGGCGGGCGATGCCTTCCTCGCGGTGCCGCGGGAGAAGCGGGCCGGCGTGCGCTCCTCCTCCGAGCCCTGGGCCCTGCTGGCCGCCGAGCATGTCCGGGGGCGCCTCAAGACGACGTGGGGCCTCGCCGAGACCGGCGCGTCCGGCCCGACCGGCAATTCCTACGGGGACCCGGCCGGCCATACCTGCGTCGCCGTCGTCGGACCCAACGGCAGCATCGCCCGCACCCTGCGCACCGGCTCCGACGACCGCGTCGCCAACATGCGCGCCTTCGCCGCCGAAGCGCTCAAGCTGCTGGACGAACAGCTTTCGTGACGTCAGCCGATCGGGCGCTTGAGCGCGGCGATCGCAAGCAGCCCCCAGCCCGCGATGAAGGCGAGACCACCGATCGGTGCCACGGCGCCAAACCATCGCGGCCCGCCAAACGACAGGGAATAGAGCGCGCCGGGGAACAGGATGCTGCCTGCGAGAAAGAGCCACAGCGCAAGAAGTGCGAGACGAGCGTTGAGCAGGCCAGCACCGGCCAGGGCGCAGACGCCCAGCATCGCGAGCGCATGGAACATCTGGTAGTGGCTGCCGGTCTGCAGCCAGTCCCGGGCCTTGAGACCGGCTTCCGTGCGCAGATCGAGTCCGTGAGCGGCGAAGGCGCCGACGATGACCGAGATCGCGCCGCTGAGCGCCGCGACGACGATCCAGATTCGCGCCACCTCGCCCATCGGTCTACTCCAGGGGCCGCGTCGGCCGCCCGCCCGCGGTCATGCCGCCGTCGATCACCAGTTCCTGGCCGGTGATGTAGTTGCCGGCATCGGTGCACAGGAACAGCACGCCGTTGGCGACGTCCTGCGCCTCGCCGACGCGCGGCAGCGGCACCGAGGCCGCGGCGCGCTCGCGCGGATCGATCGGCGCGTTGCGACGATTGCCTTCGGCGCCGGTCGGAATCTTCTCCCATATCGGCGTGGCGATGATGCCGGGATGGATGGAATTGCAGCGGATGTTGTCGGCCGCATGCTCGAGCGCCACCGACTTGGCCAGCAGCCGCACGCCGCCCTTGGTTGCCGAATAGGCCGCGAGGCCCGGCGCACCGCGCAGGCCGGCCACCGACGACATCAGCACGATCGAGCCGCCGCCCACGCGCTTCATTGCCGGGATCGCATTCTTGATCGAGAGGAACACGCCGTCGAGATTGATCGCCTGCTGCTTCTGCCAGTCGGCGAGTGTCATGGTCGCGATCGGCGACATGATGCCGATACCGGCATTGGCCACCATGACGTCGAGACGGCCGTAGCGCTTCTCGACCTCTTCCATCACGCCGGCCCATGCCGCCTCGTCACGCACGTCATGACGCAGATAGTGGGCCTTGCCGCCCGCCTTCGTGATGCGCTCGACGACGCCCTTTCCCAGGGCGTCGTCGATATCGGTGATCAGGACCGACGCGCCTTCGCGCGCCAGCGTTTCGGCACAAGCCGCTCCGATGCCGGAGGCACCGCCCGTGACGACGGCAACCTTGCCTGCGACCTGTGCCATGAAACGCTCCCTTAGCGGTTCTTCCAGTTGCCCGGGCGCTTCTCGGCGTACGACTTGACGCCTTCCTTGAAGTCCTCGGTCTTGCGCGTCCACTCCTGCTCGGTGAGCTCGCGTTCGGTCGCCGCCTCGGCGCCGTCGGCGAAGCCACGACGCATCGTCTCGCGCGTCGACATGACGGCGAGCGGGGCGCTTTCGGCGATTTCCTGCGCGAGCTTGATGGCCTCCTTGCGGACGTCGGCCAGCGGCGCCAGGACATCGGCCATGCCCCACTCGACGGCCTGCTCGCCACCGATGCGGCGGCCGGTCAGGAACATCAGGTTCGCCTTCTGCTGGCCGATCAGGCGCGGCAGGGTGAAGGTGAGCGAGAAGCCGGGATGGAAGCCGAGGCGCGTGAAGTTGGCGGCGAAGCGCGCTTCCGGCGCGGCGACGCGGAAGTCCGGCATCAGGGCGAGGCCGAGACCACCACCGATCGCGGGGCCCTGCACGGCCGCGACGCTCGGCTTCTTCGAGCGGAACAGACGGGTCGCTTCCTTGTAGAGGTGCTTGCCGCTCTCGTTCGCACCGGTCTGCGGGCGGTTGGCGAAATCGGCGCCGGCGCAGAACGACTTGCCCTGCGCGCACAGCACGTAGGCGCGAATCTTGTCGTCACGGTCGAACGCCTCGAAGGCATCGGCGATCTGGTTGATCAGCGAATTGTCGAAGAAGTTGTGCGGCGGCCGTTGAATCTCGACGATTCCGACCGCGCCTTCGGTGCTGATGCCGATGTCCTTGAAGGTGGCGCTCATAGGTTTTCTCCCGTGTTGAAAATCCGGTTAACTTGGGCCGGATACTGCCCCGGCAAGGGGCACACGTCGATACGGGAGGACAGAGAATGCCGCAAAGCGAACGTCACGCCCTGGTGCTGGGCGGAGGCACGATGGGCGTCGGGATCATCGCCATGTTCCTGGGCGGCGGCTGGAAGGTGGACGTCGTGTCGCGCTCCGCCTCGACTCGCGACGGCCTGCCTGCGGCGACATCCCGCGCGCTCAAGGCCATGGGCAAGCCCGGCGACGTATCGGGGCTGGCGACCTATGCGACCCTCGAGGAGGCGCCCTGGCCGAAGATCGACATCGTCGTCGAGACGGTGACGGAGGACCTGGCGCTCAAGCAGAAGATTTTCGCCGACATGGAGCGGCTCTCCCGCCCCGGCGTGCCGCTCACCTCGAATTCGTCGAGCTTCCCGATCAGCGAGATCGGCAAGGGCCTCAAGACCCAGGATCGCATGATGGGCCTGCACTTCTTCATGCCCGCGCACCTGATCCCGCTGGTCGAGGTCGTGCGCTCCGTCCACACCGATGTCGCATTGGCCGAGAAAGTCGGCGGGATCATGAGCGAGCTGGGCAAGCGGCCCGTGCAGGTGAAGAAGGACGTGATCGGCTTCCTGGGCAACCGCATCCAGGGCGCGCTGATGCGCGAGGCGCTGTGGCTGATCGAGGAAGGCGTCGCCTCGCCCGAGGATATCGACGCCACGGTGCGTCTCTCCTTCGGCTTCCGCTACGCCGCCGCCGGCCCGATCACCCAGAAGGAGCATTCGGGCTGGGACACGACCTGCGCCGTGGCCAAGATCATCTGGCCCGACCTCAACAATGCCGACGGTCCGCCGCCGGTGCTCCAGCGCAACGTCGACAAGGGCCGCATCGGCTTCAAGACCAAGGGCGGCTTCTTCGACTGGGACGAAGCCTCGATGGCAAAAGAGCGCGCCCGGTACGAGCGCGCTCTTTCGAAGTGCCTGGAGATCTTCCGTGAGGAAGGGATCGTCTAGCTAGGCCGCGCGGCCCCGACCGCGGCCACCGCCGCCTCCACCGCCGAAGCGGCGGCCCTTCCACTGCGGACGCGGGCCCTGCGGACGGTCGCCATAGGGACGCTCACCCTGCGGACGGTCGCCGTAAGAACGCTCGCCGCCGTGCGGACGATCGCCGTGGGACCGCTCTGCATGCGGACGGTCACCGTGCGGCCGATCACGCTGGGCATGATCGAAGCGATCGCCTCGCGGACGATCACCGAACGAGCGCTCGCCCTGCGGGCGGCCCTGATGCGGCCGGTCGCCGTGGGAACGGTCGCCCTGAGGGCGATCGCCGCGCGGGCGGTCGCCATAGGGGCGGTCACCGTGAGAGCGGTCGCGCTGGGGACGATCACCGTAGGGACGCTCGCCCTGCGGACCATCGCGGTAGTCGCCGCCACGGAACTGCTGGTCGGCATGGGCCGGCGCACGATCGCCGCGCGCCTGGTCGTAGTTCGGACGATCGCCGAAGGAGCGATGACGGCCACCGCCGCCGTTGCGACCACCGCCGCGCGGGCCGCCGCCACGCGGGCCCCCACGGCCCTCGCGCGGACGCTCGTCGCGCCGATCGTCACGGTCGTCGCCCTCGGCACGAGCCTTGGGCGGCGGAAGCTGCGGCATGTCCTCGTTGGCCGGCGTCGGCACGACGGGGATTCGCTGGTTGGTCAGGCGCTCGATCCCCTTGAGCTGGCCGCGCTCGCTGCCGTCGCAGAAGGAGATCGCGATGCCCGACGTGCCGGCGCGCGCGGTGCGGCCGATGCGATGGACGTAGCTCTCGGCATCGGCCGGCAGCTCGAAGTTGATGACGTGCGTCACGCCCTGGACGTCGATGCCGCGCGAGGCGAGATCGGTCGCGACCAGCACGCGGGCCTTGCCGCGGGCGAAGTTGTCGAGCGCCTTCTGGCGGGCGTTCTGCGACTTGTTGCCGTGGATCGCCTCGGAACGCACGCCCCGGTCTTCCAGCGCCTCGGCGACGCGATTGGCCCCGCGCTTGGTGCGCGTGAAGACGATGACCCGCTCGAGGCTCTCGTCCGACAGGAGATGGCTGAGCAGGGTGCGCTTGTTGGCGGCGTTCACGAAGTAGACGCGCTGGTCGATGCGCTCGACGGTGCGGCCCTGCGGCGCGATCTCGACCTTCTCGGGATTCTTCAGGATCTCCGACGCGAGCTTGGCGATGTCGTTCGGCATGGTCGCCGAGAACAGCAGGGTCTGCCGGTTCTTCGACACCGACGAGGCGATGCGGCGGACGTCGCGCACGAAGCCCATGTCGAACATGCGATCGGCTTCGTCGAGGACGAAGAAGGTCACCTGCCCGAGCTTCACGTTGCCGCGCTCGACCAGGTCGAGAAGACGGCCGGGCGTCGCGATCAGGATGTCGACGCCGCGCTGGAGGGTCTCGATCTGACGGCCATAGCCCAGGCCACCGACGACGGTGCAGAGGCGCAAGCCGAGGCCGCGCCCGTAGGTGTCGAAGCTGCGGGCGATCTGGACCGCGAGTTCGCGCGTCGGCGCCAGCACGAGGGCGCGCGGGCTCTTCGGCTGCGCACGCTCGTTCGACGCGGAGAGATGCTGCAGCACGGGCAGCGCAAACGCCGCCGTCTTGCCGGTACCGGTCTGGGCGATACCCAGCACGTCGCGCCCCTGCAGCAGGGCCGGAATGGTGCGCGCCTGGATGGGCGTCGGCACCGTGTAGTTCGCCGCGTTCAACGCACGCAGCAGCGGCTCGGCCAGACCGAGATCCGCAAACGTAACTTCACTCACTGAAAATCCTTACTTGCCGCCCGGCATGCCATCCCGGGCACGCGCATCTGTGGCGGCGTTAGGCCCGTTCCCGCGCGCGGCTGGGACGGCTCTTGTCCTGGGGGATTGTCTCGGGATGAGGCGCCGTCACAGGTGAATGGGGCGCGTCGCGCGATCGCGAGAAATCTTTGTAGGCCCGCAAACCGGCGGGCTGGCGCGTTTATGATGCTGCAACGCAGCGAAGTCAAGCCGAATGCTGGCTTTCACTCGATCTGCTGCTTAATGTGCTGCCAAAACAAGCACTTATGGGAGTGAAGCATGCGCCGCCGAAACCTTCTCGCGTCGATGGCCGCAACAGTGTCCGCGCCGGCCGTAGCCCGGAAAGGCTGGGCGCAGGGCTTCCCCAACAAGCCGATCCGCATCCTCATTCCCTACGCGCCTGGCGGCACGTCCGACATCCTGGCGCGCCTGATGCAGCCGCATCTGCAGGCGGCGCTCGGCCAGTCCGTCGTCGTCGAGAACCGCACCGGCGCCAACGGCAACATCGCCGTCGACATGATCGCGAAGTCCGCGCCCGATGGCTATACGCTGGTCCTCACCGATCTCGGCAACCTCACCATCTCGCCATCGGTGATGAAGCTGCCGTTCGACGTCACCAGGGACTTCAACGCCGTCACGGTGCTGGCCTACACGCCGCACCTTCTCGCCTCGGCGCCGGAGCGGCCCTACAAGACGGCGGCCGAACTGATCGCCTTCGCCAAGGCCAATCCGGACAAGCTCAACTATGCGACCGCGGGCCTCGGCAGCGCGCCGCATCTCGCGGGCGCCCTGTTCGCCCATTCGCTCGGGCTCAAGATCACCTTCATCCCGATGAAGGGCGGCGCCGAGGCGATCCAGCAGGTCGCGGGCGGCCACGCCGATGCGCTGTTCAACGGCATGATCGCCACGCTGCCGCACGTGAAGAGCGGCAAGCTGCGCGGCCTCGCGGTGTCGAGCGCCACGCGCAACGAACTGGCGCCCGATCTTCCCACGGTGATCGAGGCCGCCGGCATCAAGGATTTCGTGACCGGAAGCTGGCAGGGCTTCCTCGCCGCCAAGGGCACGCCGCCGGACGTGCTGGAGCGTCTCTACGTCGAGATCGAGAAGACGACGAAGATTCCCGAGGTTGCCGCGCGGCTGAAGGAGCTCGGCGCCGATCCGGTCCTCTACAAGCCCGCGCAGAGCGATACGTGGCGCGGCCGCGAGGTCGAAAACTGGGCCAGGGTGGTGAAGGATACCGGCATAAAGCTCGAATAAGTCAGTGGGAGAACGGCCATGGAATTCGGCATCCTCTTCACGTCACACGCCAATCCGCAGGAAGAGCCCTACCCGCACCGCGCCGTGCATGCGCGCACCACGGACGAGATCGTGGAGGCCGAGCGGCTGGGCTACGACACGGCCTGGATCGCCGAGCATCATTTCTCCACGAGCTACGGCATCATGCCGGACTGCTTCGCCTACATGGCCTATCTCGCCGCCAGGACCAGCCGCATCAAGCTCGCTTCGGGCGTGATCACCCTGCCCCTCTACGATCCGATCCGAGTCGTCGAGAACGCGAACTTCGTCGACATCCTGTCGAACGGCCGTGTGATGCTGGGCATCGGCTCGGGCTACCGGCCCTACGAGTTCGTGGGCCTCGGCAAGGATTTCGAGGGCCGCCGCGACATGGTCGAGGAAGCGGTCGGCCTGATGTTCGACGCCTTCCACCGCCATCGCTATGACCACAAAGGCAAGTATTTCAGCGGCACCGTCGCGGAGCCCTACGAAATGCTGCCGCAGCCCGTGCAGATGCCGCACCCACCGCTCTACATGGCGGGCGGCACCGACCGCTCCATCGGCTACTGCGGCAGGAACGGCTTCGGCCTGATGCTGTCGACCCTCCCGGGCATCGAGACGCTGGCGGCGCAGACTGCCCTCTACAAGCGCGAGCTCGCGGACGCCTCACCCGAGCGCCGCAAGAATCCCGCCGCCGGCCAGATCGACATCGCGCGCTGGGTCTATATCGCCGACACCGATGCAGAGGCGCGCGCCGAGACCGAGGAGGCGATCGTCCGCCACATCGCGCATTTCGGCGGCACCGGCACGGGTGGTTATCTCGGCTCGGTGTCGGAGAAGGGCACGCAGCTCAGCTACGACGAGCTCCTGAACACCACGCTGCTGCACGGCTCCGCCGAGACGGTGATCGCGCGCTTGCGCGAGATGAAGGCGCGCACCGGCATGACCTCGCTGCTGCTGCACTACCCGCCCTATTACGGGCGCGAGAAGACGATGAAGAGCCTGAAGCTCTTCGCCGAGCGCGTGATTCCCGCCTTCCGGCCCCCCGCGCATCGCGTCGCCGCCGCGGAATGACACCGCAAGCGGGCGTTCCGGGCCGCAACAACAATTCACGCGGCGCGATCTTCACCATGCTCGCCATGCTGGGCTTCGCCAGCATGGACACTATCACCAAGTGGATGGTGGCCGACTATCCGATCGGCCAGATGATGTGGGTGCGCTACGCCATCTTCTGCCTGTTCGCGTGGTTCGTCGTGCGCCGCCGCGGCCTGCGCGCGGCCGCGCGTTCCAACCGGCCGTGGCTGCAGTTCGGCCGCGCGTTGCTGGCGGTGATCGAAAGCGCGGTGTTCGTGCTGGCGTTCCGTTATCTGCCCTTGGCCGACACGCACGCCATCGCCGCAACCTCACCGCTGATCGTGATCGCGCTGGGCGTCCTGTTCCTCGGCGAGAAGGCCGGACCGGCGCGCTGGGCCGCGGTGGCCGCAGGCTTTGTCGGCGTGCTGCTGATCGTGCGCCCCGGCTTCCGCGAACTCGACTGGACGCTTCTCATTCCCGTCGCCGGCGCGATCCTGTGGGGTGCCTACCAGATCCTGATCCGCCTCTGCGCGCGCACTGACACGCCCGACACGACGCTCGTCTGGTCGGCCTTCGTGGCCTTTGGTGCGACGACGCTTGTCGGTCCGTGGCAATGGCGATGGCCGGACGCGACCGGCTGGGCGCTGCTGGTCGCCATCGCCTCCCTGGGCGCACTCGCGCACTATGCGCTGATCAAGGCGCTGGACCATGCGGAGGCGGGATCGGTGCAGCCGTACAGCTACACGCTGCTGGTCTTTGTCACGATCCTCGGTGCGATCGTGTTCGGCGACGTCCCCAACCACTGGACACTCGCCGGCGCCGCCGTGATCGTGGCCTCGGGTCTTTACACCTGGCACCACGAACGGCGGGCGAGCCGTTAGGCTCTTTCCGCCGCAAGCTCCCACAAAACCACCTCATCCTGAAAGCTTGTGAACGTATTGAGCAAGCTCTCAGGATGAGGGCGTTGTCGTTGTTCGCTCAATGGTGATCTCCGCCAGAAGCCCTAATTCCGGACGCAGGACAGATCGCCTTCCTGGCAGTTGAGCTGCGCCTCGAGATCCCTCACGCGCACGAGCGTGAGGCGCGCCTGGCATTGGGCCACGATCATGCCGTGGATGGAGCCGCCGGTCGTCGGCGCGCCGATGAAAGCGCACTCCTTGTCGCGGAACTGGATCCACGCCTCTTCGGCTGCCTGCAGGCGGGCGCGGCTCTCGGGCGACAACCGCGCCCTCAGCTTGGTGTAGAACGCGTTCAGCTGTTTGTCGGCGTCCTGCAGCGCCGTGCCGGCCTGCTGATTGAGCTCCATCTGGCTTTGCGCATGAACGGGCGCCGCCAGAGCGAGAAGCGCGACCAGCGGCCGGATCATCGCGGCCAGGCCCGGAGTGCCACGAGGCCGCCGTCGATCGGCAGCATCACGCCCGTCACCCAGCGCGATTCGTCGGAAGCGAGATAGACCGCGCCGTGGGCGATGTCCCAGGCCGTGCCCTCGACCTGCATCGGCACCATCTTCTTGCGGCGATCACGCGCCTCGGCGCCGAGATGCGCCACCATCGGCGTGTGCACCGAGCCCACGATGATGCAGTTGGCGCGGATGTTCTGCGTCGCATAGTCGGCCGCGACCGACATGGTGAAGCCATGCAGCCCGGCCTTGGCCGTCGCGTAGGCCACCGCTCCCGCGCTGCCCATCAGACCCACGGCGCCGGCGATCGACGAGACCATGATGATCGAGCCGCCACCGCCTTCCTTCATGCGCGGCAGGCAGGACTTGGTGCAGAGCATCGTCGTCGTGAGATTGGCCTCCAGCACCTTGTTCCAGGTCTCGAGCGTCACCGTCTCGGGCGTGCCCGGTCCGCCGATGCCGACATTGTTGTGGAGGATGTCGAGCCGGCCATACTTCTTCACGGCGAAGTCGGCCATGCCCTCGGCCTCATCGACCTTCGCCACGTCGGCCGCGAAGACCGACGCTTCGCCGCCCTCGTCCTTGATCTGCCTGGCCAGAGCCTCGGCTCGCTCCGCGCTGCGGTTGACGAGCACGACCTTGGCGCCTTCCTTGGCGAACAGCAGCGCGGTCGCCATGCCATTGCCGACGCCTTCGCCGCGCGGTGCCGCGCCCGTCACCACCGCCACCTTGCCCTGCAGCCGTCCGGCCATGCCTACTCTCCAACCCAGATGATTTCAGGCGCGGACCTTAGCCGGGAGACGAAGGCGATGACCAGCAAGACGGAGACATTCGAGGGCGGCTGCACCTGCCGCAACATTCGCTACAGGCTCACGTCCAAACCGCTGTTCGTGAACTGCTGCCACTGTCGCTGGTGCCAGCGTGATTCAGGAACGGCCTTCGCGATGAACGCCATGATCGAGGCCGACCGGGTCGAAAGACTGGGCGGCGAAGTCGAGGTGGTCGACACGCCCACCCTGAGCGGCAGGGGCCAGAAGATCGCGCGCTGCCCGAAATGCCGCATCGCAGTGTGGAGCAACTATTCCGGCGCCGGCCCGACCATTCGCTTCGTGCGGGCCGGTACGCTCGACGAGCCCGACCGGCTGCCGCCCGACGTCCACATCTTCACGACGAGCAAACAGCCCTGGGTGGTGTTGCCCGCCGGCGTGCCGGCCGTGGAAGAGTATTACGACCGCAACGAACTCTGGCCGAAGGAGAGCCTCGACCGTTTTGCAGCGTTAAGGGCGAAGAACGCGTCCTGACCTTAAGTCCAGTAACCGGGAAGCTTCGTCGCCAGCCACTTCGCCAGAGCGGCGTTCACCTCGACCGGCTTTTCCTGCGCCATCCAGTGGCCGGACTGCACGACCACTTCGGTGAGATCGGCGCAATCGCGGCGCATCGGTTCAGCGAGCTTCGAGGTCATCGTCTCGCAAGTCGTGTCATAGGCACCGTGCAGGAACAGGACCGGCATGGCGAGCCTCCCGCCGTTGGCGGCGCGCTTGGCGTAGGCGCCGTTGGCCTTGTGGTTCATGTACCAGGAGTCGGGACCGAAAAAGCCGTTCTTCGTGAGCGCGGCGGCATAAGCCTCCATATCCTGCTCGGTCAGCACGTCGGGATCGCGCGGCACGTCGGGGCAGGCGCCGCCTCCGAACCAACCGCCGGCCTTGCGCACCATCGAGGTCGGCGCGGGCTTGCCGACGCGCGAGGGATCGCCCTTGCGGAACAGCGCCTTCACCAGATTGCGCGGATTGGCGTCGAAGCTCGCGCAAGCCTTGTCGAAGCTCTCCTCGTAGAAGAACTGGTAATCCCATTGACCGACCGGGAACTGCGCCTCGGGATAGAGCGCGCGGTCGACCAGCGGCACGACCGTATCGAGCGTGAAGCCGGTCGAGAGATAGGGCACGCACAGGCTCGCCACCCCGACGGTCTTGCCGGGATGATGCGCCGCCATGTTCCAGACGACGGGGCTGCCCCAGTCGTGGCCGATCCACACGGCCTTGTCGCGACCGAGCGCGGCCAGCAGCTCGACCATGTCGGCCACGATCTCTTCCTGCGCGAAATCCTCGTGGCGCGCGTACGTGCTGGAACGGCCGTAGCCGCGCATGTCGGGCGCGATGCAGCGGAAGCCGAGGGCCGCGAAGGCCGGGAGCTGGTGCCGCCATGATAGCGATAGCTCGGGCCAGCCGTGGACGAAGATGAGCAGCGGGGCATCTTTCGCTCCGCAGGCGAGATAGCCCGTCGTTTGACGGGCGGTCTTGACGGTGTGTTCGGTGACCGGGAATGTCATGGCAAGGAGAAGGTCACATGGAAATCGATACCGGCACAACCGAACTCTTGTGCAGCGTCCGCGACGGCGTCGCGCTGATCACGCTGAACCGCCCCGAGGCGCGCAACGCGATGTCGCCCGACCTCACGGAGGCACTGCGCAACCAGATCAAGGCACGCGGCGACGACGATGCCGTGGGCGCCCTGCTGATCACCGGCGCCGGCACCGCCTTCTGCAGCGGCGGCGACGTGAAGGGCATGGGCGGCCGCGGTCCGCGCGGCCAGATGAGCTACGAGGAGCGGCTGGCCGACCTGCGCTGGCGACAGACCCACCTCACCGGCGCGCTGGTCGCCGTGCGCAAGCCCACCATCGCCGCGCTGCCCGGCGCCGCGGCCGGCGCGGGCCTCGCCATCGCGCTCGCCTGCGACATCCGCATCGCCGCCAGGTCGGCTTTCTGCACCACCGGCTACGCCAAGATCGGCCTCTCCGGCGACTACGGCATCTCCTGGCTGCTGACGCGCACCATCGGCTCGATGCGGGCGCGCGAGCTGATGTTCACGTCCGAGAAAGTCGGCTCCGAGCGTTGCGAGCAGATTGGCCTCGTGAACCGCGTCGTCGACGACGCCAAGCTGCAGGACGAGGCCTTCGCCTTCGCCAGGTCGATCGCCGAGGGCCCGCGCGTTGCCCTGCGCCACATGAAGGACAATCTCGACGAGGCGCTGCACATCAACTACTCGGACGCCCACTATCGCGAGGCCGAACGCCTGGTGCAGTCGTCGCGGACCGAAGATCACAAGGAAGCGGTCGCGTCCTTCGTCGAGAAGCGCAAGCCGGTGTTCAAGGGGCGTTAAGGATCTCGGCGCAGCGCGTCACCAAGTGGCATGCTCCGCCGTACCGAAATTCAGTTCCTGTAGTTCGCCGGGCGCTTCTGCAGGTTGGACATGATCGCTTCGAGCTGATTGGGCGAGCCGATCAGCTTCTGCTGCTCGACGGACTCCATCATCAGGCCCGCGGCGGCATCGGCCGCGACGGCGGCGTTGAGCAGCCGCTTGTTCGCGCGGATGGCGTCGGGGCTCTTGGACGCGATCTCGCGGGCCGTCTCCAGCGCCGCCGTGCGCGGATCGTCGACCACGCGGGTCACGAAGCCCATCTCGCGCGCCTCGGTGCCGTTGAAGATGCGGCCCGTATAGGTCAGTTCGCGCACGACATCCTCCCGCGCCAGGTGACGCATGAGCTGCGTGCCGGCGAGGTCGGGCACGAGGCCCCACTTGATCTCCATCACCGAGAAACGCGTGTCGGCGGTGGCATAGCGGATGTCCGGTCCCAGTGCGATCTGGAAGCCGCCGCCGAAGGCCACGCCATGGACCGCGGCGATGACAGGCACCGGCAGCTCGCGCCACAGCCAGGCGCATTGCTGCGGTCGGTTGGCGATCCCGTGAGTGCGCTTGGTGAGATCACGCACTCCCGGCACCGCGTCGCCGTCCGCCTTCATCGCGGCGAAGCTGCCCATGTCGAGACCGGCACAGAAGGCCTTGCCCTCGCCCGACAGCACGACGCAGCGCAGACCCGGCATGCTGGCGAGCCTGGCGCCCGCCTCGATGATGCCTTCGAACATCGCCGGATCGAGCGCATTCATCTTGTCGGCACGGATCAGGCGGACGTCGGCGACGCCGTCCTTGAGATCGATCGAGACGCGGTCCTTCATTTTTCACTCTCCGATTTCATCCATTCGCGCAGTCGGCGCTTCACTTCCTCGGGATCCACGCGTTTGGGCGGCTCGAGGCTGCCATCGTCGCGCTTGGGCCACATCATCACGGCAATGCCGCGCTGCACGTCGGCAAAGCTGCAATCGTCCGGCAGGCGGTCGAGCAACGCCCGGACCTGGTCCTTCACATCGCTCATCGCGTCACCATCAGCCAGAGTCCCTGCCCTATGTAGACCGCGCCCAGCGCCAGGATTACGCGGCGCGTCCAGTGATAGAACTGCTTGTCCGACATGCGGTCGAGGAAGCTTCGCGACAGGGTCGTCCCCACCACCGCGAAGGCCGCAGCGTATCCCATGACCAGCCACTGTTCGAGGTCGCGGCCGGCCGGCCCTTCGATCACCAGACCGAAATAGAGCACCTTCGTCAGGTGGCCCAGCACCTGCGCGGCCGCCTTGGTGGCGACATTGACCTGCCGTGTCATGCCGGTGCGTACATAGAAGATGTCGAGCAGCGGGCCGGTCACGCCGGAGACGAGCTGGATGGCGCCACCTATCGCACCCGCCAGGAAGGCCTGGCCGCCGCGCTCGATGTTGGGTGCGATGCGCTGTGGCACGGCGAGCGCGATGAACGGCGTCGCGCCCACCGCCATCAGCACCAGCGCCTTGTCGGGCACGAAGTCGAAGAAGGAGAAGACGACCAGAGAAGAGGCGGCGCCGGCCCCGAACTGCAGCACGACATTCCAGTTCACATGGTGACGCCACAGCCAGGCGCGCCAGCCGTTGGCCGCGATCTGGATGACGCCGTGGAACACCATGGCGACCGGGACCGGCAGCAGGAGCAGCAGGAAGCCGATCAGCAGCATCCCGCCCGCCATGCCGAAGATACCGGAGACGAACGAGGTCACGACGGCCACGACCGCGAGCGCCGCCATTACGGGAAGCGAGAACATCGCCAGCGGGCGTAGCGCAGCGTGCAGACCGTGTCGAGGATGGGCTAGGGTGCGCGCCATGACCAACACAGATCTTCTCTTCACCCCGGCCGTGCAGGCCGCCGCCCTCATCCGCACCAGGAAGCTTTCGCCCGTCGAATATCTCGACGCGGTCCTGAAGGCGACCGAGCGGACCAACCCCAAAATCAACTGCTTCCGCGAGGTCATGGTCGACCAGGCGCGGCGCGAGGCGAAGAAGGCCGAGGAAGCCGTCACACGGGGTGAAGAACTGGGGCCGCTGCATGGCGTGCCGATCAGCGTGAAGGATCTGGTCGACGTCGAGGGCGTGCCGACGCGCCATGGCTCGGCGATCTTCGAAGGCAATGGCCCGGCCGCTTCCGACGATCTCCTGGTTCAGCGTCTGCGCACCGCGGGCGCGGTCATCTTCGCCAAGGCAACGACGCCCGAGTTCGGCGTGAAGGGCCTGACCGACGGCCCGTTCGGCGTGACGCGCAATCCCTGGAATCTGGAGCGCACGCCGGGCGGATCGAGCGGCGGCGGCGCAGCCGCCGTGGCCGCCGGCCTCGGGCCGCTGTCGCTCGGCACCGACGGCGCGGGCTCGGTGCGCGGCCCCGCCTCCTGCTCCGGCCTCGTCGGCCTCAAGCCGACCCTGGGCGCCGTGCCCTACGACACGACGCGCGACGCCTACGGCAACAACATCTATGCCGGCCCGCTGGCGCGCTCCGTGACCGACGCCGCGATCATGCATTCGGTGCTGGTCGGCCCCAGCGACAAGGATCCGTGGACCCTCTCGGGCAGCGCGCAGAAGCCGCTGTCGCCCAAGCTCTCGGGGGCCGATCTCGCGGCAGTGCGCATCGGCTACATCGAGCGCACCGCCAACCCGCGCGTCGCCGCCGACGTGCGCGCCAACACCCGCGCCTCGCTCGCCGCCTGGGAGGCGATGGGCGCCGAGGTCGAGGAAGTCACCGACAAGATCGACTGGATCGAATACGAGGGCCGCGTCCTCTACCAGGCGAACTTCGCGGTCTTCTGCGCGCAGTACCTGCCGAAGTGGCAGAACCAGATGGACCCGGTGACGCTGGCCTTCATGGAACGCGGCGCCAGGTTCACCCTCGCCGACTTCCGCAACGCGCAATTCGCGCGCACCGCCCTGTTCCGCAAGATCCAGTCGCTGTTCGAACGCTACGACTTCCTGGTGATGCCGACCAACGCGCGCACCGCGCTCGACGTGACTCATGACGCGGCCAACGACGAGGTCGTGATCGACGGCGTGAAGTGCGGCATCACCCGCCAGGGCTGGACCTCCTACCAGTACCCCTTCAACCTCACGGGCCACCCGGCGTGCGCCTATCCGTCGGGCTTCGGCATCGACGGGCTGCCGACCTCCGTGCAGGTGGTGGGCAAGTGGGGGGCCGAGACCGACGTGCTGCGCATGGGCGCGCTCCTCGAAGGCGCGCGTCCATGGGCACAGCACCGACCGCCGATGCTCTGATCCGCCTCCGATCGATCGCAACGCGGGCCGCGCAGGCATCGGAGCTTTGCGCGGCCAGAGACGTTCTTCTAGGCTCCTCCCAAACATGAACAGGAGGATTCCATGCGTCTGTTTGCGGTTATCGGGGCCCTTGCCGGGCTCGCGTTCGGATCGGGAGCGGCGTTTGCACAGGCTTTCGACAAGCCCATCAAGATCATGGCGCCCTACGCGCCGGGCGGGAACATCGACGTCACCGCCCGCATCATCGCCGACAAATTGCGCGAGGTGACGGGCGCCACCGTCATCGTCGAGAACAAGGCCGGCGCCAGCGGCATGATCGGCAGCGACATCGTCGCGCGGGCCGCACCCGACGGCACCAACCTGCTGGTTTCCGCCAACTCGCTTGTCGCGGTGCCCGCCATCTACGGCAACGCGCCCTACGACTGGCGCGCGGCGTTCACGCCGATCACCCACATCCAGCGGGTGCCGGCCGTCCTCGTCGTGCCGCCCAACTCGCCGATCAAGACGCTGGCCGACTTCATCGCCATGGGTAAGGATGGCAAGTTCCCGGTGGCCGACTCCGGGGTCGGCACTACCAACCACCTGGCCATCGAGCTGATCGGCGAAGCCACCAACACCAAGTACACGCTGGTCCATTACAAGGGATCGGGCGCCGCCATGATCGACGTGATGGCGGGCCAGGTGCCGGCCCAGGTCGACCAGCTCAACGCCGCCATCGGCAACATCAAGTCGGGCAAGCTGCGCGCCATCGCCGTCTCGTCCGACAAGCGCGTGCCGCAACTCCCCGACGTGCCCACCTTCAAGGAAAGCGGCGTGAAGGGACTCGAGAACTTCACCTTTGCGACCTTCACCGGCCTGTTCGGTCCGGCCAAGATGCCCCCGGAGGTCGTGGCGAAGATCAACGAGGCGATGGTCAAGGTCCTGAAGGACCCCGCCGTGGTCGCGCGCTTCGCCGAACTCACGGCCGAGGCCTATCCGACCACGCCGCAGGAGACCGCGGCAATGTTCGATGCAGAGGACAAGATGGTCGTCCCGCTCATCAAGAAGCTTCAGATCAAACCGGAGTAACCCGTTCGATGTCCTTTCTGCCCGCCACCATCACGCCGATCGTCCTGCTGCTGATCTCGAACGTCTTCATGACGTTCGCCTGGTACGGGCACCTGAAGTTCACCGACAGGCCGCTGTGGCTCGTGGTGGTGGCGAGCTGGGGCATCGCCTTCGTCGAATACTGCTTCGCCGTCCCGGCCAACCGGTACGGCCACGAGATCTATTCCGCCGCCGAGCTCAAGACCATGCAGGAGGTGATCACGCTCGTCGTGTTCGCCGCCTTCTCGGTTCTCTACCTCGGCGAACGCTTCACCTCGAACCATCTCGTCGGCTTCGCCCTGATCTGCGGCGGCGCCTTCTTCATCTTCAAGGGACCTCTGCCGTCCTGGTGAAACGCGGCGCCGTTGCGCGACGGCACCCGGCGACCTAGAGCGTTTCATGGCTTGAGTGAATCGAAGGGGATTCCCGAGCGGTCGAGAC
>CAMFGZ010000041.1 GCA_945952105.1 uncultured Rhodospirillaceae bacterium | reverse complement strand
GGATGGCCGGCCCAGCAGCGCGTCGCCTGCTCGATGCCGAGATGGGCGTCGAGCGTCACCATCTGCATCTCGGTCAGTGCATTCTCGTGCGGATTGAGGAAGTCGAACCGCGCCTGGACGAAGGCGGTCTTCGGCTCGGCGAAGAAAGGCCGCATGCAGACGCGCAGGAAATCTGCCGGGGGAATGTAGTCGACGTCGAAGATCGCGAAGAAATCGTACGGCGTCTTCTGCATCGCCTCATGCAGCGCCCCGCCCTTGTAGCCGCTGCGGTCGGTGCGCTGCAGCGCCACCACGTCGAAACCCTTGGCGCGCAGCTCGGCCGCGACCTGGCGGACCATCTCCGCCGTCTCGTCGGTGCTGTCGTCGAGCAGCTGGATGTGCAGCTTGTCGCGCGGCCAGTCGAGCGCGGCGGCCGACTCCGCGCCGCGCCGGACCACCGGCCCCTCGTTGAAGGACGGAATCTGCACCACGACATGCGGCAGGTCGGCATCGGCCGGCAGCGGCGTCGACAGCAGACTCTCCTCGCGCCGCAGCCCCGTCTCCTTGAGGCGATGATGCAGCACGACCATGTAGAGAAGGCTGCCGATGAACGCTGCCAGCAGCAGACAGCAAACCGCGAAAACGGCGCCGAACAGGAGAGCGAAGGTCGCGAGAATGGCCATCGTTGTCTTCAGGTGCCGGTCTTGGGCGTGCGATTGAACTCAGTCTTCCTGCCGAAGCCCGCGCCGACGATCGCGGCGGCGTTGGCGACGGCGAGGTATACGATCAGCGCCGGCACGCTGGCAGCCGTGACCAGGTAGCGCGCCGTGCCGCCGCGTTTCAGCTTCCGATAGGCGCCCCACGTCATGCCGAACAAGACCGACAGCATGCCGGCCAGCCACAGCCACAGGCCGAAGCGGAAGATGCCGAGCAGCCGGCCGTGGCCGATTATGGAGACGACCAGCGCCACCGCGCCGACGACGAGCAGCGGGAAGATCAGTTGCTGGCCCAGCGCCACCGTCGTCGTCAGCTTGGCCTCGGTCGGCCAGGCGGATTTCCAGATCGGCACCAGCAGCTTGCGGGCGACCTGCACGAAGCCCTTCGACCAGCGGCTCTGCTGGGCGCCGAAATCCTCGACCTTCTGCGGCAGTTCGCCAACCACCTGCGTGTCTACCAGGAACACCCCGGTCCAGCCCTTGAGGTAGGTGCGCAGGACGAGGTCGAGATCCTCCGACAGCGTGTCGTGCGACCAGCCCCCCGCTTCCTCGACGGCGGCGCGGCGCCAGATGCCGCCGGTGCCGTTGAACTGGAACGGCACGCCGCGGCGCGCACGGACGTCCTGCTCCACGGCGAAATGCGCGTCCTGCATCAGGCGCTGCGCCCGTGTCAGCCAGTTGCGCTCGCCATTGCCCCACTCGATGCGGGTCTGCACGAAGGCCGCGCGCGGACTGGCGAGCATCGCGGCCATCGCCTGCTTCAGCCAGCCGGGCGGCGGCACGAAGTCGGCGTCGAACACGGCCACATAAGGCGCATCGTCGAGCGCGAGGCCGGCCGCCAGCGCACCCGCCTTGAAGCCGCTACGGTCGCTGCGGCGGACGTGATGCGCATCGATGCCGGCCTTGCGCAGGCGCTCGATCGCATGCGTCGCGATGTCCGTCGTGATGTCGTTGCTGTCGTCGAGAAGCTGGATGGTCAGGCGGTCTCGCGGCCAGTCGAGCGCGCCCATCGCGGCCATGGACCGCTCCACGACCAGCGGCTCGTTGTAGACCGGGACCTGGACCAGAACCCGCGGCAATTCCTCGGGAAGGGCCGGCGCCGGCCTGTCGTCGCGCGGCAACTCGAACAGCCAGTAGACCAGATAGAGAAAGTAGGCGGCGATCGCGACCTGCGCGGCGAGACACAGGAGAGCGAGCAGGTCGATCAGGAAGAGCAGCATGGGCCGCCGCTCTCAGTGATAGTGAATGGGAACTTCGAAGCAGCGGCCATCCTCGATGTGGAGGCGGCGCGAGGCGACGTCGAAGATACGCTCGTCATGGGTCGACAGGACCACCGCGCACTTGGCGCGCATCGCGAGGTCCTTGAGCTGGTCGACGACCAGCCGGCCCGACACGCGGTCGAGTGCCGAGGTCGGCTCGTCGGCGATGATGAGGTCGGGCAGCCCGATCATTGTGCGTGCGATGGCCACGCGCTGCTGCTGGCCACCCGACAGCTCGTCCGGCCAAGAGGATGCCTTGTCGCCCAGCCCCAGCATGGAAAGCAGATGGCGTGCACGCGGCTCGTCCCAGGCCGGATCGGCCAGCGGTGTCGTCGAGACACCGGCGATCACGTTCTGCAGCGCCGTCAGGGACGACAGGAGATTTCGCTTCTGGAACAGGAAACGGATTCGGTTGCGCAGTTCGTCGAGGCTGGCGCCGTTCAGACCCACGATGTCCGTGCCGAGCAGGCGCAGCTTGCCCTCGGACGGCTTGCGCATGGTCCCGAGGATGGTCAGCAGGGTCGTCTTGCCCGAACCGGACGGGCCCGTGACGATCACCAGCTCGCCCTCGCGGACCTGCATGTTGATGTCGAACAGCACGTCGACCCGCTGCGGTCCCTCGCCGTAGTGGTGATGGACGTCGACCGCCTCGACGACGGGCGGCCCGAAACCATGTGTGTCGGCCGTCATGGTCTACTCGAACAGCATGATGGGATCGACCCGCCACAGGCGCCGGATGGCGAACAGGCTGGAGACGACGGTCATGATCATGCAGGCGACCAACGCCACGACCATTTCGCGCAGGCCCATCGTCATGCCGAGATGCATCGCGGCCTCGGTCGCGCCGTAGACGAAGCGGCCCAGCGTGAACGCAACGAGGAAGGCCGGCGTGATGATGGCCGCACCGATCTGGCCGATCATGAACAGGAAGAACCACCAGTCGTAGCCGAGGCTCTTCAGGATGGCGTATTCGGGCAGGTAGAAACGGATGATCTGGTACTGGGCGTAATAGATGAAGACCATGCCGATCATCACGCCCATCACGAAGCCGAGGTCCGTGATGTAGCCGACCGGCGTCTCGCGCGACCAGTAGGTCCGTTCGCGCTTCTCGAAATCGCGCAAGGTAAGCACCTCGCCGCGCCCCGCGAGGGCGGTGTTGAGCTCCTTGCGAACGGCGTCGACGTCCGAGCCCTTGGCCAGCTGGATCGCGATGAAGGCCGGCCGATCGGACCACCAGGAGCCGAAGACCTCGGCCATCGTGTCCTCCGACATGATGATCGAGCCGTCGTTCAGGACGTTGGGGCCGAGCGCGAAGGTGCCGACGACGAAGAGCTGGCGCAGAAGGCCGCGATTGTCGGGTGGCCCGAGAACCTGGAATTCCGGCTTGCCGGGGCCCACCTGATCGGCGAGGTCGCCGAAATAGGGGCGCGATTCACGGTCGTAGAGCAGCCGTCGCGCCTCGCGCAGCCGGTAGAGATTGTCTCGCAGTCCCGGGACGTCGATCGCCGGACGCTCGACGTCGACCGCGTACCACGCGATGCGCCGCCCTGAGTCCATGCCGGCATGGGTGATCGACATCACGCCGAACCAGAATGGCAGCGTGTTGGTCACCGCGGGGTTGGCCGATACGACATCGGTCATGGAGGCCGGTACCTCGGCGTGGAGCTGAAGCGACTTGAAACCGTATGGAACCAGCACGAGGTCGCCCACGACCGACCGGTGGAGGCGGATCGCCGAATCGTAGACCGCGCGCTCGATCCCCAGCTGGGCGAAGATGACGAGAAGGCTCGCCGTCACGCCGGCAAGCGAGAGCAGCGTGCTGGTCCGTTGGCGCTTCAGCTGCTGGGATCCCAGCGGCATGCTCGTCGCCGTGACTGCGGCCGCCCTCAGCCGCGCCAGCGAGAAGCTTGGCCGCCACTGGAACCACCGTCGCAGCCGCGACGACGGATTGGCTGGCAGCGTGAGAGCCATCAGAGGAAGGTGACGCGAGTCTCGCGGCCCAGGACCTGCGGCATGCTGGACGGGTCGTCGAGCTGGATCTCGACCTGCACGACGCGCGCGTCGGTCGAGGAACCACCGTCGGGCTCCATGCGCTGCATGCGTTTCACGGTCGGCGCCACCCGGGAAATCGTACCTTGGTAGACGGTCGGACTGCCGCGGAAAGTCACCTCGACCTTTCCGCCGGCGGCAATGCGCCCGACGTTCAGTTCGTCCACGTCGGCGAGGACGCGCAACTGCGAGAGGTCGACGATCTTGGCGATGCCGTTCGGCGAGATGCGCTCGCCCTGGCGCGTGTAGATCTGGATCACGATACCGTCGAGCGGCGAGCGGACCAGAGCCTGCTCGCGCGTGCTGCGGGCATTGTCGAGCTTCGCCTTGATGATGGCGATGTCGTTGTTGCTCTGCTGAAGGTCGCTCTCCAGCGTTTCCTTCTGGATGCGCAGCTTGGCCTGCTCACGCTCGAGGCTCTGCTGGGAAATGTTAAGTTCGAGCTGCTTCTGGTCCGGCGGCTTGCCGGAACGCTGCATTTCGAGGACCTTTAGCTTGTTCTCCTCGACCGCCGACTTGACCACGACTTCCTGCATAGCGATCTCGGCCGTGCGGTAGCCGCTGACCATTGCCTCCCTCGCCTTTTCGGTCTTGGCGAGTTCCGCCTCGGAGGTGCGGACGGCGATGTCGGCCTTCGGATAGTTCGAGAGGACGGCGATGACCTCGTTACGCTTCACCTTCTGGCCGTCGGTCACCTTGAGCTCGATCAACACGCCGCCACCAGCCGGATCGCCGGCGATCAGGGCGGTTCCGGAGGGCGCATCCGTGTAGCCACGCGAAATCAGCGGCGCCTGGGGCCGGGGGCCATCCTGCGCACTGCTGGTCTGCCGGCTGGGCATAATCCACAGGGTGAGGCCCGCGATGACGATAAACGCGGCCAACCCCGTGGCGCCCCAAGTGAACTTTCGTGCCTGCGCCATAATAGATAGTACCAAAAAACGCCCGGGGACGCTGCCCCTAGTTGGAAGGTGGCCTCTAGAAGGTCGTCGAGGTGATCAGATTGCCTCTCAGAACGCCTACGATCGAGAAGGTACGATAGATTGATGTCAGGATCTTGTCGTACTCGTAGAGCGGGGCATTCGTGATGTAGACGACGTCCTTCGGCTGCACCGGGAACTGCTGCGCAATGAAGATAGATACCGGCTGGTAAAGGTCCAGTCGGAAAACGCGCGCCCGAGCGGTGGGATTGTTCTGCAAATCCCCCATTCTGAACACATAAACGCCCGTTTTGTTTGCCCGGGCATCGTTGAGACCGCCGACCATTCCCATCGCCTCAAGCAGGCTGATCGTGTGCTTGGGCATGTCGACGTTGCCCGCCTTCACCACGGCACCCAGCACCGTAAACATGCGGGCATTGGGGCGAACGACGATCTCGTCGTTCTTCTGGAGGCCGATATCTCCGCCGGCCAGCAGATCCGAGTACTGCGACTGCAGGATTATCTGCCCGTTGCGCCGTACCACCACCTCGAGCTGGTTGGCGCCGACGCCGGTGCCCCCCTGTCCACCGACGCCCGACGGACCACCGGCCTTGTTGATCGCCTCGACGACCGTGCGGACGCCTTCCAGCAGGGAAACCCGCCCCGGCTGCCGGACGTCGCCGGAGACCATCACCGTGTGCGTCCGGTCCGCCACGAATTCGACGATGACCTGCGGATCCTGGGCCTTGCCGGAGGTCGCAACCTGCTGCGCAATCTTCTTCTCGATCTGATTGAGGTCGAGACCGGCCACCTTCACCGTGCCGACGAAGGGAACGTTGATCGTGCCGTCATCCGTGACGCGCTGGACGCCGAAGTCCGCACCGGGCCGCTGGATGGTCGGGAAAATGCTGCCCTCATAGGGCTCGAAGATGCGCACCTTGATGGCGTCGCCGGGAGCCACCGAGATTCGCGACCCGGCCGACAGGTTGCTCACCGTCGACGGACGGTCGATGGGCGGCGGCTGGCGATAGTTGGCAATGGTGGTCGGCGTGAGATCGATCACGTCAAACGGGAGAGCTTCCGTCGTGGTCGTTGCCGCGCCGCCCATCCAGGGACCGTCGCCGGGCATCGCGGTGCAGGCCGCCAGGCCAAAACCGAGGCTGAGGACAATTGCGGTAGGTCGCGCGGCGGCGCGCAGCCAGCTCCAAATTGTCAAATCCCGCTCTCCGTCCGGAACAGTCGCCGCACCTGGTACCGCGCCATGCCCCAACCTATTGATAAGTCGCTCAGCCCAGACGCTAATTAACCTGTGCCGCCTCACCGGTGCAAGCTTTCCCCACCAACATGTGGGGGCTCCTTCTCCAACCTTGCCGAGGCTTCCTCCACGGTGCCGGCGATCTCGAGCAGTTCGGAGAAACCGCTGACCAGCAGGCAGTCCCAGGCCGCTCCCGCAAACCGGCAGAAAACGATCCGGGCCTCGGCATCGGCCGCCTTGTGCAGGACCGAAGCGAAGGTGCGTACCCCCGCGGCGCTCATGTAGGTGACCTGGCTGCCGTCAACGATGACCCGGGCACCGGGCCGAAGCGCCGCCACCAGCATTACCTCGACCGACGCCACGGTCACGGAATCGACCTTGGCTGGCAGCATTACGGTGGAGATCGGTTGTCTACGGCTCACGCTATTCATACGGACTTCCCCGATGCGGCATCCCTGCCTGGCTCCTTGCCGATCTCCCGCCACTGGCCGCCCAGATCGGTGCCACGCCAATAAATCGTCCGGCCCAATAGCGCATTGACGATGAGAGCCGGCGCCAGCGCCTCGCGCACGAGGGCCGCTGCCGCCGCCCGCAGGCCAAACGACAGGCCACGCCCCGTCATGAACCATTTTTCCGCGAGGAGCCAACCGACGGTATGGGCCGCCCACGCTGCGGAGATCGCGGCGGCGCTCGCCCCGAGGCCCAGGAGACCGATCGTCCCCGCTCCCCCCGCAGCCGCCCAACCGATCGCCGGCTCCCAGAGCACGAGCGGCCAGACCGGCAGGCGCAGCCGCGTGCGGGCCCAGCGTACCTGTCGTCGCCACACGGCGGACCATGGCCGCACACCGAGGGGCAGCCGCGGCATGACCTCGCCCAGGCGGGTGGAGAGGCCCAGCTCCCGCACCGACCGCGTGACCGAATAATCGTCGGCGATCCAGCGGTTGAAACCGCGCCAGTTGCCGATGCGCTGAAGCGTTTCATGGGTCATGAGCGTCACCCCGCCCGACGCCACGGCGATGCCCAGCCGATCCGCGGCGAACAGAAACCGCGCCTGGTGGCCGTCGATATAGGCGCGCTCCACTTCGGCCGCGAAACTTCCAGGCGCTTCGGCGGCCTTCAGCGCCAGAACGAGACCGGTCCCCGTGGCCAGGGGAGCAGCGGCGCGCAGCAGGTCGTCCAGTCGAAGCTCGATGCCCGCGTCGCACAGGGCAACGACCGGGCGGACCGCCGCCTCCAGCCCCTTGCGGACGTTGTTCATCTTGGGATTGAAGGTGTCGTCGTTGCCGACGAGAACCGGTGCATCGGGCCACAGGGCCCGGATCGGCGCCACGGCACCGTCGTCGTCGCGCGCCACGCAGATCAGGATTTCCGCGCCGGCTTCGGCCAGTCGCCGCAACGCCCGCACGTAAGCCGCGGTCGCGTCTTCCGCACCGGCCATCGGCGCCACAATGCTGAAGTCCCGGGCCTCGTAGCGGCCCGAGCCGATCGTCCGCCTAGGCGTCCGTGCGAGCCCGGCGCTCACCCACTGGATCGCCGTGCCGAGTCCCCACCAGCCAAAGCCGAGCCACGCCAGGGTCCCCGGCTCCATGCCGGATCACTCGCCTGCAACGGCCTGCTTGGCGTTGCCGGAAGAGAAGCGCTGGACGTCGTCCTTCTCGACCAGCAGGGCGCGGTGATAGGAGCGGATGACGTCGTTGGGATCGCCCTGCTCGCGGATGCGCCCCTCCTCGATCCAGATGGCGCGCGTGCACAGGCGGCGCACCTCGGCCATCGAATGGGAGACGAAGAGCAGCGTGCCGGTCTTGCGGAAATTGTCGATCCAGTCGAGGCACTTGCGCTGGAAGGCGGCATCGCCGACCGACAGCGCCTCGTCGACGACCAGGATCTCGGCCTCGACATGGGCGCAGATCGAGAAGGCCAGGCGCGTGCGCATGCCCATCGAATAGTGCTTCACTGGCTGGTCCATGTATTCGCCGATGCCGGCGAACTCGGCGATCGAGTCGAACTTGCGCAGGACCTCGCTGCGCTTGAGGCCGAGCACCGCGCCGCCGATCAGGACGTTCTCCCGCCCCGACAGTTCCATGTCGAAGGTCGAGCCCAGCGCGAGCACCGGCGCGATGCGGCCGTTGACCCGCAGTTCGCCGTGGCTCGGCAGGGTCATGCCGCAGATCACCTGCAGAAGGGTCGACTTGCCGCAGCCGTTGCGGCCAAGGATGCCGATGCTCTCGCCCTTCTTCACTTCGAGGCTGATGTCGCGCAGCACCCAGAAGGGCTTGAAGTACGCCTTCCACCAGCCGAGCAGGACCTGCTTCAGCCAGTCGTTGCGGTGAGCGTAGAGTTGGAACGCCTTGCCGAGGTTCTTGGCCTCGACGACGATCTCAGAGGACGTCGACGATGACATTCCGATACCTGTCGAAGAACCAGTAGCCGAAATAGAAGCTGAACACCGAGATCGCAAGGGTGTACGCGTAGACGATCATGTTGGGCAACTTGCCGAACAGGACCACGTCGCGCATGACCTCGACGAAGCCGGTGAGCGCGTTGGCGTAGATCCAGAAGTTGAACGGCTCCGGCAGCTGAGCATGCGAGTAGAACACCGGCGTCGCGAACATGAACAGCGGCACGATGGTGATCATCAGGTAGCCGGCGTCGCGCGTGAACGCCCCCAGTGCCGCCAGGAACCACGACATGCCGATCAGGAACGCCATGAACGGGATGAAGATCAGCGGCACCAGCAGCACGGTCCACGGCAACGAGCCGGTCATCGCGAGCTGGAAGATCAGCATTACCGCACCGGAGATCAGCGTGTAGGCGGTGGCACGCAGGGTCGAGATCACCGGCAGCATGTCACTGGGGAAGATCGTCTGCTTGATGAAGTGGGTGTACTCGTGCAGCAGCATCGGCGCTCGGAAGGCCATTTCCGAGAAGAAGCTGAAGACGATGAGGCCGCTGAAGATGAACAGCGAGTAGCTGACCTGCTTGCCATCGGTCCCGTCGGCTACCGGCAAGGAAAGCGTCGTCGTGAAGGCGAACGTATAGACGGCGATCATCAGAAGCGGCGCGATGATCGCCCAGATCCAGCCGGCGATGGACCCCTTGAAGCGCTCGCGCACCTCGCGGCGCAGGATGGCGGCGATCAGGTCGCGGTGGTGCCACATCCGCACGAACGGCTTCACGATGAAGCTGAAGAGGCGCTCGATCGGACCGAGGTTCTCGACCACGATCTGCTTGCCGTTGACGACTTTCACCGACGGCATGAGCCGCTCTTCTCCTTCTTGGGTCCAGTGGTGAGCCCGGTGGGGTACGATCCCACGACCCTCTGATTAAAAGTCAGATGCTCTACCGCTGAGCTACGGGCTCGTCCCGGTTCCGCGCCGCGGGCCTGTCCACCGCGCGGCGACCGTATAAGGTGCGCCGGGCCGGTGGTCAACGCGACGTGCGCGTGCCTTATTTTTTCCCGAATTTGGCTTTGAGACGCTCGAACACACGCTTGGACACGAATTGCGACGTGTCGCCACCCAGGCGTGCAATATCCTTCACCAGCGACGAGGCGATGAACTGGTGCCGGTCGGACGCCATCAGGAAGATGGTCTCGATCGCAGGCTCCATGCGGGCATTCATGTTGGCCATCTGGATTTCGTACTCGAAGTCCGAGACCGCCCGCAGTCCACGGATGATGACCGAGGCCTTCACGTCCCGCGCGAAGTGGATCAGCAGCCCCTCGAACGGCACCACGGTGATGCGGTCGCGGTCGGCCTGTGGAAAATCCGCGATGTCTTCCTTGATGATCTCGATCCGCTCCTCGAGCGAGAACAGCGGCCCCTTGCCCACGTTGATGTGCGGGCCGATCACCAGGCGGTCGACGAGCCGCAGCGAGCGGCGCACCACTTCCATGTGCCCGCTCGTGATGGGATCGAACGTGCCCGGATACACCCCGGTGCGTTCTACGGCCATTTCTCCCCCTTGTGCGCAGACTGCGACGGCGAAGTCTTAGCGACACGACCGTTCCTTATCCACCGTTTGTTTCGGAACTGGAGTCCTGCTCCGTTCCCATCCCCGGCTCGGGCTGGCTGTCGCCATTTCCGCCGTTGCCGGCATCGTCCTCGCCGATGCGGACAGCAGTGACGACGCGCTCGCCTTCGCTCACGTTGACGATGCGCACGCCGCGCGTCGCGCGCCCGGCGATGCGGATTCCATCCACCGGACAACGGATCAGCGTACCCGCGTCGGTCACCAGCATGATCTCGTCGGTGTCGAGCACCGGCAGCGCCGCGACGATCTCGCCGCCCTTGGCGAGGCTCATCAACTCCACGCCCTTGCCGCCGCGACCGGTCACCCGGTACTCGTAAGCGGAGGTGCGCTTGCCGAATCCTGACGAGGCCACGGTGAGCACGAATTCCTCCTTGGCCTTCAGCTCAGCGAAGCGCTCCGCCGACAGCGTGGCAGGCGGCGCAGCCGCCTCCTCGCCCGAAGGAGTCTCCTCCTCCGCCGCCTCCGCGACCGCCTCGCCCGCTTCCGCCGCATTCTCGGCCTGGCGCTCGGCGCGCGACTGGCGCAGGTAGGCGTCGCGCTCCTCGCTGGTGACGCCCTTGCCGGCATCAACCAGCGACATCGAGATCACCTCGTCGCCTTCGGCCAGCGCGATGCCGCGCACGCCGGTCGAATTGCGGCTGGCGAACAGGCGCACCTTGTCGGTCGGAAAACGCATGGCGCGGCCCTGGCGGGTCGCCAGCAGGACGTCCTGGTCCTCGGTGCAGACGCCGACGCCGATCAGGCGGTCGCCGGCATCCTCGCCCTCGAACTTCATGGCGATCTTGCCGTTCTGGTTCACGTTCACGAAGTCGCCGAGTTCGTTGCGCCGCACGCCGCCACGCGCGGTGGCGAACATGACGTTGAGCGTCGCCCAGCTCGCCTCGTCTTCCGGCATCGGCATGACCGTGCTGATCGTTTCGCCCTCACTGAGGGGCAACAGGTTCACGAAAGCCTTGCCGCGCGCCTGCGGGGCACCGAGCGGCAACCGCCAGACCTTGAGCTTGTAGACGATGCCGCGGCTGGAGAAGAAGAGCACCGGCGTATGCGTGTTGGCCACGAACAGGCTCGACACGAAATCGTCGTCGCGCGTGGCCATGCCCGAGCGGCCCTTGCCGCCGCGGCGCTGCGCGCGATAGGCCGATACCGGCACGCGCTTGACGTAACCGCCATGGGTCACGGTGACGACCATGTCCTCGCGCTGGATCAGGTCCTCGATGTCCTGCTCGAACTCGTTGTCGAGGATCTCGGTCCGGCGCGGCGTCGCGAACTGTTCCTTGATGACGAGCAATTCCGTGCGCATCAGCGCGAACAGCTTGTCGCGATCGCCCAGCAGTTCGAGGTAGCCCTCGATCAGGCGCGCAACCTCGGTCAATTCCTCGGCGATCTTGTCGCGCTCCAACCCGGTGAGGCGTTGCAGGCGCAGTTCGAGGATGGCGCGGGCCTGTGCCTCGGAGAGGCGATAGGTTCCGTCCGCCGAAATCTCGCGGCCCGGCTCGGCGATCAGCGCGATCAGCGGCGCCACGTCGGCGGCCGGCCAGTCCTTGGCCATAAGGGCCTCGCGCGCCACGACCGGATCGGGCGAGCGACGGATCATCGCGATCACCTCGTCGATGTTGGCGACCGCGATCGCGAGACCGACCAGGACGTGAGCGCGGTCCCGCGCTGCGTTCAACTCGAACTTGGTACGCCGGGTGATGACCTCGGCCCTGAAGCGGATGAAGGCCTCGAGCAGCTCCTTGAGGCTCATCAGCTTCGGGCGGCCACCGTCGAGCGCCAGCGCATTGACGCCGAACGTCGTCTGCAGCGGCGTGTAGCGATAGAGCTGGTTCAGCACGACGTCGGCCATGGCGTCGCGCTTCAGCTCGATCACCATCCGCACGCCGTCGCGATCGCTCTCGTCCCGGATCTCCGAGATGCCCTCGACCTTCTTGTCGCGCACCACCTCGGCAATGCGCTCGTGCAGGCGCGCCTTGTTTTCCTGGTACGGGATCTCCGAGACGATGATCGATTCGCGGCCGCCGCGCCCTTCCTCGATGCGCGTCTTCGCGCGCATGACGATCGAACCGCGGCCCAGTTCGAAGGCCGCGCGGATACCGTTGCGGCCGAGGATCGTCGCACCGGTCGGAAAATCCGGGCCCGGTACGTATTCCATGAGCTGCGGCACCGTCAGCTCGGGATTGTCGATCAGCGCACAGCAGGCGTCGATCAGTTCACCGAGATTGTGCGGCGGGATGTTCGTCGCCATGCCGACGGCGATGCCGCCCGCGCCGTTCGCCAGCAGGTTCGGAAACGCGGCCGGCAGGACGGTCGGCTCCTGCGAGGTCTCGTCGTAGTTCGGCTGGAAATCGATCGTGTCCTTGTCGATGTCGGCCAGCAGCGCCTCGGCGACACGGGCGAGGCGCGCCTCGGTGTATCGCATCGCCGCCGGCGGATCGGCGTCCATCGAGCCGAAATTGCCCTGCCCCGCGATCAGCGGCAGGCGCATCGAGAAGTCCTGTGCCATGCGCACGAGCGCGTCGTAGATCGATTGGTCGCCGTGCGGATGGTATTTACCCATCACGTCGCCGACGATGCGCGCCGACTTGCGGAAGGGATGCGTCGAGTCGTAGCCGCTTTCCTTCATCGCGTGCAGGATGCGGCGTTGCACCGGCTTCAGGCCATCGCGCGCATCGGGAAGCGCGCGCGCCACGATCACGCTCATGGCGTAATCGAGGTAGGAGCGGCGCATCTCCTCTTCGATGGTGATCGGGGCGATATCGTGCGGGGAAGACGGGGGCGGCGGCGCGTCGGAGGGCGGCGGCGGTGCCGGCGGCAGGGTCGTATCGTCGCTCACGGAAACCTGGAATTTTATCGTTCTTGCAGCCTGTCCGGAGGCTCCGGAAGGGGTATTTCGCAAACTAGCAAACAAGCCCCGGAAGACCAACAAAAATCGCCCGAGGAAGCCCCCTTTAACACTTTGATTTTATTGATTAAATTCGCGCGGAAATTACACCGAGGAAAGGCCGCGAATTGCCCCCAGAAAGTGCCCCTTCCCGGCCCTCCGTCGTGGTCTTCGACATGGGCGGCGTGCTGATCGACTACAATCCGCGCCACCTCTACCGGAAGCTCATCCCGCAGGAAGCGGAGATGGAGGATTTCCTGGCCAACATAACCACCCGGGAGTGGCACATGCGCCAGGACTATGACGGCGATCCGGCCACCGCGACGCGCGAGCTGCAGGCACTTCATCCTGGCAAGGAGGCCCTGATCGCGGCCTATTACGACCGCTTCGACGAGATGCTCGACCACGCCTTCGCGCCGATGGCGGCGCTGGTCGAGCGCCTGGACGCAGCCGGCGTACCGCTCTACTTGCTGTCCAACGCGCCCGGCTTCCTCGACACCTGGCTCCGCGGCCCGGCGCGCCGGACGCATCCTTTCGTCAAGTGCTTCCGCGATTTCGTGGTTTCAGGCCATGTCGGCTGCTGGAAGCCCGACGCCGCGATCTTCGACCTGACCTGCCGCCTTGGCGGCTTCAAGCCGCAGGACGCGGTGTTCATCGACGATGTCATCGCCAACGTCGAAGGTGCCCGCGCGACCGGCATGAGCGGTATCCATCACCGGTCGGCCGAGGAGACCATCGCCGAGCTGCATGCGCTGGGTTTCCCTGCATGAAGATGCCGGCGGCGCTGGCCGCCCTGCCGCAGCCGCTCTACTTCTTCGACGGCCAGTGCGTGCTGTGCAGCCGTTTCGTGGCCTTCTGCCTGAAGCGCGATCCGGAGGGGCGGCTGAAGTTCGCCAGTTCCCAATCGGCCCTGGGCCTGCGCGTTCTGGAGGCCCTCGGCCTGCCCCACGACGAGCTCGACCGGACGATCCTGCTGATCGAGAATGACACGGTGCACACGCGCTCCACGGCGGTGCTGCAGACACTACGACATCTGAAAGGCCCGGCGCGCTGGCTCCATCCGCTGATCCTCGTGCCAAAGGTCCTGCGCGACCCGGCCTACGACATCGTGGCGCGCAACCGGATCCGCTGGTTCGGCCGGCTCGACGCCTGCCTCGTCCCCTCGCCGCGGACGCGGGACCGCTTCATCGACCTGTGAGAAAACCGCGATAGCGGACCAGGCGCCCGATCCAGGGCAGGCCGATCTCGACGTCGAACCGGAAGCGTCCCTCCTCTTCGGCCTCGACGGCCGTGATGAGGGGCCAGCAAAAGCGCGGCAGCGGGATGCCCGCAAAGCGCATGCCCGCCATCACGAGTTCGAGCCGACCGTCCTTCACCGGCACGCGCAGATCGAAGGCGAGCGGCCCGAACTGCTCGACGATCCAGCCTTCGGGCCGCCTGAGGCCGATATACTGCCGCGAGCGCATGGTGCGGCCACCGACACGACGGACCCACGTCTCGCGCCCACCGCGAACGACAAACTCGACCTCGATGGGCGCATCGTCGACCGCGGGCGGCAGTGCGAAGAGTGCCGCGAGGGCTCGTCCCGCAAGGTTTGTTGCCCCGTCCACCGAGCAGCGGCCGGTCCACTTCGATACGACGCCGTCATGAAGCCTCTGGCCGGCCTCGGACATCTCGCCATAGGCCGCGCCTAGGACCCGGCGATAGAGCGACGGCTGGAACGACGCCCCGTCCTCGCCCCAACCCGACGCGATGCGCAGATGCGCCTGCCGCCACTCGCGCGCGATCTCGGCGAGCGACAGCAAGCCGACGCACGGCATCGCACCCCGTTGCACGACATCACCCCGCGCGAGCTTGCGCACCAGTGCCGCTGCCGGAGTCGCCGGCACGAACGGCCCATCGCCGCCCTCGGCAATCAGGGACCAGGAACGCCTTTCGCCCTTCCCTTCGAGATCGATGCGCAAGCCACCTCTGTCCGTCCCGAAAGTGCGCAGCCGGTCGGCGACCCAGGCGAGCGGCGGCACCGCCGGCTTGAGCGTCTTCACCAGCCCGATTCCGACCGGAAGGGCGAGCAGCCAAAGGCCGAAATGCAGCACGGAGAGTTCCAGGCCCGCGCCGGCATAGGTGTCGGCCACGCCGAAGCGCTGACGGAACAACGTCGGCTCGGGCAGGGCGCAGGCAGCCATCCAGCGGCGTCCGAGACCCGGCACGGCAAGGCGGCGAGGGCTTCCCCAGACGCGGCGGCCCGGCTGGTCCGCGATCGGCTTCCCCGCGCCCGACAGGATCGCCTCCATCAGCGCCCGGCCGCGCGGCGCGTCGTTGCCCGGCACGATGCCGAACGACACGCGCTCGACCGCCAGCCCATCGTGCAGCGCCTGTTCGAGGACCGCGCTCGTCAGCGCGGGTGCCGTACTCGCGCCGGAACATACGAGCACGCCGGCCTCTTTTGCCGCCGCATCGAGCCGGTCGATCCCGCACACGAAAGCGCGGTCGTCGGCGAGGTCGAGATAATGGACGCCATGCCTGATGCAGATCTCCGGCACCTCGTAAGCCTGGCCCTGGAACGGCCCGGCGACATGCACGAGCACGTCGAAGCGACGCCCGGCGAGGACACGGTCGAGATCGCGACGCCAGTCGAACGTCAGGGCCGCAATGCCGAGTTCTGCCGCCATCAGCTCGGCCCTCGCGCCATCGCGCGCGCCGGTCGTGAGATCGATGAGAGGATCGCCGGCGAGCAGGCGGCACAGCCTGCCGCCGAAAACACCGGTGCCGCCCAGAACGAGCACGCGAAGCCGGTCGGAACGGCCGGCTTCGGCGCTCATGGTCGCGGCTTAGAACGGGATGTCGTCGTCGAGTTCAGCTTTGCCGCGGGGCGCCGCGCGGCCACCCCCGCCCCCCCCGCTGGACATGCCACCGCCGCCGCCGCCCATGCCGCCGCCGTAGTCGTCGTCCATACCGCCGCCGCCCATGCCGCCCCCGCCCTCTCCGCCACCGCGGCCGTCGAGCATGGTAAGCGTGCCGCCGAAGCGCGGGACGACCACTTCGGTCGTGTAGCGTTCCTGGCCGGACTGGTCGGTCCACTTGCGGGTGGTGAGCTGCCCCTCGAGATAGACCTTGGCGCCCTTCTTCAGGAACTTCTGGGCGACCTCGGCCAGCTTGTCGTTGAAGATCACGACGCGGTGCCACTCGGTACGCTCCTTGCGCTCGCCGCTGTTGCGGTCGCGCCAGGTCTCGGAGGTCGCAACCGACATGTTCACCAGCGAACGTCCGTCCTGCATGGACTTCACTTCGGGGTCGCGGCCGAGATTTCCGACGAGAATGACTTTGTTGACGCTGCCCGCCATGGGGGCCTCCTTGGCTTTCCCGGCGCCGCGGGACGCGGCACCTACCTCACGGCGGGCAACCTACCGCCGCGAGCCTGTGGGAAGACACCGAATAACGGTTGTGAAGTGAAGTCTGCTCATGCGGGCCTTCCGACAATTCATTGGTTGTAGCGGCAAACCTTCCCGTATCTTCCCCGGCCATGAGCAAATCCTTTCACGTCCCGCAGGTCTCCACGGGCCAGGCCTACGCCATGTTGGGCGGCGCGGCTCTCATGATGACCCTGGCGATGGGCATCCGGCAGAATCTCGGCCTGTTCCAGGCGCCGGCCTCCAAGGAACTGGGCATCGCCATTTCCGATTTCGCGCTCGCGATCTCGGTCCAGCAGGTCGCCTGGGGCGTCAGTCAGCCGATCGCCGGGGTCTTCGCCGACAAGCACGGGACGCGCTGGGTCGCCCTGATCGGCAGCGTTCTCTACATCCTCGGCATCTGGCTGACGGCGACGGCAGAGAGCGTGTTGCCCATCATCCTGGGCGCCGGCGTGCTGATCGGCGTGTCGCTCGCCTGCACGACCTCCGGCATCACGGCCAACATCGCCGCGCGGGTCGTCGAACCGGGCCGCCGGACCCTCGCCTTCGGTCTCGTCTCGGCGGCCGGTTCGGTCGGCACGATGGTGACTGCGCCGATCGCCGCCTACCTTCTGAACAGCGACGGCTGGCGCACCGCCGTCTGGGCCTTCGTGATCCTCGCCCTCGCGATGCTGCCGGCCGCCTGGATCGGCAGCCGCGCCGACAAGCTGCCCAACACGCTGTCGACCGACCGCAACCTCACCCTGGCGGGGGCGCTCGACGAGGCGCGACGCCACAGCGGCTATGTCGTGATGGCGCTAGCCTTCTTCGTCTGCGGCCTGCAACTCGTCTTCATCACCACCCACCTGCCGACCTATCTCGCCCAGTGCGGGATGGATCCGTCCTACAGCGCCGTAGCGCTGATGCTGATCGGTGGATTCAACATCCTGAGTTCGTGGTTGTTCGGTTGGCTGGGTGACAAATACCCCAAGCGCCTGCTGCTGGGGGCGATCTACCTGCTGCGCTCGCTGACGGTCGCGCTGTTCTTCCTGTTTCCGCCGACGCCGCTCTCGGTCGTGCTGTTCGGCGCGGCCATGGGCACGCTGTGGCTGGGCGTCATTCCGCTGGTCAACGGGTTGGTGGTGCAGATCTTCGGCCTGCGCTTCCTGTCGACCCTGACCGGCATCGCCTTCCTCAGCCACCAGGCCGGCTCGTTCCTTGGCGCCTGGGGCGGCGGCTATCTCTACGATCTGATGGGCTCCTACGACCTCGCCTGGAAGATCGGCGTCCTGATCGGACTGATTGCGGGTACCGCGCAGCTCCTGATGAACGACCGGCCGACGGCACGGGTGCTGGCAGCGCAAGCATCGCCAGCGTGACATCGGGACTGGCGAAGCTGGGGGTTAATCGCCATATGCGGTGATCCCCCGCATACCTTATTGTTCCGGTCCTGATGGCCAAGTCACGCTTACCCGCCGCCGAACCGCATCGCTTCATCTCCGTCCGGGGAGCACGCGAGCACAATCTCAAGAACGTCGAGGTCGACCTGCCGCGCGACCGGCTGGTGGTGATCACCGGCCTCTCGGGCTCCGGTAAATCCTCGCTCGCCTTCGACACGATCTACGCCGAGGGCCAGCGCCGCTACGTCGAGAGCCTCTCGGCCTATGCGCGCCAATTCCTCGAGCTGATGCAGAAGCCCGACGTCGATTCGATCGAGGGACTTTCGCCCGCCATCTCGATCGAGCAGAAGACGACCTCGCGCAATCCACGCTCGACGGTCGGCACCGTCACCGAGATCTACGACTATCTGCGCCTGCTGTTCGCGCGCGTCGGCGTGCCCTACTCGCCCGCCACCGGCCTGCCGATCGAGAGCCAGACCGTTTCCCAGATGGTCGACCGCATCAAGACGATGCCCGACGGCACGCGCCTCTACCTGATGGCGCCGATCGTGCGCGGCCGCAAGGGCGAGTATCGCAAGGAGCTGCAGGAACTCCAGCGCAAGGGCTTCCAGAGGGTGAAGATCGACGGCAAGCTCTACGAGATCGCCGAGGCGCCGTCGCTCGACAAGAAATTCAAGCACGACATCGACGTCGTCGTGGACCGCATCGTCGTGAAGCCCGACCTCGGCAACCGTCTCGCCGATTCGATCGAGACGGCGCTTGGTCTCGCCGAGGGCCTGGCCATCGCCGAGAACGCCGACAATGGCGAGCGCACCGTCTTCTCCGCGCGCTTCGCCTGTCCGGTCTCGGGCTTCACCATCGAGGAGATCGAGCCGCGCCTCTTCTCCTTCAACGCACCGCAAGGCGCCTGCCCCTCCTGCGACGGGCTGGGCGTGAAGATGTTCTTCGATCCCGAGATGGTGGTGCCGGACGACCGGCTCTCGCTCTCGGAAGGCGCCGTCGCGCCGTGGGCCGATTCGTCGGGCCAGTATTACATGCAGACGCTCGAGAGTATCGCCAAGCATTTCAAGGTGAAGACCTCGGTGCCGTGGCGCGACCTGCCAAAGAAGGTGCGCGACACGATCCTCTACGGCAGCGGCAGCGAGTCAGTCGCCATGCGCTACGACGACGGCATCCGCCAGTACCAGACGACCAAGCCGTTCGAGGGCGTGATCCCCAATCTCGATCGCCGCTGGAAGGAGACGGACTCCTCCTGGGTGCGTGAGGAGCTGGAGCGCTTCCAGCACGAGAGCAAGTGCGAGGCCTGCAACGGCGCCCGCCTCAAGCCCGAGGCGCTCGCGGTCAAGATCGCCGGCCTCAACATCAGCCAGACGACCGAGTTCTCGATCGGCGAGGCGGTGAAGTGGTTCCTGGCACTCGATCCCAAGCTCACGGCCAAGCAGCGCGAGATCGCCGCCCGCATCCTCAAGGAGATCAACGAGCGGCTGGGCTTCCTCGACAATGTCGGTCTCTCCTACCTGACCCTGAACCGCACCTCCGGCACGCTGTCCGGTGGCGAGAGCCAGCGCATCCGCCTTGCCTCCCAGATCGGCTCGGGCCTGACCGGTGTGCTCTACGTGCTGGACGAGCCGTCGATCGGCCTGCATCAGCGCGACAACGACCGGCTGCTTAAGACGCTCACCCGCCTGCGCGACCTCGGCAACACGGTGCTGGTCGTCGAGCATGACGAGGATGCCATCCGCTCCGCCGACTATCTGGTCGACATGGGCCCCGGCGCCGGCGCGCACGGCGGCAACGTCGTCGCCCAGGGCACGCCCGAGGAGGTGATGCGCAACAGCGCGAGCCTCACCGGCCAGTATCTCTCAGGATTCCGTCAGGTTCCGATTCCCAAGGTGCGCCGCGAGCCGCCGCCGAAGAACGGCCGCTGGCTGACGCTGAAGGGCGCCAGGGAGAACAATCTCCAGAACGTCACGGCCAGCATCCCGCTCGGCACGTTCACCTGCGTCACCGGCGTGTCGGGTAGCGGCAAGAGCACGCTGATCGTCGAGACGCTCTACAAGGCGCTCGCGAAGAAGCTCAACAACGCGCGCGAACACGCCGGTGCGCATGCCGCGCTGGAAGGCGTCAACCATCTCGACAAGATCGTCGACATCGACCAGTCGCCGATCGGCCGCACGCCGCGCTCCAATCCCGCGACCTATACCGGCGCCTTCTCGCCGATCCGCGACTGGTTCTCGCAGCTCCCCGAATCGACCGAGCGCGGCTACAAGCCCGGCCGCTTCTCCTTCAACGTGAAGGGCGGCCGCTGCGAAGCCTGCCAGGGCGACGGCGTCATCAAGATCGAGATGCACTTCTTGCCCGACGTTTACGTCGAGTGCGATGTCTGCAAAGGCAAGCGTTACAATCGCGAGACACTGGAGATCCAGTTCCGTGGCAAGTCGATTGCCGACGTGCTCGACATGACGGTCGACGAGGGCTGCGAATTCTTCAAGGCCGTGCCGATCATCCGTGACAAGCTGCTGACCTTGCAGCAGGTCGGTCTCGGCTACATCCATATCGGCCAGCAGGCGACGACGCTCTCGGGCGGCGAAGCGCAGCGGGTCAAGCTCGCCAAGGAACTGTCGCGACGGGCCACCGGCCGCACGCTCTACATCCTCGACGAGCCGACCACCGGTCTACATTTCGAGGACGTGCGCAAGCTGCTGGAAGTGCTGCATCGTCTGGTCGAGACCGGCAACACGGTGCTGGTGATCGAGCACAATCTCGAAGTCATCAAGACCGCAGACTGGGTTCTCGACATGGGCCCTGACGGCGGATCCGGCGGCGGCCGCCTCGTCGCCGAGGGCCCGCCCGAGGCAATCGTGAAAGTGCCGGAGAGCCACACGGGCCAATACCTCGCCCGCCTGCTGCCGCGCGGCGCCACAGCGAAGAAGAGGGCTTAGGCGGTAACTCTGTCATCCTGGGCGAAGCGAAGGACCTCGCCTGACGACCAGAGGACTCCATGGCTGGGGCTCAATACTTCACTGCGCTAAAGATGACATGAGGTAATCGCGGTAACGCGAGCGGCGCTGCCTTGTCCGTCCGCTTCCCAGCCGGCGACGGTCAGCGCGCCCGTCGCGGGACACATATCGACAGAGAGACGCGTGCAGGCGTTAAGGACCGGTGACGTCACCCATGCGAAGTGGTCGGCGTCGCGGTCTGTCCAGGCGGCGAGCGCGCGGCGACGGCGGATGTTGTTTTCGACAGGTGCGCCGTCGCCGCAGGCGCGTGGGCGCCAGTGGCCGTTGCGGCCGCGCCAGTCGTTGGCGAACACCGTCTCGTCGCGATAGGTGCGCGCGCGCGTCTCCTCGCGTTCGATCACGATGCGCTCGCCGGGCTTCGTGCCGACGAGCAGGAACAGGACGGGTCGCGCGACGGGCACGCTTTCGAGGAGATGCCGCGCCTCATCGAAAGTCGCGCAGGTCTCGAAGACGTGGCGCAGCAGATGTTCGGGCGGCAGGCGTCCACTGCCTCGCAGGCCGTCGAGCGCGTTCAGCACATAGTCTAGCCAGAGCAGCATCGGCGTGCGCCAGCGGCGGCGCATCGGCGCCTGGTTGATCGAGGCGGCGAACCGGCCCGGCGCCACGGCGGTCAGCACGCCAACGAAGCCCGGCCAGGTGACGTTCAGGAACTCTCCAGCAGCGCCGCGCTGGCGCCTCACCTCGACGAGGCGACCGAGGCCGGGAAACGGCCAGTCGAGCGTGCGGCGAAGGCGCGGTCCCTTCTCGCTCTCGTCGCCGAGCGCAGTGCAGCCGAAGAGATAAGCGCCGTGCAGCAACCAGATACCCGGCTTCTTGAGCGTGCGGGCGACGCTGTCGATCTCGGCGGCGTAGATCGTCCCGGCCCGTTTCATCCACGCCCGCACGATCGGGTCGGCGATGCGAGCCAGCAGCCCACCCAACGGCAGCCAGCCGAGGCAGGCCTCACGAACGGCCAGCGCTTCGGACTCCCGCTGCCGGAGATGTCCGTCGGGCGCGCCGTCCCGCACATCGATCAGCAATACCGGCTTCATAAGTGAGTGATTACTCACTTATTGCTGATTGGTCAAGCCATGCTCAGCGGCGCTCCCAACCGATGGCTCCCAGATCGTAGCCAAACTGCCGCTCGACGACGTCGGGCGTGGCATCGGAAGCATCGCCTTTGCGATCCGTCACGCGCCGTTGCGCGACGTCCTTGGGCACGTCGAGCCAGATGCCCTGGAACGGCACGCCGATCCTGCGCGCCAAAGCCTCTGCCGCCACCCGTTCCTCGGGACGCGCGAAGACGGCATCGAGTACGACGCTGTGCCCTGCTCTCAGCACCCGCTCGGCGCGCGCCATAAAAGCGGCGTAAGTCCGGGCCGACGCCTCCGGCGAATAGCTGCCAGAGGGCATGCGCTCCTCCAGGGCGATGCCCGCCTGCCGCTTCCGCTCGACGTCAGTCCGCACCACCACGGCGCCCGGCGTGCGACCGATCTCCGGCGCCATCTTCAGGGCGAGCGTGGTCTTGCCGCTGCCCGACAGACCGCCGATTGCGACCAGCCGCGGCGGCGCGGGCTGCAGGAACGCGAGCGCCGCCTTCTGGTAGGCGCGCGCCGGCGCGTTGTCGGCGCCACTCACCGCCGTGACCGCGGAATCGACATAGGCGCGGATGGCCGCCCGGCGCGCGAGGAACATCGGCAGCAGCGCCAGCGCCTCCTCATGCGAGGCGCCATCGGCTTCACGCACCCGCCACAGCCATTCGTTCAGCAGCCGGTTCGCCAGTGCGCCCAGACCCTGCCGCGCCAGGTCCATCAGCGCGAAGGCCAGATCGTAGAGCACGTCGATGTTGGCGATCTTGTCCGAGAACTCGATGGCATCGAACGGCACGGGCTGGCCGCCCAGCGTCACGATGTTGCGCAGGTGCAGGTCGCCGTGGCAGCGCCGGATCGCGCCGGCCGACACGCGGCGGGCCACGAGATCGACGAAGGGCTCGAGCGAGTGCGGCATTGCCTCGGCCAGCGCCTCGCTGGTCGCCGGATCGAGCCGCTCGCCTGCCTCGCGCATCTGGCGCACGTCGGCGGCCACGGAGTGGCGGTAATCGTCGGGCGCGCAGAAGCCCGAGGCGATGGAGGGCAGCCCGTCGTGGAACCGCGCCACGCGCGCGCCCAAGGCCGCCATGAGGTCCGGCGTCAGCGCGCCGCGCGCCGCCATGCGGTCGAGCAGTCCCTCCTCGTCGAAACGACGCATGACGACCAGCCAGTCGATCGCATGTACGGACTTTTCTCCAATGTCGCCCAGCGCCAGCTTTCCCTCACGGCGCAGCACGGGCGCGACGCCAAGGTAGATTTCCGGCGCCGACCTTCGGTTGACGTCGATCTCGGCGGCACACATCTCGGCACGGCGGTTCCCGGTCGAGAAATCCATGTAGGGGAACTTCACCGCGCGCTTGAGCTTGTAGGCACGCTCCCGGCACAGGAAGACGATCGCGCCGTGCGTGTCGATCTTCCGCTCCGGCTTCAGCTCGGCCTCGAGAAAAGCAACGGTCTCGGACTGGTCTTCGACGACGAAGGACGGGCGCGTATTCATGGGAGCCTGTTCGAGAGGACTTTCGGGCGGAACCTCGGATGAAGGATCCTTACTCTTTTGCCGGATCGACATGCAGGATGATCTCGGCGCCCGGGAAGGCCTTGGCGATCTCGGCCTGGACGTCCCGGCCGATCGCATGGCCGTCGACCAGCGACAGGTCGCGTGCAACCTCGATGTGCAGCTGGATGAACCTGGTGAGGCCGCTCGAGCGCGTGCGCAGTTCGTGCACGTCCCTTACACCCGTGTGGGCCCGCGCGATCTCCTCGATGCGCTGCGTGTCCTCGGCGGGAAGCTCGCGATCCATCAGCACGTCGAGCGACGTGCGACCGACCTTCCAGCCGCCGTGCAGCAGGTAGATCGCCACGAGTCCCGCCACCCCGCTGTCGATCAGCGGCTGGCCCAGCAGGCCCGACAGGAAGAGGCCGCCGGCGGTCAGGAGGGTGGCGATGAGATCGGTGCCGTAGTGCGCCATGTCGGCGCTGATCGCGAGCGATCCGCTGCGCTGCACGACATACTTTTGAAAGGCAACGAGTGCCGCGGTCAGCCCGAGCGCCAGCGCGCTGATGACGAGACCGACCGCTTCCTCGCGCACCTGCTTGGGGTTGCCCAGCCGCTCCACGACCGCGACCAGAAGCGCGCAGCCCGAGGCCGCGATGAAGCCGGCCTGGATCAGGCCGGCCAACCCCTCGGCCTTGCCGTGCCCGAAGCGATGCTCGTCGTCCGCCGGCACCAGCGCCTGCCGCACGGCGAAGAACGTCACCATCGAGCTCACGAGATCGAGCGAGGTGTCGACCAGCGACGACAGCATGCTGACAGAATCGGTGATGCGCCACGCTACCAGCTTGGCGACGATCAGGATGAGCGCCACCGACATCGAAGCGACCGTCGCCAGCCGCATCAGCCGTTGGGGCTCCATTGGCATCATCCGCTCAGGGGTACAGGGTTCGCGTCGTCCACGGCTCGGCCGCGGAGCCGCGCCGGTATTCCAGCCTGTCGTGCAGCCGGAAGGCGCCGTCCTGCCAGAACTCGATCAGGTTCGGCTGCAGCCGGAACCCCGACCAGTGCGGCGGCCGCGGCACGGCGCCGACCAGGTGCTTGGCGCCGAACTCCGCCACGCGCTTTTCCAGCGCGAACCGGCTTTCGAGCGGACGCGACTGTTCCGACGCCCAGGCGCCGATCTGGCTGCCCCGCGCGCGGCTGGCGAAGTAGGCGTCGGCCTCGGCAGCCGTCGTCCGGGTCACAGGCCCTTCCAAGCGGACCTGCCGGCGCAGGGATTTCCAGTGGAAGAGCAGCGCCGCCTTGGGGTGGGCCAGCAGGTGGTTGCCCTTCCGGCTCTCATAGTTGGTGTAAAAAACGAAGCCGTCGGCGTCATAATCCTTCAACAGGACCATGCGGGCCGAGGGCGTGCCGTCGGGTCCGACCGTGGCCAGGGTCATGGCCGAGGGGTCGTTGGGCTCGGAACTGCCGGCTTCGGCGTACCAGGAAGCGAAAAGCTCCAGCGGATCGGTGGTTTCCCTGATCATGACCCACAATATGAGGGGGTCTGCAGGGTTCCACCACCGGCATCTTGTCCCAACAGCCATCCCCCGCTAGAACCGGGGCATGACCGCTGCTGCACAACTGATGGCCGGTAAAAAAGGCCTCGTCATGGGCGTCGCCAACGAGCGCTCGATCGCCTGGGGCATTGCCAAGGCTTGCCACGACCAGGGGGCCGAGGTGGCCTTCACTTTCCAGGGCGACGCGCTGGAGAAGCGTGTGCGGCCGCTGGCCAACTCCATCGGCGCCAAGATCATCGAGCCGTGCGACGTCACCAACGCCGCCAGCATCGATGCCGTCTTCGCCAAGCTGGAAAAGGAATGGGGCAAGCTGGATTTCCTGGTCCACGCCATCGCCTTCTCCAACAAGGACGAGCTGCGCGGCCGCTACCTCGACACCACGTCCGACAATTTCAATCTCACGATGAACGTGAGCGTCTACTCCTTCACCGCCGTGTCGCAGCGCGCCGTGCCGCTGATGAAGGATGGCGGCAGCCTGCTCACCCTCACCTACTACGGTGCAGAGCGTGTGATCCCGCATTACAACGTCATGGGCGTCGCCAAGGCGGCCCTCGAAGCGAGCGTGCGCTACCTGGCAGCCGACCTGGGCGAGCAGAAGATCCGCGTCAACGCGATCTCGGCCGGCCCGATCAAGACGCTGGCCTTCGCCGGCATCAACGACGGCCGCTATATCCTCAAGTGGAACGAACTCAACTCGCCGCTGAAGCGCAACGTCACGACGGAAGAAGTCGGCAATGCCGGCCTCTACCTGCTGTCCGACCTCGGCACCGGCGTCACCGGTGAAGTGATGCACGTCGACAGCGGCTATCACGTCGTCGGCATGATCAACACCTCGTCCGCGAAGCAGATCGCCGAATTGCTCGGCAACTTCGAAGGCGAGTAGCGGAGGCCGCCGGCCATGGCCGGCAGCAGTTTCGGCACCCTTTTCCGGTTCACGAGCTGGGGCGAAAGCCACGGGCTTGCGATCGGCTGCGTGGTCGACGGCACGCCCCCGCGCATTCCCCTGACCGAGGCCGAGATCCAGGTCTGGATGGACAAGCGCCGCCCCGGCCAGTCGCGCTTCGTCACCCAGCGCCAGGAACCGGACCAGGTGAAGATCCTGTCCGGCGTGTTCGAGGGCGTCACGACCGGCACGCCGATCGGCCTGCACATCGACAATGTCGACCAGCGCAGCCGCGACTACGGCGAGATCAAGGACCAGTTTCGGCCCTCCCACGCCGATTATACCTACGACCGGAAGTACGGCGTCCGCGACTATCGCGGCGGCGGCCGCCAGTCGGCGCGCGAGACTGCGGTGCGTGTCGCCGCGGGCGCCATCGCGCGGAAGATCCTGGGCGACGGTGTCATCATCCGTGGCGCCGTGGTCCAGATCGGCACGCAGAAGATCGATCGCGCCAACTGGGACTGGGACGCGACCGGCGACAATCCCTTCTGGTGCCCCGACCGCCAGGCCGCGCAGGGCTGGGAAGGCTATCTCGACGACGTGCGCAAGCGCGGCAGCTCGTGCGGCGCGGTGATCGAGGTCGTGGCCTCGGGCGTGCCCGTGGGCCTCGGCGATCCGGTCTACGACAAGCTCGATGCCGATCTCGCCAAGGCGCTGATGAGCATCAATGCCGTGAAGGGCGTGGAAATCGGCGATGGCTTCGCGACCGCGGCGATGAGCGGCGAGGAGAATGCCGACGAGATGCGGATGATCGAGGGCCAGCCCGGCTTCCTCAGCAACCATGCCGGCGGCATCCTGGGCGGCATCTCGACCGGCCAGGACATCGTCTGCCGCCTCGCGGTGAAGCCAACCAGCTCAATCCTGACGCCGGTCCGCAGCGTCGACCGCAACGGCCGCGAGATCGAGCTGCGCACCAAGGGCCGCCATGATCCTTGCGTCGGCATTCGCGGAACGCCGGTCGCCGAAGCCATGATGGCCTGCGTGCTGGCCGACCACCTGTTGCGCCACCGCGCGCAGTGCGGCTAGCAGGCCGCAGGTGGCCGTCCGGCAAGCTCTCGAAGCACGCTACGGCTCGCTGCACAATGCCGGCATGGCGGTTGTCTCGCTGCTGATGATCGGCACGGCGATCGCTCATTTCGCCTCGGGCGATTCGGCCCATGCCCCCACTCTCTCGTTCAACGACCCGCGCTTCGTGTTGTTCTCGGTGCTGGCGGTGGCGATGGCCTACTACGTCTACCTCGGCATCAGCCGTTACCTGGACCGCACGCCGCAGGTGATGATCGATCACGACGGCATCACCCTGGGCTTCGGTCGCAATACCCGTCTCGCCTGGGACGACATCCAGTGGGTCCGCCTGCGCCGTCTCGCGTTGCGTCCCCAGCTCCAGATCGGAGTCGAGCCGCAGGCTTTTCTCGCAGCCAACCTGCGCCTCTCGCTTCTCAATCTCGACGACAGCCTGCGTCCCATCCGCGGCATGCCGACCGCCATCCTGGTCCGCGACAACGGCCTCGACACAAAAGCCGTGACCATGCTTGACGCGGTGAAGGCGTTCCGGCCGAATCTCGTCCAGTCCTAATCTGCACAATCCGTCCGTTCAGGGGAACTTCGCATGCGGCGTTTCATCGTCGGCTTTCTTGCGACCATCGGCACCCTCGTCCTTCTGGCGATCGTCGCCGGCGCCGCGTTCTTCGCCTCGGGTCCGTTCTCGCCCAAGCCGTTGCCGCAGCAGATGGTGCTGTCGCTCGACCTGCGCTCGCTACCGCCGGAGACGACCTCGTCCGGCTTGCTGAGCGGCGGCCTGTTCGGCAGCTCGCGCGACATCGTCGAGACCGTGCAGCTTCTCTGGCAGGCGGCCGACGACCCGCGCGTCGCCGGCCTGTACGTCGAGATCGGCGACGAGGCAGGCGGCCTGGCGCGCGTCCAGGAACTGCGCCAGGCGATCGCCCACTTCCGCGGCAAGGGCAAGTTCACGGTCGGCTTTGCGGAAGCGCTGGGCAGCGGCGGCAACCATGTCGCCGACTACTATCTCGCCGCCGCGCTGGAGCAGATCTGGCTGCAGCCAAGCGGCGGCTTCGGCGTCACCGGCATCGCCGTCGAGACGCCCTTCCTCAAGGGTGGTCTCGACAAGCTTGGCGTCAAGGTCGAGGGCGGCAAGCGATACGAATACAAGAGCGCACCCGACTCCTTCACGGAAACCGGCTACACCCGCCCGGCACGCGAGAACCTGCAGCAGCTCATCGACAGCCTGTTCGGCCAGTTCGTCGCCGACGTGGCGCGCGACCGCAAGATGGAAATCGCCCAGCTTCGCCGGCTGATAGACAATGCGCCCATGGAGTCCGAGCAGGCACGCCGCGACGGCCTCGTCGACAAGATCGGTTATCGCGCCGACGCGCTGGAGGACGTGTACCAGCGCGCCAACGGCAAGCGCGATCTCGTGACCCTGGCGGAATATGCCGGCGACGAAGCGCGGCCCAAGCAGCGCGGCGATGTCATCGCGCTGGTGCGTGCCAGCGGCGCCATCACGTCGGGCGGCGGCGACAACAACCCGCTCGAAGACGAGGCGGCCGCCAATGCCGAGGACGTCGTCGAAGCGCTGGAAGACGCCTCGCAGGCCAAGGAGGTGCGCGCCATCGTGCTGCGCATCGATTCACCCGGCGGGACCTATCCGGCAGCGGATGCCATCGCCGACGCGGTCGGCCGGGCGCGCGCCGCCGGCAAGCCCGTGATCGTCTCGATGGGCGACCTGGCGGCCTCGGGCGGATATCTCGCGGCCGTACGCGGCGACGTCATCGTCGCTCAACCCACTACGATCACCGCGTCGATCGGCGTTTTCAGCATCTGGCCGATGGCCCAGGAACTCCTGACCTCTCTCGGCATCAACGTCGAACGCATCTCCATCGGGCGCAATGCGGGCATGCATTCGACCTTCCAGCCGCCGACGCCGGCCCAGCGCGCCGCGGTCAACCGCGAGCTCGACATCATCTACACCGCCTTCACCGCCCAGGTGGCCGAATCCCGCAATCTCGACGCCAACCGCATCGATGCCGCCGCCCGCGGCCGCGTCTTCAGCGGCGTCGATGCCAAGCAGGCCGGTCTGGTCGACGAGCTGGGCGGCCTTCAGCTCGCGCTGAACATCGCCAAGGCGAAGGCCGGCATCGACGAGGGGCGAAAAGTCGAGATTCGCCGGTATCCCGACGAGGGCGACCGCTGGCAGCGGATGATCGATCGCCTGTTCAAGCTAACCGGCGTCGCCTCGGCTCCCAGCATGGGCATGCCGCGCGAAGTGCGGGAGGCGCTGGCAAAGTTCGGCGTCGCCGCGCGTCCCGGCAACGTCCGCCTCCCGCCCCTCCCCCCGCTCTGGCGCTGATCGGCGCCCCCCCCGATCGGCGGCAGAAGGTCTCTACGCTACGCCTCGCGAGCTTATCCCGAGGCACTCGAGGAGCGAGGCTTCGGTCGAGACGACGGAGCTTTGGCTTCGTCGCTTCAGCGCCGCTCCTCGAGGAGCGCGACGATCGCCTTCCACATCGTCCAGGCATTGGCGACGTTGACGGCCGTGAAGTCGACGTGGCCGATATCGTCGATCAGGAACAGCGATACGCGCGCCTTCGAGGCTGCCACGGCGAGGTCCTGGCTCTCGCTGTAGGGAACCATTGGATCTCCCCTTCCGTGCACCAGGATAAGATGCCCCCGCAGCTTCGACAGGTCGTGGAAGGCCAGGTTCAGACCGTCGATCTCGCGGCGCATGCTCTCGGGCAGCGCCTCGATCAGTCGATTGACGGCATCGGGATCGCGATTGTCGACCAGCGCCAGCACTGCGCGTCCCTGCGGTCCCAGCATCGCGACCTCGCGGGAGATATCGGCGTTGCGGTCGCGGAAGCGCAACTGCGCGATCTCTTCCAGCAGGTGCGCATCGCGCGGATCGTCGAGACGGCTCGCATTGGCACGCAGGATGGCCCAGCGGCCATAGGCATCCGGCTCGACGCGGAACTCACGGCTGTCGCCCCTTGGCCGGAAGGCGCCGGTGGTGACGAAGCGGATGGCCGAATAGGCGTCGCGATAGCCGCCGATGGCCACGACGAAGGCGACCTTCGGCGCGAGATCGTCCTCGATCGCGGCGATGATCGCGGGCGCCGCGGCATAGGAGATTGCGCTCACACCGAGCGGCAGCTCGGGAAAGCGCTCGTTGAGCTGGCGTAGCGCGTTCGCCACCCGGTCGCCATCGGCGCGCGAGAGGATGAGCTGGCGCACTTCCGGCAATTCCGGCACCAGCACCACGAACCCGGCGCGCGACAGGCTACGCGCGAAGGCCTGGAGCCGAGGCTCGTCGCGACCCAGCACGGCGGCGCCCGGGACGAGGACCATCGCCGCCCGCGCCTGGCTGGCCGGAAGGTAGAGATCCCCCTCGCCGTTCTCCCAGCGCATCGCCGATTCCCGCGGCGGAGCGGTCACGTCCTGCCACCACGTCCGGGGGCCGCCCGCCGCCACGTCCCACATCAGAAGGGTGGCTTCCGCCCAGACCATCGGGCGCCCGAAGAAGAAAAGCAGCAGAAGGCCCACCAGCATCGCGAGCAGGATGCGGCGCAGGATCTTCATGCGCCGAGGCGGATGCTGGCCAGTGTGTCCAGCGCGTCCCCGCTCCGGCGCAGCAATGCCAGTTCCTCGACCCGGCCGGTCATCGGCAGGTTCTGGCGGCCGACGATGCGCGCCACCTGCTCGGCTTCGGTGGCGCTGCGGAACAGGCCGAGTGTGATGTGCGGCTCGAACGGTTCCAGGCCGGAGATCGGATTCAGCACCTCATGCAGTGTCGCGAGCTCCGCGGCGCCATCCGACGGTTCGGCATAGAGGTAAAGATCCGAACGCACGATGCGTTCGATCTGGAACCAGAACGGCCGCTGCGTGACATCCGCCAGCGCCGTGCGCAGCTCGCCCTCGCGGTCGGCAGCGGCGCCGAACACAAGGGTGAAGTGCGGGCCGATCAGGTCGGCCTCGCCCGGATGGTACTGCGCCCTGAGACGACGCAGCGCGGTGTCGTCGGCCTCGCCCAGCACCGGCCAGGCCACGACGTAGAGCATCTCAGCTGTAGCTCTTCGCCATGCCCAGCGCCGGATCCATCACCGCGCCGTAGGGCGGGAACGGATAGCGCAGGCCGTTCTTGC
>CAMFGZ010000040.1 GCA_945952105.1 uncultured Rhodospirillaceae bacterium | reverse complement strand
CGGCGATTATACGCGCCGTTCCTTCCGGAGGCCAAGGCTCGCCCCTGTGCCCAATGGTGCCCCAATGACGTCCGCCACGACCTATCGACAGCCCGAGATCGACGCTGCCCTCGCCGTCATCAAATTCGATGCGCAGGGCCTCGTGCCCGCGATCGCCCAGCAGTATGACACAGGCGAGATTCTGATGATGGCGTGGATGGACCGCGACGCCGTCGCCGAGACGATGCGCACGGGCCGTGCATGCTATTGGTCGCGCTCCCGCAAGGGCCCCTGGCGCAAGGGCGACACGTCCGGCCACATCCAGACGCTGGTCGACCTGCGTATCGATTGCGACGGCGACACGTTGCTGGCGCTCGTCGACCAGACCGGCGTGGCCTGCCACACCGGCCGCCACAACTGCTTCTTCCGCGCGATCCGCGACGGTGCGCTCGCGGAGATCGCTCCCATCGAGATCGACATGGAGAAGGAAAAGGTTTGAGCAAGTTCGCATCGACGCGTCGCGCCTTCCTGCTCTCGGCGTCTTTCCTGCCGCTGGCCGCCTGCGCCACGAAACCCTCGTCGCCCAAGTACACGCTCTCGCCGCGCGGCGACAAACTCGTCTGGCTGATCCAGACCACCGGCCGGGACAATATGACGGCGCCCGAGGCCTTCGCGCTGATGGGCATCACCAATGAAGGCCGGGATATCCCGGTGCGCCAGCTTGCCGACGACGGCGCCGACGGCCGCTACGTCGTCAATCTGGTCAATATCCGCAAAATCCACGAGTTCGTCTTTCAGCGCCGCCAGGGCGACGTGCTGATCCTTCACTCGGCCGACACTGCTTTCAAGCGGCTGCAGAGCGTGCGCTACGCGCGCAACGGCAAGCCGACGATCATCACAGACACTGCATTCGCCGAACGCGATTTCCAGCAGCAGATCGCCTTTTGGTTCGACCGGATACCGGGTCGCTAGTATTGTGACAGCGAGATGACAATCGCTGTCTCCACCCCCGCTCCCGCCCGGCGCACCCTCACCGTCTGCGGCGGCGCCCATGCCCTGCACGACGGCTTCACCGACCTGCTCAACGTGCTCTACCCGCTGCTGCAGTCGCAGTTCGAGCTGAGCTACGGCGCCATCGGCGCGCTGAAGACCTGTTATTCCGGCGCCATGGCCACGGGTCAGATCCCGTCCGGCATGTTGGCCGAACGATTCGGCGGCGTGCGCGTGCTGGCGCTGGGCACACTACTGATCGCCGGAGGGTACACGCTGGCGGGGCTCAGCGGTTCGCTCTACGGCGTGATCGCCGGATTGATCCTCGCGGGCCTCGGCGGCAGTACGCAGCATCCGATCGGCTCGAGCCTGGTTGCCGCCGCCTATCACGGCCAGCGTTCGCGCACCGCGCTCGGCACCTACAATTTCTCCGGCGACGTCGGCAAGGTTTTGCTGCCGGCCGTCTTCGCGCTGGTCGCCGCCTCGCTCGGCTGGCAGCAGACGCTCGTGGTCATGTCGGCCCTTGCCGTCGTCGGAGCCGGCATCATCCTCGCCTCGCTGAAGCCAATCGTGATGCACGGCAAGGCCGAGGCGTCGAAGGCGGTCGCGGGACAGGACCGTCCCTGGGCCTACTGGCTGCTCTTCTCGATCCACATCGCCGACGACCTGGTGCGCACGGGCTTCCTGATCTTCCTGCCTTTCCTGTTGCGCAACAAGGGCGCGGACCTGCCGACCATCGGCCTCGGCCTGTCGCTGCTGTTCGCCGGCGGCGCGGCCGGCAAACTGGTGATGGGCTGGGTCGGCCAAAAGCTCGGCGTCGTGCCTTCGGTCCTGCTGACCGAGATCGCCACGACCTTGCTCATCCTCGCGGCCCTGCCGCTGCCGCTCGACTTCGCTCTGCTGCTGCTGCCAGTCGTCGGCCTGATGCTGAACGGCACCTCGTCGGTGCTCTACGGCACCATCCCCGAGTTCGTGAGCCCCGAGCGCCGCACGAAGGCCTTCGCCGTATTCTACACCGGCGGCTCCGTCGCCGGTGCGACGGGGCCGCTGCTGTTCGGGCTGCTGGGCGACGTGGTCGGCCTCACCACCGCGCTCATCGCGGTGTCCTGTGTCGCCCTCACTACCGTGCCGATGGTGCTGTCTCTTATACACATCTGACGCTGCCGACGAAGAGGATAGTGTAGATCTCGGTGGTCGCCGTATCATTAAAAAAGACCATCGGCTTCAGCCTGATGCCCTTGCGCAGGTGCTTGTAGGGCATGTCCATCGGGTCGGTGATGTGCGCGCCGGTCGAGCGCACCACGAGGATCGTCTCGGCGATCGGCTGGAAGTCGGCGCGGAAGTGCACCGTCGACTTCAGTCCGAGGATCGGCACCTCCGACGGCTCGACGCCGACGGCGCGGAACATCTCCTGGTCGGCCGCCTGCACGCGCTTGCAGGCCAGAACCGCCGACACGCCCGAGGCCTCGTCGGTCACGAGCGCCATCGGTCCGATCTGGAACTTGGCACCGCCGTAGAAGGGCCCGGTGCCGGTGAAGACGCCACTGCCAAGCTTCACCACCCTCCAGTCGGCCTCGACCGGCTTCTCGCCGCCATAACCCACCACGGCGCCGATGCCGCGGCGCATGATATTGCCCTCGCCCGCCTCGACCGCCGCCTTCGCAGCACCCTCGTCGACGATCATGCCGATGACCGCACCCTTGGCCTTGTGGCGCATCAGGGCGGCCAGCAGGCCGATCGTGTCGGAGGTGCCGCCCGCACCGGGGTTGTCCTGCACGTCGGCCAGCACGATCGGCTTGCTGGCGTTCTTCGACAGTTCGATGGCGCGCAGCGCCGCCTGATCGGGATCGAGTAGTTCGCCGTCGAACGCCTTCTCCTGCGCCTTCACCGTCGCGGCGAGCTTGTCGGCCGCCGCCTCGACCGCTTCCTTGTCATGGCCATAGACGACCAGCGCCGGGCCGCACTGGGCGATATCGGCCGGCGGGAAGCCCGGTGTGTGCGTGACACTGACAATACCCTGGTTGTGGCTCTTCTCCCCGGCTTCGAGTTCGCCCACGAGATCGAAGATGCCCTTGGCCGGCTCGATGAAGGTGCACTGCCAGACCAGCGGGATCAGGAAGTCGAGCTGGCGGTAGGCGCGATAGACCGGCCGCTTCTCGCGCAGGAGCTTGTCCAGAAGCTCGATCGCGCGCTTGCCGGTCACTGCCATGTCGATGTGCGGATAGGTGCGATAGCCCACCAGCGCGGTGGCGAGCCTGGCCATGTCGGGCGTCAGGTTGGCGTGATAGTCGAGGCTGGCCACGATCGGCAACTCGTTGCCCACGATGCCGCGGATGCGCTTCAGCAGCTCGCCCTCGCCATCTTCGGTGTTCTCCGCGACCATGGCGCCGTGCAGGTCGAGATAGATCGCGTCGAACGGGCCGAGCTTGCGCAGGTCCTCGTTAAACAGCGCCCACATCTTTTCGTAGGCATCCTCGGTGACGTACGAAGCCGGGGCCGCCGCGGCCCATGCCAGGGGCACGATTTCGTGGCCCAGCTCGGCCAGCTTCTTCACCGCCCCCGCGATCGGAATGTTGAAGCCTTCCACGGCGGGAATCATCTCCGCACCGCGCAGCAGCGGCGGCCAGGCGTCGGCGCGCACGAACTCCTCCCAGGTCGCCTGCTGGGGCGCAAAAGTGTTCGTCTCGTGCTGAAAACCACCGACCGCGATACGCGCCATGCCGCCGCTCCTCCCAAATCTCTCATCCAGGCGCCGGACCATAACATCGAATTCTCCTGGAAACGCGACCGTGAAGCAGCGATTGCACACCGTCGGCGTTGCGACGGGCATGAGCAGCCTCTCGTGGCCCTCCTTTCTCAAGAACTTCCCGCACGGGCATCTCGTCGTTGCCGTGGCGGTCGATGTCGGGGCCGACGAAATTGGCAGCCGGCGCCTGCGCGGCCTGCGCGATCTACTGCACCGGATCATCGGCAGCCTGGCATTGAGCGGTGCCTTCGCCCTGACCGTGTCGCGCGCAGCCGGCTTCCCTCAGATCCTTTGCGCTTTCGAGACGGAAGCAGACGCCGAGGCTTTTGCGGCGCTTGCGAAAAGCGAGCCTGCAGAGGGCTTTCCCGGCTTCGCAACCCAACGAATTTTTCGACTCGATATGCTGCTGGAGATGGCTCTGCGTGCAAGCCTCAAGAGCAAAGGTGACATCGAGCAGCGCTGAAGCCCAACGATGCACATGGACGGAAAGCGCCCGTTTCGTATTATTGGCTGCCTTCCTGAACGCCAGCGGGCGTCCACACTGTCCCTGCGAGTTTCGTTCACCTCATGCCTCTGTTCAGTTCAGCATTTGCGCGCCGCACGGTCGCTTTCCTCGTCGCTGGCGTGCTCGCGCTGCTGGCGATCGTCGCCGTCTCTGCGTGGCTCTCCGTTCGAACGGCGCAGCACGCGGAAACCGCCATCGTCGAGCGCCAGATCCGCTCCCTTGCGACGAGCCTCCTTTCGGCCGCGCTCGACGCCGAAACCGGCCAGCGCGGCTTTCTCCTGACCGGAGAGCCGCGCTATCTCGGCCCATTCGAGCGTTCCCAGCCGCGCATTCGCAATGACCTCGCGGCGCTGCGCACCTTGCTCGCCGACGATCCCCGGCAGATGGCGGTGTTGAACGACATTTCGACCGTTCTCGACCAGAAGATGTCCGAACTGAGCGAAACGATCGAAATGGCCAGGAATGGGCGTCGGGACGACGCGGTGAACGTCGTGCTGTCGGATCGTGGCCGCCTCCTGATGGAACGCGCGCGGGTCCAACTGGGCATCCTCAATGCCAATGCCGAGGGCCGCGTCACGTCGCGGCTCCAGGAGGTCAATGACGGCGCGGAACTGCTCACCTGGGTGACGGCGGCCGGCAGTCTCCTGATCCTTCTGTTTGCCGGCGGAGCCTCCTGGACGGTCCTTCAGTACACTCGCCAGCTGATGGCGGCCCGCCTGGAACTCCAGGGCATGAACGCCAGTCTCGAGGAACGGGTGATCGAACGGACCGAGGCGCTGACCCGCGCCAATGAGGAGATCCAGCGCTTTGCCTATATCGTCAGCCACGACCTGCGCTCACCCCTGGTGAACATCATGGGCTTCACAAGCGAACTGGAGGCCGCAATGAAGACCGTCGGCCCCTACGTGGCCGGCGACCAAAGCCTGGCGGCCAAGGCGAAGCTCGCGACCGAGGAGGACATCCCAGAAGCCCTCCGCTTCATCCGTGCCTCGACCGGGAAGATGGACGGCCTGATCAACGCCATCCTTAAGCTGTCCCGCGAAGGCCGGCGTGAACTGAGGGCCGAGCCTGTAAACCTGGTCGGCCTGTTCGAGACCGCTGCCGCCAGCGTTCGACACCAAACGGAAGAGGTCGGTGCGGAAATTTCCATACCTTCCACCGCACCGGCGGTCGTGACCGACCGGCTGGCGCTGGAACAGGTCGTCGGGAACGTCGTCGACAATGCCGTGAAGTATCTGGCACGAGACCGCCCGGGGCGGATCGTCATCACGACCGGCGAGACGGCGCGTCGCGTGCACATAGACATCACCGACAACGGACGCGGTATCGCCGAGCAGGACCATGAACGTATTTTCGAACTGTTCCGACGGGCCGGCGCACAGGATCGCCCCGGCGAGGGCATCGGGCTTGCCCATGTGCGCGCCCTCGTGCGACGTCTGGGCGGCGACATCACCGTGCAGTCCGAACTTGGTCGCGGCACGACCTTTCGGATAGATTTGCCGCGGCGACTGAGGCTCACAGACAATTCCAAGACAAAGTAGAGGCGGCGAATGAACGCGAAGCCCGTATCCATCGTCATGGTCGAAGACGACGAAGGCCATGCCAGGCTGATCGAGCGCAACATCCGTCGCGCCGGGGTCAACAACGAGATCGTCGCCTTCAAGGACGGTACCTCTGCCCTCGCCTATCTGCTCGGCGCCGACGGCAGCGGCGAGGAAAGCAGTGCGCGCTCGCTGCTGATCCTGCTCGATCTCAACCTCCCCGACATGACCGGCGTCGACATTCTCGCCAAGGTCAAGTCGAACACCCACCTCAAGCGCTCGCCCGTCATCGTCCTCACGACGACGGACGACCAGCGCGAGATCAAGCGCTGCTACGACTTGGGCGCCAACGTCTACATCACCAAGCCCGTGAACTACGAAAGTTTCGCCAACGCCATCCAGCAGCTCGGCCTCTTCCTCTCCGTGATGCAGGTTCCGGCAACCGAGTGAAGATGGAGCAGGTCCGCGTCCTCTATATCGACGACGATGCGGGTATCGGCCGGCTGGTCGAGCGTGCGCTCGCGCCGCACGGGATATCCATCCGCCACGTCGGATCCGGCGAGGAAGGGCTTGCGCTTCTCGAGAACGAGAAATTCGATGCGATCGCTCTCGATCACAATCTGACCAGCGAAACCGGCCTCGACGTGCTGTCGAAGATCCAGCGGGTCACGGTCGACCTGCCGGTGGTCTATGTGACCGGCTCGGAGGATGCGCGCGTCGCCGTTGCGGCGCTCAAGGCGGGCGCCGCCGACTATGTCTGGAAAGATGTGCAGGGTCATTTCCGAGAGCTTCTGGGGGCGGCGATCCGGTCCGCCCTGCAGCAGCAGCGGATGAAAGCCGAGGCCGAGGAAGCCCAGCGCACGATCCGCGAGGAGCGCGACCGCGCCGAGCTGCTGCTGCACGAGGTCAATCACCGCGTCGCCAATTCGCTGGCTCTCGTCGCCTCCCTCGCCCGGCTGCAGGCCAACGCCGTCCAGGACGAAGCCGCACGCAGCGCCTTGCAGGAGATGCAGGCCCGCATCATGGCGGTCGCAGGCATCCACCGTCGCCTCTATACATCCTCGGACGTGCGCATCGTGGAGCTCGGCTCCTATCTGATGAGCCTGGTTGACGAGTTGAGCGCCGCCATCGACGCCGCCGACAAGAAGAACGTCGTCGTGCTCCATGCCGACGCCGATATCCGCGTTCCGACGGACAAGGCGGTGTCGATCGGCGTGATCGTCACCGAGCTCCTGACCAACGCCTACAAGTACGCCTATCCCGCAGGCATGCGCGGTGAGATACGCGTGATCCTGCAGAAGGTCGGCGAGGACACCGTATCGCTTGCGGTCGAGGACGACGGCGTGGGCTGGAAAGGCACCGGTTCGACGCAAGGAACAGGGCTTGGGACACGCGTCGTCACGGCGATGGCGGCCAATCTCCAGTCCAAGGTCGAATACGACACCGGCGTCGAAGGCACGCGCGCCAGCTTCCGTTTCCGGCTCTGACGTCGCCCCGGCCAGCTAGGCCTTACCGGTCGCGTCCTCGATGGCCTTGAGCAGGACGGGCCAGTATTCCTCGCCATGCCCCAGCTCGACCGCGCGCTCCATCACCTCGCGCGCCACGTCGGCACCGAGCGCCGGAATCTTCGCCTGCTCCGCCATGTCGATGGCGTAGCTCAGGTCCTTCAGCGCGTACTTCGTCGAGAAAGCGCGCTCGGGGAATACCGCCGGCAGCAGCGCCTTCATGCCGTGATTGCGCAGCGCGAAGGAATCCGCCGAGCCTTTGGTCAGGGTCTCGAACAGGATCCTGCCGTCCACGCCGTTGGCGCGCGCGATCGACAGGCCCTCGGCCAGCGCCACCACCGTCTGGAACAGGATCATGTTGTTCAGGATCTTGACGGTCTGTCCTGCGCCGACCTCGCCGCAATGCGTGACCTCGCTCGCCATGTGGCGCAGCAGCGGTTCGATGCGTCCGAAGGTGGGCTGGGTGGCGCCGACCATGATCGAGAGCGTGCCGTCGATCGCAGCCTGCCGCGTCCGCGCCACCGGCGCATCGGCGAAGGCCGCTGCCTTGCCCTGGAATTCTTCGTAGAGCCGGCGCGCGAGCCGCGGCGGCGCGGTGCTGAGGTCCACGACGGTCCAGCCGAGCCTGGCCTTCGAAACGAGGCCGTTCGCGCCCATGCAGACATCCTCGACTTCCTTGCCGCCAGGCAGAGACAGGAAGATCGTGCGACAGCTATCGCCGATTTCGTCAATCGAGGCCGTCTTGACCCCGTCGGCGGCCAATCGCTTCAGCGGCGCCTCGTCTCGATCGGAGGCCAGGATGGTCATGCCGCTCTTGCGCGCAAGGTTGCGGCACATCGGCTCGCCCATCGTGCCGACGCCGATAAATCCGATCATGTCCGTCATGTCAGTCCACTATGAAGAGTTTGGCGCCCTTGGTCGTCTTCGAACGGTGGCCGAGCGTGTTGTCCGCGACCTGGTAGCTCTGACCCTGCTTCAGCTCGACCGTCTTGCCGTCCGCCAGCTCGGTCGAGAGTTCGCCCTCCAGGACCAGCAGGACGTGGCCTTTCTGGCACCAGTGGTCGGCCAGATAACCGGGCGTGTATTCGACCATCCGCACCCGGATGTTGTTGAACGTCCGCGTGCGCCAGAAGGCCTTTCCGGTCTCGCCCGGATGCTCCGTGCGTTCGACGCTTTCCCAATCGGTCGTGCCGAAGGGTATTTCAAACATCAGCATTGCTTCGCTCTATCGCATTGACCACCAGCGACGGATAGACGAAAAATGCAACATGATCACTGCAAAAACGGCGTTGCGCCGCCAGAACAAGGTCCAGCGAATCGATCGCGTGGGCAAGCTGGCCCGCGGCAAGTTCGTGAGTCCCGACAAGGTGCCCGAGATTCTGCGGCGCATCATCGAGCCCGGCGACATCCTCTGCCTCGAGGGCGACAACCAGAAGCAGGCGGATTTCCTCGCCAACCAGCTTGCCACGCTCGACAAGAAAGACCTGCGTGACATCCACCTCGTGATGTCGTGCATCACGCTCCCGGCCCATATCGACCTTTTCAGGAAGGGTATGATCAAGCAGGTCGACTTCTGCTACGCCGGCCCGCAGAGCACCGCCGTGGCCGACCTGGTCAAGGCGAAGAAATTCCCCGTCGGCGCCATCCACACCTACAACGAGCTCTACGCCCGCTACTACATCGACCTGACGCCGAGGGTCGCTCTGATCGCCGCCGCCAAGGCCGACCGCAAGGGCAACCTGTTCCTCGCGGCCAACACCGAGGAGACTCCTGCGATCGTCGAGCCGACGGCCTTCTCCGACGGCATCGTATTCGCGCAGGTGAACGAGATCGTCGACAAGCTGCCGCGCATCGACATCCCCGCCGACCAGGTCGACCTGGTCGTGCAGGCGCCCTACCCGATGCACCTGCAGGCGCTGTTCACGCGCGATCCTGCCGCCATCACCGACGTGCAGGTGCTGATGGCCATGGTGGCGCTGCGCGGCATCTACGAGAAATACGAGGTGCAGTCGCTTAACCACGGCGTCGGCTTCAACACCGCCGCCATCGAGCTGCTGCTTCCGACCTACGGCGAGCGGCTCGGCCTCAAGGGCAAGATCTGCAAATACTGGATGGTCAATCCGCTACCGACCATGATCCCCGCCATCGAATCGGGCTGGGTTGAGAGCGTCTTCGCCGTCGGCGGCGAGGTCGGCATGGAGCGCTACACCGCTGCGCGCTCCGACGTGTTCTTTACCGGCCGCGACGGCAGTTTCCACTCCAACCGCGCCATGGGCCAGCTCGCGGGCCACTATGCCATCGACATGTTCATCGGGGCGTCGCTGCAGATCGACATCAACGGCAACTCCTCGACCGTTTCCAAGAACCGCATCACCGGCTTCGGCGGCGCCCCCAACATGGGTTGCCAGCCGACCGGCCGGCGGCATCCAACCAGGGCCTGGCTGAAGGCCGGCGCGGAAGCCAATCCCGGCCCCGGCTCGCCGCCCGGTCGCAAGCTCGTCGTGCAGATGGTCGAGACCTTCCAGGCCGGCCGCGTGCCGACCTTCGTCGAGGAACTCGATGCGACGGATGCCAGCATCCGCAAGGCGCTGCACGGCGTCACGCCGGTGATGATCTATGGCGACGACGTCACGCACGTCGTCACCGAGGAAGGCATCGCCAACCTCGCGGCCTGCCGCTCCGTCGCCGAGCGTCAGGCGGCGATCCGCGCGGTCGCCGGCTACACGCCGGTGGGCCTGAAGCGCAAGAAGCGCGAGACCGAGGACCTGCGGGCTCGCGGCATCGTCCAGCTGCCCGAGGATGTCGGCGTCCGCCCGTCGGAGGCGAGCCGCAGCCTGCTCGCGACACAGGACATCAAGGGGCTCGTCCGGTGGTCCAACGGGCTCTACGACCCGCCCTCGCAATTCGTCGACTGGTAGGACCGTCACATGGAAAAGTTCGCCAAGGCGTTCCCGTCAAAGCCCCTGCCTTCCAAGGCCGCCAAGCCGTGGGCGCTCGCGGGCGTCGTCGGCTCCGGCAATCTCGAAGTCCTGCTCGAGCGGGGCAGCCGGCCCACGAACATGATGGAGTGCCACGTCGAGACCTCGATCCCCGGCTACAAGGCGTCGTGGCTCGCGGCCCTCTCCGACTTCGCCCACCACTATCCGGCCGGCGGGACCAAGATCACGATCAACGACCAGGGCGCATCGCCCGTGCTCGTCAATCTTCGCCTGCGCCAGGCCTACGATCATCTGACCAAGGGCGAAAAATGAGCGGCGTGCTTTTCCACGAACAGACCGCGCGGCAGCGCATCGCGGCCCTCGCGGACCCCGGCTCCTTCGTCGAGCTGCTGCCGCCGCCTGAGCGCATCACCAGCCCCTATCTCGCCCAGCTCGGCATCCCGGTATCGTTCGACGACGGCATCGTGATCGGCCATGCGAAGATCGGCGGCAAGAAGGTGTACCTGGCGGCCCAGGTCGGCCAGTTCGTCGGCGGTGCCGTCGGCGAGATTCATGGCGCCAAGCTCACCGGCCTGTTCAAGGCCGCTGCACGCGACAAGACACCCTGCATCCTGCTCGTCGAGAGCGGCGGCGTGCGTCTGCACGAGGGCTCGGCCGGCGAGATCGCCATCGCGGAGACGATGCGGGCAATCTTCGAGTGTCGCGCGCTCAAGGTTCCGACCATCGCCGTGATCGCCACCGACATCGGCGCCTATGGCGGCATCGGCATCCTGTCGACATGTTGCGACTACCGGGTCATGACCGAGCACGGACGCCTGGGCATTTCCGGCCCGATCGTCATCGAGAAATGGATGGGCAAGAAGGCCTACAATTCGGCTGATCGCGCGCTCGTCTGGAAGACCAGCGGCGGCAAGACCAAGTACCTGCTGGGCGACGCCGATGCGCTGGTACACGACGCGCCTGAGGCCGTGCGCGATGCGATCGCGAAGTTCATCGGCAAGTCGAGAGCGGTCAGCCTCGGCTCGGTGAAGGCACGCCAGAAGGAACTGGAGAAGCGGCTGAAGAAGTTCGGCACGACGAACGACCCCAATGCCGTCTGGAAAGGCATGGGCGTGCGCAACGTCGAGGCCGCCTCGCTGGCCTCGGGCCCCGAATTCGCCGCCCTCGCCAAGCGTGGGAAATAGATCATGAAGAATCCCACTCAGAAGAAGACGAGTACCCGCGCTGTCCTGGCCCGCCTGTTCGGCTCCTCCGCCAGGGGTATCGCGATCGAGAAGTCGGTGCTGACCGGGTACGCCTCGGTCGGCGACGGCAAGGTCTGCGTCATGGGCACCTGCAACGGGACCTACATCGACAACGCCGCCGCGCTGCGGCTAGCCGCGCACGTGATCGAGTGTATCGAGAAACACCCGAAGACGCCGATCGTCATGCTGGTCGACAGCGCCGGACAAGAGCCGAACCGCGTCGCCGAGATGCTGGGCCTCGCCAGCTACTTCGGCCATCTCCTCTCGTGCCTCGAACTGGCGCGACGCAAAGGCCACAAGCTCGTCACCGTCGCGACCGGCCAGGCCGTCGGCGGCGCCTTCCTCTGCTACGGCATGTTCGCGGACCGCATCTACGCGCTCGACTCTGCGAGCGTCGGCCTGATGCCCATCGCCGCCATGTCGGCCGTCACCAAGATTCCGGCAGCGGTCCTTCAGAAACTGTCGAAGACCATGCCGTCGCTGGAATTCGGCGCCGCGCCCTTCGCGCTGCTGGGCGGGGTCGAGGCGGTGTGGTCGGCCAAGGACGACATACAGGCCAGGCTCGTAGGGGCGATCGCGAACGCGACGTCCGAGGACAACCGCGCGGAACTCGGCAAGAAGCGCGGCGGCCGCAAGCTCGCCCTCGACATCCGGAAGAAGGTCCTCGCCGAATCGGCGCGATGACCGGCCTCCGGCGCCACACCCTGGTCTGGCTGTCGCAGGCACCCGAGGCTGAAACGGGAGACGATCGCATGCGTGCCGCCGTCTGGCAGGCGTCCGGTCGCCCCTTCGTCGTGACACGCCGTCGCGACGATGGCAGCGACATCGGCCTCGGCTTCTGCACGACCGACCCGCTCCATCCCCAATTGCGGCCCCGCCGTGTCGCCGCGCGCACGCCCCTCCATGACGTCGTCCGCCACGCCCGTCCCCCCGTCCTGGAAGAGATCGCCCGCTGCCCCGCCGCGGCCGGGCGCACAGCTTCCTTCGCGCGCCTGAACTCCGCGGCTGCCGCGGCCGGCCTCGATCTCCATGTCTACGGTAGCTGGATGTGGCAGGTCCTGACCGGCGATCGGCATGTGCACGAAGCGTCCGACCTCGACGTGGTGATCGACGTTGCCGACCTTGCCGCAGGATATCGCGCGGCCGCCTTCCTGGCCCGCGAGGAGCAGGATCTGCCCTTCCGCATCGACGGCGAGCTCTCCTTTGCCGGCCTCGGCGAGATCCAGTGGCGCGAACTCCTGCAGGACAAGGACGAAGTGCTGCTGAAGTCGGTCGACATGCTGCAACTCGTGCCCCGCACGCATCTGGCGCGATGAGCCCGCAGGACCAGGCGCTGGCGCGCGCCGCCGTAGCAGCCATGCGCGACGAGTTGACGGCCTATCCCAAGCCCGGCCTCGTCAGCCCTCTCGATTCGGGCGCCCACACCGACATGGATTTCGATCTCATGTGCCGGTCGGCCGATTCGCTGCTGCAGCCCTTCGCCGCTCTCGCGGCCGCGGGGCGAGCGGCGCAGTCGTTCGAAAAGGCCCTGGTGCCGATCGGCATCGAGGCGGAGCGCGGGATGCTTCTGGTCACCGGCGGTGTCAACACGCATCGCGGCGCGATCTTCTCCGTCGGCATGATCGTCGCCGCCATTGCCCGGACGCAGGCGCGCGCCGTCGATCTGTCGCCGGCGGCGATCCGCGCGGCATTGAAGGACACCTGGGGCGCTTCGCTGGAGGCCCATGCCGCACGCGACGGCGAGACGAGCCATGGTGCGGAGGTGCGCCGCCGGACGGGGCGCGATGGTGCACGCCGCGAGGCCGCCCTCGCCTTCCCCGGCGTCTTCGAAATCGGCCTTCCCGCCTATCGCGCGGCGCGACTGGCGGGTCTCGATGCCAATGCCGCCAGCCTCCAGACCCTGTTCGCCCTGATGGCGGCGGTCGACGACACGACGGTGCTCTATCGCGGCGGCCTTGCCGCAGGCTCGTTCGTTCGCACGTCGGCGGCATCGTTCCTGGCCGATGGCGGGTGTCATCAGACCGGCTGGTTCGAAAAGGCGGAAGCGTTGCACCGCGCCTTCGTCGAACGGAACCTGTCGGCCGGGGGCTGCGCCGACCTGCTGGCCTGCACCCTCCTCGTCTCGCGGTGCTGCGGTGAGGGTTAGCTCCACCCCGCCAGTGCCCGCTCCAAGCTCTCCGGCCCGCGATAAAGCATCGCGCGCCACCCCGCGGCTCGCGCACCGTCGACATTGCTGGTCTTGTCGTCGACGAACAGGATCGACTGCGCGACGGTGACGCCCATACGCGCCTGGGCATTCGTGTAGAAGACCCGGTCGGGCTTGCAGACGCCCAGCGCCGCCGAATAGACGATCTCGTCGAAATGCGCGCCGAGGCCGAGCTGGTCGCGCAGGTAGGCGATCCGGTGATGCTCCTGGTTGGTGGCCGCAAAGACGCGGCCACCGGTGCGCCGGCGCCAGGCATCGGCCTGGGCAAGGACGCCGCGGTCGATGTCGGCGTCCTTCGCGAACCAGTAGGCGACGAATTCCTCGAGCCGGTCGGACAGGCCCTTGGTCTCGAAATACTCGTGCAGCGCCACATAGAGATCGAGCCGGCCCCGCAACACTTCCATGAACTCCGGCTTCAGGAAGAACTCCGGCGCCAGCTCCTCGTCGTGGCTGAGGCCCCAATCTTCCTTCAGCGTCGCGTACCAGGGATGCGGCGAGCCCGGCTGGGCGAGCGAGACGACACCGTCGATATCGAGGACGAGGACAGGGCTGGCACTCATGGGCCGACATGCTACAGCACCCGCACGGTCAAAAGGAAAGCCCGTTGCAACTCATCGTGCCCGATCTCGTCCATCTCCGCGGCTATGCCGACGCGCTGCGCCGCGGCTGGTCGCCCGACAACGTGCGGGTCGACGAGGCGCCGCGTGAAGAGCTGGCGCGCATCGAAGCCGACCCGGCCGCCTTCGTGGCCTCGCTCGACGATCCCGAGGCCAGGGGCGGCGACATCGCCCTGCCCGACGGCACCATGGTCCAGCGCATGCCGGGTTATCGCCGCTGGATGTGGGACGGCGAATTCTGCGGCTCGATCGGTTTTCGCTGGCAGCCCGGGACGGTGGAACTGCCCGCCTACGTGCTGGGCCATATCGGCTATGCCGTGGCGCCGTGGAAGCGCCGGCGCGGCTATGCCACGCGGGCCCTGGCCCTGATGCTGAAGGAGGTGGCACGGCACGGGTTGCCACATGTCGACCTGACCACCGATCCCGACAATCTCTCGTCGCAGAAGGTCATCACGGCCAACGGCGGTTTCCTGGTCGAGAGGTTCACCAAGGTCGCGGCGCACGGCGGCACCGAGGCGCTGCTGTTCCGCATTCGCCTCTGAATCTGCTCAGGTCACTGAGGGACCCTTCCCTCCTGGACGATAGCCCTGCTCAGGATCGGGAGACGCGTACGACCGTCTCGGCCATCGCCGCCAATGCGGCCAAGCCGCGGGCCTTGAGCGCCCTGGACGAATCACGCCCGCCGATCTCGCCCTCGAGGACCAGGGCGATGAACCCATGCATGGTGGCCCAGGCGAAGTCGGCCATGCGCTGCCGGACGTCCGCGGAGGCATCGGCCAGCAACTCGTCGACGACGGCGGCCTGCAGGCGGCGGATGCCGGCAGCTCCCTCGTCACCCTCCTTGAGGTCGATGCGGTTGGCCTCGCGGGTGAACATGAGCTGGAACAGAGCCGGATTGGCGGCCGCGAAGGCCATGTAGCCCACGCCCAATCCGACCAGTCGTGCCGCCGCTTCGCCCTCGATGCGTGCGGCCTCGGCGGTCATGGCCAGGTTGAGTTCGGCAAAGCCACGCCGAACCAGCTCGGCCAGCAGATCGTCCATCGATGCGAAGTGATGCGCGGGCGCTGCATGCGACACCTCGGCCCGCCGGGCGCATTCGCGCAGCGTGAAACCGCGAATGCCCTTTTCCTCGAGCAATTTGCGACCTGACGCGACCAGCGCCTCCCGCAAGTCGCCGTGGTGATAGCCTCGCTGTTTGCCTACGCTCATCTTAATTCCGGAAAGATCGAGTACTTCCATATCTTGACGCTGGAAAGAGGCCAAATTCCGGCTGACGCCCTCTCTCGTGCGTGGCTTGATCCGCTCTTGTCTTCTGGAGTGAGCATGACCTTCGAAACCTGGGCCGCCTTTGCCGCGGCGTCGAGCGTCCTTCTGGTGATCCCTGGCCCGACCGTGCTGCTGGTCGTATCCTACGCGCTGGGCCAAGGCTGGCGCACAGCCCTGCCGATGGCAATTGGCGTGGCGCTGGGCGACTTCACCGCCATGACGCTCTCAATGCTCGGCCTCGGCGCGCTGCTAGCGACCTCGGCCACACTGTTCACGATCCTGAAATGGGTCGGTGCGGCCTATCTGGTCTATCTCGGCATCAAGCTCTGGCGCGCCGGTGGCGCACTCGATGCGGCGCCGCGGACCGACGCCGTCTCCGCCGCCAGGATGCTCGGCCATGCCTGGCTGGTGACGGCGCTCAATCCGAAGAGCATCACCTTCTTCGTGGCCTTCCTGCCGGCCTTCCTCGATCCCAAGGCGGACTTCCTGAGCCAGATGCTGGTTTTCGAGACGACTTTCCTCGTCCTGGCCTTCGCCAATGCCTTCGGCTACGCGCTGGTCGCCTCGCACGCCCGGAGGTTGGCCTCGAACCCGCGCGCCATCGGCGCGGTCAACAAGGTGGGGGGCGGCCTGCTGGTGAGCGCCGGCGTCGCCACGGTGAGCTTCGCCGGGTCGCGAAGCTAGCAGCCTATCGCGTCGGCTCGCTGACGAAGGCGATCTTGGAGAGGCCGCCCTTGGAGGCATCGGCCAGGGTCTCCATGACGTAGCGATAGGGCACGGTGGCGTCGGCGCGCAGATAGACCTCGGGCTGCGGCCGCTTGCGGCCCGCCTCGGCGAACTTCTCCATCGCCTCCTCGCGCGTCAGCCGCTCGCCGCCCCAATGCAGCGCGCCCTGCGCGTCGATCGCGAACTCGATCTTCTCCGGCTTCTGCAGGTCGGCGTTGGCCGTCGCCTTGGGCAGGTCGAGCTTCACCACGTTGGTCAGCAGCGGCGCCGTCACGATGAAGATGACCAGCAACACCAGCACCACGTCGATCAGCGGCACCATGTTGATCTCGGCCATCGGCGTGGACGAGGTCTTGCGTTCGAAACTCCCGAAAGCCATGTCCCGCTCCCTCAGTTCACGGCCGTGAGCGGCACGCCCGGCTTGCGGCCGGCCTGCAGGGCGCGGCCCATCGACAGGAAGGTGAGCAGCTCGAACGCGAAGGCGTCGAGCTTGGCCGTCAGCACGCGGTTGGAGCGGGTCAGCCAGTTGTAGCCCATGACCGCCGGCAGGGCGACGGCGAGGCCGATGCCGGTCATGATCAGCGCCTCGCCGACCGGACCGGCCACCTTGTCGAGCATGCCCGAGCCCGACATGCCGATGGCGATCAGGGCGTGATAGATGCCCCACACCGTGCCGAACAGGCCCACGAACGGAGCGGTGGCCCCGATCGTCGCCAGCATGGTGAGGCCGTTCTCCAGCGAGGTCGTCTCCTCGTCGAGCACCTTCTTGATGGTGCGCGTCAGGAACTCCGTCTCGCTGCCGGCCTCCTCGAGCTTGGCCGCGCCGAACTTGGCATGGTGCGCCTGGGCATGCAGCGAATGCGCCGTCAGATGACCGAACGGCTCGCGCACACCATGGATGCTGAGTTCGTTCTGCACCTGCTCGAGCGAGGTGGCGCTCCAGAAGAAGTTCAGGAACCTGCGGCTGCGCTCCTGGCGGATGAGCTGCCCGATCCCTTTGTAGATGATCAGGTACCAGGAGATCGCCGACATCAACGCCAGCACGCCCAGCAGGACCTTCGCGACGATGTCCGCCTGCGCGAGGAAATGGCCGAAGCCCAAACTCGATGCGTCGCCCATGCGATGCTCTCCTATTGCAAAACGAATCTGATCGGAACGACCACCAGAACCGCCTGCGGGAGGCCGCCCTGGATGTAGGGTCGGAACTGAGCGGCACGTACGGCGCTGAGTGCCGACTGGTCGAGTCCCGGGAACCCCGAGGAACTCTGGAGGGACACCTGGGCCGGCCGCCCCGTGACGTCGACCAGCACGCGGATCATCGCGGTGCCCTGCTCTCCCGCCCGCCGCGAGGCGTTCGAATAGACCGGCTTCGGCTGGACCAGCCAGCCGAGCTGCGATGCATCTATCGTGCGCGGGCCTGCCGGTTGTGCAGGCGCGGCCTGCTGCGGACCCGGCTCGACCGGTGCGGCCGGCCGCGGCGGCGCGGGCGGCCGCTTCTGCACCGGCTTCGGTTCCGGCGGCTTGGGCTTGGGCTCCGGAACCTTTTCGGGCGGGGGAATGTTTGGCGGCGGCGGTTCGTCCGGTGGCGGAATGTCGACCTTGGCCAGCGGAAACTCGGGCGGCGGCAGGTCGGGCGGCGGCGGCTCCACGATCGTCGCCAGTTCCGGCGGCTTCAGCTCGACCGGCGGCGGCGGTTCCGCATTTTCGATCTCCGGCTCGGCTGGTGCCTCTGCAGGGACCATCCGCACTTCCATGGGAGCCACGTCGCCCACGATCAGCTTGACCGGCTCGACCTGGGTCAGCGCCCATCCGCCTCCGACATGGAAGAAGATGACGAACGCCAGGATCGCGCCGCGCGCCGCGGCCGACATGGGCTCACGCGAGGGGCCCGGCGGACCGGGATCCACGATCGGTGGACTGGAAGTGACAGGTTCCTGCATCAAACGCTCACTACAACTCGAGCGGGCTGATGGCGAGTGCGACCGTTGCAACCACGGCAACTGCAAAAATGGTGATGCCGACCGCGCGCTTGCGGTGTGTCTCCCACCACAGGATGACGCCGCTGACCGACAGGAAGATCATGCTGCCGGCCAGAGTATCGATCAACAGGATCCAGGGTACCGGCATGGCCGTGCCCTTGTGCAGGTTGGTCAGGGTCGCGATGAAGCCGTTCTGCGTGGTCCGGACGGAAAGCGACTTGTTGCCGACCCAGTACTCGGCCTGGACCAGATGGTTCGGCCCGCCGAAATTCATGACCCAGCGTTCAGGTTGCAGCAGGGGACGCGCGGCGCCTTCCCCGCCACCGCTCCCCCTCTCGGCACCGCGGTCCCCACCACCGCCGCGCGGGCCGCCAGCGACCGCACCGGGCGGGCGTTCGGCCCAGGCGACAGGACGTGCCCGCTCGACGCGGGAGACGTTGGGACCGCGATCGATCTTCAGCGTGTCCTTCAGCCACTGGCCCATCGCCTCGATGGTGGCCGGCGGTGGATCGGGCAACGCGATCTGCGCATTGACCTGCTTCTGGTCGGGCAATTCGAGCTTCATCACACTGCGATGATTGAGCCAGATACCGCTCATGCCGAACATCAGACCGAGCAGCGCACCCCACAGCCCGAACCAGCCATGTGTCCTGCGCACCCAGCGCACGAAGGTCAGCCGGCGATTGACCTTGTTACTTCCCTTCGCCGGGACAGCCGCGACCGACATCAGGTCTCGCTCCACTGCCGCACGAGGTTGTGATAGCAGCCGATCAGCGAACGGCGCGCGCCCTCGTCGGCATTGGTTTCGTTCAGGCGCTGGATGGCGTTGTCCATGTCATGCAAAAGCGACCGCTGCATGTCGTCGCGGATCAGGCTCTGCGTCCAGAAGAAGCACGCCATCCGCACGCCCCGCGTGATCGGCGCCACCGCGTGCAGGCTGGTCGCCGGATAGACCACCATGTCGCCGGCCTTTAGCTTGACGCTGTGCTGGCCGTACGTGTCCTCGATCTGCAGCTCGCCACCGTCATAGTCCTCGGGATTACTGAGGAACAACGTCGCCGAGACATCGGTCCTGAGCTTGCGGCCGGTGTGCGGGTTGATGCGCACGCTGCCGTCGACATGCGCGCCGAACTTCATCCCCTCGCCGTAGCGGTTGAACATCGGTGGGTAGATCTCGTTCGGCAGCACGGCGCTGATGAAGACCGGATGGACCTCCAACGCAGCGCCGACGATGCGTTGGCAAGCGATCGCCGTTTCGGATCGTTCGTCGATCTGCTGGTTGAACTTCACCGGCGCGCCCTGGTAGCCGGCGGTCACGCGACCGTCGACCCAGGCATTCGAGCGCTCCAGCCGCTCGCGCAGGCTGACGAGCTGCGCCGCGTTGAGGACGTTGGGAACACAGACCAGCATGACGGGCGGCGGCTACCGTCGGATCACAGGCGGTAGTTGAGCGTGATCATGCCCGTCAGTCCGGAACCGACGACCGCACGACCGCCGTCCGATGCGATGACGCCGTCGTAGTAGACCGTGTTGAACAGGTTGTAGACGTTCAGGCGCACGTCGTAGGCAGGTTGCTTGTAGGCGGCGGTCAGGTCGACGCGGGTGTAGGCCGGCACCACGACGGTGTTGGTGTTGTTGGCGTAACGCTGGCCGACATAGAAGAAGCCGCCACCGACCTCGTAGGTCTCCTTGAACGTATAGGTCGTCCAGAGATTGGCCGTGTCCTTCGGCGTGTTGAGCGGCACCTTGCCGGTCGTGTTGCCCTGACCGTTCTGGTAGTTCAGGCCCTGGATGATGACGCCGTTCAAATAGGCATAGCCGCCGAAGACTTGCCATTCCGGCGTGATGCGGCCGGCGAACTGGGCGCGCGCGCCGCTCACCTGCACGTTGCCGGTCGGTGTGTAGGTACCGTCCGGATTGGCCGTGCGGGCATTGTTCTTGATGATCGAGAAAACCGCGCCGTTGAGCGACAGGTTGCCGCCCAACAACTCATACTTGACGCCAGCCTCCACGCCCTTGTTGTTCTCGGGCGGCAGGTACGACGCGCCGGTCGTCGAGGTGAGCTGCTCGAGCGACGGATTGAACGAGGTGCTGTAAGACACATAGTAGGACTGCGCCGGCGTCGGTTCGTAGATCACGCCGCCGCGGACGCTGAGGAACGTGTCCACCTGATATTGGTAAGGGACCGCCGTGTTGCCCGCCGTGTTCACGCGGTTGATCGAGTTGCCGATCGAGGCCGCGTAATAGTCCCAGCGCAAGCCGGCAACGACCTTGACCTCGGGGATCACCTGGATCGTGTCGTTGGCATAGAAGCCCGCGCCCCAGGCCTGCGAAGAAGCGTAATTGCCGGGGACCGAGGCGATATTGCCCGGCGTGTTTGCGCCGACCGTGTAACCCGCCGGCGTACAGCCCACCGAGCCTGTCGGCAGGGCGATGCCGTTACAGGTGCCCGTCCGCGTCGACGCCTTGTTGGTGTAGGACTCGTAGTTGATGTCGACACCCATCAGGAGCAGATGGCCGACGCTGCCCGTGTCGAACTTCGACGTGAGCTCGGTCTGGTTCTCGACCGTGATGTCGTTGATGTTGCGGTCGCGGCTGAGCTGGCGAACCCAGAGATTGCCCAGCGGCTGGCCGCTGTACGGGACGCCGCCGGTGAGGTTCGCCGCCGCGACGAATCCGTTGTTGGGTCCCAGCGTGCCGACGAAGCCACCCGAGGTCTCGCGGACATCGGTGTTCACCCACACGAATTCCGTCTGGTTGCGGACGCTCACTTGCGGCGAGAACTTGTGCTCGATCGTGCTCTGCAGGGAGATGACGTCCTGCTCGGTGTAGTCGTCATTGAAACCGTAAGCAGTGTTGCGCGGCGCATTCAGCGGGAAGCCGTTCAGGTTCGGGACACCGTAGTTCACCTGGTCCTTGCGGTGCATGAAGTAGCCGCCCAGCGTCACTTCGGTCGGGGTGCCGATACCCAGCTTGACCACCGGCGCCAAACCGAAGTCCAGCATGTTGGTCTGGTCGACCGTCGAATATTTGCCGACCTGGAACATCCCTGAGACGCGGGCCGCGTTGTTCTCTCCGAACGGCGTATTGACGTCGGCCGTCGTGCGCACGAGACCGTTCGTCGTGACTTGGCCGCTGAGTTCCGTCGCCTGCTTCAGACCCGGCTTCTTGGCCACCTGGTTGATGACGCCGCCGGTCGAGCCGCGGCCGAACAGCATCGAGGACGGGCCCATCAGGACCTCCACCTGCTCCAGCGCGAAGACGTCGCGATAGTACTGGCCGCGGTCGCGCATGCCGTCGAGATAGATGTCGGTACGGGCCGAGAAGCCGTTGATGTTGATGTTGGTGCCGATGTTGCCGCCTTCGGCCGAGCCGATGGTGACACCGGGTGCGTTGCGGACCGCGTCCTCCAGCCTGGTGACTCCCTGCGATTGCATCAGCGCGCGGTTGATGACGACCACCGACTGCGGCACGTCCATCAGGTTGGCGGCGCCCAGGCGGTTGATCGAGCCCTTGGTGACCTGGAAGTCCTCGCTGGGACGGCTGCCGGTCACCGTCACTGTCTGCATCGTCGCCGGTGCGGCCGAGGGATTGGCTGGCTGGGTCTGGGAAGGATCGGCTGGCGGCGAAGCTGGCGTCTGGGCGGTCTCCTGCTGGGCCATCGCCGACGGAGCTACGAGCAGTCCAACAAGGGCGGTCTTTACCGGTACGCGCTTCGCCATGTCTTCTCCCCAGAAGCAACTCACCTCCTCTTAATTGAGGAGAATGCGAGTTATTATCATGGAAAGAAAATGGCACTGATAATGAATCGCATCACATAGAGGGAGGCAGCCTTGCAAAAACATAACATATCGACTGCAATTCAAGCTGCGGGAGGTGGCGCGCCCGGTTGGATTCGAACCAACGACCTACCGCTTAGAAGGCGGTTGCTCTGATCCCCTGAGCTACGGGCGCATCCGATATCCACAGGCTCTTTGCAATCCCCTCACCCGCCAGTCACCTTTCGGCGACCCTAATTCGAGGCTCGGTTCTCGCTTCCGCCCTGTGGCGGGCGCTTCCTAGCACGTCGCCGCCAGGCCCGGAAATCTCACTCCTGAGAGCACGCCCGGTTTCAAGGGCCCAATGTGCGGCCAATCCCGACGGCGCCGATCCGGACCTCCGCGGACGGGCCTCAGCCGCAACACGTGCATGCAATTGACCACCTGCCGGCAGGCTCACAGGCGGTCCCGCGACTGACTGCCACCAGCAGGTGCACAGCGTGCGTGTGGCGACACGCGCAGACTGGCGTGCCGTTCCCCTCCTACGTTGGGGAGTTGCTCAAGGCGGTCGAGAGCAACGTTGAATTCATGGCCGACAGTCCAGGCGGCAAGAACCTGGCCTCTCGGCGCGCCTCGTACTGGCGTGCTGAACACCATCAGCCATCGCAATTCGCGCGCCTCGCCCACTCAACTGGTCGAGATGCATCGTGCAAGCGTCTTTAGGCAGTTCGGATCGCACGGCGTCAGCGGATTGAAAGGTCGGCGCGCCATTCTGCAGCCATGAAAAGGGGGACATCGGTATGGCAAAGGCATCTTTCGACGTGGAAATCCCGCTGCATTGGGACATCGTGAAAGGCGAGAAGCCTGGCACAATAATGCTCCGCCTCCGCCACAAAGCCCTTTCCGCCGTACGCGCGGAAGGCATCCAGGGCGGGAAGAACGTTCTGCTGGTTTTTTCGCAGGAAATGGCGGCAAATCTCGCGAACGATCTTCTCGGAACCACCGCAGCGAGCTGATCAGCTCTATTCGCAGCCTGCTCCGGACGGCCACTCCCGCACTATCGAGCGCGTTATTGTGGCGGCGTCCTTCCGAAATGATCCGTGTAGCCGGCAATAGCTGACGGCGATCTGCACTGCCACGGCTCCCGCCAACGAGACCGACCTTCGCCATTGCGATCTCTTCGGCCATAATATGACGTCAAACAATCAACGGCTGTATTCACCGACCGTAAGGCATACTGCAGCGTGCTGATGAAGCATCACAAGGCGCAATCGGAAGTGACGACCGGATAGGTCGCCCGGGAGGTACCGCCTTCTATCGGATCACCGGTCAACTCAAGTTCTTAGCCTTCTTTCCATCAAGGCCCTCGCACCGTTTATTTCTCGACATCCGGGATCGACCCGCGTTTTCCAATCGCAAGCGCCATCAAATAGCGTTCCCAGACCTTTCGGACGGGGTGCAGGGGGCGTTCGTTCATCCAAGTCTTTGGGCCTTTGGGTTGCACCCGTAAGGCCGCGGCCCCTGGTTCGGGGGCTGGTCGACGATGCGGGTCGCCCCTTTCCGGATTTGATCAGGCGCACTCCCATCTGGAGTTGATTGATCACGGCACAGATGCGCGGCAGAGCGGCCGTTCGCGAGACGCAGGGGATTGTTTAGCGGATTGAAGAATGTCCGAATTACGCGGCGGTCGAACAGCGCCTTGACAACCTCATCATGCTCCGCCCTCTGGGTGACGGGGCGATCGGCGTGTATCGAAGTGTCGACCAGAACGCCGCCTATGCTCGCGGGCATTCATGAGATTCAAGGTGGTCGCTCTGCCCCCTGAGCTACGGGCGCCCCGCTGTTCCAAGTCAAGCGCCCGGAATGGATGTTCAGTGCGTCCAGCGGCCGACGCGGTTGAAGGCGAAATTGTCGGCGTAGGCCTTGGCGCGAGTCGGCCGGCTATGCGGCTGCTCGACGGTGTACTGCCAGCCGTTCTTCTCGGCATGGGCCTTGGCTTCTTCCAGGGTCGGGAAGAACAGGCGGACCTGCTGCATCGTATTGCGCGAGCCTGTCCAACCCATCAGCGGGTCGATCTCCTTGCGCGACGGCTCGGGCTCCAGCACCCACTCGTGGGTATTGCCCGTCCCGGACTGCATGGCCGTTTTGGCCGGCTTGAAGATGCGAACCTGCATGGCTCTCGCTACTCCGTTTTCGGGCGTGGTCGGGGCGGCCGGATTCGAACCGACGACCTTCTGCGCCCAAGGCAGACGCGCTACCAGACTGCGCTACGCCCCGCCGATACACCTCTTTGACGCGAGGGTTTCTACCAGCGGCTCTCTCCGCTCGAAAGGGTAAATTCCGGATGCTACGATAGGTCCATGTTCGATCAGACGCCCGAGCAGGGCCGTCCGGGCCGTGCGCCCTCCATAAACGTGCTCGGCGGGGTGCTGGAGCCTTGCTCCACCCGCCCCCTGACCGGCTTCTACCGGGACGGCTGCTGCAACACCGGCGCCGAGGATGCCGGCCTCCACACCGTTTGCGTGGTCCTGACGGCGGATTTCCTCCTTTTCTCCAAGTCGCGTGGCAACGACCTCAGTACTCCGATGCCGCAATACGGCTTCCCCGGCCTCAAGCCAGGCGAGCGCTGGTGCCTGTGCGCCAGCCGCTGGAAAGAGGCGTTCGACGCCGACGTCGCGCCGCAGGTCGTGCTGGAGGCCACCCACGCCGCGACCCTGCACGTCGTGTCGCTGGCCGACCTGAAACAACACGCCTTCCGGCCCAGCTAACCGAGCTGCGCCTCGCCGTGCAGCACCGGCACGCACTGGCCGGCAATGGTCGCACGGATGCCGTCTTTGGCGCGCCGCGCCACGACCCGCAGCAGGCTCGGGCGTCCCATCGCGACGCCCTGGTGAATGTCGACGCGAAGTTCAGGCTCTCCCGTCAGCGACAGGAGCAGCGCGCCGAGCGGCCCGGCGGCGCTCCCCGTGGCGGGGTCCTCGATCGTGCCTCCCAGAGGCGCGAACATGCGGGCCTGGACGCTGCCCTGCCCCGCATGCGCATAGAGGTAGAGGCCGAGCCGGCCGTTCAGCGACGGCGTCTGCTCCACGGTCTGGCGGAAGGACGGAAAGTCCGGCGTCGCGCGCGTCAGGGCGGCGGGTTCGACCTCCGCGATGACGAACGGGTTGCCGAGCGAGGCACCGACGGGCTTGTGCCCGTCCACGCGGATGTCGGCCGGCTGCAGGCTGGCGCAGGACGCGACGGTTTCGACCGGCAGCTCCGGCCCGAGCGACAGCGGCTGCGGCGCGGCGATGGTGGCTCCGACCGGCGCCCCCGAGGCGTCGCGCTCGACGTCGATCTCGACCAGGCCGGCCAGTTCCTCGAACAGCAGCTTGCCGCCCTTGTCCCTGCCCTGGCGGGCCAGCACGAAGGCGGTACCGACATTGGGATGGCCGGCGAACGGCATCTCGCGCGTGCGTGTGAAGATGCGGACCCGCGCCGTATGCGCCGGGTCCTCCGGCGGCAGCACAAAGGTCGTTTCGCTCAGGTTGAACTCGGCCGCCAGCGACTGCATCTCGGCATCGCTCATGCCGCGTGCGTCGGGAAAGACAGCGAGTGGATTGCCTCCGAAACGGGCCGTGGTGAAGACGTCGACCGTGACGAAAGAATAGCTGCGCATCTCAGAAGATCCCGTCCACTTCGCCCTCCGCTGTGAGGCGGATTCCCTCTGCTGCCGGCACACGCGGCAGGCCTGGCATGCTCATGATTTCGCCGGCCATCGCCACGACAAAACCGGCACCCGCCGACAGGCGCACCTCACGGATCGGCAGCGTGTGTCCCGTCGGTGCGCCTCGCAGTTCCGGATCGGCGGTGAAACTGTACTGCGTCTTGGCGATGCAGACCGGCAGCTTGCCGTACCCAGCTGCCTCCAGCGCCTTGAGGCGGCGCTGGGCCGGGCCGGCGATCGACACGCCCGAAGCACGATAGATCTCCTTTGCGATGGTCTCGATCTTTTCGGCGAGCGGCAGGTCGTCGGAGTAGAGCGGCTTGAAGGCGGCCTTGCCCTCGTCGATCGTCGCGACGGCGGCATGGGCCAGAGCCTCCGCACCCGCCCCTCCCTTGGCCCAGTGTTCGCAAAGATACGCCTTGGCGCCGGCAACGGCGCATTGCGCCTCGATCAGATCCAGTTCGGCGGGCGTGTCGGTCAGGAAGCGGTTGATGGCGACCAGGACAGGCAGGCCGAACTTCCGCAGGTTCTCGACATGGCGCAGCAGATTGGGCAGACCTCGCTCGACCGCGCCGACATCTTCCTTGCCCAGCGCCTTCTCGTCGGCACCGCCATGCAGCTTGAGCGCACGCACGGTCGCGACGACCACGGCGAGCTCGGGCTTAAGCCCGGCCTGCCGGCATTTGATGTCGAGGAATTTCTCCGCGCCGAGATCTGCCCCGAAGCCAGCCTCGGTCACGACATAGTCGCCCAGCGCAAGGGCGGCACGCGTGGCGATCACCGAATTGCAGCCGTGTGCGATGTTGGCGAACGGGCCGCCGTGGATCAGCACGGGATTGTTTTCCAGCGTCTGCACGAGGTTGGGCTTCGCCGCATCCTTCAAGATGGCCGCCATCGCACCGGCAGCCTTGAGGTCGCCCGCCGTGATCGCCTTGCCCTCGCGCGTCTCCGCCACGACGATCCGAGCCAGCCGCTTCTCGAGATCCTCGAGACCGTCGGCCAGGCATAGGATCGCCATCACCTCGGAGGCCGTCGTGATATCGAAGCGCGCCTGACGGGGAAAGCCGTTGGCGACGCCGCCCAGGCTCACGACCGTGTCGCGCAGCGCGCGGTCATTCATGTCGAGCACGCGCGGCCAGAAGACACGACGGGCGTCGATACCCAGCGCATTGCCCCAGTAGATATGATTGTCGAGCATCGCCGCGAGCAGGTTGTGCGCCGTCGTGATGGCGTGGAAGTCGCCTGTGAAATGAAGGTTGATGTCGGCCATCGGCACGATCTGCGCCTGACCGCCGCCGGTGGCGCCACCTTTCTGGCCGAAGCACGGACCGAGGCTCGGCTCGCGCAATGCGATGGCGGTCTTCTTGCCGATACGCGCCAGCGCGTCGCCGAGGCCGATCGTGGTCGTGGTCTTGCCCTCACCGGCCTTGGTCGGGTTGATCGCCGTCACCAGGATCAGATGGCCGGGCTTGCGGCCCGCGATCGACTTCACATAATCGCCGTCGAGCTTCGCCTTTTCGCGGCCGTAAGGTTCCAGAGCGTCTTCCGGAATGCCGAGGCGTCCGGCCACTTCCTTCATTGGCTTCTTGATTGCGCGCCGCGCGATCTCGATATCCGACATACCCGCTCCCAACCCAGCATTTCAGGGACGCGACCCTAGCGAGGCAGGCAGGGTGAGCCAACAGGAGAGAACATGAAGAGCTGGCCCAGAATCGACGGCGCGCTGAGCGACTACGTCGATGCCAACTGGCTGCGTGAGCCGCCGCTGCGCCGCAGGCTACGTGAGGAGACCGCGACCCTGCCGCGGGCCGGCATGCAGATCTCCGCCCACCAGGGCCAGCAGATCGGCCTGCTTGCGCGCACCATCGGCGCAAGGCGTGCCGTCGAGGTCGGCACCTTCACCGGCTACTCCTCGCTGTGCATCGCCGAGGCGCTGCCGCCCGACGGAAAGCTGTGGTGTTGCGACGTCAGCACCGACTACACGAAGGTCGCGCGCCGTTACTGGAAGGAAGCCGGCCTCGACAGCCGTATCGAACTCGCGATCGGACCCGCAACCGCCACGCTCGACTGGCTGTTGGCGCAGGGGCTGACCGGCCAACTCGATCTCGCCTTCATCGACGCGAACAAGGACGAGTACGACGCCTACTACGAGCGTTGCCTGAAGCTCGTCCGCAAGGGCGGCCTGGTGCTGATAGACAATGTCCTGTGGGGCGGGTCGGTCGCCGATCCTGCCGACGTCGACGGCGACACGCAGGCGCTGCGGACCCTCAATGCCAAGCTCAAGACCGACCAGAGGATCGACCTCGGCCTGATGGCCGTCGGCGACGGCATGACCGTCGCCCTGAAGCGTTAGAGCGGAAGGACGTCAAAACCTGTCGTCCCGAGCGATGCAAAGGACCTAATGGAACAGACCAAGGAATGTTTTGGCTCGCGCGAGATCCTTGGCTGCGCTCAGGATTGCAGAGTAAGCGACCCTCGCCGGCGCTTCTGGCATTTCACGCTAGGCATTGCCGAAGATCGGGTGCAGCACCTTGTCGCCTGGCTTGATGCCAAGGAGCTTGGCGCTGCCGCCGTTGATCTCGAGTACGGCGCGCACCGGGAACTGGCTCGGAATCGTCTCGGTCGAATGCGGCACGGCATTGGCATGGACCGACCTGATCGTGCCGTCGGCGGCAATGAAGATCATGTCGAGCGGGATCAGCGTGTTCTTCATCCAGAAGCTGACCGGCGCTTCCTTGTAGAAATCGAACAGCATCCCCTCGTAGGGCCCGAGCTTCTCCCGGAACATCAGGCCTCGCGCGCGCTGCGTATCGTCGAGCGCCAGTTCGACGTCGAACTTGATGTCCCGGCCACCGGACACCACGACCAGCGACGAGCGCTTGAAGTGGAAGTCGTTGCTGCCGCCCTGCTGGGCCCGCGCAAGACCGCCCGCCAGCACGAGCGGCGCCGCAAGGAAGAGACGCCGGCCGAGCCGCGCCCTGGAAACTGCCTGAACCATGCCCATGGAATAGAGCGTGGACGGCGATTTCGTCAAACCGATGACGCTTGCGTGGACAGAGTCGCCTCACCATAGTGACGCCGCTCATCGGGGGGAGCCGCCTGGCGGCTGAGAGGTCCGGAAGGACGACCCCGAACCTGATCCGGTTAATGCCGGCGTAGGGACTGGTGGCTTTCGTTGGTGTCTTCTCCTGCCCTCTCCGTGCGTTCGGCGCGCATCGTCCTCGACGACCACGTCGTGGCCGAGGAACTGTCTCTCGATTTTGCCGGCGGGCGCACGACCTGCCTGCTGGGCCGCAGCGGCGTCGGCAAGACATCCCTCCTGCGTCATCTCGCGGGCCTGCTTCCGGGCACCGTGCGCGCCGGGCCTGTCGCCTACATGGCCCAGCGCGACCTGCTGCTTCCGTGGCTCTCGGTGCTCGACAACGTTCTGCTGGGCCATCGACTGCGCCGCGACGCGACCGCGCGCCGCGATGCCGAACCGCGCGCACGGTCATTGCTCGCCGAGGTGGGCCTGGGCGACCGGCTCGATGCCCTGCCCCAGACTCTCTCCGGCGGCATGCGCCAGCGCGCCGCGCTGGCCCGCACGCTCTGCGAAGACCGGCAGATCGTCCTGATGGACGAACCGTTCGGGCACCTCGACGCCGTGACGCGCTTCGACCTCCAGGACCTCTCCGCGCGCCTGCTGCAAGGCCGGACCGTCGTCCTCGTCACGCACGACCCGCTGGAAGCACTGCGCCTTGGCCACGAGGTGCGCGTCCTCTCCGGCGCTCCCCTGCGCGCCGGCCCGCCGATCATGCCCGCAGGCTCCGTACCGCGCGATCCCGCCGATCCCGCCCTGCTCACCCTTCAGGCGGAACTGATCCGCGAGCTGAGGCATGGATCGTGAGGCCGCTCGTCACCGCCTTGGGCCTGCTCGCCGGCTGGGAGTTGCTGGTCTGGCTGATGGGCCTCCCGCCCTACATCCTTCCGCCGCCCTCGCGGGTCGCCGTCGTGCTGATCGACCGCCGCGAGCTGCTGGTCGAGCAGGCCGCGTGGACCGCGACCGAGATGATCCTCGGCCTGGCGCTCGGACTGCTCCTGGGCGCCGCCCTGGCAGTGCTGTTTGCTGCGTCGGCCGGCTGGAGGCGCTGGGCCCTCCCGCTGGTCATCGTTTCGCAGGCCATTCCCGTGATCGCGGTCGCGCCTTTGCTCGTCCTCTGGCTGGGCTACGGCATGGCCTCCAAGGTCGCGATGGCCGCCCTCGTGATCTTCTTTCCGGTCGTGAGCAGCCTCTATGACGGATTGCGCCGCACCGATCCCGGCTGGCTCGAGCTGGCGCGGACGATGGATGCCTCGCCGCGCGCAATCCTGCTGCAGATCCGGCTGCCGGCCGCCCTGCCCGCCTTCGCCTCGGGCGCCCGCATCGCTGCCGCCGTGGCCCCGATCGGGGCGGTGATCGGCGAATGGGTCGGCGCCAGCGCCGGCCTGGGTTTCCTGATGACGCAGTCGCTGGCCCGCGGCCAGACGCCCCTCGCCTTCGCCGCCCTCTTCATCCTCTGCCTGCTCGGGCTCGGCCTTTACGTCGCGACCGACCGGCTGGCGCGACGGCTCGTGCCCTGGCAACCGATCCAAGGAGACTGACCATGAACGCATTGATCCGAATGATGGCCCTCGCGGCGGTCCTGTGCGGCCTCGCCCTTCCGGCGGCGGCGCAGGACAAGGTCCGTATCCTGCTCGACTGGTTCGTGAATCCCGATCACGCCGCGCTCGTGATCGCCAAGCAGCGGGGTCTGTTCGCGAAGCAGGGGCTCGACGTCGAGTTGATCGCGCCGGCCGATCCCAACGCGCCGCCCAAGCTGGTCGCGGCCGGTCAGGCCGACTTCGCCCTTTCCTACCAGCCGACGCTGCAGATGCTGGCGGCCGAGGGCCTGCCGCTGGTGCGGGTCGGCGTCCTGGTGGCGCAGCCGTTGAACTCGCTCGTCGCGCTTGAGGACTCCCCCGTGAAGAGCATTGCCGACTTCAAGGGACGCAAGATCGGCTTCTCGGTTTCCGGGTTCGAGGAAGCCGTGCTGGGCGCGATGCTGGAAAGCGCCGGTCTCACCCTCAAGGACGTGACGCTGGTGAACGTCAACTTCGCACTCACCACCGCGCTCATGAGCCGGCAGGTCGACGGCGTGATCGGCGCCTTCCGGAATTTCGAGTTGAACGACCTAGAATTGAACAAGGCCAAGGGCCGGATCTGGTTGGTCGAGAAGCACGGCGTCCCGGCCTATGACGAGTTGGTGATCCTGGCCAAGCGCGAGACCGTGGATGCCGCCCGCACCAAGAAGCTCCTCGCGGCGCTTGCCGAAGCCACCGCCTGGCTGACGGCCCATCCCGCGGAAGCCTGGGCAAGCTTCTCGACGTACGGCAAGGACCTCGACAACGATCTCAACCGGATGGCGTGGAAGGATACGGTGCCCTTGCTGGCCGCCGACCCCGCCGCGCTCGATGGCGCACGCTATGCCGCTTTCGCGGAGTTCCTCGTGAAACGTGGCCTGATCAAGCAGGCGCCGCCGCTCGACAGCTACCTGCGCGAAATCAGATAGGGCGCCTCCGTCAGGCGTCGCGGATCTCGACGACCTGAAGGCCCTTCTGACCTTCGGCGACGCGGATCATCACCTTCTGGCCGGGCGCAAGCGAGTCCATTCCGTGCCGCCGCAGGACGGCGGCGTGCACGAAGATGTCGCCGTCGGTCGCCTCGCGCGTGACGAAGCCATAGCCACGCTCGTTGTTGTACCACTTCACGAGCGCCGTGATGTAGTCGCCCATGGCGATGCCCTCTGGAATGGGCGGCGGCTTCGGAGTCGTGGCGACGGCCGTCGACGAATCGACTTCGATCACCCTCATGACCTGCCAGCCTTTCGGGCCGCGGACACCGGCGCACACCACGGTTGCACCGGGCTTGAGATCCTCATGCCCGGATTGGCGTAGCGTCGTTACATGCAGGAACGCGTCGCTGTTGTCGCTGTCGAGGGCCAAGAACCCATAACCCTTGACGGCGTTGAACCACTTGACCTTACCACGCAGCTCAACCGTACCGACGTCCCCGCTCG
>CAMFGZ010000039.1 GCA_945952105.1 uncultured Rhodospirillaceae bacterium | reverse complement strand
TCGATGGAATCATCTCGAGCCTGCATCCGAAAGACAAAGATTCACAAATTCTGAGAGCTTGTGAACGTATTGAGCAAGCTCTCAGGATGAGGTGGTATCGAAATGCTGGCGCACGCGCGCGCCCGAGTGTTCGAGCAGCAGCCGGCCCGCGCGTTCGGCGCCTTCGACATCGCTGGCCGTGACGCAGTCGGCGAGGCGGCGCCAGTCCGCCGCGGATTCCATGCGGCCCGCGAACGTGAGGAAGCTGCTGGCCTGGCCACGGATCAGCTGCCACATGCCCATGCTTGCCAGTTGCTTGTACATGTCGGGCAGGTGGTTGTTGCCGCAACGCTCCGTGAGGAACGTCTGGATGCGCACCGACTGGGTCGCGAAATCCTGCGGCAGCATGTCGGCGATCCCCGCCATCTTCTCGAGTTCGACGACGAGCGCTTCCAGTTCGGCCCGCTGCGCCGGCCCGGCCTGTCGCGTGTAGCGGCCCGCCGCGACGGAGAGCAGCGCCGCGCGCATCTCGAACAGGTCGTCGAGATCGCTGCGCGAGAACTCCGCGATCTTCGCGCCCGAACGCGGGATGCGCACGACATAGCCCTGCCGCGCCAGCGCGATCAGCGCCTCGCGTACCGTGGCGCGGCTGACGGCATGCGTTTGCGCCAGCAGTTCTTCCTTGAGCCGCTCGCCGGGCTTCAGCCGGCCGGTCATCACGTCCTGAAGGATGCGCTCGGCCAGCCGCTCCGGCAGCGACTTCACCTGCCGGCCGAGCGGAGTCTCGCCCAACTCGGCGACGGAGGTTGTAGCGCGGGCAAGGTTGGCGTCCATCGGTTGACGATCCCCATTCTTGTCTGACAATAAACAGTATATTGACCGATAAATGTTCGGCTGGATACACTGAGGCTTAGGGAGAACTCACATGAACTCACTCGAAATCACGCCCCTTGGCTTTGCGGCCGGCGCTCAGGTTCGCGGCGTCGACCTGCGCAAACCCCTGACCAACTCGCAGCACGAAGAAATCAACAAGGCCTGGCTGGAGCACATCGTCCTGGTGTTCCCCGAGCAGGACCTGACGCCGGAAGAGCAAATCGCTTTCTCGCGCCGCTTCGGCGTGCTCGACAATCACGACTCGCAGGCGCCCTCGACCCTGCATCCGGATCACCGAGAGATCCTCGTCCTGACCAACAAGATGGTCGGCGGCAAGAAGTCGGGGACCCACAATTCGGGCCGCAACTGGCATACCGACCTCAGCTACACGTCCCGCCCCGCCAAGGGCGCAGTCCTTCACTGCAAGGAGAAGCCTCCGGTCGGCGGCGACACGATGTGGGCCAATCTCTACCTCGCACTGGAGACGCTGACGCCGCCGATGCGCGGCCTGATCGAAAATCTCGAGGCGCTGCACGACGTGTCGATGATCCGCGGCATCGAGGCGCGCGATCCAGCCGACGTGGCCGAGATGAAGCGGCGCAATCCGCCGGTCATCCACCCGGTGGTTCGCACGCATCCCGAGACCGGCCGCAAGTCGCTGCTGGTCAACCAGCGCATCCGCCGCTTCCTCGGCATGTCCGACGAGGAGAGCCAGAGCCTGCTGTCGATGCTCAACGCGCACGCGACCTCGCCGGAGTTCGTCTATCGCCACCGCTGGAGCCTCGGCGACGTGGTGATGTGGGACAATCGCTGCAGCGCCCACGTGGCGCTGGGCGACTTCGACCAGACCAAGCCGCGCGTGATGTACCGCTGCTCGCTCGAGGGCGAGGTCGAAAGCGGCCGCATCGCAAGCAATACGGCCGGCAACGACCGCGAATCGATGCTGCAGGCGGTCGCCGCGGTTTCATGACGCAAGCCGCAAAGGCTCAACGACAAGACAAGAAGCACGAATCGGGAGGATGAAAATGCTGCGTTCGAAGTTCATGGGGCTGCTGGCCGGCAGCCTCCTCGGCCTTGCCTTGCCTGCGGCCGCGCAGACTCCGGCCTTTCCCGACAAGTCGATCCGACTGGTCGTCGGATTCCCGCCGGGTGGCGCGACCGACGTGATCGCGCGCCTGCTCGCGCAGGGGCTCACGACCGAGCTCGGCCAGAACGTGCTGGTCGAGAACAAGGGCGGTGCGAGCGGCATCATCGCCTCGGAGATGATCGTGAAGTCGCCCGCCGACGGCTACACGCTGCTGTTCGCGCCGAGTTCCCACGCCACGCTGGGCGCGCTCTACCCGAACCTGTCCTTCGATCCGCTGAAGGACTTCACGCCGATCGCCACGGTGGCCCGTACGCCCTATCTGCTCGTCGTGCATCCGGATCTCGGCGTGAAGACGGTGGCCGACCTCATCGCCCTCGCGAAGGCGAAGCCGAACGGAGTCGCCTATGCGTCGACCGGCATGGGCACGGCACAGCATCTCGCGGGCGAGATCCTGCAGCGCACCGCGGGCGTGCAGATCCTTCACGTCCCCTATCGCGGCAGCGGCGCGGTGCGCGCCGACATCCTCGCGGGCCGCATCCAGACGATGTTCGACAACGTCGCGGTGATGCTGCCCTACGTGCAGCGCGGCGAGATGCGGGCGCTCGCGGTGACTGGCCCGAAGCGCAGCACTCTGGCGCCCGACCTTCCGACCCTGCGCGAACTGAACCTCGCCGCCGCGGAGATCGAAGGATGGTTCATCGTGCTCGGTCCGGCCGGCGTGCCGGAGCCGATCGTTAAGCGCCTCAACGAGGCGGTGAACAAGGTTCTCGCCGCACCAGCCACGGCCGAGCGCCTGGCCACGCTGGGCGCCGAGCCCCTCTCCGGCCCGCCGCAGGATGTCGTCACCCTCGTCAGCAACGACCGCGACCGCTGGGGTAAGGTCATCCGTGAAGGCAACATCAAGCCCGAGTGACGACACGCGCAGACAGCGTGCAGAGGTCACAGGCGCGTGAGCCCTGTGACATACGATACAGAAGCGCCCGTCACCGCGATGTAACCTCTGGAAATCGGCAAGGGCCTTCCCAAATGGTTCTCTGAACAGCGTTAACCATTCGGAAAGTTCAGCCCATGTCGAAGAGTTTGCTCACGCTCTGTGCAGCGCTCGCCGCAGTCGTGTTTTCGCCGGTGGCGGCCTCGCCCGTTTGGGCCATGAGCCTGCCGGGTGGTCCCGGCCTTCACGACGACGACGACGATGCCGCCCAGCGTGCGGCCGACATTCCCAACGATGCCCGCCTCGCCAGCGGCCGCATCGTGGCCGTCGACAAGTCTGCGGGCCGCGTCACGATCGACTATCGCCCCCTTCCGCTGTTGCCCGAAGGCGGCGTGCGGGTCTTCGCCGTCGAAGATCCCGCATCCCTGAAAGATCTGGGACCGGGCGACCGAGTGCGCTTCGAGGTCGAACGCGACGGCCGCGGCTTCATCGTGACGCGGCTGGAAAACAGCAATTAGCTAGGACGCCAGCCGCTTGCGGGCGTGACGCAGCAGTTCGCCATCGCTGGGTTCGTCCATCGCCTCCACGCCGACCAGCTTTTTCGCGAGCTGCTCGGCGTGGCCGACGCGGACATATTTTTCGAAGTCCTGACGAGGTCCTTGGGGACCCGCGATCACCCAGCCCTCGACCTCGGTCAACTCGGCAAGGATCGCCTCGAAATACTCGCGATCGTCGCGAACCCGCCCGTTGCCTTCGGCCCGCACCTCGCACTTCTCCACTTCGCCCGAGCCGAAGCGAAAGATGTGAGCCTCGCTGGCATTCAGCCAGACGGCTGCGTGCGGCGCGCTCACATGCCCCTCCCGCGTTCCTCGGAGCCCTGATTGTGCTCGCCGCCCGGCTGGGCGATGTCGCGGAGCGCGTTACCGACCTTGCGCCCGTCGTTCTCGTGCGAGGCGACGTCTGCCAGCGACAGGATGCCGACGAGACGCTTGTCGCGATCGACGACCGGCAGGCGGCGGACCTGGAGTTCACCCATGTTCTTTGCGACGTGCGCGGTGTCTTCGTCGACGAAACAGTATTTCACGTCCTGGCTCATGATCTCGCTGACCGCCGTGCCGGGTCCCTTTCCCTCGCCAATGGCACGCACGGCGATGTCCCGGTCGGAGATCATCCCGACCAGCCGATTCTCATCGCCCACGGGCAGGAGGCCGGCGTCAATGGCCAGCATCATCCTCGCCGCGTCCTCGATCGTGTGATCCGGTCGCGCAACACAGACGTCGCGCGTCATGGCATCGCCTACTCGCATGGGTCGCTCCGTTCGTTTGGGTTCAGGGAAAAAACGCCATTGCAGAGCGTGTGGTTGCGCGGCTTTCCATCCCGCGGAAGGCAACGGCGATTTGAGTAGCCTCGCGTAGCCGCCCGGCAGATGCTCCGGTCAAGGCAAACGGAGGACGCAGAGTGGCACAGAGGCGGACATTCATTCTGGGGGGATTGGCCGCGACGGCGGCTTTGGCGTCCGGCTTCGGCGCGCGGGCGCAGAGCTTTCCGACCAAACCCATTCGTTTCGTCGTGCCCTTCGCCGCCGGCGGCAATGCCGACGTGACGGCGCGCCTCGCGGGCGAGGGCATGTCGCGCAAGCTCGGCCAGCCCGTGCTGGTCGACAACCGGCCCGGCGCCGGTGGCGTCGTCGGTCAGGAGTTGGTGTTGCAGGCGCCCGCCGACGGCTACACGATGGTGATCGCGGCCTTCGGCACGCTCTACGTTTCGCCTCTGATGGCCGGCAAGCCGTCGATGGTGCCGTCCTTCGCGCCGGTGAGCATGCTGAGCACGGTGCCGATGGTCGTGGTGGTGCCGGCCAACAGCCGCTTCACCGACTGGCAGTCATTGATGGCGGCGGCAAAGGCCAAGCCCGGAACGATCAGCATGGGACACGCCGGCAACGGCACGCCCAATCACACCGATATCCTGCGCATTCAGGAAAACGAGAAGGTGAGCTTCTCGATCGTACCCTATCGCGGCTCCGGCGTCGGTTTGAACGACGTACTGGCCGGCCAGATCGATAGTTACGTCGACCAGCTCAGCAGCTCCCTGCCGCACCTGCAGTCAGGCAAGCTACGCGCGCTCGTCGTGGTCGGCGAGAAGCGCACGCCAGAACTTCCCAGCGTTCCGACCCTCGCCGAAGTTGGCTGCACTCCCTTCGACGGCGGCACGACGCTCGGGCTCTTCGTGCGCCAGGACACCCCGGCGCCAATCATCGCGACCCTGAATGCGGCGGCGGTAGCGGCGCTCGACGATCCCGCAATCAAGCAGAAATTCATCGATCTGGGCGCGACCGTACGCCCGTCGACCCCGGAAGCGTTCGCCGCCTTCATGAAGACGGAAGATGCCGGGATCGGCGATTTGGCCAAGAAAGGCCTGCTCAAGCCTGAATAGGCTCGAAGGGCGAGGACCTACCGGGTCTTCGCCTTTCCCTGACCCTTTGGATCCCCCGCCTTGCCCTTGGCTTCGGCGTCCTTGAGCATGCCGGCTTCCTCGGAGTCCAGGGCTTGCATCGCCTCACGCGCAGCCTCGTCGACGTTGCCCTTCTTCAGGAAGTCGGCCATCCGCTTGTTATAGTCGGCGGTGGCGCTGTAGCTGCCTTCGCCCTCGATCTTTCCGTCGGCCTTGGACTTTTCCATGTGATGCTCCTTCGTTGTCCTCCCGGGCAACGCGGAACACCGCCACAGGTTACGTGAGCAAGCCGATCTCGCGATAGAAACGAACGACTCCGGGATGCAACCTTTCGCGCCCGGGCACCACGGCGACCGTGTTGGCGGCCGTCGTGTCGACGAGCTGCGGCGGCGGATCTCCGGCCTGCTGCACGGCGTACAAGGCCTTCGCGATGCGGTAGGCCGCGGCTTCATCGAGGCCGGGTCGCGCCAGCACGAAGCTCCACGAACCGACCGAAGGAATCGCCGCCGTCTGACCGGGAAAGCTGCCCGCCGCCTGCGTCACGGGCTTCAGGAAAGTATGCTTCGCCAGGATTCGCTCGATCTCGGCGGGATCGGGCGCAATGAAGCGCGCACCGTCCTTGCTGTTGGCCATGGTCACGAAGCCCGGCCAGCCATTGCCGCCGCCCCACAGCGCGGCGGCCCGACCGTCGAGGACCATCGCCGGGCCATCGCCCGCGCGTTCGAGATAGATCGGCTGGAAGTCCTTCGCTGCGTCGAGGCCAAGCCCGTCCATGGCGTAGCGACCGAGTATGACGAGGCCCGAGCCGCCAGCCCCCCAGGCGATCGGCTTGCCCTTGAGGTCGGCGATCGTGCGATAGGGTGAATCGGCCCGCACGACGAACATGCCGGCGGTGGGATACATGGCCGTCAGCACACGCAGGTCGGCCGGCGCCCGACCGATGCCCTGCAGCGCTTCGTGCACCACCTCGCCCTGGACCAGCGCGATGTCGAGCGTACCCGTTTCCAGCAGGGGCACGTTCTCGGTGCTGCCCTTCGTGTTGATCGCCTCGATTTCGAGTGACGGATCAAAGCGGCGGACACCCTCCACGAAGGCCGCGCCATAGACCGGGAAGCCGCCCCCGGGCGTGGCGGTGCCGAGACGGACTTTCATGGCCTGTGCTCCAGCCGGCATCCCCGCTAACGAGAGACCGCACGCGGCAGCCCCCGCTCGCAGCATGCCGCGTCGGCCGAGAAACGGCTGCGTTGCAGGTATCGCTTCACCCGGCCGGTCCACGCGGACTAGGACTTCTTGGTCTCGATATAGGGCTCGACCTTGCCCTTGAGCTTGATGGTGAGCGGATTGCCCTTGCGGTCGACCGTCTTGCCGACGGCGACGCGGATCCAGCCCTCGCTCACGCAATATTCCTCGACGTTGGTCTTCTCCTGGCCGTCGAACTTGATGCCGATGCCGCGCTGGAGAAGTGCCTCGTCGTAATGCGGGCTCTTGGGATTGGTGGAGAGACGGTCGGGAAGCGTGTCGGTCATGGCATTCCTATAGCATCAACGCGTAGACGATGCCGGCCATCGAACTGGCCAGCAGGACCGGGATCATCCCGAAGCGGAAGCGGAATACAGCAACAGCACAGGCCGCCGCCAGTGCCACCGCCGCAATGTTGGCCGAGCCCAGGACCGGCAGGTCGACGGCACTGCCCAGCAGGCTGACCGTCCGCAGCTCCCCGAACAGCACCTGCAGGCCGAACCAGACGGCGAGATTGAGGATCACGCCCACGATCGCCGCCGTGATCGCCGCGAGCGCGCCCGACAGCGCCTTGTTGGCCCGCAGCGCCTCGACATAGGGGGCGCCGACGAAGATCCAGAGGAAGCAGGGCACGAAGGTCACCCAGGTCGTGAGAAGGCCGCCCAGCGTCCCGGCCACGATCGGCGACAGTCCGCCATGGTCGCGCCAGGCGCCGAGGAAGCCCACGAACTGCGTCACCATGATCAGCGGCCCGGGCGTCGACTCGGCAAGGCCCAGCCCGTCCAGCATCTCGCCCGCCGTGACCCAGCCATAGTGATCGACGGCCTGCTGGGCGACATAGGCCAGCACCGCATAGGCACCGCCGAACGTGACCACCGCCATCTTGCTGAAGAACACTGCGATCTGCGTGAAGATGTCGTCGGGCCCGCGCAGGAACCACAACAGGGCCACCGGGACCAGCCACAGCGCGAGAAAGATCGAGCCGATCGAGATCGTCCAGGCGAGATTGGGCCTGGCATGCTTCGGTGTCGCCTCGCCCAGCAGGGACTGCGCGTCGCCGAACGCCGGTCCCTTCCCCGCGCCGTGACCCCCGGCCTGGAAAGCCGTCGAGCCGAGGCGCGTGGCCGCGAAGCCGATCAGGCCGGCCGCGACCACGATGAGCGGAAACGGCACGCCGTAGAAGAAGATCGCCAAGAAGGCTCCCGCGGCCAGCAGGCGCATCGCGTTGTTGCGCAACGCCCGCCGGCCGACGCGGATCACGGCCTCGATCACGATCACCAGCACCGCGGCCTTCAGGCCGAAGAACAGGCCCTGCACGAGGGTGATCTTGCCCAGCAGCACATAGATCCAGGACAGCGCCATGATGGCGATCATGCCCGGCAGCACGAACAGAGTGCCGGCCAGCAGGCCTCCCGCCGTACGGTGCATCAGCCAACCGATGTAGGTCGCGAGCTGCTGCGCCTCCGGTCCGGGCAGCAGCGTGCAATAGTTCAGCGCCTGCAGGAATCGCTGCTCGCCGATCCACTTCTTCTCTTCGACGATGATGCGGTGCATCACGGCGATCTGGCCGGCCGGCCCTCCGAACGAGAGCGCGGCCACGCGAAGCCAGACCTTCATGGCGTCCCTGAAGGGGACGCCGTGGGTGTTCGGAACCATCAGGCTCTCCTCGCGGTCGGCGGCCAGTCGTGGCCCTCGTCGACGGCGTCCCGGCACCAACGATAGAAGGCATCGTAGAGCGCAAGCCCGGCGTCGAGCTGCGCGAGATCGTCTGCATACATGCGCGACAGGCCGAGCGACGCGGCCAGAAGGCCGGCCGATTCCGGCGCGAGGGCCGGCCGCGCCGTATCGGCGCCGCGCACGATCGTGGCCAGGCGCATCAACGGATCGGTCTCGAGACCGAATTCCTCGATCATCAGGTCGAACGTGCAACGCTCGCCGCGATGGCTCCAGTGCACGTCCTTGTGATCGACGTCGAACGGCGTGGCGCCGAACCTGTCGGCAACGTCGAGAACCTCCGAGGGCGCCACATAAAGGAAAACCGCATGCGGATCGACGAAACGGCGGATGAGCCAGGGGCAGGCGATGCGGTCGACCTTGGGACGGCTGCGGGTGACCCATACGGTGCGGCCCTGGGCGTCGCGCCGGGGCAGGCGTTCGACCGGCACGGTCGGCAGCCCTGCCGCCTGCCAGGCGACCATGCCACCCTCAAGCACGTCGGCCGGCACGCGCTGATGCCGAAGCCAGGCAGCGGTGCCCTGGCTGAGTTTCAGGCCCTTCTTGCAAATCACCACGGCCGGCCGGCCGGTGCCGGCGAGAGCCGGCCCCCAGATGGGAACCTCACCCCATGGACGGCGCACGGCGCCGGGAACGAGGCGTGGATCGGCTCCGAAATCCTCGTCGGTGCGCACGTCTATCAGTGAGGGTGAATCGGGGCGCCCGAGGAGGCGGGCAAGCTTGTCGACGGAAATCGCATTTGGCGAGGGCATGGCAGCGTCCTTTGTCAATCGGGGCAGGACGCGATGCTTCGGCTGTCGCCTCGTGGGGAGATCGCAGTCCCCATCACCTCAAACTCCAAGATAGTGCAAATAGTGTCAAGCTTGCCCGATTGCCGCGGCCGCGGCCTGACGGTAGTTTGCCCGCGGGATATTGGGACTGTCAGTGCGGATATATACCGGGGGTTTCATGGGTTGGGGTCGTCTCGTTCTTATTGCGATGGCCGTCGTGGGTACGGTCGTGGCGTGCAGCCAGGCCTCGCGCGTCGTACAGTCGACGGCGCAGATCAAGCGCGCCTATTGGGGGCTCCCGCAGGCCGGTCCCGGTGCCGACGTGACCAGCATGGTCACGTGCCCCGGCGGCTATCCCTGCGACGTATTCGCCAACGGCCCGGCCTATAACGACAACCGGTACGATCTCAACAAGAAGCTCACCGTCATCTGGACGTGTCAGCCGCAGAATTTCGTGCTGGCCGAGGTTGCTCCACCGACCTTCAAGGTCCGCATGGCCTGCGTCGGGGCCGCCCCGATCGTGCCGCGCCGTATCGACATCCTCGAAGCCTCGTGGGGCGGACCGTCATCCACCATCGACGTGACGCAACAGGTCCGCGACATCTGCGGCGAAGGCCCGACGCGCTGCCAGGTCCCGGCGATGGCCTACATCTTCGGCATGCCCGACCGGCTCACGAAGACGCTGCGCATCCGCTACACCTGCAACGGCCAGACGACTCCGGGCCGCCAGGCGACGGAGAACAGCGTCGCCGACCTGCGCTGCGAGCAGCCGGCCGATCTGGGTTACTGATCGACCGGACAGAGCCTAGCGTCGCTCGGCGGGAACGCCGGGCGGCGGGGGGCTGCGGCGGCATTCCCCATGGAGCAGCCCGCCATAGTTTGCGCCGAGCGGCGTCATCGAGAAGGCGCCGTCGTTCCTGTTGTATGTCATCGTGAAATTCGGGAAGCTTGCCCGCACGGACTGGAACGTGATCGCAACGTTCGTTCCCTCGGCCAGCGAGGTCCCGTCCCAAACTCCCGCCGTGTTGCGCCGATCGTCGAACACGACGCTGAAGTTGCGCACCTGACCGCCCTGGTCCGTGACCTTGCAGGCAAGCCAGCGCGGCTCCGCCATCGCGGGCGCCGAAACGGCGGCCAGTCCGGCCGCTGCCATCAGTAACGTCGCAAACCGCATCGCCGCCCCCTTGGCAGGAACTTACTTCGGCGCCATGCGGATCGCGCCGTCGAGGCGGATCGTCTCGCCGTTCAGCATCGGATTCTCGACGATGCTCATGGCGAGCTGGGCGTACTCCTTGGGATCGCCGAGGCGCGAGGGGAACGGCACCTGGGCGCCGAGGCTCTTCTGCGCTTCCGCCGGCAGGCTCATCATCATCGGCGTGAGGAACAGGCCCGGCGCGATCGTGCAGACGCGGACGCCGAGGCTCGCGAGGTCGCGCGCGATCGGCAGCGTCATGCCGACGACGCCGCCCTTCGAGGCCGAATAGGCCGCCTGGCCGATCTGGCCGTCGAATGCCGCGACCGACGCGGTGTTGATGATGACGCCGCGCTCGCCGCCGTCCATCGGCTCCGACTGGCTCATGGCGTAGGCCGCGACGCGGATCACGTTGAAGGTGCCGATCAGGTTGACCTGGATGACCTGGCTGAACATCGCGAGATCGTGCGGGCCGGACTTGGAGATGGTCCGGCCCGAGCGGCCGATGCCGGCGCAGTTCACGACGACGCGCGGTGCGCCCAGCTTCTCGACGACCGTCTTCACCGAGGCCTCGACGCTGGCTGCGTCTGCCACGTTGGTCTTCACGAAGATGCCGCCGATTTCCTTGGCCTTCTGCTCGCCCAGCTCGTCCTGCAGGTCGAAGATCGCGACCTTGGCGCCCGCCGCCGCCAGCGCCGACGCCGTGGCGCCGCCCAATCCCGAAGCGCCGCCCGTGACGATGGCGGCCTGACCCTTGACGTTCATTGCTGTCCTCCGTGCCCATTCTCGAGCAGTGGGGCGCTTTTAGCACTTCCATCCCCCTTGCCAAGCCGGGCCGCCGACCCAACCTTTCACCCCATGAGCGATGAATCGGATCTCGTCCGGAACGAGGCGACCGTGCGCCGGAGTTTCTGGCAGAAGGCCCGCCGGAACCTGGGCCGCGTGCCCTTCACCGAGGATGCGGTCGCGGCCTTCTACTGCGCCACCGACAGCGCCACCCCGCTGCCGATCCGCGCCACGCTCTTCGGGGCGCTGGCGTATTTCGTGCTGCCGTTCGACGCCATCCCCGACCTGCTGCTGGGTCTGGGCTTCACCGACGACGCTGCCATCATGGTCGCGGCCTTCACCGCCGCCCGCATGTATATTACCGGAACGCACCGCGCCCAGGCCCGCGCCTGGCTGCTCAAGGAGCGGGGCCAGATGGGGGCTTCGTCGGAGGCATCTCCGGCGGGTTGACCGCCGCGGCGCGCCTGCGCTCGCGCGCGACGACATGCTCGCGATGGGCGATGTAGAGCGCCGAGGCGATGACGATGCCCGCACCGACATAGGTCCAGACGACCGGCATCTCGTTCCACATCAGCCAACCCATGAAGACAGCGAAGGGCAGGCGCATGTATTCGAACGGCGCGATGGCCGACATCTCGCCGGCCTTGAAGGCCTGTACCCAGAAATACTGGCCGATCGTGGCGGTGGACGCGATGCCGATCGCCAGCACCCAGCCCCATAGATCGGGCCAGCGCCAGACCCAGATCGCCGGCGGCGCCAGGAACAGGGTCGAGAAGATCGCGAACTGCGTCAGGATCATCAGCGGCGATTCCGAATCGGAGAGGCGCTTCACCAGCAGGATCGAAATCGCCACGCAGGCCGCGTTGGCCAGCGCGACCAGTGCGCCGAGCTGCAGGCTGCCCTCGCCCGGCCGCACCATGATGAGCACGCCTGCGAAGCCCACGACGGTCGCCGTCCAGCGCCGCCAGCGCACTTTCTCCTTGGCAATGAGGGCTGCGACCACGACCGAGAAGAGCGGCTGCGAGAAGGCGATCGCCGTCGCGTCGGCCAGCGGCAGCATCGAGATCGCGTAAAAGCCCAGCACCATCGAGGTGGTGCCCATGAAGGTGCGCCAGAAATGGCCCTTGATGCGCTGGCTGAGCCAGGGCTTCACCTTGCCCGAGATCATCAGCGGCAGCAGCATGATCACGGAGATGATGGCGCGGAAGAAGGCCGTCTGGACGCTCTCGACCTGTTCCGACAGCAAACGGATCATCACGCCCGTCGACGTGAAGATGAAGCCGCCGCTCACCAGCCACAGCGCGCCCTGCACGTTGGGCGGGAGGCGCCGCAGCCAGTCCCGCATCAGATCTTCCGCTCGTGACCGACCCAGTAGGGCTCGCGCAGCGTCTTCTTCAGCACCTTGCCGACAGGACTGCGCGGAAGCGTGGCAACGAAGTCGACCGTCTTGGGCGCCTTGACGCCGCCGAGCTTTTCCTTCGCGAGCCGGATCAGCTCTTCGGCCTCCACCGTCATGCCGGGCTTCAGCTCGACGACGGCCTTCACCGCCTCGCCCCATTTCTCGTCGGGCACGCCGATCACGGCGCAGTCCTGCACCGAAGGATGGCTCCACAGGACCTGCTCGACCTCGCCCGGGAAGACGTTGAAGCCGCCGGAGATGATCATGTCCTTCTTGCGATCGACGATGTAGACGAAGCCGTCCTCGTCGATGACGCCGATGTCGCCAGTATGATGCCAGCCGAAGGCAGAGGCCTCGGCGGTGGCCTCGACATTGTTGTAGTAGCCCTTCATCACGAGGTTGCCGCGCACGACGATCTCGCCGCGCTCGCCGCGCGGCAGCAGCTTGCCCTGGTCGTCCATGACCTCCAGCCGCACCAGCGGCGAGACCTTGCCGCAGCTCGCCAGGCGATGGCGGTTGTTGGTCTCCAGGGCGGCCACATGATCGGCCGGCGAGAAGAAAGTGCAGATCATGCAGGCCTCGGCCTGGCCGTAGGTCTGGGTCAGCACCGGGCCGAACACCTTGACCGCCTCGATCAGCTTGTCGACCGACATCGGCGCCGAGGCGTAGACGAGATGCTTCAGCGAACTGTAGTCGTACTTGCCGATATCGGGATGGGCGAGAAGCATGTAGATCAGGGTCGGCGGCATGTAGACATGCGTGACCTTGTGCTTCTCGATTGCGGCCAGAATGCCGCCGGGATCGGCGGTGCCCATGAAGATGTTGGTACCGCCGAAGGGCAGCAGCGGGAACGAACAGACGCCGGCCGCGTGCGTCATCGGCGCGACCATCAGATGGACCGGCGGCGATGTCACCGGCATGCAGGCCCAGAAGATCGAATTCATCGTCTCGATGTTGCCGTTCGTGATCTGCACGCCCTTGGGCCGCCCGGTCGTTCCGCCGGAACTCGCGAGGAACGCCACGTCGTCCGGCGCGTCGGGAAGGTCCGGCGCGATGTCCTTCTGGGCGGCCAGCCACTGGGCAAAGGACGGCGTGTCGATGCAGATGAAGCCGGTGATGCCCGCGCAGGCCTCGCGGATGCGCGGGAGATAGTTCTCGAAACTCGAATGATAGAAAAGCACCTCAACGTCGGTGTTGTTCAGGATGTAGAGGTTCTCCTCCAGCGCGTTGCGCGCATTGACCGGCGCCCAGGTCATGCCGGCCCGCACGATCCCCAGCAGGCAGGCATAGGCCGCCGCATGGTTGGGACTGTAGACCGCCGCCTTGGAGCCTCGCCCCAAACCCATCGCCAGAAGCCCGTTGGCAACGCGATGCGTCTGCCCCCGCACCTCGCGATAGGTCCAGCCCTGCGTGCCGTCATGCAGGCAATGCCGCTCCGGATAGAGATCGGCGCCGCGGTCGAAGTAGTCGATCAGCCTCATCTCGACACCTGAAAAGGATTGAACGTTTGAACGTCGAAAGGAACGAAATCGCGAACGTTGCGGGTCACTACGGTGAGACCGTGCACGACGGCAGTGGCGGCGATGCGGGCGTCGTCAGCGAGCGTGTCCGACTTACCGTGCATCAGCCGCGCCCATGTCCTGCAAATCATCGTGTCCATCGGCAAAATCTCGTAGGCACGCGCCACCTCGTCGGCCCAGCGCTCTATCTCCGCCGCCCGGCCTGGATCCTGGTCGCGGGTCAGTTCGATTCCAGCCTGGATCTCCCCGAGCGATACCGCCGATAGCCGAAGCAGGCGATGGTCGATCGAGCGAAGCCAGGCCACGACTCCGCCGTGCGGCTTCGCGCGCCGAAGCTCGGAAACCACATTGGTATCCAGCAGGTACATGCAGGGTCAGTCGAAACGCGGCGGCGCGCGACGCGGATGCCGACCTCGCGGCGGCACCTTGAGATCGCCCCGCGCCTCTTCAGAAAGCAGGAGATCCTTGAGCGTCCGCACCGGGGCGCCCCGCAGACGCCGCCATTCCTCGATCGGCACCAGGACGGCGGCATCGCTGCCGCGCTTGGTGACGAGCTGGGGGCCATGTTTAAGGCAATCCTCGAGCATTTCGCTGAAACGCGCCTTGGCGTCCTGGACGGGCCAAGTCTTCATGGCTTCCTCCTGACTAGTCAAATGACTAGTTTTTATATAGTCGGCGCGACGCTCTCAGGCAACGGGCAGCGTGGTGTCGCCCTCGCCCAGCGGACGCTCCATCAGCACGCTGTCGAGCCAGCGGCCGAACTTGAAGCCGACGCTCTTCAAGGTGCCGACCATCGCGAAGCCGCAGGAAGCATGGAGGTTGATCGAGGCGACGTGCGCGGAATCGCCGATCACGGCGATCATCTGTCGGCGGCCGTCGCGGGCGCAGAGGTCGATCAGCGGCACCAGCAGTGCCTTGCCGACGCCCTGCCCCACCGCGTCCTTGTCGATGTAGATCGAGTTCTCGACGGTGAAACGATAGGCCGGACGGGTGCGGTAGAGGCCGGCATAGGCATAGCCCAGCAGGCGGCCGTCCTTTTCGGCGACGATATAAGGCAAGCCCAGGTCGAGCACGGCGGCGCGCCGTTTCTTCATCTCGGCGAGGTCGGGCGGATCGACCTCGAAGGAGGCCGTGCCGTGCAGCACGTGATGTCCGTAGATCTCCGCGCAACGCGCCACGTCGGCCTCGGTCGAGGCCCTCACCGTCAATCCGCTCACGTCCTGCTATCCCCCGCGCCTGTTCACGAGAGGATTATAGCGCGTCAGCGGTTGCCACGCCGGACAATGCTGGCATCGGGGCCGTCATACTTGAAAAGGGCAGGTGCCAGCTGCAGGCCGGTCTGCAGGCCGTTCAAGGCAACATCGACCCGCTGGCCGCGATTGTCGATGATGCTCCAGCCGCGCAGCACCATCGGATTTTCGCTGAGGCGCACGATGACCTTGCCCTCGTTCGGCTTCTTGGTCTGGCTCATGGTGAGCTGCAGCATGCCGTCGGTGCGCTCGACCTTCTCGACAGTGAGGTCGCCGCCCTGCAGCACCATCGGCTCGCGCACGAGGAAGGAGGCTGCGGTCCAGCCGATGGGCCACTGGCCGAAGTCGCGATTGGCGATGTCCCACATCGTCACCTGGCTGCCGTCGGCCACGATCTTGAGCTGCGAGGGCGGATCGTATTCGAAGCGCATGCGGCCCGGCCGGCTGACCGAAAGCGTGCCCTGCACGACCGTGCCGCCCGGGTTGGACTGGACGAAGCGCGCCTGCATCGTGCGGATGCCGTTGAAGTAGCGCTCCACTTCCGCGACCTGCGGGTTGGAGACGGGCGCCTGCGCCTGCTGCACCGGGGCCGGGGCCTGAGCGTGAGCCTGGACCGTTCCGATGGAAAGGAGAGCGGCGGAAGAAAGGGCGGCAAGCAGAGTGCGCATGCGGCGGATATGACGGGCGAATACGGCGGAATCAAGCATCGGCAGGCACTTCCCAATCATGTGAACGGCCGTTTACCATGCGGCATCCAGCAGGAGGTAACGCCATGCATGTCGGAATGGCTGCGGTCTTCCAGAACACCGGCCGGGCGCTGAGCGACCGCCAGATCTACCTGAACGAACTCGCGCTGGCCGACATGGCCGAGCCGCTGGGCTTCGATTCCATCTGGTCGGTCGAGCATCATTTCACCGACTACACGATGTGCCCCGACGTGGTGCAGTTCCTGTCCTACATGGCCGGCCGCACGAAGCACGTCCGGCTCGGCTCGATGGTCGTGGTCCTGCCCTGGCACGATCCGGTGAGGGTCGCCGAGCAGATCTCCATGCTCGATCACCTATCGGGCGGCCGCATGATCCTGGGTCTCGGCCGAGGTGCGGGGAAAGTCGAGTTCGACGGGTTCCGACTCGACATGGGCGACAGCCGCGAACTGTTCGTCGAATACGGCGAGGCGCTGCTGAAGGGTCTCGAAACCGGCGTGATGGAATACCAGGGCAAGCACTACAAGCAGCCGCCCGTCGAAATCCGTCCCAACCCGTTCAAGAGCTTCCGCGGCCGCACCTATGCCGCCGCCGTCTCGCCGGAAAGTGCGCGCATCATGGCGCGGCTGGGCGTCGGCCTGCTGATCATCCCGCAGAAGCCGTGGCGCGAGGTCGAGAAGGAGCTCACCGAGTACAATTCGCTCTATCGCGAGATCAACGGCAGCGACGCGCCGCAGCCGATCTCGGCTGGCTGGACCTTCGTCGACGAAAGCGCCGAGCGGGCCCGCGAGATGGCCGTGAAGTATATCGGCGGTTACTACCGAACGGTGCTCGACCACTACCAGTTCGCCGGCGCCCACATGAAGAACCAGCGCGGCTACGAGTACTACGCCAAGATGAACGAGAAGCTCGCGGTCTACGGCGACCAGAAGGCGATCGAATTCTTCGCCGACCTGCAGGTCTACGGTACGCCCGAACAGGTCCATGAGAAGATCATGGCGATCCACAGGCAGACGAACAATTGCGGCTATGTCGGCGTCTTCTCGTATGCCGGCATGCCGCACGAGGAGGCAGCGCGGAACATGGCGATGTTCGCGAAGACCGTGATGCCCGAGCTGAAGAAGTTCGAGGCCGGCGCCCCGGTCGACCGCTCCCGACCCCTTTGCGACCTGCGCTTCGCCGCCGCGGCGGACTAGCAGAAGGCAGGCGCGAACCCGTGCCGCCTGCTACGCTGCGGCATGGACGCGACCCCGGCCCCGCCGGCTGAACTGAATGCTGGCTGATCTCAAGGCGGCCTGGCGCCTGCGGAGCGGACAGGCCAACGCCGGACGACTCGCTCTTCTCACGCTGCTGGTCATGCTGGCCGGCGCCACGGACGGCATCGGCCTTGCGCTGCTGGTGCCCCTGCTCGACTCGCTGGGCGCCACCGATGCCGGTGCGGCGGGCGGCTTGTTCGCCCTGCTGCCGCGCTCGCTGCCAGCCCTGCTGTCGCTGTTCCTCGCGGTGGTGCTGCTGCGCGCCCTGATCGCGCGCGCCCGACAGATCGCCACAGCCGAGCTTTCCTTCGATTTCGCCGTGGCGATTCGGGTCCGCGCCTATGCCGCCATCGCCCACGCCTCCTGGTCATACCTGCGCCGTCAGCGCGCCGCCGATTTCCATGCCCTTTTCTCGACCGAGATCGAACGTGTCGAGCACGCGACCCATCTGTTGCTCGACATGCCGGCCCGGCTGTCCATCCTCGCCGCGCATTTCATCGTCGCCTTCGCGATCGCGCCGGGCTTCACGGCGCTCGCCCTCGCCTTTGGCGCGGCGCTCGCGTGGCTGATGCGGGGCAGGCTGACCGAAAGCCGGCGCCTCGGCGAACGGGCATCCGAAGCCAATGTGCGGGTGAGTCGCGAGATCACCGAATTCCTGCAGGCCCTGAAGCTCACCAAGGCCTATGGTGCGGAGAAGCAGCATATCGGCGCCTTCGAGGCGGCGGCGCGCGGTGCCGAGGGGGCCGATCTCGCCGCCACCCGCCTGCAGGCCAACACCCGCCTGCTGCTCGACGGCATCGTCGCCGTCGCCCTGGCAGGCTTCCTCTGGCTGGCCGCAAGCTGGGCGAAGCTGCCGTTGGCGGACCTGCTGGTGCTGATCCTGGTTTTCCAGCGGCTGCTGCCGATGCTGCAAAGCATTCAGGAACTCGGCCAGCAATTCTTCCACGCTTCGCCGGCCTATCGTTCCGTCGCCGCCTCGATCGAAGCATGCGAGGCCGCCGCCGACGGAGTGGACGGTATGGACGCGCAGCCCATCGCGTTCGAACGCGAGATCCGCCTGCAGGATGTCGGCTTCGGCTATGGCGGCGATCATCCCGACGTGCTGCGCGGCATCGATCTCTCCCTGCCGGCAGGATCGTTCACCGTGCTGTCCGGCGTGTCCGGCGCCGGCAAGAGCACGATCCTCGACCTGCTGGGGGGGCTGCTGACCCCGCACTCGGGGCGCATCCTCATCGACGGGTGCGAACTGACGCCACAGATCGCACCGGCCTGGCGGCGCTCGGTGGGGACGATGGCGCAGGAGGCCTTCCTCTTCCATGCCTCGATCCGCGAGAATCTCGCCTGGTCCAGGCCCGGCGCCTCGGACGAGGCGATGCTCGAAACGCTGCGGCTGGCCGGTCTTTCCGAATGGATGGCGGCCCTGCCGCGAGGTCTCGACACCGTCGTGGGCGATCGGGGCGCCAGCCTGTCGGGCGGCGAACGCCAGCGCCTGGCGCTGGCGCGCCTGTTGTTGCGCGCGCCGAGGCTTATCCTGCTCGACGAACCGGCGAGCGCCCTCGATGCCGGCAACGAGGAGCGAATCCTGGCGACGATCGCCGGCTTGAAGGGGCGCTCCACGATCCTGCTCGTGACCCATCGGCCAGAAGCCATCGGAGCCGCCGATCGCCATGTCACGCTCGCCGACGGCAGGCTGATGTGAACGGGGCGGCCTTCCGCTTTCTCGCCGGCGGCTCGTTCCGCTACCTGCGCAGCACCGCAAAGAAGGTCGTGAAGACCGCGCTCGGGCGCCCACACCGCTACCCGGACGGCGACGTCCTTTACCGGCAGTACGTGCGCCAGCTCCTCGGCGGCCGCAGGCTCTCGAAGATCACCTGCATCTGCTCGACACGCGAGGGCGCGGGATCGCAGGCACTGCTCACCATGCGGGCCATCCAGTTCGCCCGCGCCCACGGCCTCACCTACACCCACACGCCCTTCCGCACCCTCCACCATGCCGACCGGCCGATGCCGGACTGGGCAGCCGCCTGGGAAGCGCAGTTCAACCTCGGCGACGGCGAGGCGACGGACACGCACGACGCCGTCAACTTCGCGTTCACCTTCCCGGCGCTCCATGCCCTGTTCGGTGACGACGACGACGAGAAGCCCTTCGAGGAGCCGCTGGTCGACGAATTCAGGCGCAAATACAGGCTGGGAAAGCCGCGCGCCGCCAGGGCCCTCCCGAGCATCTGCGTCCATGTCCGCCGGCGCAACCCGCACGATTTCCATTCGGAGGATTCGACCGACATGGAGTGCCTGGCCGCGGTCGTCACGAGACTTCGCCAGACCATCGGTGACGGATTGCTGCCGCACACACTGCGTGTCTTCTCGCAAGGCGACCCGAGCGCATTTCAGGTGCTCGACCTTCCTCGCGACTGCCTGTTCCTGGACACGGATCCGCTATGGAGCATGCGCGAGATGATCGACGCCGACCTACTGGTGACGACGCGCGGCACCTTCGGTCATGTGACGGGGCTTCTGTGCGAAGGGATCGTCCTGACCGACGGATCGTTTCCGCCGCAGCCAGGCTGGCTGACCTACGATGCCGGCGGTGCGTTCGACCGGGAAGCACTGGCGTCCGCCGTTTCCGCGAAGATGCGCTCGGCGAGCGGCAGGTAGCGGGCAAGCAGCGGCTCGAACTTGGTGTACTCGCGCAGGGCCTTCACGATCGCGAACAGCCGAAGCTCGAATGCCGGGAGGGAAGCCCGCGGGTCGATCAGCGGACTTTCGAAGCGCGACGCCCTCGCACCACGCGCCCGGAACTCGAGAGCAAGACTGAGGCGCGGCTCGGCACCACCGGCATTGGCGCCACCCCAATGCAGAAGGTCGCCGCGCCAGCCAATCATCGAACCGGCGGGAACCGGCAAGGCAATGATGTCCTGCAGCATCCGGCGGAACGTGCTGGACGGCAGATCCCGCTGTTCATCCACCGCCGTGGAGATTTCCCGCGATGCGTCGGCGGGCAGCAGGAACATGCAGCCATTGTCGACGCTGGCATCCGAGAGGGGAATCCACAGCGACAGGAACGTGTCGCCGCTGCCGCGGTAATCGTCGTGCGGGCTCCAGCCGGCCACGCCGCGTTCGCCCGACACCCAATGCGCCCAGACAACCGTGTTCTGGAGATAGCCTTCCCCGACCGTGCCTTCGAGGAAGGAAGCGATCCGGGGCGTACGCGCGATGCTCCAGAAATCGTCGAAGACGAAGGCGAAGGCCACCGGCCAGCCATCGGCGCGCACGGCCTCCACCGTGCGCCGCATCCTGGCGATCCGGGCGGAGTCGAAGACACGATGCAGCCTGAAGTAACCATCCCGGTCGAGACGGCGCTTTTCAGCCGCCGCGTCTTCGTCGGAAATCAGGGCGGGTTCGGCGCCATCCGGCGGATCCTCGCCGATCGACGCGAAGGGCACGAGCCGGCGCCAGCGGTCGACGTCCAAAGCCTCCTCGAAGCGCCTCTGCATCTCCTCGGGCGACAGTTCTGACATCTTGAGAAGAGCCTGGATGGCCGACGCGAATTGTTGCGGCGACGCGGCCATCACCCGGCCGATCGCACATGGGCGAACAGCGGACGGAGATCGTCGGGAAGGCCGGGGATGAAGCCCGGCTCGAAAACAAGTCGCGGCAGCGTCTCCTTCCGGAAGTTGACCGGGTCCTGATACCAGCGACGTGCATATGTGGCGTAGACCATGGGCCGGACCTCGTCGGAGCGGTTCGAGGTGCCGCTATGGTAGGTGCGATAGTCCCACAGCATGCAGGAACCCAGAGGGATGACGGGGCGCACCGGCCCGTGCCCCTCATGGCTGCCGCGCCGATGGCTGCCCGGCCAGATCGCGGTGGTCCCCGCGAGGTCGTTCATTTCGATGAGAGGCAGCCCGAAGGTCAGCGCATAGGCGGGCAACAGGCGCGAGATCTCGGAACTGAACAGGATCGGCCCGTCATGATGGATATGCTGGTCCTCGGCACCGCTCAGCGACAGAATCGCCCCGAATGCATCGATGATCGCTTCCGTGTCGAGGATCATGCGGACCAAAGTCAGCACGTAGGGATTGGCGAAGATTCGCGGTGCGCCGAGGCCGCCGGAAAAATGCAGCGGTATCATGAAGCGGCGGGCGCCGACCTCGAGGGAGTCGGCGGCCTCCTGATCGCGAATCTGGTCCTTGTAGTCGCGAAAGAATTCCGCATGCAGCGAACGGATGTCTTCTGCGGGCACGACATTGTCGAGGATGACGTAGCCATGCCGCGTAAAGTCGTCGAAAGCCGCGCTGATCAACGCCGACTGCGCAAGCCCCTCGGTCGAAACGCCGGTAAAATCGAAGCGATTCATGCGTGTCGCCTGAGACCCTGCCCTGCCCGGTGCGGTACAATGTGCAAGACTAAACTGTCCCAACAATCGAGGAAGTCAAGGCATTCTGCTATGAGAGTGCAAGCTGCCCGAACCGGGCCGCCATCAGGAGTGCGCATGGACGCCCGTCGTCGTCATCTCGTCTACGGCCTCGTCATAGAGAGCGAGTTGCCGTTCACGTCGGTGCATGACGCGGCCGGCGACGAAGGCCCCGCCGACATCGCCATCCTTGCCGGGCGCCCGGACTATTTCGAGGCGCTCGCTTCCCGGGAATCCGGCGATCAAGAAGACTGGTTGGAGTATGCCGTGCTCGACGACGGCCGGGTCTACATGAGGTCGAACGAGGTCTTCGAAGCCACGATCTCCGCCGACGGCCGCACGGCGGTCTGCCGGAAACTGAGCGACGTGGAACAGAGAGCCTTCGAGGCCAACCTGCTGAATTTCGTCGTCAGCGCCTCCCTCACGTTACAAGGCGAGGAAACGCTTCACGCGACCGTTCTCGACATGGGTGGACACGCGGTCGGGCTCCTCGGACAGAGCGGTGCCGGCAAGTCGACGCTTGCGGCCTATCTGATCAGCCGCGGCGCCGACCTTCTCACCGACGACATGCTGCGAGTCGCGTTCGCAGAAGGCGCGATGCTCGCCTATCCGGGCCCTTACCGGCTGAAGCTGCTCGACGGGCCCGGCACCAGCTTCCTGCCCGACGCCGTGACAGACGGGCATTTCAATGCGTTGAGCGGAAAGATCATGGTCCGTCCGCGCAAGGATCAGCGCCGCCATCGGCCGCCGGTGCGACTCGCCGCCATGTTCCATATCGGCTCGCCCGACGAAGCGGCCTCGACGGTCTCGAGCCGGCGGCTGACCGGTCTCGAACTCGCCCGGACGCTGATGTCCTCGGCGATGGATACGCGTTACGCAAAGAGCAGCCGCATGGAGCGCCAGATCCGCTTCGCCGCGCGCGTCGCGGATCTTCTGCCGGTCCATGCGCTGCGATATCCGCGGACTGTCATGGCGCTGGACGGCGTCGCCCGCGAAATCCAGCGGGTCATCGGCCGATGAGGTCACTGGCCGCCTTCTTCGCACTGCCGGGCCGTGATCGCCGGTTGCTGATGAAGGCTGGCCTGATGCTGGCGCTCGTGCGCAGCGCGCTGCATCTCGTGTCGATCGAACGGCTGCGCGCCTGGACCGGCCATGTCCGGCCCGGGAACCGGCCGGCCGATCGCATCATCTGGGCGGTGCGCACGGCGGCCCGGCGCGTCCCGGGTACCACCTGCCTCACTTCGGCGCTGGCGCTGCAGCGCATGCTGTCCTCGAACGGGCACCGTTCGCAGGTTCATATCGGCGTCGCGCGTGTTTCCTCCGGCTTCATCGCCCATGCGTGGCTGGTCCACGACGATACCGTGGCCATCGGCGAGGAGGAGCACGAGCGCTACACCCGGCTGACCGCGTGGGACGCGCGCGAGACTCTCGGCTCGGCAGGCTGACTTGTTTGCTGCCCTTCTCGGTATCGACCAGCAACCACTCGACATCCGGCAGCCAACCCGTCTCGCCACGATGGGCCGCTCCGGACGGATCGCCCTCATCTCGGAGCAGGGCAGCGTTATCGACTCCCTGGACGACCGCCTGTGGATCGCCGGACGCATCCGGCTCGACGCTCGCGATGAACTGCAAGCGAGACTTGGCTCTCCTTCGGCCATCGTACCGGACGCAAGGCTCTGCCTGCAGGCCTATGCCAGGTGGGGCGAGACGTTCACGGATTTCATCGCCGGCGATTTCGCCTTCGCGCTCTGGGACGACGAGCGGCAGCGCCTGCTGGCCGTGCGCGATCGCCTGGGCGTGCGACCTCTCTTCCACGCGAAATCCGCCCACGCCTGGCTGGTCAGCGACTCGCTCGACTGGCTCGCCGGGCACGACGCGGATCGCACGCTCGACGAATACTGGATCGCCGACTTCCTGACCCTCGGTGTCTCGCGCGAGTTCGAGCGCACGATCTATCGCGACATCAAGCGACTGGCGCCGGCGCATCTGCTGAAGCTCGACGACATGGGCTTGTCGCTTCGCCGCTACTGGCAACTCGACCTTGCCGAGCCGATCTATCTTCGTAACGCCGAAGCCTATCACGAGCGCTTCCGCGAACTGCTGTCGCGAGCCGTCGCCGATCGCCTGCCGCCGGGACGAGTCGGCATCGCCATGAGCGGCGGCGTCGATTCGACGGCTCTGGCGGCGATGGCCGTCAAGGTGACGGGGGACCCCTCGCGGATCGTCGCCGAGTGCGAGCACTACGAACGGTTGATGCATATCCGCGAAGACCGCTATGCCTCGCTCGCCGCCCGGCATCTCGGTATCGAGCTGCGTATCCGGCCCGCGGACGACATTGCCTACGACCCTCAATGGCAGTCCCGCGACTTCCGATCGGCCGAGCCTACGGTGGCGCTGCTCAACGCGGGCAATATCGGGCGGATCGGCCGCGAGATGGCCGCCCTTTCACCGGTCTGGCTGGATGGGGAAGGACCGGACAATGCCCTCGTCCTGGAACGCAACGCCTATCTCGGCTGGTTGCGGCGCCGGGGATCCTGGGGGCGGCTCGCGCAGGCCTTGGCTCAATACACGATGGCAAAGGGATTTTCCGGCTGGGCACAGACGTTCCAGCGGCACACCGGACTGAAGCACGAGCCGGAGCTGGAGCCCGCCGACACCCTGCCACCCTGGCTCCTTGACGGTTTCTCAAAGAAACTCAATCTTCCCGAGCGGCAGGAAGCGCTGGGCCTGGGCGGCGACGGCGCCCATCCGTGGCATCCGATCGCCTTCGCCTCCTTCACCAGCCCGATCTGGCAGACCTACTTCGAAGACCACGCTTTCGAGGAATCGCTGGCCGGCTTCGAATGGCGCTACCCGTACTTCGACTTGCGGGTCCTGGAGTTCATGCTCGCGGCGCCCCCGCTTCCCTGGGGGTGGAAGAAGAAGCTGGTCCGGGAAGCCATGCGCGGTTGGCTGCCGGCGGAGGTGCTGGCCCGCGAGAAAACCCCGCTCGCCTGTTATCCTGAAGTCGCCACCCTGCGCGCCATCGGGCTGCCGGTTCTGCCTGCCGACCATCGGGTAGCATCCTACGTCGATCCCGGATTGCTCCCGGACAGGACCGCGCCAGACCCCGACCTCGCCCTGTCGCTGGGAGTCCATGCGCTCGATTTCTGGCTGGCTCGAAAAGGCTGATGATGCGCAGAATCAAGGGCTTATTGCATTTGCCCGGCAAGGAAACTGTTGCTAGGTTTTGGACCGAACGTCCCTGGATCGAAGGCATGAACGGGTCCCCGGCCACCTACAAGAAATCGGCACGTCAGGTCTCCTGCAGGATCAACGACGAGGTCGCAATTCTGGATCTGGAGCGGGCAATCTACTTCGGCCTCCAAGGCGTAGGTGTCCATATTTGGGATGCGCTGGAGCAACCGCGGTCGGTCGCCGATCTTTGTGCTTCGGTGATGGCCGAATTCGAGGTATCGGAGGCCGCCTGCCAGGCGGATATCATGCAAATCCTTGGAAGCCTCGAGGCCGAGGGCCTTATAGAAGCGATGCGATAGGAAGACCCGTTGGGGTGAAAGGCCGATCCATGACGGACGAATCAATGCATACGGGCAAGGCGGTACGGGAGCCCTTGTCCAGCTCGGCGAAGAAGCCCTACGAACGCCCTCTCCTCGTCAAGCTGGGCGCGTTGCGCGACATCACGCTCACCGAATACACATCCAAGGGCAATCGCGATGGCCGCAAGAACCGGTACACGGGGCGCGGCGGCGTGAATGGACTCTCCCGGGATTGCTCTCCCTGAACCTGAAACCCGCGTTGACCTCGCCGGCCACGAGGTGACAGCGGCCTTCGAGATTCTCCGCGAGGCGGCGCGGCCGCAGCCGGATCTGGGCCGCTTCAGGCAATCGCTTCGAGAAGGCACGGACTATCGATTGCTCGTGACGCTGGCCGCCGCGCATGGCGTCCGGCCGGCCCTGCTCGATTGCCTCGGCCAGATTTCATGGGGCACCCTGCCGGCAGGCGAGAGAGCCGCTCTCGAGCGCTTTCGCCAATACCATCTTGCGCGAACTCTCACGCTCGCAGGCGATCTGAACGGGTTGGCGGCCGCCTTCGCCGAGCGATCGATCCGTTATGTCGCCTTCAAGGGCCCGACCCTCTCCCTCGCCCTCCATGGCGGCCTCGCGGGGCGCGAATACAACGATCTCGACCTGATCGTGCCGCCCGAGCAGGTGGACGCCGCGGAGGAAGTCATCGTCTCGATGGGCTATCAGAGCCCCCAGGGCGACCGGATCTTCCGCCAGACCTTCCTGGCGCCGCAGCGGCAATACGCCTTCGTCCGGGACGAAGTCGACACCGCAATCGATCTGCATTGGGCCTTCAGCGGCTCCCACGTTCCCTTCCCGCTTGCCGCCGCCGATGCCTGGGACGACCCGGTCGCGTTGACGCTCGGTGACCGCGCCATACCGGTCCTGTCGACGTCCAACCTCGCCCTCCTGCTCGCCGGGCATGGCACGAAGGAGGGCTGGGCGATGCTGAAATGGGTGAGCGATTTCGCCCGGCTGGTCGACCTTCATCCCGAGCTCGACTGGAGCGACCTCTACCGGCGCGCCCGCCACCGCCACTGTGGCGAGGCCATCCTGCTGGCCTGCTCCGTGGCGCAGGATCTGCTGCGGGTCCCCGTTCCCGAGGCACTGGTCGCGCTCGTCGCCGGCAGTGACCGTGTGCGCCAGCGCACCGCCGCCGTGGCGGCCTCCCTCCGGGCCGACACCCACCCGATCCGGCAGATCGATCACTTCACGGATCTTCTTCTCTGCGACCGGCGGATCGACCGGATCGCCGGCACGCTCAAGCTCGCCTTCACGCCCACGGCCGGCGACTATGCAGCGCTGAAGCTACCGCCCGCTTTCTGGGGTGCCTACTATGTGACGCGCCCGTGCCGGCTCGCCCTCAGGGCGGTGCTTGGCCGGACCTGAGCCCGCCGCGAAGCCCGCCACCTGTCATGCGGGTAGAACCGCGACCGATTAGGCTTCGGTCCGGAAATTGCGGAAACGCCGTTGCCCCCGTGCAGCCGGCGCGCCAGAAAGCGTCGTCCCGACCGGGCGGCCCATAGAGGAGATTGCGCGATCAGTACGACAGTCACCCGCCCTCCCTTCGAACGGATCGCCCTCCTGCTGCAGGGCGGCGGCGCGCTCGGCTCCTACCAGGCCGGCGTCTATCAGGCGCTTTCCGAGGCCGGTCTGCATCCCGACTGGGTGGCCGGCATCTCGATCGGCGCCATCAACTCCTCGCTGATCGCCGGCAATCCGCCCGAACAGCGCGTCGAGAAACTGCGCGCCTTCTGGGAGACCGTGACCCGCCCGCCGCTCGGCATGCCGATCGTCAAGGGCTACGAATTCACCAGCGACATGCAGCATCAGGTCGTGAACCAGATGCGTTCCTTCGCCACGCTGCTGTGGGGCGCGCCGGAGTTCTTCCAGCCGCGCTTCCCGCCGCCGATCTTCACCCCGGCCGGCAATCCCGGGAACCTTGCCTACTACGACGTATCGCCGCTCAAGACGCTGCTGGAGCGGCTGGTCGACTTCGACCGCATCAACGCGAAGGAAACGCGCTTCAGCGTCGGCGCCACCAACGTCAGGACCGGCAACTTCATCTACTTCGACAACGCCACCCACACGATCGGCGCGCAGCATGTGCTCGCCAGCGGCTCGCTGCCCCCGGGCTTCCCGGCGGCCGAGGTCGACGGCGAATTCTACTGGGACGGCGGCATCGTCTCGAACACGCCGCTGCAATGGGTGCTCGACGACCGGCCGCGTGCCGACACGCTGGCCTTCCAGATCGACCTGTGGAGCGCCCGGGGCGACCTGCCGCGCGACATGGTCGAGGTCGACACGCGCATGAAGGACATCCGCTACTCCAGCCGCACGCGCGCCGGCACCGACCAGTTCCGGCAGATGCAGTCGCTGCGTCGCGCCACCGCCAAGATCCTGGCCGACATGCCGCCGGAGCTTCGCCAGACTCCCGAGGCCGAGCTGCTGGCCCAGGAAGCCGACAGCAAGGTCTACAACATCATTCATACGATCTACCGCGCGCGGAAATACGAAGGCTCCTCGAAGGACTACGAGTTCTCGCGCCGCACGATGGAAGAGCATTGGGAGTCCGGCTACGCCGACATGAGGCGCACGCTGGAGCATCCTGAAGTGCTGCAGCGTCCGACCAATCCGGACGGCGTGTTCACGTTCGACCTCGCCCTTCAAGGCCGCAAGGAGACAGAGAAATGAAGATCGACGACGTCCGCAAGAACGCCTTCGCGATGCCGCTCAACAACCCGAGCTATCCGCGGCCGCCGTACAAGTTCTACAACCGCGAATTCGTCGTCATCAGCTACCGCACCGATCCCGAGGTGCTGCAGGCGCTGGTGCCGGAGCCGCTCGAGGTCGTGGGCGACACGGTGAACTACGAATTCATCCGCATGCCCGACTCGACGGGCTTCGGCGACTACACCGAGACCGGACAGGTCATCCCGGTGCGCTTCAAGGACAAGGACGGCACCGTGCAGGAAGGCGGCTACGTCCACGCCATGTACCTCGACGACAATTCGCCGATCGCCGGCGGCCGCGAGATCTGGGGTTTCCCCAAGAAGCTCGCCTCGCCGAAGATCAGCCACGAGAACGAGACGCTCGTCTGCACGCTGCACTACGGCTCTGTGCTCTGCGTCAACGCCACCATGGGCTACAAGCATCGCGAGATCGACCATGCGCCGCTGGTCAAGGCGCTCGCCAAGCCAGCCTTCATGATCAAGATCGTGCCGCACGTCGACTGCACGCCGCGCATCTGCGAGCTCGTGCGCTACTACTGCGAGGACGTCACGGTGAAGGGCGCGTGGACCGGACCGGCGGCGCTCCAGTTCTTCGATCATGCCATGTGCGACGTCTCGCGCCTGCCGGTGCGTGAAGTCGTCTCGGCCAGCCACTATGTAACGGACCTGACGCTGGGTCTGGGCGAAGTGGTGTTCGACTATCTCGCGAAATAACCAGATCAGGCACGGAGAAGGATCAAGCAATGTCACGTTTCACAGGAAGAATTGCCATCGTCACCGGCGCCGCCTCGGGCATCGGCAAGGAAATCGCGCTGCGCCTGGCCGCCGAGGGCGGCACGCCGGTGATCGCCGATCTCAACCTCGACGCCGCCACCGCGACTGCGAACGAGATCAAGGCAAAAGGCGGCGATGCCTTCGCCGTCGCCATGAACGTCACCGACGAAGCACAGGTCGAGAAGGGTGTCGCCGACACGATCGCCAAGTACGGCAAGATCGACATCCTGGTCAGCAATGCCGGCATCCAGATCGTGAAGCCGCTGGTCGACTTCCCCTTCGCCGACTGGAAGAAGCTGCTGTCGATCCATCTCGACGGCGCCTTCCTCACGACCAAGGCATGCCTTAAGCACATGTACGCCGCCAAATACGGCCGCGTCGTCTACATGGGCTCCGTGCATTCCAAGGAAGCCTCGAAGCTCAAGGCCCCGTACGTCACCGCGAAGCATGGCCTGATCGGCCTCAGCAAGGTGCTGGCCAAGGAAGGCGCGGAGTACAACGTCGCGTCAAACGTCGTGTGCCCGGGCTTCGTGCGCACGCCGCTGGTGGAGAAGCAGATTCCCGAGCAGGCGGCGGAACTGAAGATCACCGAGGAGCAGGTGATCAAGAACGTCATGCTGAAGGACACGATCGACGGCCAGTTCACGACGACCGACGATGTCGCGGACGCCGTACTCTTTTACGCGGCTGCCAAGAGCACCGTGCACAGTGGCCAGTCCGCCGTGGTCAGCCACGGCTGGTTCATGCAGTAGAGCTGTCAAAAAACTGTTGCCCCGCGGCCACGGTCGCGGGGCCAGTGGCCTGCAGGTTCCCTGAAAAAGGCAACTCTTTCCGTTCGGCCCCCGTTTGGTCGGCATGCGTCCTGAGCCCGGATGCGTCACCCAACGAGGGATTATTGAAAATGAAGAAGGCACTTCTCGCCGCTGCGGCCCTGATGGCGGTTCCGCTCATGGCCCCGGGGGCTGCCAATGCGCAGTCCATGTGGTCTCCCGGGCCTTCCAACCCCGGTCTTTACATCGGCGGCGAAGGCGGCCTGAACTGGCTGCTGAACAACAACAACTACAACATGGACCTCGGTTTCGCGGCCGGCGGCTTCGTCGGTTACGATTTCGTGGGTCCCAGGATCGAGTTGGAGGGCGTGTTCCGCTCCAACAATGGTCGCGGCACCGCCAACTTCGGTAACATCTTCAGCAACACCAGCGGCCGCATCGAGCAGCTCGCCATCATGGCCAACCTGCTCTACGACTTCATTCCGGGCGCGACCGTCACGCCGTATATCGGTGCCGGCGCCGGTATCGCTTTCGCCGATGCCTCGATCAATGGCTGCTCGCTCTGCAGCACGCAGTTCGCCTATCAGGGCATCATCGGTCTGGGCTGGAACGTCGACCAGAACTTCCGCGTGAACCTCGATGGCCGTTACTACGGCACGACCAATCCGGGTTGGTACCAGAACAACAACATCACGACGATGTTGAGCGTCAGCTACAAGTTCGGCCAGCCGGCGCCGGCCGCTCCGCCGCCCGCCGCCGCGCCGGTGGCCCCGCCGTCGTTCATGGTGTTCTTCGACTGGGATCGCTCGAACCTCTCCGACCAGGCGCTGACCACGATTCGCCAGGCCGCGAACGCCTACAAGCAGAAGGGCAACGCCCGCGTGACGGCGACCGGCCATACCGATACGTCCGGCACCGAGGCCTACAACATGGCGCTGTCGCTGCGTCGCGCCAACGCGGTCAAGGACGCGCTGGTCCGCGAGGGCGTGCCGGCGACCAACATCTCCGTCGTCGGCCGTGGCGAGCAGGGCCTGCTGGTGCAGACCGGCCCGAACGTCCGCGAGCCACAGAACCGCCGTGTCGAGATCGTGATCCAGTAAGCCGAATCCGCACGAACGACCGAACGGCCGGGCCCACGCCCGGCCGTTCTCTTTTAGCCGAGCGAAGCTCGGCGCCGGAGAGAGAGAACTCTCCTGCACCGTCCGTCGCCGCAAACGACGACGCCTCCCGGTTGAATGAGGCGGAAAGCGCTTCGACGTCTTCCGGAATGACCGTAGACTGCGGAAAACGTTCAGGAGGAATCGCATGCCACGCGCCTTCGACATCACTCCGCTCGACGCCACGTTCGGCGCCGTCGTCACCGGCGTGAAGCTCGTCGATCTCGACGACGCCGGATGGCGCGAGCTGCATTCCGCCTGGCTCGACTACGCTCTCCTCGTCTTTCCAGACCAGCATCTGAAGCGTGACCAGCAGATCGCCTTCGCCAAGCGCTTCGGCCCGCTCGAATTCGAGATGGTGGCGATCAGCAATGTTCGCGCCGACGGCACGCTGCGCGTCGAGAAGGACAACGACGACGTCATGAAGATACTGAAGGGCAACATGGGCTGGCATGCCGACAGCACCTACATGCCCGTCCAGGCCAAGGGCGCGGTGTTCTGCGCCGAGGTCGTGCCCACGATCGGCGGCCACACCGGCTTCGCCGACATGCGCGCTGCCTACGATGCACTCGACGATGTGCGCAAGGAACAGGTCGAACGGCTCCAGGCCCGGCACTCCCTGCATTACAGCCAGTCGAGGCTCGGCCACGAGACGAAGAAGTCCGATGGCGAATATCACGGCTACGGGCTGCACGATGGGCCTGTCCCGCTGCGCCCGCTGGTGAAGACGCATCCCGAGACCGGTCGCAAGTCGCTGCTGATCGGCCGCCATGCACACGCCATCCCGGGGATGGACGGGGCTCAGTCCGAAGCCTTCCTGCAGGAGCTGATCGACTTTGCGTGCCAGCGCCCGCGCATCTACCACCACGCCTGGGCGCCGGGCGACGCGGTGCTGTGGGACAATCGCTGCCTGCTGCACCAGGCGACGCCGTGGGACATGACCCAGAAGCGCATCATGTGGCACAGCCGCATCGCCGGCGACCCGGCCAGCGAGGCGGCGCTTCCCGGCTAGGCCGGGAGCGCCGGAACGCTTCTCGGTCGGCGGCGCGGCCTGTATCATCGCGACGGAATGAGATCGACCCGACGCGACGCCCTGCGCTGGACCGTTGCCGGCGTGACTGCCGGGATGACGGGCCGGCAAGCCGTGGCCGCCACGAACGCCGTCCGCCTGATCTGCGGCTTCGGCGTCGGCAACCCCACGGACCTCTGCGCCCAGCTCATACAGGACGGCTTTTCGGCCGCGCTCAGGGAGCCTGTCGAGTTCGACTACACGCTGGGCGAGGCCGGACGCCGTGCGGCGCTCGAAGTGATCGCCGCCGAACCGGACGGGCGGCTGCTGCTGGTCGCCGAAATCCTGAACCTCGTTCTGCTCGAGACGCCGGCCGAGCCGCTGCTCTCGCGGCTGCAACCCATCGCCAAGATCACGCGCGGCTTCTCGACGGCACTGGTCGTGAACGAGCTCTCCGACATCGAGAACTGGACGGGGTTGATCGCTGCCGCGAAGGCAGACCGGCTGAAGGCCGCCACGACAGGGCATGCCTCGACGATCGGTCTCCTGCTCGCCCTCGTCGAACGCCGGACGAGGCTGTCGTTCCATGCGATCGAGGTGGCCGGCAGCACGGCGTCCATCGATATGCTGCTGACCCGGCGCGCCGACCTCGCGGTGATGGATACCCGGTCCGCGCTGCTTCACAACGCCCGCAACCGCGGCAAGCTCCGCGTGATCGCGACCTCCGGCGCCGACCGCTCGCCACAGCTTCCGAACGTCCCGACCCTGGCCGAACTGGTGGGCGATCCCAGGCTGGCCTACACGATCAGCTTCGGCCTGTTCGCGCCGGCGGGGACGCCCTCCACGGTGGCGAACCGGCTGACCTCCGCCCTCCTCGGTCTGCGCAACGACAAGTCCGTGCAGATACAGGCCCAGCTCGCCAACATCCCGATGCAGTTCGATGGCCCCTCCGCCGTCGCCATGGCAATCACCCGCGACAGGCGCGTCGCCTCGGATCTCGCCCGCTAGCCCACGCCATCGGCCGGTCTTTCGCTGCGTAATGTCTTTCGCTGGGTAGTCGCATTAACCGCTGGCGGATTGACGGACTGCCAATCCAGCCCAGTATGAGCAAAACAGGCATCGCCCGAGGACTTCCATGGACAGCGTTCAGCCGGCATCGACCCTCAGCGCCCCCGAGCGGGCTCGTGCCCTGCAGCCGCTGCTCGAACGGCATGGCGCCGAGATCGACAATCGCCGCGAACTCACGCCGGAAGTCGTGGACGCTCTCATCGCCCAGGACATGCTGCGCCTGTTGCTGCCGGGCAGCCTCGGCGGACAGGAGCTGCCGCTCCTCGATTTCTGCGAGGCCGTGGAAGCCATCGCCTGGGCCGACGCCAGCACCGCCTGGTTCGTCAACCAGTCCAATGTCTCGTCCGCGACCTCGGCCGCCGCCATGCCGCACGAGGCGGCGCTGGCCACCTTCGGCAGTCCGGGCGTCGGCCTCGCCTGGGGCGCGCGGCACGGCGGCAGCAAGGCGATCCGCGTCGAGGGCGGCTACCGGCTGAGCGGCACCTGGGGCTTCGCCAGCGGCGGCCGTCACTCGACCTGGATGGGCGCGCACAGCGCCGTCCAGAACCCGGATGGCACGCCGCACATGCGCCACGGCCGGCCCGACGACCGCAGCTTCGTTTTCAAGCGCACCGATACCAGGATCGTCGACGACTGGTTCGTGCTCGGCCTGCGCGGCACCGGCAGCGACACCTATACGGTCGAGGATCTCTTCATCCCCGATGCCATGGCGCCGGCCCGCGACGCGCTGCAGGAGCGGCGCGAGACGGGACCCATCTACACGATCGGCTCGACGCTTCTCTATGCCAGCGGCTTCTGCAGCGTGACCATCGGCGTCGCGCGGCACATGCTCGACACCTTCATCGACCTGGCCCGCGGCAAGCACAGCCGCGCGTCGATCAACGCCATGTCCGCCAACAACGCCATCCAGCGCGAGGTCGCCCTCCTGGAAGCCAAGCTGTCGGCGGCGCGCGCCTACCTGCATGCCGAGGTTCGCGCCGTCTACGACGCAGCCGCGAAGGGCGCTCTCGACATCGACACCCGGATGCGGCTGCGGCTCGCCACGACGCATGGCATGAACGAGGCGACCGACGTTTCGATCGCCGCCTATCGTGCCGCCGGCACGACGGCGATCCTGAACTCGGCGCCCTTCGAGCGGCGCTTCCGCGACGCCATGAGCGCAAGTCAGCATCTGCAGGGCATGATGGGCCATGCCGAGATGGTCGGCCGTCACATCCTCGGCGTCGAGAACAAGCTCCAGCACATCTGACGGGTCCCCGCCGTCAGATGATGACGAACTCTTGCGCGTTCGGGGGCGGCGCGGCGAACTGGGTGGCCCGCGGCCAGTGCTCTTCCGGCCGTTACGTTGCCTGCGGCTGCCCCGCCTGTGGCTGGGCCTTCTCGATGAAGACCTCCCAGGCCGGCCCGAGCGGTGCGCCCTCAGGCGACAGGAACGAAAAGGAAAGCTTCCCGGCAGACGGGATCGCCAGGCCGTTCATGGCCATCAGGACCCGGCTGCGCTGCTTGCCGCGGAAGGAGAAATTGACCGCGGAATCGAAAACCGCCGTTTCGCCCAGGTCGACCTTCAACCGGACGGACTGGTCATCGGGCTCGCCCGGCTCCCGGGCGAACATGCCGACGAGGGTGAGCGACATCGCTGTCGGAAAGGACGTGGCCTGAACCTGCTCCAGCAGGTGGAAGAGGCTGAGCCGGCCGGTCTGGCTGTCGACGGCGCTCGACTGCGCGCATGTCATGAATATGAGCTTCATTTCCCCCCCGGTCGTCCCGGCCCTTCACTAGCGCGAAAGGGCCGGTCGCGGCCAGCCGAAGCTAGAGCGTTTCACGTTTTGACGTGAGCATATCCGGCGTTTTGGATGTAGCTGCAG
>CAMFGZ010000038.1 GCA_945952105.1 uncultured Rhodospirillaceae bacterium | reverse complement strand
GTCTCGACCGCTCGGGAATCCCCTTCGATTCACTCAAGCCATGAAACGCTCTAGTCGATCAGCTTGCCGTCGGCGTCGAAGAACGGGTACGGCCCGTCATAGTCGCCGATGACGGCGGTGTGGGTGACGAGCTGGCCGTCGTTCCACCAGTGCAGCATGAAACCCGGCGGCTCCATGCGGAAGCGGCTGGGCGCATCGGGATGGATGTCGAGCGCGACCTGGTGTGCGGGGCTGGGGCAGGTCATTGCCGGACGGCCGCCGACCTGGGCGTGGATCGTGCGGTGGAGATGGCCACACAGGATCAGCTCGACCTGGTCATGCTTCGCCACGATGTCGGCGAAGCCCTCGCGCCCTAAAAGGCCGATCTTGTCCATGTGGCCGATGCCGGTGACGAACGGCGGATGGTGCATCAGGACGAGAGTCGGCGTGTCGGGCTTGTCGGCCAACGTCCGGTCGAGCCAGTCGAGCCTTTCCGTGCAAAGCTCGCCGCCGCCCTGCCCCGGGATCAGCGTGTCGAGACCGACGAGGCGCAGTGGATAGTCGTCGATCGCGAACTGCAGGAACGTGCCCTCGGCTGGCAGGTAGCCGCCGTCGCGGAAGGCGTCGCGCATGGCCTCGCGCTCGTCGTGATTGCCGGGGATGGCGACGATGCGCTGTTTGATCGGCGCCAGGATCGACTTCAGGTGATCGTATTCCTCCGGCCGTCCGAGATCGACGAGGTCGCCGGTCAGCAGAACGATGTCAGGCTGCGGGCTGAGCGCCAGAAGCTCTTCCACGCAGCGGCGCAGCATGGCCGCCGTATCGACCTTCCTGTAGGCAAGCTTGCCCCGCAGCTTGATGTGCGTGTCGGTGATCTGGGCAATCAGCATTGGCATGCTCCTCACAGGACCAGCAGGCCGCGCGGATCGATGGCGAGACCCACCGCCTCGCCGTGCTGGAAGTCGCGCCGCGCCGTGCTCTCGATGACCAGCGGCTTCTCCTCCCCGACGTCGACGAAGAGCCGCGTGCGGTCGCCCAGGAAGAAAGCCGACGCCACCTTGCCCTGCAGGTTTGCCGCCTCGCCGCTCTCGGCGACGCGGATATCCTCGGGCCGGAACAGGATCTCCGTCGCCGTGGCGGGCGCCTCAGCCCAGGGAACGATCCCGGCCTTGCAGCGGAAGACGCCGTTGCCGGCGGCGCCGGTCAGGCGGTTCATCGTGCCGATGAAGTCGGCGACGAAGCGCGTTGCGGGCCGCTGGTAGATCTCGCGCGGCTTGCCGATCTGCGCGACCCGGCCATGCTCCATGACCACGATGCGATCACCCAGCGCCATCGCCTCCGCCTGGTCGTGGGTGACGTAGATCGCGGTGATGCCGAGCGAGCGCAGCAGCGAATCGATGTCGAGCCGCAGCGTGTCGCGTAGCTTGGCATCGAGCGCGGTCAGAGGCTCGTCGAGCAGGAGCGCGCGCGGCCGGACGGCGATGGCGCGGGCAAGAGCCACCCTCTGGCGCTGGCCGCCCGAGAGCTGGTCGATGCGGCGGTCGGCGAGCCGCGTGATCTGCATCATCGCCAGCATCTCCGAGACCCGTGCCTTCACCTGCGCGTCCGGCACCTTGCGGATGCGCAGGCCATAGCCGACGTTTCCGGCCACGGTCATGTTCGGGAACAGGGCGTAGGACTGGAAGACCATGCCGACATTGCGCTGTTCGATGGGCAGGTGCGTGACGTCGACGCCGTCGAACAGGACCTTGCCACCGGCATCCGGCTCTTCCAGCCCGGCGATGATGCGCAGCGTGGTGGTCTTGCCGCAGCCCGAGGGGCCGAGGAACACGACGGTCTCGCCGGCATGGATGGCGAGGTCGAGCGGTTCCAGCGCGCGGGTGCCGTCGGCGAAAGTTTTGGCGCAGTTCGCGAGCGCGATGGAGACGGGTTTGCCGGTTTCGGTCATTCTGTTTCCTCCGCCACGAACTTCGCCGGCCGCGGCTTGGCGAAAGCCTGCATGGCCAGAAGCAAGGGCATGATCATCACGAAGAAGACGAGCGTGTAGGCACTGCCGACCTCGAGCCGCAGCGACGCATAGGCGTCGGCCAGACCCACCGGCAGCGTCTTGGTAAAGGGCGTGTGCAGCAGCCAGGTCATGTTGAACTCGCCCATCGACAGGGTCACAACCATCAGCGAGCCGGCGAGGATGCCCTGCCGGCAGTTCGGCAGGACGATGTCGCGGAAGCGCTCCGCGAAGCCGGCGCCCAGCGAGGCGGCACCTTCTTCCAGCGTCTTGAGGTCGATCGCCATCAGCACGGCCAGCACGCTGCGCACCATGAAGGGCAGGGTGAAGAGCACATGGCCCACCAGGATGAAGGCCCACGAGGTGCGGAAGCCCGACAGACTGCCGTAGGTCACGATCAGCGCCAGCGCGGTGGCGAGGCCGGGCACCGCGACCGGCATCACCAGCAGCTCCTCGATGGCGCGGGTCAGCGCGTTCTGTCGCTTGGCCAGCACGTAGGCCGCCGGGATGCCCAGCACCAGTGTCGCGGCGAGGCAGGCCAATGCCAGGCCGATCGACAGGAAGATCGTGTCGCGATAGCCGTTCCACACTTCCATGACCCAGCGCAGCGTGAGGCCGCTCTCGATGCCGACGAAGTAGTTCACCGTGAGACCGGCCATGATCGAGAGGATCATCGGTACGATCAGGAAGGCGCAGACCAGCAGGGTGAAGCCGAGCTGGAGGTAGAAGAGGCCGCGGCGTTTCATGTCAGCCTGCCGCCGCGACGCTGGAGCCGGCCGCGGTGCGCGCCAGCGCGAGCACGACCCAGGTGACGGCGCCCAGCACGAAGCTCAGGGCCGCCGCCATCGCGATGTTCGCCGACAGGGTGAACTCGGTATAGATCACCATCGGCAGCACGTTGATCTTGGCCGCGAGGGTGAACGCCGTGCCGAACGCGCCGACCGCCGTCGCGAAGCAGATCGCGCCCGCGGAAATGAAGGCGGGCTTCAGGCCGGGAATGATGACGTCGAGCACGACCCGCCACGGCGAGGCGCCGAGCGATCGCGCGGCCTCCTCCAGCTTGGGGTCGAGCTTCTCGGCCGCCGCCATCACGGTGAGGATGGTGCGCGGGATCGAGAAATAGACGTAGCCCATGAACAGGCCCGACAGCGTGTAGGCGAAGACCAGCTTCTCGCCGGTCAGCGCCTGCGTCACCTGGCCGATCAGTCCCTGCCGGCCAGCCAGCATGATGACCATGAAGCCGATGACCACGCCGGGAAACGCCAGCGGAAAGGTGAGCATCGCCACCAGCATGCCGTTGCCGGGAAACCGGTTGCGCTGCAGGAACACGCCCGCGATGCCGCTGATGACGAGGGTCGCGGCCGTCGTCGCCGCTGCCACGGCGAGCGTGGAGAGGAGGCTGTTGAAATAGTTGGCGTCGGTCAGGATCGCGGCATAGGCCGCCCACCCCGTCTTGCCACTACCGCCGATGAAGAACAGCCGCGCCATCGGCAGCAGGAAGAAGCCTGCGAAGAAGATGCCGGCCGGCAGCAGGAGGAAGATCAGTCGGCGGAGTTCGTTCCGCATCGGGTGGTCCCTTGGCGCAGTCCTTGAACGAGCGACGGCGGGGCGATCGTTGGACCGCCCCGCCGTGCCCTCGCTATCGAGAGACGGTCAGTTCACTTCCTTGCGGTAGCGCTCGACGATCTGCGGCTGCGCCTTGGCGAGGTTCTTGAGGTCGACCGGCTTGGCGCGGGCATATTCCGCGTCCGGCAGGAACTTGGCCTTGGCTTCGGCCGATAGACGGTCGGCGAAGACCGGGCGCAGATAGGCGTTGCCCCACATCGCCTGGCTCTCGTCGGACAGGACGAAGTCGAGCACCTTCTTGCCGTTGTCGGGATTGGGTCCCTTGTTCACCAGCGCCATCACGTAGGGGAACACCAGCGTGCCCTCCTTCGGGATGACGAACTGCACCGGCGCCTTGTCGGTGTACTGGCCGCGATAGGCGTTGAAGTCGTAGTCGAGCAGGATCGGGATCTCGCCCGAGATCACGCGCGCATACGACGTCTGCTTCGGCACGATCGGCTGGTTCTTGGCCAGTTCCTTGAAGAACTTGATGGCCGGATCGAGATTGTCGTAGGTGCCGCCGAGCGCGAGGTTGATCGCCATCACGCCGAGCTGGCCGACGGCCGCCGAGGTCGGGTCGAGATAGCCGACCAGGCCCTTGTATTCGGGCTTCAAGAGGTCGGCCCAGCTCTGCGGCACCGGCTTGTTGCCGAGCGCGGCCTTGTTCACGAACAGGCCGAGCGTGCCGGAGTGGATGGTGAACCAGTTGCCGTCCGGATCCTTCAGGTCGGCCGGGATCTTCTCCCAGTTCTTCGGCTTGTAGGGCGTCAGCACGCCGGCATCCTTGGCCGGGTCGGCCGCGATGCCGCCGAGATAGGTGACGTCGGCGACCGGGCTGCCCTTCTCGGCGATCAGCGCGGCGATCGCCTGGCCGGAGTTCTTGTTGTCCGGCGGGACCTGGATGCCGAGCCTGGCCTGGATGGCCTTGAGCTGCGAGCCCCAGTCGGCCCATTCGGGCGGGCAGTTGTAGCAGATGGCCCGCTGCTGGGCGGCGGCGCCCGTCACGTTGCCGAGGGCGGCGAGGCCCAGGGCGGCCACGATGGCCAGTTTCTTCAACATGAGATCAACCCCTCCTTGTCTGACTTGTCGACTCGTTGGATGCGCCGTCGTCCGGCCAGCACACGAGCCGGACCCCGGCCTCGCGCAGGCTGTCGGCGATGGCGGCCGGCACCGGGCGATCGCTGAAGACGGCGCTCGCCTCGGTGATGTGGCCGCCGCGCACCGTGCCGCCGCGGCCGAACTTGGAATGATCGAGGACCAGGAAACGCTGGCGGCAATGCTGCGCCAGGGTGCTGCGCATCGTCACTTCGTCGGTGCCGAAGTCGAGCAGCGTGCCGTCCTCGGCGACGCCGCCCACGCCATAGATGCCGATGTCGGCGGCGAAGCGGCCGAAGAAGCCATGCGCTTCGCCCGCCACCACGTCGCGGTCGAGGTTGCGCAGGCGACCACCGGCGATGGTGATCTCGCACGAGCCGCTGCGGCAGAGCGCCATTGCGACGTTGAGATTGTTGGTCATGACCCTCAGCCCGGCATGGTCGGCGAGCGCCAGCGCGCATTGCTCGGGCGTCGTGCCGATGCCGAAGAACAGCGAGGCGCCGTCGGGCACTTCGCGCGCCACCAGCCGGGCGATGCGGCGCTTGGCGTCGATGTTCAGCACCTGGCGGGCGGGATAGGCGAGGTTCTCGCCCTCGGGCGGCAGCTCGACGCCGCCATGGCGCCGGCGCAGCAGGCCGCGGTCGCACAGCAGGTTCACGTCGCGCCGGATCGTCTGCGGCGTGACGCCAAACTGGAGAGCCAGCGCCTCGATCGACTGGAAGCCGTCCCCCCGGACGCGTTCGACGATGGCGCGGGCGCGTTCTTCCGCCTGCATTCCCGGATCCTGAGCCCGCTTCCTGTCCCGTTCGATCTGCATGGTTCGAATGAACATGAAGATCGTTGTTTTCGTTCAGGTGACTTTCACATGAACATTATGTGTCGTCAAATGAACAACGGTCGAGCATAGCTCGGCCGTTGGGACGCTGGCGGGAGGCGGTTCTACGAGCCCGCTGTCTTCCTCCGATGCGAAACGAGTTTCGCGCTTACTGCGCCGCGATCTTCGACGCAGCCGGCGCGAAGTCGCGTTCCATCTCGCGGCGGAGCTTCACGGCGGTCAGGGACTCGTCCATCACCACGTCGGCGTAGGTCAGGGACTGGCCGGCCTTGATCGGCTTCACCAGCTTGACGTTGTGGGCGAGACCGAGCGGCAGGCTGCCGAGGCCGGTCGACTTCTCCGACGGGAAGAGCTTGCCGTAGACCGTGTAGCCGCCCTCGCCGTCCAGCATCTCGCCGGGCTTGAGGTCGCGCTTGGCGGTGGCGATGACGTCGGCGTGAAAGCCGATCGGCGTGCCGGTCGGTTCCTTGCGCAGGCCGATCGAGGCGACCGACATGCCGACCTCGAGGCCGATCAGGTGCCAGCGCTTGTACATGACCGAGTACCGGCCGCTCGGGTCGGTCTGCAGCATGTATTCCTCGAAGCAGTTCTTCTGGTACTCGGTCGCCGCCTCGAACACGACCCACACGCCCTTGCGGATCTCGTAGGGGATGGCGCGCCCGTCCTTCTCCAGCGACGAGGCGACTTCGACCTGGCCCTTGTGATGGAGCTGGCCGCCCTCGGAGACCGGCCGCATGACGAAGGGCAGGTCCTCCACGGAGCATGGCGGGAAGGCGAGCCCGTCCGGTGCCGGCGTGAGGCCGGTGGCGTTGGCGACGGCGGTGCTCTCGATGGCGGGCTTGGAGCCGTCGAGGAAGGAGTTGAACATCTTGGGGTTGAGGCCGCCGCGCCTGGCCTGCTCCTCGTTGAGGCCCCAGTACTTCCACACGGTCTCGGGCGTGGATTGCGCGAAGTGCGGCAGCCACTTGTGGCCACGGCCGGCCGCCGTCACCTCGAAGCCGGAGGTGCGGGCCCAGTCGACCAGCTCGCAGATCAGCGCCGGCTGGTCGCCGTAGGCCAGCGAGTAGATCACGCCAGCGGCGGCGGCACGCCTGGCGAGCAGCGGGCCGCAGAAGGCGTCGGCCTCCACCGTCACCATCACCACGTGCTTGCCGTGCCTGAAGGCTTCGAGCGCGTGCTCGACGGCGGCAATCGGATCGCCGGTCGACTCGACCACGATGTCGATCTCGGGATGGCTGACCAGCGCGCGCCAGTCCTCGGTGAGATAGGTGCTGCCGTGCTTGCGGGCGTCGGCGAAAGAGCTGGCCGCCGTCACGTCGGGCTTCCATCCCAGCCGCGCCAGGTTCTCGCGCGCGCGGTCGGGCGAGAGGTCGGCGATGCCGAGCAGGTGGATGCCCGGCGTGGTCGGGATCTGCGACAGGTACATCGAGCCGAACTTGCCGGCGCCGATGACGCCGATGCGCAGCGGATTGGCTTCGGCCGCGCGGGCCTGAAGCATGCGATGGAGACTCATTGTTTCCTCCGGACGTCTTCGACTATTCCGCCGCGACCTTGCGGTTGACGGCGCGGATCACCGCATCGTCTTCCCAGGCATCGATCGGCGTGAAGTCGCGATGGGCGATATAGTCCGGCCGCTTGAACCGGCGGATCGCGTTGTTCACCGAATTGTAGGTCACGTAGATGATCTGGCGATCCCACGGCGACATGTTGGGGCCGCTGCCGTGGACCAGCGTGCCGTGGAAGAAGATCGCGGAGCCCGGACCGCCCTTGGGCGCGACGATGCCGCCCTGGTCGACCAGCTTGGCGATCGTGTCGTTGTCGATCGTCCACAGCGGATACGACGTCGTGGTGAGGTCGTGGCTGGCCTCGATCGCGCCCTTCTTGTGGCTCCGGGGAATGAACCAGAGCGGGCCGTTGAACTCGTTCACCTCATCGATGAACACCGCGAGGTTCATGGCGCGCGCCTCGGGCATGTCGTCGTCGGCCTTCCAGGTGCCGTAGTCCTGGTGCCACTGCCAGACATCGCCGTCGAAGGCGGCCTTCCCGTTGATCTTGAACTGGTGGATGTAGGTCTTGTCCTTCAGGAGCTGCTCGGCCGGCTCCACGAAGCGCGGATGATGGACCAGCGCCTCGAACACCGGATGATAGGTGTGGACCGCAAAGGCGGTGCGCACGACGTCGCCGCTCTTCTCGCGAATGTTCTCGGGGCGGCGCTGGGCGAAGACCTCGGGCACCGAGGATTTCAGGATCTTCGTTTCTTCCGGCGAGAAATATTCCGGGAAGAAGAGATAGCCCTCTTCGTCGAATTGCTTCAGCTGCTCAGAGGTGAGCTTCATGGCGGTTCCTCCTTGGCTATGATGTCTTGCTTCGTTGTGAACGCCGTCTTCAGGCGGCGCGGGAAATCACGACCTTCAATCGTCCGGTGAGAATGTCGGCCATCTGTTCGGCATGGCCGCGGCACAGCGCCTCGGCTTCGGCCGCCTGCCCCGCTTCGAGCGCGCGCAGGATGCCCTCATGTTCGTCCCACACACTGATCCGCAGATCCTCCTCGCTCAAGGCCGCGGCCATCACCCGGCGCAGATGCTGCCAGTGCGGTTGCGCGGTCTCGCCGATCACGGGATTGCCGGAGGCTTCGTAGACGAAGAGGTGGAAATCGATGTCGGCCTCGATGACCGAGGGCACGTAGCCGCTCGCCACGGCGCGGCGGCCGACGTCGAGCAGGGCGCGGCCGCGCTGCACGAGATGGGGCGTGTAGTTGGAGGCGGCGAGGCGGGCGGCGGCGCCGTCGAGGGCGGCGCGGACGACGTAGAGGTTGCGGGCCTGCTGGACGTCGAGCGGAGCCACGCAGACGCCCTTGCGGCCGGCATCGATCAGGAAGCCCTCGCGGCGCAGCAGCATCATGGCCTGCAGGACCGGCTGGCGCGACACGCCGAATTGTTGGGCGATCTCTTCCTGCGTGATCCGGGCCCCCGCCTTGAGTTCGCCCGAGCAGATCGCCTCCAGGACGGAATCGTGGATACGCTCGGAAAGATCGGGTTCGGGGAGGATGGGACGCATGTTCTGTATACAGAACACAGCGCGACCCGAGTCAACCGCCTAGCGGGATTTCAGCCCTTTGGATGCAAGAACCTGGAGGCCGCGATCGGGGTAGTCGGTGATCAGCCCGTCCACGCCGAGGTCGATCAACCGGGTCATTTCGGCCGGCGCATTGACCGTCCAGGGGATCACCTTGAGGCCGAGCGCCTGCGCCTCCTTGACGTTCTCCGCCGTGACGTTGCGCCAGAAGGGCGACCACACCGCACAGCCGGCCGCCTTTGCCAGCCGGGGCACCGAGCCGCCGTGCGCGGCCAGGTCGAGCCCGCCCAGCCAGGGCGAGGGACGGCCGCTGGTGCGCTGCACCGTGTCGAAGTTGTTGCTCTCGATGGTGAGGCAGGCCGTGGCGATCTCGGGCGCCAGCTTCCTGGCCTCGATCAGGCCGCGCCAGTCGAAGGATTGCAGCGTCGTGCGCGCCTCGGCCTTGGCCTTGCGAATGCCCTCGACCGCCCGTTTCGCGAAGGCGGCCGGGTCGAGCGTGAGGTCGGGTTTGCCCGGATCGGTCTTGATCTCGATGTTGAAGCGGACTCCGGGCGCGGCCTGCGCGAAGAACTCGATGAGGGTCGGGAAGCGCTGGCCGTCGACCGGCTTCTGCTCGGGGAACTGCTGGGCGTACTTGCTGGCCGGGTTCACGCGGCCAATGTCGTAGCGCTTCAGCTCGTCGAGGGTCAGTGTGCGGACGGCGGGGCCCGGTGCGCCGAGCCACTGCCCGTCCGGTCCGCGCACGAGGTCGGGATTGAGCACCGGATCATGGCTGATGACCACGATGCCGTCGCGCGTCACCGCGAGGTCGGTTTCGAGCGTGGTGACGCCGAGATCCTGCGCCAGCTTGAAGGCGGCCAGTGTGTTCTCGGGTGCGAGCCCGCGCGCGCCGCGATGGCCCTGCAGGTCGAAGGCCGCCGCGAGGCCGGTGCTAGCCGCCCAGATTGCGCAGGCGAGCGATGCGATCCTCGATATCGGGATGCGTGGCGAGGAGCGCCGGAGTCTTCGAGGTGAACTGGTTGATCGGGTTGACGATGAAGAGATGCTGCGTGGCACGACTCACTCCGGGAAAGGGTGCCGCCTTCTCCGCGAGCTTTCCCAGCGCGGAGATGAGGCCATTGGGGTTGCGGGTGAACTGGACCGACGTCGCATCCGCCAGATACTCGCGCTGCCGGGACACCGCCATCTGCACCGCCTTGGCGGCGAGCGGCGCCAAAATCGCAACGACCAGCAGGACGATGATCAGGATGCCGCCGCCCGAACTGCCCTTGCGGTCGTCGCTGCGTGTCGAGCCCCAGTTCATCGTGCGCAAGGCCATGTCGCAGACCAGCGCGATCAGGCCGACCGTGACGCCGACCACGACCATGTAGCGCGTGTCGAGGTTGCGCAGGTGCGCCATCTCGTGCGCCACCACGCCCTGAAGCTCGTTGCGATCGAGCGTGTTCAGCAGGCCGCGCGTGACCGCGATGGTGCCGCTGCCGACCTTGTTGCCGGTGGCGAAGGCGTTGAGCGCATCGGTTTCCAGCACCATCACCCGGGGCATCGGCACGCCGGCGGCGATCGAGATTTCCTCGACGACATTGTAGATCTGCGGCGCGTCCTGCTTCCCGATCTCCTTCGCGCCGGCCATCGACAGCACCATCCGGTCGCCGACGGCCAGGGAGATCGCGCTCCAGCCGATGCTGATGGCCGCCATCAGGCCCGCGCCCGCGATGCCGACCTGGCTGACCGCGGGCAGGGCACCCGACGACTCGCCTTCCAGCAGCGCGCCGACCAGATAGCCGATGCCGCCCGCCAGCGCGGTGAGGATCGCCAGCAGCACCATCGTGTTGCGGCGGTTGACCGCCTGCGCGGCGACGAAGTCGGTGGTGGCGCTCATGCGCCGCTATCCTTCAGCGCAGCGCGACCTTCGGCACTTCGCGCTCGCTTTCCGGCATGTTGAACAGGTCCATCGGCCCGAAGCCCAGCGAGGCGGCGGCCAGCACCGCGGGGAAGCTCTGGCGGCGGGTGTTATAGGTGTTCACCGAGTCGTTGTAGAACTGGCGCGCGAAGGCGATCTTGTTCTCGGTCGCCGTGAGCTCCTCCTGGAGCTGCATGACGTTGTCGTTGGCCTTGAGCTGCGGATAGTTCTCCATCAGGGCCAGCAGCCCATGCGTCGCCTGGCTGAGCGCCGCCTCGGCCGGTCCGGATTGCGCCGGGTTTCCGGCGGCCGCCACCGCGTTGTTGCGCGCCTGGATCACCTTGGTGAGCGTCTCCTGCTCGTAGGCCATCGCGTCCTTCACGACCTGCACCAGATTGGGAATGAGATCGTGCCGCCGCTTGAGCTGCACGTCGATCTGGCTCCACGCGGTCTGCGCCTGGTTGCGGCCGCCGACGAGGCCGTTATAGACGGCGATCAGCCACAGTCCGATGGCGACGACGATGCCGAGGAAGATCCATGAACTCATGCCAGTTCTCCTTTGCCGCGGCGCCCAGTCTAGTCATGATTGTGGCGGCACGGGAGGAATAAGCATGGAAACGTCAGCGCTTCTGAAGGCTTTCTGCTCGGCGGTGGAGCGCCGCGACGGCAAGGGGTTCGCCAGCCTGTTCACCGAGGATGCGGTCTATCACGACGTGTTCTATGGCGACTTCGAGGGCCGCGAGAAGATCGCCGGGATGATCGACGACTGGTTCCATCGCACCGCGCACGAGTTCCGCTGGGACATGCACCGGCCGGTCAGCGACGGAAAAATGCTCTACGCCTACTACACGTTCAGCTACGTCTCGAAGCTGCCCGGCGCCGAGGGCAAGAGGGTCGGCTTCGAGGGCTGCTCGATGATGCAGCTGCGCGACGGTCTGATCCTCGACTATCGCGAGGTGGCCAATGTCGGGCCGGCCTTCGTCGAGCTGGGCTTCGCGCCCGAACGCACGTCGAAGATCCTCGCCAAGGAAGGCGCGCATCTCAGGGCACAGCCGGAGTGGAAGCGCCATCTGGCCTGACGGGGATCATCAGCCGTTGTAGGCGCGGCTCCCGCTGTCGCGCAGCCACAGGCGGATGAGCAAACGCTTGCGCTCTGCCTCCGGCCAATCGCGGAACCCGGTGCGCTTGTGTCCGAGCGCGCGATTGTCGATGAGCTGCATCTGACCCGGCTGGAAGACGAAGCGGGCCGCCATGCCCGGTGCGTTCAGGATCGCCTCGAAGGCTTCGAGAGCGGCGACACCTTCCGGGTCGAGCGCGACACCGGCCAGAGAGTGGCCGTTGGTCACCTGGAAACGCGACAGCCGGGCGATCAGCCGGTCGTCCTCGCGTTCCAGCATCGGATGGTGCGTCGTCATGATGTCGGCCGGCGCATGCTCGCGTTGGCGGTCGAAGTAGAACGGCTGGTAGAGCCTCGGCAGCAGGTCGGGATGCTGCCGGCGCATCTCTTCGTGCGCGGCGGCAAAGCTCACGATGCCGCTGACGCCGCCTTCCATCGCCGTGCGTACGCACAGCAGGCCGACGTAATGCGGCGGCACGAGATTGTAGCTGTTGTCGGTATGGAAGTTCTGCTCGGCGTTGGTGACGTCGGGGCGCACGCCGTTGCCCGGCGGTTTGCCGAGATCGGTGACATCATAGATCGAGGTGCCATCCCATTTCTGCGCCACCGGACGGGCGACCAGGGAGGCGAGCAGCCACCATACGGCACGTGTGCCGTCACGTGACCAGCGCTCGACGGGCAGACGGTCGATGATGGCGAAGCCCGGTCCGCCGTCGAGGCTCAGTTTGACGTCGCGCATGAAGGCGCGTGATGCGCCGAGCTTGAAATCCTCCGCGCGCAGCAGGAGGAGAGGCACGGGATCGCGATCGAGCTTCGCAACGAGTCGATCGAGTTCGTGTTCGACGTCACCGGGAATCGCGATCCGCCCGGTCTCCGGCGCCAGCGTGTCACCCCGCCAGAGCAGCCGATCGGGCATTGCCTCGCGGGGCAATGGCACGGAAAGATCGGCTGCGTCGGGCATGTAGGCTCTCCGCGGGTGTCTTGGTTTTAGTCGCGCAGCAGCTCGTTGATCGAGGTCTTGGAGCGGGTGCGCTCGTCGACGGTCTTCACGATCACGGCGCAGTAGGTCGAGGGACGGTCCGGACCGCCGCCGATGTTGCCGGGCACGACGACCGAGTAGGGCGGCACCTTGCCGATGTGGATCTGGCCGGTGGCGCGGTCGACCACCTTGGTGGTGGCGCTGATGAAGACGCCCATCGACAGCACCGCGCCGGTGCCGACGATCACGCCCTCGACGACCTCGGAGCGGGCGCCGATGAAGCAGTTGTCCTCGATGATGACCGGGTTGGCCTGCAGCGGCTCGAGCACGCCGCCGATGCCGACGCCACCCGACAGGTGGCAGTTCTTGCCGATCTGCGCGCACGAGCCGACCGTGGCCCAGGTGTCGACCATGGTGCCGGTGTCGACATAGGCGCCGAGATTGACGAAGGACGGCATCAGCACCACCGACGGGGCGATGTAGGAGCCGCGGCGCACCACCGAGCCGGGGACCGAGCGGTAGTTCGCCTTGGCGAAGCGGGCGGCGTCCCAGCCGGTGGTCTTGAGCGGCACCTTGTCGAACCACGGCGCGGCGCCCATGCCCGGGAAGGCAGCGCCGCCGTCCATCGGGACCGAATCGTAGAGGCGGAAGGAGAGCAGCACGGCCTTCTTCAGCCACTGGTTCACGACCCATTCGTCGCCGAACTTCTCGGCGGTGCGGTAGGTGCCGTCGTCGAGGCCGGCGATCGCCGCTTCGACGGCGTCACGGACTTCGCCCTTGGTGGCGCTGTTGATGCCGTCACGCGCTTCCCACGCCGCGTCGATCGCGGTCTGCAGCTGCTTGCTCATCGAAAATCCCTCGAAAAATGCCGCCGGACCATAGCGGCGGGAGGCCCGGAGTCAATGTTCCGGCTATGCTGTCGCATGCCCTTCAAGATCCCCGAATCGGTGCTGGTGGTGATCCATACGCCCCGGCTGGACGTGCTCGTGCTGGAGCGCGTCGGGACGGGCCTGTGGCAGTCCGTGACCGGTTCGCGCGAGCCGGAGGATCCCGATCTCGAGGCGACGGCCCGGCGCGAGGTGCGGGAGGAGACCGGCCTGGTGGCCGGGACGCTCGCCGACTGGCGGCAGACCAACCGCTACGAGATCTGGCCCCAGTGGCGGGCGCGCTACGGCCCCGACGTCACCCACAATGTCGAGCATGTCTTCGGCTTCCAGGTCCCCGAGCTGACGGTGGCGACCCTCGACCCGGCCGAGCACGTCGCCCAGCTCTGGCTGCCCTGGCAGGACGCGATGGAGAAGGTGTTCTCGCCGACCAACCGGGACGCGATCTGGCAGCTCCAGCAGCGCCTGCGTTGACATGTTCTGCACATGTGATTAGCTCTTTCACATGTCAACGATGATCCAGGTCCGGAATGTGCCCGATGCCTTGCATCGCAAGCTCAAGTCGCGAGCGGCGCTGGCCGGCATGTCTTTGTCCGATTATCTGCTGCAACAGATCCGTGAAGAAGCGGAGCGGCCGACGATCGACGAGATGCGCGCTCGCCTGGAGCGCCGCTCGGCGGTCTCGCCGTCCGTGGATCCCATACGTGCCGTTCGAGCCGAACGCGAGAGCCGGTGATCGTCGTCGACGCGTCGGTTCTGCTCGAAGCGCTGCTGCGAACGCCAGCCGCCGGGATAGTCGAGCGCCGGCTCTTCGACAGCGGCGAGACCCTTCATGCGCCGCATCTTCTCGACGTCGAGGTCGCCCAGGTGATCAGGCGCTACGCTGCGGCCGGCGAGCTTGACGACGTGCGGGGCCGCGAGGCGTTGGCCGATCTGGTCGACTTTCCGATCCGCCGATATGCCCACGATCTCCTGCTGCCGAGGATCTGGGACCTGCGTAACAACATGAGTGCCTACGATGCGTCCTACGTGGCGTTGGCTGAAGCGCTCGGCGCGACCCTGGTGACGCGCGACCGTCGGCTTGCCGCCGCGGTTCGTCCGCCGCTGCCCGTCGAACTCCTGTAGGGCTCCAAAGGTGACGAGGATCGAAAGGACATGAACGAAAGTCACGCGGCCGCGCCGCCCGTTCGTGAAGCCTCGAAGCTCGGCCAGTTCAGCTGGGCCTTGTTCGACTGGGCCAACCAGCCCTTCTTCACCATCATCACCACCTTCATCTTCGCCCCCTACTTCGCCAACGTGCTGGTCGGCGATCCGGTGAAGGGCCAGTCGGCCTGGGGCTTCACGCAATCCGCCTCGGGCATCCTGATCGCGCTGATGAGCCCGTTCCTCGGTGCCATGGCCGATGCGGGCGGTCGTCGCAAACCCTACATCCTCTTCTTCCAGCTCCTGCTCGTCGCAGGCTGCGCGGGCCTCTGGTTCGCCTATCCCAACCGATCCGACCTCATCCTGCCGATCAGCTGGGCCGTCATCCTGGCCACGATCGGCGCCGAGATGTCGATCGTCTTCAACAATTCCCAGCTTCCCAACATCGTGCGGCCCGAACGCATGGGCTGGCTGAGCGGCTTCGGCTGGGGCTTGGGCTATTGCGGCGGCCTGGTCTCGCTGCTCGTCGTGCTCGCGGTGTCGATGCCCTCGATGTTCGGGCTCTCGACCGGCGACCGGCCGCTGTTCGGCCTCGACGTGCCGAGCCACGAGCTCGAGCGCCTGGTGGGGCCGGCCTCGGCCCTGTGGATCGCGATTTTCGTGCTGCCGATGTTCCTGTTCACGCCCGACTCAGCCGGGGCTCGGCGCCAGCCGATGCTGGTTGCGGCGCGCGAGGGCGGGCGCTCGCTGCTCGCGACGCTGAAGCGCGTCCCGCGCTTCGGCAACGTGCTGCGCTATCTCATCGCCTTCATGCTCTACAACGACGGCCTTGCCGCCATCATCGCCTTCGGCGGCGTCTATGCCGCCGCGACCTTCGGCTGGAGCACGGTGACCTTGGGCATCTTCGGTATCATCCTGACCGTGTTCGCGATTCCCGGCGCCTTCCTCGGCGGCAAGCTCGACGACTGGATCGGCAGCAAGCGTACCATCCAGTTCGCCATCGCCGGCGTGATCGTGGCGACCCTGGGCATCGTCGGCGTCACCGCCACGCACGTCTTCTTCGTGGTACCGGCCGATGCGATCAGTCCGACGCGCGGCCTGTTCGGCTCGGTGCAGGAGAAGGTGCTGATGGGCTTCGCGCTGCTCCTCGGCTTCTGCATGGGGCCGATGCAGGCCGCCAGCCGTACCATGGTAGGCCGCATCGCCCCCCATGGCATGACCGGCGAGTTCTACGGGCTGTTCGCCCTGTCGGGCCGTGCCACCGCCTGGATGGCGCCGTTCGCCATCGGCGTCGTCACGGCGGCGACCCAGTCCACCCGCATCGGCATGGCCTGCGTCCTGTTCTTCCTGGTGGTAGGCTTCATCCTGCTGTGGAAGGTGCGTGAAGAGCGCGCGACCGTCTGACCGGTGTTCGAAGGAGGATCGCATGATCACCGCCATCGTGAATTTCAGGCTGCCGGCCGATATCGATGCGAGGAAGGCGGCCGAACTCTTCAAGAGCTCGGCGCCGAAGTATCGCGGCATGAAGGGCCTGATCCGCAAATACTATCTGTTCGACGGCGAGAAGCGGATCGGCGGCGGCGTCTATCTCTGGAAGAGCCGCGCCGACGCCGAGGCGGTCTACACACCGCAATGGCAGGCCTATATCGCCGAGCGCTATGGCGCCCCGCCGGAGATCCGCTATTTCGAGACAGCTGTGATCGTCGACAACGACGCCGACACGATCACCGCCGACGCCGCTTAGCTGGGCGCGCGCCCCAGCGTCACCCCTTTCGCGCCGCCTCGATCCTGGCGACGTCGATCTTCTTCATGTCCATCATCGCGTCGAAGGCGCGTTTGGCCTCGGCGCCGCCGGCGGCCATCGCGTCGGTGAGCGCGCGCGGCGTGATCTGCCACGACAGGCCCCATTTGTCCTTGCACCAGCCGCAGGCGCTCTCCTGGCCGCCATTGCCGACGATGGCGTCCCAGTAGCGATCGGTCTCCGCCTGGTCGTCGGTGGCGATCTGGAACGAGAAGGCCTCGGTCTGCTTGAACACCGGGCCGCCGTTCAGCCCGAGGCAGGGAATGCCGAAGACCGTGAACTGCACCGTCAGCACGTCGCCCTTCTTGCCCGAGGGATAGTCGCTGGGGGCCTTGTGGACCGACGTGACCTTGCTGTCGGGAAAGGTCGCCTCGTAGAAGCGCGCCGCTTCCTCGGCATCCTTGTCGAACCAGAGGCAGATCGTGTTTTTCGCGGTTGCCATTGCCAGCCCCTTCAGATGTCGAGGATCGGCGAGAAGCCGCCATAGATCATGCGCTTGCCGTCGAACGGCATCTGATGATCCTTCATGCGCTGGTCTTCCATCATCTTCTTCCAGCCCTCGTCGCGTACCTCCCTGGAGGGCCACTCGATCCACGAATAGACGATCTTCTCGTCCGGCGTGGCCTTCACCGCGCCCTTGTAGTCGGTGACCTTCCCGTCGGGCACGCTGTCGCCCCAGGTCTCGACGACACGGACCGCGCCATAGTCCTTGAACACCGTCGCGGCCTTCCTCGCCATGTCGAGATAGGCCTGCTTGTTGCCGGCGGGCACCGCCGCGATGAAGCCGTCGACATAGCCGGTCTTGCCGCTTCTGCCGGCCTCGTCGAGGATCGGCGTGAAGCCGGCGACGATCATGCGCTGGCCGTCGAACGGCATGTCCATCTTCTCCATGCGCGGATCGTTCATCAGCTTGTGGTGCGCCATGTCGGCGACCTCCTTGCTGGGATACTCGATCCACGAGAAGACGACGATCTCGTCGGGCCTGGCCTTCACCGCGCCCTTGAAGTCGGTGAGCTTGCCGTCCGGCACGTCGTCGCCCCAGGCCTCGACCTGGCGGGTGGCGCCGAATTCCTTGGCGATCGGGGAGAAGTCGGCGGCCGCCTTGCGATAGGCTTCCTTCTTGTCGGCGGGCACCGGCACCACGAATCCCTGCACGTAAGTCATGATCGTTCCTCCTGGCTATGCCTTGACGAGATAGGTTGGTATCAACACAATTGCCGCATGTCAAAGAATTTAACCGTTCGGTTAGATACAACACTTGAGGTCTACGATCGTTGCCTGTGCTTCGCGGCGCAGCGGACGGCGCGTGTGCTGGCCCGCCATTTCGACGAGCTGCTGCGGCCGCTCGACCTCACCAACGGCCAGTTCTCGCTGCTGATGTCGCTGAACCGCCCCGAGCCGGCGTCCATGGGCACGATTGCGGATTTCCTTGCGATGGACCGCACGACGCTGACCGCGGCGCTGAAGCCACTCGAGCGTCGTGACCTGGTGGAGACGAGAATCGATCCGAAGGACCGCCGCGGGCGCCTGGTCGTCCTGACGCCCGCCGGCCATCGCCTGCTCCTCGCGGCGCTGCCGATCTGGCGGCGCGCTCACGCGAAGGTCGAGAAGCTGCTGGATGATCCCGATGCGCTGCGTGCCGGCCTGCGGGCCCTTGCATGACGCGTCACGCAGCGAGGATGCCGATGCCGGCGGCCACGAATGGCAGGGCGACCAGGGCGAAGAGTGTCTGCATCGCGGTGATGCCGGCCATCAAGGGGGCGTCGCCGCCGAGCTGGCGCGCCATGATGTAGGCCGACGAGGCCGTCGGCAGTGCCTGGAAGAGCAGCGCCGTGACCAGCGCCGGCCCCGTGAGGCCGACCAGCGACGCGACCAGGACGGTCATCACCGGCATGGCCAGGAACTTGACGGCCGATGAGGCGGCGACCGGCGCGATCCAGCGGCGCACCGGTCCGAACTCCAGCGCCGCGCCGACGCAGAGCAGTCCGATCGGCAGCGAGGCCGCGCCCAGCGATCTCAGCGCCGGCTCGACGGCCGTCGGAATGCCGAGGCCGAGGACTTGAAAGGCGATGCCGGCCAGGGAGCCGATCACCAGCGGGTTGGTGACGAGCTGCTTGCCGACGCCGCGGCCTGTCAGGCGCGCGGATCCGTGACGGGCGAACACCAGCACGCAGAGAATGTTGACCGTCGGCACGATCGCGGCGCTGCAGAGGGCTGCGAGCGCAAGGCCCTGTGCACCGAAGAGGCCGGCGGCGAGCGTCACGCCGACATAGTTGTTGAAGCGGATGCCGCCCTGGAAGATCGAGGTGAAGGAAGGTCCGTCGACCTTCAGCACCGGTCGCAGTGCGACGAGCAGCGCGGCCACGGCGAGGATCGAGAGAACGAGGGTCGTGACGAGTTCGCGCGCCGGCAGCGCGTCGAGCCTGGCGGTGGCGAGGCTGTGAAAGAAAAGGCACGGCACCAGCAGGTAGTAGCTGAGCCTCTCCGCCTGCGGCCAGAAACCCTCGCCGAGGAAGCGGCTGTGCTTCAGGACCATGCCCAGCGCGGTCAACAGGACGACGGGCAGAAGGGCGAGGATCACGTCGGTGGTCATGGGCAAATGTGTACGCCGCGCCAAGGCACAAGGAAAAATTCTGAATATTCAATCGACCGATGAGTAACTATCATCGAACCGTATGTCGCTCCGCGCCCTCCGCACCCTGCAGGCCATCGCGCGTCACGGCTCCTTCGCCGCCGCGGGCAAGGCGGTCGGGCTCACGCAATCGGCCGTCAGCCTGCAGGTGAAGGCGCTGGAGGACGAGTTCGGCGCAACCCTGTTCGACCGCTCGCGCCGCCTGCCGGCGCTGACCGAGGCCGGGCGGATCGTCGTCGCGCGTTCTGCCGAGGTGCTGGCGCTCTACGACGACATCGCCGGTGCGCTGGGCGACGAGCGATCGCTTGCCGGCCGTCTCCGGGTCGGCGCCGTGCAGACGGCGCTGGCCGGGGTCCTGCCCGACGCGCTGGTCGCCCTCAACCGCGCCCATCCGCGCGCGCGCGTCTCCGTCTCGGTGGGCCTGTCGGCGGAGATGGCGGAGAAGGTCGCGGCCGGGGAACTCGACGCGGCGCTCACCACAGAGCCGGTGCGGCCCTATCCGGCGGGCCTCGTCTGGACACCGCTCTATCAGGACCGTTTCTGGCTGTTCGCGCCGCCGGGCCAGGCGCGGCGCAGCGCGCGTGACCTGCTGGCCGAGCTTCCGTTCATCCGCTTCGACAGCAAGGCGTGGGCGGGCCGCGTGATCGACCGCGAGCTGCGGCGCATGCGGGTCGAGGTGCATGAGGAGATGGTCCTCGACAGCCAGGACATCATCCTGCGCATGGTCGAGAAGGGGCTGGGCGTTGCCGTGCTGGCCGTGTCGGACGAGGTCTTCGCCGGCCTGGCCCTGACCTGCCTGCCGTTCGGCGAGCCGCAGCTCATCCGCAACATCGTGATGCTGGAACGCCAGGACCGCCGCGGCGGCCGACTGGCCGTGGCGCTGGCCGATGCGGTGAAGGATGCGAAGGAGCAGGCGGCGTCACGGAGGAAGCGGCCGAAGGTCTCCCGCAAGCCTAGGCCGCGACGGTCTTCCCCTTGAAGGTGCAGAGATCGTTCACGACGCAGGCGGGACAGAGCAGTGTGCGCGCCTTGCAGGTGTAGCGCCCGTGCAGGATCAGCCAGTGATGCGCATGCAGCTTGTAGTCCTCGGGCACGCGCTTCAACAGCTTCAGCTCGACCTGTAATGGGTTCTTGCCCGGCGCCAGCCCCGTCCGGTTGCCGACGCGGAAGATGTGCGTGTCGACGGCGATGGTCGCCTCGCCATAGGCCACGTTCATCACCACGTTGGCGGTCTTGCGGCCGACGCCCGGCAGCGCCTCCAGCTCCTCGTGCGTGCGCGGCACCTCGCCGCCGTGCCGCTCCAGCAGCAGGTGGCTCAGCGCGATCACGTTCTTGGCCTTGGTGCGGAACAGGCCGATCGTCTTGATATGGTCGATCAGCTTTGCCTCGCCCAGCGCCACCATCTCGGCCGGCGTCTTCACGAGCCTGAACAGCGGGCCGGTGGCCCGGTTGACGCCGACATCTGTGGCCTGCGCCGAAAGCACGACGGCCACCAGGAGCTGGTAGACATTGTCGTATTCCAGTTCCGTCTCGGGCTCCGGCATAGCCTTCTTGAGGCGTGCAAAGAACTCGGGGATGACGGCGGTCTTCATCAGGGCCATATAGCTTCATACCATGACCGAAGCGCCCCTTCCGGCGGTTCATTTCGCCACCTCGCTGAAGCCGCATCGCAGCCTGTCTGCGGACGGCTTCCGCTTCGTCATGCTCGGCGCCGTCGCGGCCAACCTCGTGATCGGCCTTCCGCTGTTCATCATGGGTGCCTGGCCGGTCTTCGGCTTCATGGGCCTCGACGTCTTCCTCCTGTGGTGGTTGTTCAAACGCAGCTACTTCGACGCGCGCCGCAGCGAGACCCTGCTGCTGACCGACCGCGAGCTGGTCGTGGTCCGCGTTGCACCCGACGGCGAGCGCGAGGAGCTGCGGCTCGATGCCTACTGGCTGAAGGTCGAGGCGAGCGAGGAACGCCTGATCGTGACCTCGCGCGGCAACCGCGCCGTGATCGGCCGCTTCCTCGGGCCCGAGGAACGCCTGAAGGTCGCCGACCAGCTCAAGTCCGCCATCGCCGACATGCGCACCCCGCGTTACGACCACGCCTGGGACGAGTAGCTCTCGCTCCTTACGCAGACTGTGCCCTCTCCGCCCGCGCGCAGCGTGGGGTTGAGGGAGGGGAGCCGCGCAGCGGTCGGTCTTCGCCCTTCAATCGCTCACAGCACTTCTTCATCAGGCACCACCTCACCTTCCCGTTGCTGCGCAATGGGTCCCTTCCTCTCCCGCGCTACGCGGCGGAGAGGACGTCAGAGGTAGGGTGGCTTACAGCCCCAGCACGTCCTTCATGCCGTAGAGGCCGGGCTTCTTGCCTTCCAGCCACTTGGCGGCCGTCACGGCGCCCGCCGCATAGGTCTCGCGGCTGAAAGAGCGATGGTTGAGTTCGAGCCGTTCGCCGGCGGCCGCGAAGTAGACCGTGTGCACGCCGACCTCCTCGCCGCCACGCAACGCCGCGAAGCCGATCTCGCCGGTCGGCCGTGCGCCGGTATGGCCATCGCGGCTCTTGCGCCAGACCTTCTCAAGCTGGACCTTGCGGCCGGCGGCGGCGGCGCGGCCGAGCGCCAGGGCCGTACCGGAGGGCGCGTCGATCTTGTGGCGGTGGTGCATCTCCAGCACCTCGATGTCATAGCTGGGATCCAGCATCGCGGCGGTCTTCTCCACCAGCGCCAGCAGCACGTTGACGCCCAGCGCCATGTTGGCCGCCCACATGATCGGCACCTTCTTGGCCGCGTCCTGGATCAGCTTGGTCTGGATCGGATCGAGGCCCGTCGTGCCGATCACCATGGCGACGCCGTTCTCGCTGGCTGCCTTGGCATGCGCCACAGTCGCTTCCGGCACGGTGAAGTCGATCACGCACTGGGCTGCGGCGATGGAAGCGGCGCTGTCGTCACCGATCAGTACGCCGTTGGCCTCGAGCCCTGCGAGTTCGCCCGCATCTTTGCCCAGCACCTTGGCTCCAGGCCTCTCGCTGGCGGCCGCGAGCGAAACGCCCTCGGTGCGGGCGATCTGTCGAACCAGCATCTGGCCCATGCGCCCGGAGGCGCCGACGACGGCGATCTTCATTTATCTTGTCCCTGTCTTGTCTGTCGTACGACGATACTACATCAGACACGACAGGAGACCGAGATGCTGTTCATGGTGGTCGAGAAGCTCAAGAACCAGGACGGCAAGGCCGTCTATCGCAAGCTCCAGAAAGGCCGCGGCCTGCCCGACGGGCTGGAGTTCGTTGCAAGCTACGTCACTGCCGATCTCGGCCGCTGCTTCCAGCTCATGCGCACCGACGACATCACCACTTTCCAGCGCTGGATCGCCGACTGGCAGGAAGTCGTCGAGTTCGAGGTCGTGCCGGTGGTCGAGGGCAAGGTGACCCGCGAGGCGCTCGAACCGCTACTGTAGTCAGAGAGTTCGACGAAGGAGAGCAGACAATGATTACAGGTGGCTGCCATTGCGGCGCGATTCGCTATCAGGCCGAGGGCAGCGCCCTCAACCACGCGCTCTGCCATTGCACGGACTGCCGGCGGCATGCCGGGGCGCCGATGGTGGGCTGGACGATGTACCCGCACGAGGCGGTCAAGGTCACCAAGGGCACGCCCAAGATTTACGCCTCATCGGAGCATGGAAGGCGGCATTTCTGCTCCGACTGCGGCACCGGGCTCTTCTACGACAATGCGAAGATGTTGCCGGGGCTCATCGACATCCAGAGCGCGACCTACGACGATCCGGACGCGGTGCCGGCGCAGGCCCACATCCAGGTCGCCGACCGGATCGGATGGATGAAGAACGCCCATGAGCTGCCGGCGTTCGACCGCTATCCGCCGCAGCCGTAAGGCGGGCGGCTACTTCCAGGGATCCGCCACCTTCGGCCAGAACGGCGTCTTGCGCTTGGTGTAGGGCCAGCGGGTGACGTCGGGGTCGGCGGCGCCGGGCGTGGCGACGTAGAGGATCTCCTTCGCGACGCCGACGAAGCCGTTATAGAAATGCTGCGCCGACTTCACGATGACGACGCGATAGTCGGCCGGCTCGGCGCCGACGGCGCGGAAGGCGTCGGCATGGAAGGTCTGGTTGCGGCGCGTGCAGATCGCGATGTCGACATGCTCCGACGACAGGAGCGCCATGTCGCCCAGCGGCGACATCACCGGCCCGTAGGGCTGGAAGACGTTGCGGGCGATCTTCTTCACCGTGACGTCGAGGTCGACCGGATCGCCGCTGACCGCGCCCGACTTGCCGCCCAGCCGCATGCGGATGCGCGCGCCCTCGCCCGCCTCCTCGGCGATTTGGAAGGCCATCGGATCCCACATCACGCCGAACAAGGCCGGGCCGATCTCGCGCTCGACCAGCGCCTTCAGCACGAAGGTCGAATCGCCCGGCGCGCCGGAGCCCGGATTGTCGGCGCGGTCGGCCAGGACCAGCGGGCCCTGGTTGTGCGAGGCGGCGCGGTCCATCGCCTCCTCGACGGTGAGGTACTTCGTGGCATAGCGCTCGCGATTGTCCCACAGCTCTTTGCCAAGCTGCTCGGCCAGCGCCTCGGCCTTCTTCAGGTCGCCGTCGGCCACCACCAGGGTGCGGGTGCCCACGTCCTCGACGTCGGCGAAGGAGAAGCCGTGGCTCAGCGAGACGGAGAGGATGCCGTCCTTGCCCTCGAGCGACTTCATGCGCGTCACGAACTCGCTGATCGGCGGCACGGAGGTGCGGTACTGCGCGATCATGCGGCAGTCGTAGCGCGCCATCACCGGCTTCACCTTGCCCTCGACCGTGTCGGCGATGATGGCGAACAGCTCGGCGGCGCGCTCCATCGTGTCGGTGTGCGGGTACTCCTTGTACCCCACCAGCACGTCGGCGCTGTCGAGCATCAGGGCGCTCAGGTGACAGTGCAGGTCGAACTCGGCGCCGATCGCGACCTTGGGCCCGACGATGGCGCGGATCCTCGACAGGAGATCGCCCTCGCAGTCGTCGTAGCCGTCGGCGACCATCGCGCCATGCACATTGATCAGCACGGCATCGAGCGGCAGGGCGGCCTTCACGCCAGCCAGCACCTCGTCGCGGAAATCCTCATAGACCTTGCGCACGGTCGTGCCCGAGGGGGCGGCGAAGGTCGAGAGCCCCTCGATCACCGTCCAGCCGCGCTTCTCGGTCTCCTTGCGCCAGACATGCACCGGCGCGGTGAAGTTGGTGGGCTGATGCTTCGTGGCGTCGCCGTGCCAGATGCCATGTTCCTGGTAACCGCGCAGGCCGGTCGGGAAGGGTACGAACTGGTTGGTCTCGGTCCCGAGGGCCGCAATGAACACACGCTTGGTCACGATCACTCCTTGGCGCAATGGCAGCCCACGACATGGTCGTCGACCATGCCCGAAGCCTGCATGAAGGCATAACAGATGGTGGAACCGACGAACTTGAAGCCGGCCTTTTGCAAGGCCTTCGAAAGGGCGTCGCTCTCGGGCGTGCGTGCCGGCACGGCTTTCAGATCCTTCGGCCGGTTCTTCTTCGGCTTGCCGCCGACGAAGCTCCACAGGAACTTCGAGAAGGAGCCGTCGCGCTCCTTCAGGGCGAGATAGGCCTGTGCGTTGCTGACGCTGGCGGCGATCTTGCCCTTGTGGCGGATGATGCCGGGATCGAGTAGCAGCTTCTCCAGCTTCGCAGGGCGATAGCGCGCGATCTTCTCCGGATCGAACCCGTCATAGACCTTGCGATAGTGCTCGCGCTTGCGCAGCACGGTGATCCACGAAAGGCCGGCCTGGCAGCCTTCCAGGGTCAGGAGTTCGAACAGAGCGCGGTCGTCGCGCAGCGGCCGGCCCCATTCCGTGTCGTGGTACTTCTGGTAGAGCGGATCGTCGGAGACCCAGCCGCATCTTGGCTTGCCGTCCGCGCCGCTCACTCTATCGTGCTTCCAAACCATGTGAGGAAGCTACCCAATGTCCAAGGTCCCCGCCAATCTGAAGGTCTGCATTTTCGATGTATTCGGCACCGTCGTCGACTGGCGCGGCAGCCTGATCCAGGACCTGCCCGCGCTCGGCAAGAAATACGGCATCGACACCGACTGGACGAGCTTCGCCGATGACTGGCGCGGCCTCTACCAGCCGCAGATGGGCCGGGTGCGGAAGGGCGAGCTGCCGTGGACGCGCATCGACGACCTGCACAAGGAAGCCTTCGAGATGCTGCTGAAGAAGCGCGGGCTCAAGCATCCGGGTGAAGAAGGCGCGTGGGAGTTCACGCATCTCTGGCACAAGCTCAGGCCGTGGCCCGATTCCGTCGAGGGCATTGGCATGATGAAGAAGAAGTATGTCGTGGCCACCCTCAGCAACGGCAACGTCGCGCTGCTGATCAACATGGCCAAGAACGGCGGGATTCCCTGGGACCACTGCTTCTCGGGCGAGACCTTCCACCACTACAAGCCCGACCCCGAGGCCTATCTCGGCGTGGTCGACAGCATGTATCTCAAGCCCGAGCAGGTGATGCTGGTCGCCGCGCACAACAACGACCTGGCGGCGGCGCAGAAATGCGGCCTGTCGACCGGCTTCGTCCTGCGTCCCAACGAGCACGGCCCCGGCCAGACCCGCGACCTCAAGGCCGAGGGCGACTGGAACGCCGTCGGCACGTCGATGATCGATCTCGCCAAGAAGCTCGGGTGCTGACCACTCTCGTCCTGAGCGCAGCGAAGGATGACAAGAGCTAGACCCCGATCGTCGTCAGGTCCTGGAACCAGTGCTGGGCCTGGATGTACGACTTGATCTTCGGTGATAGCGCGTGCGGGTTGGTGTCGTGGACGACCCAGATCAGCACGGCGTCGTCGACCACCTTCTCGTGCACCTTCGCCATGATCGCGTCCTGCCTGGACGGGTCGAACTCCGCGAGGGCCTGGTCGATCAGCTTGTCGACTTCGGGGCTTGCATAGTTGCTCCAGTTGACGCCGACCGGCGCGCCCTGGTTCGAGGCGAAGAAGCGGGTGAAGGCGTAGAGCGGATCCGACGTCACGTAGGCGATGTTGTTGGCGGTGACGTCCTTGTTCATCTCGGCCTTGGCGCCGGCGCGCCACGCCGTGTAGAGCGCCTCCAGCTCGACGACCTTGAAGTCGAGGTCGATGTAGACGTCCTTGAACATCTGCTGGATGGCTTCGTTCATCGGCAGCGACAGCATCTGGCCGCTGCCGCCTGACGCCACGACGAACTTGGTCTTGAGCGGCTGTGCCTTGCTGAAGCCCGCGTCGCTCATCAGCTTGCGCGCGTCGTCGGGCGCGAACTTGATCTCGAAGCCGGGCTTGCCGAACCATGGGCTCGATCTGTCGACCTGGCCGAAGGCCGGCGTCGCAAGGCCGCCCAGCAGCTGCACGATGGCGTTGCGGTCGATCGCGAGGTTGGCGGCCTTGCGCAGGCGGATGTCGGTCCAGGGCGAGCCCGGCAGCATCGAGGGATGATAGTTCCAGACGTGCGGCGTCACGTTCTGCACGATCTTCATGCCGGCCTTGGTCAGGCGCTCCACCGTGTCGGGCGTCGGCGTCTCGATCAGGTCGACCTGGCCCGACAGCAGCGCCGCCGTGCGTGTCGCACCTTCCGGCGCGACCACCAGGATCATGCGGTCGGCCTTGGGAAGGCGCCTGGGATTCCAGTACGCCTCGTTCCTGACCAGCTCGGCGCGCTCGCGCGGCACCAGGCGGGCGAGCTTGAACGGGCCGGTGCCCGACGGCTCCGAGGCGAACTTGTTCCAGTCCTTGCCGAGCTTCTCGAACTGCGCCGGGCTCGACACCAGGAACCAGAGCATCTGGTAGGGGAAGAGTGCATCGACCACCTTGGTCTTCACCTCGACGGTCATGTCGTCGATCTTCCTGTAGCTCGCGACCGACGGCAGGCGCGGCCGGACCTGCGAGGCCTGACGCTGGTCGAACTGCGGGGACTTGGTGTCGAACACCTTGTCGAAGTTCCAGATCACCGCGTCGGCATTGAAGGCCGAGCCGTCATGGAACTTCACACCGTCGCGCAGCTTGAAGGTCCACAACGTCTTGTCGGCGTCGTTGACCTTCCATTCGGTGGCAAGGCCCGGGATCAGCTTGCCGGGCCTGTCGGAGATGTCCATCTCCCAGGCAACCAGCGGATCGTAGAGCGTGTAGCCGGTGAACTTGTAGGCGCCGGCGCCGCGGTCGGGCTGGCCGGTGGTGAGCGGCACGTCGGCCATCGAGATGCCGAAGCGCACGACCTTTTCCTGCGCGAGGGCCGGGATCGGCAGCGCCGCCAGCGCGCTGGCGGCAATGAAGGTACGACGGGATACGCTCATGACGGGACTCCTGTCAGAGTTTCGGGCGGTGCGAACGCCACGGCGTGGCGCGTTCATAGGCGGAGCCGGCGGCGATGACGCTGGCTTCGTCGAAGGGGCGGCCGGCCAGCTGGAAGGCGAGCGGCAGTCCGTCCGAGCCGAAGCCGCAGCACACGGAGGCGGCCGGCTGACCGGTGACGTTGAAGGGCATGCTGAGCGAGGGCTTGCCGAGGAAGTGGAAGATCGGCGCGGGCTCCTCGAAGATTTCCGGCGCACCCCACTGGTTGGGGGTCATGACCAGGTCATAGCCGCGCATCGCCTCGCGCGTGTCCTGCTGCAGCTTGCGGCGGAAGCGCAACGCGGAGATGTACTGCTCGGCCGACAGGAAAGCGCCGAGCTGGAAGCGCCGCCGCGTCGTGTAGCCGAACTTCTCCGGCCGCTCGATGACGTCGCGGCGATGGATGGCGTGCGCCTCGGTGGTGATGATGACCCTGCCGCAGATGTGATAGTCGCGGATGTCGGGGAAGGTGACTTCCTCGACCGTGGCGCCGAGATCGCGCATCACGCGAACGGCGTCTTCCATGCCGCGGGCCATGTCCGCCGACAGCGTGGCCCCGGACTCCTCGTACCAGCTCCGCGCCAGGGCGATTCGCAGGCCCTTGATCGGACGTCGCGCCGCCGCGCCGTAATCGACTTTGGCCGTCCTGGCCGAACCCTGGTCGCCGGGATCATGACCGGCCAGCACGTCGAGCATCAGCGCGCAGTCCTCGGTTGTCCAGGCCATGGGTCCGGCGGTGTCGAGGCTGAACGCGAGCGGGAAAATGCCGCAGCGGCTTACCAGGCCGTAGGTCGGCTTGATGCCGGCGATGGCGCAGTAACCCGCGGGATTGCGGATCGAGCCGCCGGTGTCGGAGCCCATGGCGCCCATGCACAGCGCCGCCGCGACGGCCGCGCCCGAGCCACTGGAAGAGCCGCCGGGCTGGTACGCGGTGTTCCAGGGATTGCGCACGGGCGGGAACGGCTGGTCCGGCGTCATCGCGCCGTTGGCGAATTCGTGCGTGCCGAGCTTGCCCAGGATCACGGCGCCGGCGGCCTTGAGGCGCCGTACCGTCTCGGCGTCGATCGCCGGCACGTAGTCGATCTTCAGATGCGAATGGCCGGTCGTCTTGATGCCGGCCGTCTCGTAGATGTCCTTCAGCCCGATCGGGATGCCGTGCATGGGCCCGCGCCGCAGGCCGCCGCTCATTTCCATGTCGGCCTGCCGCGCGGCGTTCAGCGCGACGTCGGCGGTGACGAGGACGTAACTCGCAAGATTGCCGTCGACGGCGGCGATGCGCGCCAGGAAGGCCTCGGTGAGCTTCGTGGAGGTGAGAGCGCCGCTCGCCATCAGGCGTCCGGCTTCGGCGATGCTCAGCGTCGTGAGATCGCTCGTTGCGAGATCGGTCATGGGACGGCTCTACTCGTCGGCCCGGAAAATCTGCGGCGGCTCCGCCGCCCAGGCCCAGCGTGACGGGATTCGCTCCATCAGGCCGAGCAGCCCGACATAGCCCTTGTGCAGATGTCCGATGTCTTCCTCGGTCAAGGTGAGACCGGTCAGCGCGGCGCGTGCGCGAAACTCCTCGAGCGTGGGCGCCTTGATCGACGATGTCATGAATCCCCTCCGCGTCTGTAAGCATGCAATCGACATGCCGCGTGGTTCGTAGCGCTCCTGTGTTGCGTTGGCTTGGCACTTGCATGGCGGGAGGGGCGAGCGTCTCCCGTCTCGGTTGTCGACGGGGAACGCCCAATTGAGGAGCCCTGAATGTTCAAGCGCCTTCGCATCGCCGCCGCCGGTGTCGGTCTCTTCGCAGCGACTGCGATGCCTGCCTTCTCGCAGGGCACTCTGCGCATCGGCATGACAGCCGCCGATATTCCTCTGACGACCGGCCAGCCCGATCAAGGCTTCGAGGGTTTCCGCTTCGCCGGCTACACGATCTATGACGCACTCGTAAACTGGGACCTGTCGAAGGCCGACACGATCGCCGACATCCGTCCCGGTCTCGCCCTGTCTTGGGCGCCGGTCGAGGGCGAACCCACCAAGTGGGTGTTCAAGCTGCGCGAAGGCGTGAAGTTTCACGACGGTTCGGACTTCGACGCTGACGCCGTGATCTGGAACCTCGACAAGGTCCTGAACGACAAGTCACCGCAGTTCGACAGCAAGCAGCTCGCCCAGGTGCGCGCGCGCATCCCGACCCTGGTCGGCTACAGGAAGATCGACAAGTACACGGTCGAGCTCACCACCCGGATCGTGAACTCGCTGTTCCCCTACGATATGTCCTACGTCTTCTATTCCAGCCCGGCCAACTGGGAGAAGCAGGGCAAGGACTGGAGCAAGGTCGCGCTGAATCCGTCGGGCACCGGCCCGTTCAAGGTCGATCGCGTCGTGCCGCGCGAGCGCATGGAACTCTCGCGCAACGCCGACTACTGGGAAAAGGCGCGCGTGCCGAAGCTCGACAAGGTGATCCTGTTCCCGATGCCGGAAGCCGCGACCCGGACGGCAGCCCTTCTCGCCGGCCAGGTCGACTGGATCGAGGTGCCCGCGCCCGATGCCATCCCGCGCCTCAAGCAGGGCGGCATGACCATCGTCACCAACAAGTATCCGCACAATTGGGCCTATCAGCCCAGCATGATCGAGGGCTCGCCCTGGACCGATATCCGGGTGCGCAAGGCGGCCAACCTCGCGATTGATCGCGCCGGCATCAACAAGCTGCTGGGCGGGCTGATGATCGAGTCGAAGGGCCATGTCTATCCCGGCCATCCCTGGTTCGGCTCGCCCAGCTTCGACATCAAGTACGATCCGGCGGCGGCCAGGAAGCTGCTGGCGGAGGCGGGCTACAGCGCCACCAAGAAGCCCAAGATCCGGATCGCCATCTCGACCTCGGGCTCGGGCCAGATGCTGCCGCTGCCGATGAACGAATACGTGCAGGAGAACCTGAACGCCGTGGGCTTCGACACTTCGTTCGAGGTGATGGAATGGAACGCGCTGGTGACCTTCGCCTTCCAGCCGGTGACCGGCGAGAATGCAAAGAAGGCCGGCGTCAACGGCATCAACATCAGCCGTGCCACGGTCGATCCCTACTCGGCCTTCACGCGCCTGATGAACAGCAACTTCGTGCCGCCGGTCGGCGCGAACTGGGGCATCCTGAAGGACGAGAAACTCGATGCGATGATCAACAAGGCGCATACGAGCTTCGACAAGGCCGAGCAGTCCAAGGCCCTGGCCGACGTGCACGGCTACATTGTCGACCAGTCCTACTGGATCTGGATCGCGCACGACCTCAATCCGCGCGCCATGAGCCCCAAGGTGAAGGGCTTCGTGCAGGCGCAGAGCTGGTTCCAGGACCTGACGCCGATCGAAATCAAGTAGTGCAACACGCATCGAAGAGAGGCGGGCCGCAATGCTCCTCTACGCCCTACGCCGCCTGATCTACCTCGTCCCCGTCGCCTTCGGCGTCTCGCTGCTCGTCTTCGCGCTGGTGCATCTGGCGCCGGGCGATCCGATCTCGGCGATCGTTCCGCCGGATGCGCCGAAGGAAGTCGTCGACAAGCTCAAGGAATATTACGGCTTCGACAAGCCGCTGCCGGTGCAGTACCTGCGCTGGCTGGGTGTGACGCTGACCGGCGACCTCGGCACCTCGATCGGCACTGGCCGCTCGGTCGCGAGCGAAGTCGGCAGCGCTTTCGGCAACACCATCATCCTGGCCATCGCCGCGACGTTGTTCGCCTTCACCCTGGCGGTGATCCTGGGGACGGCCGCGGCCTATGCGAAGTCGCGTATCGTCGACCGGCTGGTGACGCTGATCTCACTGATCGGCGTCAGCGTCCCGCATTTCTGGCTGGCCATCGTGCTGGTCATCATCTTCGCGGTGGAGCTGGGTGCGCTGCCGCCGATGGGCATCGGGCCGGAGAATTCCACGGGCTGGCAGTTCGACCGCGCGCACCTCGCTCACATGGTCCTGCCGACCATCGCTCTGTCGGTGATCCCGCTCGGCGTCGTCACCCGCACGGTGCGCTCGACCGTAAAGGAAACGCTGAACATGGAGTTCGTGACGGCGCTGCAGGCCAAGGGCATGCGCGACAGCCGGATCCTGTTCCATGTGCTGAAGAACGCCGCGCCGACCTGTCTCGCCGTCATGGGCCTGCAGGCCGGCAACCTGATCGGCGGCTCGATCCTGATCGAGACGGTGTTTGCCTGGCCGGGCACCGGCTTCCTGCTGAACAGCGCCATCTTCCGCCGCGACCTGCCGATCCTGCAGGGCACGACGCTCGTGCTCGCCGGTTTCTTCATGTTGCTCAACCTGACCGTGGACATCATCCAGACCATGGTCGATCCGCGCATCAAGCGAGGCTGAACCCATGGCCCTCCAAAGTCCCTCGCTCGACGTCGGCGGCGCCGTCCTGATTGCGCCGAAGCCCACCGCCGCCGGACGCGGCTACTGGCAATCGGTTGGCCGCCGCCTGCGGCGCGATCCGGTCACGCTCGTCTGTGCGGCCGTCCTGATCCTGCTGGTGCTGGCCTCAATGGCCGCGCCCTATCTCAACCTCGCCGATCCCTACAAGACGTCGATGATCCGGCGGCTCTATCCGATCGGCTCGCCCAACCACTGGCTGGGCACCGACGAGCTGGGCCGAGACATGTTCGCCCGACTGATCTACGGCGGCCGGCTGTCGCTGTTCATGGGCGTGACGCCGGTCGTCTGCGCCCTGCTGATCGGCGGCAGCCTGGGCATCCTCGCGGGCTTCGTCGGCGGCAAGACCAACATGGCGATCATGCGCGTCATGGACGTGTTCTACGCCTTCCCGTCGGTCCTGCTGGCGATCTCACTGTCGGGCGCGATGGGTGCGGGCACGGAGAACACGCTGCTGTCGCTCACCCTCGTGTTCATCCCGCCGATCTGCCGCGTCTCGGAGAGCGTCACCACGCAGGTGCGCGGCTTCGACTTCGTCGACGCGGCCAAGGCGAGCGGCGCCTCGGCCTTCACCATTGTGCGGGTCCACGTGCTGGGCAACGTGCTGGGACCGATCCTGGTCTATGCGACCTCGCTGATCAGTGTGGCGATCATCCTCGCCGCCGGCCTCAGCTTCCTCGGTCTGGGCGTCAAGCCGCCGGAGCCGGAATGGGGCCTGATGCTGAACACGCTGCGGCAGGCGATCTACGTCAATCCAGTCCTCGCGGCGCTGCCGGGTGTGATGATCTTCATCACCTCGATCTGCTTCAACCTGATGAGCGATGGCCTGCGCGCGGCCATGGATGTGAAGGCCTGACATGGACACGCTGCTTCCCATCCAGGATCGCGGCGGCCCGGCCCAGCCGCTCCTGCTGGCCACCGGCCTGCGCAAGCACTTTCCGGTGGCGGGCGGCCTGCTCGGCCGCACCACCAAGGTCGTGCGCGCCGTCGACGATCTCACCCTCTCGGTCGCCAAGGGCGAGACCCTGGGGGTCGTGGGCGAATCGGGCTGCGGCAAGTCCACCGTGGCGCGGCTGCTGATCCGCCTCATCAAGCCTGACAAGGGCACGATGGTGCTCGACGGAGATCCGGTCGACGAACCACACGGCATCACGGTGAACGAGCTGCGCCGCCAGGTGCAGATGGTGTTCCAGGATTCCTACGCCTCGCTCAATCCGCGCCTGACCATCGCCGAGACCCTGGCCTTCGCGCCGCGCGCGCACGGCCTGCCGGCGGCCGAAGCCCGCGAACGCGTCCGCGATCTTTTGAGCAAGGTCGGCCTCGACCCGGCGAACTACGCCACGCGCTATCCGCACGAACTGTCGGGCGGCCAGCGCCAGCGCGTGAACATTGCCCGCGCCCTGGCGCTCCGGCCGCGGCTGATCATCCTCGACGAGGCGGTGTCGGCGCTCGACAAGTCGGTCGAGGCGCAGGTGCTGAACATGCTGGTCGATCTCAAGACCGAGCTCGACCTCACCTATGTCTTCATCAGCCACGACCTCAACGTGGTGCAGTATCTCAGCGACCGCGTGCTGGTCATGTATCTCGGCAAGATCGTCGAGATCGGGCCGGTCGACGCGATCTACGGCAATCCGCAGCATCCCTATACGCGGGCACTCCTGTCGGCGCGGCCGTCGATGGACCCGCGCAAGCGGACCAGGGAAGCGCCGATCCAGGGCGATCCGCCCAATCCCATCGACCCGCCCTCGGGCTGCCGCTTCCGCACGCGTTGTCCTTTCGCCGAAGACGTCTGCGCCCGCACCGAGCCGCTGCTGGCGGATGCCGCACACCAGGCCGTGGCCTGCCACATGCGCGTGGCGGGCTCCGGCCATTCCAGGGCGATGGCCGCATGACCGACAAGACCAACCTCCTCGAGGTCCGCGACCTCCACGTCACCTTCGTGACGCCCGACCGCACCGTGCACGCCGTCAACGGCGTCAGCTTCGACCTCGCGCGCGGCGAGACGCTGGGCATCCTGGGCGAATCCGGCTCGGGAAAGAGCGTCACCCTGCGCTCGATCCTGCGGCTGCATCCCGAGCATCGCACGCGCTGGTCCGGCAGCATCAAGCTGCAGGGCGACGAGGTCCTCGAGATGGGACCCAAGGCGCTGTCCGACCTGCGCGGCCAGCGGGTCTCGATGATCTTCCAGGAGCCGGCGACGGCTTTCGATCCGGTCTTCACCATCGGCCAGCAGATCGCCGAGACGGTGCGCCGGCATACCGGCAAGAGCGAGACCGAGGCGTGGAAGCGCGCCAAGGACCTGCTGGAGATGGTGCGCATTCCCTCGCCGGCGACTCGCCTGAAAGCCTATCCCCACGAAATGTCGGGCGGCATGCGCCAGCGTGCCATGATCGCGCTCGCGCTGTCCTGCAATCCGACCTTGCTGCTGGCCGACGAGCCGACAACGGCGCTCGATGCCACGGTGCAGATCCAGGTGCTGCTGCTGATCCGCGAGCTGCAGCGCGAATTCAATCTCGGGGTCATCTTCGTCACCCACGATATCGGCGTGGCCGTCGAGGTCTCCGACCGGATCGGCGTCATGTATGCCGGCAAGCTCGTGGAGATGGCGCCGGTCGAGCGCATGGTCGACGCGCCGCAGCATCCTTACAGCCGCGGCCTGCTGGCCTCGACGGTGCACGACGGCATGCGCGGCCAGCGCCTCGAATCGATTTCGGGCGCGCCCCCCGACCTCGCGCAGGTTCCGGCTGGCTGCAGCTTCGCGCCGCGCTGCAAGTTCGTCCGTCCCGATTGTACGACCGCGATCCCGTCGCTGCGTGACGTCGAGGCCTCCCACGCGGTGCGTTGCGTGCTCGCTGCCTGAGAAGGATCGCAATTGGATGATCGGCGGTTAGAGCGTTTCACGTTTTGACGTGAGCATATCCGGCGTTTTGGATGTAGCTG
>CAMFGZ010000037.1 GCA_945952105.1 uncultured Rhodospirillaceae bacterium | reverse complement strand
AACTACATCCAAAACGCCGGATATGCTCACGTCAAAACGTGAAACGCTCTAAAGCCCGCTCTTGAACGGGCGGCCGTGGGCGAGGTCGATCAGGGCGCGGGTGATGCGATGGTCGGGTTCGGCGAGCTGCTCGACCACCGAGTAGTGATGGTCGCCGGGGCTCTGCAGCACCAGCACCGGATGGCCACGCGATATGCACTTGTCGCGGAAGGCGAGGGTCTGGCGCACATACCCCGCGGTCTCCTCGGCGCCGACGGCGAGCACCAGAGGCATCAGGCTGTCGAGCGGCGGATTGCTGGCCGGGCTTATGGCGAGGACCATGTCCTCGTCGAGGCCGAGGTCGGCGTAGCGCGGGTGATGACGGTGCGGTTCCATGTCGTAGGAGCCGCTGATCAGGAGCGCGCTGTCGACAGGTGAATAGCGCAGGCCGACCGTCTCGAAATTCCAGGCGAGCGCCATTCCGGCGAGCTGCGCGCCCGAGGAATGGCCGGCCACCACCAACCGCCGCGTACCCTCGGGGTTCAGGGTGCGTACTACCCAGGCGATGGCCTCGCGTGCCTGCTCCATCATCTGCGGAACGGTGACTTCGGGATGCAGGTCGAAGCCCGGCACCACGACAGTTGCACCCGTGCGGGTGAGTGGCGGTGCGACGAACGCGAAGCCCTCCTTGGATTGGTATCGCCAGGCGCCGCCGTGGAAGAACATCACGATCGGCCCATCGCCCTCGGAGCCGCTGCCCGGCGCTTCGTAGATATCGAGCATCTGGCGCGGGCCGGCGCCGTATCGCAGATCGCGCGAGCCGGGATGCGTCGCGCGGATCGGCACGCTGCGCGCCACGCGGCGTCGCGTGAACTTCTCGCCATCGGGCACGGCCACCCGCATGTCGTATTGCTGGCGGATTTCCGTTGCGGTCAGGCCGCGCCACACGATGGGTTCACCGGTGGCCGACCTCGGGCGCTCGTCGATGCGCTGGCCGTTCATGTGCCGGACACCACCTCGCCCTTGGCGTCATAGACCGCATAGCCATCGGCCAGCGTTCTGCCGCCATTGGCGTAGTTCACGACCCTGTCGGGAGAGCAGTGGATGCCCAGCATGTTGAGCACGCCGGGGCCTGGGTTGCGGAAGGCGTGGGGAATGCCGGGCGGCAGGGCCACCATGTCTCCCGTTCGCAGATGCTGCGCCTTGTCCTCGCGACCGTCCTGCCAGACGACACTCTCGCCCTCTAGCACGAACAGCACCTCGACATAGGGGTGCGAATGAAGGGCCGTCGAGTAGCCGGGCTGGCAGGTCTGCACGCCGGTCACCAGCGGCACGTCGCCTCCGGCGACCAGGCGGCGATAGAAGGCGGTCGGTCCGAAGCTCACTTCCTTGGCTTCCGAAAGCCGCGCGACCACGGGCTCCATGTCGGTCATGGCCTGTTATCCTTTCCATTCTTCATGTTGCGTCGGCCCAGCAGGCCGGCTTTGTCGAGCGCCGCGCGAATGGCGTCTCGTTCGTCCGCGGAAACGGGCAGCCACGGCGGGCGCACCGCCGCCGAAGGAAAGCGGCCCTGCAGGACCAGCGCCTCTTTCATGCGCGTGAACATGTCGACGATCGGGCTTCCGTAGAAACAGACATTGAGGTCGTGGAGCCGGTCGCTGATGGCGCGGGCGGCGGTGAGGTCCCCTCGCTGCACGGCGTTCCACAGCGCCACGTGATCGGCGGCGAAGACACTGCCGGCGCCCGACAGCATGCCGTTGCAACCCAGTACCAGAGAACTCAGCAGCCAGGCACTGTGCGTCGTCAGTACGTGCACGGGTCGCTTCATCGACTGCATGGTGCGGATGGTCTGTTCGTGCATCACCGGATGGTTGCAGCGATCCTTGATCGCCCGCACCGACGGCACAGTCTCGACCAGCTTCACCAGCGTTTCGAGCGAATGGCCCTGGCCGGTGCTCATCTCGTACTGGAAGACCAGCAGCGGCAGGTCGGTCGCCGCGGCGATCGCCTGGTAATGCGCGATCACCATCTCGGGCCTGGCCTGCGAGCCGCGCGCGAACTGCGCCGGCGGGAAGACCAGCAGGCAGGAGGCGCCGGCGCGATCGGCGTCGCGCGCCTTCGCTGCCGCATCGGCGCCGCTCTCCGCGACGATCCCGTGCATCAGCGGCACGCGGTCCCCGACCTCGTCGGCCATGATGTCGATGATGCGCGCATGCTCGTCGGCGCTGAGCGCATAGCCTTCCTGCGCCACGCCACCCACCAGGATCGAGCTGATGCCCTCGGTCGCCGCGATGTCGCCGATGTGCCGCCGCAAGGTCGGCTCGTCGATCGCGAGATCCGGCGTCAGCGGCAGCAGCGCGGCCGGCACGACGCCGACCGGCTCGTAATCGGGAAAAAGGCGGGCCACGGCGGGGCTTGCCTCGCGTCAGTCGGGCTTGATGCCGTTGGCGCGGATCAGGGCGCCCCAGCGCGCGGCCTCGGCGTCGATGAAGGCCTTGGCCTCAACCGGCGTGTTGCCGACCGGTGCGGCGCCGAGCTTCAGCAGTTCGGCGCGCATCTCCGGTGTCTTCACCATGCGGGTGATCTCGCCGGCGAGCTTGTCGAGGATGGCGGGCGGCGTTCCAGCCGGGGCGACCAGCGCGTACCACGAACTGGCATCGAAGCCGGAAACGCCCAGCTCGTCGAGCGTCGGCACATCGGGCATCAGTTCGGAGCGCCTGGCGGTGGTCACGGCCAATGCGCGCAGCTTGCCGCTTTGCGCCAGCGGCGCGGCCGAAGGCACCACGTCGATGATCATGTCGACCTGGCCCGATACCGTGTCTGCCAGGGCCGGGGCGCTGCCCTTGTAAGGTACGTGCACGACGTCGATGCCGACCTTGCCCTTGAGAAGTTCGGCAACGAGGTGCTGGAAGTTGCCATTGCCGGAGGAGGCGTAGGTCAGCTTGCCGGGCTTGGACTTCGCCAGCGCGATCAGTTCCTGCAGGGTCGCGGCCGGCACCTTGGGGTTCACGGCCAGCACACCGGGCGTGTTGGCGACGACGCTGATCGGCGCGAAGTCGGTGGCGGGCTTGTAGGGCAGGTTGTCGTAGAGGCTCTGGTTGATCGTGAGCGAGGAGGGCGAGCCGGTGAACAGCGTGTAGCCGTCGGGCGCCGACCTTGCGACGATTTCGGCGCCGATGGCGGCGCCGGCGCCCGGCTTGTTGTCGACCACGACCGGCTGCTTGAAGGCCTCGCCGAGATGCCTGCCCGCCAGCCGGCCCACGATGTCGGTGGCGCCGCCGGGCGGGAAGGGGATGACGAGACGGATCGGCTTGTTCGGGTAGGAATCGGCGGACTGCGCGTGGGCGACGCCGGTCGTAGAAAAAGCGGAGGCGGTCATGCCGACGGCGGTGAAGCGCCTTCTGCCCAGGACGAACGGTGATCCAGCCATGCGACCCCCAACAGTTGCAACTTTACGATATTGGGAATTCGTTCAACGTTCAAGATAGGCCAATTACCACGATATTTTGTCGAATAGCTTTGTGGCGGCGGGAACCTGTCAGCCGGCCGGTCAGTGTCCGTCGATCACATGGATAGCGCCGGCGTGGAAGTGGAGCGACACGGGCTGGCCGACATCGAACGGTGTGCGGCGATAGTGATCGGTGGCGGTGATCTGCAAGGTCTCGGCGCCGAGCTTCACCCTGTAATCGGTCTTTTCGCCGAGAAACGTGCGCTCCTCGATGCGGCCCGGTCCCGGCTCGGACGAGAGTTCGATCATCTCCGGCCGGATCACGAGCCGCACGACCTCGCCCGGCGCGCGTCGTGTCGCGACGCGGAGGCGCAGCCCTTCGATCTCCACCTCGGTCGCCGAGATCACCTTGCCGTCCAGGATGTTGGCGCGGCCGATGAAGCGGGCGACGAACTCGGTCGCGGGACGGTAGTAGAGGCTCTCCGCGTCGCCTTCCTGCACCACGACGCCCTGGTCCATCACGGCGATGCGGTCGGAGATCGCCATCGCCTCCTCCTGGTCGTGGGTCACGTAGACGGTCGAGATGCCGATGCGCTTCTGAAGGCTGCGGATCTCGTCGCGCATCTCGACCCTGCGCTTGGCGTCGAGGTTGCTGAGCGGCTCGTCGAACAGCAGGACCTTCGGCTCGAAGACCACTGCGCGGGCCAGCGCGACGCGCTGCTGTTCGCCGCCCGAGAGTTGGTGCGGCTGCTGGCGCTCGTACCTGGCGAGGCCGACCAGTTCCAGCACCTCGGAGACCGAGCGGGCGATCGAGGCGGCATCGCGGCCCTGCACCTGAAGCGCATAGGCCACGTTCTCGAACACCGAGAGATGCGGAAACAGCGCGTAGTTCTGGAAGACGAAGCCGATGCCACGCTTGTTGGGCATGACGTGGGTAACGTCCTTTCCGCCGATCAGGATCGTGCCCTCATCGGGCTCCTCGAAGCCGGCGATCATGCGCAGGGTCGTTGACTTCCCGCAGCCGGAGGGGCCGAGCAATGTCAGCAGCTCGCCGTCGGCCACTTCGAGGCTGACGTCGCGCACGGCATAGACCTGGCCCTTCACCGTATGGTCGAAGTGCTTGGAGACGCGGTCGAGTTTGATGCTGACGGGCGTCATGCGCCTTACCCTCCGAGGAAGCTGCGGGCGGCCGTGCCGCCGGTGGGCGCGCGCAGGCGCGCCAGCACGGCGCTGAGGCCGGCCACGACGGCGAACACCACGACGATCACGAAGACCGAGAAGGCGGCGGCCGGGCCCAGCGCCATTTCCGTCATGTTCTCCAGGATGCGCACCGTGATCAGCATCCAGCTGATCGACACCAGGAAGATGGTGGCGCTGATCGCCGTCATGGACCGGATGAACACCACGCCAAGGCCCGCGAAGAAAGCCGGCGCGATCAGCGGCAGGGTCACTCGCCGGAAGGTCTCGCGGGTGCCGGCGCCAAGGCTCGCCGACGCCTCCTCGAGGCTGCGGTCGATCTGTTCCAGCAGCGCCACGGTCGCGCGGATACCGGTGGGGCTGTAGCGGAACACGTAGCAGGCCACGATGATCAGCGCGCCGCCGGTCAGGGCCAGCGGCGGATCGTTGAAGGCGATGAGATAGGCGATGCCCACGATGGTGCCGGGCAGCGCGTAGTTGATCATCGCCACGATCTCCATCGCGCGCCGGCCGGGAAAGCGGCGGCGGGCGATCAGGTAGCCGACCAGCACGCCGTAGAGGCCGCCCAGCGGCATGCCGATCGCGGCGATGACGAGCGTGTCGCGGATCGCCGGCAGGCCTTCGGTGAAGATCACCTCGTAATGGTGCAAGGTGAAGCTGTTGTTGGCGCCGAAAGCCACGACCAGCGAGGCGATCAGCAGCAGCGCGTAGAAATAGGCGATGAGGGCCGCGACCGCGAAGCAGGCGGCGCAGAGCAGGGCGGCGACGCCGGGTGCCATGGTCCGGTTCCGCGACCGCTGGCCGACCTTGCCGGTGACGGTGACGTAGGTGCGCCGTCCCACCCAGTAACGCTGGGCGACGAAGACCGCCGCGGCCGGCAGCAGCAGGATCAGCGACAGAACCGCGCCGCCCTTGAAGTCGAACAGGCCGGTGATCTGCAGATAGGCCTGCGTCGGCAGCACCGGGAATGCGTTGCCCGCCAGGATCAGCGGTGTCGCGAAGTCGGCCAGCGAGGCGGCGAACAGCAGCAGAAAGGCGTTGGCGAAGCCGGGCACCGCCAAGGGCACCGTCACGGTGCGGAAGATGCGCCAGCGCGAGCCGCCGAGGCTCAGCGCCATCTCCTCCAGGTTGGGATCGATCGCCGCCAGGATCGGCCGCAGGGTCAGGTAGGCGATCGGGAAATAGGTCAGCGTCTCGGCGAAGCAGGTGCTCCAGAATCCGTAGACCGAGGCATTGGCGAGGCCCAGCAGGTCATGGGTGATGAAGCCCTTCGGGCCGAACGAGAAGATGATCGAGATCGAGGTGGTGAACGGCGGCGACACCAGCGGCAGCAGGGCCGCCGCGTCGAGCACGGTGAGCCAGTGCCGGCCGAGGCCGCCGCGTACCGCGGTGAGGGCGAACAGGAACCCCAGCGCCGTGCCCCACACACCGACGGCCGTTGCCAGGATCAGGCTGTTCACGAAGGCCGCCTGGTGGCCGGGGTCGCGCACGCTCTCCAGCAGCGGCGCGAGCGTCAGGCCGTTCTCGTCGACGAAAGTGCGTTCCAGCAGATGCGCGAGCGGGAACAGCACGAACAGCAGGAGCAGAATCCAGATCGCGGCGATCGTGCCCAGCAGGGCGGGATCGCCGGCGACCCGGCGCCACGAGGCGGATTGAGCCTGCGCCACGATTTATTGTGCCGGCAGCACTTCCTTCACCCAGCGCTCGATGACGCGCTTGCGATTGGCGCCGGCATAATCCTCGTCGATCGGAAAGATCTTGGCGTCCTTCAGCACCTCGGCCAGCGACGCCTCGGTCTTCACGTCGGGATGGGCGGGCACGAAGTTCACCTTGTATTCGGCGAGCTTGGACTGCATCGCCGGGCTGGTGGCGAAGTCGATCAGCTTCTTCCCGCCCTCGGGATTCTTGGCGCCCTTGATCAGCGCGATCGCCTCGGCCGAGGTGCCGATCCCTTCCTTCGGGAAGGAGATCACCACGTCGTAGCCCTTGGCCTTGGTCTCGAGCGCGTCGACGATGAAGAAGATGCCGCCCGCCGCCTGGCCGAGGCCGGTCGGCAAAGTGCCGCCGCCGCCGCTCTTGGTATAGACCTGCACGTTCTGGCGCAGCTTCTTCAGGTAGTCGAAAGCCTTGTCCTCGTTGCGCCCGTTGACCTCCAGCACCGAGAAGATGCGGGTAACGGCGGTGCCCGAGGTGCGGGCATCGGCCATCTGCAGGCCGTTCTTGTAGGCCGGGTTCAGCAGGTCATTCCACGAGGCCGGCGGCTTCAGGTTGTTGGTCTTGAGGAAGGCGCCGTTCGTCATGAAGACCAGCGGGTCGTCGGCAATCGCCGTCCACATCCCGTCGGGTTGCTTGAAGCGCGCCGGCAGCTTGTCGAACGACGGCGGCTTGTAGGGCGCGAAGATGCCCTCCTTGATGCCGGCGGCGAAGGTCTCGACCGGGCCGCCGAACAGCACGTCGATGCGCGGGTTGTTCTTCTCGGCCATGACGCGGGCCAGTGCCTCGCCCGAGGAGAAGCGCAGGAAGTTGACCTTGATGCCGGTCTGCTTCTCGAACTCCTGGAACATCGGCCGGGCATAGTTCTCCGGCCAGATCGTGTAGACGTTGATCGGGTCCGCGGCCCGCGCCGACGCCAATCCCACGAGCCAGGCAGCCAGCGCCGCGCCGGCAAGGCCAAACATCTTCATCGCGTTTCCTCAGGCTTTGTTAAGGATTTGTTACGGCTACCTTAGCCGATGGCCCGGAGGAGGGAAGCGGGGAAAAATCGGGCAGGCGTCGCAGTCGGCGGCTGCGGCGATACAGCAGGGAAGGACCAGAACGGCGGCGATAAGGGCCGATTTCCCCATCATCGTCCGCGCCAGTCGAGATGCGGCCGGCGTTTCGTGGCGACACAATCGCGAAGGTAGAGGTTGATCAGACTCTGATACGGGATACCGACTTCCGTGGAGACGGCCTTGAAGTAGCTGATCGCTTCTTCGTCGAGCCGGATCGTCACTTGCTTCTTCAAGCGCGCCGCATGGGGGTTTTTGCGGCTGGATGAGAAGTCATATTCCTTACGCATCTTCATATGTTCCTTCGATAAGTAGCGGCTTCACGGGGTGTTGCCTTGCGGGCGGATATGATGCGAACGACTTGCGCCCGGAACACGTGGCAGACGACGAGAAGACGCAAGTTGTGGCTCAGGCCCAGTAGAATGAACCGTTCTTCCTCTTGCGAATGGTCGGGATCGTCGATCACCAAACCATGAGGATCTACAAAGGCCGAGCGAGCTTCTTCGAATGTCACCTTATGCTTCCGGACATTGCTCGCCGATTTGCGAGAATCCCACTCGAAGCGCAGGTCAGACATACAGTGTAATTATATTATAACGACAAGGCAACCCCGCCAGTCGTCATCGAGCAACGCTCCAGGATCAGCTCTTCACCGCCCGATGCACCGTCGTCACGCGCGTCGCCAGAAGCTTGTCGATGCGGCGGCCGTCCATGTCTAAAACCTCGAAGCGCCAGCCGCCGACGTCGACCGTGTCGCCTTCCTTGGGCAGGCGGCGCATCGCGGCCAGGACCATGCCGGCGGCGGTGTGGAAGTCGGCGGTGCGCTTTGCGGTGATGCCCAGCAGCTCGACGAGTTCGTCGGCCGGCATCGCGCCCGCGACCAGCCACGATCCGTCCTCGCGCTCCTTGGCCTGCGGTTCGGCCGGGCCCTCGTCGGTTTCGAAAGCACCGACGATCGCTTCCAGGATGTCGGCGGTCGTGACGATGCCCAGAAGCTCGCCGTACTCGTCCTGCACCAGCACCATGTGGGCGGCGGAGTTCTTCAGCGTGTCGAGCACGTCGAAGGCGCCCATGGAGTCGAGAACGATGGGCGCGGGCTTCACGTGCGTGCGCGGATCGGCGGTGCCTTCGCGGATGAAGGCATCCAGCACGTCGTTCTTGCGGACGATGCCGGCGATCCGGCTCTCGCCCGGGTCCCAGGCGGGCAGGCGGGAGTGCACGCTCGACTGGAGCGTCTGCAGCAGGGCCGCCGGCTCGAGCGACAGGTCGACGAGGTCGAGGTCGTGGCGCGGCGTCATCACGGCGCGCGCCGGCCGGTCGCCGAGGCGCATGACGCCGCTGATCATGCCGCGTTCGCGCGGCTCGATGGCGCCGGAGGATTCACCGTCGGCGATCAGCGCCTTGATCTCCTCCGCTGTGACCGATGAGTCGCCGCCTTGGCGTCCGCCCAGCAGGCCGAGGATCGTCTTGCCCGAGATGTCGAGCACCCAGACGAGCGGTGCGGAGATGCGCGCGAGGAGAGTCATGCCGGGCGCGACGGTCGAGGCAACGGCCTCGGCGTTGCGCAGCGCGATCTGCTTCGGCACCAGCTCGCCGATGATCAGAGAGAGATAGGTGATGAGGGCGACGACGCCGCCATAGGCCAGCGGCTCGGCGAAACGCAGCGGCATGCCGCTGTCGGAGAGGAATGTCGTGAGGCGCGCGCCGAGGGTCGCGCCGGAGAAAGCGCCGGCCAGGATGCCGACCAGGGTGATGCCGATCTGCACGGTCGAGAGGAAGCGGCCGGGATCGTCGGCCAGCCGCATCGCCGCCGCCGCGCCGCGCGAACCCCCATCGGCCATTGCCTTGAGACGGCCCCGCCGCGCCGAGACGACGGCCAGTTCCGACATTGCAAGAATTCCATTGATGAAGATGAGGGCGACGGCGACCAGCAGTTCGATGTAGACCATCGCTTCAGCCTATCTGCGATTCGCGACGGAACGAAGGCCACTCTGGTGGGCGTTTTGCAGGGGTATGCACAGAGCGCCATTCGGAAACCCTCTTTCGAAAAATCGTGTACCTTCATCCCCATGACCGCATTGCATGACATGACAGCGGGCGAGCTGCTCGCCGCCTACAAATCCAAGTCCCTGTCGCCCGTCGAGGCGACCGACGCCGTGATCGCCCGCATCGAGGCCTGGGAGCCGAAGCTGAAGGCCCTCTACGCGCCGGATTTCGAGGGCGCGCGCAAGGCGGCGAAGGCGTCCGAGGCGCGCTGGCAGAAGGGCATGCCGCAGGGCGCGCTCGATGGCGTGCCGATCACCATCAAGGAGAACATCGCCACCAAGGGCGTGCCGGTGCCGCTCGGCACGGCAGCGACCGACCTGGTGCCGGCGGCGGCCGATGCGCCGGCCTCGGCACGGGTGCGCGAGGCGGGCGCGGTGATCCTCGCCAAGACCACCATGCCCGATTACGGCATGCTCTCCTCGGGCCGCAGCTCCTTCCATCCGTTGACGCGCAACCCGTGGAACCTCGACTGGAATCCGGGCGGCTCCAGCGCGGGTGCGGGGGCGGCGGCGGCGGCGGGCTATGGTCCGCTGCATCTTGGCACGGACATCGGCGGCTCGGTCCGCCTGCCCGCGAGCTGGAACGGCATCTTCACCCTGAAGCCCAGCCTCGGCCGCATAGCCGTCGATCCGCCGTTCTTCGGCCGCGCCATCGGGCCGATGACGCGCACCGTCGCGGACGCCGCGCTGCTGATGGGCGAGCTGTCGAAGCCCGATGCGCGCGATCACATGAACCTGCCGCCGGCTGATATCGACTGGAACGCCGCGCCGCTGTCGCCCAAAGGCCTGAAGATCGGCCTGCATCTCGACGCCGGCTCGGGCCTGCCGGTGGATCCCGAGGTCAAGGAGGCGATCGAGGCGGCCGCAAAATTGTTCGCCGACGCGGGCGCGCATATCGAGCCGGTGGCGCCGTTCCTGTCGCCCGAGATGCTGCACCTGCAGGACCTGTTCTGGCGGGTGCGGAGCTGGGTCGATTTCTCGGCGCTGAGCCACGCCAAGCAGGCGAAGGTGCTGCCCTTCATCGCCGACTGGTGCCGCGGCGGCGCCGACGTCTCGGGCGCCCAGGTGATCCGCGGCGTGAACAACTACATGGCCATCCGCGCCGCCACGACGCGCGCCACGCAGCCGTTCGATTTCGTGCTGTCGCCGGTCTCGCCGGTGCCGACCTACCGCGCGGAGTGGGAGACGCCGACCAACGACGTGAACCGCCCGCTCGAGCACATCTCCTTCACCATGCCCTACAACATGAGCGAACAGCCGGCCTCGTCGATCAACTGCGCCTACACGAAGGAAGGCAAGCCGATCGGCCTGCAGATCGCGGGCCGGCGCTTCGACGATTCCGGCGTGATGCGCCTGTCGCACTGGTTCGAGAGCGTGCGCGGGGCGCAGAAGAATTGGCCCGAGCCGCCGAAGTAGCGCGCGCAAGCGCCATGGACTGCGACGTCATCGTGGTCGGCTCGGGCGCGGCCGGCCTGTCGGCGGCCCTTGCGGCGGCACATGGCGGTGCACGGGTGATCGTGCTGGAAAAGTCGCGCTGGCTCGGCGGCACCACGGCGATGTCGGGCGCCGGCACCTGGGTGCCGGGCAACCATCACATGAAGGCGGCGGGCATCGAGGATTCGGCCGAGGAGACGATGCGCTACATCAAGGGCGCGGCGCCACCCGGATGGGAGGAGAGCGAGCACGAGCTGTGGCAGGTGCTTGCGGAACAGTCCGCGCCCATGCTGCGCTTCCTCGAAGACGAGACGCCGCTGCGCTTCGAACTGGTCAACCATCCCGATCCCTATTCCGATCTGCCCGGCGGCAAGCCGTTCGGCCGCATGGTCTCGACCACGCCGATCAGCAAGTTCCTGCTCGGCCGCTGGTGGAACCGGGTTCGAGCGTCGGTGAAGACGCAGCTCTTCACCTATCGTGAGCTGGTCGACGGCGTCCTCAAGAATCCGGTGCGCGGCGCGCTCGGCATGGCGCCGACCCTGCTCTGGCGCCTGCTGACGGCGCGGGTGGGGGCGGGCAATGCGCTGGTCGTCGGGCTGGTGCGCGGTTGCCTCGACAAGGGCTGCCGCATCGAACTCGAAGCGCCGGTCCATCGGCTGGTGATGGACGGCGACGCGGTGGCGGGCGTCGAGGCCACGGTCGGCGGCGAACGGCGAACGATCCGGGCGGCACGTGGCGTGGTGCTGGCGACCGGTGGCTTCGACTGGAACCGCGATCTGATGGAAAAGCATTTCCCCGGCATCGACCTTACCGGCGCGCCCGACACCAATACCGGCGACGGCCAGGTGATGGCGGCCGAGGTCGGTGCCGAGCTGGCGCACATGGACCAGGCACTGATCTCGCCCGCGACCTTCACGATCTACGAAGGCCGCCGCCATGCCCAGCCGTTGCTCGAGACCTACGCGCCGCACGTCATCCTGGTGAACCGTGACGCCCGCCGCTTCGTGAGCGAAGGCAGTCCGGCGCTCGGCGTCGCGATCGACGAGCGCGGGCCCGATGGACGTCATCTGCATCTTCCGGCGTGGCGCATCTTCGACTCTCGCTATGCCAGGGCGATGACGCTCTCCATGCATTTCGGCTCGAAGGAGAAGGGCTTCATCCGCAAGGCCGATACGCTCGAGGCGCTGGCCGCCCAGATCGGCCTCGATCCCGCGGCGCTGCGCGCTACCGTCGATCGCTTCAACGGCTGGTCGAAGGAAGGCGTCGATCGCGACTTTCATCGTGGCGAGACGGTGTGGGAGCGCTTCTACACGAAGAACCGCGCGCTCGGCACGGTCGAGCAGGGGCCGTTCTACGCCGCACCCTTCCTCTATGTGAGCCTCGGTACCAAGGGCGGCCCGCGCACGGACCGGCATTGCCGCGTGCTGCGGCCGGACCGCAGCGTGATCGGCGGGCTTTATTGCGCGGGGATCGCGATGGCCAGCCCCATCGGCACCAAGTCGGTCGGCGCCGGTACGACCATCGGCCCCTGCCTCACCTTCGGCTATGTCGCTGGCCGCGAGATCGCGAGGCGCAATGTCTGATCGTCCGCCCCGTGGTCCTTTGGGTATCCTGATGCTCGACACGCGGTTTCCCCGGATCGTGGGCGATGTCGGCAATGCTGCGTCCTACGATTACCCGGTGATCTTCCGGAAGATGGAAGGCATCGGCTCGGCGGACGCTGTCGCCGCGCATCCCGACCGGCCGCGCGTGCTGTCGGCGCTGAAGGCGAATGCCGAGGCGCTGGCGGCGGAGGGTGCGGTCGGGCTTGGCACAAGTTGCGGGTTCCTCGCGCTTTACCAGGATGACCTTGCGGCGGTGTCACCGGTGCCGGTGGCAACCTCGGCGCTGTTGCACATCAAGGAGCTGAAGGGCCGAAAGGTCGGTGTGATCACCGCCTCGGCGAAGAACCTGACGCCGGCTCATTTCGCGGCGGTCGGTGCGCCGGGCGATACGCCGGTGGTGGGATTGCCCGAGGACAGTTCTTTCGTCGGCACCTTCCTGCGCAACGGGCTGACGCTCGATCGCGAGACGGTGGAGCGCGAGGTAGTCGCGGCGGGACGAGATCTCGTGGCGCGACATCCCGAGGTGGATACGGTGGTGCTCGAATGCACCAACCTGCCACCGTACAAGCTGGCGATCGAGATGGCGCTGGGCCTTCCCGTGCTCGACGTGCTCGATCTTCTGAACGACTTCTACGTCAGCCTGGGAAGGCGAGCTTCGGCAGGACCATGACCGACCACGGCCAGATCGTGATGATGGCGACGGCCGCGACCAGCAGGAAGAAGAAGGGCAGCGAGGCCTTGGCGACGTACATGCTGTCCTTGCCGCTCATGGCTTGGAGCACAAACAGGTTGAAGCCGACCGGCGGTGAGACTTCCGCCATCTCGATCACCAGCACCATGAAGATGCCGAACCAGACGAGGTCGAAGCCCGCGGCCTTGATCATGGGCAGCACGATCGAGGTGGTGAGCAGGATCATCGAGATGCCGTCGAGCGCGGTGCCCAGCACGATGTACATGACCGTGAGCACGGCGATCAGCATGAACGGGCTGAGGCCGAGGCTGTTCACCCAGGCCGCGAGCGCCAGCGGCACGCCGGTATAGCCCATGGCCACGGCCATGAACGACGCGCCCGCGAGGATCAGCATGATCATGCAGGTGAGGCGCACCGTGCCCATCACGCTTTCCCAGAACGACTTCCAGGTGAGCATGCGCGACCAGGCCGAGATGGCGAGCGAGCCCATCACGCCCCAGGCCGCACATTCCGTGGCCGTCGCCCAGCCAAAGATCAGCGAGGCGAAGACCAGCAGGATCAGCAGGGTGCAGGGGATGAGGTTGGCCGATTCCTTCAACCGCTCCCTGAATGTGAGATGCTTCAGGTCGTCGGGCGGAGTCTTGTCGGGGTTCCGGAGCGACCACCAGATGATGTAGCCCGAGTAGAGCGCCATCACGATCAGGCCGGGGATGAAGCCCGCGAGGAAGACCTGGATGATCGAGACTTCGGCTGCCACCGCATAGACCACCATGGTGATCGAGGGCGGAATGAGGATGCCGAGCGTGCCGGCGCCGGCCAGCGAGCCCAGGCTCATCTCCTCGTCGTAGCCGCGCCGCTTCAGCTCGGGCAGGGCGATCTTGGCGATGGTGGCGCAGGTCGCGGCCGACGAGCCCGAGACCGAGCCGAAGATGCCGCAGCCCAGCACGTTCACATGCATCAACCGGCCGGGCAGCCAGCCGACCCAGGGCGCGAGGCCCCTGAACATTTCTTCCGACAGCTTGGTCCGGAACAGAATCTCGCCCATCCAGATGAACAGCGGCAGGGCGGCCAGCGTCCACGAGTTCGCGCCGCCCCAGGTCGTGGTGGCGAGGATCTGGCCCGCCGTCATCTTGCCGGCCAGCAGCAGCGAGACCCAGCCGCAGGCCATCAGCGACATCGCGATCCACACGCCGGCGCCGAGCAGCAGGGCGAGCACGCCCAGCAGCAGCAGGCCCATCTCCAGCAGGTCCATCGTCAGACTCCGCTCTCGGCCGCGCGTTCGATGATCTCGTCCGCCGTCTTCGGCGGATCGCGCATGTAGCAGGGCTTGTTGCCCATCAGCACGCGCACGAACTCGTCGATGAAGGCGACCAGCAGCAGGACCACGCCGACGGCCAGCGCCGACTGCGGGATCCAGATCGGGATCGCGATCACGCCCTGCGCGTATTCGGCGAAGCTCCAGGAATCCCAGACCATCCTGGTGAGGAACCAGGCGAACAGCGCGAGGAACGCACCGCCCGTGAACAGCGCGACGAGTTCGACGATGCGCCGCCGCGAGCCTTCGAAGCGGTCGACCAGCAGGGTGACGCGGATCAGGTCGCCCTGCTTGAAGGTGTGCGCGAGACCCAGGAAGCACAGGGCGGCGCAGAGCCATCCGGAGATCTCGTCGCCGCCCTTCAGGTTGATGCCGAACTCGCGGCCGACCGACATCAGCATCATGACGACGCAGATGGCGATCAGCATCAGCCCGGCGAGAGCGCCGCAGACCCAGTAGAGAGCGTCGAGAAAGCGGCGCAAGGATCGCTCACTACTGCTTCTTGTAGGCTTCGATGAGCTGCTGGCCCTCGGCGCCGGCCTTGGCCAGCCAGTCCTTGGTGAGCTGCTCGCCGAACTTCTTGAGGTCGGCCATGAGCTGGGGCGAGGGCTCCAGCGTCTTCATGCCCTTGGCCTTCAGCTGGTCGGTGTACCAGTTGGTCTTCTCCTCGCAGAGCTTCCAGCCGCGCAGCTCGGCTTCGGCGGCCGCCTTGAGCAGCGCGTCCTGCTGGGCCTTGTCGAGCTTCCCGAAGGCTTCCTTGTTCACGAAGATCATGTTCTTCGGCAGCCAGGCCTTGGTGTCGTAGAAATGGTCGAGCGATTCCCAGACCTTGCTGTCGTAGCCGGTCGAACCCGACGAGATGAACGAGTTGGCGACGCCCGTCGCCAGCGCCTGCGGCAGGTCGGCGGCCTGGATGGTGACGGGCACCATGCCGGCCAGTTCGGCCAGCCGCGTCGTGCCGACATTGTAGGCACGGAACTTCAGGCCCTTGAGGTCGGCTGCCGAGTTCACGTCCTTCTTGGTGTAGAGGCCCTGCGGGGGCCACGGCACGGCGAACAGCAGCATCATGCCCTGGGCGTCGAGCTTCTTCTCGATGAACGGCTTCTGCGCCTTCCACAGCTTCATCGCCTCGGGATAGGAGGAGGCGAGGAACGGAACGACGTCGGCGCCGAACAGCGCGTTCTCGTTCTCGAGGTTCGACATCAGCAGCTCGCCCAGCTGGGCCTGGCCCGACTGAACGGCGCGCTTGATCTCCGGCACCTTGAACAGCGAGGCGTTGGAATGGACCTGGATGGTGAGCTTGCCGTCGGTCGCCTTCTTCACATCGTCTGCGAAGGCCTGGATGTTCTCGGTATGGTAGTTGGTGGCAGGATAGCCGGTCGGCATGTCCCACTTGGTCTGTGCGAAGACGGGCGTCGCGAACAGCGTCGCGGCGGTGGCGAGAAGAAGTCTGCGCTTCATGGAAAAGTCTCCCAAGGTTCCCCTGTGGCGGGATCGTTACAACGGCCTCACCGGGGCAGCAAGCGGCGGTAGAGCGGCTGCAACAAGGTCGGGATGATGTAGATCGGAAACTGCACGGCGGCGATGAATAGGAAGATGTCGGGATCGGCGGTCGCCGGCAGCACGGCCATCAAAAGGGCATTGTGCCGCCCACCCGAGCAGTAGCCGACCGTGAGCGCGCTCTTGCGGTCGAGGAAGGGCAGGGTCGCGACCGCCATCACCAGATTGCAAAGAAGCATTCCTCCGAAAGAGCCGACGATGAAGCCGGCGAGCTTCACCGGTTCCGCCATCGCGCGTGCCACCACGCCATCCATCAGCGGAATGGCGAAGACCATCAGCACAAGTACGGAGATGCCATCAAGAGTCGTGCCAGTCTCGGCGAGCCGCGGACCCAGCCAGCGGCGAAGGATGAGTGCGCCGGCGAGGGCCAGCGCGACGATCATCGCAAGCCTGAGGCTGAGGTCGACCAGGCCGATCTTGAGGTCGAAGCCCAGCAGCCACAGCGCCAGCGGCGGCAGGGTGAACGGCACCAGGAAGTTGGTGAACAGCGACAGCAGCAGCGCAAGCGACGAATCCAGCCGCAGGAAGGTGGCCGTCGTGGCCGCCGAGATGATGCCTGGCGCCATGGCGCTGAGGCACAGCGCGGTGACAAGGCTTGGCCAGAGGCCCAGGCCCTGCCAGATCGGCCACACGACCAGCGGAACCGCGATCAGGTTGAGGATCGCCAGCAGCAGCGCGGGGCCGGGGCGGCGCAGCAGGGCGCGCAGACGGTCCCAATCCATGCGGGTCAGCGCCAGCATCAGCAGGATTGTCACCATGGGCAGCAGCAGCGGTCGCGCGGCGGCGGCGAGGTCCTGGAACAGGATGCCCAGTAGCAGCGAGAAGGGCAGCAGGGTCGTGGCGTGCCTTCCCATGCGCTGCAGCAGAACGAGCGGGTTCATTGCAGCCACCCTAGCACGTGCTAGCTTGCGGCCGATGGATACTCCGCGCGGCGTCTGGCTCGACGATCTCACCTGGCAGGAAGCCACCTCCCGTCTCGCGGCGGATGCCGTGGTCCTGCTGCCGGTGGTCTGGAGCCGGCCTGCGCAAGTTGCCGCGCACCTGCCGATCAAGACCGCCGCGACGATCGCCCGTGCCCTTGGACAGAAGCTCGTCGAGCGCCTGCCTGTCGTCATGGCACCTCTCCTCGACTGGGAGGGCGATGCGGAGGCCGAGCCGCCGAGGCAAATGCTTCGGGAACGTCTGGCCCGGCTGAGGTCGCTGGGCGCCCGTCGCCTCGCGATCCTCGATCTGGGACTGGCACCCGCGCGTCGGGCCGACATTCCCGTGGAAGTCGCGTTGCTGCGCGCGTGCAATGGCACCAAGGCTGACGACTATGCCACCGCCTGCATGCTGGCTCTCGACCCGCGGAGCGTTCGCATGCCGCTACTCCCGGCCGGTTCCAGCGCCCAGGCGTTCGCGGGCGAACGCATGATGGCGGCGGATGTCGAGGCCGCGGCAGAAGCTCTATCGGCATGGTGCGGCGTCGCTTGAGAAAAATTTGCAGGCAGAGGTGGTATTTTTTGGCGGGGCAATGGAAAATGCGCATCATGCCGTTGCACTGGACCGTCGACTCCAAGGAAAGGCTCGTGACCGCGATCGCCGACGGTCACGTCACGCTGGAAGAGGTCGAGGACTATATTCGGATGATGAACGGAGCCGGCACGCAGTCCTATCGCAAACTGTTCGATGGCAGCCGCGGAGAAACGGACATGACGCCGGAGGACATGCTGGCGATCGGCGCGCGGCTCAGGGAACGCCACGCAAGCGGCAAGCCCGGTCCGCTCGCCCTCGTGATTCCGCCGGACAAGGCTGACCTCGTCTCGCGCGTGCTCGGTATTCTCGCCGCCGCCGACCGGCCGATGCGGGTGTTTTCCGAGGTCGAGCCGGCGCGTCGCTGGATCGAGAGCCTGCCCCGATAGGCGACGCGGAGCGCCGCTATCGGGTAAGATCTCAATCCATGTTTCCTCAGGAGTCTCCATGAAGCTGTTCCCAGTGTCGGCCCTCGCCGGCGCGCTACTGATCGTGTCGTTGCCCGTCGCCGCTTCTGCGGGCGCGCAGACGGCCATCCAGGCGGGTGAGTGGGAGACGACCGAGAAGACCTCGATGGAAGGCATGCCGCAGATGCCGCCGACGTCGAAGAAGGTGTGCCTTGCCGCCGACGAAGCCCAACTCGAGCGCCTGCTTTTCCCGACGCCGGATGAGATCAAGCAACATGGTTGCAAGTATGAGCCGGGCGCAAAGAAAGCCGGCGTACTCGCCGCGACCCTGACCTGCCCGCCGAACGATCAGTTGCCGGGCGTCACCGCGAAGGCCGAAGTCAGCTACACGCCGACCAGTTACCAGGGCCTCGGACAGCTCGAGGCGGCGGACAAGTCGGGGACGACGGTAAAGGGCAAGAGCGAACTGAGCGGCAAGCGACTGGGCGACTGCCCGAAATAGGCCGCGGCGCGTCGTCAGGCGAAGGCGGGCATCACCTGCTCTCCGAAGCGGCGCATCGACGCGAGGTTTTGGGCGTGATCCATCGCCCCGAAGCCGGTCTGGCAAAGCAGATGCTGGACGCCGACGTCGCGAAGCTCCGCCACCTGTTCGCGAACGCGCTTTGCCGAACCGTACAGCGAGCCGGTGCGCAACACGAAAGGCACCGCCTCGGAGTCCGGAACCTTGGGATCCGTCCAGGCATTGAGCGTCGCCGGCTCCGGCTCGAAGTCGCCGGGATTGTGTGCCTCGCGCACATGCATCATGTGCGCGCGTGTCTCGACGAGCAGGGCGGCCAGCGTGTCCTCCGCCTGGGCATCGGAATCCGCGACGTAGACGTTGCGCCAAAGCGCGCTCTGTGCGAGCAGCCGTGCCTTGGTCGCCGCGTCGTGGCCTCCCTCGTCGATGCCGGCGGCGTAGGACGCCCAGCGTTCCCTGATGCGCTCGACAGGCAGGCGCGCGGTGAGGATCGGGATGCCGAGCCTGCCGCATTCCTTGAAGGAGGCGGGCGAGATCACGCTGCGCCACAGCGGCGGGCCGGGCTGCTGCACCGGCTTCGGCCGGATGGCCGGCACATGCAGCTTGTGGAAGCGGCCGTCGTAGTCCAGCGGCGATTCCGTCCAGGCGCGCTGCAGGATGTCGACGGTTTCTTCCATGCGCTCGCGGCTGTCGGTGCTGCGCAATCCGTGGCCGACGAATTCGTATTCGTTGTAGGCGGTGCCCTTGCCGATGCCGACGTCGATGCGGCCCTTGCTCAGATTGTCGAGGAGCGCGAGTTGCACGGCCAATCGCACGGGATGATGGAACGGTGTCTGCACCACCGCGAAGCCCAGCCGTACCTTGCTGGTCTTCATCGCCAACGCCGCGGCAAACATCAGCGAATCGCAGTAGACGCTTTCGCCGGTGAAATAATGCTCGGTCAACCAGACGTCGGAGAAGCCCAGCCGCTCGGCCTCGCAGGCCTGCGCGACGATCTGGTCGATGCGGGAGGCGTCTTCCTCTGGCGAGGGGGACATCGCAAGGGTAAGCCAACCGAACTGCATCGAACTCTCCGCATGGTGCGAGCCGCGTTATAGCATGGCTTCCGGATCGGCGAGATCGCCCCCCCTTGCTGGTTTCGGAGTGGGGGACGTACTAAACATCGTATCGTGGCGATCGTGCTTAAAAACACGCTTCTGATCCTGTTGTCCGTCGTGCTTTGCACGGCGGCAGCCGAGGGGGTTGTGCGCTGGCTCGACGCCGAGGCACCGAGCGACGCCCTGAGGCATCTCGGTGAAATTCCCTTGGCTGAGGGCGTCCAGCGCGCCTGGTTCAGCGAGAATCCGGCCCCCCTGCCGAACCGGCAGCCAGCGAAGCCGGAGGACATCGAGCTGATCCGGAGAGTCGAGGCGAGCGGTGTGACCGAAGGCACGCGGCGTTCCGACATGTTCAAGGCGTGGAACAGCGTGTTCGTCGGTCCCGATCCCTGCAAGCATTTCTATCTCAAGGACGCACCGGGACAGATTTACATCTACGATCCGCCGGACGGTGCGCGCTGGCCGCGCTTCCGCTTCCTGCCGAACAAGACGACGCCGATCGGACTGGTGACGAACGAGTACGGCTTTCGGGGCCCGCCGGTGGCGGCCGCGCGCCAGCCGAAGACGATCCGGATCGCCTTCATCGGCGCCTCGACGACCGTCAGTTCGCACAACTTTCTCTATTCGTATCCCGAGCATGTCGGCTACTGGCTCAATCGCTGGGCGGCGGCAAAGAAGCTCGACCTCAGATTCGAGGTGCTCAACGCCGGCCGCGAAAGCATCGCCTCTCCTGATATCGCGGCGATCATGAAGAACGAGGTGGCGCCGCTCGCACCCGATCTCGTCGTCTATTACGAGGGCGCCAACCAGTTCTACCTCAGCACGGTGGTGCCCGACCTGCCGCCGCGTCCGCCCGGCCTGCAGATCATGTCGCGGCCGGAGCCGAGCCTGCTCGAGCGCACCGTCGTGAACCTTGGTTACACGTTCGCGCTCGCACGTCGTCTCGAGAACCTTCTGGCGCAATACGGCTCGGCGCCGGCGGAGAAGTCCGGCGCTGCACAAGCCGACGCGACAACGAGGGCGATCGCCGAGGGGCGCGAATGGCCGAAGCCCGACTACAAGCTCGTCTGGCCAAAGGAACTTGACGAGAAGGACCCGGACATCGCGCGCGGCGACCTGCCGGTGAACCTCTCGACGATCCTTGCCGATCTCGGCCGCATCGATGCAACCACGCAGAAGGCCGGCGGCGAATTGGCAATCGCCTCGTTCAAATGGTTGGTCGCCGACGGCATGGTGCTCGACCCGGTGCGCCATCGCCTGATCCTCGAATACCTCAACTATGGATACGCACCGTTCCGCTACCGGGATCTCGAACGGCTGGCGCTGTTCCAGAACCGCGTGCTGGAGAAGTTCGCGAAGTCGCATCACGTCGACTTTCTCGACGTGGCGAAGTTGATGCCCTCCGATCCGGACCTGTTCGTCGATGCCATTCACGGTACGCCAGAGGGCGAGAGGCTTCGCGCCTGGATCGTGCTGCAGCTCCTGGTGCCGGTGGTCGACCGCCACCTGGCCGACGGGACGTGGCCGAAGAAGAGCTTCCCGCAGGTGGCGCCGCCTGCGCCCTATGCGCCGCGTGTCGTCACCTTCGATTGCCACAGGAAGAACGACTGATTGCCCGAGGCAAGCTTGCAGTCTTAGAGCGATAACTTTAGGCTGCGCCGTCACTCGGGGGAGTTCTATGAAGTCTGGTTTGATGGCGGCCACTGTGGCCGTGGCGCTTCTTTGCATGGGCGGAGCGTTGCCCTCTCGACCGGCGGCGGCGCAACAGATCACTCATGGCTGCGCCTGCCTGCATAACCAGACGCAGGCCCAGATCAGCTACCGCTACAAGTGGGGCGAGAGCGAGTGGAAAACCACGTCGCTGCGGCCGGGGTACCAGACCGCCTTGTGCTGGCAGTACGAAAACGCGCAGAGAAGCTCGCCCAATCTCGTCTTCGAGCTCGACGTCGACATGTCGAAGGGGAGCGCCTGGACGAAGTATGCCATCGCGCGCGTACAGACGGCGGGCAACAGCTGCGCGGCGGTGGGCAATGGCGGCCACTATAACGTCAGCTACCGGCCCAACACCAACAACGGCTTCATCCACATCACGAAACGCAACTGAGTTCTGCGGCGCGACCCACCCGCGTTGACAGGCTGACGGTCCATCCGCACGCTTCCGGCAAAACCGGAGGAAACGAATGGCGCGTTATGATCGCGTGATCCGCGGCGGCATGATCGTGGATGGAAGCCGGCTGCCGCGATTTCGCGGCGACATCGGCATCAAGGACGGCCGTATCGCCGAGATCGGCCAGATCGCGGCAGGCGATGCCGACGAGGTGATCGACGCCGGCGGCCTGATCGTGGCGCCGGGCTTCGTCGACCTCCATACGCATTACGACGCGCAGCTCTTCTGGGATCCCTACTGCACGCTCTCGTCCTGGCACGGCATCACCTCGGTGGTGATCGGCAACTGCGGCTTTGGCTTCGCGCCGGTGCGGCCTGCCGAACGCGAGCGCGCCATGATGTCGATGACCCGAGTCGAGGCAATCCCCATGGCCTCGATGAAGGAGGGCATGCCGTGGAACTGGGTGACGTTCCCGGAGTTCCTCGACAGCGTCGACGCCGCGCCCAAGGCGGTGAACGTGCTGCCCTACGTGCCGGTGTCGCCGCTCCTCATCTGGGTGATGGGCTTCGAGGCCGCCAAGGCCGGCAAGCTGCCGACGCCCGATCAGCATGCGGAGATGAGGCGCCTGCTGAACGAGGCGATGGATGCCGGCGCCTGCGGCTGGTCGGCGCAACGCATGCTGCCGACCGGGCCGTCGGCGGTGCAGCGCGACTATGACGGAACGCCGATGCCGACCGACGTGATGCACGACGAGACCTGCCGCGAATTCGCGCGCGTTCTGGCGGAGCGCAACGAGGGGTTCATGCAGATGCTGCTGATCTCGGGCGACAATGCGAAGGATCGCGCCTTCTACGAGGAACTGTCTTCCCTGAGCGGCCGGCCGATGATTATGAACGTGATCCAGGCCTTCGACCACCGGCCCGAAATCCATCGCCGGGCGCTTGCCTGGCTGAAGAGCTGCCGTGAGCGGGGCATCCGCGTGGTGGGGCAGGGGCTCACGACCGATGCCGGCTTCACCTTCACCTTCGAGGACTGGAACCTGTTCGACGATTCGCAGGACTGGTGCGACGCCACGACCGGCACGCGCGAGGAGCGGCTGGCCAAGCTCGCCGATCCGGCGCGCCGGGCGAAGTTGCGCGAGAACCTGCCGATTACGGCCACGGGGCCGCTGCCGCAGATCGCCATCGTCGGTCCCAAGACCGAGCGCAACAAGAAGTGGCTCGACTACACGCTCGCCCATGCCGGCGAGAAGATGGGCAAGCATCCGGTCGACGTCATGCTCGACATGGCGGTCGAGGAGAATCTCGAGACCGAGTTCTTTGCGGCGCCTCCCAATGGCAGTATCGAGTACCTGAAGGAGTTGGTCGACGATCCGTACATACTGTTCGGCGTGTCCGATGGCGGTGCCCATACCAAGTTCCTGACGGCCGGCCGCTATCCGACCGAGACGATCTGCAAGGTTGTGCGTCAGCACGGCATGCTGAGCCTCGAGGACGTGCACTGGCGCCTGTCGGCTCTGCCTGCCGAGGTCGCGGGCTTCCGGGGCCGGGGCATGCTGAAGAAGGGCGCGCCGGCCGACATTGTGATCTACGATTACGATGGCTTGAAGGTTCTGCCCGACGAGATCGCGCACGACCTGCCCGGCGGCGAGTGGCGCCGCGTGCAACGTGCCTCAGGCTACAAGTACATCCTGGTCAATGGCGAGGTCACGATGCGCAACGACCGGCCGACCGACACTTATTCGGGCCGCCTGCTGCGCCACGGCGCCTGAGCGCCTATTGGCAGGATTGCCCCTTTACCGGAACGCGCAGCTTCCAGCACAGGGTCTCGCCGTCAGCGGCTCGGCCGGAATTGCAGAAATAGACCTCCCGATCCTTCTGCAACCAGAGGCCGCCGGGTATGGCGGCCCTGATGTCGAAGCCGGTGGAGATCAGCAGGCCCGGCGACATCGAGGCCGCCTCCGAATATTGCGACACACAGGTCGGCGGCTTGCCCTGCGGGGGTTGCTGCGGCTGCGCCCACGCCGTACCGATTGCGAGGCAGGTGAGCAGCACGGCCAGCAGCGACTTCATTCCAACCCTTGTGAGTTCAATTCCCCTGAACCCTATGTTAATCAGCGGTGGCGTGCAACGAACAGGCGTATTTCACCGGTCCGATACCCGAAGGTGCGAGGCGTGAACGCCTAGTCCACCACGGTTGTTTCGAAGTCGGCGGGCATCGTGATCTCGATCAGTTCTAGATCGTCGGAATGGTCGATTTCCTTGTGCTTCACGCCGGGCGGTTGGTAGACGGTCGAGCCGGCCACGAGCTTGTGCTGTCCATAGCCTTCATACTCGAAGATCGCCCAGCCCTTCAGCACATAGACGAACTGGAACTCGAGGGCATGACTGTGCCGCGGCGCATCGGGATGCTGGCCGGGCACGGCGCGGATGACGTGTGCGCCGACCTTTCCGCCGGTGAGTTCCTTCAATCCGAGCGGCCGGTATTCGAAGAAGGGACGCAGACCGTCCTTCTTGAATGAGTCGGTACCGAGGTGGCTTACGATGCCGCCGACGCCGGTCGCGGTCTCTTCCTTCAGCTTCTCCCGCTCGGCTTCGCCGGTCGTGGGAAAAAGGTCGGGCATTTCATCCTCCATCTTGCTTGCGGGAGAGAATGCCCTGTTCCCGGCGTCCGGTCAGCAGCGCGTGACTTCGCGCATCTGCCAGCACTGAACGTCGCCTTCTATCGGCCGGCCCGAATTGCAGTACTGGAGGTCCTTGTCCTTCTGCAGCCAGAGACCGTTCGGGACCGCCGCCTTGATTTCGTACCCTGCCCGGATCAGCGTGATCGCGGATTGCCCCGCGATGGGATTGTATTGGGTGAGGCACGCCGCGGCGGTCTGCTGAGTCTGGCCGGGAGGCTGCGCACCCTGGAGGGGAGCGGGTCTTCCGGGAGCAGCGCTCTGCTGCGAATAGGCGATTGTTCCGGCGGCAACGAGCACCGCCATTGCGAGCATGGACGCGCCCGCAAAGAGCATTTTCATATCGAGCTCCTGCGTCAATTCCAGACATCGAACTGACGGGTCCGGCATCCCCATGCCGGCCCACCCACACACAGGCAAAAACTAGATATATTGCACTCGAAGCGCAACCTTGAAAAATTGACGCAGATTTATTGGTTCGCCACGCCAATGGTCAGAGTGAAGCTCGCCGCATCCCGGCGGCTGTAGGCCATGAGGAGATACGGGCCGGTCTTCGGCAGGGCGCCAACCCAGGCTGCGGGTTCGTCGGTCGGCCCGGCATCGTGCATCGGCTTCCCGTCGAGCATGGGCGTGCCGTCGGCGTTGGCACGGATGGTGGTGCCGGGCTCCCAGACCTGGAAGACGACGTTGTTGCCCGCCGACGTCACCATGACGTTCATCGTCTGACCCGCCTGTCCCGGAATGTAGAAGAGGCCGCGTGCCTTGGTGTCGGCGAGGGTACCGGTCACTGTCGTGCTGGCGGGCGGCGGCGACAGGGTGACGGTGCGGACTGCCGGTAGCTGCTGGGCGACGGCGGGCGCGGAGGCGAGCATCGGCAGGGCGCCGAGGAAGGAACGTCTTTTCATCCTCCCATCCTAGCAGACAGTTCGTGGCCTGCGGATTATCGTCGGGAGAATCAGGCGTCGTACAGAACGGGGGAAAACGACATGCCGAAGACACTGTTCATCGATTCGACGCCTGACATCGATCTCGTGTGGAAGCGGGTCCACGGTGCGTCTGACATTCCGATTACGGTCAACATGGGGCCGGTGCCCGAAGGGGAAGTGCCCGACAAGGTCGAGGGCTATGACACCGTCATCAACGACGCGACCTATTTCAGCGAGCCGACGCTTGAGCGCTGCGCCGGCTTGAAGCACATCGTATTCCTCGGGACCGGCGCATCGAGTTACGTCGATGTCGCGGCGGCCGAGCGGCTCGGCATCAAGGTGTCGACCATTGGCGGCTACGGTGACACGACGGTGGCCGAGCATGCGATGGGACTGGTATTCGCGGCGGCACGGCACATCGCGACCATGCACGGCATCGTGCGCGGCGGCGGCTGGCGGCCGATGCAGGGCATGGAACTTCGGGGCAAGACCCTGGGCGTGGTCGGGCTGGGCGGCATCGGCCGCGAGATGGCGCGCATCGCCCAGGGCATCGGCCTGAAGGTGATCGCCTACAATCGCTCGCCGGTTTCGGGCGTATCGGTGCCGACCGTGACGATCGACGAGCTGCTGGCGCAGTCCGACGTCGTGAGCCTGCATCTCGCCCTGAACGATGCTACGCGCGGCTTCCTCGACAGGTCGAAGCTGGAGAAGACCAAGAAGGGCGTCATCATCGTCAACACCGCGCGGGCGGGCGTCGTCGACGAACCGGCACTGATCGACCTGCTGCGCGCTGGCCGCATCGGCCACTACGCGACCGACGTCTTCGGCAAGGAACCAACCCCGCCCGAGGAGCCGCTGCTCAAGCTCGACAACGTCACCCTGACGGCACATGCCGGCTACAACACGCCCGAGGCCGCCATGACCATGTACCGCCGCGCCATCGACCTCGCGGCGAAGGGGCCGTGATCATTGGAGCGCGCCACTCCAGTGGCGCTCTTCTTCCGATGCCGAGACATGAGCGCAACTGGAGTTGCGCGCTCCAATGAGGCGCCTCAGGTGATCGCGATCTCCGTCTCGGGATCGAAGAAGTGGAGGCGGCCGGGCTGGATCGAGAGGCGCACCTGGTCGCCGGCGGCGATGGCCGACTCAGGGGGCACGCGGGCGGCGGTGACGCGGGCATCGCCCACTCTGGTTTCGAGCAGGATCTCGGAGCCGAGCTGTTCCACCACCTCGACCTTGGCCGCGAAGCTGCGGCTCACGACACCGTCGCCCAGCACGAGATGCTCGGGCCGCAGGCCCATCACCACGCGGCGGCCGACATAGGCTTCGAGGGCGCGGCCGCTGGGCTCGGTGACGGCGAGCTTCACCGCGGCCGACTGCGCGACGATCGTGCCGGCTTCCTGCGCGATCGCGACGTCGAGGAAGTTCATTGCCGGCGCGCCGATGAAGCCCGCGACGAACTTGTTGACCGGATTGCCATAGACCGTGAGCGGCGTGCCGGCCTGCTGGACGCGGCCGTCCTTCATCACCACGACACGGTCGCCCAGGGTCATCGCCTCGACCTGGTCGTGGGTCACGAACACCGAAGTAGTGGGAAGCTGCGCGTGCAGCCGCTTGATCTCGATGCGCATCTGGGCGCGCAGCTTGGCATCGAGGTTGGAGAGCGGTTCGTCGAACAGGAAGACCAGCGGGTTGCGCACGATGCACCGGCCGAGCGCCACTCGCTGCTGCTGGCCGCCCGAGAGCTGGCGCGGCTTGCGCTTCATCAGCTCGTGCAGGCCAAGGATCGCCGCGGCACGGTCGATCGCGGCCTTGATCTCGGCTTCCGGCATCTTCTTGTTGCGCAGGCCGAAGGCCAGATTGTCGTAGACGCTCATGTGCTGGTAGAGCGCGTAGTTCTGGAACACCATCGCGATGTCGCGATCGCGCGGCGGAAGGTTGTTGACGACCCGGCCATCGATGCGGATCTCGCCGCCGCTGATGTCCTCCAGGCCCGCGATCATGCGCAGGGTCGTGGACTTGCCGCAGCCCGACGGACCGACCAGCGCGACGAACTCCTTGTCGGCAATGGTGAGATCGACATCTTTCACGGCGTGGTGTAGCGCGCCGTAATGCTTGTTGAGCTTGTCCAGTACGATCGCTGCCATGATCCGCCGACCTTGATTCTACGCTGCGCGTGATGACCCCGCCGCACGATCGCGCGGCGGGGGGTATCGCTTCGGGCTGCTAGGGCGTCGCCGCCTTGGTGACGAGCGGCGCGCCGTCGGCAAGGACCTTGCCGATATCCTCGCGCTTGCCGGTCACGGCCTTGGTGACGGCGTCGTTGAACGCCTTATGCACCGCCGGCCACTGCGGGAAGTAGTAGGCGCCGCGCACCTTGTCGGGCGAGTCGAGGGCCGCTTCCTTCAAGAGCTTCATGAACGGATCCTGGGCCGCAATCTTGTCCCAGAACTGTGTGTTGGGCGGCGGCGCGCCGGTCGCCTTCCACAGCTTCATCTGGCCTTCCTCGTCCATCATCATCGCGCCCAGCATCTGCTTGGCCAGCGCCTTGCGCTCGGGGGAGATCGACTTCGGGATTGCCCAGCCCCAGATGTCGTCCCAGGCGAAGTTCTTCTGGCGGTTGGGACCGAGCGGGAAGCGGGCCGCAGCGACTTTTCCCACGACCTTGGATTTCGCGGGATCGTTGAAGGTGCCCCACCACAGCGAATCTGCCACGGTGAAGGCGGCGTCGCCCGCCATGAACACCGCATTCGCTTCGTTGCGGTCGTAGGCCGGCATGCCGCGCGGCGAGATCTTGTGGGTGTTGATCGCGTCCCACCAGTATTCGGCCGTCTGCTTCATGCAGGGCTCGGCGAGGCCCGACTTCCAGCCGTTCTGCGCCAGCACCTTGTTGTCGCGCTCGTAGAACGGCATCAGCACGTCGCAATTGTTGCCCCACATCGACCAGAACCAGCTGAACCAGCTGTTGTTCATCGACATGGCGCCGACATAGCCGAACTTCACCTTGTTGGCGGCCTGCAGCTTCTTGCTCATGTCGACGACTTCGGCGAGCGTTTTCGGCACTTCGTTGGGCTGCACCAGGTCGGAGCGGTAGAAGAACACGCTGAAGGTCTGGCCCATCGGTACGACGGTGTTCTGGCCCTGCGCATTGCCGAACACGACCTTGTCCATGCCCCACTTCTCGGCGAACTGCAGGCCCGGCACGTCATCGGTCGGCTCGAGCAGGTGCGCCCAGAGCTGGCCCCAGTCGTCATTGTGCCAGATGACGTCGTACTGGTCGGAGTTCGAGGTCAGCGACGCCGTCATCTTCTCGACGTAGACGCCGTAGGAGTTCGGCACCTTCACGATCTTGATGCCGTTCTTGGCACCCCAGGTCTCGAACATGGCGATCGAGGCGTCCTGGATCGGGCTCGGCTGGTAGCCGATCCGCAGTTCCTTGACGGCCTGGGCATTGGCCCCGCCTGCGACGAGCAGTCCGGCGGCGGCTGCCAATGCAGCCAGTGTCCTACGTCTTACGCTCATCTCGTTTCCTCCTCGGGTGATTGTCGTCTTGTCTTGTTGTCAGATCCTGAGACCCCGGATCACGTACTTCTGGCCAAACAGGGCCAGCAGGAAGGCGGGCACCAGCGCCATGACAGCGGTCGCGGCCATCAGGTTCCAGCGCAAGCCCATCTCGGTGACGAACTGCGCCATCACGACGGTGATCACCGGCACCTTGTTGCCGGTCAGGATCAGCGCAAACAGGAACTCGTTCCAGGTGAACAGCCAACACAGGACGGCCAGGGCCGAAATCGCCGGGATCGCCGACGGCAGCGCCACCCGCACGAAGGCGCCCCAACGCGTGCAGCCGTCGATCAGCGCGGCGTGCTCCATCGACGGGTCGATGCCGTCGAAGAAGCCCTTCATCAGCCAGGAGAAGAAGCAGATGTGCACGGCGATGTGCGGCAGCAGCAGGCCGAGATAGGTGTCGTAGAGGCCCCAGCTCTGGGCCACGAAGTAGAGCGGCAGGACCCAGGAGATGTAGGGGACGCAGCGAAACACGTAGATCGTGCCGAACCAGGTCTGCGCCGCCGGTCCCTTGAAGCGCGACAGCATGTAGCCGCTCGACACGGTCACCAGCAGCGAGAAGATCGTCGCCAGGGTCGAGATGATGGCCGAGTTGATGAAGGCGTGGATCAGCCGGTCGTCCTGCAGCACCTCGGCGAAGCTCGCGAGGGTGAACTCGGTGCCGCGATGGACGTAGTAGACGCCCGATTCCGGCCGCAGCGAGGTCAGGATCAGCCACAGGACCGGGAAGGCGAAGGCGAAGCAGATACCGAACAGGGCCAGCCCGAACAGCAGGCGGCGCGCGCCCTTGGGCAGGCTGGAGAACATCAGGGAGCGGCGGACCATCGCCATAGGATCAGGCCTTCGTGACGCGGTCGACGATGCGGTAAAGACCGATGCCGACCACGAGGATGATGAGACCGCCCACGATGGCCGCCGCCGAGCCGCGACCGAGGTCGAGGTTCAGGAAGGCGAGCACGTAGGCGTAGAGGCTGAACAGTTCGGTGGAACGGCCGGGGCCCCCGCCGGTCAGGGTCCACACGATGTCGAAGGTGCGGAACGCGTCGATGGCGCGGATCACGACGCAGACCACGATCACCGGCTGCAGCATCGGCAGGGTAAGGTGACTGAACACGCGCCAGGTCGAGGTGCCGTCGATCTCGGCCGCCTCGAACGGTTCCTTGGGCAGGCTCTGAAGCCCCGCCAGCAGGAGCAGGGTGAACCACGGCGTCCACAGCCAGATGTCGGTCAGGACGATGATGCCGAAGGCGCTCCAGCGCTCGACCAGCCAGGGCTGGCCTTCGAGGCCCAGCCCCTCGAGTACGGCGTTCACGACCCCGAACTGGTCGTTGAACATCCAGCGCATCATGATGGCGGCGATCACCGGCGCCACCATCAGCGGCACCATCAGCACGGTCTGCACGATCTTCTGGCCACGGAACGGCCGGTTGAGGAGGAGGGCGAGGCCCAGCCCCAGGACCAGCGCGCCGGCCACGCTCAGCACCATGAAGATGAAGGTGTTGGGCAGCACGACTTCGAGGAAGGCGGGATCGGTGATGACCGACTTGTAGTGATCGAGCCCGACCCAGGTCTTCTTGGGATTGTAGAGCGCCCAGTCGCGGAAGCTCGCATTGGCGCCGATCACGATCGGCACGACCTGGAAGAGGGTGAGCAGAAGCACGGCAGGCGTGATCAGCAGCAGCATGAAGCGCTGTTGCTCGCCGAACATGGGTCGTCGCGCTGGCGTCACCCGCCGTCCTCCCCCGTATCGTTCTTCCTGTCGGCGCTTGTGCCGCGCCGTTTCACTCTGTGTGAGTTACGGCAACTCGTGTGCGAGGTGCCGTCACGGAACGAACGCTAGCACTCCGTTTGCGGAGCGGGAAGATGGATCATCATCTGCGGGCGTGTTGTATTTCGAGAAGGATCTCTACTGTGTGCAGATTCTCCCGTTTGAGAACGGGTAGTATGACGAACACTTATCGCACCCGTGCCACATAGAATCGTAATCCCGTCCTTGGTTCTTCAGCCGGTGCTTATCGCGGTGATCACCATGGTCGTGCGCGCCCTGGTCTATGTCGTGAATCCGTTGGCAGAGAACAGTGACGCATGGGTCGGTAGCCTCCTTGCCGGTGCCGTTGTCGGCTCCATCGCGGCGGGCATCGCCTCCAAGGCCTGGCCGGAGACGGACGGTACGAACGTGGATCGAGGCATTTCATGGGGCGGCTTCTCGATCGAGATCTCTGGTGGTGGCGATGTCGGCCATTACGGCCATGGCGACGATGCCGTTGGTGGTGATGGTGGGGTTGGCGGCGATGGCAGCGGGGGTGATGGCGGCGGGGGCGGCGGCGGCGGAAAGTAGTCGACGCACCGGAGCCGTAGCAGCAGGGGCGGTGTTCTTCGTCAGGGGCCATGAAAGTCACGGTAGGCATGCCTCAGGCGGGTCGTGCCAGCGTCTTCCTTTGGTCATCTGGCCGCTGTAAGCTTCCTCGCTTTCCCGCTCCCAGAGGACCGGAAAGCATATGGCGCATATCAGACTGAACACTCATCCCAGCCAGGGCGGCCAGCCGGCCCCTCCGGTGGTCTGGGGCGCGCGTGATCCCGCCGTCAGGGGCCCCGTCGTGGGCACGGTCGGGCCTGCCTCGCATCGCAACGTCATCGGCGTCCATTCCGGCAGCTACGGCATCTATCGTGCGCTGGCGATCGCGGCGCAGGAGCTGAAGGCCGACCATCGGCCCGACCTCACCAACACCTCGCCGGCCGAAGTGATCGGGCCGTTCGAGAGCTGGTTCGACCCGAAGAAGATCGTGTCGCTCGACCCATGGGGCCACATGGTCTCCGAGGTCTTCGCCGACAAGCTGGCGGCGGGCTGGGACATCCGTCCGACCATCGCCATCACCAAGGCGCACGTGAACATGCCGGAGATCATGGAGGCCCTGGCGGCTGGCCGGCTGAAACCCGACAACGACATTTTGAGCGGTTCGGGCGACGTGAAGGTGACCAAGGCGGCGATCGAGCCGGTCTGGTGGTTGCCCGGTATCGCCGAGCGTTTCGGCGTAAAGGAGACGGACCTGCGCCGCACGCTCTTCGAGCAAACCGGCGGCATGTACACCGAGCTGGTGACGCGGCCCGACCTCGAGCTTTTCCTGCCCCCGATCGGCGGCGCCACCGTGTATTTCTTCGGCGACGTGCAAAAGCTCGGCAAGCCCGGGACGAAGATCGCCTGCCGACTCCACGACGAGTGCAACGGATCCGACGTCTTCGGCTCCGACATCTGCACTTGCCGGCCCTATCTCGCGCACGGAATCGAGATCTGCATCGACATGGCGCAGAAGGGCGGCGTCGGCGTCGTGATCTACAATCGCAAGGAAGGAAGGGCGCTCGGCGAGGTGACGAAGTTTCTCGTCTACAACGCGCGCAAGCGCCAGCCCGGCGGCGATTCGGCGGCGCAGTACTTCAATCGCACCGAATGCGTCGCAGGCGTGCAGGACATGCGCTTCCAGGAGCTGATGCCCGACATCTTCCATTGGCTCGGCATCAGCCGCATCGACCGCTTCGCCTCGATGAGCAACATGAAGTCAGACGCATTGCGCGAGCAGGGCATCGACATCGTCGAGCAGGTGCCGATCCCCGAGCACCTGATCCCCGCCGACGCGCTCGTCGAGATGGATGCCAAGAAGGCGGCCGGCTATTTCAGCCCGACCAAGCCCGGCTCGAACGAGCTGGCGCGCGCCAAGGGACGCGGTCTCGATGAGTGACTCGTTTTTCTGTCGTCCCGGGCGCAGCGAAGAATCCTTCGCCACTCTCGGGGTGAAGCCTGTTCGCGGACGCACCTCTTGAGAAACGATCTGGCCTACCTGCGCACGCCCGCCGCCATCCGCGAGCGGGCAGCCATGGTCCTGAAGTATGTCGTCGACGGACGATCCCAGTGGTTCCAGTTCGACGCCAACGGGCTCGAGGCCGCGGTGCAGGCGACGCTTGCCGCCGCGCGTGAGCGCTTTCCCAACCCGGCGGCGATTCCGTTCCATTCACGCTGGCGGCATTTCGAAGTCGGCGGTCGCGATCGCTGGAGCGCGCTGGCCGGGCAACTGAACCATCTGCCGGCCGAGGAGATCGCGCGCCGCCGCATGGACCTCGCGGTCGTGTCGGTGCTGCTCGATGCTGGTGCGGGACCCGACTGGAGCTATCGCGAGCCGGGAACAGGCGAAACCTATGCCCGCTCGGAGGGGCTGGGCGTCGCCAGCCTGCACATGTTCGCCAACGGCGCCTTCAGCCGCGATGCCGAGGGCGATCCGCTGCGGGTCGATGCCGAGCGGCTGGCGAAGCTCACGCCCATGGACATCGCGATGGGTTTCCAGGTGAAGGCGCACAATCCGCTGCTTGGCCTCGAGGGCCGGGCCGAGTTGCTGCGCAAGCTGGGCAGTGTCGGACTGGAGCGGCCGGGCGCGCTGTTCGACATCGTGGCGACCGGCAACGAGGTGAAGGCCGAAGCCATTCTGGCCGCCGTGCTCGACAGGCTCTCGCCGATCTGGCCCTCACCGCGCGGCGATGTGTGGGAGCATCCGGTGATCGGGCTGGTGCCCTTCCACAAGCTCTCGCAATGGATGAGCTATTCGATGGTCGAGCCGATCGAGGGTGCGGGCCTGAAGGTCGCGGCCCTCGATGCATTGACCGGCCTGCCCGAGTATCGCAACGGCGGCCTGCTGATCGATGCCGGGGCGCTGCGGCCCAAGCAGCGCGCGCTGCTGGAGAACAGGTTCGCAGCCAGCGACGAGGCGATCGTGGAATGGCGGGCGCTCACCGTGGCGCTGCTCGACCAGATCGCCGGGCATGTCCGCCTGCATCTCGGGATGGATGCCGCGCGCCTGCCGCTCGTGAAGGTACTGGAAGCCGGCACGTGGTTTGCGGGTCGCCGCCTGGCGGCCGAGCGCCGTCCCGGCGGGGGGCCACCCATCACCGTCGAAAGCGACGGAACGGTGTTCTAGGATTTTGGGGAGAAGACGATGTCATTGCCGCACTCGATCCATGTCGTGTCGCATCCGCTGGTGCAGCACAAGCTCACCAAGCTGCGCGACAAGGCGACCTCGAGCACGAACTTCAGGCGCCTGCTGCGCGAGATCGGGTTGCTGCTGGGCTACGACGCGACGCGAGATCTGCCGATGATGCAGGCGCGCATCGAGACGCCGATCGAGGCGATGGACGCACCTATGCTCGACGGCAAGAAGCTGGTCGTCGTTCCGATCCTGCGGGCGGGTCTGGGCCTCGCCGAGGGCGTCATCGACCTGGTGCCGCTCGCTCGGGTGGGCCATGTCGGCCTCTATCGCGATCCGCGGACGCTGCAGGCGGTCGAGTATTACCTGAAGATCCCGCAGGACATTTCCGACCGCGACGTCATCGTCTGCGACCCGATGCTGGCGACGGCCCATTCGGCCATCGCGGCGGTCGACCGGCTGAAGGAATCCGGGGCCAGGCGGATCAAGTTCATCTGCGTGCTGGGCTCGGAGCAGGGCGCGCGGGCCTTCGCCGAGGTCCATCCCGACGTCCCGGTCTTCGCGGCAGCGATCGATGCAAAACTCAACGATCACGGGTATATTGTTCCCGGGCTCGGCGATGCGGGCGACCGTCTCTTCGGGACCAAATAACAAACGGGAGAAACATCGATGTCTCCGGACCTGAAATACCTCCTCTTTTCCGTGATCCTGACGTTCGTCCAGATGCTGGTGGCGGCCATGGGCGCCAACCAGGCGGTCGGCCTGCCCACGCTGGCCGGAAATCGCGAAGGCCTGCCCGAGATCAGGGGGTGGGCCGGGCGTGCCAAGCGCGCCCATCTCAACATGATCGAGAACATGGTGCTGTTCGCGGCCCTTGTCCTGATCGCGGCCGTGGCCGGCAAAGCCAATGCCATGACGGCGATGGGCGCGGCGATCTTCTTCTGGGGCCGCGTCGCCTATGCCGTGATTTATGTCGCGGGCATCGCGTGGCTGCGCACGCTGGCCTGGTTCGTGTCGGTCATCGGCATGGTCCTGATCGCCATCGAATTGCTGAAGGCGATGTAGCGAAGACCATCAATGGGGCGCGCCACTCCAGTGGCGCGCCCTAATGAAGCTCTTAGAGCGTTTCACGTTTTGACGTGAGCATATCCGGCGTTTTGGATGTAGTTGCA
>CAMFGZ010000036.1 GCA_945952105.1 uncultured Rhodospirillaceae bacterium | reverse complement strand
TCGAAGTCATGATCGACCTGTCGCTGGCCAACGAGAACCAGGTCTATGTCCAGCCACTGGTCAACGAGACGCCGGACGACGTGCTGGGCATCCTGAAGCACCCGCGCACGCTGGCGACCTTCTCGGATTCCGGCGCCCATGTTGCACAGGAGATGGGCTCGTCGCTGCAGACGCACCTGTTGAGTTACTGGGTGCGCAAGCGCCGCGCCTTCTCGCTGGAAGAGGCGGTCAGGAAAATCACGCGTGACAACGCCGTCGCATGGGAGATGACCGACCGCGGGCTGGTCCGGGAAGGCTTCAGGGCCGATCTGAACCTGTTCGAGGAGGACCGGATCCGGCCCAGCCTGCCGACGGTCGAGCGAGACCTGCCCGGTGGGGCGAGGCGCCTCGTCCAAAAGGCCGAAGGCATCAAGGCGACCTTGGTCAACGGCGCTGTGGCCTTCGAAAATGGCGAGGCGACGGGGGCTTATGCCGGTTCGGTGCTGAAGGGAACGGGTGCGCGCTGACACGCGCTTGCGTCTTTGCAGTCTGCAGTCCAAGACAAGCGGGGCCGCTCGTGGGCGGCGGTCTCGCAGTTGATCTGCAATGCTACCGCAGGGTGCTGAACATCGGCAATGGAAGACGCGGCTTACGACTACGAGGGCAGAATTCCGCCCGGGTTCTATGACAAGATCTATCAGCAGAGATCCGGGGTCCGATTTTGCTGGCATGACCTGAAGTTCCGCTCGGTCGCGGCCCATCTGGGCAGGCCACGGCGGCTTCTCGATGTCGGCTGCGGCCCGGGTACTTTCATCGGCAATTATCTCGACGGAATCGAGGCGCTCGGCATCGATCTCAGTGCGTCGCAGATCGGCTATGCAACGCAGACCTATGGGAACGTCCATCACCGCTTCTCGGCGAGGTCGGTCGCGGGCCTCGTGGAGGCGGGCGAGCGGTTCGACGCCATCACGATGATCGAATTGATCGAGCATTTGACCCCCGAGGCCGCCACGGGCCTGCTGGCGGAGGCGCGCCGGCTTCTGACGCCGGACGGCGTGCTGGTCGTCACGACGCCCAATTACCGGTCGCTGTGGCCGCTGATCGAGATCGGCGTGAATGCCAGGTCGCCGGTGAACTACATCGAGCAGCACATCAACAAATATACGAGGCAATTGCTGGAATCCCATCTCGCGACCGCCGGTTACGGTGCGATCGAGATCAAGAGCGTCGTGGGCTTCGCACCTTTCACTGCGGTCCTGGGACTCGGCGCCGCCAATGTGCTTCACGCCGTCGAGACGGGCTTCGGTCACTTCGGCATCGGCAATCTCCTCCTCGCGACGGCGCGGTCTTGAGCGTGCGACGATGACCGAGGTGTCGATCGTCGTACCGACCTTCAATGAGGCCGCGAACATCGGCCTTGTGATCGAGAACCTGACGGCGACCCTGTCGGGACATGCCTGGGAAGTCATCGTCGTCGACGACAACTCGCCGGACGGGACCGGTGACATCGTTAGGCGGCTGGCCGAGGGCCGGCCCAACATCCGCTGCGTGCAACGCATTCAGGATCGCGGAGCCGCGTCGGCGGTTCACTGGGGTGTGCAGGCGGCCCACGGCGAGGTCGTCGTCGTAATGGGGGGTGATCTTCGGCACGATCCTGCGCTGATCCCCCACATGCTCGACGCATTGAAGCAGGGCAGCGACATTGCCTCGGCGGCGCGGCCGCAGCCGGCGGACCTCGCCAACCGGGCGATCAATCTCTACCTCGGACGCGATCTCGCCGATCCGCTGAGCGGCTTCTTTGCGACCTCGCGGACTTTCTTCCTCCGTTCGATCCCGCGCATGCAAGGCGATGCGTTCCGCGTGTTCTTCGATCTCGTCCATCTCAACCGCAAGGCCAGCCTGCGGGAGCTGCCGTCGGACGTGCGTGCGCCGATCGGCGGTCGTCCGGTGCGGCAGACCCATATCCTGTGGGCGCTGCTCTGCGACGTGATCTCCAAGCTGTCGGCGGGCCTTCTGCCGCCGCGCCTCGTGAGTTTCGTCGGCGTTGGGGTGATCGGCTCGAGCGTCCATTTCTCGATGCTTTATGCCTGTCTCGCGGCGGGCGCGGTCTTCTGGCTGTCGCAGGCACTGGCCACGATCGCCGCGATGATCTTCAATTTCACCATCAACAACGTCCTGACATACCCGACGACGCGGCTGAGAAGCGGCAACTACTACAAGGGCCTGTTGCTCTACAGCGTCATCGCCTCGTTCGGCATCGTGGCCAATGTCAGCACCGCGCAGCTCACATACGTTCATTTCAAGGGCCATACGTTCATCGCGGCCTGCATGGGGATATTCATCGACGTGATCTGGCGGTTCGTGGTCTCGAACCGGCTGATCTGGGGCCGTTCCTCCGTGTTCCGGAAAGCCGCCACGTGAACGGCCGGGAGCGACTGACATGCCTGGTCGCGGCGATCCTGATGATCGTCGAGGTCGGCGTACTGGAATCGCGCGGCCTCTTCCTCGGGGTCGGGCTGGCGACGAGCCTGGCGGCTCTCGGTGTCGTGCATTCGAGCGCACGGCGGCGCCAGGCAGCGAACGGTCCCGTGCTCTACGCCGTGGGCGTCGTCGGCGCGATCTTCGGTTACTGTTGTCTGGCGCTTGCCCCGTCGGGGGCCATCGCTGCGGGAGACGAGGTGATCGACTGGGGCCGCATGGACAAGCGCGCCCTGGTGTTCGGCTATCTCGGCATCGGCGCCTTCATAGCCTTCCATTGGCTTTGGATCGCCCACATCGAGGGTGCGCCGGCGGTGTCCCGGCCGGACAGCGGCGGAGGGCGAAGCAGGTGGCCGCTCCAGTTTCTCGGCGGCCTCGCCATCGCGATTCTTGCCTATTGCTGGCTCGGCCTTCCGACATTGCGCGGTGTCGGCGTCATCAACGACACCGCACTGGCGCGCTTCTACGACATCCATTCCCACGTCCATCTGAGTTCGCTGCAGCAGATCAAGCTCGGCGCCGTGCCCTATCTCGAGGCGCAGACGCAGTATGGGCCCGGCAACCAGGTGCTCCTGAGCCGTCTCACCGACCTGGTGCATTTCAGCAATCACGGATTCTTCGCGGCCAACCTGCTGCTGAACGTGGTCTGCATTGTCGTCTTCTTCGTCGTCGTGCAGCAGTTTCTGGGCTTTGGCTGGGCCGTTGCTGGACTGGCCGGCTGGGCATTGTGGCCGAGCCCCATCGAGCGAATCGATCTCGCCGGTTGGGCGGTTCTAACCCGCTGGCTGTTCATACCCATCCTGTCGCTATGGCTCGCCTGGCTGCTGCTGGGTGCCGGCGCCGCGCGGCGAGGCTGGCTGGTGCCGGTGCTGGCAGGAGCCGTCTGGGGGATCGGCGGCTTTCTCAGTCAGGAGAACCTGACGGCTGGTTTCCTGGTGTTCGCCTTCTCGCTCGCTTTGTTCGGGCCGGCCTCCGGCATGGGGGCGAGGGCGATCGCGCGCTTTGCGGCACTTTTTGCCGTGACCGGGATCCTTCTCTTCGTCGGGCTGGTCTCGGCCTTCGTGGGGCCGTCGCACTTTCTCGAAGTCGTGTCGCTGGCCAACGCCAAATCGAGCCTGGTGACGGCGGGCGTCTCCAACTCGATCTGGTCGGACAATCTCGGCATCGAGATCACGCTGAGGGTCGTGCACGGACGCTTACAATCGGCGTTCGCGGTGTCGGGTGAGGAATTCAGACCGCTGCTACTCACTTATGGGCTGGTCCTCCTTCTTCTGGTCATGCTGGGCTTGCTGGCCGCCTTCCTGGGCCGCAAGTGGGGCGGTGCCGACGAAAAGACGCGGACCTTCGTTCGCAAGTTTGCCGGCGTGCTGGTCGGGGCCTTCATCCTGCACCTGTTTGCCTTGATGCGTGCGGACGTCTCACATCTCGCCGGGCCGTCTTTCCTTTTGCCGCTGTTTCTCCTGATGCTGCCGGTCTTCGTCTGGCGCTGCCTCGGCCCGGGCCTCGGACGGACTGCTTTGATGGCTTTGTCGCTGGCACTCATCGTCGAGGCCGTGGTCGACGGAGGGAGCGGGGCTAAGAACAGGGTAGCCGGGCTAGGTGCCACGTGGCGCGACACGGTGGCGTCGGTGAACCTCTACCGCGAGCTGCGAAGCCATCGGGGACAGGCTGTGGACCTGGCGGCGCTCTACTCGCCAATTTCGCGTTACCAGACGGCCTTCCGGAACCATCCGGACTTCGCCGAGGCCGAGGAGGTCTTCCGCCTGCTGCGCGAGCGGCTGCAGGGACGTCCGGTCGAACTGGGATCGTACAAGTTCGACGATCTCATCGCGCATCCGGATTCGTTCTACTTTCTCGGTGGCCTGCGCTCGCTCTCGGGTATCACCTCGCCGAAGAACAGCCTCTGGCTACGCTCTGAGCAGGAGGCATGGATCCGCGCCGTCGCGAATACCCGCGCCGGCTGTCTCTTCTTCGATGCGAACTCGAACAAGGCGCTCGTCGAGGCCTGGATGAAGTCGGTGACACCGCCCGCGACAATGGTCATCGAGCAGGTTGCGGGCCGGCGCGACTACGGCACGCTGGCCTGCAAGGTCGCCCCCTAGCTCAGTTCCTTCCGCACGATCGCCGCGCCCTCGCTGAGCGCCCTGAGCTTCCCGAAGGCCGTTGGCCGCGGCAGGTATTTCATCCCGCAATCGGGAGCCGGCAAGAGCTTGTCGGGACCGATATGCTTCAATCCGGCGCGGATGCGCTCGGCCACCTTCTGGGGCGTTTCGATTTCAGGATCGCTGAGGTCGATCACGCCCAGCATAACCTTCTTGGGCGCGAGGTCCTTGAGTACGCCGAGGTCGATCTTCGGCTGGGCGGATTCGATCGAGATCTGCTGGGCGATCGTGTCCGAAAGCTGCGGGAGGAATGAATAGCCGGTGGGCTTCAGCCCGGTCACGACCGCGGCATAGCCGAAGCAGAGATGCACGACGGTCGGCACGGTCAGGCCCTGCAGGGCGCGGTTGATCACCTTGACGGCATAGCGCTGCGCTTCGTCAGGATTGTTACGCAACCACGGCTCGTCGAGCTGGATCACGTCGGCACCGGCCTTGACGAGTTCGTGCGCTTCCTCGTTCACGGCCTGCGCGTAGTCCATGCACATGGCCTCGGCGTCCTTGTAGAACTCATCCTTGACCTGTTGGCCCATGGTGAAGGGGCCGGGCAGGGTGATCTTGGCCATGTGTCCCGTGTTGGCGCGGAGGAACTGCATGTCGCGAAGCTCGATGGGCCGGGTGCGCTGGATTCTGCCGACGACCCGCGGAACCGGCGTACGGTTGCCGGTCCGGTTCACGATTTCCGCCGGGTTCTCGTCGTCGATCCCCTCCAGGGCGGTCGCGAAGCGATTGGAGTAGCTTTCGCGCCGCATTTCGCCGTCGGTGACGATGTCGATGCCGGCGCGCTCCATGTCGCGAATGGCGAGCAGGGTGGCGTCGTCCTGGGCCTGCTCCAGCCAGGGCTCCGGGACACGCCACAATTCCTTCAGGCGCGTGCGCGGAACGACCTTGCTCAGCATGTCGCGGTTCACCAGCCAGTCCGGCTGGGGATAGGAGCCGACGACGGTGGTCTGCAGGAGCGTTTCGCCCATGGTGAATTTCCGTTTCTCTCGAAGCTGTGATTGCGCGCCAGTCTGGGACCCGATTAAGTCCCTGTCCATGTTCAGACGCCTTGCCTTGCTGCTGACCCTCGTCGTCGCCGGTTCCTGCAGCGGGGACCTCCCCAGCAGCGCGGTCGGCGACAGCCAGGCCGAACGCGATTTCGGCATCCTGCGTTCATCTACTTCGATCGTGGCATTGAGGCGCGAGCGCGACATCAGGCCTCCCGACCTGTCCGCGCCGGATACTCTGCAGCAGTTGCAGCGCGAGCTGGCGAAAAGCGACCCGACCGGCCTCTTCGCCGGTGTCACCTACGACCTGACGCGCGGCAACAGCCTGGCCGTCGACTGGCTGGTGCAGACACCGAACCGCTGGGGCCGCAAGGCCGATGATCTTGCCTGGTTCGCCATGGGCTGCAAGGATTGCGAGCCCGACATCTCGCTGCCGGCCTGCAGCACCGACGCCGACTGCAACGGTGGGACCTGCAGGGCCATCTGGCCGCGCACGCCGGGCCCGCGGAGCGCCGCGCGCAAGGTCTGCCTCGGTCACTCCGACGCGCTGCCGCTGCGGGTTCACGATCTCGTCGCCAGCGCCCGGCAGAGCGTCGACATCGTCGAACTGCAGCCGGCGCCGACGGGCCGCTACACGGCCGCGCTTCGAGCGGCCATCGCGGAACTGGCCTTCAGCCGCCGCCAGATCGAGGTGCGGGTCCTGATCGGCCAGTTTCCGCCCAAGGGCGTGGATGCGGCGGCTTTTCTCAAGGAGCTTACCGACACGGCGCGGGACATTCCGGGATCGAGGGTCACGGTCAGCGTCTCGGCGATGCGAACCTGCACTGTCCTCGAGTCCTGCAACAGCTTTTCGTGGAACCACGGCAAGTTCATCGTCGTGGATGGACGCGAAGCCATGGTCGGCGGTCACAATCTCTGGACCGAGGACTACCTCACCGACAATCCGGTCCACGACCTCTCCATGGAGGTGAGGGGACCGGCCGCTGCCAGCGCGTCGCGCTTTGCCGATCGGTTGTGGAGCTATGTCTGCGCCAATCTCAACTACAAGGACTCGATCTCGCTCGCGACCTATGTCCCCGGCGATCCCGAACCCGGCCAGCGCTGCCCGGCCGCCTTGGCGACACGCCGCGCCGCGGCCGGTAACGGCAGTGTCGAGATCATGGGCGTAGGCCGCCTGGGGGCCGGCATCACGGACGAGTTCGCCAACCAGAGTGAGCTGGCGCGGGATCTGATGTTCGGTGCCGCGCGCAAGACGATCCGCATCGCCCAGCAGGACCTGGGGTTCCGCCTGGGGCGCTCGGACACCCTGTTTCCCGAGAGCTCGCTTGACGAGATGATCGACCTGATGGAGCGGGAGGGCGACGTCTATGTCGTGCTCTCGAATCCCGGCTCGATCGGCAACGGCGGGAGCCCGTACTACAACGACGTCCCGCTACAGGTCCTGGCCAAGCGCCTGAAGGACATCGTGCAGAAACGCATCGATACCGCCGACCCGCGCTCGCGCTACGCCATCCGCAAGGGCCCCGACCCGGTGAATGCGATGCTGTGCAGCCGCTTCCATCTGGCATCCTTCCGCTTCGGACCAGACGATTCCTGGCCGGGCGGCAAGACCATCGCCAACCACTCCAAGCTATGGATGGTCGACGACCGCGTCTTCTACATCGGCTCCGACAACATGTACCCGGTGAACTTGCAGGAGTTCGGCTTCATCGTCGACGACCGCAAGGCCGTCGACACGCTGATCGATTCCTACTGGACGCCGCTCTGGCAGTGGTCGAAGCGTGCCGCGGTCTCGGGCGAGGGCGTCGAGAAGTGCATCTTCCGCGAGATCATCAAGTAGGCGACGTCAGGCGCCGGCAGGATCGATCGGTGTCACGATCCCTTCGGCCGCCTCGATCACCTCGCCGGCGTCGAGGCAGAGATCCTCGCGGTTGCGCATCGCCATGATCTGGACGCCGGTGCGCAACTTGCCATGGCTGCCGACCGGCACGGCGAGGCCGGGCAGCCCGAACAGCGGAGCGACCAGTGCGGAGCGCATCGACTCCAGCACGCCGCGCTGGCCGTCCGGCGTGATATCCGCCACCTGCTTGGGCGGCAAGTCACAGAGCGTCGGGAAGAGGACCAGCGGCCATTGCTGCATGAAGGTCATCCACTTGAACAGCATCGCCTCGCGTTCGGTAAGCGCGCCAACATAGGTCGCGAGATCGACCGGCTTGTGAATGGAGAGCCAGGCCTGCATGGCGGCGATGCCGTCCGGATCGCCCATCTTCTGCATCATCGGCCACAGGCCGCCGAACACGTCGGTGACGCAGATCTGGTGCCACAGCTCGACGCAGCGCTCGATGTCGGGCGGCAGGATCTCTTCCACGACATAGCCGGCCGCGCGGAGATGCTTACCGGCCAGCCGCACGGCCGCCACCTGCGCGGGATGGCTCTTGCCACCGGGGACTTCCGGCACGATCGCAACCTTGATCGGCCGCGCCGGCGGTGCGCCGCGCATCGGTACGTCGTTCCAACGCCAGTCGCGGCGGTCGCCCCGCGCCATGACTTCGAGGGCGAGGCGGGCATCACGCACGGTGCGGGTGTGCGGTCCTTGCGTCGCCATCAGGATGGCGCCGATGGGACGGCCCGATGCCGCGCCGGTCGGGTTGAAGGAGGGGATGCGGGCGAAGCCGGTGCGCAGGCCGACCACGCCATTGCAGTAGGCCGGGATACGCACCGAGCCGCCGATGTCGTTGCCGTGGGCGATCGCGCCGATGCCAGTCGCCGTTGCCGCGCCGGCTCCGCCGCTCGATCCGCCGGGCGTCACGCTGGGATCGCGCGGGTTCAGCGTGCGGCCGTGCAGCGCGTTGTCGGAGAAGATGCGCATCGAGAAGGCGGGTGCGTTGGTACGGCCCACGATGATCGCGCCGGCGTGCTTGAGGTTGGCGACGACGGGACTGTCTTCCTGGGCGATCAGGTCCTTCAGCGGGATGACGCCGTTGTCGGTCGGCAGGCCGGCCTGGTCGACGTTGATCTTGGTGGTGACGGGAACGCCGTGCAGCGGCGGCAGGGCATGGCCGCGCGAGCGAGCAGAATCGGCCGTCTCGGCCTCGGCGCGCGCTTCGGCCTCGAGAACGCGGACGACTGCGTTGATCGAGGGATTGACCTTGTGCAGTCGGCCGAGGACCGAATCGACCGCCTCCCGCGCCGAAGCCTGTCCCGTGCGGATCAATCGCGCCAGGTCGGTCGCGTCGTACTGCCAAAGCTCCATGATACCCCTCGCTGAGCGCTACTTCGTTTCCATCCCGAAGAAGATCATGTTGCCGTCGATGTCTGCAATGCCGAAGTCGCGCAGGCCGTATCCTGGTCCTTCGGCGCATTCAGGATCTTCGCGCCACGTTTCACGAGATCGGCGTGCACCGCATCGACATCGTCGACATGGATGCTCACGGCGGCATGGCCCGGCGGGCGCGGGGCGTGCGAGGCCGCGATCAGGTGCAGCGACACCGCGCCCGAGCACAGGCCGACGTAGAAGATCGGGGAGCCGTACTCGAAGGCAACGTCGAGGCCGACGCAGTCACGGTAGTAGGCAAGGCTGGCCAAAGCATCCTTGACGGTGAAGATCGTCGTGCTGCCACGCATCATTTGGCGTCTCCTCTCCGGGTCACGTGCTTCTGGAAGGCAAGCAGTGCGCTGGAGGGAAGCATGTCGCGGCGGCGGACGAAAACGGTCTGCACTCGCGATTCGCTGGCCGGCAACCGATGAGCACGGACGGCGCCGCCTCGCCACGTTGGGCCGATCAGGGTGCGGGGCAGCAGCGTCACGCCGAGCCCGGCTGCCACGGCTCCGAGGATCGCCTCCAGCGTGCCAAACTCCAGACGGCGCAAGCCGACGACGCCGCGCCGCGCCAGCAGTTCCTCCAGTCGCTGCCGGTAGGAACAGCCGGCGCGCAGGATGACGAGCCGCAGGTCGGGACGCCGCAGCGCGGCCGCCAGCGACGGTTCCGTCGGCGCACTCAGAAGAGCGAGGTCCTCGGTGAAGGAGGGCACGGAGACGAGTTCTGGATGGACGACCGGTCCGCAGACGAAAGCGCCTTCGAGATCGCGGCGCAGCACGCGCTCGACCATCTCGGCGGTCGTGCCGGTGCGCAGCACGACGTCGACGCCGGGATGGGCGCGCACATAGGAGGCGAGGAGGGGCGAGAGCCGCAGCGCCGCGGTCGTCTCCAGCGAGCCCACGGTGAGCGTGCCACGTGGCGCGCCATCGTCCCGCGCGGCGCGGCCGGCCTCGTCGAGCAGCGCACCGAGACGCGTGGCATAGGGCATCAACCGTTCGCCGGCCGGGGTGAGGCGGGCGCCGGCGCGGCTGCGCTCGAACAGCGAGACGCCCAGCGTATCCTCGAGTCGCCGCACCCGCTGCGTGACGTTCGACTGCACGGTGTTCAGCTCACGCGCCGCGCGTCCCATGCCGCCGAGACGCGCCACCGCTTCGAACGTGGCGAGATCCTTTGCATCCATTACATCAGAATATCAGATGGCATCGATTAGTATAAATCACTGATCGGAATGCAGGCCGTGGCCTAGAGTGCCGGCCTGCAAAGGAGAAAAGCCATGAAATGGCAGGACCGCCGCCTTCTCGATCTCTTCGGCATCGAGCATCCCATCCTCCAGGCGCCGATGGCCGGCGTGACCTCGCCGCAGATGGCGATCGCCGCGTCCGAAGCGGGCGCCCTGGGCTCGATTGCCGGCGCGATGCTGACCCTGGACGGTCTGCGGCAGGAATTCCAGGTGGTGAAGCAGGGGACGGTCCGGCCGTTCAACGTGAACTTCTTCGTGCACAAGCCGCCGACCGTCGATGCCGTGCGCGATGCCGCGTGGCGCAAGAAGCTCGCTGGGTACTACGAGGAGTTGGGCGTGGCGCCCGGCGCCAAGGGGCCGTCGCGGGCCGCCTTCGACGCGGCGGGCTGCGATCTCGTGCTGGAGTTCATGCCCAAGGTGGCGAGCTTCCATTTCGGCCTGCCCGACAAGACGCTGATGCAACGCCTCAAGACAGCCGGCATCCTGGTCATCGCCTCGGCGACGACGGCCGAGGAGGCGCGCTGGCTAGAGGGCGAGGGTGTCGATGCGGTCATTGCCCAGGGCGCCGAGGCTGGCGGCCACCGCGGCATGTTCCTGGTCGACGACGTGGCCCGTCAGGCCGGCACAATGGCGCTGGTGCCGCAGGTGGTGGATGCGGTGACGGTGCCGGTGATCGCCGCCGGCGGCATCGGCGACGGGCGGGGCATCGCGGCGGCGCTCGCGCTGGGCGCGGCAGGTGCGCAGATCGGCACCGCCTTCATGCTGGCGCCGGAAGCGCGGACGGGTGCCCTGCATCGCGCAGCACTGAAGAAAGCCAACGACAACAGCACGGTGCTCACCAACGTGTTCACCGGCCGGCCGGCGCGCGGCATCGTTAACCGCATAGTGAGCGAGGTCGGGCCGATGAGCCCCGACGCGCCGGCCTTCCCGCTGACCGCGGAGGCGACCCAGCCGCTGCGTGGGCCGGCCGAAGCCAAGGGCTCGACCGACTTTACGCCGCTGTGGAGCGGGCAGGCGCCGACCCTGGCGCGCGAGATGCCGGCTGGCGAGATCGTGAGAAAGATGGTCGGCGAGACCGAGGCGGTTCTCAGTCGCGTGCGCGGATGACGGTGTCGATGAGTCGGTCGGCGAAGCTGCGTGTGATCGGCGCGTGGCCCATCAGGAGGCGGTAGAAGAGCGGCCCGAAGACGAGGTCGAGCGTGACGTCCATATCTTCGGGGACGGCCATGGTCTTCTCTGCGATGCAGCGCTCTAGCAAGGTGCGGGCGGCATCGCGGTTGCGGGCGATGAATTCGTTCCGAAAGGCTTTGGCGAGTTCGGTCTCCGACTGCGCGGCGGCGACCATCGCCGCGACGCTGCGTCCCGTCGGTGCCGCAAAAGCATCCGCCAGGGCATGAAGTTGGGCCCGGAATGCCGCGAGAGCGCTGCTGTGCGCCCGAGCGGCATTGGCCGCGCCCGTTGTCTCAAGGAATGCCGCCATCGCGACTGCGGGCGCGTTGGGCCAGTAGCGGTAGATGGTCGGGCGGCTGACACTGGCCTGCTGTGCGATGGCCTCGATCGTGACCGCCGTGAGCCCGCCGCGTTCCAGCAGACCACGCGCCGCTACCAGGATTGCGGCGCGGGTGCGCGGGTCGCGGGGACGGCCGCGTACCGGTGAGGTTGAGGAGGCTTGACGGGACATCTATTAACGTTACGATACGTAACGTAATATAACATAGGTGATGCCATGGCCGCAAAGACCGCGCTTCCAGGCCAGACCGTGCGGGCGCACATGACGGTGCACGATGCGAAGGCAGCAATTGCCTTTTATGCAAAGGCTTTCGGAGCGGTGGAACTGTTCCGCCTGGTCGAGCCGGCGGGCCGTGTCGGCCACGCCGAAATTCGGATCGGCGATTCGGTGATGATGATGAACGACGAATATCCCGACTTTGGCGCGAGGAGTCCTGGCGCGATCGGGGGCTCGCCCGTGGCGTTCCACATCGCCGTGCCGGATGCGGACAAGGCCGTCAGTCGCGCCGTTGCGGCCGGGGCGACTCTGGTGCGGCCGGTGCAGGACCAGTTCTACGGCGACCGCTCCGGCATGGTCGCCTGTCCGTTCGGCTATCGCTGGTTCCTCGCCGCCTCGAAGGAGGTCGTAACGCCGGAAGAGATGCAGAAGCGCTGGACGAAGATGCTGGAGGGCGGGCAGGCGCTGAAGCGCGTCTAGACTGCCACGCTTTCCTCGATCCACGCGGCATAGGCCGGCGAAACGTGCACCATCGCGAAGGCGTGAATCGCCGGGACCTCGTAGGGATGCAGATCGAGGATCGCCCGCTCCACAGCGGCGTAGTGCTCGTCGAGCGTCTTGAAAAGGATGCGATACTCCTTGCCGCTCTCGACGGCGCCCTTCCAGGTATAGACGCTTTCGATCCGGGAGATCTGCGCGCAGGCGGCGAGCTTCGCCTCGACCAGCGCCCGCGCGAGCGAGCGGGCGTCCTTGCGGCTGGCGACAGTGGTGACGACGGCGATGGCGGACATATGTGTCTTCAATCCAATGTTGCGCCCGAGGCCTTCACGGCCGGCGCCCAGCGGGCCGATTCCTCGCGGACGGCCTTGGCGAACGCGTCTGGTCCAATCACTTCCGGCTCGGCGCCCTGCGCCTCGAAGAGTCGCCGCACCTCCTCGACAGCCATGATCTTGCCGACTTCGGCGGCGATTCGCTCGACGACCGTACGCGGCGTGGCTGCGGGCGCGTGCAGGCCGACCCACGAATCGACCTCGACGCCGCTCAAACCCTGTTCTTTGAACGTCGGGACATCGGGAAGCAGGGGCGAACGCTGTTCCGAAGTCACGCCCAGGATGCGGACCTTTCCGGACTGGGCGAAGGGCAGTAGCGAGGCGATGCTGCCGCAATAGAGTTGCACCGTGCCCGATACGACGTCGCCCATCGCTTGCGCGCCGCCCTTGTAGGGCACGTGAACCATCTTCACGCCGGCATGCAGGTTGATCAATTCGCCACAGAGATGGGGCACCGATCCGTTGCCTGACGAAGCGTAGTAGATCGAGTCCGGCTTGCTGCGCGCCAGTGCCAGCAATTCCCCGATCGATATGGCCGGCAGCGACGGTGAGGCGCCCAGGGCGTACGGCACGTTGGCAAATCGCACGACCGGCGTCAGGTCCTTCAGCGGATCGTAGGTCAGCTTGCGATAGAGATGCGGTCCGATGGCGATCAGGCCGTTTGTGCTGACGAGCAGGGTGCGACCGTCCGGCTCGCTGCGTGCAACCAGCTCGGCGCCGAGATGGCCGCCGGCGCCCGGCCGATTCTCGACGAGCACGGTCTGTCCCGTCGCCACGCTCAGGCGTTGCGCCAGAATGCGAGCCAAAGTGTCGTTGGCGGCGCCGGGCGTGTAGGGAACGAGAAAGCGGGTCTGCGCCGGAGCGCCCGTCGTTCCGAGGCCCAGCAACAGGGCGGTGAGGGCAAACAGGCGGATCATGGCGCGGCCGGTGAAGCGACGACGTCGCAGACCGAAACGCGTTTGCTCTCCACGAGCGGCTCCTGCCAGGCATGTGAATGGCCCGGCCTGGCGCTATGGGCGGAGAGCGCGGCGCGGTCGCGCCAGAGTTCGATCAGGAAGATGCGCGGATCGTCGGCTTGCTGCGGCACGGCCACTTCCATTCGCAGGCAGCCTTCGTCGTCCCGCATGCAGCTCTCGGCCTCCTCGCGCAGACGATCGAGCAGCATGTCGCGATGGCCGTGCCGGGGTGTGTATTCGATGTAGATACCGAGCGGCATGAACGAGCCTCTTCAGAAAAGCGAAAAATACTCCCGCTGCTCCCAGTCGCTGACTTCAAGTTCGAAGCGGTCGATCTCGGCCTGTTTGAGGCGCGCGTAGTAATCGACGAAGAAGTCGCCGAGCCCGGCGCGCAGCACCCGGCTCTCCTTCAGCGCCGCCAGTGCCTCGCCGAGCGAACGCGGCAGGGGGGCTGCCTTGGTCTCGTATGGCTTGTCGGCCGATGGACCGGGATCGAGCGTGCGCTCCATCCCGTCCAGACCGCAGACGATCTGGCTTGCCATGTACAGGTAGGGGTTGGCGGCCGGCTCGCCGACACGATTCTCTAGATGCGTCGCGGGATCGCTTGGGCCGCCCAGCACGCGCACCATCACGCCGCGATTGTCGCGGCCCCAGATGGCGCGGTCGGGCGCGAGCGAGAAGGGGCGATAGCGCTTGTAGCCGTTCAGCGTCGGCGTGCTGAACGCGGCCGCGGCGCGCGCATGTTCGAGCAGGCCGGCCATGTAGTGACGCCCCGTGGCCGACAGGGGCTCGTTGGGATCGGCGAAGGCGTTGGCGTGCGACTTCCGGTCGGTCAGCGACTGGTGAAGGTGCCAGCCGCTCGACATCACGTTGGCGAGCTTGGGGCGGCACATGAACGAGGCGTGGAAGCCGTTGCGCTGCGCGATCTGCTTGGTGGCGCTGCGGAACAGAACCATCGTGTCGGCGGGATCGAGGCCCGTGCCGGTGCGGAAGGTGAACTCGACCTGGCTCGGCCCGAATTCGACTTCGAGCGTGCGCAGCGGCAGGCCGAGATCGACGAGGTTCGTTCGCAGGATCTCCAGTATGGGATCCATCTCGTCGTAGCGCTGCTCGGTCAGGTACTGGTACCCCTGGTTCAGCAGCGACACTTCGGGCGGCTCGCCGGGCTGGCCGGCATCGCCGGTTCCGAGCTTTGCCCTCTCCAGCTTGAACAGATGGAACTCGACCTCGAGACCGGCGACGTAGTCATAGCCGCGGTCCTCGAGAGAGGAGAGCGTCTTGCGCAGGACATGTCGTGTGCAGAGCGGCATCGGCCGGCCATCGGCGAAGTATATGTCGCAGAGCATCCAGCCGGAATGCGGTGCCCAGGGCAGCGCCCGGAAGGTCGTGGGATCGGGCAGCATGACCACGTCGGCCGCGCCCTCCAGTTCCTTCATGCCGAAGCCGCCACCCGGCTGCCAGACCGGGAATACGGTGCGGTGCGACGTGTCCTTCAGCAGCATCGTTGTCGTGAAGCCAACGCCGTTTTTCAGGGCGGCGTCGACCTCAGACGCGACCAGCGTCTTGCCGCGCAGGATGCCGTGTTGGTCGGCGAAGGCCAGGCGCACGACCGACATCTCGCCCGCCTTCATGCGCCGCTCGGCCTCGCGCGTCGCGGCCTTGCGTTCCTCGTTCCAGAGGTCCGCGCGCTCGACCAGCGTCATGGCTTACGCGACCAGCGGAGGAATTGTGTCGGCTGCCCAGCTCGAGGAACGGCGGCGGCGCACGTCGACATCCTTCCAGTAGGCTTCCCAGCCCTCGGTCGGCCCCATGCCGTCGATGGCGACGGGACCGCGGATCGCGGCGGCACGCTGGCGGTCGAGCCACATGATTGGTCGCTGCCCGTTGACGACCTGGCCGATCGCCGACAGCAGCATACGCCGGTAGGCGACGATCGCCTTGTCGGTCGTGCCGAGATGCTCGCGCGTGCGATCCTGGATGCGGCCCTGGCTCTCGACGGCCCATTGATCGTGGACATTGATGTCGAAGCCCATGCCGGTGAAGGTCTGGTTCTTCTGTTCCGCGACGTTGTAGCCGTAGTCGTTGTGGCGGCCGATCAGCGGGCGGTAGTCGGGAAGCTGGTAGAGTTTCAGCCGCTGCTCGCGCATCGCGGCGTGGTCGACCGGCTTACCGAAGCTGGTGAAGATCGCGTACCAGTAGCAGCTCGTATCGTCGATCGGCACGTGCCACTGAGTGATCGTCATCTCCGCACTCATCGGGATCACGAAGGCATAGGGGAAGACGAGATTGGTGACTCGCACATGCGTGTGCTGCTCGTTCAGCTTGCGCAGCGCGAACAGGCGTAGCCCGTAGTCGGTCGCTTCGACGTCGAGCTTCGGCCGGGGGAACTCGCGCAGCAGGCGCGTCATCGGGATTTCGGAATCGGCGGAGGCGGAGCGGAACTGCTTGCCGTAGGCAGCGCCCGTATCCTCGTCCTCATAGAAGCGATGCAGATAGGAGGCGTGCGCGGGATCGATGCCGACCTCCAGCGCCTGCAACCAGTTGCACTCGATCAGCCCCTTGAAGGCGAAGGCATGCGTGCCGGGCGCGAGGAAGCAGTCGAAGTCGGGGAAGGCCGGGGCCTCTCCCTCGCCGAGATAGGCGAAGACGATGCCGTTCTTGACCACGACCGGGTAGGAGCGCTGATGCACTCTCTGGCAAAGCACGCTGCCTTCCGGTTCGGCTGGTGTCTCCAGGCACTTGCCGTCGACGTCGAACAGCCAGCCATGGAACAGGCAGCGCAGGCCGCCGTCTTCCAAGCGGCCGAAGGCTAGGTCGGCGCCGCGGTGCGGGCAGTCGCGGTCGAGGAGGCCGTGCCGGCCGCGCTCGTCGCGGAACAGCACGAAATCCTGCCCCAGCACACGCACCGGCTTGGCCGGCCGCTCGGCGGGCAATTCGTCGGCGAGGGCCACGGGATGCCAGTAATGGCGCATCAGCGCGCCGCATTTGGTGCCCGCACCGACGCGGGTCATCAGCTCGTTCTGCTCGGGGCTCATCATGCGCTCAAGAGTGACGCAAACCACGACGATTCGCTATAGAAGACCGCATGAACCCTTCTCTGAATGGCATGCCCGGTCCCACCTCCCGGGTCTTCTTCTCACAGCGTCTGCGTCTGCACTATGTCGACTGGGGCAACCCGGAAGCGCCGCCGCTTCTCCTCGTCCACGGCGGGCGCGATCATTGCAGGAACTGGGACTGGGTCGCCCAGGCCCTGCGCAAGGATTGGCACATCATCTGTCCCGACCTGCGCGGGCACGGCGACAGCCAATGGTCGCCGGACGGCAACTATTCGATGGCGGCCTACATCTACGACCTGGCGCAGCTCATCCATCAGCAGAACCTGGCGCCGGTGACGATCGTGGCTCACTCGCTGGGGGGAAACATCTGCTTGCGCTACACCGGCATCCATCCCGACAAGGTACGCAAGCTGGTGGCGATCGAGGGCCTCGGACCGTCGCCCAAGATCATCGCCGAGCGTGGCAACAAGCCGATGAGCGCGCGCATGACCGACTGGATCGACGAGCAGCGCAAGCTTTCGGCCCGCGCGCCGCGCAAGTACCCGACGATCGAGGACGCCTTCAAGCGCATGCAGGAGGAGAACAAGCATCTCTCCGCCGCGCAGGCGCGCCATCTGACCGAGCAGGGCGTCAACCAGAACGAGGACGGCACCTACAGCTGGAAGTTCGACAACTATGTGCGCGTCAACCAGCCGTATGACATGAGCTACGAGGCGATCGAGGAGCTGTGGTCCCAGATCACCTGTCCGACCCTGCTGGTCTACGGCAAGGAGAGCTGGGCTTCCAATCCGGAGAAGGACGGACGCATCAAGCACTTCAAGACCGCGAAGGTGGTGGAGTTCGAGCGCGCCGGGCACTGGGTGCAGCATGACCGGCTCGACGATTTCATCGCCACCACGCGGGAGTTCATCAAGTGAAGGCCGCGGTCCTGCGCGGCGGCGACATCGTCGTCGCCGAGGTTCCGGCGCCGGTCCCGGCGGCGGGGCAGGTGCTGGTGAAGACGCTGTGCTGCGGGATCTGCGGCTCGGATCTGCACTATGCCAGGCACGCGCCGCACATGGTGGAACTGTCGAAGCGCATTCCCGGACGTCAGCCGCTCGACCTGTCGCGCGATGTCGTGTTCGGTCACGAATTCTGCGGCGAAGTGATGGACTACGGCCCCGGGACCGAACGCAAGCTGAAGACCGGCACGCTGGTCTGCTCCATGCCGGTGATCCCGCAGGCCGACGGCCACCGCACGGTCGGCTACTCGAACGACTTCCCCGGCGGCTATGGCGAGCAGATGGTGCTGGCGGCGCCGTTGTTGCTCGAAGTGCCGAACGGCCTGTCTGCCGATCATGCAGCTCTCACGGAGCCCTTGGCAGTCGGCATCCACGCGGTCGAGAAGGCGGCGTTGCAGGACAACGACGCACCGCTGGTCGTGGGCTGTGGCCCGGTCGGTCTGGCCGCCATCGTCGGGCTCCGCCTGAAAGGCATCCATCCCATCATCGCCGCGGATTTCTCGCCCAAGCGGCGCGAACTGGCCGCGAAGATGGGCGCCGACATCGTGATCGATCCCAAGGTCGAATCGCCCTATGCGAAGCTGGCACCGGGCAAGCGCGCCGTGATCTTCGAATGCGTCGGCGTGCCGGGCCTCCTGCAGCAGGTCTTTGAGGCCGCGCCGCGCGATGCGCGCATCGTGGTGGCCGGCGTGTGCATGGAGCCGGACCGGATCGAGCCGCTGTTCGGGATCGTCAAGGAACTCTCGATCCAGTTCGTGCTGGGGTACACGCCCGAGGAGTTCGCGCGCTGCCTTCGATTGCTGGCCGAGGGCCAGGTCGAGGCCGATGCGCTGATCACCGGCAAGGTCGGCCTGACGGAGGTCAAGGGCGCCTTCGAGGAGCTGGGTAATCCCGAGCGCCACACCAAGATTCTCGTGGAGCCGTGGCGCTGACTTTGATAGCGCTTCTGGTCTTCACGGGAGGAAACACAAAGTGAAACTCTACAATTCGGTCGGCCCGAACCCTCACATGGTTCGTATGTTCATGGCCGAGAAGGGCTTCGACGTGCCGAAGGTCGATGTCGACCTGCGCGGCGGCGAGAACCGGCGCGAGCCTTACCTCAAGGTCAATCCGGCCGGCCAGTGTCCCGCCCTCGAACTCGACGACGGCGCGGTGCTCGCCGAGATCACCGCGATCTGCGAGTACGTCGACGAGATCAAGAAGGACACGCCGTCACTGATCGGCGACACGCCCGAGGAGCGTGCCAGGACCCGCATGTGGGTGCGCCGCATCGATCTCAACATCCTTGAGCCAGCGGCCAACGGCTTCCGCTTCTCGCAGGGCCTCAAGATGTTCCAGGACCGCGTCCATTGCATTCCCGCGGCGGCCGACGATCTCAAGGCCACGGCGCGCGAGAAGCTCGTCTGGCTCGACGGCTTGATGGGATCCAAGCCCTTCGTCACCGGCGACAAGCTCACGATGGCGGACATCCTGCTGTACACTTTCCTCGAATTCCTGGGGAAGGTCGGGCAGCCACTCGATCCTGCGAACAAGAACCTGACCGCCTGGATGGAACGCATGAAGGCGCGGCCGAGCGCCGCCGCCTGAGCCCGGAACGCAGGAACACGCCCATGCGCCGACTGCTCGCACTGCTGCTCTTCCTTTTTGTGGCGCCGGTGGCCGGCGTGCAGGCCCAGGGCGATCCGCCAGGCCTGAAGGGGCTGTTCCTGCTGACGGACTATCCCTCGCAGACTGTACGCGCGGGCGAGGTTACGACCATCCGCGTGAAGGTGAACAATGCCGGCCAGATGCCCGAGCCCCTGGCGCTGGCGCTGACCGGCGTTCCCGCGGGCTGGAAGATCGACATGCTGGGCGGTGGCCAGCCGGTCGGTGCGGTTATGGTGGGAGTGAACCAGGACGTCGCCGTCCAGCTCCGCGTCGAAGTGCCGAAAGATGCCCCAACCGGCGCGCAGACCGTCACTCTGACGGCGAAGGGGCCGATGCAGCAGGCCAGCCTGCCGCTCACGCTCACCGTCGGCACCGAGGCGCCGGCCAAGCTTAGCCTGAAGTCGCGCCTGCCGTCGCTACGCGGCACGCCGCGGTCGGCCTTCGAATACACGCTCACGGTCGGCAACGACTCCGGCAAGGACCTGACCGTGGCGCTGGCGGCGCAGGGACCGGCCAACTTCCAGAGCACCTTCACGGAAGGGTTCGGCTCCAACGAGATCAGCTCGATCCCGATCGAGGCGGGACAGACCAAGGACATCAAGCTCAAGGTGACGCCGCCGCGCGACGTTAAGGCCGGCGACTATCCCGTGCTGGTGAAGGTCGCGGCCGAGGGCGCCACGGCCGAGATGCGCGTCACCCTGCAGGTGAGCGGGCAGGGCAGGCTCGCGCTTTCGACCAAGGACGGCCGCCTCAGCGGCGAGGCCGAGATCGGCAGGACCTCGAGCTACACGCTGGTGCTCACCAACGACGGCACCGCCCCGGTCGACGAGGTCGAGTTGTCGGGCACGGTGCCGGCCAACTGGAAGATCGAGTTCAATCCGAAGTCCATCGCCTCTATTGCGCCCGGCGACAGGAAGGAAGCCCAGGTCCTGGTGACGCCGGCAGACAAGGCGGTCGCCGGCGACTACATGGCTTCGTTCCGCGCCAGCGCCCGGGGCGAGCAATCCTCGGCCGACTTCCGCATCACCGTCACCACCTCGACCCTGTGGGGCATCGCGGGCATCGGAATCATCGCCGTGGCGCTACTGGTTCTGCTGGGCGCGGTCGCCCGTTTCGGCCGCCGCTAGTCCACCAGATGATCGACACCGTCATTGAGGCGCGCGGGCTGACCAAGCTCTACGGCAGCCATCGCGCCGTGGATGCGATCGACGTCGGCATCCGGCGGGGCGAGATCTTCGGGCTGCTCGGTCCCAATGGTGCCGGCAAGACTACGACCATCCTGATGATGCTGGGCCTGACGGAGACGAGCGGTGGCTCGGTCGACGTTCTGGGCTTCGATCCGGTGCGCCAGCCGCTCGAAGTGAAGCGTCGTGTGGGCTATCTGCCCGATGCCGTTGGCTTCTACGACCATCTCACTGCCCGGGAGAACCTGCGCTACACGGCGCGGCTGCTGGGCATCCCGCGCCACGAGGCCGAGACGCGCATCGCCGAGGCGATGGAAAGCGTGAATCTCGCGGGCGTGCTCGACAAGCGGGTCTCCACCTTTTCGCGCGGCATGCGCCAGAGGCTGGGTATTGCCGAGATCGTGATGAAGAAGGCCGAGGTCGCCATCCTCGACGAGCCGACCTCGGGCCTCGACCCACACTCGACTTTCGAGTTGCTGGAGATGATCCGCGGCCTGAAACGCGCGGGCGTGGCCGTGCTCCTGTCGTCGCATCTGCTCGACCGGGTGCAAAGCGTCTGCGACCGGGTTGCATTGTTCAACAAGGGTCGGATCGCGCTGATGAGCACGGTCGTCGAACTGGCCAACCAGGTGCTGGGGGCCGGCCATCCGATCCTGGTCGAGGCGACGGGCACCGACATCGCGGCTACCTTGCGCGGCGTCGAGGGCGTCCAGAGCGTGGTGGCCGAAGGCGAGGGGACGTGGAGAGTCATCGCCGATCGCGACGTCCGCGCCGCCGTCGCCGGGAGCATCGTGACATCGGGTGGCGCGCTCACACGGCTCGCCGACCTGCAGCCCAGCCTCGAAGAGGTCTACACGCGCTACTTCGAGGAGGCACGACGTGCCGCCTAGCGTTTCTCCAGGCAGGATGGGATCATGCTGCCAACCTCATGCTGAGGAGCGCTCCGCAGGAGCGCGTCTCGAAGCGTGGGCACGAGCACCACGTTTGTCGCCCATCCTTCGAGACGGCCCTTCGGGCCTCCTCAGGATGAGGTGGTGCGGGCCGCGATGAGACGGAAAGACGCCAGCGCCGTGCGACGCCAGGGATCGCCCTTCACCGGCTTTGGCCCGGTCTTCATGAAGGAACTGGCCGACCACCTGAGCAGCGTCCGCATGATGGTGCTGACGCTGTTCGTCATCGCGTTCGGCGCCTTCCCGGTGGCTTCGTCGCTGCAGACGTTGCGCACGGTGGTCGATCCCAATTCCTTCCTCTTCCTGCGTATCTTCACGCTGGAACCCGAACAGGTCGGCATTTCCTTCATCGCCGCACTGAACTTCATCATCCCGTTGATGGCGATCGGGCTGGGCTTCGATTCGGTGAACAGCGAGTTCAACCGGCGCACCTTGAGCCGCGTCCTGTCGCAGCCGATCTATCGCGACGCGTTGCTGCTCGGGAAGTTCCTGGCGGGGCTGGCAACCTTCGCCGTGGCGCTGGTGGCGCTGTGGCTGATCGTGGTCGGCGCCGGCCTGATTCTGCTGGGCGTGCCGCCACGCGGCGTCGAGGTGGCGCGGGGCCTTGGCTTCCTGGTGGTTGCCGTGGCCTATGGCGGCGTCTGGCTCGCGATTTCCATGTTTTTCTCGGTCGTCTTCCGCTCGACCGCGACTTCGGCGCTCTGTTCGCTCGGCCTTTGGTTGTTCTTTTTCCTGCTCTGGCCGCAAATTGCCTCGGCGATTGTTTCCGGGGCGGCGCCGAGCGAAATCCGAAGCCTGGAGGAATACGCCGCCATTCAGGACATGGCCATGGGTCTGATGCGCCTGTCGCCGGGCACGCTGTTCAGCGAGGCCGTGCTGGGCCTGCTCAGCCCGGAGACAAGGACGCTGGGTCCGATGCTTCCGGCCCAGATGCGCGGCGCGATCATGGGGGCGCCGCTGCCGCTCGACCAGAGCCTGCTCTTGATCTGGCCACAAATCACCGGTCTCATTGCCGGCATGATCGTGGTCTTCGCGGCCGCCTATGTGGTTTTCCAGCGGGAAGAGGTGCGCGCCTGAAGGACTGGACCCTCCAGGCTGCGCTCAACAACGCACGTTGGTGCGATGCGGTCTGCCGCGCGCACGGCCACGCGGGCCGCATGCTGCCGCACATGTGGGTCAATGCGGCGACGGTGCCGCGATTCTATCCAAATGCCGTCACCCTGGCAGTCGGCGAGACGGCCTTGGAAGAGCAGCGCACCACGATCGAGATCCTGCAGAAGTCGAACCTGCCCGGCCGCTGGTCGGTGAAGGACAGCTTCCGCAAGCTCGACCTGTCGCGCCGCGGCTTCGACCTGTTGTTCGAGGCCAACTGGATCCGAAGCGAAATGCCGGGTGAGGGTCCCTCCACCGACATCGTCTGGCAGCGCGAGGAGAAGGGGGCCGCCGACCTGCCGTTCGACGATCCGGCCTTCGCAATGTTCCGGGGACGGCGCGGCTTTAAGGTCGTGGCCGGCTTCATGCTCTACCGCGCCGAGGATGTGGTCGGCGTCACCAATGTCGTCGCGGAGACCGCCGATGCGGCAGCCGTCTGGCGCTCGCTGACCCTGCTGGCGGCGCAGACGTTTCCGCGCTTGCCGCTCGTCGGCTACGAATCCGGCCGCGAGCTCAAGGCGGCGGTGAAAGCCGGCTTCGAGTCCGGCGACAAGCTCAGGGTGTGGGTGACGGCCCGGGACTGAAGCCGCAGGCCTTCAACGCGGGCAGCATGTGCGCTGGCGGTGGCGCGACGACGACGATCGGTGGCTTGGTCCTGGAGAGCGGCAGCACGATGCCGTGCGATTGTAGATGGAGCTGGTTGTCCGGCTCGGAGAGGCCATAGAGACGATCCGCGATCACCGGGCAGCCGGCGGCGGCGCAGTGGACGCGAATCTGGTGGGTGCGGCCGGTCTCGGGGTTCAGCTCCAGCCATGTCATGCCGGGTGCGCGTCCCATCACCCTGTAGCGCGTCACCGAAGGCTGGCCCTTGTCGGAGACCTTCACGGACCATCCGCTGCGCGTGTTCACCTTGAGCAACGGCATGTCGAACACGCCTTCGTCGGCCGGTGGTCCGCCCTCGACGACGGCCCAATAGGTCTTCTCCGTGTCGCGACCGGAGAACAGCCGCCCGAGCTTGGCCAGTGCCTTGGGATGACGCCCCAGTACCAGCACGCCCGCGGTGTCGGCATCGAGTCGATGGGCGAGGGCCGGCGGGCGCGGCAGGCCGTAGCGGAGGTCGTCGAAGCATTCCTCGAGATTGGGGGCGCCACTGGGCCCTGCATGCACCGCCAGCCCGGCTGGCTTGTCGATCACGAGGATCAGCCCGTCTCGATGCAGGACGCGCGCCTGGATCTGCTCGGCCGTCAGCGGCGGCGGGCGCCGGCGCAGCGGCCGGAGCGGGCCGGCCTTGGCGGGAGGGCGCCGGTTCACAGTTCGGGCCAACGGTCGAGCCAGCGTTCGCTCGCTTCGTAGAGGGCGGCGGCGCGCAGCACCGACGACTCGTCACGGAAGCGTCCGACTATCTGCAGGGCGATGGGGAGGCCCTCCGAATCGTATCCATTGCAGATCGAGAGGGCCGGGTGGCCGGTGATGTTGAACGGCATCGTGTAGGGGAACCAGTTGCGTCGCAGCTCGCCCGCTTCGGCGCCGTCGATGGTGATCGAGTCGAACAGGTCCTGCTCGATCGGCAGGGCGGTGCGCGAGACCGTCGGCGTCACCAGGAAGTCGGCGTTGTCGAACCAGCCCTGCACCATGCGGAAGAGCTCGCTGCGCTGGAACATGGCGCGCTGGTAGTCCGCGCCCGACCAGTCCGCGGCCTCGGCCACCTGGCGCACCAGCGAGGGCGTCATGCGGTTGCCGTCGCGCTTGATCATCTCGTCGAAGCGGGCCTTCCAGGTCGTGTGGTTGATCACCTTCCACGCCGAGCTCAGGTCGGGCAGCGCCTCGGTGAGTTCGATCAGTTCGGCGCCTAGCTCGCGCAGCCGCGCGAGTGACCGTTCGAAGGCGTCGCGCACATCCTTCGCCACCATCGTGTTGCCGAGCGTCGCGCTGAAGAGGATGCGCTTGCCCTTGAGATCGCCCTCGGCGCGCGCGGCGGCGAGATAGTCCGGGGGCTCGACGCCAATCGACCACGGGTCGGAGGGATGCGCACCGGCCATCGCCTGCAGCATCAGCGCGGTGTCCATCACCGTGCGCGTCATCGGCGTCACATAGGTGTAGTTGCCGAACGCGTCGGCTACCTGGCTGTGCGGGATGACGCCGTTGCTCTGCTTCAGCCCGACCATGCCATTGATGGCGGCGGGAATGCGCGTCGAGCCGCCGCCATCGGTCGCGATGCCGATCGGGCCGATGCCGGCCGCGACCGCCACCGCTGCGCCGCCGCTCGATCCGCCGGACGTGTGTTTCGCGCTCCAGGCATTGCGCGTGCGACCGAACAGCGGCGCGTCGGTCAGCGCCTTGTGGCCGAACTCCGGCGTCGTGGTCTTCCCGAACAGGATACCGCCGGCCGCCTTGACGCGCGCCGCGCACACCGCGTCCTCCTTCGGCACGTTGTTCTCGTAGAGCAGTGACCCGAAGGTCGTGCGCACGCCGGCCGTGTTCACGAGATCCTTGGCGGCGAAGGGGATGCCGTGCAGCAGCCCCAGCGGCTTGCCCAGCACGACCGCATCCTCCGCCGCCTTGGCCGCCGCGCGAGCCTGCTCGGGAACCAGCGTCACGAAGCAGTTCAGCACCGGCTGCAGCTTGTCGGCGCGCGCCAGCACCGCATCGGTCAGTTCGACCGGCGAGACTTCCTTCGTGGCAATAAGTTCTCGCAGTTCGGAAGCGGGGAGGCGAGTGAGGTCGGTCATGGTCTTTCCCTGGATCGGACGCTTACGAACCTCATGCTTGGAAGGTCGCGAAGCGACCGTCCCGAAGGATGGGATACGTGAACGCCGCCTGTTGCCCATCCTTCGAGACGGCCCTGCGGGCCTCCTCAGGATGAGGTTTGCATTTTGGTCACGGTTCTTACCGCAGCAACCCGCGTGCCGCGAGGTTGCGCATGAGAGCGCCCGTGCCGAAGGTCCACGGCGCGATCTTGTCGCAATGAGCCACCTTGTTTGTGAGCGTGCCGAGCTTGGGCGAGCGGATGGAGACGAGGTCCCCGACCATGTGGGTGAAGCCCGTACCGCCGGGTTTGCGCGGTTCGGTCGGCGCAAACAGCGTGCCGGTCATCAATGCCATACCGTCGGGATACTGATGCGCGCTCATGGCCTGCGCGACGAGGTCAGTGGGATCGCGGCTGATTTTCGAAAGATCACTCGACCCGCGCAAGCGGAACTGGTCTGGGCCGGTCACTTCGAGATCAACCTTGGCCTTGCGCACGTCGTCGAGCGCGAAGGTGTCGTCGAACAGGCGGATGAAGGGGCCGAGCGCACAGGACGCGTTGTTGTCCTTGGCGATGCCCAGCAGGAGGGCGCTGCGGCCCTCGATGTCGCGCAAGTTCACGTCGTTCCCCAGGGTCGCGCCGACGATCCGGCCCCTGGCGCTGACGATCAGCGTCACTTCGGGTTCGGGATTGTTCCAGTCCGAATCCGGACGGATGCCGATCTCGGCGCCGTAACCCACGGCCGCCATCGGCGGCGCCTTGGTGAAGATCTCGGCATAGGGACCGATGCCGACTTCGAGGTACGGCGACCAGGCACCGCGCGCCATCAGCGTCTTCTTCAGAGCCTCGGCTTCGAACGAGCCCGGCTTGATCGCGCCAACGTCGGCGCCGATGATCGAGTTCAGCTCGCCGCGCACCTGCTCGGCGCGGGCCGGATCGCCCTTCGCATGTTCCTCGATCAGCCGCTCCAGCAGGCTGACGGCGAAGGTGACGCCGGCGGCTTTGAGCGCCTGCAGGTCGACCGGCGCCAGCAGGTCGCCGACGAGTTCCTGCAGGTCGCCGATCCGCTCACCGGGAGTATTGCGCGCAAGCCCCGTGGGATCGGGCGCGTTGCAGAGATCGGCCATCGTCGGGACGGTCGCGGAGAGGTCGAAAACCCCGTCGGCGCGTACGGCCACGACGGAAGGTCCCGCCGGAATTCCCGCACGCCATACGCGGCCGACGAGCGTGCCGGCGGTGCCGTCCTCGGGGAGAATTTCGCTTAGAGATGGTGACACTGGACGTCTCCGGCGCTTCGTTGCAGAAAAGGCGCGCCAATTCCGGGAGAAATAAAATCATGGCCGCAGCACGGATCAAAGGCGTTCTTTCGCCCGTCGTCACGCCCTTCAAGCGCGACCTGTCGCCCGACGTCGGCCGCTTCATCGCGCACTGCAAGTGGCTGATCAGCCAGGATTGCGGCCTCGCGGTCTTCGGTACCAACTCGGAAGCCAACTCGCTTTCGGCCAAGGAGCGGATGAGCCTGCTCGAAGCCGTGGTCGCGGCGGGCGTGCCGACCGCGCGCATGATGCCCGGCACCGGCGCCTGCTCGATCACCGAGGCGGCCGAAGTGAGCGCCCATGCGGTGAAGCTCGGCGTCGGCGGCGTACTGATGCTGCCGCCGTTCTACTACAAGGGCGTACCCGAGGAGGGGCTGTTCCGATTTTACTCGGAAGTGGTGCAACGGGTCGGTGACGACCGCCTGCGTGTCTATCTCTATCACATCCCGCCGGTCTCGGCGGTGCCGATCACGCACAAGCTGGTCGAGCGGCTGATGAAGGCATATCCGAAGCAGATCGCCGGCATGAAGGATTCGTCGGACGACTGGCCCCACACCAAGAGCATGATCGACGCCTTCGCCAAGGACGGCTTCGACGTCTTTTCCGGCAACGAGAAGCCGATCCTCGAGAACCTCAAAGCCGGCGGCGTCGGCTGCATCAGCGCCACGGCCAACATCAACCCGGGCAAGATCGCCGAGACGATCAAGGCCTACGGCACGCCCGAGGGCGACAAGCTGCAGGCCTGGATCAACGAGGTCCGCGGCGTCATGCAGGGCTATGTGATGATCCCGGCGCTGAAGTACGTCATCGCGCACTACGGCGCCGACCCGCAGTGGAACCCGGTCCGTCCGCCGCTGGTCGAGATCGACGAGAAGACCGGCAAGGACATGATCGAGAAGCTCGACAAGCTCGGCTTTGCCATGCCGGGTCTCAAGCAAGCGATGGCCGTCGCGGCAGAGTGACGTGAGTTGTGTCGTGGGCCTGTCACCGTTGACAGGTCCACGATCGAAAGCTTATAAAATGCCCATGCGCACGACCCAGTCCCACAACGCTTGGTATTTTACGCCCCTGACATAGGCGGCGCGAAGGGTCATGACTCAACGAAGCCGCCGCATCCCGGCGGCTTTCGTGTTCTAGGACTAGGCCTCCGGGCCGCGGCGGAAACCGCAAACCGGAGGACGATATGTCGATCATCGAAGCAGAAATCGAACCGCACCAGCTACCCCTCGCCATCCGCGTGAGGCTGGCGGGACCGCGCGACATCGAGGATCTCACCGATCTTCTCGACGGCGGCGAGAATGGCCGCGAGCAGGTGCTGACATGGCTCGAGACGGCTGGCACCACCCTGCTGGTGGCGCAGAGCGAGATGGGGGTCCTGGCGGTCGCCGTGCTGGTGACGCGGCTGGTGCCGCTCGAAGGGATGGGCGTCCACAAGATCATCGAGGTCGACAACCTTGTCGTGCGCGCCGACCAGCGCGGCCGCCGCGTTGGCCGGCGCCTCCTGGCCGCCGCCGTCGAATGGTCGCGCCAGCGCCGTGCCGTCCAGGTCGAGGCCGTGGTGGGCGAGGGGGCTGCCAAGCGCTTCTACGAGAATTTCGGCTTCGCGGTCGCCAACGACCGGCTGGTACTGGCGGCGTGAAGGCGCCGCTGGGACCCGCTTTCGCCGCGTGAACGATCGGTTTGCAGGGCGAACAATGTGCTACTGTGATTTCTCTTGCACACAAAGTGCCGGACATCTGTGCAGGAGAAGCGCGTGTCGAAGAACACTTCTAAGCGTCCGCCGGCCGAAAAGCCGGCTCCAGGCGTGAAGCAGACCCTGGCCAAGCCGATCGAGAGTTACACCGATCCCGGGCAGCTTCGTACCTTGATGCAGAATGCGCGTCGAATGGGACGCGAGGATATTTGGCGGCAGGCATTCGACCAGCTCTGCTCCTTGGAGGGGGCCAGTCACGAAGATCCTCTTGATCGCGCGTTCTACCGCACGCTCGCAGCCTACGAGGAATTGCTCACCGAGAAGAACCGTCGAGCCACGCGCGCCAGCCGGACTCGCCTCAAGCTGAAGAGCAAGGGCGTCGTCCAGTGCCTCGAGGATTGGGCAAGAAGCAAGGAGGCGCCCGAGTCGTTCGACCTGCTGGTCGCCAACGGCATGGTCGAACTCACGGGCGAGCAGCTCGTTCTGACCTATCCCGACAGGTTCTCGGCCGAGGCGATCGCGGGCGCCACGGCGCGTCTGGCGACGCTAACCCGGGCGGTGCCCGCGACCTGAGTTTCGCCTACGCCGGTTCGGCGTCGCGGGCGGACCACATCTTCTTGAAGGCGGGCCTGGCCTGGCAGGCCGCGAGCCAGGTCTTCACGTGCGGTGCGGCGTCGAACAACTCGGGCGCAGCCTGCGCATAGCGCACGATCTCGGCAACGTTGATATCGGCCACGGTGAAGCGGTCGCCGACCAGCCAGCCGGTCTTTGCCAACGCCTTGTCGAGAACCGCGAACGGACCCTTCAGCGCCTCGACGGCCGCATCGGCCACCTTCGGATCCTTCACGCCGGTCGGGTTGCCGAGGCGATGGTAGAGGATGTTGATCGCGTGCGGCTCGACGCCGGTCGCGGCCCACAACGACCACATCGCGATCTCGCCTTCCTCGGCCACGCTTGTGGCGGCGACGGGGCCGCCATGCTTGCGTGCGAGGTAGAGGTTGATCGCCAGCGACTCGTGCAGGACCACTCCATCGTCGTCGATCGACGGAATGAGGCCGTTCGGATTGATCTTCAGGAATTCCGGAGACTGGGTGTGCAACATGCCGGCCGGCACGGAGCGATAGTGCTGGATCACTGGTACCTGCTTGAACGGGATGCCGAGTTCCTCGGCCAGCCAGATGTTTCGGGACGCGCGCGAGCGATAGACGCCATAGATCGTAAGCATGGAACTTCCTGTTCTCTGTCCGGCGGTACACGTATCGAAGTCTCAGCCGTTCTTAGGGCTTGCCGACTTCGCGGCACAGTGAAAATCCGGCAACGGGAAGTACGATTACTCGCCTCTGGCCCGAGCCTAGCTAATCGCCGGGGCGTTCTGTCCCACAAACTGGACCCGCAACTCACGCTTCAACACCTTGCCCGTCGCGTTGCGGGGCAGGGCGTCGACGAAGGTGACGGACTGCGGAACCTTGAACTTGGCGAGGCGGCCGAGACAGTGCTGGATTACCTCGCCTTCGACCAGCGGCTGGTCGGGTTTGCGCACGATGATCGCCATGCCGACTTCGCCCCAGCGCTCGTTCGGCACGCCGATGATCGCGGCGTCGGCGACGCCCGGGATCTGGAACAGCACGTTCTCGACCTCGGCGGGATACACGTTCTCTCCGCCGGAGATGTACATGTCCTTCCAGCGGTCGACGATGTAGACGAAGCCTTCCTCGTCGAGCCTCGCCGCATCGCCCGTGTGCAGCCAGCCGTCGGTGAAGCTCTTTCTGGTCGCCGCGTCGTTGTTCCAGTAGCCGGGCGTGATGTTGGGCCCCTTGATGAGGAGCTCGCCGATGCCGTTCGGCGGCACGTCGTGGCCCTCGTCGTCCACCACGCGGATGGCGGTGTGCATCATCGCCTTGCCGGCCGAGCCCACTTTGCGGATGGCGTCGGCGGCATCGAGCATCGTGCCGGCGGGACTTGTCTCCGTCATTCCCCAGCCCTGCACCAGCGGCACGCCGCGGGCGATCCAGGTTTCGAGAATGGGCAGGGCGCAGGGAGCACCGCCGACGCCGGCGATTCGCAGGCGGGACAGGTCGGCGCTGTGGAATTTCGGATGCTGCATCATGAACTGGTAGGGCGCCGGCACCGCGAAGAAATGGGTAATGCCGAGAGCGGGGTCGGAGATGCAGTCGAGTGCCTGGCCTGGATCGAAGTTGCGCATGACCAGGATCGTGCCACCGGCATGGAGCACCGGGTTGGCGTAGCAGTTGAGCCCGCCGGTATGGAACAGCGGCAGGACCACGAGCTGGACGGTCTCGGGCGTGATCAGGGCCGGGATGCCGAGGTTCACGCAATTCCAGAACACCATGCCGTGCGTGATGATGGCACCCTTCGGGTGTCCGGTCGTGCCCGACGTGTACATGACCATGCCGATATCGTCGTGGCTCAGCGGTACGGGCGCCGGCGCGGCACCGGCCTCTGCCAGTGCAATCTCGTAGCCGCTGTCGGCGCGCTCATGGTCGATCTCGAGCCGGTTGGGCGACAGCAGGGACGCCTGAGCGGCGAAGGACTTGTCGTGCACCAGCAACCTGGGACTGGAATCCCCCAGGATGTACTCCAGTTCCGGCACGGTGAGCCGCCAGTTGAGCGGCAGCATGATGGCGCCAAGCCGGCCACAGGCGAATTGCAGTTCGAAGTACTCGGCGCAGTTCGGCGCGAGCAGCGCGACGCGATCGCCCTTGGCGATGCCCTTGGCCGCGAGGGCCGCCGTAAGTCGGGCGATGCGGTCGTCGAGTTCAGCGTAGGTGAACTTCCGGCCGGTGTGCAGATCGTGGATCGCGAGCTGACGGGGGCGGCGCCCCGCATGGTGGGCGATCCAGTCGTAATACGGAATCGTCGGCATCAGTTCACGGCCTTGTTGAAGCCCTTCCAGTAGGGCTCGCGCAGCTCGCGCTTCAGGACCTTGCCGGCGCCCGAGAGCGGCAGCGGCGTGTCGCGGAAGTCGACGCTGCGGGGACATTTATACCCCGCAATCAGGCTGCGGCACTGCTCGATCACGTCGTCGGACGAGAGATTGGCGCCCTGTTTCGGGACGACGATCGCGTGGACCCGCTCGCCCCACTGCTCGTCAGGAACGCCGATCACCGCCACTTCGGCGACCTCGGGAATCATCGAGATCGCGTTCTCGACCTCGGCGGAATAGACGTTCTCGCCGCCGGAGATGATCATGTCCTTCAGCCGGTCGACTACGAAGACGAAGCCTTCCTCGTCCATGTAGGCGCCATCTCCTGAGTAGTACCAGCCGTCCTCGAGGACGGCTTCGGTTTCGGCCGGCTTGTTCCAGTAGCCCTTCATGACGTTGGCGCCGCGGACGGCCAACTCGCCGGTCGTGCCGCGCGGCACCTCCAGCCGGTCGGCGTCGACGATCCTGACCTCGCAGGCCAGCACCGCCTGGCCGCAGGATTTGAGGCGGCCGGCGAAGGGACCATCCAGCACCGTGTAGCGCGGGTCGAGCAGGGTGACGATGGGCGCGGCCTCGGTCATCCCGTAGCCGTGCATCAGACGAACATGGGGCATCACCTCGATCGCCTTGCGCAGGACCCCTTCGGGCATGGGCGAGGCGCCGTACAGGATGAAGGAAAGGGTGCCGATGTCGAATTCGCCGAAGCGACCGTGGTTGACCAGCATGTTGATCATGGTGGGCACGAATTGCGCGTGTGTCACTTTCTCTGTCTGGATGGTGAGCAGGACCTCCATCGGCTCGAATCTCGGGACGAAAGCATGACGCCCGCCGGACAGGGTGACGCCGAAGGTCGACGCCCCGTCGGCGAGATGGAACATCGCGCCGGAATGGAGATAGGCGGTGTCCGCGCTGAAGCCCATCCCCGCAACTCCGTTCAGCGCGTTCACCACCAGGTTGGTATGGGTGAGCATCACGCCCTTGGAGCGGCCGGTCGTGCCGCCCGTGTAGAAGAGGCCCGCCAGGTCGTCGTCGCGAGCGCCGGCATCTTCGATCGCCTCGTAGCTTGTCAGATCCTCGTAGTGGAGGATGCCTTCGGGGCTGGCCAGATCGTCGAGCCAGACGACTTCGCGCACGGAAGGTGTCTTGCCGTCCAGCGCCGTCAGGTGGTGCGACATGCCGGTGTCGATGAACAGCGCCACCGCACCGGAATCGTTCAGGATGTATTCGATTTCCGGTGCCGCCAGCCGTGTGTTGACCGGCACCATGACCGCACCCAGCCAGGGCAGGGCGTACATCAGTTCGAGATAGCGGTCCGAGTTGAGAGCCAGGATCGCGACCCGGTCGCCGCGCCGCACGCCGAGTGCGGAAAGCGCGCCGGCCACCCGGCTGATTCGCTCGGCGCTCTGCTGCCAGGTCCGGCGGCGGCCCGCGAAGCAGGTGGAGAGGCCATTGGGCCGGGTCTGGACGGCGCGGCGAAGTCCCTGGGTCAGTGCAAACATGCCACGATGCTAGGGGCTCGTTCGTTCGCGCGGCAAGAGGCTTCGTGGTACAGGGAAAAAATGAACGCCATCGCCCCTCCGGCCGCTTCCGCGGATGCTCTCCAGTTCAATCCGCTCGATCCGGCTTTCATCGCCGATCCGTATCCGTTCTATCGCCGGCTGCGCGAGGCCGCCCCTGTCTTCAAGACGCCGCAGGGCTTCTGGCTGGTCACGAGATACGAAGATGTCTCGCATGTGCTGCGGGACAGGAAGTTCGGCAAGGATTTCGCCGGCAACATGGAGCGGCGCTACGGCACCAACCGCATGGACGAGCCGGCGGTCGCCAGCCTGGCGAGGACGATGCTCGTGCAGGATCCGCCCGACCACACAAGGCTGCGCGGCCTGGTGACGAAGGCCTTCACGGCGCGCCGCGTCGCCGACATGCGGCCCCGCATCAAGGCGCTGGTCGACGAACAGCTCGACCGGGTTGCCGACAAGGGCGAGATGGACGTGATGCGCGACCTGGCTCATCGCCTGCCGGTAATCGTCATCTGCGACATGCTGGGAATTCCGGAGGAGCATCGCGCGCCGTTCCTCGCCGGCAGCAACGTGAACGGCAGGATCCTCGAACCGGTTCCGATGACCCGCGAGGAACTGGACCTGGCCAACCAGAGCACGAAAATGGCCGGCATCTATTTCAACCAGCTCTGCGAGTTGCGCCGCCGCGAGCCGAAAGACGACCTCACGACCGAACTGGTGAAGGCGGAGGAGGCGGGCGACAAGCTGTCCGCCGAGGAGCTGCAGGCCAATATCGGCCTGTTGTTCGGCGCGGGGCACGAGACGACCACCAACCTCATCGGCAACGGCCTGCTGGCGCTGCACCGCAACCCCGACCAGTGGGAGCGGCTCAAGTCCGATCCGTCGCTGATCCCGAACGCCGTCGAGGAGTTGCTGCGTTACGATTCGTCCGTGCAGATCACCGGCCGCGTCACACACGCCGACGTCGAGCTGAGCGGCGTGAAGCTCAGTGCGAAGGAGAGCGTGGTCTGCCTGCTGGGCGCCGCCAATCGCGACCCGGCGCAGTATGCCGATCCGGACAGGCTGGACGTCACGCGACAGAACGTGCGGCCGCTGTCGTTCGGGGGCGGCATTCATTTCTGCCTGGGCGCGCAGCTTGCGCGTCTGGAAGCCGAACTGGTCTTCACCGCCTTGATCGAGCGCATGCCCAGTCTCAGCCTGCCGGAGAAGGATGCGCCCGCCTGGCGGCGCAGCTTCACGCTGCGCGGACTGAGCAGGCTCCCGGCGGTCTGGTAGAGGGTTTGGCACCGGACATGGCGATGCGATGGCGGGGCGAGGGCGGCCAGCATCAGGGTGCCCGCCCTTATCAGGAAGACAGTTGGCGTCTTGCGACGCTTGGAGACGGATCTCTGCTGGCGGTCGTCGCCGACGGTATGGGCGGCCATGCCGGCGGCGCCGTCGCCAGCCGGCTTGCGGTCGAGGCCTTCGTCCATGCGGTCGAGCAGGGCGGCGGCCTTTCGGACGGCCTGACCGAGGCCAATGTGGCGGTCGGAAAGGGTGCCGCAGGCCACCCGGAACTCAACGGCATGGGAGCCACGCTTGTGGCCGCCCATCTGCGTGGCGACGAAGTGCGGTGGATCAGTGTGGGCGATTCTCCCTTCTATCTGGTCGAGGCGGGGCAGATCGTGCGCCTCAATGCCGATCATTCGATGGCACCACAGATCGACGCCCTGGTTGCGCGCGGCATGCTCAGCGAGGCAGAGGCCGAGCATCATCCCGGCCGGCACACGCTGCGCGAGGCGGTGATGGGCGAGCCCCTGACCTTGATTGACAAGGGCAGCCGCCGGCTCGGGCCGGATGCGAAGCTGCTGCTGTGCAGCGACGGCGTGCAGAGTCTGAAGAACGAACAGATCCTGGCGCAGGCAGCGCTGCCGGCCGACCGAATCATCTCGGCGGTGCTGGCCGTTGCCAAGGAGCACCAGGACAACATCACCGTGGTCAAGCTGGAGCGAGTTCGATGAGTCGTGGTCCCGTGGTCATCGAAGTCACCCGTGGCCCCGTCGTCGAGAGCCGTCACGAAGGCATCGCGGCCGTGGTGAAGGCCGACGGTACGATCGTCGAATCCTGGGGCGACGTCGAGACGGCGATCCTGCCGCGCTCGGCCAACAAGCCGATCCAGGCGATGGCCTTCGTCGAAAGCGGTGCGGTCGAGCGCTTCGGCCTGGGTGACGAGCACATCGCTCTATCGTGCGCCTCGCACAGCGGCGAGACTCGGCATGTCGAGACCGTTCGTGTATGGCTTGCAAGGGTGGGGCTCAGCGAAGCCAACCTCGAATGCGGCACGCACGCGCCGCGCCTGCAGACGAGCATCGAGGCGCTGGCCCGCGCGAACATCCTGCCGTCAGCGGCGTTCAACAACTGCTCGGGCAAGCATAGCGGCTTCCTGACGACGGCCGTCCAGTATGGAGAGCCGACCAAAGGCTACATCAAGTACGACCATCCGGTGCAGCGCCGCTTGCGCGAGACGATGAGCGACCTGTGCGGTCTCGATGCCAACGGCTTTCCGCACGGCACCGACGGTTGCGGAATCCCGACGCTGGCGACGCCGTTGAAGAGCCTCGCGTAGGCAATGGCCACGATGGCCGATCCGTCGCGCCTGTCGAGCAAGCGGGCCGACGCCGCCAACCGCATCCGCAGGGCAATGAATGCCGAGCCGTTCATGGTAGCGGGCAGTGGCCGGTTCTGCACACGCATCAACGAGGCCGCGCCCGGCGTCATTCAGGTGAAGACCGGCGCCGAGGGTGTGTTCTGCGGCATGCTGCCGACCCTGGGCCTCGGTATCGCGCTCAAAGTGTGGGACGGGGCGGGCCGCGCGGCCGAGGTCGCGATGGCGGCGCTGCTCGATCATCTCGGGGTGCTGCCGGCCGGGCAGCGGGATGACGTGCTGCATCCGCCGATCAAGAACGTCGTGGGCCTGCTGGTTGGCGAGATGCGGCCCGCCAAGAGCTGGCTGGGCTGAGAAGCGGCTTGAATCTCACGCTCGATATCCTGGAAGTCGGCGCACGGGGAGACGGCGTCGCCGATCTCGAAGGCCGGCGCTATTTCGTGCCGTACTGCCTGCCCGCCGAGACGGTCGAAGCCGAGCCTCTCGACAAAAGAGGTGACGGTGTCGCCTGCGATCTGCTCGAAGTGCTGGCGCCGTCGCGCCACCGCGTTGTGCCGCCGTGCCGGCATTTCGGCGTGTGCGGCGGCTGCGCCCTGCAGCATTGGCGGCACGACATCTATACGGGTTGGAAGAGCGAGCTGATTGCCAAAGCGCTGGCGCAAAGGGGCGTGAACGCGCCACGCTTCGAGGCGCCCGTGACCTGCGAGCCCGCCGAACGCCGGCGCGCCGACATCGTGTTGCGGCGCCAGGGCAGGAGGGTCGTTGCCGGTTTCCACGAACGCGCCAGCCAGGACGTTGTCGATGTGGCGACCTGCGTCGTTGCCCGGCCGAAGATCGACGCCGCGATTGCTACGTTGAGGTCGGCGATGACGGGCATCCTGCGCGATGGAACATCCGCGGACGCCATCATCAATGAATCCGACACCGGCCTCGATGTCCTGATCCGCCCCCACAAGCGCTTCGAGGCGACGCTTGCCATTCGCGAGGCTTTGATCGCGATGGCCGAGCACGCCGATTTCGCCCGCGTGAGCTGGGGCGACCGCGCCAGGGCCGAACCGGTCGTCGTGCGCCGCACGCCGCTGCTGGTGTTGGGCGATACGAGCGTGGAACTGCCGCCCGGCGTGTTCCTGCAGGCGACCAAGCGGGCCGAGTTGGTGATGCGGGCGGGGGTCACGGCCTGGGCCGGGGAGGGCGCGCACGTTGCCGATCTCTTCGCCGGCATCGGCGCGCTGTCGCTGGGCAAATCCGGCAAGGCGAGCCTGTTCGAGAGCGACAGGGCCGCGGTTGCGGCAGTCGATGCCGCGGTGCGCAAGCTCGCCACCAACCGCGTGACCGCACATTCGCGCGACCTGTTCCGCAATCCATTGACGGCCAAGGAACTCGAAGCCTTCGATGCCGTCGTGCTCGATCCGCCGCGTGCTGGCGCCGCCGCTCAATGCGCGGAAATCGCGTCATCGAAGGTGAAGCGCGTGGTCTACGGCTCCTGCGATCCCGGGAGCTTCGCCCGCGATGTGCGTACCCTGCAGGATGGCGGATACCGACTGGAGAAACTCATGCCTATCGACCAGTTCCTCTGGTCGGCGCATGTTGAGCTCATTGCTTTGCTGACCAAATGAACCGAGGAGACGACCGATGATGTTCGACCTTTCCGGCAAGGTGGCCGTTGTGACCGGCGGCAGCCGCGGCATCGGCCGATCGATCTGCGAGCAGATGGCCGCGCACGGCGCCAAGGTCGTCGTATCGAGCCGCAAGCTGCCGGCCTGCGAGGAAGTCGTAAAGGGCATCAAGGCGAAAGGCGGTGAGGCGACGGCGGTCGCGGCCAGCATTTCGGACAAGGCCCAGCTGGAGAACCTCGTCGCCGAGGCTCGCAAGGCCTACGGCCGTATCGACATCATGGTCTGCAATGCCGCGTCCAACCCGTATTTCGGCCCGCTCACCGGTCTGAAGGACGAAGTGTTCCAGAAGATCATGCAGAACAACGTGATGTCGAACCTCTGGCTGATGAACATGGTCGGCCCGGAGATGGCTGAGCGCAAGGACGGTGCCTTCATCATCGTCTCCTCGATCGGCGCGCTGGTCGGCTCGGCGCATATCGCGGCTTACAACATGAGCAAAGCCGCCGATCTGTCGCTTGTGAAGTCGCTCGCCATGGAGTGGGGCAAGCACAATATCCGCGTGAACGCGATCGCGCCGGGCCTGATCCAGACCGATTTCGCCAAGGCGCTGTGGGACAATCCGCAGATCCGCGCGGCGCAGGAAGGCAAGGCGGCGCTGAAGCGCATCGGCCAACCCGAAGATATCGGCGGTGTGGCCGTGTTCCTGGCCTCAAAAGCCGGCAACTTCGTGTGTGGCCAGTGCATCATCGCCGACGGCGGCGTGATCGGCGCGGGGGCGGAATAATCACCCCATTCGTCCTGAGCGCAGCGAAGGATCTAGCAGAGCGGGCGACGGACTCCCTTGCGGGCGTGAGGTTCTTCGCTGTCAGGATGGCTGGCTTTTCCTAGAGCGTTTCACGTTTTGACGTGAGCATATCCGGCGTTTTGGATGTAGTT
>CAMFGZ010000035.1 GCA_945952105.1 uncultured Rhodospirillaceae bacterium | reverse complement strand
TGCGGATCAGGTCGCCGCGCACGGTGCAGCAGATGCAGCCGTTGTTCATCTCGAACACTTCCTCGTCGGCGTTCACCACGAGGTCGTAGTCGACGCCCAGCTCGCCGAACTCGTTCACGATGACGGCGTACTTCTTGCCGTGCTGCTCGCTCAGGATGCGGTTGAGCAGGGTGGTCTTGCCGGCGCCGAGATAGCCGGTGAGCACGGTGACGGGCACTTGCGCCGAAGTCTGGGAGCTGGCCATGTGAAGGTCCTTGAAAATTGGCCCCTGAGATAGGGCCGGCATCTCCGCAAGTCTAGGGCCGCCGATGCGGACCTCCAGCTAGGGTCTTTGCCCCCGGATCAGCTTGGGCAGGTCGCCGACCAGTCCCATCGCGTGGCGGACGAAGAACTTGCGCAGCGCCGGCACGCGGTTGACGGCGGCGAGGCCGGCATCGCGCACGAGTCGCAGCGGCTTGATGTCGTTCGAGAACAGGCGGTTGAGCAGGTCGGTGGCGGCGACCATCGAGAGATTGTCCGCCCGGCGCCATTGCGCGTAGCGCTCCAGCGTGTCGGCACCGCCGACGTCGAGGCCCAGCCGCTTGGCGTCGGCCATGACCTCGACGAGGGCCGCGATGTCGCGGACACCGAGATTGTAGCCCTGGCCCGCGATCGGGTGGATGCCGTGCGCGGCGTCGCCCACCAGCACCAGCCGCGTGTCGATGTAGCGTTCGGCATGCACGAGACGCAGCGGATAGGACCAGCGCGGGCCGGCGGGCGCCACGGCGCCGAGGTGATCGCCGAAGCGCCGCGCGAACTCCGCCTGGAAACTGGACGCGTCGAGGTCGAGCAGGCGTCGGGCGATCGCCGTCCGCTCCGTCCAGACGATGGACGAGCGATGCTCGCCGCCGGGACCGTCGGTCATGGGCAGGCTGGCGAAGGGCCCGCCGGGCAGGAATTTCTCCTGGGCGACACCGCGATGGGGCTCCGCGTGATGGGCGACCAGGACGATGGCGATCTGGTCGTAGGCCCAGCTGCGCGCGCCGATTCCCGCCTCCTCGCGGGTCGCGCCGAAGCGGCCCTCGGCCGAGGCGACCAGCCGGGTGGCGATGCGCCGTCCGCTCTTCAGGACGAGGCCGGCGCGATCGGGGCCGCGTTCGGTCTCGACGACCTCGTCCGGCGACACGAGCTCCACCTTGGGACAACCGGCGAGCCGGCGCAGAAGCGCGGACCGCAGGAAGCGGTTCTCGACGATCCAGCCCATCGGCGCGGCGCTTTCCGGATCGTCGGAGGCCTCGCGATGGTCGAAATGCAGGAAGAGGGGACTCGCGCGGCCGTCGTGGCCGGCGTCGGAGATCCGGATGTCGCGGATCGGTTCGGCATTGGGCGCCAGCTCGTCCCAAAGGTCGAGGGCCGCGAACAGGCGCTGGCTTGTGTAGGCGATGGCGGTGGTGCGGCCGTCGAAGCCCTGCTCCGTCATGGCGGAGAGCGGCACGCGATCGATCAGGGCGGTCGACAGGCCGGTTTCGCCGGCCGCCAGGGCGAGAAGGCTGCCGTTGAGGCCCGCCCCCACGACGGCGAGGTCGACGGGGGCGCGATCGGAGGAAGGCCTAACCATGAGCCATAGATGGCAGCCGCCCCGAAGGGCGGCAACCCTCTATGGCTGCATGGAACGCTTGGTCGCGATCAGAACGCCTTGGCGATGCCGAGGATGACGCGGCTGGCGCAGTTCTGGGTGCCGAGGCAGTCCTGAACGCTGAGGTTGGTGCCGGTGTAGACCGCGGAGAGATCGAAGCCGTAGACCGAGACGACGAGGCCGAGCTGCCAGTCCCAATAGTTGTCGTTGGGAATGCCGTAGTTGATGTTGCGCTCGACATACTGGTTGCCGATCGTGCCGAAGGCCTTGAAGGCCACGTTGTCGTTCACGTGGATGAAGGACAGCGGCACGGTGACGGAGGCCCACTTGTACCAGGCGTTGCCGGAGTTGGCGAAGAAGTTGGGGCTGTAGCGCACCGCGGCGCTGACCTGGGCGACGCCGAAATCGTAGCCCGCGACGAGGCCGAACTCGTTGAAGTCGTAGAACAGGCTCGAGGGGGCGCTGAGGTAGTTGTAGCGGATGTAGCCCAGGTCGAAGGTGAGCTTGTCGTCCATCAGCTTGAGCCTGAGGCCGGTGAGAAGGTCGATCTCAGCGGTGGTGCCGGTCCCGGGGAAGTTCACGTTGGAGCCCCAGGCGCCGACATAGGCCGTGAGGGGCACCTTCTCGCTGACGGGCGCGGTCTCATAGCCGAAGGCGGCCTGGACGGCGACCTGGCGCTGGGTCTGGGAAATACCACGGTAGGAGTAGTCGTTCAGAACCGCGAAGCCCGCGGTGAACGTGCCGCCCCACGGGGCCTTCCAGCTCTCCTTTTCCGGGGGAGCGGAGGTTGCCGGATCGGGCGTTCCCTGGGCGACCTGCTGAGTGGCCGGCGTCGCCTGCGGGCTCGGCGTGACCTCTACAGTCTGCGGATCTGGCGTGCCCTGTGCATAGGCGGCGCCAGTTGCACACATTGTGATCAGCGCAGTAGCCAGAACAGCGGATTTTTTGAACAACATGACCACCCCAAAGACTTTTGACTTGTTTCCGCCCCAATCCCAGCAAACGGCGTGCCAAAGTGAAGGTGCCGCCTCAAGCCTGTTTGGCACGACGCTTGCTTGCCCCGAATTGAACTTTGGGGGCGGGCGTGCCGCCCGGTGGAGGACAGGCGCAAATGAAAATGATCGTGGCAATCTTCAAGCCCTTCAAGCTGGACGAAGTCAGGGACGCCCTGACGTCGCTCGGCATCCAGGGCCTGACCGTAAGTGAAGTGAAGGGCTTCGGCCGGCAGAAGGGCCAGACCGAGATCTATCGCGGCGCCGAGTACGCCGTGAGTTTCCTGCCGAAGGTGAAGATCGAGGTCGTCATCGACGACAGCATGGTCGAGCGAGCGGTCGAGACCATCCGCAAGGCGGCGGGCACCGGCAAGATCGGCGACGGCAAGGTCTTCGTCGTGCCGGTCGAGCAGGCGATCCGCATCCGCACCGGCGAGTCCGGCGCCGAAGCGCTCTGATCCGAGGCAACGCAATCAACTCAAGAACCAGGGGACGATGATGAAGTTCAAGACCAATTCGGTGCTGGCTGGCGCGGGGGCGGCCGCAGTGCTGCTTCTGCCGGCGCTTGCGCTGGCCCAGGCCGCCGCGCCGGCCGCTGCTCCGGCGGCGGCGGCTGCCGCGGCGGCGCCCAAGCTCGACACCGGCGACACGGCGTGGATGCTGACCTCGACCGCACTCGTGCTGATGATGACCATCCCGGGTCTGGCGCTGTTCTACGGCGGCATGGTGCGCAAGAAGAACGTGCTGTCGACGGTGATGCAGAGCTTTGCGATCACCTGCATGATCTCCGTGATCTGGCTGATCGTGGGCTACAGCCTGGCCTTCACGCCGGGCAGCACGATCATTGGCGGTCTGAGCCGCATCTTCATGTCGGGCCTCACGCTCGACGGCGTGCATGACCTCGCCAAGACGATCCCCGAGACCGTCTTCATGACCTTCCAGCTCACCTTCGCCATCATCACCCCGGCCCTGATCGCCGGTGCCTTCGCCGAGCGCATGAAGTTCTCGGCGATGATGTGGTTCATGGCCCTGTGGTCGCTGATCGTCTACGCGCCGATCGCCCACTGGGTGTGGGGCGGCGGCTTCCTCGGCGACTGGGGCGTCCTCGACTTCGCGGGCGGCACGGTCGTTCACATCAACGCCGGCGTCGCGGGCCTCGTCTGCGCCCTCGTGCTCGGCAAGCGCAAGGGCTTCGGCACCGAGAACATGGCGCCGTTCAACCTGGTCTACTCGGTGATCGGCGCCGCCCTCCTCTGGGTGGGCTGGTTCGGCTTCAACGCCGGCTCCGCGGTCGGCGCCAGCCCCAACGCCGGCATGGCGATGGCGGTGACGCAGTTCGCCACGGCCGCGGCCGCCATGGCCTGGATGTTCGCGGAGTGGGTGACGCGCGGCAAGCCGTCGGTCCTCGGCATCATCTCGGGTGCGGTCGCCGGCCTCGTCGCCATCACCCCGGCCTCGGGCTTCGTGACCCCGATGGGCTCGCTGGCCATCGGCATCGTCGCCGGTCTGGTCTGCTTCTGGGGCGCCACCGGCCTCAAGAAGGCGATGGGCTACGACGACTCGCTCGACGCGTTCGGCGTGCACGGCATCGGCGGCTTCGTCGGCGCCATCCTGACCGGCGTCTTCGCCGTCGAGGTGATCGGCGGCGAAGGCAAGAAGGGTCTGATCGACGGCAACGCCGGCCAGGTCCTGACGCAGCTCTGGGGTTCGCTGGTCTGCATCGCCTGGTGTGCCGTCGCCACCTTCATCATCCTCAAGATCGTCGATGCCCTGATCGGGCTGCGCGTGACGACCGAGGAAGAGATCGAGGGCCTCGACATCAACCTGCACGGCGAGACGATCCACTAGGACCGTCTCTCCCCGAGATCGGGAACCCCTCTCCTCCTGGTTCCCTCTCCTCCGCCGCTCCGTGTCGCGGCGGACCCTCAGGCCCGGCGAGTTTCTCGCCGGGCCTTTTTCTGCCCGGAATTTGACGCCGCGAACGGCAGACGCCAGTCTGTGCGCGAACGCCGCAAAGGCAGAGGGGAAATCAGATGAAGCTCGTGTCCGCCATCATCAAGCCGTTCAAGCTGGACGAGGTGCGCGACGCGCTGACCGGAGTGGGCGTCTCCGGCCTGACGGTGAGCGAGGTCAAGGGGTTCGGCCGTCAGAAGGGTCAGACCGAGATCTATCGCGGCGCCGAGTATCTCGTGAGCTTTCTGCCCAAGGTGAAGATCGAGATCGTGGTCGACGACAACCAGGTCGAGCGCGCCGTCGAGGCGATCCAGAAGGCCGCTCACACCGGCAAGATCGGCGACGGCAAGATCTTCGTCACTCCGGTCGAGCAGGCCGTGCGCATCCGCACCGGCGAATCCGGCTCCAACGCCCTCTAGGATGATCCGGCCGTTCGAAGAACGACAAGAACAAGACTGAACGACAAGCAAGCAAGACAAGACACGGGGGATGAAATGAACAGGACGACCCTGCGCTTCGGCGCGCTTTTGGCGTGCCCGATGACGTTCGTCCCGGCGGCCTGGGCCGCTGACAAGCCGCAGATCGATACCGGAGACACGGCATGGCTGCTGATGGCCACCGTCCTGGTCCTGATGATGAACATCCCGGGCCTCGCGCTCTTCTACGCCGGCATGGTGCGCAAGAAGAATGTGCTGGCGACATCGGTGCAGGGCTTCGCCGTGGCCGCGCTCGTCACCGTCCTGTGGTTCGCCGTCGGCTATTCGCTGACCTTCACCGACGGCGGTGCGTTGAACGGCGCGATCGGCTCGCTGTCCCGCGCCTTCGGCAAGGGCCTCCTGGGAAGCACCCATGAGCTTGCCAGGACGGTGCCGGAGAACGTCTTCCTGATGTACCAGGCGACCTTCGCCGTCATCACGCCCGCCATCATCGCCGGTGCTTTCGCCGAACGCATGAAGTTCTCGGCGATGATGTGGTTCATGGGCCTCTGGCTGCTGTTCGTCTACGTCCCGGTGGCCCACTGGGTGTGGGGCGGCGGCTTCCTGGGGGCGGCCGGCGTGCTCGATTTCGCGGGCGGTCTCGTCGTCCATCTCAATGCCGGCGTCGCCGCGCTCGTCTGCTGCGTGGTGATCGGCAAGCGGCACGGCTACGGCCAGGAATACATGGCGCCGCATAATCTGGTGCTCACCCTGATCGGCACGTCGCTCCTGTGGGTCGGCTGGTTCGGCTTCAACGCCGGCTCGGCGCTGGCCTCGGGCGAACTGGCCGGCAGCGCGATGCTGAACACCCACATCGCGGCCTCCGTCGCCGCTTTGGTCTGGATGGTCATAGAATGGGCAGCCCGCGGCAAGCCGTCGGTCCTGGGCATCCTGACCGGCGCCGTCGCGGGCCTCGGCATGATCACGCCGGCCGCGGGCTATGTGGAGCCTTGGGCGGCCATGGTGATCGGCGTGATCGCCGGCGCGGTCTGCTACTGGGCTTCCATCGTGTTGAAGACCAGGCTGGGCTACGACGATTCGCTGGATGCATTCGGCGTCCACGGCGTGGGCGGCATCCTGGGGTCGATCCTGGTCGGCGTCTTCGCCACGCGCGCGATCAACGACGTGGCCAAGGGGCAGCCCGTCGGACTGGTCGACGGCCATGGCGGCCAGATCCTTACCCAACTCTACGGCGTGCTCGTCATCGGCGCGTTCTGCGCCGTGGCGACCTGGATCATCCTCAAGATCCTCGATGTGGCGATCGGGCTCAGGGTCACGCAGGACGAGGAGGTCGAGGGGCTGGACACCGCGCTCCATGGCGAGCGCGTCCAGTAGCGCGACGGGCGGCGTCTAGCGCTAGTGGCTGGGACGGGGAGAGCATCAACCCCTTCCATTGTCTCAAGAAACAAGCCTATTCCATTGTTGTGATTGGCAAATTTGTTCCATAGAATATGGCAATAGGCTGGCCGTGCTGGGTCGGCACCGTTGCTTTATTGGGGCCGGTTTCTGGCCCATTGGATACGAGAATGTTCAATCCGCGCCTGACCGAGACGCTGACCGACTTTCCCTTTGCGCGGCTGAACTCGCTCATCGCCCCGATCACGCCACCGGCGCACCTTTCGATGATCAATATGTCGGTCGGCGAGCCGCAGGGCGCGATGCCGGCCTTCGCGCGCCAGATCGTGATCGACGAGGTCGACGGCTGGAACCGCTACCCGCCGAACCAGGGCCTGCCCGATCTCAACCTCGCGATCTGCGAATGGCTGACGCGGCGCTACAAGCTGCCCGCGGATCTGCTCGATCCGAACGTGCACGTGCATCCGACGGCGGGCAGCAAGGAAGGCGTCTACATCATCTCGACGGTGGCGACGCCTCAGCAGAAGGGCGGCGCCAAGCCGATCGTCGCGCTGCCCAATCCGTTCTACCAGGCCTATCTCGGCGGCGCGGTCCTGTCGGGCGGCGAGCCGCTGCTGGTCAACGCCGAATCCTCGAACGGCTTCCTGCCGGACTATGAGAGCCTCGACGAAGCGACGTGGCAGCGCATGTCCGTCGTCTATCTCTGCTCGCCGGCCAATCCGCAGGGCGCGATCGCCGGCAAGGACTATCTGCAGAAGCTGCTGAAGCTCTGCCGCAAGCACGACACCGTGCTGGCGGTCGATGAGTGCTATGCCGAGATCTACACCGGCGCCCCGCCGCCCGGCGCGCTCGAAGCGGCGCTCGAGATCGACGAGACCGGCGGCAAGGATCCGTTCCGCAATCTCGTGGTCTTCCACTCGCTGTCGAAGCGTTCGAACGCGGCCGGCCTGCGCTCGGGCTTCATGGCCGGCGATCCGAAGATCGTGGCGATGGTGCTGCGCTGGCGCACCTATGGCGGTCCGCAGATCCCGTTTGCCGTCCAGAAGGCGTCGGCCGCGCTGTGGCGCGAGGAGACGCATCCGGTCCAGACGCGCGAATGGTACGCGAAGAATTTCCGGGTCGCCGAGCAGATCCTGCACAACCGCTTCGCCTACTACACGCCGGGCGGCGGCTTCTTCCTGTGGCTCGACGTCGGCGACGGTGAGGAAGCCACCCGCAAGCTGTGGGGCGAGGCGCACGTGAAGGTGCTGCCGGGCGCCTATGCCTGCCGCGAGACCAACGGCATCAATACCTCGCACCGCTACATCCGCGTGGCGCTGGTGCACGACGAGAAGACCACGCGCGAGGGGCTCCAGCGCCTCGCGGCCGTCCTCTAGGGAGCGTTAACGCGCATGGCCATGCTCAGCGTCTCGTCAGCGTTGCAGCCCCGGACCTCGATCCTGCCGGAGGGTGGGCGCGATTTCCTGCGCCGCCGCATGATGGAGATCGTGGGCGTTGCGACGGCAGGCTTCGGCCTGATGCTGATGATGGCGCTGTTCACCTACAGCCCCGGCGATCCTTCGCTCAATCACGCCACGGCACGCGCGCCGAACAACCTGCTCGGCCTGCCGGGTGCCTACATTTCCGACCTGCTGCTGCAGACGTTCGGCCTCGCCATCATCCTGGCGCCGGTGGCCTTCATCACCTGGGGCGTGCGCATGGTGCGAACGCACCATCTCGGCTTCTTCGGCCTGCGGCTCTCGCTGCTGCTGCTCGCCCTTCTGATGATGAGCGTGGCCTGCGTCGGCCTGGGCGATGTCGGCGGCGCCGCCACCCATGCCGGGCCGGGTGGACTCGTCGGACTCGCGCTGGTCGGCCGCTTCCGTGAACTCGTGCTGACCCATTCGAGCGGTGGCGCGCTCACCCTGATCGAGCCGGTCTCCGCGGCGCTCGCCTTCATCGCGATGGCGCCGGCGCTCGGCATGAACCGCACCGACCTGCCGCTGATCTTCCGCATCCTGCGCGCGCCGTTCCTGTGGGCGATGTGGGGGGCGCGCGCGGCCGTGGGACTGTGGCGTGGCAAGCCGCAGGCCCTCGAGGAGGAGAATGAGCCGCCGGCGCCCCATATCGGCTATGCCGAGATTCCGGGCGAGATCGACGCCAGCCAGTACGATCCGGCGCGTTTCGAGAACCGCTACGAGCAGATTCCCGAGGAAGGCACGGCGATGCCGGCGCGCGATTCGCTTCTGGTCGATGCGCCCTATGCGCCGATCGAGCGTCCGGCCGACGACATCCCGGACGCGCCCGAGGGGTTGAGGATGCATTCGCCGGTGCTCGACGAAGCCGCGCCGGCGCGCATGCAGGAGCGCACCTTCCTCAGCCGCCTCACCGGCGGCCTGCGGATCGAGCCCTTCATGCGCCGCTCCACGCCGGTCTCCGCATCGGCGGCGGAGCGCATCGAACCCGGCTTCGGCGGCCACGAGGCCGCGACGCAACCACAGACCTACCGGCAACCGCTCGCCGACGAGGAATTCGAGGCGCCTCCGCGTGCCGTTGCGCCGCCCCCGCCGCAGGCGGCGGTCGAGGAAGAGATCGACGAACGGGCCGACGAAAATCCGTTCACGCCCGACAATGCGCTGGATCTCGAGCAGCCGCCGGTTGCCGCTGCCCAGCCGGCCGTCAAGATCGTGCCGCGCAAGAACGCCGCGGCGCAGGGCAAGCGCGCCGCGAAGGCCGGCCAGCGCGAACTCGACCTCGGCGTCGGTGAATACAAGCTGCCGCCGCTCGACATCCTGTCGCTGCCCTCGCGGGTGAATGCCCAGCCCAAGATCGACGAGGAGGCGCTGGAGCAGAATGCGCGCCTGCTCGAGACGGTGCTCGACGATTTCGGCGTGAAGGGCCAGATCGTGAAGGTGCGGCCGGGTCCGGTCGTGACGCTCTACGAGCTCGAGCCGGCGCCGGGCACCAAGTCGAGCCGCGTCATCGGCCTCGCCGACGACATCGCCCGCTCGATGAGTGCGGTCTCCGCGCGCGTCGCGACCGTGCCGGGCCGCAACGTCATCGGCATCGAGCTGCCGAACGCCAAGCGCGAGACAGTGTTCCTGCGCGAGCTCCTGTCGACCAAGCAGTACGAGGACAATCGCCTCGGCCTGCCGCTGGCCCTGGGCAAGGACATCGGCGGCGATCCGGTGATCGCCGACCTCGCGCGCATGCCGCATCTGCTGATCGGCGGCACCACCGGCTCGGGCAAGTCGGTGGCGGTCAACACCATGATCCTGTCGCTGCTCTACCGGCTGCCGCCGGACAAGTGCCGCTTCATCATGATCGACCCGAAGATGCTGGAACTGAGCGTCTATCAGGACATTCCGCACCTGCTGACGCCCGTCGTCACGGAACCGCGCAAGGCGATCGTGGCCCTGAAGTGGGTCGTGCGCGAAATGGAAGACCGCTATCGCGCGATGAGCGCGGTCGCGGTGCGCAACATCGCGGGCTACAACGAGAAGCTCGCCGAGACGGCGCGCAAGGGCGGCGTGCTGACCCGCAAGGTGCAGACCGGCATCGATCCCGAGACGCGCAAGCCCACCTTCGAGGACGAGGAGATCGACCTCCGGCCGCTGCCTTTCATCGTCGTCATCATCGACGAGATGGCCGACCTGATGCTGGTCGCCGGCAAGGAGATCGAGGCCGCGGTCCAGCGCCTGGCGCAGATGGCCCGCGCCGCCGGCATCCATGTCGTGATGGCCACGCAGCGCCCCTCGGTCGACGTCATCACCGGCACCATCAAGGCGAACTTTCCGACCCGCATCTCCTTCCAGGTCACGTCCAAGATCGACAGCCGCACCATCCTGGGCGAGCAGGGTGGCGAGCAGCTGCTGGGCCAGGGCGACATGCTGTACATGGCCGGCGGCGGCAAGATCGCCCGCGTACACGGTCCGTTCGTGAGCGACGGCGAGGTCGAGGAGGTGGTCCGCCACCTGCGCGCCCAGGGCGCGCCGGCCTATATCGACGCGGTCACGGACGATCCCGAGTCCGAGGGCGAGGGCACCGGCCTGCCCGGCGACGGCGAGGAGGGCGAGAGCGACCAGCTCTACGACCAGGCCATCGCCCTGGTCGCGCGCGAGCGCAAGTGCAGCACTTCTTTCATCCAGCGTTACCTGCAGATCGGCTATAACAGGGCTGCCCGCATCGTCGAACGCATGGAACGCGAGGGCGTCGTCAGCTCCGCCAACCATGTCGGCAAGCGCGAAGTCCTGGCCCGCGACATCGACGACCGGGAGCGCTGAGCGCCCATCTTGGGGCGAACGAGGAACGATGAGCGAGCAAGCCCCGTCTGGATCCGCTTCGAGCCCCCCCGTCGCGGCCACTCCCGTCGCGTCGGCCTCGGTGCGCCATCGCCGCCGCATCCCGCTGGTGTGGATCGTCCCGATCCTGACGGCGCTGATCGCCGGCTGGCTCGCCTGGGACACCTTCTCCAAACGCGGGCCGACGATCACCGTGGCGTTCGACACGGCGGCCGGTCTCACGGCGGGCCAGTCGCAACTCAAGTATCGCAACGTCGTGATGGGCACGGTGAAGTCGATCGCCATCCCGCCCGATCTCTCCAAGGTGCTGGTGACGATCGAGACGGTGAAGGAGGCCGAGCCGCTTCTCACCGACAAGACGATCTTCTGGGTGGTGAAGCCGCAGCTCTTCGCCGGCAACATCTCCGGCCTCGAGACCATCCTGTCCGGCTCCTACATCGGGATGCGCCCCTCCCAGGAGAAGGGAACGGCGGCACGCACCTTCGTGGGCCAGGAAGATCCGCCGATCCTTCAGGCCTCGGTCAAGGGCACCACCTTCCGGCTCGACACCAACCGGCTGGGCTCGATCAGCCTCGGTGCGCCGGTCTTCTTCCGCGACATCGAGGTCGGCACGGTGCTGGGCTGGGACCTGCACGATCTCGCCAGCCGTGTTGCCATCCACGCCTTCGTGCGCGCGCCGTTCGATCGCTACGTGCGCAACGATTCCAACTTCTGGAATGCTTCGGGCCTGTCGGTCTCGCTCGGTGCCAACGGCATCAACATCCAGATGGAGTCGCTGCGCGCCATCCTGCTGGGCGGCATCGCCTTCGATACCGCGCACGACTCGACCGCGCCGATCAGCCCGCCCGACCAGCGGTTCAAGCTCTACGCCAACATCGAGGAAGCCAAGTCGGCGGGCTTCGGCCAGCAGATCAAGCTGATCTCCTACTTTCCCGGCTCGGTCGCCGGCGTCACCCAGGGCGCCGATGTCACGTTCCACGGGCTGAAGATCGGCGAGGTCACCCGCGTCGGCCTGGTCTATGACCCGAAGAGGGATCGCGTCGTGGCGCCGATCCACTATCGTGTCGAAGCTGGCCGCATCAGCAATCTCGCCAAGGCGCAGGGCCTGGAGCCGATCAACATCGCGGAGGAGATGATCCACCGCGGGCTGCGCGCCACGCTCCAGGCACCGAGCCTGATCAGCAACTCCAAGATCATCTCGCTTGAGGTGGTGCCGGATGCCGCCGGGGGCGAACTGGAAAAGATCGGCGACCACTACGTCATCCCGGCCGCCGAAATCGGCGGCTTCGACAGCATCACCGCCTCGGCCAGCGAGCTCTTGAGCAAGATCAACCGCATCGACTTCGACAAGATCGGCAACAGCCTGCTCAGCGCCGCCACCGGCATCGACCAGACGATCAACGGGCCGCAGATCAAGACGACCCTCGCCGCGCTCCAGAAGGCGATGATCGACGTGCAGGACATCGCGGCCAAGCTCGACAAGGACGCCACGCCGGCGCTGAAGCGCCTGCCCGACATTGCCGTGCAGCTCCAGGATGCCGTCACCAAGGCCAACAAGCTGATCGGCTCGGTCGACAAGGGCTACGGCGACACGTCGAAGTTCCATCGCGACCTCGACCGCCTGCTGCCGCAGATCACCGACGCCGCGCGCTCGATCCGCGCTTTGGCCGACCTCCTGTCGCGTCACCCCGAGGCCCTGATCAAGGGCCGCACCAACACGGGTAAGGAATGATCTCCACTCGCTTCGGCCGCCGCCGCTTCGGCTTCTTCGCCCTTCCGGTGCTGGCCGCGCCGGCACTCCAGGCCTGCGGCTCCTCGCCGGAGCCCACCCTCTACACGCTGGCGGTTCGCTCCGGTCCGGTGCAGTCGCGCGGACCGCGCATCGTGCAGATCCGTGACATCGGCCTGCCGGGCTATCTCGACCGCAAGGAGATCGTCCGCTCGACCGAGGACTTCAAGCTCGACGTCCGCTCGAACGCCTGGTGGGGCGAACCGGTCGGCGGCATGATCAGCCGCACGATCGTCCTCGAACTCTCGCAGCGCCTGCCCGGCAGCCAAGTCTACAGCGAGGCCGGCTCGATCACGACGGATCCCTTTGCCACGGTTGGCATCGACATCCAGCGGTTCGACGCCGACAAGTCGGGCAACGTCATTCTGCTGGCCCAGGTCGCGATCCAGTTCAACCGGCCGACCCGCACGGCGTCGCGCAACTTTTCGATCACCAGGCCGGTGCCGACACCGGACACGCCGGGTCACGTCGCCGCCATGAGCGATGCGCTGGGCGAGTTGTCGGACGGCATCGCCAGCCTGCTGCAGTAAGCGATGTTGCGGGCCTTCGCCGCGCGACGGGATCCAGGTCCGCTGGTCACGCCACCCCAGCTCCGCGAATGCCCGGGCTGTGGACTGTTCCAGATCGTGCCGGCGATGGCCGCGAACATGCGATCCGATTGCGAGCGCTGCGGCACCCAGCTCCGGGCGACTCGCGCCGATCCGACCGGCCATTGCCTGGCGCTCACCTTCGCGTCGCTGGTCCTGTTCGCGGTGCTGTGGCTGTCGATGTTGATGAAAGTGTCGACCGCCGGCATCGTGCACGAGACCAGCCTGCTGTCGGGGCCGGCCGAGCTGGTGCGCCATGGACTGTGGCCGCTGGCCATTGCGGTGGCCTTCACGACGGCGCTGGCGCCGCTCGTCAAGTTCGCGGGCACGCTCTACGTGCTGATCGGTCTCCGCATGCGGACCCTGCCTCCCAACCTGCGCGGAATCTTCCTCATTTCCCGCCGCATGGGCACTTGGGCCATGCTGGAAGTGCTGCTGCTGGGGGTGTTCGTCGCCTACACCAAGCTCGGCGACCTGGTGACGATCGAGCTGGGGCCGGCCGTCTATGCGCTGGGCATCCTGACCATCGTGATCGTGTGGGCCGAACTGGCGCTCGATCCGCAGGCGGTGTGGGAGGATATCCAGCGGCGCGGCCAGACCCATGCGCCGATGCCGGCGGAGGCGCGCCTCGAATACCGTCCGGGCGCCGCGGGCTGCGAGGAGTGCAAGCTGGTCTGCATGCCGGCCGAGCATGACGGAAGATGCCCGCGCTGCGGTGCGCGCGTGCACGAGCGCAAGCCCGACAGTCTCAATCGCACGCTGGCTCTCGTGGTCGCGGGTGTCATCCTCTACATCCCGGCCAACGTCTATCCGGTGCTGACGGTCATCCAGCTCGGCTCCGGCGCACCCAGCACCATCATGGGCGGTGTCGAGGAGCTGGTGTCGTCGAAAATGTACCCGCTGGCGCTGCTGGTGTTCTTCGCCAGCGTCCTGGTGCCCCTGTTCAAGCTGATCGGCCTGGTCAGCATGATCGGCGCGACCTCGCTCACCGGCACGGCGGAGAATGCCGGCGTGCTGCTGCGCCAGCGCACGCGGCTCTACTTCGTCGTCGCGTGGATCGGCCGCTGGTCGATGGTCGACATCTTCATGGAATCGCTTCTCGGAGCGCTGGTCCAGTTCGGCCGAGCCGTCACCATCGAGCCGGGCATGGGGGCGCTCGCTTTCTGTGCCGTTGTCATCGTGACCATCTTCGCGGCGGAAGCCTTCGATCCACGCCTGATGTGGGATGCCGCCGCGCGCAACCCGCACCGTCAGGCCCTGCCGTCGGCGGCCAGCCGGAGCAACCGACGGGCGGCGACCGTCAGTTCAGGCTGAAGGCCAGGTTCAGCTTGATGTTGTGTTCGTTCCGGAAGGTGCCGTTGAGCGTCCGGATCGAATCGAGCTCGTAGCCGAGCGAGCCCTTGGCCCAGGCCGTGAGCTGGCGGCCGAAGCCGATGAAGGCGCGGTTCTGAGCGAAGCCCGGCGTCCGGGTCGGGCGGTCGGTGCTTACGTTGATGAAGACTTCGTCCGACAGGGCGAGTTCCCAGGGAGAGCGCCATAGCGGGATGCGCACGCCGGCGAGCGCGCGACTCCGCACCAGCAGTCGGCTGTCGTCGAAAAACAGCTCCTCCCAGCGCAGCCGGCCCGTGATCGGCAACCCGTCGATCCGCGTGCGATAGAGGATGTCCTGGAAGGGGCCGCGGGACTGTCGCGCACCGGGAAGATAGCGGGTGAACTGTACATAGCCCGCGGCGAGCGCCCAGTTGGGCGAGAGGGCGTATTCGAAGCCCGGCCGGACCTGCAGCGTCCGCAGGCGGCTCATGTTCTGATCGAAGCGCAGCTGGGTATCGAGATGGAACGACCAGGTCTTGTCGATCCGGTACTCGAGTGCAACGGCGGGCGATTCCCAGACGCTGCCGCTCTGCGCCTGCGCGGCCTGTGCCTGCCTCTGGCGCCGTTGGGCCTGCGCGGCCGTCGAGGCGAGGCAGAGGATCACCAGCAGCGCGACGAAACGGAGAATCGGACCCGGCACCGGGCTGAAGATACCGGTGGCGTCTTGGCCGAGCAATCGAACCGCGTTGCGCGTTCCCGCGTCGCTCGACGGCCGCCGGAGGATTTCTGCGCAGCGAGTGACCCATGCGGCGCCGGATTGACTCGCTCCGGCTCGAATGTCCTAATGTCATAACAATAGAAGAGCCGACTCATGACGTGTCGGCCGCAACATCCCTGGGAGGGAATGATGAGGGCTTTCAAGGCCGCCGTTCGTGCGTTCGCGTTTGCCAGCCTCGGCTTGCTGTCGGTCACGGCGGCGCGCGCCGAGGACATCGTCGTCACCCATTACGGTTCGCTGCTCTATGGCGTGCCCTACGCCATCGCGATGGAGAAGGGCTATTTCAAGGAGGCCGGCGTCGACATCAAGGGCATCCTGACGTCGAAGGGCGGCGGCACGTCGGTCCGCAACATGATGGCCGGCGACACGCTGTTCGCCGAGGTGGCGCTGCCGGCGGCACTCAGCGCCATCAAGGAAGGCTTCAACATCAAGATCATCAGCGGCGGCACCAACGGTCGCAGCTCCTTCTGGGTCACGCGTCCGGGCGAGGCGATCGACAAGCCGGCCGACCTCAAGGGCAAGCGCTTCGTCTACTCGCGGCCGAAGTCGGTCAGCGAGGCGATCACGCTCTCGGCGTTGAAGTCCTGGGACATTGCCGCTTCCGACGTGAAGATGATCGCCATCGGCGATTTCGGCGCGGGCCTCACGGCGCTCGAGCACAACAAGGTCGACGTCGCCATCATCCCCGAGCCGATCTACTCGCAGAAGGAAAAGGCCGGCACCAAGTACAAGACGCTGGGCTGGCTCGACGAGAAGCTGCCGGCCTATGCCCAGACAGTCGGCATCGCGACCGACGAAGCGATCGCCAAGCACGGCGCGAAGCTGAAGGCGGTCATCGACGCGCGGCGCAGGGGTGTGGAATTCCTGCACGCCAATCCGAAGGAAGCCGCCGAGATCGTCGCCAAGGCCTACAACCTGCCGCTCGACGTCACGACCAACGCCATCAACAACATCAAGAAGATGAACCCGACCTGGTGGAGCCAGGGCGAGCTCGCGATGCCGCTGATGCAGTCGATGGCCGATGCGCTGGGTTCGGTCGGCGCGCTGCAGCTCCCCGTGGACTGGAAGGCGGCCACCGATACCCAGTTCGTCCCGCAGACGGCGAAGACCCAGTGATGGCCGGCGCGCCGCGTCTGGCGGCGGTCGACGATGCGGCCGCCCACAAGGTCCATGCGCGTCTCGAGGGCGTGACGCGCGTCTACCCGCCGCGCGCGGGACATGGCGAGGTCCATGCGCTGGGCCCGATTTCCTTCGACCTCCGGGCCGGCGAGTTCTTCAGCGTCGTCGGGCCATCGGGTTGCGGCAAGTCGACCCTGCTCGATGTCCTGGCGGGCCTGGCCTTGCCGTCGGCTGGCACGGTCGAGTTCGAGGGCAAGTCGGTGCGCGGCGATGTGCCGGACGGTGTCGGCGTCGTGTTCCAGGAGGATGCCAGCTTTCCGTGGCTCACGGTGGAGGACAACGTCTCCTTCGGCCTGCGGCGGGCGGGCGTCGACGCCGCAGAAAGCAAGAGGCGGGTCGATTTCGCTCTGGGCTTCATGGGCCTGCGCGATTTCAGCCGTGCCTATCCCAGCCAGCTTTCCGGCGGCATGCGCCAGCGCGTCTGCATCGCGCGCACCCTGGTGATGCAGCCGCGCCTGATCCTGCTCGACGAGCCGTTCGGCGCGCTCGATCAGCAGACGCGCCTGCTTATGGGCGACGAGTTGCTGCGCCTGTGGCGCGAGACCTCGGCCACGGTGCTGTTGATCACTCATGCGCTCGACGAAGCGAACCTGCTGTCGGACCGCATCGGCGTGATGTCGGCGCGACCCGGTCGCTTCCTCGACATCGTCGAGACCGGCTGGCCGCGCGATCGTGATTCGCGCCTCGCGGAGCGTCCCGATTTCGGCGCCGTCACGTCGCGGCTCTGGTCCTACCTGCGCGGTGAGTCGCTGCGTGCGATGGGGCAGGGGACGGCGGCACGATGAGCAAGGCGGGCTGGATCCGCACGATCGTGCTGGTGGGCGCCGTCGGTGCCCTCGAGCTGGCCTGCCGGACCGGCGCCATCGCTCCCACGATGGTGATCGCGCCGTCGCATATGGTGACGGCGCTGGTCGAGACGCTGCAATCCGATGAAATCGGCATGCACCTGCGGACGACGCTGTCGGCCGTCGCCATCGCCATGAGCATCGCCATCGTCGGCGGCTTCGTGATCGGCTTCATCCTGAACTGGGTGCCGTTCCTGCGCCGCGCCTTCAGCCCGTTCCTCGCGGCCTACTACGCCATCCCGCACTTCGCCTTCTATCCCCTGCTGATCGTCATCTTCGGCCTGGGTCCGGTGCCGCTGATCGTGCTGGCGACGCTGTTCGCCATGGTCGCGATGATCCTCGCCACCATGGCGGGCCTCGACCGCGTGCCGCGCGTGCTGCTCAAGACGGCGCGCATCCATCGCCTCTCGCTGATCCAGGAGATCTGGCGCGTCCGCCTGCCGGCCGCGGCGCCGCACATCCTGTCCGGTCTCAAGCTCGCCGTGGCCTATTCCTTCATCGGCGTGATCGCCGGCGAGTTCATCCTGTCGACCAGCGGCATCGGCCACGAGATCGCCTTCGCCTACGACAATTTCGACAATCGGCGCATGTACGCGCTGATCCTGTTCGTGCTGGGCATCGTCACCCTGTTCAACATGGCGGTCTTCGCCTGGGAGCGCCGCATGCTGCGGCGGCGCGGCGCATGAGCGGCGGGCTTTTGAACCTGCGCGCCTGGCGCGATCCCATCCTGGTCGCGATCTCGCTGGTCGCCCTGTGGCAGGTCCTGCACGAGATCGCGGGCGACTCGGCGGTGACGGCGCCGGCCCCGACCCTGGCCCATCTCTGGGAGATGATCGGTCAGGCCCGTTTCCTGCCGCATCTGCGCGAGACCGGCCTTGCCTTCCTGCAGGCGCTGGCCATCGCCTGCGGCGGCGGCGTGCTGATCGGCGTGGTGCTGGGCGGTCACAAGCTGACCGGCGAGGTCGCCGAGCCCATCCTCGTCGCGCTCTATTCGGTGCCCAAGATCACCCTCTATCCGGTGATCCTGCTGCTGTTCGGCCTCGGCATGCCGGCCAAGGTCGCCTTCGGCGCCCTGCACGGCATCATCCCGGTCGTGCTGTTCACCATGAACGCCGTGCGCAACGTCAACCGCACCTATCTCCGCGCCGGGCGCGCGATGAGGCTCACGCCGGCCCAGACCGGCTGGCACATCCTGGTGCCAGCGACTCTTCCGGAGATCTTCTCCGGCCTGCGAATCGGCTTCTCGCTCACGTTGCTCGGCACGATGCTGGGCGAGCTCTTCGCCTCGCAGCGGGGGCTGGGCTTCCTGCTGATGACGGCGATCGACTTGCACGACGTGAAGACGATCCTGTCGATCGCGGTCCTGATCTCTGTCTTCGCCATCGGGGCAAACGCCGCCCTGCTGGCCATCGACAAGCGCCTGCATCGCGGTGCGGCGCCGGAGGCGCACGAGAAGTCATGAACCGGATCGCCGTCGCCCGCGAGATGGGCTCGCCGCTGCATCACCAGATCTACCTGGTGCTGGCGGACGGCATTTCGACCGGCCGCTACGCCGAGGGCGAGCCGCTGCCGACCGAGGAGCAGCTGACGCGGATGTTCAGCGTCTCGCGCATCACCGTCCGCCGCGCCATGACCAGCCTGCACGATGCCGGCCTGGTCGAGCGGGGCGCTGGCCGGCGCACCATCGTGCGGCCGCAGATCGGACAGCCGATGCGCATGCCGATGACCTCCGTCATCGAGAACATCGTCTCCTATGGCGCCGAGACCGTCGCCAAGGTGGTCGAGTTCGGCTACGTGCAGGCCCGTGGCTTCGCGCGCGACCGGTTATGGGATGCGGACCAGAAGCCCGTGCAGCGCGCGGTCCGCGTCCGCTCCCAGGACGGAACGCCGGTGATGCACCTCACCAGCTATGTCCCGGCCGCGCTGGGCGAGACATTCACCAAGGCCGATCTCAACCGCATTCCGATGTTCCAGCTTCTGGCGCGGGCAGGCGCTCATATCTGCGGCGCCGAGCAGCTCGTCTCGGCCGTGCTGGCCGAGCCGCTGGTGGCCTCGCGCCTCGGCGTCAAGGTGGGCGCCGCGCTGATCGACCTGCGCAGCCTGATGACCGACCAGCAGGGCCGGGCGGTCGAGTATGTCGAGATGCTGGCGGTCCCCGAGCATCTCAAGCTGCGATTCAACATGCACCCCGAACAGTTCAGATCGTCCCCCGGCGTCACGCCGGCGCAAAAACGCAAACGTTGAAGGAGGAAACCATGTCCAACGCCGCCAATTTCCGCAAACTGCTGGCATCGAAGAAGATGATCGTCGCACCCGGTGCGATCGACTGCATCACCGGCCGCGCCATCGCCCAGGCCGGCTTTTCCGCCGTCTACATGACCGGCGCCGGCACCTCGGCGACGCTGGGCTACCCCGACTACGGCCTGATCACCATGAGCGAGATGGTGGGCAATGCCGGCCGCATCGTGAACTCGCTCGACATCCCACTGATCAGCGACAGCGACACCGGCTTCGGCAACGAGCTGAACGTCTACCGCACGGTGCAGGAGTTCGAGCGCGCCGGCGTCGCCGCCATCCACATCGAGGACCAGGTGTTCCCGAAGAAGTGCGGCCATCTCGACAACAAGGAGCTGGTGAGCCGCGAGGACTTCGTCGCCAAGGTCCGCGCCGCCGCCGCGGCCCGCAAGTCGAAGGACTTCTGCATCATCGCCCGCACCGATTCGCGCGCCGTCGTCAGCCTCGATGAGGCGGTCGAGCGCGCCAATGCGGCACTCGCCAATGGCGCGGACGTGGCCTTCGTCGAGGCGCCGCAGACCATGGCCGAGATCGAGTCGGTGCCGAAGCGTGTCAATGGCCCGTGCCTGCTGAACGTGGTGCGCGGCGGCAAGACACCCGAGATCGACCTCGATGTGGCGGAGCGCATGGGCTACGCCATCGCCATCGTGCCGGGCCTGCTGCTGGGCGGCATCATCCAGACCTGCGACCGCCTGCTGGGTGACCTGAAGCAGGGCAAGTTCCCGCCGGTCAGCGGCTCCCCGGGCAAGACCTTCGCCCGCTTCGGCGCCGCCGAATGGGACGAGCGCCGCACCGCCTTCCGCGACCCGATCAAGGCCGCCGCGGAATAGGGAACAAATCCCTTTCTTGTTCCTCTCTTCCGGTAGGGGAGAGGCCAGGTGAGCAGGTGCGCTGCCCTCACCCGACCTCTCGCCCTGGCGGGGAAGAGGAGAATGAATTTTGAAGGAGGAAGTGCATGGCCGCCGCTCGCACGATGTTCGAGAAGATCTGGCAGCGTCACGTCGTCGTCGACCGCGACGACGGCTACACGCTGCTCTATATCGACCGTCACCTGATGCATGACGGCTCGGCCGCGGGCTTCGCCAAGCTGCGCGAGCGCGACATGAAGCTGCGCCGTCCCGATCGCGGCTTTGCAACGCCCGATCACTATGTGCGCAGCGACAGCCGCGACGTGGCGGACATCGCCGATCCGCATCATCGCAAGCTGGTCGAGGCGATCCGCACCAACACCGCCGAGAGCGGCGTCACCCTGTTCGACCTCGGCGACGAGCGGCAGGGCATCGCCCATGTCGTCGGCCCGGAGCAGGGCGTGACCCAGCCCGGCCTCACGCTGGTCTGCGGCGATTCGCACACCTCCACGCACGGCGCACTCGGTGCGCTGGCCTTCGGAATCGGCTCGTCGGAAGTGGCGCATGTCATGGCCACGCAATGCCTGTGGCAGCGCAAGCCCAAGGCGATGCGGATCAGCGTCGACGGCACCCTGGGCGAAGGGATCACGGCGAAGGACGTGATCCTCGCCATCATCGCGAAGATCGGCACGGCCGGCGCCGTCGGCCATGTCATCGAATATGCCGGCAGCGCCATCCGCGGCCTGTCGGTCGAGGGCCGCCTCACCGTCTGCAACATGTCCATCGAGGCCGGCGGCAAGGCCGGCATGGTGGCGCCGGACGACACGACCCTTTCCTATCTCGAGGGCCGGCCCTTCTCGCCGAAGGAAGCCGAATGGGACAAGGCCGTCGCGTTCTGGCGCACCGTGCCGAGCGACGAGGGCGCCGTCTTCGACCGTGACGTCAACCTCGACGCGGCGTCGATCACGCCGATGGTGACCTGGGGCACCAGCCCGGAGGATGCACTGTCGATCACCGGGCGCATCCCCGAGCCCTCGACGGCACCGGACGCCGCCAAGAAGGACAGCATGAAGCGCGCGCTCGATTACATGGGCCTCGTCCCGGGCACGCCGCTCGAGCAGGTGCCGGTCGATCGCGTCTTCATCGGCTCCTGCACCAACAGCCGCATCGAGGACCTGCGCGCTGCCGCCAAGGTGGCCAAGGGCCGCAAGGTCGTGATCCCTTCCTGGGTGGTCGCGGGATCCGGCCTTGTGAAGAAGCAGGCCGAGGCCGAAGGGCTCGACAAGATCTTCGTCGAGGCCGGTTTCGAATGGCGCGAGCCCGGCTGCTCGATGTGCGTCGGCATGAACGGCGACACCGGCAAGCCGCAGCAGCGCATCGCCTCGACCTCGAACCGCAACTTCATCGGCCGGCAGGGACCAGGGGTACGCACGCACCTGCTGAGCCCGGCAATGGCGGTGGCCGCCGCCGTCTCCGGCCACTTCGCCGACGTCCGCAAGCTGGCCTGAGGAGCATCGCCATGGAAGCTTTCACCACGCTCGACGCCGTCGCCATCCCGATCGACCAGCCGAACCTCGACACCGACCAGATCATCCCGGCGCGCTTCCTCGGCAAGCCGCGGGACATGCAGGTCGGTGCCCTGTTCCACGACCTGCGCTACACACCCGACAAAACGCCGCGGGCGGACTTCGTCACCAACATGCCGGCCTTTTCCGGTGCGAAGATCGTGGTGGCGGAGCGCAACTTCGCCTGCGGCTCCTCGCGCGAGAACGCCGTGACGGTGATGGTCGACAACGGCCTGCGCGCCTTCATCGCCCCGAGCTTCGGCGACATCTTCTTCAATAACTGCTTCCAGAACGGTGCCCTGCCGATCCGTGTCGATGCCGCGCGCGCGGCCGAGCTGCGGCGGCTGCTTCATGCTTCGCCGGGCGCGAGAATCAGCATCGACCTCGCGGCCCAGACCGTGACCGGCCCGGACGGCAAGACCGACCGGTTCGAGATCGATTCATTCCGCAAGGATTGCCTGCTGCAGGGCGCCGACGAGGTCACCCTGACCCTGGGCTACGACAAGGACATCAAGGCCTTCGAGGCCAGGCAACGCCAGGAGATGAGCTGGTTGTAGCTACTTCGCCAGCCCGAAACCCTGCAGTGTCCAGACGAGCGGCGCGGGATCGACGCGGACCTCGCCGCTCTGCGGCCGGTCTATGTCGATGATCAGCACGATCGCCAGCGTCCAGACGCAGAGAAGCAGCACGGAAAGCACGAGTTGCCGGCTGCCGACGAGTCCGAACCCGTATCCGACCGCTCCGACAGCGAAGATGGATACGGTCAAAAGAAGCCGCAGTATGTAGGCCGGGACATGCGCGTTCAGATTGCGCCGGTTGGTCAGCGAGAGGTCGATCATCTCGTTGAGCGACGTGAGCAACATTCCCGAGATCGGCGTGGGCGACCGTTCGGCCACTACACGGGCGAGAGCCCAGATCTCGTTCTGCAGCTTGTTCGTGCGTTCCAATAGATCGCCCGACCCGGGAGCAGAAGAGCTGCCGGCCACTACTGCGATCCGGACTTCCGTATACTCTCGCAACAGCTTTCGCAGCGCCTCGCCCTCCGCACCCGTCCCGACTTCGGCGCGGAGCCAGACTGTGCCAATTGCATTGGCCTCGGCCAGGACCGAATTTCGACGTTGCTGATAGCGGTCCGACGCCATGGACAGCGAAACCCCCAGCAGGAATGCCAGCAGTCCCATCATGCCGGCCGTCGCGAAGTTAACCGACGATTTCTCGCCATCTGTTGGCACATGCCGACCGGCGGAGAGTCGACCGAACCGGACACCGATCTCCAGGGAGGCGAGCAGGACCAGCAGGACGAAAAGGCCGGCGAGATGCAGGTTTCCGTTGGTCAGTCCGTGCAGGAAGCTGAACAGCGTATCGAAAGGGCCGAGGGACATATTCAGCGGAACATCGTCGATCCGCCGTCTCTGGACAAGTCGTCAGGAGCCGGTGGCACCCAGCGACGTCGCGGCTCTCCGGCAGGCGCTCTCGCAGGCCCGGCAGGCCTCCGCGCACAGGCGACATTCTTCATGCTCGATGGCATGGCGGTCGCACTCTGCCGCGCAGGCCTCGCAGAGCTCGGCACAGGTCTCGGCCATCTGCTTCAGCAGCGCTGCATTGGCGACCGTGCGGCGTGCCAGCGCCGGCCCCGTCGTGGAGCAGGCCTCTGCGCAGTCGAGGGCCAGACGGATACAGCGCGCGAGACTCGCCGCAGCGTCGTCGAGGCCCGCGTCGGCGCAGACAATGCACGCTTCAGCGCATGTGTGGCAGGCCTGTATGGCGCGAAGGATTGGCGCATCGAGAGACCCGCGGGCCGGCGGTAGCTGGGAGGGACGCGCGGGCATTGTGTTTCCTCTGTTCATGAACAGCGGAGAAACGCACCCGGTGACGGTTGGTTACGGGATCAGGGCTTCCAGCGCAGGAAGTTGGCGATCAGCCGCAGGCCGGTGGCCTGGCTCTTCTCGGGATGGAACTGGGTGCCCGCGAGATTGTCGCGGCCGACGATTGCCGTGATCGGTCCGCCGTAATCGGTCAGTCCCAGCACCGTCGCCGGCTGGGTGGCCGCGAGCTGGAAGGAATGAACGAAATAGGCATGGTCCCGCGGGGCGATCCCGTCGAGCAGCGCATGCGGCTTGAGCTCGGCCAGTTCGTTCCAGCCCATGTGCGGAATCTTGAGATGGTCCCTGCCGGGCTCTATGCGCACCACGTCGCCTGCGATCCAGTCGAGTCCGGCATGGATGCCGTATTCGACGCCGCGCGTGGCCATGAGCTGCATGCCGACGCAGATGCCGAGGAACGGCTTGCCGCGCTCGATCACCTCGCGCTGCAAGGTGTCGACCATGCCCGGCACGCCGTAGAGGCCGGCCCGGCAATCGGCGAAGGCGCCGACGCCCGGCAGCACGATGCGGTCGGCGGCGGCGACCTCGGCCGGCGACGAGGTCACCAGCACGCGCTCGTCCGTGCCCGCCTCGCGCGCAGCGCGCTCGAAGGCCTTGGCGGCGGAGCGGAGATTGCCGGAGCCGTAATCGACGATGGCGACGGTCATGATGAGATGCCTACAGCACGCCCTTGGTGCTGGGCACCGCCGTCGTCTGGCGCGGGTCGATCTCGACCGCGACCCTCAGCGCCCGGGCGATGCCCTTGAAGCAGCTCTCGACGATATGGTGGTTGTTCTCGCCGTAGTGGTTCCACACATGCAGCGTCAGGCCGCCGAGTTGGGCGAAGGCCTGGAACCATTCCTTGAACAGTTCGGTGTCCATGGTGCCGAGCTTGGGCTTGGTGAACTCGACCTTCCAGATCAGGTACGGCCGGTTCGAGGCGTCGAGCGCGACTTCGGTCAGCGTTTCGTCCATCGGGATGGTGGCGCTGCCGTAGCGACGGATACCCTTGCGGTCGCCCAGCGCTTTGGACAGGCACTCGCCCAGCACGATGCCGGCATCTTCCGTCGTGTGATGATAGTCGATGTGCAGGTCGCCCTCGGCGCGCAGCGTAATGTCGATCAGGCTGTGGCGCGAGAGCTGCTCGAGCATATGGTCGAGGAAGCCGATGCCGGTCTTGATGTCGTAGACGCCGGTGCCGTCGAGGTTGATGGCGGCGGAGATGCGCGTTTCCTTGGTCGCCCGCTCCACGGACGCGCGTCGTCCGCCGGTGCCGGGTGTGGTCAAGGGGGTGGTGGTCGTGGCCATGGGGAGGTTCATACAGGAACGCGGGCGGCACGGTCGAGCGCCACACGCGTCAGAATGACGCCGGCCAGCACGATCAGGCCTCCCAGCACCCTTGCCGTCGTCAGGGGATCGCCGAAGAAGGCCGCCGACAGGCCCACTCCGGCCACCGGGATCAGGTACATGTAGACCATGACCCGGCTGACCCCGAGCCGCTCCAGCCCGGCCGTGAGGCCGAGGAAGGCGACGCCCACCGGGAAGATGGCGGTGTAGAGCCAGAAGCCCAGCAGCCGGTCGTCGAGCCTGGCGAATTCACCGAGCGAATCGAAGGCGAGCGAGATGGGAACCAGCACCAGCGAGCCGAACAGGGTCGTCCAGGCCATGACGGGAAGCGCTCCCAGCCGCTGGTTGTAGGGTGCGCAGCGCTCGACGTAGAGCGCCCAGGCGAAGGCGGAGAGCATCCAGAGCAGGGTGCCGTCGAGGCCGCCGAACGAGAGGGTGAACCGGTCGAGGCTGTTGTTCACGACCAGCACGACCCCGCCGAAGGCCACCACGATGCCGGCCCAGCCCATGGCCGGCAGCCGCCGCCCGCCGAACCAGGCGAGGATCGCGGAGAAGGCGGTGGTGGTGGTCATGACGATCGAGCCGAGGCTCGGCGCGGTGCGCGTCATGGCGAGGCCCCAGCAGGCCTGGAAGAGCGTGACGCCGATCAGCGACAGCAGGAACAGGGGCAGCCAGTCCCGCCTTGGCAGACCCAGCGGCCGGCGCGTCAGTGCCATGGCGACGAACAGGAACAGGCTGGCGATCAGGTAGCGCGAGCCGCTGTAGAGCAACGGACTCATCACCTGCAGCACGTCCTTGGCGAAGGGATAGCTCGATCCCATCAGCATGGCCGTGCCGAACATGATGAGGTCGCCGGTATAGCGGCGGCCGGGCGATGTTGAAGACAACTCTCGCCGCCTCAAACGTCCTCTCCGCCCGCAAGGCGGGGGGAGAGGAAGGGGACCCGCGCGAAGCGCGGGGGAGGCGAGGTGGGTCTTCGCTTCTTCAACGCAGGCATCTCGTTCGCATTGAACACCACCTCACCTCCCCATTGCTACGCGATGGGTCCCTTCCTCTCCCCCACTTCGTAGCGGAGAGGACTCTTGAGCGATGGACGAACTTACGCCTTCGGCGCCGTCGACGCCTTCTGGGCGCCCCAGAAGCCGAACAGCGTGCCGGCGACGCGGCGGATCTGGATCTCCTCCGAGCCTTCGGTGATGCGGTAGCGGCGATGGTGGCGATAGATGTGCTCGAATGGCGTGTGGCGCGAATAGCCGATGCCGCCATGGACCTGCATGGCACGGTCGGCAGCATCGCAGACCAGCCGGTTGGCGCGGTAGTTCGACATCGCTACCCATTCGCTCACCTGCATGTGGTGCTGGTGGTCGAGATGCCACGCCGTCTTGCGCACCAGGCCGCGCGTCATCTCGGCCTCGGTGTGCAGCTCGGCCAGCGGGAACTGGATCGCCTGATTGGTTGCCAGCGCCTTGCCGAACACCTTGCGGTTCCTGGCATAGGCCACCGACATGTCGATGCAGTACTGCGCGGCGCCGAGGCTCGAGGCGGCCTGGCGAATGCGGTTCTCGTGCACGAAGGTCTGCGCGACGTCGAGGCCGCGGCCTTCCTCGCCCAGCATGGTCGAGCCCGGCACGGTGACGTTGGTCAGCGAGACCTCTGCATGGTCGGACGGCATGTTGAACGTCCACCACATGTATTCGATCTTGAAGCCCGGGGTCTTCACCGGCACCAGGAACGCCGAGATGCCGCGCGCGTCGCCCACCTTGCCCGAGGTGCGGGCGAAGACGAGATCGGCGGTCGCGGTGTGCATGCCGGTGTTGAACCGCTTCATGCCGTTGATCACCCAGTCCGAGCCCTGCTTGACCGCGGTGGTTTCCATGAAGGTCGCGTCGGAGCCGTGCAGCGGCTCGGTGAGTCCGAAGCCGATGCGCTCGGTGCCGCGGAACATGCCCTCGATGTAGCGGTCCTTCTGCTCCTGCGTGCCGAAGCGATGCAGCAGCAACGCGACCGGGAAGTTGCCGACGATCGAGCTCTCGTTCTGAAGGTCGTTGTGCAGGCCGAGCCCCTTGTGCGCGAGATGCTCGCGGATCAGCGCCATGGCGAGGTTGGAGCCGTTCTTGCCGCCCAGTTCCTTCGGCAGGCCGAACCGCAGATGGCCGGCCTTGTCGGCGCGGCGCTTCATCTCGGCCAGCAGCTCTTCCCATTCGTGCCGCGGCTGGCCGTCATTGTCCCAGTCGGTGCGCGCATGCTCGCGGCGATGGTCGAAGAAGCGGATATTGTCGTTCTCGCGCTCCAGCGGCCGGATCTCGCGCTCGATGAACTCGTCGAGTTCGCGCAGATACGCCGCGATCTCCCCGGGAATGTTGAAATCCATGAATTGCTCCTCCGTTTGGCGGAGGAGTTTACGCGGCCGGTAGGTCCACCCGGAAGCGGCTGCCGCCGCCCTCTGCCGCAAGGCAAACGGCATCGCCGCCATGGCGCCGGGCGATGTCGAGGACCAGGGCGAGGCCGAGGCCACTGCCGCGGCCGCTCTCCGCGGCGCCGGCCATGCGATAGAAGGGCTCGAAGATGCGCTGACGTTCGGCTTCCGGCACGCCGGGGCCCTTGTCGGTGACTGCGAGCACGGCGCAATCGGCGTCGCGCGTGACCGACACGACGACCGAATCGTCGCCATCCTTGCCGGTGCCGTAGCGCTGGGCGTTCTCGACGAGGTTGCGCACCAGGCGGCGCAGCAAGGTGCGGTCGCCGTTGACGGTTACCGATTCGCCACTGACCTCGACGTCGTAGTGCGAGGCTTCCTCGGCGGCGAGCGCCAGCAGGTCGACCGGCTCGCGCTGTTCCAGGGTGGGAAGCGCCTCCAGCCGGCTCGCCAGCAGGATCTGCTCGATGAGTTGGTCGAGTTCGGCCACGTCGCGCTTCAGCGATTCGCGCGTCTTTGAGTCGGCGGCATCGCCGAGCAGTGAGGCAGCGACCGAGATGCGCGTCAGCGGCGTGCGCAACTCGTGGCTGGCATTGGCCAGCAGCAGCCGGTGCGCGGCGACCAGCTCCTCGATGCGTTCGGCCGAGCGGTTGAAGCTCGCGGCCAGCGCCGCCACTTCGTCGCGACCCTCGACCTTCACGCGGGCGCCGAGATCGCCGCCACCCAGCCGGTCGACGCCGGCCCTCAGTCTTTCGAGGCGCCGGCCGAGGCCGCGCACCACGGGAAAGGAACCGACCGCGACCGCGACGGCCACCAGACCGAGCGCGGCTGCAATCCAGTAGATCGGATTGGGCCTTTCGCGGACCTGGCGCGCGATCAGCCAGCGACCATCGGGTAGCTGCAAGGTGAAGTTCGGTCCGCCGGGTCCACGCCGCCAGCCGGTGCGGGCGCGACCGGGCTCGAAGCGCGGCGGCGGTTTGCCGGCCATGGCGATCATGTCGCCGTCGGGCTCGTAGAGCGCGATGTCGAACCGCAGCTTGCGCTGCAGTGCCTCGATCGCCCGTTGCTGCTCGGGCCGTGGCGCGCCGGCGTCGGGCAGCAGCGCGCCGGTCAGCTCGGCCGCCACGTCGAGATACTGCGGTGTACGATTGTCGTCGTCGGCCACGCGCCACAACAGCACCGCCGCGCCGACGAAAACCGCCAGCACGACGAGGATCGTGACGTAGAATTGCAGATAGAGGCGCTGCACGGTCTAGCGATCCTGATCCTTGGCGAAGACGTAGCCGGTGCCGCGCAATGTCAGAATGCGGCGCGGCTTCTTGGGGTCATCCTCAATGGCGGCGCGGATGCGGCTGATATGGACGTCGACGGAGCGGTCGAAGGCCTCGAGCTTCTCGCCCTTCAGCACGTCCATCAGTGCGTCGCGCGAGAGTACGCGGCCGGCCCGTTCGGCGAGCGCCAGCAGCAGCGCGAACTGGTATGAGGTGATGGCGCGTTCCTCGCCGTCGACCCGCACGATGCGCGCACCCTTGTCGATCTCGAGGCGGCCGAACCGCAGAACGTCGGCCTTCGCTGTCGGGCCACCCTTGCGGCGCAGGATGGCGCGCAGGCGGGCCTGCAATTCGCGCGGCTCGAACGGCTTGGAGAGGTAGTCGTCGGCGCCCAGTTCGAGGCCGACGACGCGGTCCATCGGCTCGCCGCGCGCCGTCAGCATCAGGATCGGCACGTCGCTGCTGCCGCGCAGGCGGCGACAGAGGTCGAGTCCGTCGGCATCGGGCAGCATGAGGTCGAGGATGACCGCGTCGAAGGTCTCGCGCTTGAGCTGGGCCTCGCCGTCGCGGCCGGTGCCGGCGACGGTCACGCGAAAGCCCGCCCCGCCGAGATAGTCCGAAACCATCCCGGCGAGGCGGTCGTCGTCGTCGATCATCAGGATACGCTCGGCCATCGGCTCAGTATCGGACCGGTGCGACCCCGATGTCATCCGCCGTTAGCCCTTCTTGGGACCGTGCTTGTGCTCGCCCCAGGTCTTGAAGAAGGCCTGGCGCTGGTTGGCGTTCAGCACGTTGCCGGCATCCGTCAGCGCCTTGGTGAAGCGCTTGGAGCTCGCGTCCGCGATCTTCATCTGGTCGGCGCGGATCTGCTCGATCTTCGCCGGGTCGATGGTCGGGGCCTCGAGCGCCGCGCGCATCGCCTTGCGGTTCTCGACACGCTGATCATGCAGCGGCTTCATGTCGGCGAACGCGGCCTGCAGGATGCCGACGATCTGCTTCTTCTGGTCCTGCGTCGCGTCGGTTCCGTTGAGCGCCTTGTCCACGCGCTTCTCGATGCGCTGCTGGAACTTGGCCGGATCGACCGACCCGCCGTCCGCCCGGGCGAAGGCCGGCATGCCCGCCGTCGCCACGAGGCTGCCGGCGAGGAGGGCGGCCATTGCCGTCTTGATGCTGAGGTGTGTCATGTCTGTCTCCATCTGTTTCGGGTTGCTGTCCCCGTGAAGCCAAGATGGAGCGTCCCGGTTTCGCGCCCGTCTCGCGGCGGTAAAGTTGTGTAAAGTGCGCCGGCCATGACGATCGTGACGACCGAGCGCCTGTCGCTCAGACCCTTGCTGCCCGCCGATGCCGAAGATTACGCGGCCATGCGCTTTCATCCCGCGGTGGCGAAGTGGCTGCCGCCCGCACCGGGCAAGGTCCAGGAAGGCGATTTCGTGGCGCTGGCCCATGCCGCGATCGAGCGCTTCGCCGTTTCCTGGCAGGAGCGTCGTCTCGCACCCTGGGGTGTGTTCCGGGACGGCCGCCTGATCGGCCATGCCGGCCTGAACTACATCGAGCAATTCGACGGCGTCGAAGTGCTGTGGTCTCTGCATCCCGACGCCTGGGGCAAGGGCTATGCAACGGAAGTCGCGCGGGCCGCGCTCGCCTACGGCTTCGACACGCTGGAGCTCGACCGGATCTTCGCCATCACGCTCGAGGAGAACCGCGCGTCGCGTGCGGTGATGCAGCGGATCGGTCTCACCTACCGCAAGCGGGTCGATTACAAGGGCTTCAAGGACATCGTCTGGTACGATGTCGATCGCGCGGGCTATGCCGAGAGGATCTCCAGCGCGGCGCGATGAACGGCACGATCGCCGGCGGCGACGACGGCGCCCTCGGAGTGCATGTCGAGGGGATTGCCCTTCCAGTCGGTGATCACGCCGCCCGCACCCGTGATGACGGGAATGAGGGCGGCATAGTCGTAGAGCTTCAGGTCCGCCTCGACGACCAGGTCGACATGGCCCGACGCCAGCAGCCCGTAGGCGTAGCAGTCGCCACCCCAACGGAACAGCTTCACCTTCTCGGTGAGCGTCTGGTGCGGTTTGACGTAGCTGCCGGCAAACATGCCGGGCGCGGTCGAATACATGTAGGCGCTGGCCACGCCCGCGCAGGCGCGCACCGAGATCGGCTTGCCGTTCAGGGTCGAGCGCTGGCCCTCGACGCCCAGCCAGCGCTCCTGCAGGATCGGCTGGTCGATGATGCCGAGGACCGGCTTGCCGCGATGGAACAGGCCGATCAGCGTACCGAACAGGGGAAGGCCAGTGATGAAGGCCTTGGTCCCGTCGATCGGATCGAGGACCCAGACATACTCGGCGTCGGTGCGGACCGCGCCATGCTCCTCGCCGAATACGCCGTGCTCGGGCACGTGGCGTGTCAGCAACTCGCGCATCGCCGTCTCGGCTTCGCGGTCGGCGATGGTGACGGGACTCTGGTCGGATTTGTCGTCGACCGTGACACCGGTACGGAAGTAGCGGGCCGCGATCGGCCGGGCGGCGTCGGCCAACTGGTTGGCCAACGCGACGAGTTCGGATGGAATCACTTAGGGCAGCGGCGCGGGCGTGTCGGCCATCGTGCGCAGGTAGGCGATCACGTCGGCGCGATCCTGCTCCTTCGGGAGGCCGGCGAAAGCCATCTTCGTGCCGCGCACATAGGCGTTCGGCTTGAACACCATGTGGTCGATGTCCTCGTAGGTCCAGTTGCCGCCCTTGGCGGTCAGGGCCGACGAATAGCCGAACCCGGCATGGCTGGCCTTCGGACGGTCAACGACGCCCCACAGGTTCGGGCCGACCTTGTTGGCGCCCCCCTTGTCGACCGTGTGGCAGCTGAAGCACTGCTTCTGGAACAGCGCCTTGCCGGCCTCGACATTGGCGCCTGCCAGTTTCGGACCGATCGGCGGGATCTCGACTGCCGCGGGCGCCGCGGCAGTGGCCGCCGGGGCCTCGTCGGTGACGGCGAGGGCCGGCTTGTCCAGCTTGTGCGGATGCACGACGGCATTGGAGACCTTGCCGACCACCATCGCGAAGAGGGCGGAAGCCAAAACGCAGCCTGCGATCGTGTTGAAACTGGCCATAGTCAAATCCCGAAGCGGCAAATTCTACGGACGCTGCTGTAGCATGCCCGCACCGCCGCCAGTAGTATTCCATCGCATCCGGCCGCTCGCGCGGCGGAACGTCGCAAGTGCCGGATATTACGAGGTTTTTCGCCTATCGATGGGCGTCAAAACGCGATGCGGGGAGCAGGGTAAATGGCCAAGGGACGGGGTGGCAAAGCCGCCGCCAGCAACATCATCGCCTTCCAGGGCGAACCCGGCGCCAATTCCGACATGGCCTGCCGCGCCGCCTTTCCCTACATGACGACCCTGCCGTGCCCGACCTTCGACGCCGCCATGGGCGCCGTCCAGGCCGGCAAGGCGGAGCTGGCCATCATCCCGGTCGAGAACTCGATCGCCGGCCGGGTGGCCGATCTGCACAGCCTGCTGCCCCACACGAAGCTCAAGATCGTCGCCGAGCATTTCCAGCGGGTCGAGCACTGCCTGGTCGCCCTGCCGGGGGCCTCCCTGAAGTCCATCCGGACGGTGAAGAGTCACGTCCAGGCGCTGGCCCAGTGCCGCAACTTCCTGAAGAAGAACAAGCTGCAGCCGGTGGTCCACGCCGACACGGCCGGGGCGGCCCGCGAGATCGCCGAGATCGGCGACGCCAGCGTGGGCGCCATCGCCTCTTCGCTGGCCGCCCGCATCTACGACCTCAAGGTGCTCGCGAAGAACATCGAGGACGCCGACCACAACACCACCCGCATGCTGGTCTTCTCGCGCGACGAGGCTCATCCGGATTGGCGCACGGTGCAGTGCATGACCGCCTTCCTCTTCCGGGTCAGGAGCCGGCCGGCGGCGCTCTACAAGGCGCTGGGCGGCTTTGCGACCAACGGCGTCAACATGGTGAAGCTGGAAAGCTACCTCTCCGGTGCGCGCTTCGAGCAGGCGCTTTTCTATGCCGAGGTGGAGGGTCATCCCGAGCAATCCAACGTCGCGCTGGCGCTCGAGGAACTGGGCTTTTTCTCCGAGGAACTGAAGCTCCTGGGCTCCTTCCCGACCAATCCTTTCCGGCGCAAGGGCTGGGATGCCCCGACCCGGCCCGGCACCTGACCAGGCACCTGAGACCGACCATGCCGCAACAGCCCGTCCGCATCGCGCCGTCCATCCTGTCGGCGGATTTTGCCGCCCTCGGCCAGGAGATCGAGGCGGTCACGAAAGCCGGCGCCGACTGGATCCATGTCGACGTGATGGACGGGCATTTCGTGCCCAATCTCACGATCGGCCCGATGGTGGTGAAGGCGCTGCGCAAGCACAGCCAGCAGACCTTCGACGTCCATCTCATGATCTCGCCGATCGATCCGCTGGTGCCGGCCTATGTCGATGCCGGCGCCGACGTGATCTCGTTCCACCCCGAGGCCGGCCCGCACGTCCATCGCACCATCCAGCTCATCAAGGGGCTGGGCCGCAAGGCGGGCATCGTGCTCAACCCCGCGACGCCGCTCTCTGCCGTCGAGCATGTCCTGGGCGACCTCGATCTCGTGCTGGTGATGAGCGTCAATCCGGGATTTGGCGGCCAGGCCTTCATCGAAAGCCAGCTCGCCAAGATCGCTTCCTTGCGCAAGGCGATCGACGCGCTGGGCAAGCCGATCGACCTCGAGGTCGATGGCGGCGTGAACGTCGAGACGGCGAAGCGCTGCATCAAGGCCGGCGCCGACGTGCTCGTCGCCGGCACCGCTGTGTTCGCCGGCGGACCCGGACGCTACGCGGCCAACATCGAGGCACTGCGCTCATGACCGACATGATCCTGCACCACTATCCGAACTCGCCCTTCTCGGAGAAGGTGCGGATCGCCTTTGGCGTCAAGAAGGCCGCATGGAAGTCGGTCGTGATCCCGAACATGCTGCCGAAGCCGGACCTGATGCCGCTGACCGGCGGCTATCGCAAGACGCCGGTGATGCAGGTCGGGGCCGACATCTACTGCGACACGCAGCTCATCATGCTGGAGATCGAGAAGCGCGCGCCAACGCCGCCGCTCCTGCCGAAAGGCAAGGAGGGCGTGGCGCGGGCGCTCGCCATGTGGGTCGACCGCAACATCTTCTGGGCCGCCGTCGGCGTCGTCATGGGCGCGCTGGGCGACAAGCTGCCGGAAGCCTTTCTCAACGACCGCAGCGCCTTCTCCGGCCGCTCCTTCGATCCGGCCGCGCTCAGGGCCGCTGCTCCGATGGCCCTGCAGCAGACCTATGCCCAGCTCGTCATCGCCGAGCAGATGCTCGCCGACAAGCGTCCCTATCTGCTCGGTGACGAACCGTGCCTGGCCGATTGCGCGCTCTACAATCCCGTCTGGTTCATCAAGGAACGGATGGGCGGCGGAAAGGCGGTACCGCCGTTCGATCGGCTTCCCCTCATCACGGCCTGGTCGGAACGCATGAAGGCGGCCGGCAGTGGCAGTCCGACCGAGATCAGCGCCGCCGATGCGATCGCCATCGCCCGGGCGGCGACGCCGGCAGCGACGAGCGTCGATGTGAACGATCCGAGCGGCCTGAAGTCCGGCCAGACGATCAGTGTCACGCCCGACGATACCGGCAAGGTGCCGGTGAGCGGTGTGCTGGTCGGTCTCACGAACGACCGCATTTCGATCGAGCGGCACGACGAGCAAGTAGGCGACGTGGTCGTCCACTTCCCGCGCGCCGGCTTCATCGTTACGCCGGCCTAGACGACCTCGACGCCGATCTCGGCGGCGATGCGGCGGAGGCCGGCGACGGAGCGCGCGGTGGCGTTGCGGCCGTCCTGCGGGCAGTGCGTCTCGATGCTGGCATAGATTTCCCGCACCGGATGAGGTGCGCCGGCGGCCGCGGTGAGCAGCCGCGTGAGTTCCATGGCCCACGGAACATCGCCGTCGCCGAGCGGCACCGTGCGCTTGGCCGTGGTGTCACGGTCCTTGAGGTGAATCAGGTCGACCAGCGGCGCCAGTTGGCTGATTTCCGCGTCGGTCGGCGGCTTGCCGATCGACCAGGCGTTGCTGATGTCGATCAGCGGCTTCAGATGCGGCGGCATCGGATTGGGGTCCATGGCTTCACCGAAGGCCGTGAAGAAGTCGGCAAGATCGGTGATCGAGCCGATGTTGCAGACCGGCTCGTTCTCGATCTCGACCGCGATCGAATAGGTGAGGCCGAGATCGGACAGCCGCTCGAAGCGACCGATCAGATCGGTCGGCTTGTAACCGGGATAGCGCAGATGGCTGAAGACGCGGATCTTTTCGGCGCCGAACACGGTCGCCATGTCGAAGGCGTGCACCAGGGGATCGTCGGTTGGGCACTCCGAGGGATCGAAGGCGAAATCGACCTTGCCGCCCTCGGTTCCCTTGCCCGGTGCGGCCCATTTCAGCAGTGGCGACACGAAAGTCGGGACGGAGAGGCCTTCTTTCTCGAGGCGGCGCGCGATCGCGCTTCCTTCCTCGAGCGACAGGCCGAGCAGGTTCTTTCCATCCACCGTGCGCATGTCGAGGCGTCGCACCTCGTGTTCGCTGCAGAAGGAGATCATTTCGTCGAGGGAGGGACCGATTTCATCGCCGATCACGGCGAGGGCGAGACGGGGCAGGGACATGCGGGCTAACCTACTATGGACCGGCCGCTTTGGCTAAAGTCCGGCCAGGCGCAAAGGAGACGGCATGAGCGACGACGCGATCTTCGTGGGAGCCAGCGAGGCCGACCAGTATCTCCTGCTGAAGTATGCCAATCGCCACGGCCTGGTCGCGGGCGCCACCGGCACCGGCAAGACCGTGACCTTGCAGACCATCGCGGAGGGCTTCTCGGCCTTCGGCGTGCCTGTCTTCCTAGCCGACGTGAAGGGCGATCTTTCGGGCGTCAGCCAGCCCGGCGGCAACAATCCGCGGGCATTGGAGCGCGCGAAGCAGCTTGGCATCGAGGGCTATGCCGGCCGCGCCTTCCCGACGATCTTCTGGGACCTGTTCGGCGAGAAGGGCCATCCCATCCGCACGACGGTGAGCGAAGTCGGGCCGGTGCTGATGGCCCGCCTGCTGCAGCTCAACGAGACACAGGAAGGCGTTCTCAACATCGTCTTCAAGATCGCCGACCAGCAGGGCCTGTTGCTGCTCGACTTCAAGGACCTGCAGGCGCTGCTGCAATGGGTGGCCGAGAATGCCGGCACGCTCACGACCGAGTTCGGCAATGTCAGCAAGCAGTCGGTCGGCACGATCCAGCGCCAGCTCCTGACGCTCAGCCAGCAGGGGGGCGAGCGCTTCTTCGGCGAGCCGGCGCTCGACCTGCACGACATGATGCGCTGCGATCCATCGGGCTACGGCGCGATCAACATCCTTGCCGCCGACCGGCTGATGCAGAGCCCGCGCCTCTACGCGACCTTCCTGCTGTGGCTGCTGTCGGAGCTGTTCGAGTCGCTGCCGGAGGTGGGCGACCTCGACAAGCCGAAGTTCGTCTTCTTCTTCGACGAGGCGCATCTGTTGTTCGACGACGCGCCGAAGGCGCTGCTGTCGCGCATCGAGCAGGTCGTGCGCCTGATCCGTTCCAAGGGCGTCGGCATCTACTTCATCACCCAGAACCCGCTCGACGTGCCGGAATCGGTCCTGGGCCAGCTCGGCAACCGGGTGCAGCACGCGCTGCGCGCCTTCACGCCGCGCGACCAGAAGGCGGTGAAGGTAGCGGCCGAGACGTTTCGCCCCAACAAGGCGTTCAATGCAGCCCAGGTCATCACCGAACTCGGCGTCGGCGAGGCATTGTTGTCGTTTCTCGACGAAAAGGGCGTGCCCTTCCCGGTCGAGCGCTGCTTCATCGCGCCGCCGCAGGGCCGCATCGGTCCGGCGACGGTCGAGGAGCGTGCGGCCGCCATGTCTGCCAGTCCGCTGGCAGGCAAGTACGACACGGTCGTCGATCGCGAGTCGGCCTATGAAGTACTGACCGGCCGGGTCGGCACCAGTGCAACGCCCACTCCAACCGCACCGGCCCCGGCGCCAGCCGGCGGCATGCCGCGTCGACGCGGCCAGTATGGATCGGTGCCGCCGACCGTGCCGGCGACGACCGGCCCGTGGGGCCCGCGCCGCGCCGAGCCGCCGCCGCAGGCCGAGCAGCCGATCCCGCCCGCGCCCAAGCCCGAACCGCGCCTAAAGAATGCCCAGACCCAACCGCTTCCGCCCACGCCTGAGCCAAAGAGGGCGCCGGCCGGCCGTCAGCGCGATTCGGTCGGCGTCACCATCGCGAAGGCAGCCGGCCGCAGCATGGCCACGGTCGCCGCGCGCGAGGCGGCGAAGGCCATGTTCGGCAAGGGCAAGGCGGCGAACATCGGCGCCAGTATCGGCGGTGCGGTGCTGCGCGGCGTGCTGGGCAACATTCTTCGGTAAGGCCCGCCTCGCGGTCACGCCTCGACGACGAGCGTGCCGTCCATGTCTTCGTGGCCGTCGCCACAGAAGACGTCGCAGAAGAAGGCAAAGCTGCCGGCCTTCTGCGGCGTCAGCGATACCCGCGTTTCCTGGCCCGGCACGATCTCGGCGCGCAGGCCGAGTTCCGGTAACTTGAGGCCGTGGATGCGGTCTTCCGACGTGAGGACGAGGACCACCGGCCGGCCGAGCTTCACCGTCACCTTGTTCGGGTGAAACGCGAACTTCTTCGCGCCGATCCGCACTTCCGGCGTCGTCTCGGCCGCCAGGCGTGCCGCAGCGAGGGCCAGCGGCACGCCCAGCATCATCATGAACCTGCGTGTCACGGTTCAGCTCCGCGTGACCGGCAGTTCGACAAGGCTCACCTTTGAACCCATCGTCACGTCGCGCGTGCCCAGATCGGGCTGGGCCGGGTCGTAGGGCTTGGGAGCGCGCCTGGGCTGCGAGCCCGGCACCACCAGCGGGAAGATCAGCGACTTGGCCGCATGATGGGCGATGTGGCCCGTCATGTGGTGATGTTCCTGGTGGATGTGGCCGTAGAACACCACGACGTTGCCGTAAGGCATCAGCAGCTCGATCGCCTTGTCGCCGTCGGCGGTCGTCCAGTCCCAGTCGGGCTGTAGCGCGAACAGCGGGCGATGCGTCAGCACGACGATGCGGTCGTCGGGCTTGCGCTGCTTCAGGTCCGCTTCCAGCCAGGCGAGCTGCGCTGTGCCGAGCTTCGCCGCGGGATCGCTGACATTGTCGAGCACGATGAAGTGCACGCCCTTGTGGTCGAACGTGTAGTTGGTCGCGCCGAAGAATTCCTTGTAGGCCTCGCCGGCATCGAGTGAGGCATCGTGCTCGCCGGGCATGAAGCGCACGTCCTTCACGCGCAGGCCCGCGACGATCTCGCGGAAGCGCTGCATGCGGGCGCGGCGTTCCTTCGGGTCGTCGGTCGTATGCGTGAGGTCGCCGGTGAAGACGATGAAGTCCGGTGGATTGGCGAGGCCGTTCACGGTCGCCACCGCCTTGGCCAGCGTGTTCTCGGAGTCGGGATTGGCGGCGCCCTTGAAGCCCCAATGCGTGTCGGAGAACTGTACGAAGTGGAAGTCACCGCCGGCTTGCGCCGAGGCTTCGCCCGGCGGGAATAATCCTGCAGTGAAGGTGACGCCGGCCAATCCGGCGAGCTTGAGAAAATCGCGACGATGCCGTTGCAGCATGATGACTCCCATCGTTCCGGACGTGGAACTGCCGGGGACTACCGGCGGGGAGCGGCGTCTATTCCCCGGATTCAGGCCATGGAATAAAATCGACCCTCGACCGGTATTGCTGTCCTATGGGGTGCATGTCCGACGCGCCAAAGCCCGATAGCCGCACGCTCGAGCGCTTTCGTGCCGTCGTGCTGCCGCATCTCGATTCGGCCTACGGCTTTGCCCGCTGGCTGACGCGAGATCCCGTGGCGGCGCAGGATCTGGCGCAGGAATCGCTGTTGCGGGCGCTGCGCTACTTCCACGCCTTTCGCGGCGAGGAGGCGCGGCCGTGGCTGCTGCGCATCGTGCGCAACACATGGACTGACACGAGAGTGGGCAAGGGCGCCGACGCCCTGCCGCTCGAGATGGCCGACGAACGCCCGGCCGACACGCCCGATCCGGAGCAGAGCGTGCTGGCCGGCGACCGGCGCCGGCATGTGGCGGCGGCACTGGCGGTCTTGCCGGAAGACGTTCGCGAGGTCCTCGTCCTGCGCGAGATCGAGGACCTTTCCTACAAGCAGATCGCTTCGGTGCTCGATTTGCCGATTGGAACGGTCATGTCCCGCCTCGCGCGGGCGCGCGAGAAAATGGCGGCCCAGTTGCGGGGGCGCCTGGGAAGGAGTGAGCATGGACTGCCCGACCTGTGAAGCCTCGGTCGACGCCTATGTCGACGGCGAGTTGTCGGCACGGGAGAGCGCGGCCTTCGAACAGGCGCTGACAGCGTGTCCGGAGTGCCGCGAAAGGCTGGCGACGGCGCGCGCGATCGGTGGCCTGCTGCGCGACCTGCCGGTCGAGCGCACGACCGACCTGTTGCGCGCACGACTCGAGCGCGACCTGCGCGCGAGTGTCGACGCTCCTGAACCAAGGGCGCGTCCTGCTGCCCGGCCCTGGGCGCGATGGAGTGCGATGGCGGCCAGCCTGATCGTGGCGGTCGGCATCGGCTGGGTGGGCGGAACCTTCACCAGCCGGGAGGGTCGTGATTCGAATGAGGCGATCGCGAGCTACCTGCGCGTCGCTATGGCCGAAGCGCCGGTCGAGGTCGCCTCGTCGGACCGTCACACGGTGAAGCCGTGGTTCGCTGGTCGCATCGACTATTCACCGCCGGTTCATGACCTGACGGCGGAAGGATTTCCGTTGGTGGGCGGGCGGCTCGACGTCGTGTCAGGTCGCAAGGTCTCGGTGCTGGTCTATCGCCGCAACCAGCATCGCATCGTGCTGAGCCTGTGGCCCGCGGGTGCCGGCGGGAATGTCGCGCCATCGGTTACGCAGCGCGATGGATTTGCCCTGGCCGAATGGCGCCATGCCGGCTTCGACATGCGCGCGGTGTCGGACATCTCCCCGAACGAGATGTCCTCGTTCGCGACGGCGGTGAATCGCGCCGTCGACGTCGAGCGCTGATCTCCGGTCAGGAGAGACGCTCGAGTTCCTTGACGATGGCGTCGCCCATTTCCTGGGTGCCGACCTTCTTCACACCGTCGGTCTTGCCGACCAGAAGGTCGCCGGTGCGGTAGCCCGCCTTCAGCACGTTCTCGACCGCCAGCTCGACCATGTCGGCATCCTTGCCGAGATCGAACGAGTAGCGGAGCATCATCGCGTAGGAGAGGGTCTGCGCGATCGGATTGGCCAGGCCCTTACCCGCGATGTCGGGCGCGCTGCCGTGGATCGGCTCGTACAGCGCCTTGCGGCGGCCGGTGGCGTCGGGCGCACCCAGCGAAGCCGAGGGCAGCAGGCCGAGCGAGCCGGTCAGCATCGAGGCTTCGTCGGACAGGATGTCGCCGAACAGGTTGTCGGTGACGATCACGTCGAACTCGGTCGGCGTGCGCAGCAGCTGCATGGCGAGCGCGTCGGCATACATGTGGCTGAGCTGGACGTCGCTGTAGCTTTCCTTGTGCAGCTTGGTCGCTTCCTCGCGCCACAGCACGCCGGTGTGCATGACGTTGGCCTTCTCCGAGGAGAGGACCTTGTTCTTGCGCTTGCGCGCCAGCTCGAAGGCGACGGCGCAGACGCGGCGGATTTCCGGAACCGTGTACCGCTGCGTGTCGAAGGCCTCGACCTCGCCGGCGGCGTTGGTGTGACGGCCGCGCGGCTCGCCGAAGTAAACACCGCTGGTCAGCTCGCGGATGATCATGATGTCGAGGCCCTTGACGATCTCGGGCT
>CAMFGZ010000034.1 GCA_945952105.1 uncultured Rhodospirillaceae bacterium | reverse complement strand
GCTCGTCAGGCTCATAACCTGAAGGTCGTAGGTTCAAATCCTGCCCCCGCAACCAATTTTCAGAAAAGCCGTCCTCGAAAGAGGGCGGCTTTTTGCGTTGGGGCGTCATGTCCGGTGATCCACTCGATCTCTTCCGCCTGGAAGGCAGGACCGCCCTGGTGACGGGAGCCCGCCGCGAGATCGGCCGGGCGATCGCGGTGGCGCTGGCGCGCGCGGGAGCGCAACTCGCCATCCATCATGCCGGGACTCCGCAAGAGGAGGCCGATGCCGACTCCGTGGTTCGCGAGATCGAGCAGTCCGGGCGGACCGCCCGCGCCTTTGCACAGGATTTTGCGCTCGACGAAGCCGGGCACAAGCTGGCCGCCGCCGTGTCGGCCTGGTCGCCGGTGGATATCCTGGTGTTGAACGCCTCGATCGAGATGCCGGAGCCGCTCGAGGCGATCGATCGCGTACGCTTCGACCGGCAGATCGCCGTCAACCTGCGCAGCCCGATGGAGTTGCTGCAGGATCTCGTTCCGCCGATGGGGGCTCGGGGCTGGGGCCGAGTCGTGACGATCGGCAGCGTCCAGCAGGTCAGGCCGCATCCGAAGATGATGATCTATGCCGGGACAAAAGCCGCACAGCTCAACTGGGCCTGGAACCTGGCCCGGCAGTTCGGCGGACAGGGCGTCACTGTGAATAACCTCGCGCCCGGCGCCATCCTGACGGCGCGCAATCGCGATCAGATGGCGGTGGAAGGCGAGGCGCTGGCTCAGCGCATTCCGTCCGGCCGCCTCGGCCGGCCGGACGACCTGGTCGGTGCCGCGCTGCTGCTGTGTTCGGAGGCGGGCGCTTACATCAACGGCGTCAATCTTTACGTCGATGGGGGGCGCGCGATCGCCTAGCATCGGCGTGACCGGAACCGCCATCCGCAGGATCCAATGAACGCCTCTTCCGAATCGGGACTTATCGATGCCGAAATCCGCGCACTGGGCGAGGTCGCGGGGGCGATGATTCCGGAAAATGCCGATCTCGGCATGCCGGGCGCGGACGATCCCGTCATCCTGCGCGACATCGCGTGCTCGCTGGGCCGCGACTTGCCCCTGGTCCGCGAGGCCCTGATGGCCATCGCCGCAAGATCGCGCCGCGCCTTCGCCGCGCTGGACCAGGGTTCTCGCGATACCTTGATCAACGACTACTTCGCGCAAGGCGGTGCCGCGGCCACCGCGCTGGGGCGGGCCGTCCTCGGGGCCTACTATCGTGACGACCGCGTGCTTCTGGCCCTCGGCCATGAACCGCGTCCACCTTTTCCCAAGGGCTATCGTCTCGAACAGGGCGACTGGTCGCTGCTGGAACCCGTGCGCAGGCGGCCATCCTTCTGGCGCGACGACCGAATCGTGACGGCGGGAGAAGGCTGACATGGCGCCGAACGACAAGGTCGATGTCCTGATCATCGGATCGGGCGCATCGGGGGCCGCCGTCGCGTGGAGCCTCGCGGAAATGAAGATGCGCATCCTGTGCCTCGAACAGGGGGACTGGATGAAGCCGACGGACTTCCCCAGCAACGGCCGGGATTGGGAAGCCAGGCGCTACACGGATTTCGAGATCAGCCCCAATCGCCGGGGGCGGGACACCGACTATCCGATCAACGACGACAATTCGCTGATGAAGATCGCCAACTTCAACGGCGTCGGCGGCGGGACGCTGATCTACACCGCCCACTGGCCGCGCATGCATCCCTCCGACTTCCGCGTGAAGTCGCTGGACGGCGTGGCCGACGACTGGCCCGTCGATTACTGGGCGCTCGAAAGATTCTACGACGAGAACGACAGGATGATGGGCGTTTCAGGCCTCGCCGGAGATCCCGGCGTGCCGCCGCGCCATCCGCCGATGCCGCCGATCGGGCTCGGCAAGACCGGCACCCGCTATGCCCAGGCGATGAACAGGCTCGGCTGGCATTGGTGGCCGTCCGATACGACCATCGCCACGACGGATTACGAAGGGCGGGCCGCGTGCATCAACCTGGGGCACTGCACGCCGGGCTGTGCGCAGGGCGCCAAGGCCAGCACCGACATCACCTACTGGCCGCTCGCCCTCCGCGCGGGCGTCGAACTGCGCACGCGATGCCGGGTCCGCGAGATCACGACCGACGAACACGGCATGGCCGCCGGCGCCGTCTACTACGACGCCGATGGTGTCGAGCATTTCCAGCCGGCCGAAGTCGTCATCCTGGCCTGCAATGGCGTCGGCACGCCCCGCCTGCTCCTGAACTCCGCGTCCGCGCGGTTTCCCGACGGCCTCGCCAATTCGTCCGGCCTGGTCGGCAAGAACCTGATGCTGCATCCCTGGCCGATCGTGTCCGGCTATGTCGAGGAAACGCTCGACGGCGGGCGCGGTCCCATCAACTGCATCTGGAGCAAGCAGTTCTACGAGACCGATCCCGCACGCGATTTCGTGCGCGGCTATACGCTGCAGTTCGGCCGCGGTACCGGTCCGGCCAACCAGGCGATGGTCGGTGCGGCCTCCGGCCTTCTGCCCTGGGGCCGCGATCATCATCGTCGCTACCGGACGATGCTCGATCACCGGCTGAGCATCGGCGTCGCCTGCGAGGACCTGCCCGAGGAACACAACCGCGTCACCCTCGATCCCGTGCTGAAGGACAGCAATGGCATACCGGCGCCGCGCATCGACTACACGATCAGCGAGAACACGCGCCGGATGATGGAGCACGGCATCGCCCGCGCCGAGGAGATCCTGACGGAAGCGGGGGCCACACAACTCTACGCCTCGCGCACGGCGTTGAACTATCCGGGGCATCTGCTGGGAACGGCGCGGATGGGCACCGATCCCGAGCGTTCGGTGGTCAACGAATGGGGCCGCTCTCATGACGTGAAGAACCTGTTCATCGTCGATGGCAGCATCTGGGTGACCTCGGGTGGGGTCAATCCGACCTCGACCATCCAGGCCCTGGCGCTCTATGTCGCCGACCAGATGAAGCAGCGGCTGGCCACGCTTTTCGACTGATCCCGACGGTCATGGCTGGCGCGGCGTGACCGGTTGCGCCACAGTCCGCACGACATGCGCGCCATCATCATCGGAGCCGGCCGTGGCAGCCGGCTCATGCCCACCACCGAAGATGCTCCCAAGTGTTTTGCCGAGATCCAGGGCAAGCGCATCCTGGACTGGACCGTGGAGGCCCTGAGGGGCGGCGGCTGCACGGAGATCGTATTCATCGGCGGCTATCGCATCGAATCGGTGAAGCGCGACTATCCGGACTTCATCTTTCGCGAGAACAGGGACTGGCCCGACAACAACATCCTCGTGTCGCTGATGTGTGCCGAGGACCTGATGGACCGGCCCTTCGTCGCGAGCTACTCCGACATTCTGTTCACGAAGGAGGTCGTGCGCGGCCTGATCGATTCGAAGGACGAGCTGGCGCTCGGCGTCGATACCGAGTGGCGCGAGCACTACAAGCCCCGCACCCAGCATCCGCCGCACGATGCGGAGAAGGTGATCACGCACGGCGACCGGGTCGAGCGCGTCTACCGCACCATCCCGTACGAGGATGCGACCGGCGAATTCATCGGCGTCGCGAAATTCGGCGCCGGGGGCGCCGCCCAGTTCCGTGACTTCTACCATCGCCGCAAGGCCGAGTTCTGGGACAAGCCCTATCGCGAGGCGGCGATCTTCCAGAAGGCGTACCTGATCCACATGTTTCAGGACATGATCGAACAGGGCGCCTCGTTCGGGCATGCCGATACGCCGGGCAGGTATCGCGAGATCGATACGCAAGAAGACATGAATCTTGCCCAGACTCTTTGGAAGCCGTGAGCCAAAAATGAAGAAACTGCCTTTGTTCCCGGCCTCGATCGTGGGCTCGATCCCGCGGCCGCTCGTCGTGCGCGAACTGATCGAGAAGCCTGAGTGGGACGAAACCGACCGCCATACGATGGATGCCGCCATCCGCTTCGTCGTCGCCCTGCAGGAGCGCGCCGGCCTCGACGTGGTGAACGACGGCGAATGGCGCCGCCGCTCCTATATCGGCGTCATCGCCGAGCTGGCGCACGGCTTCACGCTCGAGGTCAATCCGGCGGACGGACGGCCCTGGACCGTCGTGACGGAGAAGCTCGTGGCGAAGCCGGCCGGCTTCATCGCCGCTGAGGCGCGGTTCGTGAAGGAGATCGCGAAGGTCGCGACCAAGATCACGTTGCCGGCGCCGGCGCTGCTGGGCGAGCGGCTGTGGGACAAGGGGCGCTCGGGCAAGGCCTATCCGAAGCGCGAGGATTTCGTGCGCGATTGCGTGGCGCCGTTGCGCGCCGAGATCGCGCTGCTGCAGGACATGGGCGTGGAGATGGTGCAGATCGACGATCCGCATCTCTGCCTCTTCGTCGATCCCGACGTGCGCAAGAGCTACGAGGATCCCGATCGTGCCGCCGACTTTGCGGTCGACATGATCAACGAGACCGTGAAGGGCTTCGACGGCATCAAGTTCGCCGTCCATCTCTGCCGCCGTGCCGGCGCGCGCGTGCGCGGCGAGAAGCATCATGCCGGCACTTACGGCCCGATCCTGAACCAGCTCAACAGGCTGAAAGTCCAGCACCTCACGATGGAGTTCACCGCCGCCGGCGCCGACGATCTCGAGAGCCTCGGCCGTCTGCGCGAGGATTTCGAACTGGGGCTCGGCGTGGTCGACGTGACGCCCGGTGCGCCGGAGGCCGCGGCCCTGATCGTGGCGAGGGTGGAGCGGGCGCTGACCCGCATCGACAAGAAGCGCATCACTCTCAATCCCGACTGCGGCTTCGCGCCGGGCTCGGCCGCGAAAGTCGATACGGACGAGGTCTATCTCAAGCTCAAGGCCGAGGCCGAAGCGGCGAAGAGGCTACGCGCGAAGTACGCTTGACGGTCCAGGCCTATCGGCAGATCACCGGGATCATCGACCTGGTGAACGCCCGCAGTTCCGTCGCCGGCACGCCGAGGCGGGCGCGGATGCCGGTGGCTGTCATGATCGCACCGGCCATGCTGGCGCGTTCGGCGGGCGAGGGCAGGGGCTTCAGGTCGCTCTTGATGAAGCCGCGCTCGAAGGCCTTCTCGAAACCGGCGAGAATCTCGTTCGCCGTCGCGCCGATCGCGGGATGGCTGGTCGCCTCCACGGTCGCGGTGCCGACGATGATGCAGCCCGGCCGATTGGGCGGCTTGGTATAGATGTCGATCGCCCCCTTGTAGATGCGGCCGAGCCGCTGCTCGATCGGCTCCGGTCCCGACAGGACCGCGTCCATCGCCTCGACGCTCTTCTCGCCGACATGGCGCAGCATGCTGATGTAGAGCTGTTCCTTGTCGCCGAAGGCGGCGTAGAGGCTCGGCCGGTTGAGGCCGGCGGCGGCACAGAGTTCGTCGAGCGACGCGGCGGCAAATCCCTTGGCAAGGAAGACATCGCGCACTCTCTCCAATACCTCGCTGGTAATGAACCCGCGCGGACGACCGCGCGGACGCGCCTCTTTCTTTGATTTTGTACCGTTTCGCATAAATATCTCTTGACGGGCTTCGCCCTCCGTATTTGTGTACCACTTCGCATATAAATACGAAAGCAGTCCACCATGAGCCATTTACGCCGCGACCTGTTCCCGGTCGACCCCTTCTGCGAGGACCCGACTTTCACGTCCATTGCGCTGCCTCGCCTGCCTTTGCACCGCCGGCTCCTTGCCAGGTTTGGCCTCTGGCGCGAACGCGCACGCACGAGGGCTGCGCTCGCCCAGGTCGACGAACGCAGCCTGCGCGACGCCGGCATCGCGCCGGCCCAGGCCGCCTTCGAGGCGAGCCAGCCTTTCTGGCGCCGGCTGCGGTCACCTCGCTGACCTTGGTCCGGTTCAACCACCAAGACTTATAGAGGAGAAAAAGATGGAACTGTTTGCTTCGCCGATGGCCTGCTCGCTGGCTTCGCATATCGCAGTGATCGAGGCCGGGCTGCCGGTCGGGATCCGCTTTGTCACCGACAAGAAAACCGACGATGGCGGCGACTATTTCGCGGTGTCGCCCTACGGCTACGTACCGGCGCTAAGGCTCGACGACGGCAAGGTTCTGAACGAAGGCGCGTCGGTCCTGCAGTACCTCGCCGACCGCAAGCCAGAGTCGGGCCTCGCCCCGGCCTGGGGCAGCACCGAGCGCTATCAACTCATGGATGTGCTGCACTATCTCGGAACCGAAGTGCACAAGCGCGTCTTCTACAACATCTTCTCGACGACGGTGCCCGCCGAGGCGAAGGCGGCCGCGAAGGCCGATCTCGATCCGACGCTCGCGGCGATCGCCAGGCGCCTCGGCGATCGCGAGACGCTGGTCGGCGGCCATTTCACGGTCGCCGACGCCTATCTGCTGACCTTGCTCAACTGGGCGGTGTTCCTGAAAGCCGATCTTACCAAGTGGCCGGCGCTGCAGGCCTATCACCAGCGGCACCTGAAGCGGCCCTCGGTCGTCCGCGCGATGGGTGTGGAGTTGGAAGAGCGCAAGCGCCGCACCGCGTGATCGGAACGGGCACGGGCGGCCTCGGTCGCCCGTGTCATCTGCAGCGATCTCGGTTCGGTCGTAAGCGACGCCCGGTTCAGGATTGCACCTTCGTCCCCGGCTTCCTTCTCCGGCGCGCTCGCGCGACGAGCCGTGCGCAGGTCTGCGCGCAACCAAGGGTCAGCACGGCCGACATGGCGAGCGCCAGGGGGAAAAGCAGCGGCATCGCGCCCTGCAGGCGGCCGGTGAAATGGAGCGGGGCGAGAATGGCCATGCCCACAGTCCCGGCAATGCCCGCCGCGACCGAGAGCCTCGCCGGGACCTGCCAGCCTCTTTCCGCCAATGACCGGTCCAGCCGCCCGACGAGAAAGGCCGGCACGAAGCCGAATAAATAGGCCGGCGCCATCGTGGCAAGAACGAGCGGCGCGCCGAGGGGCCGCGCCCCGAACATGGCCATGGTGATGAGCGCTGCAAGGGGCGGCGCGACCAGCCCGAGGTAGAGGGCATGGAACGGCACGACCTCGCCGGCATGTTCCCGCGAGCCCCATTCGTTGCGTGGCCGTCCCCCTGGTTCAGGGCGCCGGCACGGTGACGCCGTCATAGACCAGCTTCGCTTCGGTGCCCGCCACGGCCGCCGCTTCGACGAGGGGAAGGCCGCTCTTGTCGGCGATGAGGACCGTGATCTTCTCGCCCGGCGCGTTGCCCGACGTCGGCGCGGGCGCGAACTCGTAGGCCGTGGCGGCTACGCCCTCCAGCGAGCGCGCCCCGACCTTGCGGCAATCGGTGACCGTTTCCGGCGACGGAGAGCCGCGCTTCATCACCGCGCGGACCTCGTCGTCGATGGGCGTCTTGGACCACGTATCCTTGGCGCCGACACGGCTGTAGAGCGCCGTGCTGGTCATGACCAGCTCGACCGGTTCCGCCATGCCCGGCGTCTTGACCGTCTTCTTCACGGCGGGAACCTTGGTCATGGCCGCATAGGCGTCGAAGATCGGCTGGCAGTCCGACGCGGCCTGTGCGGCAGGAGCGGCGGCGGTCAGGAGGCCGGCGATCAGGGGCAGACAGTTGAGAGATCTGGTCATCGGTTCAATATCCGGTCAGCAGGGTTGAGGGGTTATTTTCCGATGCCCATGCCGGGCATGCCGATGCCGATACAGAAGGTGTTCTGCGCCTTGGCGCGATAGACGCAGGATTCGCCGCCGCCGACATCGGCGCGATAGCCGCCCACGAAGACGCCTTCGCCGCCGGGATTGCGGGCGACGACCGTGCCGCCCTCCGACTTGTCGCTCTTGGAGATCGTGGCGACGGCGCTGCCGGCCTGGTTGTAGACGACGGCCGCGCGCTCCTTGCCGACCAAGGCCGCGGCGCCGGTGCCGTCCGCCGCGAAGGACTGGACCAATCCCGCGCCATCGGGCTCGCTCGTCAGGATGGCGGCCGCCTTGTCGCCGGCACTGACGCTCACCAGCCCGGCGCCGCCCTTGGCGGGATTGGAACCGGCCGCCACGACCTGTTGGCCGGCGTCCGAAAAGAGGCGGAGCGCCACGCCCTTTCCGGGCAGGGCGCCGAGCGAGGCGGCGTTCTTGCCGGCCTTCTGGACCAGAAGGCCAAGATCGTCGGGCTTGGCCGACAGGAGAACCCCACCATCCGGCCCACCCTGCAGGTGCAACGTCGCGGCGTTGGACGGATCGGCATTGATGATCGCCATCGACTTGCCGCCGGCTACCCGGATGAAGCCGTTGTTGCCCTGCGATGTGTTCAACTCGACGGCCGCTTCCGCCCCGTCGTTGAGCTGGAGCTTGGTACCGTTGCCGCCGTCGGCCAGCATCAGCATCTTCTTCGACGCGGCCGACAGCTGGATCAGGGCATTGTCTGCGCCGGTCGCCTTCATGACGATGGCGGCCTGTCCGTCTGTTCCGACGGTGACGCGGCCGTCCTCGGCCACCGTGAACAGCGCCACGCCCGCCCCGTTCACGACCTTGAAGGGCGCCTTGAAGCTTCCCTGCTGTTCCTCGAGCTTGGCCACGCGCGCCTCGAGCGCTGCCAGCCGCTTGTCGTCGGTCGCGGGGCCGGGCGTGCCGCCCGGCTTGCGGTTCTGCAATTCCTCCACGGCCTTCTTCAGGCTCGCGACCTGGTCTTCGAGTTCCTTGATCCGGCTCTGGGAACTGGCGGCCACGTTCTGGGAGTTCTCCATCCAGTGTCGCGTTTGATCGGTAATCTTCATCAGCCTGAACAACTGAGGGCTGTATTGCGCGACAGGTTCGGTAAGTGTTGATGGATGAGGAAACTTCATTACCGTCGTTGGCCCGTCCGGATCGGCATACATATCTGGAAGCTCTGCCGCCGCCGGATCGGGCGGGGCCTGGGCGAACGCCGGAACCGAAAGACAGAGCAGACCCAGAAGCATCAGGATGCGCATGGCGATCTCGCTTGTTGAAGGGCGGGGAACGGTCACTTGAGAGCAATCTCCTGCGTGGTGCTTTCGCCCGGTTTCAACTCGACGACGGCCGCGCCGGCGCGGCCCGTCTCGTCGGTGGCGGCGATCCGGTATCGGCCGGCGGGCAGAATGGTGGAGTAGTCGCGGCGCGTTCCGGCCTCGACGATCGGCTTTTCGGCGAAGCTCCCGTCCGGCGCGGCGGGGAAATAGGAGATCACGACATTGAGCGGCGCAGCGGCGCCGTCCGGCGGGGATGCCGAGACCGACAGCCGGCCGGCCACGAGGTCGATGCGCTCGTTCGCTTTGGCCCCCGGCGCGACCGTGAGGCGTCGTGTCGTGCTGGCGCCGCCGGAAACCAGCGTCACTTCCCATTCACCCGGCGTCAGGACGAGGGCGGGGGACGCTTCCGCCTTGTTTTCCAGGGCGGCCCCGGCCTTCACGTCGCCGATGAGTTTCACGGGCCGGACCGTCCAGGTCGCATCCCGCCAGTCGGTGAAGGGCGCGGTGCCGGGGCCGAGCGCGCCCGTCAGCACGAGTTCGGCCGATGGCAGTTCCAGCCGCACGGTCACGGTCTTGCCGGACTCCGCAAGGACATCCCGGGAGAGGGTGGCGCCCGCGATGACGAGTTGTGCCTTGTAGGCGCCGGCTGCCACCAGAAAGGTCGGCTGCGCGATGGCCTCGGCCCGCAGGGGCGGCGCTCCCGCCTTCGCAGACTCCAGCGACCAGGACAAGCCGGTTCCGCTATCGATGGGCCGATCGGCTCCCGCCGGGCCGGCCTCTAGTGTCACCTTGCCGAGATCGAGGTTGAGCGTCGCCTGCACCGGTTTGCCGGCGCCGAGGGTGATTTCCTGTCGGGCCGTGAAGCCGCCGAGGGAAACGGCGACGTCGTAGCGCCCCGGCGCCAGCATGGCGGCGGGCGCCAGCACGGGATCGAGTTCCGCCGGACCCTGGCCGTCCTTCGGCACCAGCGTCCAGACCGGATCGCCCTTGAGGTCGGTGTCCTTGAGATCGAGCCCCTGCGCGGCGATCACCGAGAAGCTGGCAAGACCGGCGGCGAGCGCAACGTCGTGCCGTTCGTCCGCCGCACCGCTCACCGTCACATCGGCTTCGGTGCGCGCATTGGCGATCGTGACGCGGACCTTGTAGGCGCCGGGCGCCAGGTCCGGCGTCACCTCGGTTCCCTTGCCTTCGTAAACCGTCTCGCCGCTCCTGCCCGTGACGGTGAACAGGACCGGCCCGGGAACGGCAGCCCCGCCGACCGTGGCGCGCAGCGTCACCGGCTTGGGCGTGGGCGGCGGCGGCACGACGGGCTTTTCCACGGCCTGTGCCGGCGGCGTGGGGGCAGCGGGCGGAGGCTCCGCGGGTGGCGGGGTTTCGACGAGCGTCTTCAGCGCCTGTTCCAGGCGAGGGGCATCGCGGGTCTCGATCGCGCGGCCGCCGCCCTTCTCGGCGATGCAGGCGAGCCTTTTCATCTCGCCGTCGGCCATGCCGAAGCCGACCACATGAAAGACCAGCCTGGCGTTCGCCCGCTTCAGCGCGTCGACCACGGCGCACGGGTCTTCACGGCAATTCTCCAGCCCGTCGCTGACCAGCATGACGACGCCGCCTTCGGCACCCAGCATGCCGGCCGCATGACGCAATGACGCCGAAAGAGGAGTCATGCCCGTGGGACGCAAGGTCGACAGGGACTTGCGGATCGCAGGCACATCGACCGGCGCGAGCTTCTGCAAGGTCTCGATATCGGTGCAATCGTCCTTGCGGCGATGCCCATACGCGACGAGCCCGGCCGGTCGCTTCGGTGAAAAGAGGGTCAGCGTGTCCAGCATCACGCGTCGCGCCGCGTCGAGGCGGGATTCGCGGCCGAGCGGTGTCGCCATGCTGCCAGAAGCGTCGAGCACGAGCACCACCGGGCGGTCGTCGCGGATGAAGGTCCTGTCGTCGGCCCTGCCGGAGCCAACCGTACCCGCGAGGAGGAGCACCGCGGCCAGGCCGGCGCGCAGCATGGTGCGGTACAGGCGATGGCCAGTCGCCTCTCCCCTCGCGCTGCGATTCTGTGGCATGAGCCTTCGCCCCGTTGCCTGTCCGGTGTGTGTGCAGCGTCGACGGGTCAGGCGCCGACGGCTCGTCCCCCGTTATCATCAGGAGAACGAGGCGGCGTTCGGATTTCGTCAGATTCGCTTCCGGAATCCGTCAGTCGGGACTTTGCGGAGGGACGGCGGCGCGGAATTCGCGAGGCTGGAGGGCGTAGCGATCGTGAAAGGCCTCATAGAAGGCCGACAGGCTGTGGAAGCCGCACTCGAAGGCGACGGTGACGATCTTGCGATGGGACTGGGCGGGGTCGGCCAGCATGCCGGCGGCCTTTTCGACGCGTGCGTTGCGGATCGACCGCGCGAGCGTGGTCTGCTTCCTCGCGAAGAGTTGGCGCACGGAGGAGGCGGAGAGACCGAGGTGACGGGAGACGTCGCGGTCGCCGAGGGTTGGATCCGCGAGATGGCGCGCAACGTATGCCATCGCCCTCGTGTAGCGGGCATCGTCGAGCGCCTGGCCGTCCCGTGCCTTTTCGCGACCACGGCCGTTCACACCGAGGGCGAGCGCGGCGAGGTCACAGAGCTGGTCGCCGATCAACCCGGCAAGCTGCTGGTCGGGTACGCTGCCGAGGGTGAGGCAATTGCGGGCATGTGCCGCAAACAGGACGAATGCCGGGCTTTCGGCCGGCACCACGCGCAACGCCAGGTCGTCCGGGTCGGCAACGAGAGCCCCGAGCTTCGCGCGCGGCAGTGCCACCGCCATGACCTCGCCGCCGCTGTTTGCGCGCGCATGCAGCGGCGTGTCGGTCGTATGCAGGATGGCCGCGCCAGCCGGAGCGGAACACTCGGTGTCGCGCTGGCGATAGCACAGGGTTTGTCCGGAGAGAGCAAAAGAGAGAATCACGAGGTCGAGGCCGTGCTGGTTCGACGACATCTCGAACCGCGCGGAACCGCCCTGGAAGCGGGTCGCACAGGCTTCCTGCAGCGAGATATTGGCGAAGCGGCTGGGCGCCGGGCGCGGGCGCTCGTCGTGAACGCGATACCTGTGCCCGATCAGCCTGCCATAGGCCTCATAGAGATCCCGGACGCTGGGCACGCTCTCGTCCGTGGACATCAGGACTGGCCCGCGAAGAGGAAGTGCTGTGACCAAACTCTACTCCGGGTCTCTCCAGGGGAGTGTCGCTCAAAGACCGAGGTCCAGACAAGGCTTCCGCGGAGCGGGTGCCCTTGGCCCGCCATGTCGGGTTCATGGCGCATCCTCCGCAGGGGCTTCTTCTTAGAGTGCATCTAGTAATTGATCGCGACCATGGTACAGATTCGGGAGTACGGAGGAGATCGACCATGCGCATCGTTACTGCCGCCCTGCTGTGGCTCTCATTCACCGGCGCCGCCTCGGCGCACGCGCTGTGGCTCGAGCCGGATGCGGCCGGCTACCAGCTCTATTTCGGCGAGTTCGGCGAGAACCTGCGCGAGGGATCGCCCGGCCTGCTCGACCGCTTCGAGCCGATGCCGGCCGCCAAGGCGTTCGGCGCCGGCGGCGATCCCGCGCTCACGGTCGACAAGAAGCCGACCTCGTTCCAGTTCACCGGCACGCCGGACGGCGCCAACAGCGTGGTGGCCGAACAGGCCCGCGTCACCGAGCGCAAGCAGAACGACAAGGTCGTCCGCACGCTGGGCAGGCTCTCGGCGCGCTACGTCACCGACTTCGCCGAGCGCAAGCCGGTCATTCCGCTCGACATCGTGCCGACCGGCAAGCCCGGCCACTTCAAGGTCTTCTACGACGGCAAGCCGCTGCCCAAGGCCAAGGCCGAAGTCGTGACCGAGTTCGGCTGGACCAGGGAGTTCAAGACCGGTGACGACGGCGCCTTCGAGGTCGAGTTGCCATGGAAAGGCACCTACGCCGTCGAAGTGTCGCTGGTCGACAACACGCCGGGCACGCACGGCACTGCACCCTATGACGGCATGCGCTTCGTCACGACGCTGACCTTCAAGGTGGCGGAGGGCCTCGTGGCGCCGCCACGTCCGCCGGTGGTGACTCCGAAGCGCTGAGCGGTCAGACCGTCTTCTTGTTGAGGACGCCGAAGCGGTCCTTGGGCGCTTTCTCTCGTGCCGCCGGCCCGTAGGTGCCCATCTCGATGCGGTGCGGGATGGTCAGCATGTAGTTCTTGAAGGCGTTCTCCATCGCCTGCCGCCAGCCCTGCGCGTCCTGCGTCTCGTTGACCGACGCCTTCGCGAGTTTCAGCGCATAGGGGTCGCGCTCGGCGATTCTCTGCGCGAGCGCCATCGTCTCGGCTTCGAGCCTGTCGCGCGGGACGACGCGGTTCACGAGGCCCGCCTTCTCGGCTTCGGCGGCGCTGATGAAGTCGCCGGTGAAGAGATATTCCTTGGTCTTGCGCGGACCGAAGTCCCACGGCATCGAGAAATACTGCACGTGGCTGCCGCCCCACTTCACGGCACGGTCGGCGAACTGCGCATCCTCGCTGGCGATGATGATGTCGCAGGCCGAGGCGATCATCATGCCGCCCATGATGCAGTAACCCTGGACCTGCGCGATGGTGGGCTTGGGAAGGTCGCGCCAGCGCATCGTGTTCTCGAAGAAGCGCTCCCACAGCCGGCGATACTCGCCCTTGAAGCCAGGTTCGAGCGGCGTCTTCTTCTGGTCCTCCATCTCCTGCGGGCTGCCGAGATCGTGGCCGGCCGAAAAATGCTTGCCGGCGCCGGCCAGGATGATGACCCGCACGTCGCCGTCCTTGACCGCCGCGGCAAAGGCGTCGTCGAGCTCCTCGAGCAGGATGCGGCTCTGCGCGTTCAGCACATCTGGCCGGTTGGTCGTGATCTTGAGCACCGGTCCGGTGCGTTCGGTGAGAAGCGTCGAGTAGGTCATGCGGCTGCCTGTACGGAGTGACGGAGTTCGGGCGCCAGACCTGCGCCCATCAGGTCGATGAAATTGTCGCAATAGAAGCGCTGCTTCTGCGCCTCGGTGGTGCCGGCCTTCTCCATCGATGCCTCGAAGCGCTTGATGGGATGGCGGCCGCCCTCGACGTGCGGATAGTCGGAGGAGAAGAGGCAGACCTCGTCGCCGGTGTTGGCGATGATCCAGCCCGCATCCTCGTGCGGATAGGGCGTGACCCTGACCTGACGCTGCACGAACTCGCTGGGCCTGAGCGACATCTTCTGCAGTCGCTCCTCGTTGCGATAGAAGGCGTTGTGCGCGCTGTCCATGTTGCGCATCCAGCCCGGCACCCACGACGCGCCCTGCTCGATCACGCCGAACTTCAGCGCCGGGAAACGATCGAGCACGCGATCGACCACCAGCGCCGTCAGCGCCTTCATCGGCGGATAGGCGATCGCCATGTAGTCGATCGACTTGAAATTGTCGTCGCCGCCATGAAAGTCGGGCACCGGCGGCAGGCCGTTGTTGAAGTAGGCATCTTCCAACAGCTTGCCGCCGCCGCCGACATGGAAAACGATCGGCAGTCCGGCCTCCTGAGCGATCGCCCACAAGGGATCGAAGCCGATATGGCTCGGCGAATGGCCGTCGGGACAGCGCGACGGAATCATCAATGCCTTGGCGCCGAGCTCGATCGCTTCGCGCGCGGCCTTCTCCGTGCGCTCGAAATCGACCAGCGGCACGTAGCCGGTCGGCAGCAGGCGGCGATCGACCGAGCAGAACTCGACCATGTGCCGCGTATGGGCGCGCGCCACGGCATAGGTCAGCTCGACGTCGCGTCCGCCTTCCAGCACCGAGGAATAGTTGAGCAGCGCCGTGGTGAACATGAGCTGGCTGGCGAAGCCCAACAGGTCGATCGAGCGCGGGCGGTCCTGGTTGCTCGATGCCCCCAGCGCTTCCCAGTTCTTGCGCAGCATGATCTGCGTCTCGTCGAACGCCTGGGCGGGATCGGCCTTGAGGCGCGTGCTGTGGAAGCCTTCGTGCCGCGGGAACAGCACCAGGTCGGTAACCGTCGCGCGATGCCTTGCCTCCAGATGCTCTTCCAGGAAACCCGGCACTTCCATGATGTGCGCATCGGCGTCGTGAATGACGCGGCCGCTGGCGTAGGGCATGTTTCCTCTCGAAATTTCTTGTCTGTTTTGCGCGAGCTTATCATGAGCCCTGACATTTCAAATGCCGTGCAGGCCCTTCTCGAAGCGCGCCGCAGCGGGCGCCAGGTACCGCCACCCTTCGCCCTGAAGGACCGCGCTGCGGTCTTTGCCATCCAGGACGGCGTTGCCGCGGCCACCGGTCCGGTCGCCGGCTGGAAGGTGGGTGCGCGCACGCCGACGGCCGAACCCAACCCCGCGCCGTTGCTCGCGGGCGCCCTGGTGCCTTCGCCGGGGCGCTTCGACGGCAAGGCGATGCACATGATCGGCGTCGAGGTGGAGATCTCGTTCCACATCGTGCGCGACATCGCCGCGCGCACCGCGCCGGTCGGGCGCGACGAAGCGCTCGCCGCGGTGGGGGATGCCTTTGTCGGCATGGAAATCGTCGACACGCGCCTCGCCGACTTCAAGAGCGCCGATCCCGAGTGGTTGCTGGCCGACAACCAGATGAACCACGCGCTGGTGATCGGGAACTCGATCAACGGCTGGAAATCACTCGACTGGCCAAAGCTTCAGGTGAATCTCGTCGTCGATGGAAAGACGATCGTCGACCAGCAAGGCGGCCTCGGCGCCGTGGATCCGGTGCGTCCGCTCGTGTGGATGATCGACCACGCCGTGCGCCATCGCGGCGGCATTCATGCCGGACAGGCGATCACCACCGGCTCGTGGACCGGCCTGCGCTACTTCCCGCCCGGCTCGCATGCGCGCGGCGAGTTCGTGGGCCTGGGTGAGGTCGAAGCGAGTTTCTAGAAATCCCGCCAGCGGACGCGACGCTTCGGTCTCAGCCGTAACAACGGGCAGGCTCACGGCGGCAGTGTCCGCCGCATGACAACTATCGCATCTCCTGCGCCCTTCTTCGGCCGCCGCGTTGTCGCGGCCGCTTTCGTGCTCGCTACTTTTGGATGGGGCCTCGGCTTCTATGGGCCGCCGGTCTATCTCCAGTCGGTGCGCGAGGCGCGGGACTGGTCGGTCGTGCTGGTCTCCTCGGCCGTCACGCTGCACTTCCTCGTGGGTGCGGTCGTCGTCGCCAACCTGCCGGCGCTCTATCGCCGCTTTGGCCTGCCCTCGGTTACCAAGATGGGCGCGGTACTGCTGGCGTTCGGCGTACTGGGATGGGCAGTGGCGCGCGAGCCGTGGCAGCTCCTGCTCGCTACGTTCCTGAGCGGTGCGGGCTGGGTGGCGATGGGTGCGGCGGCGGTGAATGCGATCGTGGCACCGTGGTACGCGGTGCGCCGGCCGGCGGCGCTGTCGATGGCCTATAACGGCGCCAGCATCGGCGGTGTCGTCTTCTCGCCGCTCTGGGTTGCGGCCATCACAGCCCTCGGCTTCCCGGTCGCCTCCGCCGTCATCGGCGCAGTCATGGTGGGAACGATCTGGTTCCTCGCCGACCATGTCTTCCGCCATACGCCGCAGTCGCTGGGCCAGGTGCAGGACGGCGAGGTCCTGACATCGGCCGCGAGCGCGAGCGCGACCGCGCCGGTCGAGCGTAGCCTGCCGGGCGCGTTGCTATGGCGTGACGCCCGTTTCCTCACGCTCGCGGCGGCGATGGCGCTCGGCCTGTCCGCGCAGATCGGCCTCATCGCGCATCTCTTCTCGCTGCTGGTGCCGGTGTTCGGCGGACCGGCGGCCGGCATCCTGATGGGACTGGCGACGGCGGCGGCCATCGCGGGCCGCACGCTGGTCGGCTGGTTGATGCCGGCCGGCAGCGACCGCCGGCTGGTCGCCTGCGCTAGTCATGCCGTGCAGATCGCGGGATCGCTGGCGCTGCTGTTCGCAGCCGGCGCCGACACGATGCTGCTGGTGGCAGGCGTGCTGCTGTTCGGCGCGGGCATCGGCAATACGACGTCGCTGCCGCCACTGATCGCGCAGGTCGAGTTCGCCAAGGCCGACGTTCAGCGCGTCGTGCCGTTGATCGTTGCCATCGGTCAGGGAACCTATGCGTTCGCGCCGGCCGTGTTCGGATGGCTGCGGACGCTGTCACCGGCGGAAGGATCGGCGGTGTTCGTCGCGACCGCCCTCGTGCAGGCGGCCGCGATCGCACTCTTCCTCTTGGGAAGAAAGTCCTAGGTCCTAGTAGTACCAGCCGGGATACGGGTAGCCGCCCCAGGGACCCCAATCCCAGTCGTTCATGGCGTTCTCGTCGGCCGTCATCTGCTGCTCGTCCGCCAGGTTCTTCTGGAAGACGTTGTTGCGATAGGTGCCGTACGCCTTCGCGTTGCCGACATAGATGCACACGCACACGGTCGGGTCCGGATAGACGTAGAACACCTGGCCGTTCTTGATCTCGCGCGAGAACTTGTGCGGCGGCAGGGTGCGGAACGCCTGCTGGCGCTGCGGCGTGTTCGCGGGCACGAACTTGAAGCCCGCCGCCACCATCATGTCTTCCTTGTTCGCGATCACCTGCTGCGGGTTCTGGCAGGCGGCGACGGCAGCGCCCATTCCGAGAACCAGTGAGAGAGTGGCAATCCGCTTCATCAAATTCCTCCGTAACAATCGTCTGTCAGGCGCCTGACCATTTGGGTGCCCGCTTCCCCAGGAAGGCCGCCATGCCCTCGCGGAAATCGGCGCTACCGTAAGCCAGTCTGATGAGATCGTCGATGTTCTCGTCACCCAGTCGCGCCTGCAAGCGGCGCAGCGCCTCCTTGGTGACCTGCATCGTCAGCGGGGCATGGCCGGCCACCAGATTGGCCATCTCCTCGGCCCGGGCGAGCAGGGCGGCCTGGTCGGGCAGCATCTCGCTGATCAGGCCGCAGGCCAAGGCGGAGGGGGCGTCCATCAGCTTGGCGAGCAGCATCATCTCCTTGACCCGCTGCGGACCTATCAGGGCCGCCAGGCGGGCGTAGTTCGCCATCGACAGGCAGTTGCCGAGCGTCCGCGCGATCGGGAAGCCGAATTGGGCGCTGGCCGAGCCGATACGGAGGTCGCAGACCGCCGCGATGGCCGCGCCGCCACCGGTACAGAAACCGTTGACGGCCGCGATGGTCGGCACGGTGCAGCGTTCGATTTCGCCCAGGATACGGTCCATCTTGCGTTCGTAGGCGATGCCGTCCTCGCCATTCTCGAAGCTCTGGAACTGGGCGATGTCGGTGCCGGCCGCGAAAGCCTTGTCGCCGCCGCCGGTCACGACCAGGGCGCGGACTTCGCGGGTCCGGGCCACCCGGGCACAGATCTCGGCCAAACCTTCATACATCGCGAAAGTAAGTGCGTTTCGCGCTTTGGGGCGGTTGAACGTCACCCAGCCGATCTCGCCACGCTTCTCGAAAAGCAGTTCTTCGGTCATGTCATCCAGGTTCGTGTGATTTGTGCGCCGCGGCATCATCGTCTATGTCGCCCCTGGCCGCAAACGGGCATAGGTAGGCACATCATGGCACTCGAACGGCTTCTCAAGGGCTTCGCGGATTTCCGCGTGGGGTATTACCAGGAGCATCTCGACCTGTTCGAGAAGCTGGCGACGGAAGGTCAATCGCCGAAGATCCTGATCATCGGTTGCTCCGATGCGCGGGTCGATCCGGGCATTCTCACCCAGACCAAGCCGGGCGACATCTTCACCGTGCGCAACGTGGCGGCGATGGTGCCGCCGGCGCAGTATCCGCCGGACGATCGCCAGCACGGCACGTCGGCGGCCATCGAGTTCGCGGTGCGCGGTCTGGGGGTCGAGCACATCGTCGTGCTGGGCCATGCGCTGTGCGGCGGCATCGGCGCGCTGGTCGACGGCAGCGGCGGTGCCTATGCGCACTACGACTATCTCTCGACCTGGACCGCGGTCGCGCAGCGCACACGCGACGTCGTCGTCGAGGAGCTGAAGGGCCGTTCCCGCGACGAGGTCACGCGCGCCGTCGAACAGGCCGCCGTCCTGAACAGCGTGAGCAACCTGATGGGATATCGCTGGATAGAGGAGCGGGTGAAGGCTGGAAAGCTGACCCTGCACGCCTGGTGGTTCAACCTGACGGTCGGCCAGCTCTACGCCTTCAATCCCGAGACGCTGAAGTTCGCGGCCGTGACCGGCATGAAGCTCGACAACGCTATCACGGCGCAGACGTCGTTGTCGGCGTTGAAGCCGGAGGCCTTTGCCGCGGCGCTGGCGGGGAAGACGCCGGCATTCTGACGGCGCTCGCCGTCGAAGCGGGGAAATCTTGCGGGTGGCTTTCCCCCTCCCGGCCTCCCCCGTTTGACGGGGGAGGTGGAAGGAGCCTAGGCCGACAGCGACTTGATGGCCGCGTCGACGCCGCCGGGGACGAAGGGCACGCCCGAGGCCTTCATGGCGAGTTCGGTCGTGGCGAGGCAGCCCAGCAGCATCGGCTCGTTGAGGTCGCCCATGTGGCCGATGCGGAACATCTTGCCCATCATCTTGCCGAGCCCGCCGCCCAGCGACAGGTTGAAGCGATCGATCGCCGCCTTGCGCATCGGGTCGGAGCTGATGCCCTCGGGCATGACGACCGCGGTCACGGAGTTCGAGAGGCGCTCCTCGTTCTGGCAGAAGAGCTGCGGCCCCTTGCCGTCCGAGCCCCAGACACGCACCGCGGCGCGGGTCGCTTCCGCGAGGCGCGCATGGCGGGCGAACACGGCGTCGAGGCCTTCCTCCTCCAGCATCTTCAGCGATTCCTGGAGGCCGAAGAACATGTGCACGGGCGCGGTGCCGACGAACTTCTGCGGCGCGCGGCCGGTCATCATCTCCCAGCTCCAGTAGTGGCGCGGCGTCTTGGACTTGCGCGAGACTTCCAGTGCCTTGTTGCTGACGCCGGTCATCGACATGCCGGTGGGCAGCATCAGGCCCTTCTGGCTGCCGCCGACGGTGAGGTCGATGCCCCAGGCGTCCATCTTGTATTCCATGCTGGCGAGCGAGGAGATCGTGTCGCTGAGCAGCAGGGCCGGATGCTTGGCCTCGTCGATGGCGCGGCGAACCTCGGCCAGAGGCAGGACCATGCCGGTCGCGGTCTCGTTGTGGACGGTCAGCACCGCCTTGATCTTGTGTTCCTTGTCCGCGGCCAGGCGCTCGGCGACCCGGGCGATGTCGGCGCCCTTGCGCTGGTCCGCCGGGATCAGCTCGACCTTGATGTCGAGATGGTTGGCCATCTCGGTCCAGCTCTCGGAGAAGTAGCCGGTCTCGACCATCAGCACCGTTTCTCCCGGCGAGAACAGGTTGGCCAGCGCGGCTTCCCAGGCGCCATGGCCGGTCGACGAATACATGAACAGGTTCTGGTCGGTCTTGAGCACGCGCTTCACGCCGTTGTGGCAGGCGTGATGGATGGCGACGAACTCCTCAGACATGAAATCGATTACGGGCCGGTCCATAGCGCGCAGGACGCGGTCGGGAATGTTGGTCGGGCCGGGGTTGTTGAAGAATTGGCGGCCACGGGGCTTGGCGTTCACGGCGTTCCTCCACCTTGAGACCGCGGACTTTGGCGCGAGGCCCTTGGCGAAACAAGCGAGACAAGCGATGCTCAGCCATTAGCTGGATTGAGGGCAAGTATGACCGGGCAAGAGAAAGATTCATCGCAGACGAACTCCGCCGTCGTCGCCGACTACAAGGCGAAGACCGGCAAATCCGCGGCTCTGTTCGAGCGTGCCCACAAGGTGCTGCCCAGTGGCATTACGCACGATGCCCGCTACCTCGATCCCTATTCGATCCACGTCACGCGTGCGGTCGGCCCGCGCAAGTGGGACGTCGACGGCAACGAATATGTCGATTACTTCGGCGGCCACGGCGCCATGCTGCTCGGCCATTCGCATCCCGCCGTCGTCGAGGCGGTGAAGCGGCAAATCGAACTCGGCACGCATTACGGTTCGAGCCACGAGCTGGAAGTGCGCTGGGCCGAACTGGTGTGCGAGCTGACGCCCTGCGCCGAGCGCGTGCGCTTCACCGCGTCGGGCACCGAGGCTTCGCACATGGCGATCCGTCTGGCACGCGCCCACACGGGCAAGGACAAGATCGTCCGCTTCCTCGGGCACTTCCACGGCTGGCATGACAACGTGACGGCCGGCGCCGGCGCGACCTACGACGGCGGCACCACGCCGGGCGTGCCGCAGGAAGTGAGCTCGCTCTCGATCGTGATGCCGCAAAGCGATGTCGCTGCCGTCGTGAAGCTGATCGAGGAACGCGACGATATCGCCGCCGTCATGTTCGAGCCGTCGGGCGCGTCGTGGGGCCAGGCGCCGCTGCCGCCGGGCTTCGTCCAGGCGGTGCGCGACGCCACGGCGAAGAAGGGCGTCGTCATGCTGATGGACGAGGTCATCACCGGCTATCGCTGGTCCTCGGGCGGCGCGCAGAAGGCGCTGGGCATCACGCCCGACCTCTGCATCCAGGCCAAGATCGTGGCCGGCGGCCTGCCGGGCGGCGCGGTCTCGGGCAAGCGCGAGATCATGGACCGCATCGACCATGCCGCGACCGCGGCCCGCAAGATCGAGCGCATCCTCCATCCCGGCACCTTCAACGCCAATCCGCTTTCGGCCGCCGCCGCCGTCACCGCGCTATCGCTGGTGCGTGACGAGGGCCTCGCCGACAAGGCCAACAAGACCGCGGCCGAGCTGCGCGCGGCCTTGACCGAGGTGCTGGTGCAGGAGGGCGTGCCGTGGGGCATCTACGGCCAGAGCTCGACCTTCCTGATCTATCCCAACCCGTTCGGCGATCCGATCGATCCCGCAACCTTCGATCCGCTCTCGGTGCCGATCGAGAAGCTCAAGGGCGCGCGCGGCGCCGGCCCACTCACCGGCAAGATCCGCATGGGCCTGATGACCCACGGCGTCGACGTCATGGGCGCACCCGGCGGCTTTGTCTCCGCCACGCACGGCGGTGCCGAGATCGAGAAGACGGTCCACGCTCTGCGCCAAACCGTCCGCGCGCTGAAGGCCGAACGCGAAGTGAAGGCGGCTTAGCTACCTTCTCTCCCCATCTACTCCTTCAAACGCCCTCTCCGCCCGCGTCATCGCGGGGGAGAGGGAGGGGACCCGCTCAAAGCGCGGGGAGGGTGAGGTGGGTCATGGGCTTTTCGCTCGCATATCGCTTTTGTTGAAATACCACCTCACCCTCCCTCTCCCCCGCCGGCGCGGCGGAGAGGGTTGATCGACAAGAAAAGAAACAGGGAAACGATCATGTACGGAATGACCAAGCCCGTTCGCGCGACCGAGTTCACGCGCCTGCCGGAGAAGTTCCGCAAGCCGTCGCGGACCGCGTGGGGCGACACCAATGCGGTGGGGCAGTTGCTCGATTCCTTCCTGGAAGGGCCGAGCTTCGACCGGGCCGGTAATCTCTACGTCACCGACATTCCCTTCGGCCGCATCTTCCGCATCAGCCCGGCGGGCGAGTGGACGCTGGTGACCGAGTACGACGGCTGGCCCAACGGGCTGAAGATCCACAAGGACGGCCGCCTCTTCATCACCGACTACAAGCGCGGCATCGTCCTGCTCGATCCCGACACCGGCAAGGTGACGCCGTTCCTCGAGACGCGCGGCTCGGAGAGCTTCAAGGGCGTCAACGACCTCTTCTTTGCCGCCAACGGCGACCTCTACTTCACCGACCAGGGCCAGACCGGCCTTCACGACCCGACGGGGCGCGTCTATCGCTACGACACGGCGGGCAAGCTCACGATGCTGGTGAACACGGTGCCGAGCCCCAACGGGCTTGTGATGAACAAGGCCGAGACCGTGCTCTATGTCGGCGTGACCCGCGGCAATGCAGTGTGGCGCCTGCCGCTGATGGGCGATGGCACGGTGAGCAAGGTCGGCCTGTTCATCCAGATGAGTGGCGGCCATGCCGGTCCCGACGGCATGGCGCTCGACGAGGAAGGCGGGCTGGTGATCGCCCATCCCAGCACCACGGCCTGGCGTTTCGATGCGCTGGGACGGCCGACGCACCACGTCGATTGCGGCGACGACATCTACTGCACCAACGTCGCCTTCTCCGGGAGCGATCTCTACGTCGTGGTATCGCGACGAAGCGAAAAGGTAGCCGCCGGCACCATCCTGAGGGCCACCATGCCGGTCGCCGGCAAGGCAATGTTCTCGCACGCTTAGGCGAGCTACCCCTTCGCGGTCGGGTCGTAACCGTAGTCGAAGGTCAGCTCCTCACCGCTGGCGAGGCGGCGTATGGACCACGCCTCGATCATCCAGCGATCGTGGACCTGGACCATCCGCCATTCACAGTTCGGCTCCGGATCATGATTGATCAGGGAGATATGGCCGATGGCGACAAGGCCGCGTGTCGAGCAGACCGGGTGGTCGAAGTAGTTTCCGTTCAGCACGGTCTCGGTGACGTGCTTGATGTCCCGGCGGGGTAGCTCCCAGGTGAAGCAGTCGTCGATCTTCGTGCGAGGATCGATGGTGGAGCAGGCGGTGAGCCCAAGCCCACGACCTGGTATCGCGGTGACCTGATAAGGTCGGACAGTCAGGGGGATTTTAACGCGCTTCACGTGCTGGCGACTTCTGGAACTCTATGTGATCGCAAGAGGTCTGCTTCTTGCCGGGCAGCCGCCTGCGGATGAGGGGTTGGCAATACTCGATCATCGTGTGGCCGATCAAGTGTTCGACACACTGAAGTATAGCAACGGCTGTGCCACTCGATGGCTGGCGTGTGTATAGTCGGCGCGATGCTCACCATCGGCAAACTCGAACAGTCGGATCGCGCGCAGTGGGAAGTGCTGTTCCGGGGCTACATGGATTTCTACAAGCGCACACTGCCGCAGGCGATGTACGACCGCGCCTGGAACGAGTTCGCCAAGAGCACGCGCATGCATGCGTTGGGCGCCCGCCTCGACGGACGCCTGGTCGGCATCACGCATTTCCTGATCCACGCCAACACCTCGTCGGACGATGTCTGCTACCTGCAGGACCTCTTCACCGAGGCCGAAGTGCGCGGCAAGGGCGTGGCGCGTGCGCTCATCCAGGCGGTCGCGGATTGGGCCAGGGCGCAGGGCTGCCCGCGTCTCTACTGGCAGACCCAGGCGAGTAACGCGACGGCGCGGCTGCTCTACGACAAGATGGCCGTGAATCGCGGCTTCATTCGCTATGATATCGAGCTCGGCTAGCGTTCAGCCTCACAACCTCATCCTGGGGTGCATGAAGCACCGTCTCGAAGGATGAGGAAGGTTCGTCAGGGTTAACGACAGAAAGCCTAACGCCTGCCTTTGCCGATATGGGCGACGGCTTCGATCTCGACCAGGATCTCGGGCGCGGCCAGGGCGCTCACTTCGACCAGGGTCGAGGCCGGGAAATCTCCCGTGAAGAATTCGCGACGCGCCTGCCAGACCTTGGTGTTGTTGGCAATCTCGGTGAGGAAGATCGTGATCTTCACCACGTCGGACATGGCGCCGCCGGCGGCTTCGACCAGCGACTTGATCTTTCCGAAGATCACCTTGGCCTGGGCGTATTCGTCCATCGCGCCCAGCGCCTTGAGGTCGGCGCCGCGCGCGGTCATGCCGGAGACATAGGCGACGCCATCGACCACGAGGCAGTTCGACCAGCGCTCGGCCGGTGGTTCGGCGACGTCGGGCGAGATCACGCGGCGGATGGTCATGGCGTCTCCTCTTCAGGTTCTAGCCGGGCTTGGCTCCCGAAGACTTCACGACCGGCGTCCATTTGTCGATCTCGGACTGGATGAAGCGCGTCACTTCGGCCGGCGTCATCGTGCTGCCCTCGGCGCCGATCTCCTCCCAGCGCTTGATGACGGCGGGCTCCTTCAGCACGGCCTCATCTCGGTCGCGATGCGATCGACGATCGGCTGCGGCGTCTTGGCGGGCACCGAGATGCCGAACCAGGAATAGGAGATGAGGTCTGGGTAACCCAGCTCCTTCATGGTTGGCACGTCGGGGAAGGCGGGGCTGCGCGTTTCGCCGCTCACCGCAAGAGCCTTGACCTTGCCGGCCTTGATATGCGGCGCGGCCGAGGGCAGCGAGTCGAACATCACCGGCACGACGCCGGCGATCGTGTCGATCATGGCGGGGCCGGCGCCGCGATAGGGAACGTGGACCAGCTCCGCGCTGACCACCTGGGCGAGGCGCGCGCCCAGCAGATGGTTGCTCGAGCCCGCACCCGAGGTGGCGTAGGAGACCTTGCCGGGGTTGGCCTTCGCGAAGTCGATGAACTCCTTGAAGGTCTTGGCTTCGAAGTTCGGATTGGCGACCAGCACGCTGGGGTTGGTCGAGGCGATGGAGACATGGATGAAGTCGCCCATCGGGTCGAAGTCGCCCCCGCCGTAGAGCGTGGGCGAAATCGACAGGCCGGAGATCACCGACATCAGCAGCGTGTAGCCATCGGGCGGTGACTTCGCGACAATCGCCGTGCCGACCATGGCGCCCTTTCCGGGCTTGTTGTCGACGATGATGTTCTGCCCGAGCTTATGGCCGAGATACTCGGCGACCATGCGGGCCACGACGTCGGTCGTGCCGCCGGGCGCATAGGGCACGACGAGCTTGATGGGCTTGCTGGGCCACGGCGCAGCTTGGCCGCCGGTCTGGGCGGCGGCGGGAGTGGCCGCGATCGCGAGCGATGCGGCGACGAAAGAGCGACGGTTGAGCATGCGCAAACTATAGCCTCCTTCAGGCAACGCGCGAAGCGGCGGCTCCTCTTGCAACGCGGAAGAGTGTCTTCCGTGTGACGGTGCGACGGATCGTTCGGAACGACACGGTCGCCTGTGCCATGGCGCCTGTGATCTACTCCGGCGCATGACCGATCTCTTTCATGCCCTGTTCGAGCCCCGCCGCATCGCGCTGATCGGTGCCTCGTCGGACGTCACCAAGACAACGTCGCGACCGCAGCGTTTCCTGCGCAAGCACGGCTTCAGCGGCGAGATCCTGCCGGTCAATCCGTCGCGCAGCGAAATCCTGGGCGAGACGGCCTACAAGGATCTCGATGCGATCCCGGGTGAGATCGACCACGCTTATATTCTGCTGAACGGCGCCGCCGCGGTGCGGGCGCTGGCCGAGTGCGGCCGGCGCGGCGTCAAAGTGGCGTCGATCCTGGCCGGCGGCTTCGCCGATGCCGGCGCGGTCGGTGCATCGCTGCAGGACGAGTTGTCGAAGGTCGTGCGCGAGACCGGTATCCGCCTGGTCGGACCCAACAGCATCGGCACCGTCAGCACCGATCCCGCCGTCGCGTTGACGGCCAACGCCGCTTTCGCGGTCGAGGAACTGCGCGTCGGTAACTGGGGCCTTGTCAGCCAGAGCGGCAGCCTGATCGGCGCGCTGCTGTCGCGCGCCGATGCGCGCGGCATCGGCTTCTCGCGCCTGATCTCCGTCGGCAACGAGGTCGATCTCGCGGTGGGCGAGATCGCCGACCTGATGGTCGACGATCCGAAGACGAAGGCCATCCTCCTGTTCATGGAGACGTTGCGCGACGGCGAGCGGCTGGCGCGCGCGGCACGCCGGGCTCACGAAGCGGGCAAGCCGGTGATCGCCTACAAGCTCGGCCGTTCCGACATCGGCCAGGAGCTGGCGCGCTCGCATACCGGCGCCATCGCGGGCTCCGACGCGACCTTCGACGCCTTCTGCCGTCGTCATGGCATCGCGCGCGTGTCGATGTTCGAATCACTGATCGACGTGCCGGCGCTGCTCGTCGATCGCGCACGCTCGAGGAGCGGCGGCCGGCGTGTGGCGGTTGCGACCACGACGGGCGGCGGTGCGGCGATGGTGGTCGACAGCATGGCGGTGGCCGGGCTCGACATCGTGGGGCCGCCCAAGAACCTCGTGGAGTGGCTGAAGCCGCTCGGTATCGCGGCGGGCGACGGCAAGCTGGTCGATCTCACGCTGGCGGGTGCCAAGCCCGAGATCGTGGCGGGCACGATCGAGCGGCTGCTGGCCGACGACGGCAACGACGCGGCGATCTTCGTGGTCGGCTCTTCGGCGCAGTTCAATCCCGAGCTCGCGGTCGAGCCGCTGCTGCGCTTCGCCGGTTCGGCCAAGCCCTTCGCTGTGGCGCTGACGCCCTCGGCCGAGAAGTCTCTGGCCTTGCTGACGGCGGCGGGCGTGCCGGCGTTCCGTCATCCCGAATCCTGTGCCGAGGCGATGGCGCTCTGCCTGCTGCGCCGGCAGCCGCAGCCCGTGCCGCGGCTCGCAGAGCCGTCGATCGAGGCGCTCGCGGCATTGGAAGCGGGGCGCACCTCGGGCTTCGACGAACGACGCGCCGCCGATTTCTTCGCCACGCTGGGCGTGCCGATGGCGAAGTCGACGACCGTGCCCGACGCGCGGCGGGTCGCGGCTGCCGTCGGCGAGGTCGGGGCGCCGGTCGTCCTGAAAATCCTGTCGGCCGACATACCGCACAAGACCGAAGCGGGCGGTGTGGCGCTGGGCATTTCCGACGGACAGACCGCTGCTCTCGCCGCGCGCGAGATCGAGAAGCGGGCTAAGGCCTATGCGCCCGAAGCGCGGCTGCAGGGGTTCCTGGTGCAGAAGATGGAGCGCGGTCTCGTCGAGGTGATCCTGGGCTATCGCCGTGATCCGCTGGTCGGGCCCACGGTCACTGTCGGCCTCGGCGGCGTGCTGGCCGAGATCTACAAGGATGCCTCGACGCGGCTTGCGCCGGTCGACGAGCGCGAGGCGACGGAGATGGTCGCCGAGGTGAAGGGCCTCGCCACGGTGCGCGGCTATCGCAACATGCCGAAGGGCGATGTTTCAGCGCTGGCCAGAGCCATCGCGGCTTTCTCCACGCTGGCGCACCGTCAGTTCGCCGGCGTCGCTGAAGCCGAGATCAACCCGTTGCTGGTGAGGCGCGAGGGCGAGGGTGTCGTCGCGGTCGATGGGTTGATGGTGTTGGGCTAAGCCCAAACGACTACCCCGTCGTCTCGACCGGAGCCTTGCGCAGCGAGGCGTAGCGGAGAGACCTTGTCTCCACCAAAAGCCGGCTATGCGTAGATAGAAGGTCTCTCCGCTACGCGCCTTCGGCGCTCCGGTCGAGACGACGGGCTATTTGGTTTACTGTTCTCAATGCCGCGGCGCAGACGCAGGGCGATCCATGAGCTGGCGGAAATCGTCCAGTACGAAATAGGTGTTTTGCAGCCGGTCGATCTCGTAGGGGCGGTTCATCGCCGTCGTCGCCTCGAACGGCAGGCGCTCGACGCCGTCGCCCTCGATCGCATGCTTCACCTCGGCGGCGGACGACAGGATGCCGGCGCCGTAGGCCTTCAGACCCTGTCTGGTATGGATGAGGCCGAACTCGACGGTGAACCAGTAGAGGCGGGCCAGCAGGTGGACGTTCGGGCCGGCCGCGACTCCGCGACGGCCATACTCCTGCATGTAATCGGCGAAGACCGGATTGGTCAGCAACGGCACGTGGCCGAAGAAATCGTGGAACAGGTCGGGCTCGACCAGATAGTCGATCTCTTCGCGCTTCCGGATCCACACCGTCACCGGGAAGCGGCGATGGGCCAGGTGGTCATAGAAGGCGGAGTCGGGAATGAGGCCGGGGACGCCGACGATGCGCCAGCCCGTCAGAGGCTGAAGCCGCTCGTTGACCGCCGCGAAGTCGGGGATGGCGTCGCCAAGGTCGATCGCCTCGAGGCCCGCCAGGAACTCGGCGCAGGCATAGCGTTCAGCGAGCGCGCGCTGACGCTGCACGAGCAGGCGCCATACCGCCTGATCCTCGTCGGAATAGAGGTCGGGATGCTGCGGCACCGTCCAGTCCGGCGCCATGCCGGCGTAGTTGCCCCGCAGGTTCTCCAAGGGAGCCGTATTGGTGTCCATACCTTCAAATATGGGCGCAGCACGCGGGTGAATCCCGGCGAAGATGGCTTTGGAGGGCGTCAGTTTAGGGGATATTCTCTATCATATGAGGAAATAAGAGAGAGTTTCACCATGATCGAGCTGGATGACATCGACAGACGTATCCTCGCCGGCCTCCAGTCGGAGGGACGGTTGGCGATGGTCGATCTGGCGGAGCGGGTGGGCCTGTCGCCGACGCCCTGCCAGCGGCGGGTGAAGCGGCTGGAGGAAGAGGGCGTGATCGACCGCTACGCCGCCCTGGTGTCGCCGCCGGCACTGGGCCTCGCGCTCCAGGCGATGGTGCAGGTAACGCTCGAAGATCATTCCGAGAAGACGGTCGAGGCGTTCGAGGCGGCGATCCGCGCGCGGCCCGAGGTCGTGGCCTGTTATGCGATGACCGGCGACATGGATTTCCTGCTGCACGTGCTGGCGCCCGATCTGGCGCAGTTCAGCGACTTCGCGATGAAAGCGCTGCTGCGCATGCCCGGAGTCCGCGGCACGCGCTCGTCCTTCATCATGCAGGCGGTGAAGAGCGACCTCGCGTGGGCACCCCAGACGTCGACGCCTCAGGCGTCTCCCAGCACGCGCAGATAGACCGGCCGGTCGATGTTGCCGCCGCTCAGCACGACGCCGACGCGTCTGCCGGCGAAGCGGTCGCGCTCCTGCAGCAGCGCCGCGAAGGCGGCGGCGCCGGCACCTTCCGTGAGCTGATGCGTGTCCTCGTAATAGGCACGCATGGCGCCGCCGATCTCGGCGTCGCTCACCTGAACGATGCGCTCGGCGCCCTTCAGGATCACGTCGAGGGCTTCGGCATCGGGACCACGCACGGCCATGCCGTCGGCCATCGTGTCGGCGCTGTTGGTGGCCACCACCTTGCCGGCGGCGAAGGAGAGCGCATAGGCCGGCGCCTCGGTCGATACGACACCGACGATCTTCGTCTTGAGCCCCAGCGCGTCGCGCACGGCTATGGTGCCGCAGATGCCGGAGCCCAGCCCGATCGGCACATAGACCGTGTCGAGCGGCGGCGCCGTGCGGAAGAGTTCGAGTGCATAGGACGCGACCCCCGCCACCAGATCGCGATGGAACGACGGCACCATGGCGAGGCCGCGTTCGCGGGCAAGCTGCTGGGCGGCCTCCTTCGCGGCATCGAAATCGTGACCCGCCTCGATCAGCTCGGCCCCAAAGGCACGCATCGCGGCGTTTTTCTCGACCGAGTTGCCGTGCGGGACCACGATGGTGGCGGAGATGCCGTTGCGCGCCGCCGCGAGCGCGATGCTCTGGCCGTGATTGCCCCGGGTCGCGCTCACGACACCCTTCGGCTGCGACGAGCCGCGCTTCATCCGATCCATGTAGACCAGACCGCCACGCACCTTGAAGGCGCCTGTCGGCGTATGGTTCTCGTGCTTCACCCAGACTTCGCAACCCGCGCGGCGACCCAACAGGGGCCACGCATATTGCGCGGTCGGCGGCATGGCCGCGTGGACCAGGTCCGCGGCCGTTTCGATTTCGGTGAGGGACAACATGCCCTCACTTTGGGCTAAGATGAACCCGGTTCCAACCGGAGTACCTCATGCCTGTCCTGCCGCGTGCGCTCGAGATCCAGGGCGAGATTTCCGCGATCCGTCGCGATATCCATGCTCACCCCGAACTCGCCTTCGAAGAGAATCGCACCTCCGACGTCGTGGCCGCCAAGCTGCAGGAGTGGGGACTGGAAGTGACGCGCGGGCTGGGCAAGACCGGTTTGGTCGGGACGCTGCGCAAGGGAAATTCGCTGAAGTCGATCGGGCTCCGCGCCGACATGGACTGCCTGCCGATGGAGGAGGCGAATGATTTCGCCCACCGTTCGACGAACCCCGGCCGCATGCACGCCTGTGGCCACGACGGCCACACCGCGATGCTGCTGGGGGCTGCAAAAATGCTCAGCGAGACGCGGAACTTCGAGGGGGCCGTCCACTTTATCTTCCAGCCGGCCGAAGAGGGCGGCGGCGGGGCGAAGGTGATGATCGAGGACGGCCTGTTCGAGAAATTCCCCTGCGACGCGGTTTTCGCGATCCACAACAAGCCGGGCGTTCCAGTCGGTCATATCGTGACGAAGGGCGGGCCGTTGCTCGCAGCCGCTGATCGCTGGGACATCCGGATCACCGGTCGTGGTGGCCATGCCGCCCATCCGCACAAGACCCTGGATCCGATGGTCGTCGGCGCCAACATCGTCATGGCGCTGCAGACCATCGTTTCGCGCAACATCGATCCCATCGATTCCTCGGTGGTGACGGTCGGCTTCTTCAAGGCGGGCTCGGCCTACAACGTCATTCCGGGCGATGCCCATATCGGCGGCACGACGCGCACCACCACGCCGGAGAACCGCGAGCTGGTGAGGCGGCGCATCGACGAGATCTGCGAGGGCGCCGCGAAAATGCACGGGCTGAAGATCGAGGTCGAGCACAAGCCGGGTTACCCGCCGACCGTGAACGACGTCGAACAGGCCCGCTTTGCGATCGACGTCGCGGCCGGTGTCTGCGGGGAGCATGCCGTCACCGACAATACCCGCCCCAGCATGGGTGCGGAGGACTTCTCATACATGCTGGAGAAGGTGCCGGGCGCGATGGTTTGGCTGGGCAACGGCGGCGGCGCGGAAGCGGTCAGCCTCCACAATTCCCGCTATGACTTCAACGACATGGCGATCCCCTTCGGCGTGAGCTTCTTCGTGCGCACCGTCGAGCGGTTCCTCGATCCCAAGGCCGCCTAGAAAGAACGGACGCGGACGGACCACATGGAATTCTTCCGCGTCTACGGCCGGGTCATCGGCCTGTTGCGGGCCGAGAAGGGGCTGGCGATCACCCTGGCCATCGCGAATGTCGCGGTGGCCGGACTGCAGTTCTACGAACCGGTCCTGTTCGGCAAGGTCATCGACCTGCTGAGCAACGCCCGCACCAAGCCGGTCGAGGCCCTGTGGCGCGAGGCCCGGGACATTCTCGGCCTCTGGGCGCTGGTCGGCATCGGCGGCATCGTGGCCAACATGGTGGTGTCCCTGCAGGCCGACCGGATGGCCCATCGTCGACGTCTCGGCGCCATGGCCACCTATTTCCAGCATCTGCTGATGCTGCCCTTCTCGTTTCACAACGCGCAGCATTCGGGCCGGCTGATCAAGGTCATGCTGACCGGCGTCGACAACCTGTTCGGCATCTGGCTGTCGTTCTTCCGAGAGAACCTGGCGACCCTCGTGGCGCTGTTCGTCATGCTGCCGCTCAGCATGTTCATGAACTGGCGGCTCGGCCTGCTGCTGCTGGTGCTGATCCTCTTCTTTGCCGTCACGAACGTCTGGGTGGTGAGCAAGACCGACCGGCTGCAGAAGAAGGTCGAGGATCTGCACAGCGAGCTCGCCGGCCGGGCGGGCGACGCGCTGGGCAACATCCACCTGATCCAGAGTTTCGTTCGACTGGGCGCCGAGACGCGCGAGATGCACCGCATCATCGGCCAGACCCTGGCAGCGCAGTTTCCCGTCCTGAACTGGTGGGCGTTCCTGTCGGTGCTGACGCGCGCCGCCTCGACCATCACCGTCATCCTGATCTTCGTACTCGGCACCTGGCTCTACACGCGCGGCGAGGCGACGGTCGGCGAGATCGTGAGCTTCATGGGCTTCGCCACCATGCTGATCGGGCGCATGGACCAGGCTTCGGGTTTCGTCAGCCGCATCTTCTTCCAGATGCCCTCGCTCGGCGATTTCTTTCGCGTGCTGGATTCGCAGTCGAGCGTGCCGGACAAGCCCAATGGCATCGACATCGGGCGCACGAAGGGCAATGTCGAGTTCGAAGACATCAACTTCTCCTACGACGGCAAGCGTCCGGCGCTGGTGCACTTCTCGCTGAAGGTGCCGGCCGGCACGACCGTCGCCTTCGTCGGCCCGACCGGTGCGGGAAAGAGCACGGCCCTGTCGCTGCTGCATCGCATGTGGGATGCCCAGTCCGGCGTGGTCCGCATCGACGGCGTCGACCATCGCGACATCAAGCTCGAGTCGCTGAGGCGGAACATCGGCGTGGTGTTCCAGGACAGCACCATGTTCTATCGCTCGATCGCCGACAATCTGCGCATCGGCAAGCCCGACGCGACACAGGCGGAACTAGAGGAAGCCGCCAAGCTTGCCGAGGCGCACGAGTTCATCATGCGCCAGCCGCAGGGCTACGAGACGCTGGTCGGGGAACGCGGCACGACCCTGTCGGGCGGCGAGCGCCAGCGGCTGGCCATTGCGCGGGCGCTGCTCAAGAACCCGCCCATCCTGATCCTCGACGAGGCGACCAGCGCGCTCGATTCCGTCACCGAGGCGCGCATCCAGAAGGCGCTGAAGGTGCTGATGCAGGGCCGCACCACCTTCGTGATCGCCCACCGGCTCTCGACCATTCGCGAGGCGGACCAGGTCGTGGTGTTCGAGCATGGGCGGGTCGTCGAGCAGGGCGCCTACCAGGCTCTGGTGGCGGAAGGCGGCGCCTTCGCGCGCCTCGTGGCCACCCAGCAGGCTGGCATAGAATCTGCCTGATATCCCCTTGGCGGACGTGAATTGTCCGCCTAAGAGTCGCGCACAGGGAACTCACGGGGATCAATAGAATGAGCAAATTCGCCAAGATGCTGGGCGGTGCGGCTGCGGTCGCGCTGGCGCTCGGCAGCCTGCCGGCCAATGCCCAGACCGCGATCAAGTTCACCCTCGACTGGGTCTTCCAGGGCCCGACGTCGCCGTTCCTGGTGGCGTTGGAGAAGGGTTACTACAAGGCCGAAGGCCTCGACGTGACGATGGATCCCGGCCAGGGCTCGGCCGGCGCGGTGCAGCGCGTGGCCACCGGCGCCTACCAGATCGGCTTCGCCGACGTGAACTCGACGATCGAATACAACGCCAAGAACCCGGGCAAGGAAGTGCTCTGCGTGTTCATGGTCTACGACTTTGCGCCGTTCGGCGTCTATGCGCTGAAGAAGAGCGGCATCAAGACGCCGAAGGATCTCGAGGGCAAGAAGCTCGGCGCGCCGGTGTTCGACGCCAGCTTCCGCCTGTTCCCGGCCTTCGCCAAGAAGAACGGCATCACCAAGTGGGAGCACGTCAACCTGACGCCGCAGCTGCGCGAGCAGAGCCTGGTGCAGGGCACGGTGGACTTCATCTCCGGCCACTACTTCTCCTCGATGCTCGACCTCAAGGCACGCGGCGTCGCGTTCGAGGATATCGTTGCGATGCGCTTCGTCGACTTCGGCATGGACGTTTACGGTAACGGCGTCGTGGTCTCGGCTGAGATGGCGAAGAACGAGAAAGCCGTGAAGGGCTTCCTCGCCGCCACCATGAAGGGCTGGAAGGACGTCATCGCGAACCCGCAGCTCGGCATCGCCGCCGCCAAGAAGCGCGATCCGCTGATCGACGAGAAGCTGGAGATGGAGCGCCTCAGGATTTCGCTCGAGACCAACATCCTCACGCCCTACGTCAAGGCCAACGGCATGGGCGACGTCGATCCGGCGCGCTTCGCCCGCGCGGTGAAGGACGTCTCCGAGGCTTTCGGCCTGCCGATCGTGCCGGCTCCCGACAAGGTGTTCAGCAACGCCTACCTGCCGCCCAAGGCCGACCGGATGGTGTCGAAGTAGATCAAACTCCTCCCCCGTCACATGGGGGAGGTGCCCGAAGGGCGGAGGGGGAGGGCCACACCATGAATGTCGCTGTCGAGACGATCATGTCGTTGCTTTCCCCCTCCCTGTCCCTCCGCTGCAGGACGGGGGCGGGGAACTGATGGCTTTCGTCGATCTGAAAGGCGTCAGTCTCACCTACAGGCTCGGCAAGGACACGACTCTGGCGCTTGCCGATGCGACGTTCGGCATCGAGAAGGGCGAGTTCATCGCCGTCGTCGGTCCTTCGGGCTGCGGCAAGTCCACCATCATGAAGTTGGTCACGGGCCTTCTGCCGCCGTCGGGCGGCGAGGTCGTGGTCGACGGCAAGAAGGTGACAGGGCCCATCAAGGGCGTCGGCATGGCGTTCCAGAACCCGACCCTGATGCCGTGGCGCACGACGATGAACAACATCCTCCTGCCCATGGAGGTGGTGGAGCCGCACAAGCGCCGCTTTCGCAGCAACCGCGCCGAATATGTCGAGCGCGCGATGAAGCTCCTGAAGACGGTCGGCCTCACGGATTTTGCCGACAAGTATCCCTGGCAGCTCTCGGGCGGCATGCAGCAGCGCTCCAACCTCTGCCGCGCGCTGATCCACGAGCCTGGGCTCCTGATGCTCGACGAGCCGTTCGGCGCCCTCGACGCCTTCACGCGCGAGGAGCTGTGGGGTGTCATGCAGGCGCTGTGGCTGGAGAAGCGTTTCACGGGCGTGCTGGTGACGCACGACCTGCGTGAGGCGGTCTATCTCGCCGACACCGTCTATGTCATGAGCCGGCGGCCCGGCCGCATCGTGCTGGCGAAGAAGATCGACATTCCGCGCCCGCGCACGCTGGCCACCACCTTCGAACCGCATTTCGTCGACATCGTCCACGAGCTGCGCGACCGCATCCACCAGGAGCACGCGCCCGGGGAGAACGCAGCATGAGCGACCTCCGCCGCGAGGCGCTGAAGCATGCGATGCCATGGCTGTTCCTGGCGGGTCTGCTGATCGTCTGGGAAGTCTGCTGCATCGTCTTCAACGTGCCGGAGATCATCCTGCCCAAGCCGACGAAGATCTTCGCGGTCTTCTTCCAGCGCTTCGACATCCTGATGGCCTATTGCTGGGACACGCTGTGGACCACGACGATCGGTTTCCTGCTCGCGATCGCCGGTGGCCTGCTGCTCGGTCTCGCGGTCGGCGCCTCTCCGTTCATCTATTCCGGCCTCTATCCGCTGCTGATCGCCTTCAACGCCATCCCGAAAGTGGCGATCGTGCCGATCCTGATGATCTGGGTCGGCGTCGGCTCGCTGCCGGCCGTCATCACCGCCTTCGTGATCAGCTTCTTTCCCATCGTGGTGAACGTGGCGACCGGGCTTGCCACCATCGAGCCCGAGATGCGCGACGTACTGCGCAGCCTGGGCGCGTCGCGGCTGGAGATCCTGACCAAGGTCGGCATCCCGCGGGCGATGCCCTATCTGTTCGCGAGCCTCAAGGTGGCGATCACGCTCGCCTTCATCGGCTCGGTGATCTCCGAGACGGTGGGCGGCAACAACGGCATCGGCTTCCTGATGCTCTCGGCCAGCGCCCGCAATGACGCGCCCACGACCTTCGCCGGCCTGTTCGCCATCGCGATCATGGGCGTGGCCATGTACGCGGTCTGCGCCATGGTCGAGAAGCGCATGACCCGCTGGGCGTTCCGCGGCGAGATCGTCGCCTAGCGTTTCCAAGGAAAAGGGGCCGCCCGTGTTGCCGGCAGCCCTCTATCGCGCATGGGGTAGGCGAAAAGAAACAGTCTGGCAACGCGTGGCGCATCGTAATAGATGACATCCCCTTCGCGATCCACTTCGCGAGCCAAGGGGACTGTGATGACCGCCTGCGGACTTGATTTCGGCACGTCGAATTCGGCGATCGGCGTGGTGCGCAACGGCGCGGCCGCACTGGCGCCCGTCGAGGGCGACAACACGCTGCTGCCGAGCGCGGTGTTCTTCGACCACGAGACCAGGGGCCGGGTGCTGCTGGGCGAGGCCGCGATCGCGGCCTATGTCGATCATACCGAAGGCCGCCTGATGCGGGCGTTGAAGTCCATCCTCGGCTCGTCGCTGATCGACGAGGAGACCAGCCTCGGCGGCCGCAAGGTGCCGCTCACCAAGGTCGTCGAGATTTTCGTGCGGCACCTGAAGGAGAGGGCGGAGGCCTTTGCGGGTGAAGAGATAGCCTCTGTCGTGATGGGCCGTCCGGTCCGCTTCGTCGACGACGACGACCGCGCGGATGCGCGCGCGCAGGACGTGCTGGAGCGCATCGCCCGCCAGGCCGGCTTCCGCGACATCGCCTTCGCTTACGAGCCGATCGCGGCGGCGCATCACTACGAACGGACCGTGCCGCGCGAGGAGCTGGTGCTGATCGCCGACATCGGCGGCGGCACGAGCGACTTCTCCATCGTGAGGGTGGGGCCGGGCCTGCGCGACCGCGCCGATCGCAGCGACGATGTGCTCGCGACCTCGGGCGTGCGGCTGGGCGGCACCGACCTCGACACCGCGCTCAGCCTTGCTTCGGTGATGCCTCTGCTGGGGCTCGGCACGCGGCTGGTGAAGAAGAACCTGCCGATGCCCAACGCGATCTATCATCAGCTCGCGACCTGGGCGACGATCAACTTCGCCTATACCTATCGCAACGAACGCGAGATTGCCGAGCTGCAGGCGCTGGCAGCCGAACCGGAGAAGGTGTCCCGCCTGCTGAAGCTGGTGCACGAGGGGCTCGGCCATCGCCTCGCCTTCGCCGTCGAGGACGCGAAGATCGTGCTGAGCGCCGAGGACCGCGCCGCGATTCCGCTCGCCTTCCTGGAAGCGGGTCTCTCGGCGCTGGCGACGCGCCGCGACTTCGATCGCGCCATCGCGGTCGCGACGGAGCGGCTTCACAGGTCGGCCAGCGCCTGCATCGCCGCGGCCGGGCTGAGGCCCGACGCGATCGAGACGATCTTCCTCACCGGCGGATCGAGCCGCGTCCCCGCCGTGCGCGCAGCAGTCGGCCGCGCCGCGCCGTCGGCCCGCACCGCCGGCGGCTCGGACCTCTTATCGGTCGCGCTCGGCCTCGCGCAGATGGCGGGGCGGGTGGGGTGAGACCCCGTCGTCTCGACCGGAGCCTCGCGCCGCGAGGCGTAGCGGAGAGACCTTCTCTCCACTAATAGCCGGCTAATTGTAGAGAAAAGGTCTCTCCGCTACGCGCCTGTGTCGCTTCGGTCGAGACGACGGGTGTTACACTTGCGAATCGAAGAAGGCGTCGGCGTCTTCGGTCTCGACCAACTTGCCCTTGCGGATTTCGAGGAACCGCGTCGCGACGGTGCGCGTGAAGAAGCGGTCGTGGCTCACGAACAGGCACGACACGTCGCTCTTCTCGAGCTGCTCCTCGAGGTCTTCCTGGCCTTCGATGTCGAGATGGTTGGTCGGTTCGTCGAGCACATAGAAGTTTGGCCTGAGCAGCTTCATCTTGAGGAACACGAGCCGCGCGCGCTCGCCATGGCTCAGAACGCCGATTGGTTCCTTCAGGCGCACGAAGGCGAAGCCCGCGCCCGCAAGGTGACGGATCGCGTCCTTCTCGGTGACGCCCTCGGCCTCGACCACGTAGTCGAGGATCTTCGTCGCGACCGGCAGCTCGCTCATCGCCTGGTCGAAATAGACCAGTCGGCAGGCCGGATTGAAGCGGACGGCAGCCTGGCCGTCGTAATGCTCGCGGCCGGGCTCGTAGGCGGCGGCCAGTGCGGCGAGAAGCGTCGACTTGCCGGTGCCGTTGGTGCCGAGCAGCGCCACGCGCTCGCCCGCGGCGATGGAGAGGCGGTCGATGCCGATCAGCTTGCGGCCGCCGCCGGGCACGGTCACGTCGAGATTCGACAGCCGCAGCGCCACCTTGGCGTCGATGTCGCCGTCGGCGAGTTCGAGGCGGCGTTCGCGGGCGACATAGGTCTGCGTGCGGTCCTTCTCGATGCGCGCGATGCGGCTCTCGACGGCGTTCTTGCGCTTGTTGAGATCAGGGTTCTTGACCGCCCACACCTTGTAACGCGCGGCGGCCTGCTCCAGCCGCTTGATCTCGCGATCCTCCTGGCGCGCCCGCGCCGCCGCGGTGGCGTCGCGGCGCAGCAGCTCCTCGCGCGCCACGGAGAAACGCGTCTTGAAGGCGTGTACGCCGTCGGAGCGCAGGAAGAGCGTGCGCTCGGTCACGCGGTCGAGGAACTCGCGGTCGTGGCTCACGATCAGCATCGGAACGGCAAACTCGGCCGTCAGCCAGCGCTCCAGCGTGTTGATGTTGGCGAGGTCGAGATGGTTGGTCGGTTCGTCGAGGATCAGGATGTCGGGCTCCTCCAGCCGCGCCGCCGCCGCGATCAGCATCAGCCGCTGCCAGCCGCCCGACAGTGTGCCGAACGGCTGGTCGAGCATCGCCAGGTCGACGCCGATCTCGTCGGCGACCACGTCGATGCGCCAGTCCTCGCCATCCTGCCCAACCTTGGCCAGAGACTGCGCCAGCACCTCGCGCACCAGCCGATGGCCAAGACCCTCGGGCACGTCCTGTGGCACCTGGCCGATTCGCAGGCCGCGCGATCGGATCACCTGGCCGGCATTGAGGTCGAGCGCGCCCGTCAGGCACTTCAGCAGGGTCGACTTGCCCGCGCCGTTCTCGCCGACCAGCGCGGTGCGCGCATCGTCCAGCAGGAACGACACGTTCTCGAAGACACGGCCCGAGCCGTAGAAAAAGGAAGCCTGCTCCATGCCGAGCACGGCCTGACGCGACGCCATAGTCTGTCCTGACGGGAAAGCGACCGCGCCCTTACCACCGTCGGCGCGCCTAGACCAGCACGCCATCCCTCGCGACGACGCGTCCGGCCTTGACGACGAGGCTGCGACGTTTGCGGGTGGCGACGGCTTCGGCCAGTGTCGTGGCCTCGACCGTCACGAAGTCCGCGGGGCTGCCGACCTTGAAGCCATGGTCTGGAAGACCCAACACGCGCGCGGCGGCCGTTGTCACCATATCGAAGGCCAGGGCCAGCTCCGCGTCGTGGCGGAAGTTGGCGCGGTAGCCGATCAGCATGGCGCGTTCCAGCATGTCGCCGTTGCCGAACGGCGACCAGGCATCGCGGATATTGTCGGAGCCGCCGAACACTTCGACACCATGCTCGCGCAGCAGTTTCAGCGGCGGAATGGTCGCGCCGCCCGGCCCATGGCTCATGATGGCAACACCGGCGCGGGCCAACGTATCGGCGGCGCGAGTCACGCTCTCGGTCGAGACCGAGCCCAGCGCGAAGGCGTGGCTGACCGCGACCTTACCCTGCAGGCCCAGCGCTTCGGTGCGCGCGGCGATGGCCATGATCTGCGCCAATCCAGCTTCACCGCCGTCATGCAGGTGAATGTCGACGCCGGCCCCACGGCGGCTCGCGATGGCGAACACCGTGTCGAGATGGGCGTCGAGATCGCCGTCGATGCCAACCGGGTCGAGGCCGCCCACGAGATCCGCGCCTTGCGCGATCGCCTCGTCGAGCAACTCCGCCGTGCCGGGCGAGCGTAGAATGCCGCTTTGCGGGAAGGCCACGATCTCGATGGTGACGAGGTCGCGGAAATGCTCGCGGATCTTCAGCACCTCGTGGAGGTTCTTGAGCCCGAGCTGGTTGTCGATGTCGACATGGCTCCGCATGTGCAGCGTGCCGCTGGCCACGATCTGGCGCACCAGGTTCGAGCCGGTCTCGAACTCAGGGACCGTGCGCGCCGCGCGCACCCGGCGCTCGGCCTCGATGCGGTCGGAAACCTGGTTGCCTGTCGACTGGTTGGGTATCCACGGCAGGCCGAGCAGGGTCTTGTCGAGATGGATGTGACCGTCGACCAGCGGCGGCAAGACCATCGTTCCGCTGAGATCGATGGCGTCGATCCCGGCAGTTGCCGCCGAGGCCGGGAGGAGGGCGGAGATCCGCCCTCCCTCGACCTCGATGTCGTGCCGGCTGCCGTCGGGCAGGGTGGCGTTCGTGAAGCGCACGCGGGCTGCCACCTTATTTGGCGGCCGTCGGGCCGCCTTCCTTGCGCGTCTGGGCGACCGCTTCGCGCGCGGCCTTGGCCATCAGGCCGGCATCGTTGGCGATGGTCACGAGCTGGAAGCCCTTGTGGATCATCCTGGCGGCGTAGCTGCCGGTGCCGTTATGCAGGCCCGCGAACTGGCCGCGCTTCTTGGTGGCGGCGAGCAGCTTGTCGTAGATCGACAGGATCTGCGGCTCCTCGCGGTCGAGCATCGGCTTCAGGCCGAGCGACAGGCCGAGATCGGACGGTCCGATATAGATGCCGCTGATGCCCGGCACGTCGAGGATGGCGTCGATATTGTCGATCGCTTCCTGCGTCTCGATCATCGGGATGATCAGAACCTCGTCGTTGGCCATCGCCTGGTAGGGCGTCGCCTCGCCATAGGCGCCGGCGCGGATCGGTCCGTTGGAGCGCTTGCCCTTCGGCGGATAGAGCGAATAGGAAACCAGCGCCTTGGCTTCGGCCGGCGTGTTCACCATCGGGCAGATGACTCCCCAGGCGCCGCCGTCCAGCACCTTGCCGACGATGCCGGGCTCGTTCCACGGTACGCGCACCAGCGGCGTGATCGGATGCTTGTCCATCGCCTGGAAGCAGCGGACCATCGAGTGGTAGTCCTGCACACCATGCTGCATGTCGACGGTGACGCTGTCCCAGCCGCACTGCGCCATGGTCTCGGCGGCGAAGCCGTCGGGGATCGCCAGCCATCCATTGACGCAGGCCTTGCCGGCCTGCAGCCGCTTCTTCAGCATGTTCGACATCGATACGTTTCCTCGTGATTTGAGAACGCGAGAGTTTACACAGCGACGGGAGGTTGCGTGACGCTTTTGTCGCTGAGGGCGGGCCGGCTGGCCGTCGATCTGGCGCCTGAGGCCGGCGGGTCGGTGGCGCGGTTTGCCGTGAACGGCGTGGGCGATCTGATGCGTCCTGCGTCGGACGCGGCGCTGGCCTCGGGAACGGGGAAGGACACGTCCTGCTATCCATTGGTGCCGTTCTCCAACCGCATCGCGAACGGTCGTCTTGCGTTCGGCGATGAAGTCATTTCCCTCGAGGCCAACTGGCCGGGTGTGCGCCATCCCATGCACGGCGAAGGATGGGCAGCGCCATGGCAGGTCGTCCGTCACGAGCGCACCCGCGCGGAGCTCGTGCATCTCTTCGAGGGGGGTACGGGCCGCACCGGCTGGCCTTTCCGCTACCGTGCGCGCCAGACCTTCGCGCTGGACGAGAACAGCCTCACGATCGGCTTCTCTATCGAGAACCTCGAAGCCCGCGCCGTGCCGGCGGGATTGGGGCTGCATCCGTTCTTCATGCGCGACGCCGACACCGAGTTGGCCTGCCGGCTTGCCGGCGTCTGGCGCGCCAATAGCGAGGTGCTGCCGGTGCAGCGCGTGCCCCTGCCGCCCGAATGGGATTTCTCCCGCTCCCGCCCGGTCAACGGGATGGGCCTCGACCATTGCTTCGACGGCTGGGACGGGCAGGCGGTCATTACCTGGCCAAACCGCGGCCTGCGTTTGACGCTCACCGCGACGGAAGCATTTCGTCATCTGGTGATCTATGTTCCCGACGGCCAACGATACTTCTGTGTCGAGCCGGTTAGTCATGCCAACGGCGCGGTCGGTCAAAGTCCGCTGGCCGCCGGTGCCACGCTTGCGGGCGAGGTCTCGTTTCGCCCGAGCAGGATTTAGAAGGAACAGCATGTCCTCGTTCGCCTCCTATCCCAGCCTCTCCGGCCGCACCGTCTTCGTCTCGGGCGGCGGCTCCGGCATCGGCGCGTCGATCGTCGAGCACTTTGCCGAGCAGGGCGCCAAGGTCGGTTTCGTCGACATCGACGAGGCGGCCTCGACGGCGCTGGTCGAGAAGATAGAGGCCCGCCGTCTTCCCGTACCGATGTTCGTGCCGTGCGACATTCGCGACGTCGCCGCGTACCAGAGGGCCATCGAAGGCGTGGCGGCGAAGCTCGGGACCGTCACGGTGCTGGTGAACAACGCCGCGCGCGACGATCGTCACACGCTCGACCAGGTGACGCCCGACTTCTGGGACGAGCGCATCGCGGTCAACCTGCGTCACACCTACTTCGCCATCCAGACGGTGGCGCCGGCGATGAAGAAGGCGGGCGGCGGCTCGATCGTGAACTTCAGTTCGGTGAGCTATCACACGATGACGCCGAACCTCTCCGTCTACCAGGCGGCCAAGGCAGCGGTGATCGGCATGACGCGCGGCCTGGCGCGCGACCTGGGTGGTGACGGCATCCGCCTCAACGCGGTGACGCCTGGCTGGATCATGACGCAGCGCCAGCTCGATCTCTGGGTCACGCCGGAAGCCCGGACCGCACAGCTCAACGCGCAATGCCTCAAGGAGCTTCTCCATGCACCCGACATCGCGCGCATGGTCCTGTGGCTCGCCGCCGACGACAGCCGGCTGATCACGGCGCAGAACTTCGTCGTCGACGGAGGCCGCATTTGAACGCGGCCGCCATCGCATCGCTGCCGAGGCGCTTCTTCCACGGCTGGATGCGCGTGATCCGGCACATGCTGCCGCCGACGCTCTATTTCTTCACGGCCTTCAATCTCATCGTCTTCACGACGAACCTCCTGACGCACGACTACTGGTTCAATCTGACGGGCTTCATGCTGGCGAGCACCACGGCGCTGATCGTGGGCAAGGTGGTGCTGGTCGTCGACAAGGTCCGCATCATCGACAAGTTTCGGGGCGCGCCGCTCATCCAGCCCATCCTCTACAAGACACTGTTCTACGGCATCGTCGTCACGATCGTGCGCTTCCTGGAAAGGGTCCTTCATTTCGCTTTCGATCCGCGCGGCTTCGATGCCGCGGCAGAGGCCGCGCTCCTGGACTTCAGCTGGCATCGTTTCGTCGCCGTGCAGGTCTGGATCTTCGTCTGCTTCCTGCTCTATGTGACTGCGAGCGAGCTGAACGCCCTGGTGGGCGACGGGCAGCTCAGGCGGCTCTTTTTCCATCACCGATCCTCGGAGTATCGCCTGACCCGCCGCCAGCACATTCGCGCCCTGATGGAGATCAGCCGGCTCGCGCGGGATACCCCTCACGAGAAACTGCTCGATCCTGCGACACCGCAGGGTAGCCGCCTGGCGGCGCTGGTCGACCGGCTCAGGCGGCGCGAAACCTGACGGGCGACGGTTCGGCAGCGCGAGTTCTCCGCGGTACGTTTTCTTCACACCATGGCGCGCCTGGTCTTTCGCGGTGGATTCGGCGGCCGGGCTTGAGCAAGATTGGCTTATGAGCACCTCCCTGCTTCGGCTGGTCCTCCGGGGCCTCGCGCGCGGCCTCTTGTGCGGTCTCGCGATCCTTTCCTTCCAGGGCATCACCGTGCCGGCTGGCGCGCAGGACTGGCCGGCGCAGCCGATCAAGCTCGTGACGCCGTTCCCGACCGGCGGGAGCGTGGACGGCATAGCCCGCATCGTCGCCGAGCAGCTCAAGAACCAGCTCGGCCAGCCAGTCGTCGTGGAGAACATGCTTGGCGTCGGAGCGCTCACCGGCTCGGAGTTCGTCGCCCGCGCCGCCCCCGACGGCTACACGTTGCTGGTGGCGGCGCCTTCGCTGGCCAACAGTCCGCTGATGTACGGCCGAAACGTCTACGACTGGCAGAAGGACTTCACCTTCATCTCGTCGATTTCGGTCCAGCCGCTTGTGCTGCTTGTGAAACCGACGATGCCGTCGCGCACGATGTCGGCGTTCATCGCGCAGGCGCGCAAGGAAAATGGCCGCATGGTCATGGGCACGGCCGGCGAGGGGCTGATTGGGCACATGGCCGGCCTTCTCCTCGAACAGCGCGCCGGCGTCCGCTTCGAGGCCGCCCACTATCGGGCCGGAGCACCGGCGATGATCGACCTGATGTCCGACCAGACCCAGTTCCAGCTCGAGCCGATCTCGACGGCCTTGCCCATGGTCCGCGACGGCCGGCTGCGGGCGTTGGCCGTGACGTCGCTGATGCGTTCGCCCGCCCTGCCCGACGTACCGGCGATCGCCGAGACGATTCCGGGCTTCGAGGCGATCAACCTGCTGGGGCTCGTCGGACCGGCGAACCTGCCGGCGCCGGTGGTGGAGAAGCTGAGTGCTGCGATGAAATCGCTGCTGGACGACCCGATCGTGCAGCGGCGCTTCGAGGGGTTGGGCACGGACGTGCGCTTTACGGGGCCCGAGGATTATCGCGCTCTTCTCGGCCGGCAGGCTGAGCTGTGGGCCGCGGTGATCCGCAAGGCCAATCTCAAACTCGAATAGCAGGCTGCCGGCGGCCGTCGCTTTCGCCGCGTCGCTGCCGTTCGGGGACGCCGTTCGACTGACGCACTCCAGTGAGACGATGCTGCTCGGACGGAACGCTAGAGCGTTTCACGTTTTGACGTGAGCATATCCGGCGTTTTGGATGTAGTTGC
>CAMFGZ010000033.1 GCA_945952105.1 uncultured Rhodospirillaceae bacterium | reverse complement strand
TCTCCGCGCGCAACGCCGCCGCATGACGATCTCTTTTAATGGTTGCTGAGCGCAGTGAAGGATGACAACTATGCTTCGGCGGCGACCGAACCATTGACCATGGCGAGGTCGCGCGCTCGGGCATAGATTCCCGACATGACCACCGTGAACGCCCTTTCCGAGATCGCCGCCCTGATGGGCGATCCGGCGCGTGCCTCCATGTTGTCGCTGCTGATGGACGGCCGCGCCCATACCGCGTCGGACCTCGCGCACAATGCCGGCATCACCGCCCAGACCGCGAGCGGCCATCTCGCGCGCATGGTCGAGGCCAACCTGCTGGCCGCCCGCGCCGAGGGCCGCAACCGCTTCTATCGCCTGTCGTCGCCGGACGTGGCGCACGCCATCGAATCGCTGATGGCGCTGGCCGGCACCCGCGCGCCGCCCGCTTCGAAGGCGGCGGCGTGGCGGCGCGATCCCGATCTCCGTTTCTGCCGCACCTGCTACGACCATCTCGCCGGCCAGGTCGGTATCGCCGTCACCGATTCGCTCACCCAGCGTGGCCATCTCGAGCCCAAGGGTCCGCGCGACTGGCAGCTCACGAGTTCAGGCGAACTGTTCTGCGAGCGGCTGGGCGTCGACCTCGACACCGCGCGCAAGACGAGCTCGCGCCACTTCGCGCGGCAATGCCTCGACTGGAGCGAGCGCCGGCCGCACATCTCGGGCGCATTGGGCGCGGCCATCGCCGACACGTTCTTCAAGCGCGGCTGGACCGAGCGGCTGCGCCGCAGTCGCACCGTGCGCCTCACCGACTCAGGCCGCCGCGCGCTCGGCAGCCACTTCGGCGCGACGGTTTAGAGCGAAGCGTCTCATCGCAAGATCGGGTCTCTGTTACCAGCCCTGGAAGCGTGACCATGGTGTCGCCTCACCCGAAGGCGTCACCGCGATGTAGGACGGATACTGCGCTCCTGTGGCGCAGGCGTGGTTGGGCAGGATGCGCAGCTTTGCGCCGATCGGGAAGCGGGCGATCAGGGAGGGATCGGCCGTGCCGTCGCGGCGCGAGACGATGCCGTGTTCCTGGTTCGCGCCGGACACGATCAGCCCGTCGATCGTGTGACCCTCGATATCGCACACGGCGCCGTAGCCGTAGTCGATCTTCTGGCGCTGCGTGCCACGGTCGCGGCTCATCGCCATCCAGCCGGCATCGACGATCACCCAGCCCTTCTCGGGTTGATGGCCGATCACCGTGGTCAGCACCGAAAGCGCGACGTTCTCCAGCGTGCAGACGCCGACATTCGACATCACGAGATCGAAGAAGACATAGACGCCCGCGCGCACCTCGGTGACGCCTTCGAGATGCTGCGCGGAGATGGCGGTCGGAGTCGATCCGATGCTGACCTCCGGACAGGCGATGCCCGCCGCGCGCAGCCGCTCGGCCGCACGCACGCACAGCGCCCGCTCCTGCTCGGCCAGCGCCTGCAGCGCCTGCGGCGTGTCGAGATCGTAGGAGCTGCCGGCATGGGTCAGCACGCCCTTCACCGTCGCACCGCCCGCCTCGAGCACCTTGCCGATGTCGATCAGCTCGGGCGCCTCGGGTTGCACACCCGAACGATGGCCGTCGGAATCGATCTCGATCATCACCGCAAAGGTCTGGTTCGCTGCCTTGCCCTTCGCCACGACGGCTTCCGCAGCGGCGACCGAATCGACAAGCAAGGTCAGCGCGCAGCCCTTGCGGATCAGCGCCAGCGCGCGGTCGAGTTTGTCCGGCGCGATGCAGACCGCATAGAGCACGTCGGTGAAGCCGGCGGCGAAGAACTGCTCGGCCTCCTTCAGCGTCGAGACGGTAATGCCCACGGCCCCCGCCTCCTGCTGGGCCCGCGCGACCTCGACGCACTTCGATGTCTTCACATGCGGGCGCAGGCGCACGCCGAGCGACATGAGATGGCCCTGCATGCGCGCGATGTTGCCCGCCATGCAGCGCTCGTCGATGAGCGCCGCCGGGGTCTCGATATCCATCAATCTCAAAGCTTCACCTTCAGTCGAGATACTCGCCGCGCGCCTTCAGTGCCGGCACGTCCTTCTCCAGCCCACGCGCGATCAGCGCCGTCACGTTAGCCGGCTGCAGCGCGTCCGGCGACGGCAGATCGACTCCGACCGAATTCATCTGCTTCACCAGCGCCGGATCGGCCACCGCCGCCCGCAGCGCCTGGTTGAGGCGGGCCAGCACGGGCTGCGGCGTGCCTTTCGGCGCGAACAGCGCGTTCCACGAGCGTAGATTGACGTCGAAGCCCTGGCTGGCCGCCGTGGCGACGCCCGGAAGCTGCGGCAGCGGCTGGTCGCTCAACACGGCCAGCGCCTTGATCTTGCCGCCCGCGATCTGCGGCAGAGCCGTCGTCGTCTGGTCGCACATGAAGTCGATATGGCCACCCATCAGGTCGTTCATCGCCGGCGCCACGCCGCGATAGGGCACATGCGTGATGTTGAGCTTGAGCGCCGACAGCAGCACGACGCACGCATAATGGGAGATCGAGCCCACGCCCGCGCTGCCATAGGTCATGTCTGCCTTGTGCTTCTCGGCATAGGCGATGAATTCCTTGAGGTTGCCGACCGGTAGCGCCGCCTTGGCGACCAGCAGCAGCGGCGCCGTGCCGGCAAGCCCGATCGGCTCGAAGCCGGTCAGCGGATCGTAGGGCAGCTTCTTGAAGAGGGCCGCGTTGGCAACGTGCGTGCCGATCGTGCCGAAGCCCATCGTGTAGCCGTCGGGCGCGGCATGGGTCAGCTTCGCCAATCCGATCGTCCCGCTCGCGCCGCCGACATTCTCGACCACGACGGTCTGCTTGAGATCCGCCGCCATGCCCTGCGCGAGCGCGCGCGCCAGCGCGTCGCTCGGGCCACCGGCCGGGAATGGCACGATCAGAGTCAGCGGCTTGTCCGGAAAACCCTGGGCGGTGGCGGTCGTCGCCGCGAGCAGCAGCGGTGCGAGCGTGAGCAGAAGTCGGCGCAAGATCATGACAGACGTCCTTCCAGCCAGGGGAGAAGATCGTCGAGCGTCGGCCGCTCGAGGGCGGCGGGTGGCGCGCCCTCGGGGCGCGCGAGGCCGACGCGATTGTGCCAATAGGTCCTGACGCCGACGGTCGAAGTGCCGAACAGGTCGTAACCGGAACCCGCGACGAAGGCTGCCTCGCCGGGCGCGACGTCCAGCGCCGCCAGCGCCTGCCGGTAGGGGCGCGGATCGGGCTTGTAGCAGCCCGCCTCCTCGGCCGTGACGATACAATCCCAGCGCGTCCGCAAGCGGTCCGCCGCCTGCCGGCCGAGCCGGATCGAGCAGTTGGTGACGACCCCGAGCTTCGTGCGGCCCGCGAGCGCATCGAGCGCGGCCTGCGCCCCGCTCCAGGGCGGAAGTTCCAGCCAGCGCGCCTCCAGCGCGTCGGCAGCATCCGCAGGCAGGCCGGTCGTGACCGCCGCCTCGCGCACGAGCCGTTCGTAGGGGACGTAGCTGCCGCAGCCGTAGGTGAGCCGCAGATATTCGGCCCGCCATGAGCGGCCGCGGGTCTCCGATCCCGCCACGTCGTTCCACAAGGTCCAGGAGTCGAGGAGTGCCGTCAGCAGATCGAAAAGCACGGCTTTGGGAAAGGTCGTCGTCATGCCGGCACCGTAGCAAGCGGCAGGCCGTTGGTGCTTAAATGAATCCAACAGTTCAGTTAAGGGAAACTGAATGATCTCACTCGCCGACCTGCAGTTCATGGAAGCGCTGGCGCGGAACGGATCGCTGAGCGGCGCCGCTCGCTCGCTTAACGTCACGCCGCCGGCATTGTCGCTGCGCCTCAAGAAACTCGAACGGATGCTCGGCGTCAGCCTCGTGGTGCGCAGCTCGCGCCGCCTGCGCTTCACTGGCGAGGGCGAGCATCTGGTGAGCGAGGCCCAGGCCGTGCTGGCACGCATCGGCGCCCTCACCGACCTGCTTGGCGAGGAGAAGGGCGCCCTCTCGGGGCCCTTGCGGGTCGTCGCCCCCTTCGGCTTCGGCCGGCTGCACGTTGCACCGCTCGTCGCCCGCTTCGCCGAACGGCACAAGTCGATCCGCGTAACGCTCGACCTCTCCGAGCGCCCCTGGACCGACAGCGAGGATGCCGATGTCGTGGTGCATATCGGCGCGGTGCGCGATTCGACCTGGATCGCGCACGTGCTGGCCCGCAACGATCGCTGGGTCTGCGCCGCGCCCGCCTATCTCGAGCGGCGCGGCACGCCGGCGGAGCCGCGCGACCTGCTGCGGCACGATTGCCTCTGCGTGCGGGAGAACAATGAGGACGTGACCTTGTGGCGCCATCGGCGCGGCTCCCGAACCGGCGCCGTCCGCGTCACGCCCACGCTCACCAGCAACGATGGCGAGGTCGTCCGCAACTGGGCATTGGCGGGCCTCGGCGTCGTGCTGCGCTCGCAGTGGGACGCAGGCCCTTTCGTGAAACGCGGCGAACTCCGGCGCGTCCTGGCGCCGTGGTCCTTCGAGGGCGCCGACATCCTGGCGCTGGTACCGGCGCGACACGGCATCTCGGCCCGTGTCACCTCCTTCGTCGACTTCCTGAAATCGTCGCTCAGGCCCCGACCGCCGGGGCGCTAGCTTCGGTCTTCGTATAGCCGGTCCCGTCGCCGGACGAGATCTTGGCGATCGAAGAGGCGCGCAGGATTTTCTGGTCGCCGACCGTCAGGTAGATGTTGGTGAAGAGCAGCGTGCGCGTCTGGCGGATCAGCTCGGCACGGCCCTCGACCCAGTCGCCCACCCGCGCGGGCGCCACGAAATCGAAGGTCATGCTGACGGTCGGCAGGAACTTGCGCAGACCGGCGAGATAGCCGCCGCCCATCGTGCCGACCAGGTCGGCCACCGTCATCATCATGCCGCCATGCAGGCCGCCCGCGGGATTGCACATGTTTTGCTGCACGCGGATCGCCAGCACGAACTCGTCGCGCGTGCCCTTCTCGCCGCGCTTCACATACATGTTGCCGACATGGGTGTTGAACGTCGGCTCGGGCCGGCCGCGCGCGAAATCGACGAGCTTGAAACCTTCGGGTGGATTGTCGGGGATTTCGGAAGACACGCTAGCTCCGGACTTTGAGGGGACGTCCCGGCCGCAGCAGCGCGAAATCGCCCAGGCCCGCCAGCACGTCGTGGCGCGGACCATAGAGACGGCCCCGCACCTGCGCCACATGCTCGTCATGACCGAGCAGCTCGCCTGTCGCCTCCAGCCAATCGCCGACCCGCGCCGGACTGAGATAGTCGAGCGTGAGCTTCAGAGTCACGCTGCGCCGGTCAATGGCGTGATAGACGACCGAGCCAAGCGCGGCATCGATGAAAGCGGCCATCATGCCGCCATGCACGATGCCCAGCGCATTGGCATGTTGCGGGCCCGGCATGAAGCCACGCCAGACCCTGTTGCCCTCGACCTTTTCGAACCACGGGCCGTTGGCCGCGGTGAAACCAGTCGCTTCAGTGAGTTCTCGAAATCCTGCTGGAATGTCCACGCGCCATCTTAGGCAATCCCGGTCAGCAGCACCAAGCCGTAGCCGACATAGTAGAGGCCCAGAACCGTGATGAGCCGCCCCGCCCAGGTGCGGAACTGGCCGTCCGACAGGCGTTCGAGGATGGTCTTGCCGAGCGACGTGCCGAGCATCGAGGCACCCACGGCCATTGCCAGAACCCACGGTTCGACCGAACCCGCACCCTCGATCAGCGCGCCGAAATAGAGGAGCTTCGAGCCATGGCCGAACACCTGGCACGAGGCCTTGGTCGCCACGATCTGGCGCCGGTTCATGGACGAGCGCAGGAAGAGCTGGTCCATCAGCGGGCCTGTAACACCGGTGAGCAGCATCAGCGCCATGCAGGCGACGCCGCCGCCCAGCGCCTGTACCGGACCCAGGGTCACGGGCATCAGCTTCGCCGGCACGATGCGCAGCAGGAACGGCGAGACGCCCAGCATCAGCAGCGCGACGGCCTTCTCCGGCACGTAGAGCGTCAGCGACCAGATGCCGACGGAGATGAAGCAGCCCATCACGTAGAAGACGGTGATGCGCCACTGGATGTGCTGCCGCCACAACAGCGCGCGCCAGCCGTTGGAGGCCATCTGCGTCACCGCATGCAGCACCATGGCCATGGGCAGCGGCAGCACGAAGAGCAGGACACCGATCAGGACCATGCCGCCCGCCATCCCGAAGATGCCGGACAGGAACGCGGTGAACACCATCAGGACGCCAAGTCCCAGAGCCATCGTGATCGTCATCTTGCCCTCGCCATCCCTTCGGTGAGCGCCCCGCGCGTTCCCGGGAAGGAACTTGGTCTAGGCCTGACTTATGCAGTGTTCAAATATATGATAAATGAGATTTAGATACTTTACGGATATCACAGTGGAACTGCGACACCTCCGCTACTTCGTCGCCGTTGCCCGCGAGGGCCATGTGACGCGCGCCGCCGAGAAGCTGCACATGCAGCAGCCCCCGCTCAGCCAGCAGATCCGTGCGCTGGAGCGCGAGATCGGCGCGCCATTGCTGCTGCGCCATCCGCGCGGCGTCAGCCTGACCGACGCCGGCCGCTCCTTCCTCGCCGATGCCGAGGCGATCCTGGCCGGCGTCGAGCGCGCGACGGTAAAGGCCCGCCGCACGGCGCGCGGCGAGACCGGGCGCATCGCGGTAGGCTTCACCACCTCCGCGCCCTTCCATCCGCTGGTAGCCCGCGCCATCCGCGAGTTCCGCCGCGAGCGGCCCGACATCTCTTTCGTGCTGGAAGAGAGCAGCTCCGGCGATCTGCTGGCGGCGGTGCGCGACGAGCGGCTGGACATCGCCTTCATCCGCTCCGGTCTCAACGATCTGCAGGGGCTCGCGGTCGAGGAACTGTTGCACGAAGAGATGGCCGTCGCCCTCCCGACACGACACAAGCTCGCGCGGCAATCGAAGCTGACGCTAAAAGATCTCGCGGCGGAGGATTTCATCCTCTACCGCCGCTCCGACGGGCGCGGGCTGTACGACGTCATCATCGCGGCCTGCGCCGCGGCCGGCTTCAGCCCGCACATCAGCCAGGAAGCGCCGCGCATCGTCTCGACGCTCAACCTGGTGGCGGCCGGTCTCGGCATCACCATCGTGCCGGCCTCGCTCAGCCGACTGCCGCTGGAAGGTGTAACCTATCGCCCGCTCACCGGGCGGCCGCCGCTGAAAGTGCCGCTCAACCTCGCCTGCCGCCGCGACGAAGCCTCGGCCGCGACGCTGGCCTTCATCGACCGGGTGCGTCGTCTCGCATGAAACCGATCAAGACCATCGGCCACTCCAACCATTCCATCGAGCGCTTCGTGGCGCTCCTCAAGGCGGGCGGCGTCGAGCGGCTGGTCGACGTGCGTTCCATGCCGTGGTCACGCCGCCATCCGCAGTTCGGCCGTGAGAAGCTCGCGAAGTCGCTGGCCGAGGCCGGCATCGCCTATGTGCATGAAGGCGCGGCCCTCGGCGGGAAGCCGCACGGCGGCGGCAGCTACGACCAGCTCGCCGCACGACCCGACTTCAAGGCCGGCCTCGATCGCGTGATCGACGGCGCGAACGACGCGACGCTTTGCCTGATGTGTGCCGAGAAGGAGCCGCTCGACTGCCATCGCACGGTGCTGGTGTCGCGCCGTCTCGCAGAGCGCGGCGTCAAGGTGGAGCACCTGTTGGCCGATGGCAGCATGCGGCCGCATCATGAGGTCGAGGAAACACTGCTGGGCAAGGAAGCCGCCCCCGACCTGTTCGAGGATCGCGCCGCGCGACTGACTCGCGCGTGGCGACGCCTCGAAACGAAGTGGGGCCGCGCCGGAACCGGCGAAGGAGAATGAAGGCATGGAAGTCCGCAGGATCGAGACCGCGCCTGGCCTGGTGTTCGACGTGTCGGTCGCCGGCAAGGACGACGACACGCTGGTCCTGATGCTGCACGGCTTCGGCGTGTCGCGGCATTTCTGGAAGGCGCAGGTGCCGGCGCTGGGCCAGGCGGGCTACTTCGCCGTGGCGCCCAACCAGCGCGGCTACTCGGCCGGCGCACGGCCCGATCCGGCCAATCTCGATTCCTATCGCTTCGACAAGCTCACGGGTGACGCCCTCGATCTCGTCTCGGCGGTCGGGCACGGCGACAAGCGCTTCCATCTGGTCGGCCACGACTGGGGCGCGAGCCTCGCCTGGGCCATCGCCTTCCGTCATCCGGAGAAGCTGCGCTCGCTCACCATCCTGTCGCGGCCGCATCCGTTGTCGTTTGCGCGCGCGCTCGCCATGCCCGACGGCGAGCAGAAGCGGCGCTCCGGCCATCACCAGGCCTTCCTCGAACCCGATGCCGTACAGAAGGTGCTGGAGAACGACGGCGCCTGGCTGCGCAAGCGGCATGCGAAGGAAGGCGTGCCGGCGGACGCCATCGACCTGCATCTCTCGGTGCTCGGCAACGTGCCGGCGATGGAAGCCGCGCTGGCGTGGTATCGCGCGCGCGGCGAGCGGATGCTGCTCGGCCCCATCAAGGTGCCGACGCTCTATGTCTGGGGCGATGCCGACGACACGGTAGGCCGCGCCGCCGCCGAGGGCACCGGCGAGTTCATCGACGCGCCGTACAAGTTCGAAGTGCTTCCCGGCGTCGGCCACTACGCCGCCGACCAGATGCCGACGCGCGTGAACGAACTGCTGTTGGAGCATCTCGGCCGGTACGCGGCCTGAGATTACTTCGCGCAGTCGAGCTTGGTCAGGCGTGGCGAGAATGTCGGAAGTGCCGTCGAGGTACCGGCGGGCCAGGCGCGCGGCCAGGCCTTGTCGGCGAGCTTCTTCTCGACGATCGGCACCAGCAGGTTGAAGGCCGTCCAGGCGCGAATGCGCGTGCCCGCGTAATTCGTGTGCACGGCGTCGGTGAAGAGGTCGGGGTCGAACGGCATGTTGCCGACGATGTCGAGAAAGTCGATGCCGTGCGTGGCGGCGTACTTCGCGAAGAAGCGGTTCTGGAACTTCGCCAGCCGTTCGAGGTCGCGATAGCGGTACGGCCAGTTGGCGACGTTGAGCTGCTCGATGATGTAGCGATGCCGGACCGGATCGACGACCAGCCCGTCCTTCACCATCCAGAAGAACGACGACAGTGCCATGTCCGAACCGATCGACGCGAGGTCGCCGCGGATCTGGTCGAGTTGCTTCTGGATGAGGCTCAGGCTGACCGGCAGGTTGGCGAAGTCGAGCTGCGGCGACATCTCGTCGAGCCCTTCCGGCCATACCACCTTGTAATCGGGCTTGGGCCATTCGCCGCCGCCGCCCGTGCCGGCGCCGGCAATGGCGAACGCGGCCTGGATGCGACCGATCAGGGCCGAGTAGCGCGCGCCGGCCTTGAGCCACGCCACCGCCGCCGGCTCCTGCGCGGTCGACGGGCGAGCGACCGGAACCTCCGGCACCTTCTCGACGATCGAGGCCGGCCGGAACTGGTTGCCGCCCTCGTGATAGACGACGAGGTCGGGGCGCAGCGGCAGCACTTCGGTGCGCACGATGGCGGCGATATCGTCGGAGATGATGCTCTCGCGGCCCGCGTTCAGCACCTCGAACCTGATGCCGAGACCCTTGGCCTTGGACCACATGTTCATCCAGTGGCCGACATACTCCGGCCAGGAGAACGGCAGATGGTGCGCCTCGACGACGGTCGAGGAGCCGACGAAGACGATGCGCACCGTCTTCTCGCGCCGCGGATTCTCGATCGGCGGTCCGCGCCAGCCGATCTGGTTGGTCGTGAGCCCGCTCGGGATCGTGACGTCGGGCAGGAAGCGATAGGGCGGGCGCTCCTGCCCGTCGGGCGCGTCGTAGAGGAAGAGCTGGCCCGGCGCGTGGCGCAGGAACCAGTGCTTGCAGGGATCGCCCGAGAAGCTGGTGTTCCAGACCTTGAAGGCATCGGAGGGACGGAACGTCCAGCCGCCGACCGGATTGGCCTCGACGAAGCGATAGAGGCGTTCCCAGTCCTCGGGGATGGCACGCTTGTTGGCGAGCGGCGCGGGTTCGGTGGAGAACCACTCGCGCTCGACACCGGCTGCGCGCGGCACCTTGTCGACGGAACCCTGCTTCACGCTCGCCAGTCCCGTGGGCTCGCTGAGCGGCATGTAGAAGATCGTGTAGCCGTCGATGTAGCGGACGACGCCCTCGGCCACCACGACGCACAGCGCCATCGAGACCAGGAAGAGGATCGCGTCCTTCAGGAAACGCATTACCTGCAGCCCTTGCCCTGGTCCTTGCAAAGACCGTCCAGCAGCGAATTGAGCTCGGGCACCATCATCGTGGTGAACGCCGCCATCGCCGCGCCATTGGGGTGCGGATCGGGGACCGTCACCCAGAGGCTGGCCGGATCGAGATTCTCGACCGTCGGCAGCATGTCGAAGAACGGCACGCCCAGCCCCTCGACATCGGCCCTCACCTTGGCGGTGACTTCGGGGAACGGATAGGGCTTCAGTTCGCGCAGCTCGGGGATGTTGAACACCACCAGCCTGGCGCCCATCTCGCGCGCGGTCGTGGCGAAGCCCTGGATGGCCTTGCGGGTCTGCTGCCAGCCGGCGGCATCATCCTTGTAGAGTTCGCGGTAGTAGCGCTTCCAGTCGGGCGCCTCGCCGAACTGGCGCATCAGCGAATCGAGGCGATACTTGAAGACCACCCAGGCCGCCGAATGCTCGTCGAGCCACGAGGTCTGGCCGTAGGTCGGCATCGGCTCGGCATCGTTGATGAAGTAGCTCAGCACGATGATGTCGGGCTTCATCTTCGCGGCGCTGTCGCGGAAAAGCGTGAGTTCCTGCAGCGTGTTGTGATTGCCGACGCCCAGGTTGTAGCTGTCGACCTTGCGGCCTTCCTTGACCAGCGCGGCCGTCACGCGGGCGGCGGCGGTTTCGTCCTGGGCGACGCCCCAGCCGAGCGTCGTCGAATCGCCGACGAAGGCGATGCGCGCCACGCCAGCAGGCGCCGTCTCCGGAATCTCGGACGACCGGAACCCGTGCGAATCGGTCGTCACCTTCACGCCCATGAGCTGGGCCTCGGCATTGGGACGATGGCGATGACCGAGGTCGGGCCGCATGTCGCGCACCTTCACGTCACGCGCATACCGCCACATCTCGAGTTCGTAGAGCATGCCGTTGTCGAGGAACAAACGGGTCATGCCCTCGAGGCAGAGCGCACAGACGGCCGTGAGGACCACAACGAGAAGCGTATTCTTCAGAAAATTCATAGACCTTGTCGCTCGAGCGATTCATCCCGGACGGACGTCCAAGCCCTCGGACGGGACGCGTTGGCTGGGGCGCCAGGATTCGAACCTGGGAATGGAGGAATCAAAATCCTCTGCCTTACCGCTTGGCGACGCCCCAGCAGGCGCTCGTTCGGGCGGGCGGGAACATAGTGGGTTGGTGCGGGGGCGCAACCCCGCTGCGTCAGGCTGCCTGGGCAGCCTTTTTGAGCGCCGCGCCGTGCACGAAGGTACCGTCGGCGTAGAGCAGCGGCAGGTTGGTCTCGTGCAGCGCCACATCGACGATCTCGCCGATGTAGATCGTGTGCGTGCCGGCCGACAGCTCGGTGACGAGTTTGCAGTCGAACGAAACCGGACAGCCGACCAGAACCGGTGCGCCGGTGGTGAGCGTCGTCCATTCGCCCATGTCGTTGAACCGGTCGTCGCCCTCGATACCATCCATGCCCGCGAAGCGCTCCGCCAGCTTTCGATGCTCGGGACATAGAATATTGACGCAGAAGAACCCGGCCTCCCCGATCGGATCGTGGGCGCTCGCGGTCTTGTTGACGCAGACCAGGATCTGGGGCGGCTCGGCCGAAACCGAGCAGACCGCTGTGGCAGTCAGGCCGCCCCGCTGGTCCTGAAGCTTGGTGGTGATCAGGGTTACGCTCGCCGCGAGGTGGCGCATGCCCTTCTTGAAGGCTGCCGCATCGATACTCATGGCGTGATTCTAGGCTACGCCGGGCGGCGCCCGCCACTGCAAACGGTGGCGATGCGGAAACGGCTAAACATCGGGCCGGCCAGCGAAATCTGCAAAACCGGGCTAATTCTACACCTCCCGCGCTGCAATAAAACCTTAACCAGACTGTCGTTCTTTGCGGTTGCCCGGCTTTCCACGGTCGCTACGGTCGGCCGGGATGTCAGCCCGCGCCAAAAAACCGAACGCTGAAACACCTCCCGATGTCGCCCTGCGGTTGATCGCGGCCTCCTGTCGGTCCGATCTGTCCAGGAATCGTACCATCGTCCTGACCAGCAAGCGTCCGATCGGCATTCACCAGGCCCGCGTGGCCCTGCGCCGCCTGCGGGCTGCGTTCAGCGTCTTCCGCCCCGCCGTGGACGGTCCGGACGTGCGTAGCCTGTCGGCGGAGGCCAGATGGCTGGCCGCCGAATGCGGACCCGCACGCGACCTGCATGTATTTCTGACCGAAAGCGTGACCGACGTGCCCCCGGTGGTGAAGCGCGTGGCCGCGCGCGTGGCCGAGGTCCATCTCGAGCGCGCCCGCGCCGCCCTCGCCAGCGCCCGCTACGACGAGTTCGACCGCAAGCTCGCGGCCTTCGCGGCCGGTCCGGCCGCCGCCGGGGCCGCTGGTGCCCTGCGCCTCGACGAGTTCGGGCACGCCGTACTGGAGCGCCGTCACGAGAAGGTCGTGCGCCGCGGCCGCCTGATGGACCAGATGGACGAGGAGCAGCTTCACGACCTGCGCATCGCCTTCAAGAAGCTGCGCTACGCCGCGACCTATCTCAGCCCCGCCTTTGCCTCCCCCGCGGCCAAGCCCTATATCGAGGCGACGACGCGTCTGCAGGGCGCGCTCGGCGCCTTGAACGATCGCGCGACGGCGGCCGCTATGCTGGCCGACATCGCCATGGCCGCCCGTCCCAACGAGGACACGGCCGCACCGCTCAAGGCTCTCGCGAGGCAGGCGATGAGCGGCGAGAAGCGCCGCCGCCGCAAGCTGGAGCGGGCCTGGAAGGAGTTCAGGAAGGCCGAGTGCTTCTGGCGGGCGTGATCCCGAACACAGGATACCCCACAGGATCCCCCGAATGAGCGACACGCAGAACGCCGCCGAGCAGCGCATTCCCGTCACGGTGCTGACGGGCTTCCTCGGCAGCGGCAAAACCACCCTGCTGAACAAGCTGCTGCGCCGGCCGGAACTGGCCGACACCGCCGTCATCATCAACGAGTTCGGCGAGATCGGCCTCGACCACCTGCTGGTCGAGAAGTCCGACGACGAGGGCATGGTGACGCTGAACTCGGGCTGCCTGTGCTGCACGGTGCGCGGCGACCTGGTGCGCACGATGAGCGAGCTGTTCCTCAAGCGCTCGCGCGGCGAGGTCTCGCCGTTCAAGCGCATGGTGGTCGAGACCACGGGCCTCGCCGATCCCGCCCCGATCCTGCACACGCTGATGACCGATCCCCTGCTCGCCTCGCGCTACCGCCTCGACGGCGTGGTGACGACGGTCGACGGCGTGAACGGCGCCAGCACGCTCGACAATCACGAGGAAGCCGTGAAGCAGGCCGCCGTCGCCGACCGCCTGCTGCTCACCAAGGTCGACATCGCCGATGCGCCCAAGCTCGCCGACCTCAAGCACCGGCTGGCTCATCTCAATCCCGGCGCGCCGTTCCACACGGTCGCCACGGGCGAGATCGATCCCAACCAGATCCTCAATGCCGGCCTCTACAACCCCGAGACCAAGAGCGCCGACGTGAAGAAGTGGCTGCAGGCGGAAGCCTATGAGGGCGGGCACGATCATGGCCACGGCCATCATCATCACGGGCATGACCACGGTCATGAGCACGATCATGGCCATTCGCATCACGGTAGCGGCGAACAGAACCCGCACGACGTCAACCGCCACGACGACCGCATCCGCTCCTTCTGCATGACCTTCGACGAGCCGATGAGCTGGTCGACGGTGGCCGCCGCCTTCGACGCGCTGGTGACCTATCGCGGGCCCGACCTGCTGCGCATGAAGGGCATCCTCAACGTCAAGGACACCGACAAGCCCGTCGTGATCCACGGCGTGCAGCACGTCTTCCATCCACCGGCCACGCTCGACGCCTGGCCCGAGGGTGACGACCGCAAGAGCCGCGTCGTGTTCATCACGCGCGACATCGGCGAGAGCACGATCCGCAAGGTCTTCGCGTCGTTCTTCGATGCCGAGAAGAAGGGCTGGGGCAAAGACGCCGGCGAGCAGGGCAAGACGCAATGAAGCTCGCGACGATTACCCACGAGGGCCGCACCAAGGCCGCCCTCGTCGGCGCCGACGGCAAGAGCTTCTGGCCGCTGGAAGAGATGCTGGGACGCCCCGTTGCCGATCTCGGCGCGATCGTGGGCGAACTCGACTCGATCAAGTCGAAGCTGAAGCCGGCCGGCGCGGGCCTGCCGCTGTCGGCGGTGAAGATCGAGGCGCCGATCCCGCGTCCTGCGCGCAACGTGATGTGCGTCGGCAAGAACTATCACGAGCATGCCAAGGAATTCACCCGCTCGGGCTTCGACAGCAGCGCCAGCTCCGCCGCCGACGCGATCCCGACCGCGCCGATCATCTTCACCAAGGCGCCGGAATGCGTGATCGCCGACGGTGAGGACATCCGCTATCCCGAAGGCGTCAGCGATTCGGTCGACTACGAAGCCGAACTCGGCCTCGTCATCGGCAGGGGCGGCCGCGGCATCAAGAAGGCTGATGCCTATAGCCACATCTGCGGCTACACGATCATCAACGACGTGACCGCGCGCGACCTGCAGGGCAAGCACAAGCAGTGGTTCCTTGGTAAGTCGCTCGACACTTTCTGTCCGATGGGTCCGTGGCTGGTGACGTCCGACGAGGTCGAGCCCGAGAACCTCAACGTGAAGTGCTGGGTCAACGACGAGCTGCGCCAGGACGCCAATACGCGCGACCTCATCTTCGACATCCCGACGTTGGTCGAGACGATCTCCGCCGGCATCACCCTGAAGCCCGGCGACATCATCGCCACAGGCACGCCGGTCGGCGTCGGCATCGGCTTCACGCCGCCGAAGTTCCTGAAGCGCGGCGACCGCGTCACGATCGAGATCGACGGTCTCGGCCGACTGTCGAACAAGGTGGCGTAGCCAAATTCAATTCCTCCCCCGTAAGACGGGGGAGGAGAAGAGTTCTTTGCTGCGTGGGCTCAGCCCAGCAGGCCCATGTCGAGCTTCAGCAGCGCCATCAGGCCCAGCACCACGAAGGCCGTTGCCGCGAGCGAGCGGACCAGCTTCAGCGACACCTTGCGCGAGAGCACGTCGCCGAACAGCACGGCGGGCACGTTGGCGATCATCATGCCACAGGTTGTGCCGGCGGTGACGGCAACCAGGTCGTTGAAGCGCGCCGACAGCGCCACCGTGGCGATCTGCGTCTTGTCGCCGATCTCGACCAGGAAGAAGGCGACCGCCGTGGCGATGAACGCGCCGGCCGCGCCCGCGACCTTGGGGCCTTCATCCGCCTTGTCGGGGATCAGGCACCACACCGCCATGGCGAGGAACATCACGCCCAGGATCCAGCGCATCGCGTCGGGTCCCAGCCACGCGGCGACGGCGGCACCGGCCCAGGCGGCGAGCGCATGGTTGGCGAGCGTCGCGACCAGGATGCCCAGGATGATGGGAATCGGACGGCGATAACGGGTGGCGAGAATCATGGCCAGGAGCTGCGTCTTGTCCCCGATCTCGGCGACGGCAACGAGTCCTGTAGAAACAAGAAAGGCTTCCACGGTGAATCACATAGCGGGACCGAGCACGAACCATTGACTCCCAACACTGCCCGATCCCGCGGGTGAAGATGCTGGAAGCCAAAGGTCTCGCCAAGCGCGGTCCTGAAGGACCGTCGGTCGCCGAATGCGCCATGGTTCCGGAGAACCAAGTCTGTTGACGCATCCGCCTCTGGGGTGAGGCCGGCTACTCCCCGATGACAAGGCGTAGATAGCCTCGCGCTTCGTGCACGGCAAGGCACGTAACGTCGCGGGTTTTTGCGAACGCTTCGCAATGCGAGATGGCATGAAAGGCGCATTGCCCTAAAGTCGCGTGACCGGTTCGAGGTGCCTGATGCCGTCCCTGTCCAAGCGTCGCCTGCTCGCTCTTTCGCTGCCCCTCACCCTGCTCGCGCGCGGGGCGCTGGCGCAGACCTGGCCCGATCGTCCGATCCGCATGGTCGTGCCGTTTCCCGCCGGCGCCGGCGTGCTCGATATCATGGCGCGCCTGCTGGCCCAGCATCTCGGCCCCGCGCTCGGACAGCAAATCGTGATCGACAATCGCCCCGGCGCGGGCGGCATGATCGGCGCCGACGTCGTCGCGAAGGCGCCGCCCGACGGTTACACGCTGCTGATGGGCAATCCGTCGCTGGTGGTCAATCCGTTCCTGATGGCGAAGATGCCCTACGATCCGATGACGGATTTCATTCCGCTCACTCTGGTCAACACCGCACCGCTGCTGCTGGTCGCGCATCCGTCGCTGCCGGCGAATTCAGTCACCGAACTGATCGCGCTGGCGCGCGCGAAGCCCGCCCAGCTGAACTACGGATCGGGCGGCGTCGGCAGCACGCCGTTCCTCGCGACCGAACTGTTCCGGTCGATGGCCAACATCGACGTCACGCACGTGCCTTATCGCGGCGGTGCGCCGGCGCTGGCCGATCTCGTCGCCGGCCAGCTCAGCTTCATGATCGAGAACATGCCGGGCACCCTGCCGCTGGTGAAGTCCGGCAAGTTGAAGGCCCTGGGCGTCACGACAGACCATCGCGCCGCGCTGGCGCCGGAGATTCCCACCATCGCCGAGTCCGGTGTGACGGGCTACGAGGTCGTGGGCTGGAACGGACTCTTCCTCGTGAAGGACACGTCCCCCGTGATTGCCGGCAGGCTCTACGACGAAGTGGCGAACGCCCTGCGCAGCGCCAGCGTGAAGGAGCAGATGGCGGCGCTGGGCGCCGAGCCCGGCGGCAACACGCCGGCCGAGTTCACCGCCTTCGTGCGGGCCGAGTCCGACCGCTGGGGCAAGATCATCCAGGACAAGGGCATCAAGCCCGAGTAACCCCACCGATGGCGGCCGACGCGAGCTTCGTGTCGACCACGTCTTCGAAGGCGATGTCGCGCGACAGCGTGCCCGACGAGCGCATGGCGGCGTGCAGGCGGTCGTAGCCTTCGCGCCGGATGACCGGATCGGGTCCCCACAGGTCGAGCGCGCGATAGCGGTCGATGCAGGCTGCGAACAGGTCGCGCGACACGTCGGGAAAGAACGACTGCACCGCATCGACGATGTCGAACGACGGTGCCGTGGCGAACCATTTCAGGGTCGCGTCGATACCTCGGATCATGCGCGAGAGGTCGTCGGCGCGGTCGCTGAGGAGCCCGCGGCGCGTCACCAGCGTGGTGTAGGCGGTGAGGCCGCGATCGGCGGCGGCGTCCCAGATGTAGCCGGCGCCCGTCGAGATCAGCTGCTCGGCATAGGGCTGGAAGACCTGCACGGCATCGACCTTACCCTCGCGCAACGCGGTCTCGTTCTCGCCCATGGTCCTGTCGGCGATCCGGTCGATCTTCGCGGGATCGAAGCCGGCGCGCCGCAGATCGTCCTGCAGGCAGACCCAGGGGGTCGGCACTTCCGATACCGTGGCGAGCTTCACCGACAGGAGATCGGCCAACCTGAAATCGGGCCGCGGCCGCGCGCCCACGACGAAGAAGGGATCGCGTGCCACGACATCGCAGAAGCAGACGAGATCCGAGCCCGGATCCTTGTCGCGCGCGATCATGACCCGCAGCGGCCCGCCCCACATCACGTCGACTTCCCCCGCACGCAGCGCGCGGGCGGCCTCCAGCGGATCGGGCGACGACTTCAACTGGACGTCGATGCCGGTCCGGGTGAAGGCCCCTGTCGCATGCGCTGCGTAGAAGGGCGCGTAGAACAGGGCGCGGAAATTCTCGGACAGAACGATCGCCATGCACCGATCGTATCACAGCCCCACCTCCCCCCGCAGGGCCCAGCGTGCTAGGCCTTGGGCATGGCGAAATCCAAGGCTCCCGCGAAGACCCCGGCGGACGGCGAGAACAAGCCGATCCGTCACCTCTACCTGATCGACGGCTCGGGCTACCTGTTCCGCGCCTATCACGCCCTGCCGCCGATGAACCGGCCGGACGGGACGCCGATCAACGCGGTGTTCGGCTTCTGCCGCATGCTGGTGGCCGATCTTCTCGACAATCCCGAAATCGACCACATCGCCATGATCCTCGATGCGGGCAGCATCACCTTCCGCAACAAGATCTACGACAAGTACAAGGCCAACCGGCCCGAGCCGCCGGAGGACCTGATCCCGCAATTTCCGCTGATCCGCGAGGCAGCGCGCGCCTTCAACGTCACGGTCTGCGAACTCGACGGCTTCGAAGCCGACGACCTGATCGCGACCTACGCCCGCATGGCGCTCGAAGCCGGCGGCACCTGCACGATCGTCTCGTCCGACAAGGACCTGATGCAGCTCGTGCGGCCGGGCGTCGAGCTGATGGACCCGATCAAGAAGATCAAGCTCGGGCCCGAGGCGGTGTTCGAGAAGTTTGGCGTGACGCCCGACAAGGTCGTCGACGTGCAGGCGCTGGCGGGCGATTCGACCGACAACGTGCCGGGCGCCCCGGGCATCGGCATCAAGACCGCGGCCCAGCTCATCAACGAGTACGGCTCTCTGGAAGCGCTGCTGGAGCGCACCAAGGAGATCAAGCAGCCCAAGCGCCGCGAGTCGCTCGAGAACAATGCCGAGCTGATCCGCATCTCCAAGCAGCTCGTGACCCTGCGCGACGATGCGCCCGCGCCAGCCGATCCCGATTCCTTCGACAAGAGGAAGCCCGATCCCAACGTACTGCTGCCTTGGCTGGAGCAGCAGGGCTTCCGGACGATGCTGCAACGCTTCACCAGCGAGCTGGGCGAAGCCACGGCGCCGGTCGTGCCGGCGTCCGCGCCGGCCCTGGCGAAGAAGGCCGAGCCCACGCCGGCACCGGCCGCGTCGGCGTCGAAGAAGCCTAACCGCGACTTCACGACCGCCGACTACGAGCTGATCCAGGACGAGAAGCTGCTCGACGAATGGATCGCCGAAGCGACCCGAGCCGGCACCGTGGCGTTCGACTGCGAGACCGACGGGCTCGATTCCAACAATGCCGGCCTCGTCGGCGTCTCGCTCGCCTTGCTCGAAGGACCGTGGGGCGACGTCAACTCGACGCGGCGGCGCGCGGCCTACCTGCCGCTGATGCACCGCGTTCCCGGCGCTGCAGTACAGGGCGCTCTCGACCTTCTGGGCGACGGCGGCGACAAGGATGCCGGCAAGCTGCTCGACGGGCAGATCCCGCTCAAGACGGCGCTCGCCAAACTGAAGCCGCTGCTCGAAGACCCGGCGGTGCTGAAGGTCGGCCAGAACATCAAGTACGACATGGCGGTGTTCCGACGGCACGGGATCGAGATCGGCCCGGTCGACGACACGATGCTGATCTCCTTCGTCCTCGATGCCGGCAAGAACAATCACGGCATGGACGAGCTGGCCGAGCTGCATCTCGGCCAGAAGACCATAAAATTCTCCGACGTGGCCGGCAGCGGCGCCAAGCAGGTGACTTTCGACAAGGTGCCGCTCGACAAGGCGCGCGACTATGCCGCCGAGGACGCCGACGTCACCATGCAGCTCTGGGCGCGCCTGAAGCCGCGGCTGGTGCCGGAGCGCGTCACGTCGATGTACGAGACGATCGAACGGCCGCTGATCCCGGTGCTGCTCACGATGGAAAGCGCGGGCATCAAGGTCGATGCGCTGAAGCTCAAGAAGCTCAGCACCGACTTCGAGAAGCGCCTGGCCGAACTCGAGGGCGAGATCCACAAGATCGCCGGCCGCGAGTTCAACGTCGGTTCGCCCAAGCAGTTGGGTGAAATCCTGTTCGACGAACAGAAGCTGCCGGGCGGCAAGCGCAACAAGAACGGCTCATGGGCGACCGACGCCTCGGTGCTCGACGATCTCGCCGCCCAAGGCCATCCGTTGCCGGTGAAGATCCTGGAGCACCGCCAGCTCGCCAAGCTGAAGGGCACCTACACCGACGCGCTGATGCGACAGGTCGATGCGAAGACAGGCCGCGTCCACACCTCGTATCACATGACCGGCGCCGCCACGGGCCGCCTCGCCTCGACCGATCCCAACCTGCAGAACATCCCGGTGCGCAGCGAGGAAGGCCGCAAGATCCGCCAGGCCTTCATCGCCGAGACGGGCTACAAGCTGCTCAGCGCCGACTATTCGCAGATCGAACTGCGCCTGCTGGCGCACGTCGCCGACATCCCCGAACTGAAGGAAGCTTTTGCGCGCGGCGACGACATCCATGCCATCACGGCGAGCGAGATGTTCGGTGTGCCGGTGAAGGGCATGGACCCGCTGATGCGCCGCCGCGCCAAGGCGATCAACTTCGGCATCATCTACGGCATCTCGGCTTTCGGCCTCGCCAACCAGCTCGGCATCGGCCAGCAGGAGGCGAAGGAGTACATCGGCAAGTACTTCCAGCGTTATCCCGGCATCCGCGACTACATGGAGCGCACCAAGGAGTTCGCGCGCAAGCACGGCTACGTGCTGACGCCGTTCGGCCGCAAGATCCACCTGCGCTTCATCCACGACAAGAGCCAGGGCATGCGCGCCTTCGCCGAGCGCGCCGCGATCAACGCCCCGCTGCAGGGCGGCGCCGCCGACATCATCAAGCGCGCGATGATCCGCCTGCCCGGCGCTCTCTCGGCCGCCAAGCTCAAGGCGAAGATGCTTTTACAGGTGCACGACGAACTCCTGTTCGAAGTGCCCGAGAAGGAGCTCGACAAGACCAAGGACGTGACCCGCAAGATCATGGAAGGCGCCGCCTCGCTGACCGTCCCGCTGGTTGTTGAAGCCGGCGTCGGCGACAACTGGGCGGCTGCTCATTAAGTGGCGGTCGATGCGCGCGGTCCTCGCCGCTTCGGCTGTTCTCGCGGCGGGCATTGCACTGAATGCAGTCGCCCAGTCGCCAACGAAGATGCCGGCGGAACCGGTGTGGGGATCGATCGTGCTGGCGGAGAGCTTCCCGTGTTGCGAGCAGATTCCACAGTTCATGCAAACTGCTGGCAGCGACGCACAAGTGGTTGCCGGGCTGCCTGATCGAGCTTTCCGCACTTCCACCAGCCTGCATTTGCAGCTCGACGGAGGTCGATCGGTGCAAATCGTCGACATTCCCGGCCCTTGTCTGCCGCCGGAGGTTTGCCGGAGTCACAAGCTGATCGCATGGTGGCCAAAGCATCGTCTCTACGTCGTCGACGTCTCCATGCATGAGGCAAGACAGGCCTATCTCATTTCCGCCCGCGACGGCGGTGTGACAAAAGTCTCGGCACCGCCCACACTCTCTCCGTCGGGCCAATACGCGATCGCCTGGGAGGCCAGCCCGCTCATCGGTAACCCAATGGAGTTGATCGATCTGAAAGCCGCCCCCCCGCGCGTTCTTGAGGTGGCGAGCAAGCCCGCCTGTCCGGGCGCCGGCCGGTACGATTTGATCAGGCCCGATCCGGTCTGGCTTGATGACGAGCGAGTGGCATTTACTGGCAAATCACAGTCCAACGCCGACGATCCCAATGCCAAGCAGGTGTTGCGCATCGTCGACGGGAAGCCGGAATGGGAATGCTGAATTTAGGGAGAGTGATGTCATGAAGATCTGGGGCCGCGCCAATTCGATCAACGTGATGAAGGTGCTGTGGTGCGCCGACGAATGCGGCGTGAAGTACGAGCGCACCGATGTCGGCGGAGCGTTCGGCGGCAACGACCAGAAATGGTATCTCGACATGAACCCGAACGGCGTCGTGCCGACCATCGACGATGGCGGCCGCATCATCTGGGAGAGCAATTCGGCGGTGCGCTATCTCGCGGCCAAGTATGCCGCGGGCTCGCTGTGGCCGACCGACCCCGGGCAGCGCAGCGAGGCCGACCGCTGGATGGACTGGCAGCTCAGCACCATCGCCGAGCCGATGCGCATCGCCTTCTGGGGCCTGATCCGCACACCGCCGGAGAAGCGCGACATGGCGGCTATCGGCAAGGCCGCCGCCGAGGCCGGCCGGCTGTTCGGCCGGCTCGACGGATGGCTTGCGGGCAAGCGCTACGTCGCGGGCGACCATTTCACGATCGGCGACATCCCGGTCGGCTGCTTCATCCATCGCTGGTATGCGCTGGAAATAGAACGCCCGGACCTGAAGAATGTCCGGGCGTGGTACGAGCGGCTGATGGCGCGCCCGGCTTACGCCAGGCACGTCATGATCAAGCTGACCTGAGCTAGCGGCGCTTCGGCAGCTTGGAGCTTTCGGCCACGACCGCGCGGTCGATGACCGTGAACAGGTAGGCGTCCGGCGACAGGGTGCAGCCGCCGCGCACCAGATGGGCGAGCTGGGCGCCCTGCTCGCCGTCGGGGATCATCACGCCGCGCACGCGCGCCGAATGCTCGGCGAGGAAGATGGCCAGCGCCTTGCGGGCTTCCGGGTTCATCGCATGCGCCTCGCGGCAGGTGACGTAGGCGGCCGTGTCGAAGCTGAGCGGCGCCGTCGCGGCCGGAGCCTGGGCCTGGGCGGAGACCGAAACGGTGGCGAGCGCGCCGAGGCCTGCGAGGGCGAGGAAAAGCCTGGAGGTCATGCCGGTCCCCTTACTTGCTGTTGCCGATGGCGGTGCCGCCGAGATAGCCGACCGCGCCGCCGATCAGGCCCGCGCCGACCACCGCGCCGAAGCTGCCGCCGGTCGCCAGGCCGATGCCGGTACCGGCCGCCGCGCCGACCAGCGCGCCGGTCTGGCCGTCCGACAGGTTGTTCATGTTGCAGCCGCCCAGGAAGCCCGCTGCGAGGAGCAGCGTCAGGACCTTGGTCTTCATCACTCTAATCTCCCCCTAAGCACGCCTCCCTCACGGAGGCGTCATGTCCGCTTTCACCCAACCCTTATCAGGATTGAAGGTTGTCATCATCCCGGCGCGCTGCGCCGTGTCGGGGCCGAGATCCTGCTGATAGACCTCGCCCTTGTAGTCGACGATGAAGGTCATCACGCCGGTCACGCCGTAGCGCACGGGCCAGGCGATGGCGGCGAAGCCGCCGATCATGCGCCCGTTCACGATGTAGTCGCGGGCGCCTCCGGGCGCCGCAGGCCCCTGCGCATAGAGCAGGCGGAAGTAGTAGCCGTAGTGACCGTCCGGCGAGTTGCCGTCGACCTGGGCACGAGCGACCGCCGGTCCCAGCGGGCTCTGGGGCTCGCCAGGCTTGGTCTCCCAGTACAGGCCGTTCTTGCTGCCGGGCGAGCTGAGCAGGCGGCGGGCATAGACCGGCGAGCCGGACTTCATCGGATCGAGCGCCACGTAGTCGCGCTGGGCATCGACGATGGCCAGCATCGTCTGGATGACCGAACCTTCATCATGGCCGATCTGGCGGAGGCGCATCTCGCGCCAGCCCGCCACCGTATCGAAGCGCCATTCCGCGCCGTCCTTCACGATCGGAATGGGCAGAGTCCAGCCGGCCTTGCCGGCCACGATCGTCGCCTTGTCGCCCGAAACCTTGACTTCGTGACCTTCGTCCCAGGCGGCGAGATAGGCCGCCCGGCGCGCCTGGACCTGCGCGGTCGTGGTCGGCACGAACTCGCGCCATTCCGGCCCGAGCAGCTCGCCCAGGGCCTTGGTGTCGGTCTTGCGCACGGCGTCGGTGAACGCGTTGGCGGCCGCTTCGGCGGTCGGGAAGCCCTGCAGCTTCGCGGCCTGCTGGGTCGCCGGGGGAGCGGCCTGCTGGGCGAGCACGCCGCCGGCGGATCCCGCCAGCACGGCAAGGGCGAGGAGTCCGCTCCGGAACATCGAGCCGCTCATCGCCGTCCTCCCCCGAACCTGCCGCCGCCACCGCCGAAATGCTCCCCGCCGCCGCCCCAGCTCCGGTTGCCCCAGGACTGGCTGCCTCGGTCGAAGTCGCGGCTGGCGCCGCTGCTGCCGCGGTTGATGTCGCCGAACGCCCCGCGATCGCCGCCGAACCGGTCGTCCAAGCCGCGATTCTCCGCCGGCCGGTTTTCGACGGCGGGACGATTCTCGCCCGGGCGCTGCGTGTAGTTGCCACGACCGTCGAGTTGTCCGCGGAACTGCTCGCGCTGCTGGGCGTCGGGGCGATGCTGGCCGAACTCCTGGCGCTCGGCCGGGGTGCGGTACGGCACGCCGTCGCGATGCGCCGGATCGTGATTCCACTGGCCATTGCGGTAGCGGTCGGCGTTGAAGTTGTTCGCGCTGATGCTGGTCGCGCGGTTCACGTTCACCGTCGTGTAGCTGTTGCCCCAGCCACCGCCGCTGTAGCCCCAGTGCCAGCCGCCGAACATCGCAGCACCTGCCGCGACGCCCAGGCCGAACATCATGCCGGACATCAGCGCCGCTCCGTAATTGGGCGGCGGCGGATAATAGGGTGGCGGATAGGCCGGATACGGCCACGTCCCGTAGGCCCAGGCCGGGTTGTAGTACGGCACGTACATGACTTCCGGGTTCGCCGGCTCGATCACGATCGCATTGGCGCCGCCGCTCGACTGGGTCGTCACCTTCTGCTGCGGCGTCGACTTCAGGTTGCCGGCCGCCTCGGCCTTGGCGCGCAGCCGCTGGACCGACGCCGCCACGTCCTTCTGCTGGCCGATCATCGCGTCGCCGACCTTCTGGGTCCAGTCGAGCTGGTTACTCATCATCTGCAACGTCTGCGGGAAGGCGGTCAGCGACTTCACGCTGACGTCCCAGCTCTTGTCCTTGACCGCGGCAACGGCGGCATCGCCCTTGAGGTTTGGATTGGCCTGCGACCAGCGCGCCGCCTCGACGATCTCCAGCGGATAGGTCGCACCCATGAGCACCTGCGCGAGGAGCGCATCCGGATAGAGCGCGATCGGCGCCAGCAGCTGGTCGAGCTGCTCGCTGGTGAACGGCTTGTTCGAATCCTGGGCGAGCACGGCATGGAAGGGCGCAAGGGCCAGCACGGCCGTCGACAATGCAAGAAGTTTGCGTCGTTCCATGTGCTGCTCGTTCCCTGAAAATGCCAACGGAGAGGAGGGCCGCACAGTACCGGCGAAGACCGTATCCCGTCCAGCGCGTGGCCGCTCACATCAGGCGATAGACCTGCTCCGGCTCGTCCCTGCCCTTCACATGCCGCAATTCCGGCGTCGGCAGTTCGCCCAGCACTTCCGGATGCTTCATCGCCTCGATCGTGTCGCCGCTCGCCAGCACGATCACTTCCTCGTCGTCGCGCATGAACTCCTTGCCGAGTTGCTCGAAGCGCTGCGCCACGTTCACCGTATCGCCGACGACCGTGTAGTTGACCCTGCCCGGCGCACCGATGTTGCCGACGACCACCGGCCCCGAGTGCAGCCCGATGCGCAGGCGCACCGGAAGCTGTCCCGCGGCAATGCGCTGGCGATTGTCCTCCCGCACGACGCGGCCCATCTCGAGCGCGGCGTGCACCGCGTGGTCGGCATGGTCCTCCATCTTGGAGAGGCCGCCCCACACGGCCATCACGCAGTCGCCGATATACTTGTCGATCACGCCCTGGTCGTTCTCGATGCAGGCGCCCAGCAGCGCGAAATGATGGTTGAGCATCTCGGCCGTTTCCTGCTCCGGCAGATCCTCGGCCTGCGGCGTGAAGCCCACGATGTCGGTGAACATCACCGTGACGATGCGGCGGCGCGACGCCACGGCGTCCTCGCCGAGCTCCATCAAACGGAAGACCAGCCGATGCGGGACGTAGGCGCCGAACCATTTCAGGGCACCGCGCGCCTTGTCGAGACTGTGGCCGGCATCGTCGATCTCGCGCAGACGCGAGCGGCGATGGAACGGCTGGTCGAACTTGAGATGCTCGATCGACTCGGCGGCCGAGGTCAGCGTGCGGATCGAGCGCGCCATGCTCAGTCCCATGAGCAGCGCCAGCAGCGCCGCGACGGCCAGCGTGATCGCGCCGACGATGGCGCCGTTGGTAAGCCGGTCGAGATCGCTGGTCGCATCCTCGATCGGGTAATACTGGCCGATCAGCCAGGGATCGGGCCCGAAGCGCTTCAGCTCGCGATAGACGAACACCCAGCGCCGCCCGCCTGATTCGACGACATGCCCGAGAGAGCCCAGCGCCCGGTCGATCTGCGGCGAGCGTACCGGCGGATCCCAGATCTTGGCGAGGACCGGGTCGTCGACCTCCTTGATCGTGGGCAGCGGGCGATCCTCGGAAAGGCCCAGCCCCCGCGGGTCGATGAGGCGGCGCGCCGCCAGGACCTTGTCCCGCCCGATGAGGATGAAGAAGCCGCCGTCGCCGCCATTCTTGGGATCGATGAGATAGGAGAGATCGCCGACCGCCACCGTGGCGATCAGGCCGCCGATGAAGGCGTTGTCGATGCGCCGCACCGGCGTGCGGACGTTGACCACCGGCTGCTGGATCGAGTCGCTCCAGAACATCGCGCCCCAGAAGGTGTGCTGGGAGGTCTGGAGCTGGCGGAAGCGCTGCATGCCCTGCGGCATGTCGACGAGCGAGAGCGTCTCGCGCTCGATGTGCCCATCGGGCGCCCGCATGGCGCGATGCAGCTGCAGATCGAGCGTGGCAAAGCCCACGGCCGACACGGCGGGCACCTGCTGCATCATGACCGCCAGCGCCTCGCGGACGTCGACGGGCGATTCGATGTTGATGCGCCCGGCGGCGGCCAGGCCCGCGATCAGCTCGAGTTGCTCGCCCACCGGATCGAGCCGGCTGCGCACGAGCGCGACCTGCCCATCGACCACCCGGGCGGCGCGGTCGACCAGAAGGCGCTCGGCCGTGCCGGTCGCTCCGGCCAGCACGACGATGTAGGCGATCCCGGAAATCAGCGAGAGCGAGACGAAGGCCACCGCCAGCGCGGCGACCAGCGGCAGGCGCCAGGTCCGGCGCAGGGCTGCCGCCGCTGCGGGAAGGGGGTTCTCGGAAATCGGGCTCACGCGGCGGACATCATAGGATGTCCGCCGTGCATAAGCGATGTCGCGTTGCCTCAGGCGGCCGCGCGAATGGCCGACTTGTTGACCTTGTCGTCGACGTGGCTCTCGAACTGCTGGAAGTTCTTCTCGAAGCGCTGGGCGACGTCGCGCGCGGCGCTGTCGTAGGCTTTCTTGTCCTTCCAGGTGTTCTTCGGGTTGAGCACGTCGCCCGGCACGTCCGGGCAGGCGCTCGGCACCTGCATGCCGAAGTGCGGGTCGGTCGACGAGGCGACCGAAGCCAGCGTGCCGTCGAGCGCCGCCCGCACCATCGCGCGGGTGTGGCGGATCGACATGCGCTCGCCGACGCCGAAGCCGCCGCCCGACCAGCCGGTGTTGACCAGCCAGCACTTCACGTTCTGGCGGGCCATCTTCTCGCCCAGCATCTTGGCGTAGACGGTCGGATGGCGCGGCATGAACGGCGCGCCGAAGCAGGTCGAGAAAGTCGCCTGCGGCTCGGTCACGCCCTTCTCGGTGCCGGCGACGCGTGCCGTGTAGCCCGAGAGGAAGTGGTACATCGCCTGCTCCGGCGACAGGCGCGAGATCGGCGGCAGCACGCCGAACGCATCGGCCGTCAGCATCACGATGTTCTCGGGCGTGCCGGCGATGCCGGTGGGCGAGGTGTTCGGGATGAAGTCGAGCGGATAGCAGGCGCGGGTGTTCTCGGTGTAGGCGCCGTCGTCGAGATTGAGCCGGCCGGTCGCCGGATCCAGCACGACGTTTTCCAAGACCGTGCCGAAGCGGCCGGTGGTCGCGTAGATCTCGGGCTCGGCCTCGCGGCTGAGCTTGATCACCTTGGCGTAGCAGCCGCCCTCGAAATTGAAGAGGCTGTCCTCGGCCCAGCCATGTTCGTCGTCGCCGATCAGCGTGCGCGTCGGATCGGCCGACAGCGTGGTCTTTCCGGTGCCCGACAGGCCGAAGAAGATCGCGACGTCGTTCTTGGGGCCGACATTGGCGGAGGCGTGCATCGGCAGCACGTTCTTGTCCGGCAGGAGGTAGTTCAGGATCGTGAACACCGACTTCTTGATCTCGCCGGCATACCAGGTGCCGCAGATCGCCACGACGCGATCGGTGAAGTTCACCAGGATGGCGCAGTCCGACGCGGTACCGTCGAGCTTCGGATCGGCCTGGAAGCCTGGCAGGTTCAGGATCGTGAACTCCGGCTTGAAGCCCTCGAGTTCCTCGGGCCGCGGTCGCAGGAACATGTTGCGGGCGAAGAGATTGTGCCACGCCGTCTCGTTGACCACGCGCACGCCGATGCGATGGGCGGGATCGGCGCCGGCCCAGCAGTCGCGCACGAAGAGATCGCGACGCTGAGCGTAGGCGATCATGCGATTGTAGAGGGCGCGGTAGCGGTCGGGCGTGATCGGCTTGTTAGTCTTGCCCCAGTCGATGCGGGGCTTGCTCTCGGAATCCTCGACGATGAACTTGTCGTTGGGCGAGCGCCCGGTATGGACGCCGGTGCGGACGACCAGCGCGCCGCCGTCGGCGACAACTCCTTCGCGGCGACGGACCGCCTCCTCGTAGAGCGCGGGAACCTGGAGGTTCCAGTAGACGTTGCCCGGGTTCTTCAGCCCGAGCGCTTCCAGTCCAAGTTTCGGTACGACGAAGCCCGCCTGATGCACAGCGTTTCTCCTGCTTTCCGGCTAATCCGAATGGCGAAGGTGTTCTTGCCCTATGCGCTACTGGCAGGGCTATAGGGTGGCAAGGCCCTGCGACAAGTTAGTGCCGAGGATCATGTGGATCGGATTTCGCAACCGCGAAATGAATGCCGCGTCGCGGAATCAATATCGCTCGCTTTCCGCCGCTCAAATGGCGGCACGCGCTTTCCCGACGAGCGCCACCAGGATCTGGCGGGCTTCGCCTGCGGCGCCCAAGGGTGCGTCGAAATCCAGCCGGGCGACCTGTCCGCCCAGCCGCAGGTCGATGCCCTCGGGATCGATGCCGGTCATCTTCCAGCCAATGCCGGTCCGGCCGATCAATTTCTCGGCATAGAGCTGAACGGCATCGCCATGGTCCTCGTTCATGTGGTCGACGATCCCCGGTTCAGCGTCGGCCAACCCCGCAGCCAGCGGCGGCGCCAGTTCGGCCCGGTCGATCCACCTGATCTTGCCGAAACCGCCCACCAGATGGACCCGCTCGACGGCGACGCGATAGAAAGCGAAATCCTTGAAGCCGGCATACAGCGCAGCGTCGGGATGGCGGGCCAGGAAGCGGGCCTTCAGTCGCTCGTCTTCCGTCCGCTCGGCGCGGCCCACGACGGTCGCGCGGGGGCCGGTCAGCGGCTGGTCGAGACCGGCGGTGCCGTCGAACAACAGGGAAACACGGCCGTCGGCCTGGATCGCCCTGGTATGCTCCGCGAGATCGCTCAGCAGCAGGATCGGCGTCAGGTCGTGATCGACCGCGACCAGAACCAGCGAGACATAGGGCCAGCCGGCCGCCTCGCCCGGCAGGGAGGTGGCCAGCGAAGCCCGGTCGAGGCCGCGCAGAAGGGCACGCACGGTGCCGGGCATGTCGTCTTGGGTCATTTTCGGATCAAAAAAGCCGCAATTATTCGTTGAGTATCATGGACCGGGGAGGCGGCGGCGACGGCCCGGTGTATGATAGCATGGTAAAATTGCCGTTGTCCGCTGCAGGAGAAGCCACGCCGTGCGCAAGAACATCGCCCTCGTCGACGACGATCGCAACATCCTCACCTCGGTGTCGATGCTGCTCGAAGCCGAAGGGTTCCAGATCAAGACCTACAACGACGGTGCGTCGGCATTGGAAGGGCTGAACCAGGCGCCGCCGGACCTCGGCATCTTCGACATCAAGATGCCGCGCATGGACGGCATGGAGCTGCTGAACCGCATCCGCAAGACGCAACAGTTCCCGGTCATCTTCCTCACCTCGAAGGACGAGGAGATCGACGAAGTGCTGGGCCTGCGCATGGGCGCGGACGATTTCATCCGCAAGCCCTTCTCGCAGCGCCTGCTGCTCGAGCGCATCCGCGCCGTGCTGCGCCGCGCCGACGTCGGCGGCGCCAAGGGCGAAGCCGCCGCGGAGCGCATCGTGCGCGGCGAGCTGGTCCTCGACCCGAGCCGCCACCAGTGCACCTGGAAGGGCAAGGAGGTGCACCTCACGGTCACCGAGTTCCTGTTGCTCAAGTCGCTTGCCGAGCGGCCCGGCCACGTGAAGAACCGCGACCAGCTGATGGACGCGGCCTACGGCGAGACGATCTACGTCGACGACCGCACCATCGACAGCCACATCAAGCGCGTCCGTCGCAAGTTCCGCGAGGTCGACGGCGAGTTCGAGCAGATCGAAACGCTTTATGGCATCGGATACCGATACCGCGACTCCTGAGCCCGCATCGCGTCCGCTCGGGTCATCGACTTTAAGCTCCCGGATCGCGACGGCGCTCGGCCGCCTCTTTCCGCGCGCGGTGCGTAAGGCGCCCGCGGCGGCGACAGGTGCTGCCGATTCGCCGTCGCTGCTGCGCCGCCGGCGCAGCGTCGATCGCGGCCACTCGCCGCTGACCCGCCGCATCCTGCTGCTCAACCTCATCCCGGTGGCATTGCTCACCCTGGGCGCCGTCTACCTCAGCGACTACGAGGAGGAGTTGATCGACACCGAGCTCGCCTCGCTTTTGGTGCAGGGCGAGATGGTGGCCGCCGGCATCGGCGAGGTGGCGGTGGTCGGCGGCGAGACGACGGTGAACCGCATGGACGCCGACGCCGCGCGCCAGTTGCTGACGCGGCTGGTCCGGCCGACCGGCGTGCGCGCGCGCCTGTTCAGCGAGACCGGCGAACTGCTGGGCGATTCGGCGATGCTGAACGAGGTCGGGCGCATCCATGTCGTGCCACTGCCGCCGCCGGAAGTGCCGGCCCCGCCACAGGAAACCGAGACCAAGCTCGGTGATCGCATCAGCGACTGGATTGCCCGCCAGCTCTCGCGCGTCGATCACTATCCCGAATACATCGACAAGCCCGTGCCGACCCTGCGCGACTTCCCCGAGGCCGCCAGCGCGCTGCGCGGCTTCAACGCCTCGGCGGTTCGCAGCGCCGGGGACGGACGGCTGATGCTCAGCGCCGCCGTGCCGGTACAGCGCTACAAGCAGGTGCTGGGCGCCCTGCTGCTGACACGCGACAATCGCGCCATTGCCGCGTCACTGCGCGAGGTCCGCTACGACATGCTGACCATCGCGGCGGCCGCGCTCGGCATCACGGTGCTGCTGTCGCTCTACCTCGCCGGCACCATCACCCAGCCGATCGTGCGCCTCGCCCGCGCCGCCGACGAGGTCCGCCTCGCCCGCGAAAGCCGGCCGGAGATTCCCGACCTCGGCAAGCGCGGCGACGAGATCGGCGACCTGAACGACGCGCTGCGCTCGATGACCGAGGCGCTGTGGCTGCGCATCAACACGATCGAGAGCTTCGCCGCCGACGTGGCGCACGAACTGAAGAACCCGCTGACGTCGCTGCGCTCGGCGATCGAGATGGCGGGCCATCCCAATCTCGATGCCGAACGGCGTGCCAAGCTGATGGGCATCGTCATGGACGACATCAACCGGCTGAACCGGCTGATCTCCGACATCTCCGACGCCTCGCGCCTCGATGCCGAGCTGATGCGCGGCGAGGTGCGGCCGGTCGAACTCGACAAGCTCCTGCGCGACATGGTCCATCACTATGCGGTGACGGCCAATCAGAAGTCCGGAGTCGAGGTGGAGTACCGCGTCGCCGCCAACCCGCCCTTCGTCGCGCACGGACATGACGGCCGCTACGGCCAGGTGTTCCGCAACGTCATCGACAACGCGATCTCCTTTGCGCCCAAGGGTTCGCGCATCCTCATCGAGCTCTCGCGCGAACCGCGCAACGGCCCGTTCGTCGTCACCATCGACGACGAGGGACAGGGCATTCCCGAAGACAATCTCGAGTCGATCTTCCAGCGTTTCTACTCCGAGCGCCCCGTCGAGCATTTCGGCCAGCATTCCGGCCTCGGCCTGTCGATCTGCCGCCAGATCGTTGAGACCTATGGCGGCACGATCGCGGCCACCAACCGGCGTGCGCCCGACGGCAGGGTGCTGGGTGCCCGCTTCACGGTCCGGCTGCCCTCGGCCAGCGGTCGAAAGTGACCATAACCGTCACGACATTCGTTCATGCCACCTGCGTGGCACTGCCGGATGCGAACAAGCGCTGGCGCGGCGTCCTGCTGCGCGGGAGTTCGGGCACCGGCAAATCCGACCTCGCCCTGCGTCTCATCGACGATGGCGCCCGGCTCGTTGCGGACGACCAGACTGCTTTGTCCAAGGGTGGCTCCGCGCTTGTCGCCACATCGCCCGCCGCGATCTCGGGCCTGCTGGAAGTCCGCGGACTCGGCATCGTGAAGCTCGGCCGTTCGAAGCGACTGACACAGGTGCCGATCGCGCTGCTTGTGGATCTCGTGGCACCTGAACGCATCGAGCGTCTGCCCGAGCCCGCGCGCGAGGCGTTGCTGGGCGTCACCCTTCCGCGCCTGTCGCTTGCGCCGTTCGAAGCCTCCGCCCCTGCAAAGTTGCGCCTTGCCCTGACACAAATTGCGGCGGCATGATCGACGCAGTTTTGCGCATGCCAGACAGTCCCACCCCGCACGTTCAAACTTCCGCGCAGGATACGCGCCGACCGTTCGTCGTGCTCACCGGCCTGTCCGGCGCCGGCCGGGCCACGGCGCTGAACGTGCTCGACGATCTGGGTTATGTCGCCGTCGACAACGTGCCGCTGGCGCTGCTGCACGATCTCGTGCGTTCGACCGGTGGCGGCCCCGGCAAGGAAGCGCCGCCATTGGCGCTCGGCGTCGATACGCGCACCTTCGGCTTCAATCCCCGCGAACTCGTGGACCAGATTGCCGAGCTGCGCCAGAACTCGGGCCTCGCAGCACGTCTGCTGTTCCTCGAAGCCGACACCGAGACGCTGCAGCGGCGCTACACCGAATCTCGCCGCCCCCATCCGCTGGCGCCCGACCGCCCGATCATCGACGGCATCATCGAGGAGCGCCGTCAGATCGGATGGATGCGCGAGGCCGCCGACCTTTCGCTCGATACGTCGGCGCTGCCGCCGCACCGATTGAAGGAAATTCTTGCCGGCCATTTCGGGCTCGGCCGCAGCGTCGGCACGCGGATTTCGGTGATGTCGTTTTCGTTCCGTCGCGGCCTGCCGCGCGAGGCCGACCTAGTGTTCGACGCGCGATTCCTGAAGAATCCGCACTACGACCCCGCCCTGAAGCCCCTAACCGGCCGCGATCCGGCCGTGGCCGCCTTCATTGCAACCGACCCGGACTATCGCCCGTTCGTGACAAACCTGCAGGGCCTGATCGGGCCGCTGCTGCCCCGGTTCGACGCGGAGGGCAAGGCCTATTTGACCATCGCGATCGGCTGTACCGGAGGCAAACACCGCTCCGTGGCTCTGGCCGAGGAGCTTGCAGACTGGTTGCGAAGCGCAGGCCGGTCCGTCACTCTCTCGCACCGGGACGTCGGGGCGGCCGGGGAGGCCGGGGGCGCAGGGTAGAGCAAAGAATGATCGGTATCGTACTCGTGACACACGGCAATCTGGCGCAGGAATTCAAGGCGGCGCTGGAGCATGTCGTCGGTGCGCAGCAGTGCCTGTCCACGGTCTGCATCGGCGCCGACGACGACATGGAAAAGCGGCGCGCCGAGATCCTCGAGCGCGTTCGGGCCTGCGAGACGGGCGAAGGCGTCATCGTGCTGACGGACATGTTCGGCGGAACACCGTCCAATCTCGCGATCTCCATCATGGAACAGGCACGCGTCGAGGTATTGGCCGGCGTCAATCTGCCGATGCTCGTGAAACTCGCCAGCGTACGCACGCGGCCGATTGCCGAGGCTGTCCGCATGGCGCAGGAGGCTGGCCGCAAGTACATCACCGTCGCCTCGCGGATCCTGGCGAAGGAAGCCTCGTGAGCGATATCGCAAGGGGACCCAGCGCCGACGCAGGCATCGGAGCGCTGAAGCGCAGCCTCGCCATCGGCAACAAGCGCGGGTTGCACGCCCGGGCGGCCGCCAAGTTCGTGCGGACGGCGGGTCAGTTCGACGCCGTGGTGCGCGTCTCCTTCAAGGGCCAGGAAGTCTCCGGCCTGTCGATCATGGGCCTGATGATGCTGGCCGCCGGGATCGGCAGCACCGTCGAGGTCGTCTGCTCCGGCAAGCAGGCGGCGGACGCCATGGCCGCGATATCGGCGCTGGTCGAAGGCAAATTCGGCGAAGATTGAGCATCGGCGCGACCCGCATAAAGGCTCGCGCATACCGACATAAATTATTGCTTATATGTTGATCCGGCGCGTTGAGACGCCTCCACGCCGCTGTTATGACACGCCCGCTTTTCACATTTCGCCGCCTGCCGAAACCGGCATAGCCAAGGAGCGCCAAATGGCCGACTACATCGTCAAGGATATCGGACTCGCCGACTGGGGCCGCAAGGAACTCGACATGGCCGAGACCGAGATGCCGGGCCTGATGTCGATCCGCAAGGAATACGGCCCCAAGAAGCCGCTGAAGGGCGCGCGCATCGCGGGTTCGCTGCACATGACGATCCAGACCGGCGTGCTGATCGAGACGCTGAAGGCGCTCGGCGCCGACGTGCGCTGGGCCTCCTGCAACATCTACTCGACTCAGGATCACGCCGCCGCGGCCATCGCCAAGGCCGGCACGCCCGTGTTCGCGATCAAGGGCGAGAGCCTCGAGGAATATTGGGACTACACCCACAAGATCTTCGAATGGCATGACGGCGGCGAGCCGAACATGATCCTCGACGACGGCGGCGACGCCACGCTGCTGGTCCATCTGGGTGCGCGCGCCGAGAAGGATCCGTCGCTGGTCTCCAAGCCGACCAACGAGGAAGAGGAAGTCCTCTACAAGGCCATCCTGAAGACCAACAAGGAGAAGCCCGGCTGGTACGCCAAGCTCGGCGCCTCGATCAAGGGCGTCACCGAGGAGACGACCACGGGCGTGCACCGCCTCTACAACATGGCCAAGGAAGGCAAGCTCCTGTGGCCGGCGATCAACGTGAACGACTCGGTCACAAAGTCGAAGTTCGACAACCTCTACGGCTGCCGTGAGTCGCTGGTCGACGGCATCCGCCGCGGCACCGACGTCATGATGTCGGGCAAGGTGGCGATGGTCGCGGGCTTCGGCGACGTGGGCAAGGGCTCGGCCGCCTCGCTGCGCCAGGCCGGCTGCCGCGTCATGGTTTCCGAGATCGATCCGATCTGCGCCCTGCAGGCAGCGATGGAAGGCTACGAGGTCGTGACGATGGAAGAGGCGGCACCCAAGGCCGACATCTTCGTCACCGCCACCGGCAACGTCGACGTGCTGACGCTCGACCACATGAAGGCGATGAAGCACCGCGCCATCATCTGCAACATCGGCCACTTCGACTCCGAGATCCAGATCGCCAGCCTTCGTAACTTCAAGTGGCACAACGTGAAGCCGCAGGTGGACGAGGTCGAGTTCGCCGACGGCAAGCGCATCATCGTGCTGTCGGAAGGCCGCCTGGTGAACCTCGGCAACGCCACGGGCCATCCGAGCTTCGTGATGTCGGCCTCGTTCTCGAACCAGACGCTGGCGCAGGTCGAGCTCTGGACCAACCCGGGCAAGTACGAGAAGCAGGTCTACACGCTGCCGAAGTTCCTCGACGAGAAGGTCGCGGCGCTTCATCTCGAGAAGGTCGGCGCCAAGCTGACCAAGCTGCGCCCGGACCAGGCCAAGTACATCGGCGTGCCCGAGGCCGGCCCGTTCAAGGGCGACCTCTACCGCTACTAATCGCCCACAGCTCGGGCATGCTAAAAGTCGGCATCGAAAGATGCCGACTTTTTCTTTGTCCCTTCCCGACGAGGCCGCGACCGAGCGGCTGGGCGCGGCGCTTGCCGCCCGCCTGAAGCCGCGCGACGTCGTGGCGCTCGAAGGCGGCCTCGGCGCCGGCAAGACGACGCTGGCGCGCGCCATCCTGCGTGCCGCCACGGGTGAGCCGGCCCTGATCGTCCCCAGCCCCACTTTCACTCTGGTCGAAGTCTACGAAACCGCTCGCGGCAGCTTCTGGCACTTCGACCTCTACCGGCTGGAAGAGCCGGAACAGGTCTTCGAGCTGGGCTGGGAAGAGGCCCGCGTCGACGGCATAGCGCTAGTCGAATGGGCCGAACGGCTGGGCCCCCTGCTGCCGCGCGAGCGGCTCACCATCAGCCTGTCGGTCGAGGGCGAGGGCCGGCGCGTCACCCTGGAAGGAGAAGCCCGCTTTGGCGAAATCTGAACGCGACCACCTGCGGGCCCACTTCGTGAGCAAGGCCGGCTGGGGCGATGCCGGCGAACGGCTGCTGGCGGGCGATGCCTCGTTCCGGAAGTATTTTCGGCTGAGCCGGCCGCGCGGCTCGGCAGTCGTCATGGACGCGCCGCCACCGCAGGAGGACGTTCGGCCTTTCGTGCAAATCGGCCGCCACCTGATCGCGCTCGGCCTCAGCGCGCCGGAGATCCTGGCGGAGGATGCCGAACAGGGCTTCCTGCTGCTGGAGGATTTCGGCGACGACACCTACGCACGGGTCCTGAAGGCGGGCGGCGACGAGGGCGAGCTCTACAGCCGCGCCACCGACGTGCTGATCCAGATCTATCGCGCCGGCGAGCGCAGCCTGATCCCCGGCCTCGGCGCCTATACTGGCGACGCGCTGATCGAGGCGGCGATGCTGCTGACGGAGTGGTATCTGCCGGAAGCGACCGGCAAGCCGACGCCGCCGGAAGATACCGCGCGCTACGTCGCGGCCTGGCGCGAGTGCCTGGCCGCACTTCCCGCCACGACCGAGACGCTGCTGCTGCGCGACTATCACAAGGACAATCTCCTGTGGCTGCCGGCGCGGCCGGGCGTGCAGGCCTGCGGCCTCCTCGACTTCCAGGACGCCCAGCGCGGCCATCCCTCCTACGATCTCGTCTCGCTGATCGAGGATGCGCGCCGCGACGTGGCCCCCGCCGTCCACGCCGCCTGCCTCGACCGCTACGTCGCCGAAGCGGGCATCGCCGATGCCGCGGGTTTCCGCACCGGCTTCGCACTGATGGCCGCGCAGCGCCATGCGCGCATCATCGGGCTCTTCGTCCGCCTGCTGCGGCGCGACGCCAAGCCGGACTATCTGCACTACCTGCCGCGGGTCTGGCGTATGTTCGAGCGCGCCCTGCAGCACGAGGCGCTGACGCCGCTGCGCCTCTGGGTCGATCGCACACTGCCGCCGGAGCTGCGCCGTATCGGAGCGGCCGCATGATCCGCAGTGCCATGATCCTGGCGGCGGGCCGCGGTGAGCGCATGCGGCCCCTCACCGATTCGACGCCCAAGCCGCTGATCCCGGTCGCCGGCCGCTCGATGCTGGAACGCGCGATGGATCGCCTGCAAGGCAGTGGCGTGCAGAACGTCATCGTGAACGTACATCATCTCGGCAACCAGATCGCCGACCGGCTGCGCGGCCGCGCACACATCATCCGCGAGGACCGGCTGCTGGAAACCGGCGGCAGCGTGCGCAACGCCCTGCCCCTGCTCGGCAACGCGCCCTTCTTCGTGCTGAACGGCGACGGGCTGTGGCGCGACGGGCCGGAATCGATGCTGGGACGTCTCGCGGCGATGTGGGATCCCAACCGCATGGACGCCCTGCTGCTGCTGCATCCGCTGGCGACGGCCATCGGCCGCGAGGAGAAGGATCGCGGCGACTACTATCTCGAGCCCGACGGCCGCGTGCGCCATCGCGGCATCGCCGAGACCGCCCCGTACATGTTCGCCAGCGTCTCGGTCTGCGATTCGCGCTTGTTCAATGGCTCGCCCGAAGGCCCCTTCTCGCTGCTGAAGCTGTGGAACCGCTCCGAGCAGGCCGGCCGCCTCTACGGCCTCGTGCATGACGGCGACTGGTTCCATGTCGGCACGCCCTCGGCCCTCGCCGAAGCGGAGCGCGCGCTGGGATGAAGGGCCTGTTCACCATCGGTACGGAGCGTCGCTTCGCCGACGAGCTGGCGCGGGTGGTGCTGGCTGAACACAAGGGCGATCCGCTGGCCCTCGCCGACGTGCTGATCCTGCTGCCGACGCGGCGCTCCGTGCGTGCACTGCGCGAAGCCTTCCTGCGCGCCGCCGACGGCACGCCTACGATCCTGCCACGCATGGCGCCGCTGGGTGACGTCGACGACGGCGAATGGGAGATCGCGTCTGGCGACAACGATGCGCTCGCCCTGCCGCCCGCCATCGACCCGGCCGAGCGCGAGGCTTTGCTGGCCCGCCTGGTCGCCGTCTTCACCGACGATCGGGGGCATCCCATCGCGCAGTCGGCGGCACAGGCGCTGAAGCTCGCACGCGAACTCGGCCGCCTCCTCGATGAGCTTGCGATCGAAGGCGTGTCGTTCGACCGGCTCGAAGGGCTGGTCGAGGGCAACTTCGCCAGCCACTGGCAGCGCACGCTGAAATTCCTCGCCATCGTCGGCGAGCACTGGCCGCAGATGCTGGCAGCGCGCGGACATATCGACGCGATCGAGCGGCGCACCCTGGCGATCCGCAACCAGGCCGCACGCTGGCGCACGAACCCGCCGTCGACACCGGTGATCGCGGCGGGTTCGACGGGATCGCAGCCGGCAACGCGCGACCTGCTGGCTGCCATCGCCGACCTGCCGCAAGGCGCGGTGGTCCTTCCCGGCCTCGACCGCGACATGGACGAGGCAAGCTGGGGCGCCCTGGAACCGTCGCATCCTCAATACGGCCTGCGTGAGTTGCTGGGAGCGCTCGGGTGCACGCGCGCGGAGGTCGGGGAATGGCCCGGCGCCGCCGGCGGTTCGGCGCGCCATTTCCTCCTCACCGAGCTGATGCGGCCGGCGGAGACCAGCGACTCCTGGGTCAAGCCCGAGCCTGCATCGCTGGAGCATGTTACGCGCGCCGATTGCGCGACGCCGCACCAGGAGGCTCTGGTCGTGGCGCTGGCCCTGCGCAGCGTCCTCGACACGCCGACACGCACGGCGGCCCTCGTCACGCCCGATCGCGAGCTGGCGCGGAGGGTTACCGCCGAGCTGAAGCGCTGGCGGATCGACATCGACGATTCGGCCGGTGCCGCGCTCACCGATACGCCGCCGGCCACGCTTCTCCATGCGCTGATCGCCACCATCGATTCCGGCTTCGCCCCGGTCGAGTTGCTGTCTTTGCTCAAGCATCCGCTGTGCATCCTGGGCAGCGAGCGCGCCGCCGTGCTCGACGCAACGAGGCGGCTCGACCGCAAATGCCTGCGCGGTCTCAAGCCCGCGCCCGGCCTGGACGCGATCCGCGCCCGTATCGACGAGGCGAAGTTCGGCAACACCGCTGACCGCACGGCCGTGCGGACACTGATCGACGGTCTCGAAGCCGCGACCTCCGCCCTTGCCGGGTTGATGCAGGGCGACGCCTCGCCGGAGACGCTGCTCGATGCGACCGCCGCGGCGGCGGAGAAGATCGCGTCGTCCGAAATACTGTGGTCGGGCGATGCCGGCAGCGCCCTGGCCGATCTGCTGGGTCGCCTGCGCACCGCCTGGACGGGTCAACCCGCGATCGCGCCGGGCGAGTGGTCCGGCCTGTTCGCCGCGATGCTGGAACCTGAGACGATCCGGCCGGCCTTCGGGCGCCATCCGCGCCTCTCGATCTGGGGTCCGCTCGAAGCCCGACTGCAGCGGGCCGACCTGCTGGTGCTGGGCGGCCTGAACGAAGGGACGTGGCCCCCCGCCGTCGAGACCGGCCCCTGGATCAACCGGCCGATGCGCAAGGACCTCGGCCTGCAGCAGCCCGAGCGGCGCATCGGCCTGTCGGCGCACGACTTCGTGGCCGCCCTCGGCGCCGAGCGCGTGCTGCTGACGCGCGCCGAACGGGTCGGCGGCGCGCCGACCGTGCCGTCGCGCTGGCTGGCACGGCTCGATGCCCTGTTCGGCTACGAGCCCGGCGGCAATACACCGGTGCCGGAGTACATACTTCGCGGCCGCCGCAGCTTCGTCGCCTGGGCGGAGCTGATCGACAGGCCGGATACTTACGACCCCTGGCCACGGCCCGAGCCGCGTCCGCCGCTCGAGGCGCGGCCGACGCGCCTCTCGGTCTCGAGTGTCGAGCAATGGCGACGCGATCCGTACGGCCTCTACGCACGCCGTATCCTGGGACTGGAAGCGCTCGATCCGCTGGAGGCGGAGCTTGGTGCCGCCGATCGCGGCAACGCCTTGCACGATGCGCTCGACGAATTCCTGAAGGCGCATCCGTCGGGCGTGCTGCCACCCGACGCCGCGCGCGAGTTCGAAGCCCTGGGCGAGAAGCACCTCGCCGATCTGCTGACATCGGCGGCCGAGCGAGCCTTCTGGTGGCCGCGCTTCCAGCGCCTCGCCCGCTGGTTCATCGACGCGGAGAATGCACGTCGCGCGATCGGCACCAGGCTTCTGGCCAGCGAGAGCAACGCCGCGATGGTGGTAGGCCCGGCATCACGGCCGCTGCGCATCGAGGCGCGCGCCGACCGCGTGGACGAACTGGAACGCGGCGCCTGGGAGATCATCGACTACAAGACCGGTCGCGTGCCGACCAAGGACGAGCTCGAAGCCCTGTTCGCGCCACAGCTCCTGCTCGAAGCGGCGATGGCCGAGCGTGGCGGTTTCGAGAAGATCGAGGGCAAGGCCAATACGGTGCGTCTCTCCTACTGGCAGGCCAACGGCCTCGGCGACGGCGGCAAGGTGAGCGAGATCAAGGGCAGCGACGAGCTCGTGGCGGAGATGATGGCGCTGGTCGAGAAGATGGCCGCGCATTTCGCGAATCCGAACACACCCTATCCGGCGCTGCCCTGGCCGGCCTACGGCCCCTACTTCAACGACTATGCCCATCTCGAGCGGGTCGCCGAATGGTCGACGGCGGGAGGCGGCGAGGAATGAGCGACGTGCTCGACGCCATCGCCCTCGCGACCGAAGCGCAGCGGCGTGCCACGACACCCGATCACTCCGCCTGGGTGGTGGCCAATGCCGGCACCGGCAAGACGAAGGTGCTCACGGACCGCGTCACGCGGCTGCTGCTGGACGGCGTGAAGCCCGAGCGCATCCTCTGCCTCACCTTCACCAAGGCGGCGGCGGCCGAGATGCGCAACCGCCTCGCCCACCAACTGGGCCGCTGGGCCTTGGCCGACGAGGCGACGCTCGACAGCGCCATCGCCAGACTGATCGACGAGGCGCCGGACCCGGCGCAGAGGGTCGTGGCGCGCCGCCTGTTCGCACGCGTGCTTGACGCACCGGGCGGCATCAACATCCTGACCATTCACGCTTTCTGCCAGGCGCTGTTGAAGCGTTTCCCCCTCGAAGCGAGCGTCGCGCCGGGCTTCGAGATCCTCGACGAGGCCGAGGCCCTGACGATCCTCCGACGCGTGCAGGACGAGCAGATGGAAGACCTGGCGCGCAGCGGTGCGTCGCCCGCATTGGCCGCCGCCCTCGCCACGGTCGCCGCCAAGGTCTCGATCGCCGAATACGCCGAGCTGATGACGCGGCTGCTGAGCGAGCGCGCCTGGCTGCAGACCCATGTCGTCGACGAGGCCGGTCTTGCGACGCTCGGCCACCGGCTGCGCCGCCAGTTGAACTGCGAGCGCATGCCATCCCTCGACGAAGCCGCCGTGCGCGAGGCGGCGCGGGCCTTGATCGAAGCCGGCGGCAAGACCGACGCGCCGAATGGCCAGAAGATCGCGAGCTGGCTGGCCGACGACCGCAACGACCTGAGCCCTGCCTATCGTGGCGTGTTCTTCACCAGCGAAGGGCAGGTGCGCAAGACGCTGGCGACCAAGGCCGCGCAGAAGCGCCTGCCCGGCATCGTCGACACTCTCCAGGCCGAGGCCGGGCGTCTCGAATGCGCGCGGGGACAGGCGCTCGTCGAGCTGACCCTGGCCCTGCTCCGGCTCGGCCTCGACATCGCCGATCGCTACACCCGCGCCAAACGGCGTCGTGCCGTGCTCGACTATGACGACCTGATCGTGGCGACGCGTCGGCTGCTGGAAAGCGCGGAGAGCGCCGCCTGGGTGCTGTTCAAGCTCGACGGCGGCATCGACCATGTATTGGTCGACGAGGCGCAGGATACCAACCCAGACCAGTGGGAGGTGATCCGCCGGCTCACCGAGGAATTCTTCGTGGGCGAAGGCGCGGTGGGCCGCAGCCGCACGATCTTCGCGGTCGGCGACACCAAGCAGTCGATCTTCGGCTTCCAGCGCGCCGATCCGCGCAAGCTGAAGGAGATGCGCGAGTGGTTCGGCGAGCGCAGCCGCATCGCCGACCGGATGTTCGTACCGGTCGAACTCAACGTCTCCTTCCGCTCGACGCCCGCGGTGTTGGATGCGGTCGACTGGGTGTTCGGCGAGATCGAAGCGGCGAAGGGCGTCGGCGAGCCGGGCGACGTGATCCACCTGCCCAGCCGCAAGAACGAGCCGGGCCGGGTCGAGCTGTGGCCGCTGGTCTCCGGCGGCGAGGACGAAGCCGACACGTCGGACATCGAAGGCGCCGGCAGCGGCGGCGGACTCGCCCTGCCGCACCAGCGGTTGGCGCAGCTTATCGCCGTGCATGCCAAGAGCCTGATCGGCACGGAACGCCGCGCGCGCGATGGCGAGAAGCTGCATGCCGGCCACTTCATGGTGCTGGTGCGGCGGCGCAATGAATTCGTGAATGCGCTGGTGAAGGCGCTGAAGAAGGAAAGCGTCGAAGTCGTCGGCGTCGACCGGCTGAGTCTCGGCCAGGAGCTCGCGATCCAGGACCTGCTGGCGATGGCGCGCTTCGTCCTGCTGCCGCAGGACGATCTCAATCTCGCGGCACTTCTCAAGTCGCCGTTGATCGGGCTCGACGAGGACCAGCTCTTCGCGCTCGCCTGGAAGCGCCCCGGCCATCTCTGGCGGGCGTTGCGCGAACGAACACACGAGGCTGCGTTCGCCGCGGCCCATGCGACTTTGTCGGACTGGCTGAAACACGCCGACTACGACACGCCCTTCGACTTCTTCGCCCGCGTGCTGGGACCGCAGGGTGGTCGTCGGCGCCTGCTGGAGCGGCTGGGCCGCGAGGCTTCGGACCCGATCAACGAGTTGCTGGCGCGCGCGCTGCAGTACCAGGGGATCGAAGGCGGCTCGCTGCAGGGCTTCCTGCGCTGGTTCGAGACGGGCGGCGGCGAGATCAAGCGCGACCTCGACCAGAACCGAAGGCGCGAGCTGCGCATCCTGACCGTCCACGCCTCGAAGGGCCTGCAGGCGCCGATCGTCTACCTGCCCGACACGACACGCGTGCCGCGCGATTCCGAGCGGCTGCTGGCGGGTGCCGAGGGCGAAGCGCGCCTCTGGTTGCCGCGCACCGACGATGCCAACGAAGCCGCACGTGCCTGGCGAGGCGAGGTGCGAGACCGCGCGCTGGAGGAGCAGAACCGCCTCCTCTATGTCGCCATGACCCGCGCCGAGGACCGGCTCTATGTCGGCGGCTGGGTCGGCTCGAAGAAGCCCGATCGCGGCTGCTGGTACGAGCGCATCGAAGCCGGCCTGCGCGCCAGCAGCGAATCGGAAGCCGGCCGAGCCGTGGCCCGGCCGTTCGACTTCACCACGCTGGTGCCCGACGGCTGGTCGGGTGACGGCTACGAACTGACGAACGAAGGCGAGATCGCCGAAGCCGAACAACCGGAACTTCCGATCGCCGACGAAGCGCCGTTGCCAGAGTGGTGGACCGAACCCGCACCCGCCGAGCCCGATCCGCCCGCGCCGCTCGCCCCTTCGCAGCCGCTGCCCGACGAGGCCGCCGCCGCACCGCGCGCCTACAGCCCGCTGCTTGCCGACGATCCCCGCCGCTGGCAGCGCGGCCTGCTGCTGCACGACCTGCTGCGGCATCTCCCCGGCCTGCCCGCCGCGGAACGCGCTGCCGCCGCGCAGCGCTTCCTCGCGCAGCCCGCGCATGGGCTTGCCACCGAAGATGTCGCGCAATGGGCCGCGGAAGCGCTCGCCGTCACCGAGGCGCCGGCGCATGCCGCGCTGTTCGCCGAGGGATCGCGCGCCGAAGTGCCGTTGATCGGCACCGTGAAGACCGCGCGCGGCACCTTCACCGTCAGCGGCCAGGTCGACCGGCTGGCCGTTTCGGAAAAGGAGGTCCTGATCGTCGACTACAAGACCAACCGCCCGCCGCCCGATTCCACCGACGGCGTGGCGCTCGCCTATCGCCGCCAGCTCGCGCTCTATCGGGCGCTGCTCCAGCAGATCTATCCCGGCCGCATGGTCAGGGCGTTCCTGCTGTGGACCGCAGCCCCTCGACTGATGGAGATTTCCCCAGAAACCCTAGACAAATCAATGCCTTATGCCGCCGCATCTTGACTCCGGGGGCGTGCGTTCCTAGCTTCTGGGCCAAGGGCGGCGCCGGTCCCTCGACCGGCCTGTAGTGTTTTTGGGAGAACCCACGATGACCGTTAAAGCAACCGACGCTTCCTTCGAGCAGGAAGTCCTGAAGTCCGACACGCCCGTCCTCGTCGACTTCTGGGCCGAATGGTGCGGTCCGTGCCGCATGATCGGCCCCTCGCTGGAAGACATCTCCAAGGAGATGGACGGCAAGCTCAAGGTCGTGAAGATCAACATCGACGAGAACCCGATGGCGCCGACGCGCTACGGCGTGCGTTCGATCCCGACCCTGCTGCTGTTCAAGAACGGCCAGGTCGCCGCCACCAAGATCGGCGCCGAGCCGAAGCAGAAGCTGGTGAGCTGGATCAATACCGTCGTCTGATGTGATTTCGGCTCAGCCGTTGCGGACGAGGACCTCGCCCGCGAGATAGAGCGAGCCACAGATGAGAATGCGCATCGGCGCGGGCTGGGTGGCCAACAGGTCTTCCAGCGCCGCGCCGATGTCGTTTGCGGGTGCGCAATCGAGGCCAACATCGGCTGCCTTCGCACAGGCCTCCTGCGGCGTGTAGGCGGCGTGACCTTCGGGGAACGGCACGGCGCGCGCGGCCGTGGCGTAGCGCGCCAGCGGCCGCAGGAAGCCCGACGCGTCCTTGGTCGTCTGCATGGCGAAGACGAGATAGAGCGGCAGCGCCGCCGGCTCCTTCGCCCATTCCGCCGCCATGCGGCCGAGCACGATGCCACAATCCTCGTTGTGGCCGCCGTCGAGCCAGAGCTCGCAGCCGGGGGGCATCGAGACCGGCAGAGGTCCCCTGGTGAGACGCTGCAGGCGCGCCGGCCACTCGACGGAGGAGAGCCCCTTGCGGATCGCGTCGTCGCCGATGTCGAAACGCGCCGCGCGCAGGCGCTCGATGCAGGCCACAGCCGTCGCGGCATTGTCGATCTGGTGAGCGCCCGCCAGGGCAGGCGCCGGAAGATCGAGCGTCAGCAGGTCGCTCTCGTAGCGGAAGCCCGACTCCTGCGGCGTCACCTTCCACTCACGCCCCATGCGGAACAGCGGCGCAGCCATCTTGGCGGCCTCGGTCTCGATGACCTGCGCACTTACCTCGCGCTGCCGGCCGATCACGGCCGGTGTCGCGCGCTTGATGATGCCCGCCTTCTCCCACGCGATGCCTTCGAGCTTGTCGCCCAGGAAGCCCGTATGGTCGTAGCCGACCGGCGTGATGGCCGACAACGCCGGTTCGACCACGTTGGTGCTGTCGAAGCGACCCCCCATGCCGACCTCGATGATGCCGAGTTCGGCCGGCACGCGCGAGAACGCCAAGAAGGCGAGCGCCGTGGTGATGTCGAAGAAGGAGATCGGCGTGTCGCCGTTGGCCTCCTCGCACTCGGTCAGCAAGGCGTGGAGCTCGTCGTCTCCGATCAGCTCGCCGGAAATGCGGATGCGCTCGTTGAAGCGCACGAGATGCGGCGAGGTATAGACATGGACGCGATAGCCCGCCGCCTCCGCCATGGCGCGCAGATAAGCGACCAGCGAGCCCTTGCCATTGGTGCCGGCGACATGGACCAGCGGCGGCAGTTTCCTGTGCGGTGAGCCCAGCCGCTCGAGCAGCCGTTCGATGCGCTCCAGTCCGAGGGTAATGACCCTCGGATGATGGCTCATCAGCCGCTGGACGATCGGATCGTTGGCGGTCACGTCGGCGATCCCTTTAGCGCGAAGACGTCACCGCGAGTGGGCGGTTTTCGACGACGAGCGGATCCATGAACAGCGAGACCATGCGGATCAGCGTCTCGCGCAGCTTGTGGCGATGCACGACGGCGTCGACCATGCCGTGCTCCAGCAGGTACTCGGAGCGCTGGAAGCCCTGCGGCAGCTCCTGGCGAATCGTGTCCTGGATCACGCGCGGGCCGGCGAAACCGATGATCGCGTCGGGCTCGGCGATGTGGACGTCGCCCAGCATGGCAAAGGAGGCCGAGACGCCGCCGGTCGTCGGATCGGTCAGCACGACGATATAGGGCAGGCCCGCTTCCTTGACCTTGCGCACCGCGATGGTCGTGCGCGTGAGCTGCATCAGCGACAGGATGCCTTCCTGCATGCGCGCGCCACCCGAGGCGGAGAAGACGATCAGCGGCGCCTTGCGCGCGACCGCGAGGTCGGCGGCCATTACAAGGCCCTCGCCCACGGCCGTACCCATCGAGCCGCCCATGAAGCCGAAGTCGAGCAGCGCCACGATCGAGAGGCGGCTGCCCATCAGCCCGCTCGCCACCACCAGCGCGTCGGTCGTGCCCTCGGCCTTGGCCTGGGCTTCCTTGAGGCGCGCGTCATAGCGCTTGGTGTCGCGGAACTTGAGCGGATCGGCATTCACGCGCGGCAGCGGATGCAGCTCGTACTTGCCTTCGTCGAACAGGAACGGCAGCCGCTTCAGTGGCCGCAGCCGCATATGGTGGCCGCAATGATTGCAGACCTCCTGGTTGGCCTCCCAGTCGCGCGTGAACAGCATCTGTTCGCACTT
>CAMFGZ010000032.1 GCA_945952105.1 uncultured Rhodospirillaceae bacterium | reverse complement strand
CGTGAACCGCTACTCGAAGTCGCTGGCCGACAAGGTGCCCGACGGCGTGCTGAAGCTGATGGCGTCGCTGCCGCGCGCGCACGCGCCGGGCAGCACCTTCCTCTACAATTCCGGCGATACGTTCCTGCTGGGCGCCGCGCTCACCAGGGCCATCGGCAAGCCGCTGGCCGATTACATGTCGGAAAAGGTCTGGCGGCCAGCCGGCATGGAATGCGACGCCTTCTATACGCTGGAGAGCGACGGCGGTCAGGAGATCGGCGGCAGCCGTGCCGGCATGGTGCTGCGCGACTTTGGCCGCTTCGCCGAATTCGTGCGCGAGGACGGCATGATCGGCGGCACGCGTGTATTGCCCGTGGGCTGGGTCGACGCTGCGGCGACGCCCGCTTTCAGTGTGCCCGCACCGGTCGTCCCCGACATCACGCATTACGGCTACAGCTGGTGGCTGGGCGACGGCGTGATGGCGGCGATCGGCCATGCCGGCCAGCGCATCGACATCTATCGCAAGGAAGACCTGTCGGTGGTCACGCTCGCCGCCCTGCCGCAGCCGCCTTACGTCCCCGCGACCGACCATGACCGTCGCGCCGAGATCGTCACCTTCACGCAGGCTGTGCGAGCGGCTTGCGCGGCAGCCAAGACTTGAACGGCGGCAAGGCGGTCCTCGCCATCTGGGTCGACATTGATCCGGCCGATGCCGCATTCTTCGAGCACTGGCACAGCCGCGAGCATCTTGAGGAGCGCGTCTCCTGTCCAGGCTGGCTGCGCGGCAGCCGCTTCAGCGGCGTGACGCGACCCGGCCGCTACCTGCTGTTCTACGATGCCGAGAGCCCGGCTGCGTTCGAGAGCCAGACCTATTACGCCCGTCTGCGCGCGCCCAGCGCGATGAGCCGCACTATCTTTCCGAAGTTCCGCGAGACGTCGCGCACCGTCTGCGCGGTCGAGCAGCGCTGGGGTGAGGGGATCGGCGCCGCCGTGCTCACCCTGCGTATGAAAGCGGACAATGTTGCGCCCTTCGACAGGCTCGCCTCCCCGGAAACGGCGCGCGTCGACCTGCTGACCGCCCGCGCCACCGTGGGGCAGGCGCACACGGCCGAGAAGGACCTGCGCGGCACGCCCGATCGGCAGATCGAGCGGGCCCTGGTCGCCTTCTTCTGGTCGGTGGAAGCCGCCCAGGCAGCGCGTGACCGCCACGCACCCGAAGGCGAAGTCTTCGCCCTCCGTCACACCGTGTCGAAGAGCGACCTCGCCTAGAAGATTGGCAGGAGACTGATCACGCCTGCGTAGAAGATTAGGCCGGCGAGGTAGATCGTCGAGATCGATGCGATGGCAGCAGCCAGCACGACGAGTATCGCGACAAGGGTATTCACAATTGTCGTCGAGCGCGCGTTGGACGTCGTCCCGGCGACGACTGCGGGAAAGAGCGACCGCTCGAGGAGACGCAATGGTGTCAAAACGAGACGCCGACGAGATAGGTCACGGGGCCGGCCATGAATGCAGCTATCGCTCCGCCAGCCACGCACCCAAATATCGACATTGTTGCGTAGCGGCCGATGTTGCCGCCAAGGTCGCGTGGATACTTCGCCCATACGATGGCCGGTAACATCAGGCCGGGAGCCAGAAGCTCAGGCCGACCACGGTGCCCACCCGGCGAAGCATATCGATGGATGGTTCGTGCCGGCTCGGCGGTTCCAAGCCGGTCACGGCGTACAAATAAAGTACAATTTCGATCGAAACGATTGCTGTGACCGCGCCCGCAATGCCGTAGGCAAAACGGTGGCACAGCGGACCGCGCCACCAGGATCCTGCCAGAATCAATTGATCAGCCCATAAAACTTCCCGGCGTTGGTGCAGGTGATCATCTTCACCTGCTCCGCCGGGACGTCGGCAAACTGTTCCCTGATGTACTTGTCGGAGTGTGGCCAGACACCGTCGCCGTGCGGATAGTCGGAGCCCCACATCAGGCTCTCCGCGCCCATCTCCTCGATCAGCTTGGCACCGATGCGGTCGTACTGGAACGTGGCCTTGCACTGGCGGCGCCAGTAATCCGAAGGCTTCATCTTGAGGCCGAGGTCGGTGAAGCGGTCCTCCCATTCGAAATCCATGCGGTCGAGCGCATAGGGGATCCAGCCACAGCCCGATTCGCCGAAGGCGATGCGGATGTTGGGGAAGCGCTCCAACACGTTGGCGCCCATGATGGCGGCCAGGATGTTCACCAGGTTCATCTGGAAACCCGAGACGACGGTGAAGAATACCGAGCGGCCGACGCGGCCCGGATACTTCTCGATGGTGCCGGGCGGGACGTTGGGGAAGGTGTGGAAGTGCAGCGGCAACTGCACGTCGTTCACCGCCTTCCACAGCGGATCCCACATCGGGTGCCACATCGGCTCCATGTCCCACGAGCAGGAAAGCTCAAGGCCCCTGATGCCCATCCTGGCGACCCGGTAGGTCTCCTTAACGGCGGCATCGATGTCGCCGTAGGGCAGGCAGGCCAGGCCGATGTGCCGGTCGGGATAGTGGCTGCAGAAATCCTTCAGCCAGTCGTTGTAGATGCGCAGCATCTCGTTGCCGGCCTCGCGGTCGTTGAGACGGCTGGCCGCGCCCAGGATGCCGTAGATCACCTCGGCGTCGACGCCATCGCGGTCGAGATCCTTGATGCGCAGATGCGGGTCCGAAATCCGGCGGATGTCCTTGGCGCCATCGGCGTACAGTCCCGTCTCCGCCATGATGTCGACCCGATGATGCTTGCCGGGCACGAACTTGGAGCCGGACGGACCGACGCCGTTCTTGAACCCGAACGAGGCACCGTTCTTCGCCACCCACTTCGGACCGTCGTCGGTGTCGGTAACGTAGGGCATCCGCTCCTTCAGATCGCGCGGCGCCATGGAAGTGAACAGGTCGGGCGGCATCCACGGAAGGTCGAGATGGCTGTCGGCCGAAATCCGCTTGTACTGCATGGCGTCTCGCTCCCTTTGATCTTGTGAGGGAATTATGCGCCGTCTGGTCGTCGGGGCAATGCCCCTACTGTTTCGCGGGTCGACTTGTGTGCTACGGCTCGCATCATGACTGATACCGCTGTGTCCCGTCTCGACGGGGACTTCGACTACATCGTCGTGGGCGCCGGCTCGGCCGGATGTGTGCTCGCCAACCGGCTCTCGGCGGATCCGAAGAACCGCGTGCTGGTGCTCGAGGCGGGCGGCCGCGACAACTGGATCTGGTTTCATATTCCGGCAGGCTATCTCTTCGCGATCGGCAATCCGCGTGCCGACTGGATGTTCCAGACCGAGAAGGAGCCGGGTCTCAACGGCCGCGCGCTCAACTACCCGCGTGGCAAGGTCGTGGGCGGCTGCTCGGCGATCAACGGCATGATCTCGATGCGCGGCCAGTCGCAGGATTACGACCACTGGCGCCAGCTCGGGCTCACCGGCTGGGGCTGGGACGACGTCGCGCCTGTGTTCCGCAAGCTCGACAACCATTTCATGGGCGACACCGAGCATCATGGCGCCGGCGGCGAATGGCGCGTCGAGGAATCGAGGGTGCGCTGGGACGTGCTCGATGCGGTGATCAAGGCCGCCAACGAGATGGGCATCCCGCAGACGCCCGACTTCAACACCGGCGACAATACCGGCGTGGGCTATTTCCATGTCAACCAGAAGCGCGGCATCCGCATGTCGGCGGCGCGCGCCTTCCTGAAGCCGGTGCTGAACCGGCCGAACCTCAAGCTCGAAACCGGCGTGCTGGTCGAGAAGCTCGTGTTCGAGGGCAAGCGCGCGACGGGCGTACGCTTTCGCCAGGGCGGCCGGCTCATCGAGGCACGGGCGAAGGGCGAGGTGATCCTGGCGGCCGGCGCGGTCGGCTCGCCGCAGATCCTGCAGCTGTCCGGCATCGGTCCGGCAGACTGGCTGGGCGAGACGGGCGTTTCCGTCCTGCACGACCTGCAGGGTGTCGGCCGCAACCTGCAGGACCATCTGCAGCAGCGGGCGATCTTCAAGGTGAACGGCGTGAAGACCCTGAACACGACCTACCATTCGTTGATCGGTCGAGCGCTGATGGGCATGCAATATGCATTGCTGCAGAAGGGGCCGCTCACCATGTCGCCCTCACAGCTCGGAATCTTCACGCGCTCATCGCCGGATCAGGAAAGGTCGAACATAGAATTCCATGTCCAGCCTTTGTCGCTCGACAAGTTCGGCGAGCCCCTGCATCGCTTCCCGGCGATCACGGTGAGCGCCTGCAACCTGCGCCCGACCTCGCGCGGCACGATCCGGCTGCGCTCGGCCGATCCTTCGGCGAAGCCCGTCATCGCACCCAACTATCTCGCGACCTACGAGGACAAGACCGTCGCGGCTGACGCGATCCGCGTGACGCGGCGCCTGATGCGCCAGCCCGCGATGCAACCGTTCCATCCCGAGGAGTACCTGCCGGGCCCGGGCGTCGGCGACGACGATGCGTCGCTCGCGAAGGCCGCGGGCGACATCGGCACCACGATCTTCCATCCCGTCGGCACGGCCAAGATGGGCCTGCCGTCGGATCCGCACGCGGTGGTCGACGAGCGGCTGCGCGTCATCGGCCTGCAGGGACTGCGCGTGATCGACGCGTCGGTGATGCCGACCATCACCTCGGGCAATACCAATACACCGACGATCATGATCGCCGACAAGGCGGCCGGAATGATCCTCCAGGACAACAGGTAAGAGGCAGGCATGTACAAGAGGATTCTGGGACTTGTCGCGGCGCTGGGCCTTTCGGTTCCGGGCATCGCCGTGGCACAGCAGCCGACGACCCTGAAGATCGTGGCGCATTCCGATCTGAAGATCCTCGACCCGGTCTGGACGACGGCGTTCATCGTGCGCAACCACGCCTACATGATCTACGACACTCTGTTCGCGCTGGACGGCGATCTGAAGATCAAGCCGCAGATGGTCGACACGTGGAAGATGAGCGACGACAAGCTCACCTGGACCTTCACGCTGCGCGACGGACTCGAGTTCCACGATGGCCAGCCCGTCACCACCGAGGACGTCATCGCCTCGCTGAAGCGCTGGGCCACGCGCGACAGCCTGGGCGTGATCCTGTGGGGCAAGATCGCCGAGCTGAAGGCGGTCGACGCCAAGACTTTCCAGATCGTGCTGAAGGCGCCGACAGGCATCGTGCTGCAGGCGCTGGCCAAACCCTCGGGTAATCCCTTCATCATGCCCAAGCGTGTGGCCGAAACGCCGGGTACCGATCAGATCAAGGAGTTCGTGGGATCGGGACCGTTCATCTTCAAGGCCGATGAGTGGAAGCCCGGCGACAGGACGGTCTATGTCAAGAACCCGAAGTACAAGCCGCGGCCCGAGCCGGCATCCGGCCTGGCCGGAGGCAAGATCCCCAAGGTTGATCGGGTCGAGTGGATCGCCATTCCCGACCAGCAGACCGCGGTGAACGCGCTTCAGGCCGGCGAGATCGACATCATCGAGGCGCCGCAGCACGACCTCTATCCGCTGCTGAAGAAGGATCGCAACGTCTCGCTGGTCACCACCAACAAGTGGGGCAACCAGTACATCTATCGCTTCAACCAGCTCCACAAGCCGTTCGACAATGCCAAGAACCGGCAGGCGATGCTCTATGCCCTGAACCAGAAGGATTTCCTGGCCGGTGTCATCGGCGATCCCGAGTTCTATACCGTCTGCAAGGCCATGTTCATGTGCGGCGGCCCCTACGAGACCACCGCGGGCTTCGCCGACAAATACGAAAGCGACTTCGCCAAGGCAAAGCAGCTGCTGGCCGAGGGCGGCTACGACAACACGCCGGTCGTGCTGCTGCATTCGACCGACCTCTACGTGCTGACCAACATGGCCCCCATCGCCAAGTCGCTGATGGAGAAGGCCGCCATGAAAGTCGACATGCAGTCGATGGACTGGCAGACGCTGGTCGCGCGTCGCGCCAAGAAGGATCCGCCGGACAAGGGCGGCTGGAACGTGCTGATCACGTCCACCTCGGGCGTCGATTCGCTCGATCCGCTGACCTACAGCTTCATCAGCGCGGCCTGCGACAAGGCGTGGTTCGGCTGGCCCTGCGATGCGGAGATCACGCGCCTGCGCGATGAATTCGCCGACGAGACCGACGAGGCCCGGCGCAAGGAGATCGTCGAGAAGCTGCAGCTGCGCGCCGCCGAGGTGCCCACGCACGCCTTCCTCGGCCAGTACAACAATGCCATGGCGATCCGGAAGAACATCACCGGCAGCGTCGTCTCGCCGGTGCCGGTGTTCTGGAACATCGAGAAGAAGTAGCCGTCTCGATCCCGGCGGCGCCGTTCAGACGATCTTTGGTCAGACGACGGCATCGCCCACGATCTGCGTCCGCTGCATGCGGCGGTGGAACGGGCCGGCGTCGTGGATCGCCAGGTGCTTGGTGCAACGATTGTCCCAGAAGGCGATCGAACCCGGCTCCCAGCGGAAGCGGCAGGTGAATTCCGGCCGGTGGCCGTGATCCATCAGGAAATCGAGCAGCGGCTTGCTCTCGCGGTCGGTCATGTTCTCGAACCGGCACGAGTAGGAGTGATTCACGAAGAGGCATTTGCGGCCGGTCTCGGGATGAGTCCGCACCACCGGATGCAGGCTCTCGGTCGGCCGCCAGCTGGAGTCCTCGCGCACCTTGATCGAGCGGCGGGCGTTGAAACCGACCTGCGGGCCGGCGACGCGGACGTCGCTGTGCACGACGCGCAGGCCTTCCAGCATCGCCTTCATGCCGTCGGACAGGGTCTCGTAAGCCAGATACTGGTTGGCAAACAGCGTATCGCCACCATAGGGCGGCACGTCGATCGCGTAGAGGATGGCGCCCATCGGTGGCTCGGGCATCATCGTGGTGTCGGAATGCCATTCCTCTCCGACGATGCGCTCGTCGCCCGGCGCGCGCACGACGCGCACGATCTCGGGATCGCCGACGCCGGTATTGAAGTTGGGATGAATGAAGATGTCGCCGAAGCGGCGCGTGAACGCCTTGTGGCTGGCATCGTCGAGCTTCTGATCCCGGAAGAAGATCACGAGGTTCTCGAGCAGCGCCCGTCGGATCTCGGCAATCGTCTCGTCGTCGAGGCGAGGTCCGATGTCGACGCCGCCGATCTCCGCGCCGAGGGCGCCGGAAATCCTGGAGACGGTGATCCGTTGATAGGCAGTCATCTCTCGCTCATCGTTGCCCGGTCCGGCGCGATGATGCGGTTGGGGGCCGCGGTTGGGCAAGCCGGGGTCGAGGCAGGCTTTCGCCGCGCGGTTTGCCGGAGATGGGCTTTTTTCGGCATCGCGGCAGGCATTCCTGGCGATGCCGCTATCGCCGCCGAAGTGCGGCGGCAATGCAACCAAAACGTGGCGGGGGTGTTTGCTCCGAGTAATCGAAAGCGGGGATCGTCCATAATGAAAAAAATGTTTGCAGCGGCGCTGGTCTTTCTCGCGCCCGCCAGCCTTCAGGCGCAGACGATCAATGCCCAGGAAGGTTTCTACATCGGTGCCGGCGGCGGTGCGGCATGGTTCATCGGTTCCAATCCCAACGCCCAGAGCTGGACGGGATGGGCCGTGGGCGGAAAGGCCGGCTACGACTTCGTCGGTCCCCGGCTCGAACTGGAAGCGGGCTACGGACAGATCCCTGTCTCGGCGAACATTCCCGGGACCGCGATCAACGACAAAGTGGGCCAGCTCACCGTAATGGCAAACCTGCTGTACGACTTCATGCCCACGTCGGTGATCACGCCGTATATCGGCGCCGGTGCGGGCATCGCCTTCGTCGACAGCAACGCCTCGCTGGGGAGCACGCAGTTCGCCTATCAGGGCATGATCGGTGTTGCCTACAACGTGAGCGAACAGCTGCGGTTCATGGTCGAGGGCCGCTATGTCGGCACGACGAACCCGAGCGTCAACACGCCGTTTGGCAATGTCTCGTTCCAGAACCAGAACATCCTGGCACTGGCCGGCGTCTCCTACAAATTCGTCGCGCCGCCGCCCGCGCCGATGCCGCCGCCCGCGCAGACCGTCGCGCCGCCGTCCTTCATGGTGTTCTTCGACTGGGATCGCTCGAACCTGAGTGCCCAGGCCCTGACCACGATCCGCCAGGCCGCGAGCGCCTACAAGCAGAAGGGCAACGCCCGCGTGACGGCGACCGGCCATACCGATACGTCGGGCACCGAGGCCTACAACATGGCGCTGTCGCTGCGTCGTGCAAACGCCGTCAAGGACGCTTTGGTGCGTGAGGGTGTGCCGGCGACTGCGATCGCAGTGGTGGGCCGGGGCGAGCAGGGTCTTCTGGTCCAGACCGGCCCGAACGTCCGCGAACCGCAGAACCGTCGCGTCGAGATCGTCATTCAGTAAGTCGAAAAGTCGCCGCCCCCGCAACAGGTGGGAGGGCGGTCCCGTTAGACGGTTGCCGGGCCGCAAGGACCGGCCCTCCGGTTGCGGCTTCCCAACCCTCTCCCCGAGTGGCGGCGGCTGCAACCGGAGACCTTCTAACGCAAGGATGCTTCCAGTGAAAACAGCTGCGCTTATGCTGGCCTCCGTCGCGATCGCCAGCCAGCCCGTTTGGGCTCAGACGTCTCCAGCCCCTGCATCCCCATCCCAGACGCCCCATACGGCGCCTTCTCCGATGACCAGTCCCACGACGCCGAACCCGGCCTCAGACGAGGTCATGGCGCGGCGTAAACTCGAAGCGTCCGGTTACAGGGATATTCGCGGACTTGCTGTCACGCCGGACGGCAAGATCAGCGGGATGGCAGTCGGGCCCAATGGGGAGACCAGGGTCGAGGTCGATTCGACCGGTGCCGTGGGCGAAGGACGATAGAGGCATTCCTGCCACATCCTGTGTCCGCAGCGTGATCACGGCATTGCATGCATCTTCGTGAACGCAACCTGAAGGCTTTGATCGACGTTCTCTCGCCAACAGTTCACAACCGGAGGCTCTCATGCTCAAGTTCACGAATATCGCCCTCGTTGCAGCGCTTGGCCTGGGCGTCGCGGCCTGCGGCAACAATCCAACCGACCGTGCCCTGACGGGCGGCGCCATCGGTGCCGGCACCGGCGCTGTCGTCGGCTCGACGATGGGCGCGCCGCTGGCCGGTGCGGTGGTCGGCGGCCTGGGCGGCGCGGCGATCGGTGCGGCGACCACGCCGCGCAACGACTACTACTACCGCTAGGATTTTTGCCTTTGACGGCAGGGCGGGCACCCGCAAGGTGCCCGCCCTTTTTCGTGCGCGCGGCCCGGCGCGGTGCGAGACTGCGGAATGGCCCGTCTCTTCACGCGTAACATCGAGAACTTCACCTGCGAGCGCTGCGGCACGGAGGTCGAGGGAAACGGCTTCACCAATCACTGCCCCGCTTGCCTTTGCAGCAAGCATGTCGACGAGAATCCCGGGGATCGTGCCGCCGGGTGCGGCGGCCTGATGGAGCCGATCGCCATCGAGCAGGCGCGTGGACGCTACATCGTCGTCCATCGGTGCCTGAAGTGCGGTCAGGTAAAGCGCAACAAAGCCTCTCCCGACGACAGTTCCAAGGCACTTGTGGACGTGGCGCGACGGCGGACCCTGCCGTGATCCGGCGCAGCCTGGCGATCCTGACAGCCATCCTGTTCCTCGCCTTGCCTGGCGCCGCTTCCCGCGCCCAGGGCGTGGAAGAGATCGAGCAGGCGTGGCGGGGCTGGATGGAGAAGACCCAGCGCACGCGAGGAGGTCTGGTGGTGGTGCGCGCGGGCCAACCGGTGGGCGAGGCCGTGACGGGCCGCCTCTCGCCCGGCGCCGCGGTGCCCTATGCCAGCCTTTCCAAGGCGATAACGGGTGTCTGCATCGCGACCCTGGTCGAGCGCGGGACACTCTCCTTCGAGACTGCGGTATCGCAGGCACTGGCGCGGACCTTGCGGCGCATCGGGCAACCGGTCGATCCGCGCCTCCTGCATGTGACAATCTCGGAATTGCTGGTCCATCGGGCGGGCTTCGGTCCTGCGATCGGCAGCGACGGCGACTTGGCCAATTGGCTGCGTCGCAATTCTGGGGGCCGCACTGCGTTTGACGAGCAACTCCGCTGGCTGTTCGCCAGGCGCCTGCACTACGCGCCGGGCGAGCGCTTCGAATACTCGAACGCCAGCTATCTGATGCTGGGCGCCATCATCGAGGAGGCGGCCGGCCAACCCTATGAACGCTACTGCAGGGAATCGGTCCTGCTGCCGCTCGGCGCGCGCGATGCCATGCTCGACCCGCCGTGGCGAATTCTGTCGAGCTACGGCGGCTGGCGCATGCCGCTCACCCAGTACGGACGCTTCTACCAGGCCTTCGCGCCGAACAATCCCGCGATCGGCCCGCGAGCGCGGGCATGGATGATGTCACCCGAAGGCAAGCAGGTGGGCGGCGGCGCCCATTATGGGCTCGGTACCTTCGTGCGCCCGACGCCGCGCGGCGGCGGAAATTTCTGGCATGCCGGCGCTTGGAGCTACGACCTCGCCAATCCCCATGACGGACCCATCCACACTTCCTACGCGACCTTCGCCGTTCGGCTCGGTGCGCTGGACGTCAACATGGTGAGCTTCGCCGAACCGCGGCAGGAGCGCGGCGATGGCGAACTGGACGGACTGCTGGGGGCGGCTGCTCGCCGCGTGAAGCGGTGGCCGTGACACGCTGCGCGTGCTGAGCTACCTAGGGCCGTGGACTTGGGGGAGTCCTGGACTTGGGGAGTGAGCTCTGAATCTTCTGCATTTCCTGGCTGTCGCCGTCGTTGCGGCATGCCTTTACGTGTCGCTGCCGGAATGGCAGGGCCGGGCGAGGTCGAGAAGCCTGCTGCTCGTGCCACCCGTCCTGGCCTTCATTTGCGCCTACATCATGATGGGGTTCGTGACGCCGGAGAATCGCGAGCCCTGGCTGTTGCGCGCGGCTCTTGCTGCCGGTCTTGCTCTGGGCGTCGTGCGCGGTTTCTTCGTCGAGGCCGACGTCGACAACTATGGTCAGGCAAGGTTGCCTGGTGCGCGGGACGGGATGCTCGTCACCCTGGTCATCGCCGCGACGATGGCCATCGCCATCTTCATGCCGCTGGTCTCCGCTCCGGCGTCGGCGTGGGTGCCCTACGCGACCAGCCTTGCGGGTTTCGGCGCGACCTACCTGTCCGGTCGCGCCGTCGTCGTCTATCTGCGCACGCGCTCTTAGCTAGGCCGCGAAGGAGCGCAGGACCTTGCCTGGCCGCGAGGCCGGGTCGGCGCAGAAGCCCTTCTCGTCGGCCGCCCTGGCGCCGTTGATCCAGACCCCGTGCAGGCCGATGGCGCCCGCCGTGAGGCGCGCAGCGCCCGCGGGCAGATCATGTGCACGGCGCTTGGGGCCTCGCGCCACGGTCCTGGGATCGAACAGCATCAGGTCGGCGGCGAGGCCCTCACGCAGGAAGCCGCGATCCTGGATGCCGAACAGCCTGGCCGGCTGGCCGGTCAGGCGGTGCACCGCGTTCGGCAGGTCGAGCACGCCGAGGTCGCGGCTCCAGTGGCCCATCAGGTGCAAGCCAAAGCCCGCGTCGCAGAAGAAGGTGAGATGGGCGCCGGCGTCGCTCAACGAGATGTGGGTGTTGGGATCGGCCAAAATGCGGCCGACCTCCTTGTCGTCGTTGTGCAGGAGCTGCGCCACGAACATCGTGTCGAGATTCTCCGACAGCGCGAAGTCGAGGATGAAGTCGAACGGGTCCTTGCCCGCCTGCTTCGCCAGCTCGGCCAGGGTCGCCCCCTCCATCGCGCGGTTCTCGCCCTTCGCGGTCTCGACGACGAAGAGCTTGTCCCACTCGCCATTGAACAGCAGCCGGCCGCGCTTGGCCGACAGCTCCTCGCGCACCGAGGCGCGCCAGGCCGGGTCGCGATAGATCTTCCTGAGCTCGGCTGGATCGTGCGCCGCCATGGCGGGCTTCCATGCCTGCATGCTCTCGAACAGGTACGGGCTGTGGAAGGTGAAATCCATGCTGAGCGGGCAGCACGAAGTCTGCGCCACCAGCTCGCGGCCGCGGGCGCGGGCCTCGTTCACCTGGCTGAGCGTGGTGAACGCGGCCTCGGGGTTGGTGTTCGAATGGAAGAGGGCGGCGATCACCACCGGCCGGTTGGATTCCGCGGCGATCTCCTCGAGGTAGGGGATCGTGGTCGTGCGGCCCTTGGTCAGCATGTAGACGCCGGTGCCCCCTTGGCCCATCGCCTTCACGAGCGTGCGCAGCTCATGGTCGTCGGCGAGGCGCGAGGGCATCGGCGTGCCGCCCTCGCCATTGTGTGCCTCCGAGGTCGAGGAGGCGAAGCCGATGGCGCCGGCCTTCATGGCCTCGCGCACGAGGTCGGCCATCCTGGCGACTTCGGCCTCGGTCGCGGTGCGCTCGGTCGCGTCCTTGCCCATCACGAAGGTGCGGATGGCGGAGTGGCCGGCAAAGCAGGCGACGTTGGGGCCGACGCCGTTCTTCTCCAGCATGTCGAGATACTGCGGAAAGCTCTCGAAGCCCCAGTTGATACCGGCGCGCAGCGCATCGAGCGACATGCCCTCGACATGGGTCAGGTGACGCATGGTGAGGTCGCGGTCCGCGGGTTTGCAGGGCGCGATGGTGAAGCCGCAATTGCCGAGGATCGCCGTGGTGACGCCCAGCGCCGGGGAGGGGTCGACGAAGGGATCCCAGGTGATCTGGGCATCGTAGTGGGTGTGGCCGTCGATGATGCCGGGCGCGAGCGCCAGCCCGTCGGCCTTCACGGTCTCTCGGGCGGCGCCGAGATTCGGCCCGATGGCGGCGATTTTCCCGTCCCGGACGGCCAGGTCGCCGTGGACCGGTTTGGCTCCGGAACCGTCGTGGATTTCCGCGTCCTTGATGACCAGGTCGAACATGTTTGTTTCCTCCGGAAAGAACCCTAGTCTGTCGCCAAGGAAATGGAACGGGAGGATTGCATGACAGGCATGACGCGCCGCGGATTCGTGGCGGCAGGGACGGCAGCGGGCGCGGGTCTTGGCCTGGCACCGGGGATCGTTCGCGCCCAGGAATTTCCCAGCAAGCAGGTTCGCGTGGTGGTCCCTTATCCGGCCGGCGGCGGCACCGACCTGGTGGCCCGGCTGGTCGTACCGCGCCTGGCCGAGCGCTGGAAGCAGACGGTCATCATCGACAACAAGGGCGGCGCGAGCGGCATCCTGGGCAGCGAGATCGTCGCCAAGGCACCGCCCGACGGCTACACGCTGCTGATCACGACCAGCGCGCACACGATCAATCCCTTCACGACGAAGACCCTGCCGTACGACACCGAGCGCGACTTCACGCCGGTCACGTCGCTCATCCAGGGCGCCATCGCCATCGTCGGCTCGCCCAAGGCGGGGATGGACACGATAGAAAAGTTCATGACCGCGGCGAAGGCCAATCCCGGCAAGTACCAGTTCGGCAGCACCGAGAACACGACGCGCATGGTGGGCGAGCTGTTCCGGGTGAAGAGCGGGCTGAAGATCGAGAACGTCGCCTACAAGGGTGCCGCGCCGATGATGCAGGAGCTGGCCGGCGGCCATATCCCGATCGGCCTCACCAGCCCGCTCACGGTGATGTCGCACCATCGCGCCGGCACGCTGCGCATGCTGGCGGTGAGCGGCGACAAGCGCCTGCCGGGCCTCGAAGACATTCCGACCATCGCCGAAGCCGGCGTTCCGGGCGTCGACACGCTCGCCTGGTTCTCGCTGTTCGGGCCGGGCAAGATGTCGCCTGCGCTTGCCAATCGCATGCGCGATGACGTCGTGGCGGTGCTGGCCGAGCCCGAGATGCAGGCCAAGATCCGCGACCTGTCCAGCCTGCCCGGCGGCGAATCGCCCGAGGCTTTTGCCCAGCGTATCCAGAAGGAGCTCGTGACCTGGAAGGACGTCGCCAGGCAGGCAGGGATCGAGCCGGAATAAGCCGGGGGCGCGCCACTCCAGTGGCGCGCGCCCGGCAATGAGGTGCGACATGATCAGGCTGATCGCGTTTGTCTTTTTGGTATTGCTGGGTGCACCCGCCTGGGCGCAGTCGGTGAGCTTCCCGAGCGTCACCGTCGGCAGTAGCCAGGCCGGGCCGGAGGTGAAGGGCTGGGTCTACAAGCCGCCGGGCAACGGGCCGTTCCCCGCGATCATCCTCGCCCATAGCTGCGCCGGCACGAACACGCATACGGACGTCTGGGGCAAGCTGCTGGTGAGCTGGGGCTATCTCGTACTGGCGCCGGATTCGTTCGGCCCACGCGGCACCAAGGCGGTCTGCACCACGCCCGGCATGGTGACGCCGAACATGCGCGTTGCCGACATTGCCGGTGCCCTCGACTATCTCGCGACGCGACCGGACGTGGTGAAGGGCAAGGTCGGCATCATCGGCCACAGCCATGGCGGCTCGACGGTGATTCGATCGGCGCAGAGGAACTTCGGCCTGGCCCAGCGCGGCCTCGCCGCAGGTGTCGCCTATTATCCAGGCTGCAATCCGCAATTCGACGGCGGCATCGACATCCCGGTCCTGCTGCTGGCCGGCGACAAGGACGACTGGACGCCGGCCGACAGATGCCGGACCCTGGTGTCAGGCCTGTCGCGCGGCGGCATCGTCGATGCCGTCTACTATCCCAACGCCTATCACAGTTTCGATTCGAGGGTCGCCGACCGCAACGTGCCCGGCGCGGCCGGCAAACAGCACCATCTCGCCTACGATCCGTCCGCCGCGCCGGATGCCGAGGCGCGCACGAGGGCCTTCTTCGCGAAGTACCTGCGTTAGCGGACTGCGTCTTCCGCCCACAACCTCATCCTGAGAGCTTGTGAACGTATTGAGCAAGCTCTCAGGATGAGGGAGTGTTTTGTTTGCTCCTAATGAGCGTCGTCCAGACCCATCTGCCGGCAGAGCAGCACGAGCGTTTCGTAGATCACGTGCGAGCAGAGGTGGGCGGCCATGCCGTTCACGTCCTGCGGCGGGCTCACGGTGTTCACGTCGACCGCCACGATGTTGAGGTCGGTGAGGCAGCGCAGCAGGTCGATGCCTTCGCGGGCGCTGAGGCCCCCCCATGAGGGGGTGCACACGCCGGGAGCGCAGGACGGGTCGAACACGTCCATGTCGAAGCAGAGATAGACCGGCCGCTTGCCGACCTTGTCGCGAAACTCGGCCATGCGTTGAGCGAAGCCGCCGCGCACCAGCTCGTCGATCGACACGACCTTGTAGCCGAGGCTCATGGCGCGCGGCACGACACCCTGCGCGTAGGTCGTGCTGCGGATGCCGACATGCCAGGAGAATTCCGGATCGACGAGGCCTTCCTCGGCGACATGGGTGAACTGGGTGGCGGAGTTGTACTTTTCCTCCGAGCCGTAGGGATAGGAATCGGTGTGCGAATCGATGTGGAGTGCCGCCATCTTCGGGTACTTCTTGCCGACGGCGCGCGCGACCGGGACGGTGACCGAGCCGTCGCCGCCGATGGTGATCGGCACGGCGCCCGCCGCGACGATGCGGTCGGCCGCCTGCTCGATGCGCTCGAAGGCATCGACGATCTTCGAGGGCGTCAGCTTGACGTTGCCGCAGTCGACCAAGCCCAGCGCCAGCGCGGGATCGAAGTCGGCATTGGTGGGATTGAAGCGCCGCATGAGCTGCGACTGCTGGCGCACCGAATCGGGGCCGCCGCGCGCGCCGATGCGCATGTTGGTGCCGCAGTCGAACGGGATGCCGAGAATCGCGGCCCTGTTCGACGGACCGGGGCGGCCGTAGGGCACGCCCATGAAGGTCATCGGCAGGGTGAACAACTCGTCGTCGGACAGACGGTCCATGTCAGGGCTCCGTGGAGAGGAAGTCGTAGGCCACCAGCGTGTGGATCTTGGCGACAGCCAGCAGCTCTTCGACCAGTACATGCTCGTCGGCACCGCCCATGTTGAAGGGCGTGAGGCCCAGCACCACGGTCGGCACGTCGAACATGCGATACCAGCGCGAGTCCGAGCCGCCGACCCTCATGTTCACCGCAGGCGTCTCTCCCAGCACCTCCGCGGCGACCTGCGCCGTGCGGGTCACGATCTCATGGCCCGGGTCGGTGAAGGAGGGCTCGAAGCGCCGGATCGCCCGCCAGCTCACGCCCTCCAGCGGGGCCAGCCATTCGTCGAGCCGGGCGGCGAGCACATCGGTGGTGATGCCCACGGGCAGGCGGATGTCGGCCCGGGCGATGGCGTGCGTGGGCACGAGGTTGGGCGAGGTGCCGCCCTCGATCGTGCCGATGTTCACCGTGACCCGTGACAGTGTGTCGGCCTCTCCGGCGCCGGAGAGCGGTTCGGAGATGGGCTTGGCCTTGCCGATCGCGCTGGTGACGACCGGTGGCGACTGGAAGGGCACGTTCTCGAGCTGCTTCAGGCAGTCGAGTGCGCCGCGCAGCCGGTCGATGGCGTTGGTGCCCTTGTGGACGTGGGCGCCGTGGGCGGGAGAGCCGGTGGCCTCGACCTCGACCCACATCAGGCCCTTCTCGCCGAAGCGCACGACCTTGGGCGAGCCGACATCCCCGCAGATGTTGGCGTCGCCGGCGGCGTGCGGGAAGTTCTTCAGGAGATGGCCTGAGCCCAGCGAGCCCATGTTCTCCTCGTCACCCGCCAGGGTCAGCACGACCTCACCCGACCAGGCGTCGCGGTTCTCGGCCAGCAGCAGCGCCGCCAGCAGCGAGCAGGCGATGCCGCCCTTCATGTCGCAGACGCCGCGGCCGTAGAGCTTGCCGTCCTTCAGCACGCCGCCCAGCGGCGGCACGGTCCACGGCAGGTTCTCTAGCAACGGGAAGGTGTCGAGATGGCCGTTGAAGATCAGGCGGCGGCCGGCGGCACGGCCGCGGATGCGGCCGATCAGCGAGACGACGCGCGGCTCGGGTTCGACCCGCTCGACCTCGATGCCGGGGATCTCGCGCAACAATGCCTCGGCCACCTGCGCCACGTCGAACGTGTCGCTCGGAGGATTGGGCGATGCCACGGCCACCAGGCGTTGCGTCACGTCGATGAGGCGGTCGAGCGAGGCGTCGACCTTGCGCGCCAGCTCGTTGCGGATCCTTGGAGACATCAGCGAGCCTGCAGCCTGCGTTCCCAGAAGCGGATGGCCATGGCGAGCGGCCAGCAGATGAAGAAGTAGACGACGGCGATGAAGGTGAAGGTCTCGAGCGGCCGGAAGTTGGTCGCCGAAAGCTCCATGCCGCGCCGGGTGATCTCGCTCACCGAGATGACGGCACCCAGCGAGGAGAACTTGATGAGCTGCACGAAGTTCGAGGCGAGCGGCGGCAGGGTCATGCGGATCGCCTGCGGCAGGACGATGCGGTTGAACGACTGGAAGGGCGTCAGGCCCAGCACCTGCGCCGCCTCGCGATGGCCCTTGGGTACGCTCTGGATGCCGGACCGATAGACCTCGGAGATGAAGGCGGCCTGGTAGAGGGCGAGACCGATGATCAGCGCGACCAGCGCCTCGATACGCACGCCGAACACGATCGGCAGCACGTAGTAGACCCAGAGGAGCTGCACGAGGATCGGCGTGTTGCGCACCACCTCGCCGATCGAGATGCCGATCCAGCGCAGGGCGCGGAAGCGCGACATGTCGAGCAGGGCGATGATCAGCCCACCGACCATCGCCAGAACGAGCGTGATGGCCGAGATGATGAGCGTCATCTGCAGGCCGCCCATCAGGAAGTCGAAACTTCCCCAGACCGTGTCCCAGCGGAATTGGTACTTGAACATTCAAGCCTCGGTGGAGCGCGCCACTCCAGTGGCGCTCTCCCTGATGATGAGCACCACTGGAGTGGCGCGCTCCGAAGAACTACGGCGCGACGATCGGGTCGAGCTTGTGCTTCTTGGCGTACTTCAGCAGCCTTCCGTCGAGCTTGATCGTGTCGACGAACAGGTTGACGTAGTTCAGCCAGATCTGATCGCCCTGCGGCACGACATAGGCGTAGGGCGTGATGGCGAGCTTCTCGTTGGGCAGGATGTAGGTCGCCCAGTCGAACTCGTCGGTCACTTTGATGGCCGTCGGGAAGTCGGTGATGATGACGTCGACGCGCTGCGCGACCAGCTCGGCCTCGCGCGTGTTGGGCGGCGCCACCGAGACGACCTCGGCGTTCTTCACATAGCCCTTCATGAAGGGCTCCATGTAGCTGCCCAGAGAGACGGCGGCCTTCACGCCCTTCTGGTCGATGTCCTTCCACTCCTTGATCTTGCTGTCCTTGCGCGTGACCGCGTAGAGGTTTGTCAGCAGGTACGGTTTGGAGAATTCGACGGCCTGGCCTCGCTTCATCGTGGCGCCGACGCCGAACATGCCGATCTCGCACTTGCCGGCCTGCAGGTCGGCGATGAAGGAGCCAAAGCTCGATTCGACGATCTCGAGCTTGGCATCGAGCTCCTTGGCGAATTCCTTCGCGAGGTCGGCGTCGATGCCCTCGATCTCGCCGGTCTTGGAGTTGCGGAAAGAGATCGAATAGTAGAGCGGAAACTGGCAGACCCGGAGCTTCTTGCTCTTGGTCACTTCATAGAGACGCGACTGCGTCTGCTGCGCTTCCGCGCCTGTGATCGAAAAGGCGCCGACCGTGCCCGCCAGCGCGAGCGCCCCCAATATCCTTGCTATACTCATGACTGGTCTCCCTTGTTGACCTTCCCCGTTACTCATCCTCGAACTGCTGCAGGAAGCGTTGGGCGCGCTCCGTCTGCGGCGCGTCGAAGAACGCAGAACCGGGCGCAGCCTCGACGATCTCGCCACGGTCCATGAAAACGGTGCGCGTGCCGACATGGCGCGCGAAGCCCATTTCGTGCGTGACGACCAGCATGGTCATGCCCTCGCGCGCGAGCTGGCGCATGACGGCCAGCACCTCGCGACGCAGCTCGGGGTCGAGTGCGCTGGTTGCCTCGTCGAACAGCAGGACCTTGGGCGACATGGCCAGTGCACGGGCAATCGCCACGCGCTGCTGCTGTCCGCCGGACAAGCGCGCGGGATAGGCGTCACGCTTGTCGGACAGGTCGACCTTCTTCAGGAGGGCCTCGGCGATGGCGACTGCCTGATCTCTGGGCATCTTCTTCACACGCACCGGTGCTTCGATCAGGTTCTCGAGCACCGACATGTGCGGCCAGAGATTGAAGTGCTGGAACACCATGCCGATCTCGGAGCGCACGGCACGGGCTGCAGCCTTCACCTGCTTGTCGGGTGCCGGCGTCGAAATCGGCACGCCCTGCATCACGATACGACCTTCGCTCGGCTCCTCAAGGAGGGCGAGGCAGCGCAGCAGGGTGGTCTTGCCCGAACCGGACGGGCCCACGACGCAGACCACGTCGCGCTCCAGGACTTCCAGCGTCACGCGAGTCAGCACCTGGTTGGCGCCGAACTTCTTGGAGACGCCATCCGCGAGGATGAGGGGGCTCGAGATGCTCATGTCACTCCATAAGCAATTCCTATGCCGTACAAAGTGAGACTGCCGGATCGGCAGGAGTTTTGCTAGTAGAGTCCAAGTTAATTAGCCAAACCAGCCAATAAAGATTGATTATAGGGTATGGACGTCAAGCTTCTCGAAGCCTTCCGGGCGGTGATCGACCACCGCTCCATGACCGCTGCCGCGGGCGCCATGGGCGTCACCCAGCCCGCGGTAAGCACCCAGATCGCCCGTCTCGAGGAGACGGTGGGATTCCCGCTGTTCGAGCGAGCCAACGGCCGGTTGAAACCCACGGCCGAGGGTGTGCTCTTCTATGCCGAAGCAAGCCGCGTGCTGGGCGAGGTCGACCGGCTGCAGGCCGCGACGGTCCAGATCCGCGAGGGCCAGTCGGGCCGGTTGGTGATCGCCAGCCATCCCTCGGCCGCGATCTCGCTGCTGCCCGGTCTGGTCGCGCAGTTCCTGGCCGAGCGTCCGGGCGTATCGGTGCGCCTCATCTCGCGCCATTCCGATGTCGTGAGCCAGCTGCTGCCGACCGAGAGCTTCGACATCGGCATCGCCGAGCTGCCGATCGACGAGAGCCAGGTCGAGGTGCGACGCTACGGCATGCGCTGCGTCGCGATCCTGCCGCCGCGGCATGCGCTGGCGGCGCGCAAGGTGCTGACGCCGCAACTGCTGGCCCCGCATCCGATGGTGATGCCGGCGCGCTCGCACCAGGTGCCCAGTCGCATCCGCGGCGTTTTTTCGGCGGCCGGCGTCACGATCAACGGCGTCGTCGAGGCCGAATTCTTCGCCAGCCTCTGCGGCCTCGTGGCGGCGGGCACCGGCTGGTCGATCGTCGATCCGCTGTCGGCCCGTGGCTTTGAGCATCTCGGGCTCGTGACGCGACCGTTCGAGCCAGCCGTCACCTACGAGATCGGCGCCTTCCATCGCCGCGACCGTGAGCCCTCGGTGCTCGCGACCGCTTTCCTCGACATGCTCGACGACAAGTTGAAAGGGTAAATCATGCGTCTCGACGCCGATCTGATGGGCCGTCTCGCGGCCGACGAGGCGCTGTGGCGCGACTTCAACGACATCTGCGATTGCGGTGGTCGTCTCTCAGGCACGGAGAGCGAAAAGAAGGCTTTCGCCCTGCTGCGCGAGCGGGTGCGCGCGGCGTCGCCGGCCAATTCGGGCCGCTCGATCCCGGTGCCCTATAATGGCTGGCAGGCGAAGTCGGCGACGCTCAGGATGCCGGGCGGCACCTTCGCGCCCTGCCATCCACTGGTGCGCACCATCGCCACGCCTGGCCTGACGGCGGAGGTGATCGATCTCGGTCGCGGCACGCCCGACGAGTTCGAGGCGCACAAGGCGGAGATCGCCGGTCGCATCGTGCTGGTACGGCACGAGCTGATGTTCGCCGCCGGCACGATCCATCGCCGCCGCAAGTACGATATGGCGCGCGCGAACGGTGCGGTCGGCTTCCTGATCGGCGGGCCCCTTGCCGGCCATGTGGTTGCGGGCTCCTCGGGCCGCGATACGGGCGACGGCATTCCCGCACTCGGTATCTCGCCCGAGACCGCAGCAAGGCTGGCGCGCCGTTCGACGGGCTTTCCCACTGTCACGATCGCCATCGAGACCTACGAGGGGCCGGCCGAGACCGAGACGCTCGTCTATGATTATCCCGGGCTGACCGACGAATGGGTCGTTCTGTCGGCGCATGTCGACGGCCACGATCTCGCCGAGAGTGCGATGGACAACGGCACCGGCCTCGCCGCCGTGCTGGCGGTGGCGCGAGCGCTGTCCCCCGAAGTCACTAAGTGGCGGCGCGGCCTCAGGGTCATGTTCTTCAGCGTCGAGGAATGGGCACTAACCGGCTCGGCGCAGTATGTGAAGGCGCTGAGCGACGCCGAGCGCGCGAAGATCGCGCTGAACGTCAATCTCGACTCTGTGGGCGGAAGTCCCAACCTCGCCGCGCTCACCAGCGGCTACGGTGGGGTCGAACCCTTCCTGCTGGCCGTTGCGGAAGCCAACGGACAGTCCCTGCGCACCGTGCGTCCGCTTATGACCAATTCCGATCATGCCAATTTCGCGGCGGGCGGCATTCCCGCGATCAGGCTCGTCGCGGGCTTCGATGATCCCAACGCGCATCTGCGCGTCGTGCTGACGCCGGCCGACACGCGGGACAAGGTGGCGCAGTCGGAGTTGCGGCAGGCCACGCTGCTAACGGCGGCGCTGGTCGCGGCCGCTTGCACCGCCGATCCGTCGGAAGCGAAGCGCTGGCGGTCGTAGTCGGCACGAACGTTCAATACGGGCAGACCGGCCGGCGCTAACGTCCGGCATGCTGCTCTCGCTGTTCATTGCCTCCCTGCTCATCATGGGCAGCCCCGGCCCGTCGACGATCAGCGTCACGGCCGTGGGCGCGGCCTTCGGGCTTCGCCGGTCGGTCGCCTACACGTCCGGACTGATCTCCGGCACCGTCCTCGTGCTGTTCGTGGTGGCAACGGGCGTCGTGGCCGTCCTTCTCGCCGTGCCGCAGCTTGCGCCCGTGCTGTTGATCGTGTCGGTCGGCTACATCCTCTATCTCGCTTTCCGGATCGCGACGGCACCGCCACTCGCGGCGTCCGATCGGTCGGGAGACACACCATCGTTCGGGGGTGGCCTTCTGCTGGCCCTCGCCAATCCCAAGGCCTATGTCGCCATCGCCGCCGTGTTCGCGGGCTCTGCCCTCGCGCCATTCCTCAAGGTCGCGGTTCTGGCCGGGATGGTGGTGCTGATCCACGTCGCATGGCTCGTGGCGGGGGCCGCCCTCGCGCGCGTGCTGCGCGATCCGCTCTGGTCGCGGCGGGTCAACCTCGCGCTCGCAGCGGCGCTCGTGGCTGCAACGGCCTATTCGCTCGTGTAGCGCGTCGCATCCGTGCGCGGAACATGGAGCGGTGTGGGGCGCAGCAGCGATATCAGTCCGGCAAGGGCCGCCAGCGCGCCCAGCAGCAGGATGACATTTCGGCTCGCGCCCACGAGCGAGGCCGTCGGCAGGCCCAGCGTGCTTCCATCGGCTCGGCCGAGGCCCAGGGCAAAGAGCGTCGAGGCGCCGGCGATGCCAGTGCTCATGCCGATCAGGCGGACGACGTTCAGGACGCTTCCGGCCTGTCCCGTCTGTTCGGGTGGAGCAGTCGACATGATCGCGCTGGTGTTGGGCGAGATGAACAGGCCCTGTCCTACACCGAACAGCGCCAGGGCCAGCGTGACCAGCGGCAGGTCCCTGGTCGAGCCGTCGAGGAAGACGTAGATCATCGCCAGGCTCGCGATGCAGAGCAGCATGCCGCACGAGGTCGGTGTCCGCGCGCCCAGCCGGTCGTAGACGACGCCGCCGACGGGAGCCATGAGCCCGAGCGCGACGGGCAGGATCGACAGCCGAAGTCCCGCCGCCAGCGCCGAATCGTCGTAGATCCGCACGAGAACGAAGGGAATGAGGAAGAACACGCCGAACAGGACGGCGTAGGACAGGAAGTTCGCCGCGTTGCCGAGAAGGAAGGCGCGCTTGCCGAGGAGATGCAGGTCGAGCAGGGGGGAGGGCGCGCGACGCTCGGCCCGCGCGAAAAGGACCAGGAACAGGAGGCCGGACAGAAGGCAACCGAGCAGGGCGGGTGAGGTGAAGCCCCAGGCATGGCCTTCGTTCAGGGCCGCCACGACCGCGGTCAGCGCCGGCACGATCAGGAGCGCGCCGTACCAGTCGAAGCGGCCGGTGTTGGGCAACGACTTCGTCTGGGGAAGGGTGAGCCAACCCAGGCAGACGCCGATCAGGCCCATCGGCACGTTGATCCAGAACGCCCATTGCCAGCCCAGCGTGTCGAGGATCAGGCCGCCGATCGCCGGTCCCGCGCCAAGACCGATCGCCTGCGCCGCCGATTGGAGGCCCAGTCCCCTCCCGTGTTCCTCGGGCCCCGTCGCCATGACGATGATGGCGATGCTGTTGGAAGTCAGGAGCGCCGCGCCGACGCTCTGCAGGATACGGAAGAAGATGAGCGTCGGCAGGTCGGTGGCGAAGCCGCACAGGCCCGAACCGACGATGAACAGAAGAAAGCCGCCGAGATAGAGCAGCTTGCGGCCGAGCATGTCCGCCAGCCGTCCGAAGATCGGCGTGAACGAGGCCATGGCCAGCAGATACGCGACCGCGACCCAGCTCACGCTGCTGAGGCGGGCGCCGAATTCGACCTCGAGCCGCGGCAGCAGCACCTGCGTCATGCTGGCATCGATCTGGCCCATGCAGGCGCCGATGCACACAGTGCCGACGACGAACCAGCGATACGAGTTCAGCCGCGCGATGGCCTGCAGCGGCGGGGGCTCCCGCCCTCCGGTCACGGCGGCTCGAACTGCCTTGAACGAAAGTGGACCGGGTGAAGCGTCGGCCAGGAGAGGCTCCCTTCGTGACTGGTTGCCGATGCTGCGTGACGGCGTCGCGGACGTTATCGCGCGGCGGTCGTTTGACGCCAGCCGAATTCGACTGCGATGCTCGGGCCAAGCGGGGAGAGGATCGGGGACATGATGGATGCGGCATCGCTGGCAAAGGTCCGGGCGCTTACCTTCGACGTCCAGGGCACCTGCGCCGATTTCTGCCGGCCGCTTCTGCGCATGGGTGAAACGGTGAATCGCGCAAAGGGCCTGACGATCGACTGGGGTGCCCTGTCCTCCGACTGGCGCGGGCTCTATCGTGCGGTGCTGGACGAGATCATCGCCGGCCGGCGGCCCTGGCTGCGGGTCGATCGCATCTATCGGGAGACGCTCGACGTCCTGCTGCAGCAGCATGGCTTGTCGGCGGCCTTCAGCATGGCCGAGCGCGACGAGCTCAACCAGGTCTGGAGCCGGCTCGATGCCTGGCCCGACAGCGTGGAGGGACTTGGGCGGCTGCGCCGGCGTTTCGTCACCTCGACTCTCTCGAACGCGGGCATGCGGACCATGGTCGCGGTCGTCAAGCACGCCGGGCTGCCGTTCGATGCCGTGCTCACGGCCGAACTGGCGCGGAGCTACAAGCCCGCGCCGGCCGTGTACCAGCTCGCGGTCGACCTGCTCGGCTACCGGCCGGAGGAGATCATGATGGTCGCCTGCCACAAGTACGATCTCAGGGCTGCCCGAGAATTCGGCATGCGCACGGCGTTCGTGGCCCGACCGCTGGAGTTCGGGCCGGAGGTGAAGCCCGACGTCTCGCCCGAGCCCTGGTTCGACGTCTACGCGACGGATTTCGTGGGCCTCGCTGCAGCGCTCGGGGCCTGACCCGTCGCCAGGTCGGCTTCGTCTCGACTCGCGGGGGCGACCTCGTCTTGCGGCTCAGGCCGCTGAAGCGAGGGAGCGTGCGAGATAGCGGACGGTCTTGGCGCCACCGTGGATCGCGGCACGGCCGACCTCGGTGAATCCGAGTGCCTGATGGAAGGCGTCGGAGGCCGGGTTGGGCGGCTCGGAATTCACCTCGCACACCACCACATCGTGTCCCGCCGCGCGGGCGACGCAAAACAGATCTTCATAGAGACGATTCGCGAGGCCGCGCTTGCGCATGGCCGGATCGACGACGACGCGGTCGACATAGACGAAGCGCGGATAGCGTTCGTGGAACCAGAGAAAGTTCGGACTGTCGTAGCCGGCACCTTGATCGAAGGCCATGAGGAAGGCTGCGACGTTGCCGACGCGCCGCGCGTAGAAGGCTTCCTTCAGGAGATGCCGTAGCCTTGCGCCATCAAGCCACGAAAGCTCGACGGCGTGGGCATTGTTGAGTGCGAGGATGGCGGCTTCCTCGCCGGCGGAGACGTCGGCCGGTTCGGTCAGGCGCGGGTCTCCTTCAGGAACTTGATCAGCAGGCGGCTCACTTCGGCGGCCTGCTCCTGCTGCACCCAATGGCCCGCGCCTTCGACCATGTGAATTTCCTTCATGTTGGTGCAGGCGCTTTTCTGCATCTTTTCGAGCGCGCCGGGTGACTGGTAGTTGCCCCAGTCGCTCTTGCCCGAGATGAAGGTCGAGGGCTGGTCGATTGTGCGGCCGGTGAATATCTCCAGTTCGGGCGTGACCCGGCCGCTGGTGCGGGCGCGGTACCAGTTGAGGCCTCCCTGGAAGCCGGTGCGCTCGTATTCGCCCGCATAGACGGCAAGCTCGTTGTCGGTGAGCCACTTGGCGGCCGCGATCTCGGTGGCCGTCGGCATCTCCTTGGCGACCGTCTCGGCCATGCCTTCGGCCAAGTCCATGATGTAGTAGGTCGGCATCTTCGCCAGTTCCTCGGCGGTCCAGCCCTTCAGCTCGTAGGGCTTGTTCGCCTTCCAGTCGGCGCTCTTGTAGTGATAGTAGGCGCGCAGGAAATTGTGCAGGCCCTGCTTGGCGTGCCACTGCTCCTCATTGGCCTCGCGCGTCGACTGGTACCATTGGTAATGCTTGCGCGGCCGCGGCAGTGCGGCCATCGCGGCATGGACATCCGGCGCCGTCGTGGGCGCGGGCTTGCCATCGGTGTCGAAGGGTATTGCCGAGGGGCCGGGGAACGGCGCGCTCATCAGCACCATGCGCTTGAAGATGTCGGGTCGCACGAGCGATGCATAGGAGGCGACCGACGAGCCGAAATCGTGGCCGACTGCCGCTTCGGCCGTGCGATGACCCAGCGCATAGAGGACGCCAATCGCGTCGCGCAACAGGTTGGTGAACCGGAAGCCGATCTGGTCGGCATCGAAGTCGGTATCCCATCCTGTCGTGCGGCCATAGCCGCGCAGGTCCGGTGCGATGACATGATAGCCTGCCGCGGCGAGCGCCGGCATCACCTTGCGCCAGCTATAGGCGATCTCGGGAAAGCCGTGGAACAGCATCACCGCCGGGCTTCCCTTCTTCTCGAAGCCCGCCTCGAGTACGTGGATGTCGAGGCCGTTGATGCGGGTAAGGATGCGGGCGCGAACGCCGGCGGGGAGGACGGAAGCGGGAAGCGGTTGCATGCGACAAGCCTAACCTACCCCGCTCCAAAAGGCAGGCCGATGTTCGGCCAGTCGAGGCCGCTCATCCGCTCTGCGATCATGAGGACGATGAGATTAAACCGAATGGTTGAATGTCGTCGCGTACCGTCCTATATTCAACCATATGGTTGAATTGAGAGCCGACGGACTGGATCGCGTCTTTCATGCATTGGCCGATCCCACGCGGCGCGCGATGCTGCGGCGGCTGGCCAACGGCGAACACAGTGTCGGGGAACTGGCCGAACCCTTCGACATGTCGCTGGCCGCCGCCGCCAAGCATGTGAAAGTGCTCGAAGGGGCCGGCCTGTTGAAACGCACCATCGAAGGCCGCACCCATCGTTGTCGCATCGAGGCGGGGCCGCTGGCCGAGGCGGACCGATGGATCGCCTCCTACCAGCGCTTCTGGACGGGCCGCCTCGACGCGCTCGAAGCGGCGCTGCTCCGCCACACGAGCAAGGGAAAGGGTCGCAGATGAGTCCCACGAATGACCATGGTCGCCTCATCGCGCCTGCCGAGGTGCGCTTCGAACGCCTTCTTCCAGGTCCGATCGAAACCGTGTGGTCGTTCCTGGTCGATTCCGACAAGCGCGGACAATGGCTGGCCAGCGGTCCCATGGAACTGAAAGAGGGAGGGGCGGTGGAGTTGCGCTTCCAGCACCGAGACCTGTCGCCCGAGAAGGGGACGCCGCCGGATCGCTACCGGGAAATGGACGAGAAGGGGCATGTCGGCCACGAGCGCGTATTGCGCATCGAGCCGCCGCGGCTGCTGGCGATTTCATGGGGCGACTCCGACGTGACGTTCGAACTGGTTCCTGAGGGCAGGAAAGTCCGGCTCATCCTCACGCACCGGCGACTGACGGACCGCGCCTCCCTCGTCCAGACGTCCGGTGGTTGGCACACCCATCTGGACATACTGGTCGAACGCGCAAATGGACGAACACCGCCCTCTTTCTGGGCGGTGTTCGGGGGTATCGAGGCCGAGTACGAAAGGCTCTATACGAAGAGCTGATTACTGTTCGGCGATCTCCTTGCCGTACTGGGGCTCGTCCGTGAAGACGAGCAGGCGGCGGGCGTGGGTTTCCCGCTCCATGCACGACTTGTAACCCGACGTCGCAGGTGTCATCCCGTACTCCAGGCAGGCATCCCGCGCGTCGGCGGTCACGCGCGCCATGGTGTAGGCGATCTCGGGCTTGCCCCATTCGAGGGCTCTGGTCGCCTGGGAGATGCAGTACTCGTAGCCTTCCGAACTGGGCTTGAGACCCTGTTCGCGGCAGATCCGTTCTGCCTGGCTCTGGGCCGATGCCGGCGGGATCGGCGGTGCAAGAGCCACCACGCCGGCAATGAGGAAAGCGCTGCCGAGGGCGAGACCGGCATGCAGCGGACTGCGTGTCATGGATTGCTCCATCGAATTCGGTTTCGATCAGGTACTTGAGAAACGCCCTGAATCGCCAAGGGGTTGCGAATACAAACGATACAATCGTCTGCGCTTGCCCCGTTTTCGCCTCAATTCGGCCGCGCGGTTTCCTCGATCAGTAGCTCTTCGGCAAGCCCAGGACCCGCTCTGCCACATAGCACAGGATCAACTGCTCACTGACCGGCGCGATGCGGGCGATCATGACCTCGCGCAGGAAGCGCTCGACATGGAACTCCTTGGCGTAGCCGTAGCCACCATGGGTCAGGATGGCGCGCTCGCAGGCGTCGTAGGCGGAGCGGGCGCCGAGATACTTGGCCGAATTGGCCTCGGCGCCGCATTCCTTGCCGTTGTCGTACAGCCAGGCAGCCTTGAAGGTCAGAAGGTTCGCCGCCTCGAGCTGCATCCAGCTCTCGGCCAGCGGGTGCTGGATCGCCTGGTTCTTGCCGATCGGCCGGCCGAATACGACCCGCTCCTTGGCATACTGCGTGGCGCGTGCGAGGGCGGCCTTGCCGATGCCGATCGCTTCGGCCGCGATCAGGATGCGCTCGGGATTGAGCCCGTGCAGCAGATAGTGGAAGCCCTTGCCCTCCTCGCCGATCCGGTCCTCGAGCGGCACCTTGAGCCCGTCGATGAACACCTGGTTGGTGTCGATCGCCTTGCGGCCCATCTTCTCGATCTCGCGCACCTCGATCTTGCTGCGGTCGAAGTCGGTGTAGAAGAGCGACAGCCCGTCGGTCGGGCGCTTGCACTTCTCCTTCGGAGTCGTGCGGGCGATCAGTAGCATCTTGTCGGCGACCTGCGCCGTCGTGGTCCAGGTCTTCTTGCCGTGGACGACGTAGCCGTTGCCGTCGCGCTCGGCCCGCGTCTCCAGCGCCGTCGTGTTCAGGCCGGCGTCGGGCTCGGTGACGGCGAAGCAGCCCTTCACCTTGCCCTTGATGATGTCGGGCAGGATGCGCTTCTTCTGCTCCTCGGTGCCGAACACCACGATCGGATTGGGCCCGAACACGTTGAGATGGATCGCCGAGGCCCCCTGCAGTGCCGCACCCGATTCGGCGACCGCCTGCATCATGATGGAGGCCTCGGTGATGCCGAGGCCCGAGCCGCCGAATTCCTCCGGCATCGCAATTCCCAGCCAGCCGGCGTCGGCCATGGCGCGATAGAAGTCCTCGGGAAAGCCGCCGTCTTTGTCCTTCTTCAGCCAGTATTTCTCGTCGAAGCCGGCGCAGAGCTTGGCGACGCTGTCCTTGATGGCGATCTGGTCTTCGGAGAAAGCGAAATCCATTTTTAAACCTCTGTCATCCCGAGCGTCAGCCAGGGATCATTAGGGTCAGGAGAAGAATCCCTCGCTTGCGCTCGGGATGACAAAAAGTCAGCGGTTGAGGCCGAGGAAGCTCATCATGAGCCGGTTGAACGGCTCGGGCCGCTCGACGTTTGGCAGATGGCGCGCCTTGGCGATGTCCTCGTAGCGCGCGCCGGGAATCTTCGAGGCGATCAGCTTGTTGCGATCGGGCGGCGTGGCCGGATCGTCGTCGCCGCAGATCACCAGGGTCGGGACCTTGATGGTCGGCAAGCGGTCGAGATAGTCGAAGTTCTGGATCGCCGCGGCACAGCCAAGGAAGCCTGCATCCGACGTGCCGCAGATGGTGGAATGGATCTCCTTCCAGCGGGCCGGATTGACGTCCTTGAACTCCGCCGTGAACCACCGCTCCATGTTGCCGTCGGCCAGAGACTTGACGCCGCCCTTGCGGACCGCCGCCTTGCGCTGGTCCCACAGGCCCGCCGAATCGTCGGGCGAGGAGGGATGCGTGTCGCACAGGGTGAGCGACTGCAGACGCTCCGGATAGGCCAGCGCAAACCCTTGGCCGATCATGCCGCCGATCGACAGGCCGATGTAATGCACCTTCCAGATGCCCAGCACGTCGAGCGCGCCTTTCACGTCGCCCGCGAGCTGGTCGATCGTGTAGTCGCCCTCGACCGGCTGGCTGCCGCCATGCCCGCGCATGTCGAGCCGCAGCACGCGATAACCCGCGGCCAGCAGCGGCACCAGCTGCTCGTTCCACATGCCGCCATCGGCCGCCAGCGAATGAGTGAAGCAGACCGTCGGCGCATTCTGCGGCCCGGCCAGGTCGAAGTAGATTTTGCGTCCGTCCAAATTGAGAAGCATTCAAGCCTCCTCATGTTATCCTGAGCGCAGCGAAGGATCTCACGCTGGCCGTGAGCGTCACCTGACCGCAATGCGAGGTCCTTCGCTGCGCTCAGGACGACGAGTTGATCACATCGCCGAGATGCCGCCGTCGATGACGACTTCCGAGCCGGTCATGAAGCTCGATTCGTCGGAGGCGAGGAAGACCAGCGCCCAGCCCACTTCCTCGGGCCGGCCGAGGCGGCCGATCGGGACCTGCTTGCCGAGCTTCTGCTGCATCAGGTCCTGGCCGAAGCGGTCGCGATACTTGTCGAGGATCGGCGTGTCGATGAAGGTCGGATGCACCGAGTTGCAGCGGATGTTGTAGCCCGACTTTGCGCAGTGAAGCGCCACCGACTTGCTGAGCAGGCGGACGCCCGCTTTGGCGGAATTGTACGCGGCCATGTTGGCGCCGGCGATGATGCCCGAAATCGACGAGATGTTGATCACCGAGCCGCCGAGCCGCCCCGTATGCTTCTTGATCTCGGCGACGCCGTGCTTGCAGCCGAGGAAAACGCCGTCGAGATCGATCGCGTGGACCTTGCGCCATTCGGCGAGCTCGATCTCCTCGACCGTCTTGCTGAGCCCGATGCCGGCCGAGTTCAGCAGCACGTGCAGGGCGCCGAACTTGTCGACGGCCTCCTGGATCGCGGCCTTCCAATTGTCCTCGCTCGTCACGTCGAGCTTAACGAAATGGCCGGACGAGCCCAGCCGGTCGGCGACCGCCTTGCCGCGATCGACGGCGACGTCGGTCACGACGACCTTGGCGCCTTCCCTGGCCATCAGTTCGGCGGCATTGGCGCCGAGGCCCGAGGCGCCGCCGGTGATGAGCGCAACCTTGCCGGCCAGACGATCCGTCATTTCTTCTTTCCTCCCGCGGCGGCCCCCGCTTTTGCCTCGCGGTGGGCGATGTAGGTCGTGGAAGCCACGATGATGGCGGCGCCCACGAACGTCCAGATGTCAGAGGTCTTGCCCCAGACGGCCACGTCCATCAAGGCGGCCCAGACGATGCCGAGGAAGGTGATGGGTTGCAGGGCGGAAATGTCGAGCAGGCGGTAGGCCCAGGTGATGAAGAAGTAGCCCATCGTCCCGAAGAAGCCGGCCGACAGGAACAGCAGGAGCTGGTCCGCGGTCGGCGTCTGCCAGAACCAGATGCCGAGCGGGGTGAAGCAGATCGCGCCGACCACGCTCTGCCACAGCACGACGACCGCCGGCTTGTCGCGGCCCGACACGACCTTGGCCACGAGGTTGGAGCCCGCGATCAGCGGCACGGCGCAGAGCATGTAGATGATGCCGGGATTTACCGTGACGAGGCCCGGCCGGACGATGATCAGCATGCCCGCGAAGCCGATGCCGACCGCCAGCCAGCGCCGCCAGTGCACGGTTTCGCGCAGGAAGATCACCGCGCCCACGGTGACGAAGATCGGCCCGGTGAAGCTCAGCGCCGCCATTGTGGCGAGCGGCAGCCAGACGACGGCCTCGTACCACAAGGCGTAGCCCGAGGTGTGGAAGAGGCCGCGGAAGCAGTGGAGCTTCAGGTCCTGCGTCTTCATGCCGGCAAGCCCAGCGCGCCACAGGAGGTACGGCGCGATCAGCGCGACGCCCGCGGCCCAGCGTCCCCAGGCGACGTAGAGCGGCGGCATCTCGCTCGCCAGCTCCTTAACCGAGGCATTCAGGAAGTTGAAGAAGATCCCGGCAACGACGGCGAGGAAGAAGCCGCGCACCGTGCGCGAGGGGATCAGGCGCGACAGCGTGTCGGGCTGGTCGATGGCGGGAGCGGACATGCCGCGGCAGAGGAAGCCGATACGAGCAGCGGGTCAAGGCACTGCTTTCGCAAGTCAGCCCCTCGAGGAACTAATCCAACGTCACCTTGTAGCGGCTGACGGCGACCAGCGATACGATCAGCAACATGGCGAGGAGGGCGGCGAGTTCGGTCGAGATGTCGTCGAAGCCCGCGCCCTTCAGCATGACGCCGCGCACCACCCGCATGAAATGCGTGGCCGGAAGCGTCTCGCCGATCCATTGCGCCCAGGCCGGCATGCCGCGGAAGGGGAACATGAAGCCCGAGAGCAGGATCGAGGGCAGCATCATGAAGAACGAGGCCTGCATCGCCTGAAGCTGGTTCTGCGTCAGCGTCGAGATGGTGAAGCCGATGGCGAGGTTCACGGTGATGAACAGCGCCGTGCCGGTCGCGAGCAGGAACACGCTGCCCTGGATCGCGACGTCGAACAGCACGCGCGCGACCAGCAGGATCACCGTCACCTGGACCGCGCCGATGACGATGTAGGGCACGATCTTGCCGATCATGACCTCGATGGGCCGCACCGGCATCGCCAGAAGGTTTTCCATGGTGCCGCGCTCGCGCTCGCGGGTGACGGCGAGCGCCGTCATCATCACCATGGTCATGGTCAGGATCACCGCCAGCAGGCCCGGTACGATGTTGAGCCGCGACTTGCCTTCGGGATTGTAGCGGCGCTGCACCACCACCTCGACCGCGTCGGTCCTGTCACGCAGGCCCGCGAGCGGCCCCACGAAATCGCGCTTCAGCGCCTGGGCGATGGACGGACCGGCGGCGGCCAGCGGGTTGGCGGCCGCCATCGGGTCGGTGGCGTCGGCGTCGATCAGTATCTGTGCCCGCTCGCCGCGGACGAGCCGGCGCGTGAAGTCCGACGGAATGGTGACGACGAACTGCACCTCGCCCCGCTGCAGCAAGGCATTGGCCTCGTCCTCGCTCGACAGGTGATGCGTGAAGCGCATGTAGCCCGTGTTGTTCAGTGCCGAAAGCACGGTGCGCGTGATCTGGCTCTGGTCGGCCGCGATGACGGCCGTCGGCAGGCGGTGGGGATCGGTATCGATCGCATAGCCGAACAGCAGCAACTGGACGATGGGCATGCCGAACATCATGGCGAAGGTGAGCCGGTCGCGGCGGAGCTGCAGCACCTCCTTCACGATCATGGCGCCCAGCCGTTTCAGAAAGCCGCGCCGCGCGATGAACCAGCGGATCACCGGCTGGCTCCCTTGAGCAAAGAAAGCACAGCGAGGGACCTTTGAATCATAGGCGCTCGCCCGATCACGCTGCGCGCGTGGAGAGGGCTTGTTGCGACATCATGCTCCCGGTGCATTGTCGCGCGCCCGTCCCATGAGGTGGATGAAGATGTCTTCCAGGGTCGGTTCGGCTTCCTCCCAGACGATGTCGCCGCTGCCGCGCCACGGCGCGATGGCCTTCTCCAGGGTCGCCCGGTCGGGGCCGCAGACATGGAGCGTCGTGCCGAAGGCCGCAGCAGCGCTGACGCCCGGCGTGTCGCGCAGTTTCGACGCCAGCCGGTCGGCGCCGGGACCGCTGGCGACGAAGGCGGAGAGGCCGGACTGGCGGATGATGTCCTCGGCCGTACCGCGCGCCATCAACTCGCCATAGGCGATGTAGGCGATCTCGTGACAGCGCTCGGCCTCGTCCATGTAGTGGGTGGAGACAAGTACGGTGATGCCGTCGGCGGCATAGGCGTGGATCTCGTCCCAGAAGGCACGGCGCGCCTTGGGGTCGACGCCGGCGGTCGGTTCGTCGAGCAGCAGCAGCCGGGGCTCGTGCAGCACACAGGCGGCGAGCGCGAGACGCTGCTTCCAGCCGCCAGACAGCGAGCCCGCGAGCTGGCCCTGCCGCGTCGTGAGGCCGAGCCGCTCCAGCGACTGGTCGACCCTCTCCTTCAGTCGGTCGAGTCCGTAGACGCGGCCGACGAATTCGAGGTTCTCGCGGATCGTCAGGTCCTCGTAGAGCCCGAAGCGCTGCGTCATGTAGCCGGTCAGCCGCTTGATCGCTTCGCGGTCGCGGACGAGGTCGTGACCGAGGCAGGTGCCTCCGCCGCCATCGGGCGTGAGCAGGCCGCAGATCATGCGCAAGGTCGTGGTCTTGCCAGAGCCGTTGGGTCCGAGGAAGCCGCAGATGCGGCCCTGCTCGAGCGCCAGGCTGAACCCGTCGACGACCGTGCGCGTGCCGTAGCGCTTCACCAGGTCGCGGACGTCGATGGCCAACGTCACGGGGTGGCTCCGAACGGCTCGACTGAAACCGGCAGGCCCGGCGGCAGCGGTGTGCTCGCGTTCAGGGGGCGCGCTTCGACCAGGAAGACGAGCTTGGTCCGCGCGGTCTGCGAATAGATCACCGGCGGCGTGTATTCGGCGCGTGGCGAGACGTAGATGATCGTGGCCTTGAGGCCGGCGGGGCAGGCGTCGCAGGTGAAAGAGACCTCGCGGCCGGCGCGGGCGCGCGCCACTTCCTCCTCGGGTACGAAGAAGCGCAGCTTCACGCGGTAGTCTGGCAGCAGCGACACGACGGGCGAACCCGCCGGCACCCATTCGCCGACATTGAAGAAGGTGTTCTCGACCAGTGCGTCCTCGGGCGCGACCGGCATCAGATCCTCGAGACGCTTCTGCGCCTGAGCGAGATTGGCCTCGCTCTGCTCGATCAAGGCGGCGGCCGCGGCGATCTCGCTCTGTCGCGCGGCGAGGTCGCCGACGCGCTCTTGCGCCGCCAGCGACGCCGCGCGCGACTTGAGCTGCCGAACCTGCGAATCGGCCTGCTCGAACGCCTGGTGAGTAGAAATGTTGCGCGACACCAGTTCGGTCTGCCGCTTCAGCTCGGTCTCGGCCTGAACCAAAGCGGCTTCGACTTCACGGCGCTGGGCGCGGATCACGTCCTGCTCCTCCTGTCGCTTGCCGGTCAGCAGGTTTTCATGCCGTGCCTTGGCTTCCGCGAGCATCGCCGCGGCGCGCGCAACCTCCGCCTTGGCCGCCACGGGATCGATGACGAACAGCCGGTCGCCCTTCTTCACCCTGCCGCCGCGCTCGACCGGACGCTCGATCAGCCGGCCGGCGGTGGGCGGCGCGATCAGGCTCGTCTCGCCCTCGACATAACCAAGGTAGCGGCCGTCGTCCGTGCCGATGCCGACCAGCGCGAGCAACCGGTCGCCCCACACGACGTAGGAGACGAGCAGGGCGGCAGCGAGCGCCACGACGGCGAGGAGCGGAGCGCGTTTCATGCGGCTTCTCCCGCGACAGGGCGTAGTGCGTGCAGCATCAGGTCGGCGTGGTGCCGGGCGAGCGACGGGACATCGAGCTTGTCCGCGCCGATCGGCTCGAACACGGTGCGCCACAGGATGGCGAGCAGCATGGGTCCCATCATCGAGCGCACGGCCATGAAGGCGTCGACCTCACGGAATTCGCCCTGGTCGATGCCGCGCCGGATCAGCCCTTCCATCACCGGCAAGCCGCGGCCGATCACTTCCTTCAGGTAGAACTGGCCGATCTCAGGGAAGGCACGGGACTCCGAGATCACCAGCTTGGCCACCGCCGCCATCGGCGTGTGCTCGATGCGGTCGGCCAGGAATTCGAGGATGCGCGGGAGCAGGGGTGCGACCGGGCCGCGATGACCGGCCAACATGGCTTCGACCTGGCCGAGATTGCTGCCGACCGCGTGTTGCACCACGCCCTTGAACAGGGCCGTCTTGTCCGCGAAGTAAAGGTAGATCGCCGCCTTTGAGAGGCCTGCGCGCCTGGCCACGTCGTCGAGGCGCGTCCCGGCGAAACCCGTTTCGACGAACTGGGCGAGGGCTGCGTCGATGATCTCCTGCGGGCGGGCGGCGGGCGCCCTGCGTTGCTTAGGCGCTTTCATGTAAATAACTTACCAGTCAGTTAGTTGATTTGCAAGGTAGCTGCCGGCAGTCAAGGAGAAGGCGTACACTCGGTGCCGGAGGTCGCCATGGATACAGTGATCGAAGCCGCGCCGCGCCGCCGGACCCTGGCGGACAAGGCCGCCACACCCATCCTGTTCGCCCACTTCGTCCTGCGCTCGTCGAACGTGCAGCCGATGATCGACTGGTACTCGGCGGTGCTGAACATGCACGTCGTGCAGCGCACCGAGTACATCTGCTTCCTGACCTATGACGACGAGCATCACCGGCTGGGCATCGTGAACCTGGCGGGGCTGAAGGCGCCGGATGCGAAGACCTCGGGCCTGGCGCATGTCGCCTACACCTTCGCCGACATCGGCGCGCTGCTCTCGACCTATCGCCGCGTTAAGGCACTGGGCATCGAGCCGTCGCGCTGCATCCATCACGGCCCGACCGTGTCGATCTACTATCGCGACCCCGACGGCAACGGCGTCGAACTGCAGGTCGATCGCTACGCAACGAAGGAGGCGACGGCGGCCTACTTCCAGACCGAGGCCTTCAGGAAGAATCCCATCGGCATCGTCTTCGATCCCGAAGCGCTGGTGAAAGCCTACGAGGCCGGCGCACCCGAGAGCGAACTGCTGGACATGCCCGACGGCCCACCGACGCCGCCGCAGTCGGGGCCCTCTCCTCGTTAGAGCCTGGCAGCGCGTCAGAACGCGCCCAGACTAAAACAGCCAGATCAGCGCCGAGCCACCCGTCACACCGATCACGGCGGCGGTGCCGACCATGACCTTGACGGAGGGATAATAGGTTTCGTCGTCGATCGTCTTGCCGACGCGGAGATAGTGCCAGGTCGCGCCGACCAGCATGACAAGGCCCAGCATCACCAGACCGATGCCGAGCTTCTCGACGTGGCGGTTGGCGAGGTCGCGCACCGCCGGCACGACCTGGTGCATCTCCATCAGGAAGAGGGCGAAGCGATTGATCGCGACGCCGAGCGTCATCACCGCGATCGCCGTCCTGATCCAGGCGAGGAACGTGCGCTCGTTGGCCAGATGATCGGTGACGTGCAGGCTCTTCTTTGGATTGTCCACGATGTCTCTCCCCGCATCCGGCGTCGACTTAAAGGTCCTTCGCTGCGCTCAGGATGACACTATTGTTGTGATTGACGCAGTGCGCCGATCAAAAAAACGCTGTCATCCCGAGCCTGCGAGGGACCTTTCGCTCTTCCCCCAAAGAAAAAGGCGCGACCCGTGAAGGTCGCGCCTGCTTCCGTTCCCGTGAGGGACCTCAGTTGTACTTGGCGATCTCGAGACGGCCAACCTGGTCGCGATGGACTTCGTCCGGACCGTCGGCCAGGCGCAGGGTGCGCTGGTGGGCGTACATGCTCGCGAGCTTGAACACCTGGCTGACGCCGCCGGCGCCGTGCAGCTGCAGGCAGCGGTCGACCACCTTCGAGGTGATGTTCGGCACCGCCACCTTGATCATCGCGATCTGCTGGCGGGCTTCCTTGTTGCCGTACTTGTCCATCGCCCAGGCCGCCTTGAGGACCAGCAGGCGGGCCATGTCGATCTCCATGCGCATGTCGGCGACATGGGCCTTGGTGACGCCCATCTCGGAGATGCGCTGGCCGAAGGCGACGCGGCTCTTGGCGCGCTTGATCGCCATCTCGAGCGCCCGCTCGGCGACGCCGATGGCGCGCATGCAGTGATGGATGCGACCCGGTCCGAGACGGCCCTGGGCGATCTCGAAGCCGCGGCCCTCACCCAGCAGGATGGCCGACTTCGGCACGCGCACGTTGTCGTAGACCACTTCGGCGTGGCCGTGCGGGGCGTCGTCGTAGCCGAACACGTGCAGCATCTTCACGATCTTGATGCCGGGTGTGTCGCGCGGCACGACGATCATCGACTGCTGGCGGTAGGCCGGGGCATTCGGATCGCTCTTGCCCATCAGGATGATGACCTTGCAGCGCGGGTCGCCCATGCCCGACGACCACCACTTGCGGCCGTTGATGACATAGTCGTTGCCGTCGGACTCGATGCGGCACTCGACGTTGCGCGCGTCCGACGAGGCGACCGCCGGCTCGGTCATCGCGAAGCAGGAGCGGATCTCGCCGTTCAGCAGCGGCTTCAGCCACTTCTCCTTGTGCTCCGCGGTGCCGTAGCGGGCGAACACTTCCATGTTGCCGGTGTCCGGCGCGGAGCAATTGACCGCCTCGGAGGCGATCGACGAGCGGCCGAGCACTTCGCAGATCGGGGCGTAGTCGAGGTTGCTGAGGCCCATCGTGCCGTGCGTGTCGCCGCTCTCGCGGTCGGCCGGCAGGAACATGTTCCACAGTCCGCGCTTCTTCGCCTCGGTCTTGCATTCCTCGATGACCGGCGGGAGCTGCCAGCGATCCTTGGCCTTCTCCATCTGCTCTTCGTAGATGGGCTCGGCCGGATAGATGACCTCGTCCATGAATTTGTTGAGTTTCTCGAGCAGCGCCTTGCTGCGGTCCGAGTATTCGAAGTCCATCGCTCTCTCCCTTGTGCTGCGGCGGACTCTGGCCGAAATCGGTCGCGATGTGAACGGGCATTCAGGTCGCACACCGGTTTCGGCGTGCGGTCGGCCTGTGGGCGCTATCCCTCGTTGCGATGGGCTCGCACTGGCAGCCTGAGCGGCTTCAGCGCGGCGAGAGCCAGGAAGGCGGCCACCAGGTTGAACAAGGCGGCGGCCAGGAAGACGTCGCGCCAGCTTCCCGTCTCGGCGACCCAGAAGCTCGCCAGCGGGATCAGCAGCGAGGCCGTGCCCTTGGCGGTATAGAGGAGGGCGGCGTTGGTGGTGGCGTGCTTCGTGCCGAACGTGTCGGTGCAGATCGCCGGGAACAGGCTCGCCGTCTCGCCCCAGGCGAAGAAGGCGATGCCGCCCAGGATCACGAACAGGAGCGGGTCGCTGCCGTAGATCCATAGCGCCCATATTCCCGCAGCCTCCAGCAGGAAGGCGATGAACAGCGTGTTCTCCCGGCCGATATGGTCGGAAACCCAGCCGCACAGGGGCCTCGTCACGCCGTTCATGAAGCGGTCGAGCGTCAGGGCGAAGGTGAGGGCGGGCAGCGTCAGGCCGAGAAGGCTGACCGGCACGTCGGCGACCTTGAAGTCGCGCGCGATCGGCGCGAGCTGGGCCGTCGCCATGAGCCCGCCCGAATAGACGAGGATGAACATGAAGTAGAGCAGCCAGAAGACGCGGGACCGCAGCATCTCGAGCGGCCCGACGTCGCGGCTGGTCTGCACGAGGCGCGAGGGTGCGGCGATCGTCGCTCCGGACGGCGGTGCGCGCAGGAACCACGCCGCGAGGGTCACGATCAGCCCCTGTGCCAGGCCGAACCAGAGGAAGGCCGATTCGTATCCATGCCGGGCGATCACGTCCTGGATCGGGATGATGCTGAGGGCGGAGCCCGCGCCGAACCCGGCCACGGTGAGGCCGGCCGCCAGGCCGCGACGGTCGGGGAACCAGCGCACGGCATTGCCCACGCAGGTCCCGTAGACCGCGCCGGCGCCGATGCCGCCCAGCGCCGCGCCGAGATAGAGCAGGTACAGCGAGTCGGCGACGGAGTTGAGGGCCCAGGCCGCGCCGACCACCACCCCGCCGGCCAGCACCACGAATTTCGGGCCGTAGCGATCCACGAACCAGCCTTCGAACGGGACCAGCCAGGTCTCGGCGATGACGAAGATCGCGAAGGCGGTCTGGATGCTGCCGAGGCTCCAGCCATATTTGTCGTGGAGCGGATGGACGAAGAGCGTCCAGCCATATTGCAGGTTGGCGACCGCGATCATGCAGAGCAGGCCGGCGCACAATTGCAGCCAGCGGCTTGCAGGCGGTGCAGGCACCGACGGATTGCTGCGCGACACTCGCCAAACGCTCCCTTGCCGACCAACGGTTCCCGTCCCTAAATCGCGGTCGACAGGACAAGCGCCGGGGAGAACGTCGTTGGACAGTGTAATGCAGGTTCCGTTCAAGCCCATCGAATTCCTGAGCCGGGACATCAAGGTCGAGCGGCGGGCCGACGGCACGGTGGTGCTGCAGTCGAATCACGGGCTGAAGCCCTATGCCCGCCATGTCCCGGCGCTGCTCGCCAAGTGGGCGGCCGAGGTGCCGGACCGATTGTGGCTGGCGCAGCGCCGCGGCCCGGCGCGCGAGTGGCTGAAGGTCACATATGGTGAGGCCAAGAGACAGGTCGACTCGGTCACGCAAGCGCTGCTCGATCGCGGTTTCGGTCCGGACAAGCCCGTGATGATCCTGTCCTCGAATTCCATCGAGTTCGCGCTGCTCACCATGGCCGCCATGCAGGCGCGCGCGCCGGTCGCGCCGGTGTCACCGGCCTATTCGGTGATGAGCCAGGACCACGCCAAGCTGAAATACGTATTCGACCTCGTGAAGCCCGGCCTGGTCTTCGTGCAGAACGGCGAGATCTATGCGCGCGCGCTGTCGGCGCTCGATCTTGAAGGCGTGCTGCTGGTCCATGTCGACAAGCCACCGCCTCGGATGCAATCGCTGCCATGGATCGAACTGGTTGCAACCAAAGCAACAGATGCTGTGGCGAAGTCCGTGGCGGCCATCGAGCCGAAGACTGTCGGAAAGTTCCTGTTCACCTCGGGCAGTACCGGGGTCCCGAAGGCCGTCATCAACACTCAGGAGATGATGTGCGCCAATGTCGCCATGATGAGCATGGCGCGGGTGCGCAAGGCGGCAGACGCCGCGCCGGTCATGCTCGACTGGCTGCCGTGGAACCATACGATGGGCGGCAACGCGACCTTCCAGGGCAACCTCAACGAGGGCGGCACGACCTGGATCGACGACGGCAAGCCGCTGCCCGGTCTCTTCGAGGAGACGCTGCGCAACCTGCGCGAGGTCTCGCCGACCTCGTTCTCCAACGTGCCGGCGGGCTACGCGATGCTGGCGACGGCGCTGGAGAAGGACGAGAGCCTCGCCAGGCGCTTCTTCAAGAACATCAACGTGCTGTCCTATGGCGGCGCGACCTTGCCGGACGATCTCTATGAACGCATGGAGGCGCTGGCGGTTAAGCATACCGGCTATCGCATTCCCTTCGTTACCGGCTGGGGCTCGACGGAAACCGCGCCGACGGCGACCAGCGTGCACTGGGCCTCCGAGCGGGTCGGCCTGATCGGGCTGCCCTATCCCGGCGTGCAGCTCAAGATGGTGCCAGCGGGCGAGGAGGGACGCTACGAGTTGCGGCTGAAGAGCGTGATCGTGACGCCGGGCTATCACAAGCAACCCGACCTCACGGCACAGATGTTCGACGAGGAAGGTTTCTACAGGATCGGTGACGCCGGCCGCTTCGTCGATCCCGAGGACCCGGCCCAGGGCATTATCTTCGACGGCCGCGTCGTCGAGGATTTCAAGCTGACCAGCGGCACCTTCGTGCTGGTCGGCACCCTGCGCACGACCGCCATCGCCGCTGCGACGCCGGTTCTGCAGGACGCCGTGGTCTGCGGCCAGGACCGCGAATATGTCGGCCTGCTGGGTTTCCCCAACGTCGCGGCGTGCCGCCAGCTTGCCGGCGACAACGGCGCGCAGCTCCCCCTCGACAAATTGCTCGCCCATCCCGCCGTCTTCGATACCCTGAAGACGGGCCTTGCGAAGATGAATGCAGAGGGTCGCGGCTCGTCGATGCGCGTGAAGCGCGTGCTGCTGATGACCGAGCCGCCGCAGGTCGATGGCCAGGAGATCACCGACAAGGGCTATATCAACCAGCGCGCCACGCTCGAGCGCCGCAAGGCGCTGGTGGACAAGCTCTATGCCGGTGGCGAGGGTGTCATCGAGATCTGAGCAGATCATTATTGCTTGTCATCCCGAGCGAAGCGAAGGACCTTGGATGGCGTGGATGCGGAAAGCGGAAGCAGTATGAATCGACTGGCGGGCAAGGTGGCCATCGTCACCGGCGGCGCGAGCGGCATGGGCCGCGCGACCGTCATGCGCTTTCTGGCCGAAGGCGCGAAGGTGCTGGTGGCCGATCTCAACGAGGCCAATGGCGCGGAGACGCTGGCCGTCGCGAAAGCGCAAGGCCATGGCGACGCGATCGGTTTCGTGCGCTGCGACGTGGCGAAGGAGAGCGACGTCGCCGCGATGATTGCCGAGGCCCGGAGACAGTTCGGCCGGCTCGACATCGCCTATCTCAATGCCGGCGTCGGCGGTGCCTTCGGGCCGATCGCCGAGACCAGCGTCGAGGACTGGGACTACACGTTCGCGGCGCTGACGCGTTCGGTGTTCCTCGGCATGAAGCACGCCTCGCAGGCGATGAAGGCGCACGGCGACGGTGGCGTGATCCTCGTGACGGCATCGATCGCCGGCATGGTGGGCGGCGGCGGCAGCCACGCCTATTCGGCGGCGAAGGCGGCGGTCATCAGCCTGATCGGCAATGTCGCGACCGAGCTGGCGCCCGATCGGATCCGCGTGGTCGGCATCGCGCCCGGCGTGATCTCGACGCCGCTGGTCCATCGCGGCCGGCCCGACAAGTACGAGAAGCAGTTCAGCCAGCAGCCTTGGCCCGATCGCGGCGAGCCCGAGCACATCGCCGACGTGGCGACCTTCCTCGCCTCCGACGAGGCGCGTTTCATCACCGGCGAGACGGTGAAGGTAGATGGCGGCCTGTTGGCCCAGGGCGTCGCGCTCTGGGGGACCGGCAGCGACAACACCTTCATGAAGAGCGCCGGCGTCAATCGCGGCACGACCGGCGAAGCCATGGCCGTCCGCACCCTGCAATCCGGAGATCAGAAGAAATGACCAGCGAAGCTCAACGCCTGCACGGCCACCTCATCGGACAGCAGGGATCGCGCGGGTCGCTCAATACGCCGGCCCTCGTGCTCGACCTCGACATGCTCGACCGCAACATCGCGGAGATGGCGAACTTCGCCAAGGCGCACAATGTGAAGCTCCGGCCGCATTCCAAGACCCACAAGTCGGCGGACATCGCGAAGCGCCAGATCGCGGCCGGCGCGCTCGGCGTCTGCTGCGCCAAGCTGGGCGAAGCCGAGGCGCTGGGCGAAGAGGGCGTGCAAAGCCTGCACATCACCTCGCCGGTGGTGACGCCGCAGGCGATCCAGCGGCTGGTCGAACTGAACGCCAAGGTCTCCGACCTGATGCTGGTGGTCGACCATCCCGACAATGCCGAGGCACTGGCTGCAGCCGCCGCGAAGGCCGGCAAGCCGCTCACCGTGATCGTCGACATCGATCCGGGCATCCACCGCACCGGCACCGCCACGCCGGAGGCCACGCTCGCGCTGGTGCAGAAGATCGCCAACTACCGGTCGCTCAACTATGCCGGCGTGCAGTTCTATTGCGGCCGCCACCAGCACATCGTCGATTTCAAGCAGCGCACCGCCGAGATCAAGGAGCGCACGGAATACCTGCAGGGCATCCTGGCGAAGCTGGAAGAGGCGGGGGTGAAGCCCGGCATCGTCACCGGCTCAGGGACCGGCACGCACTACATCGATGCCAAGCTCGGTGTCTTCACCGAGCTGCAGGTCGGCTCCTATGTGTTCATGGACCACGACTACAACGTCTGCGACCTGCGCGGCCTCGACAAGCCGACCTTCGAGCAGGCGCTCCAGATCGATTCGCGCGTCGTCAGCGCCAACACGCCGGGCATGGTGACGGTCGATGCCGGCCTGAAGGCGATGGCCACGGAGAAGGGCCCGCCGGTGATTCTGAAGGGCGCCGTCGAAGGCGCCACGACCCGCTTCATGGGCGACGAGCATCTCGCGGTGATCGCGCCGGAAGGCCAGCAGGCGCCCAAGCTCGCCGAGCAGGTCGTGCTGACCCCGCCGCACTGCGACCCGACCGTGAACCTCTACGAGAGCTATCACGTCGTGAAGGGTGACACGCTGGTCGAGATCTGGCCGGTCACGGGCCGCGGACGGTCGCGCTGATGAATGCTGCCATTCTGAGCGCAGCGAAGGATCCAGACGAACGACCAGCGAACTCTGTGACGAACGCGAGATTTTTCGCTGCGCTCAGGATGACAAGGGTTGGAGCCTCGCTTGTCCAACCAGCAATCCGCCTTTCCAAGTCCGGGCGAGTGCGATCACGGCGCAGAGGCCAATTGCGCTGACGACGGTCATGCCGAGAAACGCGCGCTGGCCGTACTCGGAATAGAGCAGGCCCGAGAACTGGTAGACGAAGGCCTGCGTGGCGCCGGTGCCCAGTGCGTAATAGAGGCTCTGGCCGATCGCGGCGCCGTGCGTGGGCAGGGCGCGCTGCAGGAAGGCCATGGCGCCGAGATGGCAAGCGGCGAAGGTGCAGGAATGCAGCGCCTGCAGCAGCACCAGCGCCCATAGCTCGGTGGTGAACGCCATCGCGGTCCAGCGCACCAGGCCGGCGGCGAGGCCGAGCGCGATCAGGCCGCAGACGCCGAGCCGTCCCAGCAGCCAGCCGCCGAACAGCATCAGCACGATCTCGATGGCGACGCTCTCGGCCCAGAGGGCGCTGATCGTCACGTCGTCGATGCCGGCGCCGCGCCAGGTGAGTGTGCCAAAGCTGTAGAGTACCGAATGGCTGGCCTGGCAGAGACCGCAGGCCAGCAGGAACAGCAGGAACGGCGGCTGCCGCAGCAGCTCGGATACGCGGAACGGCGCGTGCTCGGGGCCGGTGGCGGCGGCACGGGGCGGCGTCGCCGGCAGCAGCAGCGCGAAGGGCGCCAGCAGAACGATGCTCGCCATGCCGACATAGAGCACCCAGGGCGGGCCGTAGCGGTCGACGGCGATGCCGGCGATGAAGGTGCCGAAGATGAAGGCGACCGAACTCCACATGCGGACGCGCGCATAGTCGAGCCCGTGCTTCTTGGTCTCCGTCACCAGTACGCCGTCGTAGAGCGGCATCGGTGGCGACCACAGGAAGCCCCAGATCATGGTGACGACGAAGATCGCGAGGAACGAGTAGGAGAACTGGTAGGCGACGATCATCACGACGGCGCCGATGCCCAACGCCACGATGACGCCGCGCGGGCCGCCCAGGCGATGGGCGATCCAGCCAACCGAGAGCGTGGCGATCACCGTCACGATCTGGCGCGACATGAACAGCGTGCCGATCTCGGTGTCGCTGACGCCGCGGTCGCGCAGCCACACCGGCCAGTAGCTCATGAAAGCACCGGCGGCGAAGAAGTAGGCGGCGCCATAGGCCGCGAGCCTCGTCCCCTGGAGGAGGCGGCTCGTCGGCCGGTCGGACATCAGGCGGCGAACTCCCTGCGGATCGCCTCGCTGTGCTGGCCGAGCGTCGGGACGTCACCCAGCCGTTCGGGCTCGCCGGTGTAGGAGGCGGCCAGCGCCGGGATCGACACGTCCTTGCCGTCGATGGAATTGAAGCCGGTGCGGCGAAGCTGCGGATGCGTCGTCAGGTCCTTCACGCCGCTGACGCGGGCCCAGGCGATCTGCGCGGCTTCGAGGCGGGCGGAGAGGTCGGCGAAGGTCTGCGACGCGAAGCTCTTCGCCACGATGGCGTTGGTGTCGTCGCGCCGGGCGTTGCGCGCCTTGCCGGTCGCGTAGTCGGGATCCTTCTCGAGGCCCGGCCTGTCGATGACGCCGTGGCAGAGCCGCTCGAACTCGCGGTCGTTCTGGATCGAGATCAGCACCGGCACCTTGTCCGATGTCGGATAGACGCCGTAGGGCGCGATGAACGGATGGGTGAGTCCGAGCCGCGGCCATTCGTAGTTCGAGTATTCCATGCCGAGCAGCGGCACGGTCATCCATTCGGCCATCGAGGAAAAGAGCGAGACCGAGATGGCGCGGCCTTCGCCGGTCCGACCGCGCGCGATCAGCGCCTCCAGCACGGCGGCATGGGCGTACATGCCGGTGCCGATGTCGGTCGCCGAGATGCCGACGCGGCCCGGCGCATGCTCGGTGCCGGTGATCGAGGCCAGCCCGCTCTCGGCCTGGACCAGCAGGTCGTAGGCGCGGCGGTTCCTGTAGGGGCCGTGATCGCCGTAGCCCGAGATGTCCACGGTGATGAGTTTCTTGTGGGCCGCGCGCATGGCGGCCGAGCCGAAGCCCGCGCGGTCGGCGGCGCCCGGCGCCAGGTTCTGGATCAGCACGTCGGCCTTGGCGATCAGCCGGTGCAGAAGGGCGAGGTCGTCCCTGGCCTTGAAGTCGAGGGTGAGGGACTGCTTGCCGCGGTTCAGCCAGACGAAGTAGCTCGACTGGCCGTGCACGTAGCCGTCGTAACCGCGCGCGAAATCGCCCTCGGGGCGCTCGATCTTGATGACGCGGGCGCCGGCATCCGCCAGCCGGGCAGCGCAATAGGGCGCGGCCACCGCCTGCTCGACACTCACCACCAGCAGACCGTCCAGCGCTCCAGCCATCACGAAACCCCAACTTTCAGGATTGCCCCGCGCCTCGCAGCGCGAAGCGTCTCGGGACGGGTTGTTACTGTAGGACTACCATTTCGCAAAGGGCGATGGCACGGTCTGGCCAAGACCAAAACGTCATAGCGGGGACGAGGAAATGCCGGGACCATTGCAGGGCGTGCGGGTGATCGATCTGACGGCCGTGCTGCTGGGGCCGTTCGCCACGCAGCATCTGGCCGACATGGGCGCCGACGTGATCAAGGTCGAGCCGCCGGAGGGCGACCTGCTGCGCGCCTCGGGCGGCAGCCTCGGCAACGCCCCGGCCATGGGCCCGATCTACATGGCGGCCAACCGCAACAAGCGCTCGATCTGCCTCGACCTCAAGAAGCCCGCCGCCTGCGCTGTCCTGAAGGACATGATCAAGGATGCCGACCTCTTCATCCACAACAGCCGCCCGCAGGCGATCGAGCGGCTGGGCTTGGGCTACGAGGAACTGAAGAAGATCAACCCGTCGATCATCTATGCCTATTCACTGGGCTATGCGCGCAAGGGTCCATACGGCCACAAACCGGCCTTCGACGATCTGGTTCAGGGAGTCTCGGGCGCGGCCTCGCTGCAGAGCCGCGTGGACGGGTTGCCGCCGCGGTTCATGCCGAGCCTGATCGCCGACAAGACGACGGGTCTCCATCTCTGCATCGCCGTGCTGGGCGCGCTCTACCATCGCAAGTGCACCGGCGAGGGGCAGATGATCGAGGTCCCGATGCTGGAGACGCTGGCCTCGTTCTGGCTGACCGAGCACCTGTTCGGCGCCACCTGGAGCCCTGAGCGCGCGCCCATGGGCTACGACCGCATCATCAACAAGTTCCGCCATCCGTTTCCGACGAAGGACGGCTACATCTGCGCGCTGCCCTATACCGATGCGCACTGGGTCAAGTTCTTCGAGTTGGCGGAACGGCCCGATCTCGCCAAGGAGAAGAAGTTCGTCGATCGCATGGAGCGGGCCAGGCACTTCAGCGAGCTCTACCAGGTGCTGGCCGAACTCCTGAAGCATCGGCCGACCCAGGAATGGCTCGACATGTTCGACGAAGCCGACATTCCGGCCATGCCGGTGCGCACACTGGAAGAGCTGAAGGACGACCCGCATCTCAAGGCCACCGGCTTCTTCACCGAGCGCGAGCACCCGACCGAGGGGCCGATCACCACCTTCGCCAGCCCGCTCGATTTCGAGAAGACAAAGGTAGAGTTCCGCCGCCACGCGCCCCGGATCGGCGGCGACGGCGTCGAGGTCCTGCGCGAGGCCGGCCTCAGCGACCAGGCGATCGACAAGCTCAAGGCGGACAAGGTGCTGATCGTACCTTAGGAGCGCTCGAAGCGTCGGCGCAGACGTCGCAGCGCGTCGGTCACGACCAGGATGTGGAAGGGCAGGATCGCCGCGAGATAAAGGCGTCCCAGCAGGTTGTGGCAGCGCACGACCGTTGTGGCGACGAGCGTCCCGTCGGTGCGACGGAGCAGCACCGAAGCCCGGAAGTCGAGGTGGCGGTCGTCGGCACCCAGGACGATCTCGTCGGCCGAGCGCGAGAGGACGGGGAAGAAGGAGATGTGGTCGTCGGCCCTCAAGGCGTGAGAAGCGGTGACGCCGAAGGGCGCCATCGCCCGATCGCGGATCGCCAGCAGGATCGTGAACCACGCGGGCGGATCGGCGAAGAGGAGGGTGGCGAGCGTGTCGACGTCGGTCGGCGCATCCGGCGGCAGGACGACGGCAAAACTGTCGGCCAGGCTCGCGCCGGGATACCAGTTACTGAGGCGACTTTCGGCGGGCGGAGCAATGCGGCTCATGGGGCGGACTATGGCAACGGGTCCCGGAGAGAGCGCCGGGACCGGCTGTCGCGGGAAGAACCGTCGTCCCGCGACAAGCCCCGCGTGAGCGGAGCAGATCGCCCGATCGGCTTAGAACCGGTAGGTCACGCCGGCGCCTATGATCCAGGGATCGATGACAGCCGTGCCGTTCACCTGGATCGTGCCGTTGACCGTGGCATTGTAGGTCGGACGCAGGATGTACTTCTTGACGTCGAAATTCACGCCCCAGTGCTTGTCGATCATGTAGTCGAAGCCGACCTGTACGGCGCCGCCGACGGTATTGTTGATGCTGAGGTTGGTCACCCCGAGCCCGTTGGTCGGTGTGTAGCCGGCGCTCTGGCTGAAGAAGATCGTGTAATTGAGGCCGATGCCGATATAGGGCTTGAACGGACCGAAATCGGTGAAGTGATACTGCGCCAGCAGGGTCGGCGGCAGGAGCCACGCGCTTCCGATGTTGGTGTTCGCGAGGGCGCCGGTGCCGGTGATGTTGTGAGGCGTGACACCCAGGATGAGCTCGGCCGCGACGTTGCGTGTAACGAAGTAGCTGATGTCGAGTTCGGGCACGATCGAGTTGCCGATGGACAGGCCGGAGTTCGGCGTGGAAAGCGCGGGAACGCCCTGAACGTTCACCGTGCTCCCGCCCGAGGCCGGAAGGACGCCCAGCGCGCGGACGCGCACCTGCCAGGGGCTCTGGGTATCGTCATCCGCCCTGGCCGCTTGCCCCAGCATGCAGGACATGAAAGCTGCCGCAACCATCGCTCCAACAATCGAAACTTTCCGCATTGGTACTCTCCCGCTTTACGCCGGGAGAAGTGAACGCCACCTCGCGAGGGTGGGAATTGACGTGCGTCAATGGTTACGAAGCCGGGGGGCTGACGTGAGATTTTCTTACGTAAACCTGTTCCGCTTCGCGGCGCTCCCTGCCGCGGAGCGACGCTTGCGCGCTTGTCCCGAACGGGCTGGTGGCTAAACTCCGGCCAAATCGAAAATGCCTCCTCGGGAGGGGATCATGGACCTCGCTTTCACCCCTGAAGAACAGAAATTCGCCGACGAAGTGCGGGCCTTCGTGCGCGCCAACCTGTCGCCCGACACGCGCGACAAGGTGAAGAACGGCAAGCACCTCATCCGCGACGACTATATGCGCTGGCAGCAGGCGCTCGGGAAGAAAGGCTGGCTGGTCTACACCTGGCCCAAGAAGCACGGCGGTCCGGGCTTCACGCCGGCGCAGCGCTACATCTTCGAGAACATCTGCGCCGAGGAATATGCGCCGGGCATCATCCCGTTCGGCAGCAAGATGGTCGGGCCGGTGATCTACACGTTCGGTACCGAAGCGCAGAAGGAGAAGTACCTCCCGGCGATCCGCGAGAGCACCGTCTGGTGGTGCCAGGGCTATTCCGAGCCGGGCTCGGGTTCCGATCTCGCGAGCCTGCGTACCAAGGCGGAGAAGGACGGCGACCATTACATCGTGAACGGATCCAAGACCTGGAACACGATGGGCCACTGGGCCGACTGGATCTTCTGCCTCGTGCGCACCGATTCGAAGTCGAAGCCGCAGGAAGGCATCTCGTTCCTGCTGATCGACATGAAGACGCCGGGCATCACCGTGAAGCCGATCATCATGGCCGATGGCGGCCACGAGGTGAACGAGGTCTTCTTCGACAACGTGAAGGTCCCGGTCGAGAACCTGGTCGGCAAGGAGAACGAGGGCTGGACCTGCGCCAAGTTCCTGCTGGCCAACGAGCGGCTGGGTATCGCCGCCGTGCCGCAGTCCAAGCGCGGCGTCGAGGCGCTGAAGGACATCGCGCGCGCCGAGCAGGACAACGGCCGCCCGCTGATCGAGAACCAGAGCTTCGCCGAGAAGATCGCCGATCTCGAGATCCAGGTGACGGCGCTCGAATTCACCGAGCTGCGCGTGTTGTCGTCGATGGCGCATGGCGGCCAGCCGGGACCGGAAGTGTCGGGGCTGAAGATCCGCGGCTCGGAGATCCAGCAGCGCATTACCGAACTCACGATGGAAGCGGTCGGTGAGTATGCCGCGCCGTACCTGCCCGGCCTCTTGTGGCAGGGCACGAACGAGGAGCCGGTCGGTCCCGAATACGCCCATCTCGCCGCGCCGCGCTACTTCAACACGCGCAAGACCACGATCTATGGCGGCAGCAACGAGATCCAGAAAGGCATCATCTCGAAGATGGTGCTGGGACTGTGAGCAGGTTCCCGCGCCACCCCGATCCTGTCCTCAAGTCGTGGCATCGCCGTGAAGGAGCAAGCGCTTAATGGCCATTTCCCTGTATGACCTCAGCGTCGTGTCGTTCCTGCAGGTTCTGGGCGGCGTCGAGGGGTTTCTCGCCAAGGGCCTTGCTCATTGCAAGGAGAAGGGCCTCGATCCCAACGAGATCGTCGAGACCAGGCTGTTTCCCGACATGGCACCGTTCCGCTTCCAGATCGTCTCGGCGGCGCACCACTCCGCCGGCGGCGTGAAGGGCGCAATGGCCGGCGCCTTCTCACCTCCCAAGCCCGCGGGTGAAGACTATGCGGGCCTGCAGAAGCTGGTGAGCGACGCGAAGGCCACGCTCGAGGCGATCAAGCCGGACGAGGTGAACGGCATCGAGGGCCAGGATGTGATCTTCTCGCTCGGCGACCGCAAGATTCCATTCAAGGCGGAGGGCTTCCTCATGTCGTTCTCGCTGCCGAACTTCTATTTCCATGCCACCACCGCGTACGACATCCTGCGCCAGAAGGGTGTGCCGCTGGGCAAGCGCGACTTTCTCGGCAAGATGCGGATCGCGAGCTGAGATCGACAATGAACCTTTCCCTCAGCCCTGAGCATCAGGCCTTCGCCGACGAAGTGCGTGCCTTCGCGCGCGAGAACCTGTCGCCGGCGACCCGCGAGAAGACCTTCTCCGGCAAGCACTACGACCGCGACGACCACGTCGTGTGGCAGCAGGCCCTCGGGAAGAAGGGCTGGCTCGCCTACACCTGGCCGAAGAAGTACGGCGGTCCGGGCTGGGACGTGACGCAGCGCTTCCTGTTCGAGAACGTGCTGGCGGAAGAGGGCGCGCCGCGTATCCTGCCGTTCGGCCCGAAGATGGTCGGCCCGGTGATCTACACGTTCGGCACCGAGGCGCAGAAGGAGCGCTTCCTGCCGGGCATCCGCAGTTCCGAAGTGTCGTGGTGCCAGGGCTATTCCGAACCGGGCGCCGGCTCTGATCTCGCCAACCTGCGCACGCGCGCGGTGCGCCAGAAGGACGAAAGTGGCGACCACTACATCGTGAACGGCCAGAAGACCTGGACTTCGTTCGCGCACTGGGGCGACTGGATCTTCTGCCTGGTGCGTACCAACACCGAAGCGAAGCCGCAGGAGGGCATCTCCTTCCTGCTGATCGACATGAAGACGCCGGGCGTCACAGTGCGGCCGATCATCATGACCGACGGCGCCCATCACGTGAACGACGTGTTCCTCGACAACGTGAGGGTCCCGGTCGAGAACCTGATCGGCAAGGAAAACGAAGGCTGGACCTGCGCCAAGTTCCTGCTGGCCAACGAGCGGTTGGGCATCGCGGAGGTCCCGTCCTCCAAGCGCGGCGTCTCGGTGCTGCGCAAGATCGCCCGCATCGAGCCGCAGGACGGCGGCACCCTGGCCGACGATCCCGCCTTCACGGCGCAGATCGCCGACATCGACCTGCAGGTCCAGGCGCTGGAAATGAGCGAACTGCGCGTGCTCTCGACCATGGCCCAGGGCGGCGCCCCCGGGCCGGAAGTCTCGACCCTGAAGGTGCGCGGTTCGGAAATCCAGCAGCGTATCGCCGAGCTCACCATGGAGGCGGTGGGCGAGTACGCCCAGCCCTACCAGCCCGGCATGCTGTTCCACGACACGAACGAGACCCCGGTCGGCCCCGACCACGCCCCGCCGGCCGCGCCGCGCTACTTCAACATGCGCAAGACCAGCATCTACGGCGGAAGCACCGAGATTCAGAAGAACATCGTCTCGAAGATGGTGCTGGGCCTCTGACGGGGGCTATAACCGCGAGCAAGAATTCCGGAGGAGAAACATGGATCTGTCCCTTTCCGACGAGCAGAAGCAGCTGCAGGAAGCCGCCGAGCGTTTCGTTCGCGACAAGTACACGTTCGAGAACCGCCGCAAGATCGCGGCGACCGAACGTGGCTTCCTGCCGGAGAACTGGGCGCAGTTCGCCGAGCTGGGCTGGCTCGGCATGGCCTTCTCGGAGGAGGATGGCGGCTACGGCGGCGGTCCGATCGAGACCATGATCGTCATGGAGCAGTTCGGTAAGGGCCTGGTGCTCGAGCCGTTCCTGCCGACGGTGGTCCTGGGCGGCGGCATGATCGCCCGCGCCGGCTCCGCGGCCCAGAAGGAGGCGCTGCTGGCGCCGATGATCGAGGGCAAGAAGCAGTTCGCCTTCGCCTGGCTGGAGCGCCAGAGCCGCTACAATCTCGCCGACGTGTCGCTCAAGGCGACCAAGGAAGGCAACGGCTGGTCGCTGTCGGGCCACAAGGGCGTCGTCTACAACGCCGCCTCCGCCGACGACATCATCGTACTGGCCCGCACCGCCGGTTCGGCGCGCGAGCCGAAGGGCCTGACGCTCTTCGTCGTCGATGCGAAGGCCAAGGGCATCACCCGCCGCGATTACCCGACGCAGGATTCGCTGCGCGCATCCGAACTCACCTTCGACAAGGTCTCGGTCGGCGCCGACGCCGTGCTGGGCAAGGTCGATGAGGCGTTCCCGACCGTGGAAGAGGCGGTCGACCGCGCCATCGTCGCGCTCTGCGCCGAGGCCACCGGCTGCATGGACGCGATCAATGCGGCCACGCTCGAGTACATCAAGACCCGCAAGCAGTTCGGCGTCGCGATCGGCAAGTTCCAGGTGCTGCAGCACCGCATGGTCGACTGCTTCACCAACGCGCAGGAAGCGCGCTCGATGACCTTGATGGCCTCGCTGAAGATCGACGACAAGGACCCGACGGTACGCGCCAAGGCGGCCTCGGGCGCCAAGGTCCAGATCGGCAAGTCGGGCAAGTTCTGTGGCCAGAGCGCGGTGCAGATGCACGGCGGCATGGGCGTCACCGACGAGCTGTCGGTCAGCCACTACTTCAAGCGGCTGACGATGATCGATCTGATGTTCGGCAACCAGCAGCATCACCTGACCCGCTACAGCAACCTCGCGATGGCTGCGTAGTCAGAGCTTTGCGAACCAAAGTCCTCACCCTGAGAGCTTGTGAACGTATTGAGCAAGCTCTCGGGGGTGGCTTCGCGCGGGCT
>CAMFGZ010000031.1 GCA_945952105.1 uncultured Rhodospirillaceae bacterium | reverse complement strand
CGCGCGCTTCTTGCGAAGCCAGCAGAACTTAAACGATCCTCTTAAGACGAGGACGGCGGATGTTACTGACAGGACTCGATCCGCGGCGCTGCGCCCAGCACGGTCGCGACCTTCGTGATGTCGAGGCAGCGCGTGCCGATCCAGGCCTTGCCCTGCACCAGGATCGCGAAGCGGGCGAAGGCGTCGGCCTGGGCCTCTTGCGTCGGTCGCTTGCGGGCCAACAGCCAGCTCAGCGCATAGATGTTTCCGGTCGCGAAGTCGGCCGAGGCGATGTCGGGATCCTTCTGCCAGAGGGCCACGTTCTTCTTCGCCGCGCCGGTCGGGTCCGGGAGGCTGGCCAGCCAGGTGTTGGCGTTGGCGGCCAGCGCATAGGATCCGCCGTTCTGGGCGATCAGCGCCTTCACGTCCCCGGCCGCGGCGACATAGCCCTGGCCCTCGACCGTGCTGCCGGCGCAGCCGATGCGGCACAGCGCGACGAACATCAGGTACTCGGCGAGGATGATCTCGATATTGCCGTTGTTGTGCCGGCGCCAGGCGCGCGCGAGGTTCCAGCCTTGGGTCAGCTCCGCGCCGGTCCATGGTTTCGCGGCCTGCGGCGTGTCGCGTTCCAGTTCGCCGATCACGGCCTGGGCGGCGGCCTGCCATTCGGCGGGAATCTGCGCGGCGGCTTGCGTGGTGGTGCCGAGCAGGATCAGCAGCAGGGTCGCGAAGACTCGTCTCACAGGATGCTCCCTTGATGGTCAGTATTTACGGGCCGTCTTGCGGTCGCGGCTTTCGTATTGGACGAGATCGTCGGCCCGCAGCACCGTGGCGTCGGGCGGCATCAGCCAGCGCAACTGCGCCGGCTTTATCAGCCGATAGTGGCGGGCATCGTCGAGCGAGGCGCCCACGTCCCAGCAATCCTCTTCGTTCGTGATCCAGGTGTCGGGCGCGAAGCGGCGCAGGTCGACCGAGGTCGAATAGGTGCGCAGCGTCTTGCGGCCCTTGTTGAAGTACTCGTGGAAGTAGGACATCGCGAGTTCGCGCAGGCTGCGATAGACCGGGTCGCGCCAGCGCAGCCAGGCATGGTTGCTCTTGGAGATCGCGCCCCAGCAGCCGTCGCGGCGGAACAGGGTGACGACATGATCGGAGTCCTCGCGCGTGGCCGTCAGGTCCATGACCAGCGGCGGCTCCCCCTGCAGCCACAGCGCACAGGCCGCGACGAAGGCCGCCTCCAGGCAGTGGGCCTCGCGATGGCGCAACACGCCGCGCACCGACCGCAGGCTATCGCCGCCCCGCTCGAAATTGGCGGGAAGGGCGGAGACGAATTCCTGCACGCGCTGCGGCGTGCGCAGCGACGCGAGGATGCGTCCTTCGGCGGCGGTGAGGCCCAGTTCGGCAGGCGTGGGGCGTTTGCGTCTGCGCATCCTGTGCAATAGTGCCGTGATGCGCCGTGACAGACCAGTAAGGATCGGGGTGGTTGGTGGAGCTGAGGGGGATCGAACCCCTGACCTCCTCATTGCGAACGAGGCGCTCTCCCAGCTGAGCTACAGCCCCCTCCGACCCTTGGAGAACCGCGCGGATAATGGTTGCCGGGCCCCCTGTCAAGCAAACCGGCCTGTGATAGCGTCCGCCCCCTGTTTTTTGATGAGGTGAGCCAATGGCCAGCGCCAAGAAAATCGTTCAGACGGACGCCGCCCCCAAGGCCCTCGGCCCCTATTCGCAGGCGGTCGTGGCCAACGGGCTGGTCTTCTGCGCCGGCCAGATCCCCCTCGACCCCGCCACCGGCGACATTGTCGAGGGCGGCATCGCCGAGCAGACGCACCAGGTGCTGAAGAACCTGCGAGCGGTGCTGAAGGCCGCGGGCAGCGACCTCGGCCACGCGGTGAAGACGACCGTGTTCCTGAAGAGCATGGACAGTTTTGCCGCGATGAACGAGGTCTACGGCCTGCCCGAATATTTCGGCAGCGCCACGCCCGCCCGCTCGACCGTGGAAGTCGCCCGCCTGCCGCGCGACGTCATGGTCGAGATCGAAGTCGTCGCCCTGGTCTGACGCCATGGATCCGGTGAGCTGGCTGCTGGCGCTGGGCTCCTTCACGGTGTTCTTCCTGCTGGTGGTGCACCTGTTGCTGTCGCTCGTGCTGATCATCCCGACCTGGCGGATCTGCACGCGCGCAGGCTTCTCCGGTGCGCTGTCGCTGTTCCATCTGGTGCCGGTGATCGGCTCGTTCATCGTCATGGGCATGCTGGCCTTCAGCACCTGGCCCGCGGGCGAAGCCGCGCCGGGGCGATAGATGTTCGGGGTGGAAATCGCGGCCCTCACAGGGTTGTTCGGACTGACCGGTGCCTTCGCGCTGATCGGCACCGTGCTCGCAGGCTGGATGGCCTGGCGGATCGTCGAGAAGGCCGGCCTGCCGGGCTGGACCGGCCTCGGCGCGATCCTGGTGACGCTGACCGGTATCGGGACGATCGTGCCCCTGATACTGCTCTGGATCTTCGCCTTCATGCGCTGGCCGCGCGACGAACCCGCGGCTTCGGCCGGGGGCGGCTTCAACTCTTACCGGGGCGGACCTGCGCCCGCGCCCGGCACGGCTCCTGCCGCATTGGCCGGCCCGTCGGCGGCGTTGCCAGATGCGCGTGGCTGGCGGTTGTCGGGCCCGCTCGGCAACGGCGGCACCGTTTCGCTGGCGATCGGAGGAACTTCAGGCACCTACGTTCTGACCGGTGCGTCGACCGGCGCACCGACCGATCTGGTCGTGCCCGATCCGTCGGTCGGCCAGCCGCATGCGCGACTGATGCTCTCGGGCCACCGGCTCGGGCTCGAAGATCTCGGCAGCGCTGGCGGAACCTTCATCGACGGCGCCCGGCTGTTGCCGGAGCACGGTCCGCGCGACATCAGCGCCGTGCGCTCGGTCCGCCTCGGCAGCGTCGAGCTCGCCCTCACGCGGGCCTGAAATGGGCTTGTGATCGGCAATCGCTGCCGAGTAGGGTGCCGCGGCCGGCGGCTGGCCGGTCTCAGGACGCGGGGGCCAGATGCTGTCGTTGGCGGTGCTGATCGACAAGATCATCGACATCTACACTTGGATCGTGATCGCAAGCGCGATCATGAGCTGGCTGGTCGCGTTCGGCGTGGTGAACGTCCGCAATCAGTTCATCCGGGTCGTCGTCGATCTGCTCTTCAGGCTGACCGAACCGGTGCTGCGCCCGATCCGGCGCATTTTGCCCAATCTCGGCGGCGTCGATGTCTCGCCCGTCATCCTCCTGCTCGGCCTTTTCTTCATCCGCAGCCTGCTGTGGGAGTATGTCTGGCCGGCCCTCGTTCGCTGATCTTGCGCTGAGCCCCCCACCGAAAGATCCCGTTTTCCTGCGCCGCCTCTCCGGCGGCGTGACCATCCAGCTACGCGTGCAGCCGCGGGCGCGCCGGGTCGCGCTCGAGCGGACGGCCGAGGGTGCGCTCAGGGCCGCAGTGACGGCCGCGCCCGAGGATGGCAAGGCCAACGCGGCCGTCATCGCCTTGCTGGCGGACGCTTGGCGTATCCCGAAATCGACCATAGAAATCCTGCGCGGCGGGACGGCGCGGGAGAAGACGCTGAGCGTCGCGGGCGAGCCCGAGGCGCTGATCGGGCGGATTGCCGAATGGATGGACAAGAATGGCTGATGCAAAACTGATCGATGGAAAAGCCTTCGCCGGCGGCCTGCGCCAGCGCGTGGGCGCCGGCGTCGCCGACCTGATCGCCAAGGGTGGGCCGAAACCCGGTCTCGCGACGGTGCTGGTCGGCGCCGATCCCGCCAGCCAGGTCTATGTGCGCAGCAAGGGCAAGCTCGCGGTCGAACTCGGCATGGCGAGCTTCGACCACCAGCTTCCCGAGGACACGTCGGAACAGGAGCTGCTGGCGCTGGTCGCGCGGCTCAACGCCGATCCGTCGGTCAACGGCATCCTCGTGCAATTGCCGCTGCCCAGGCACATCGACACGGCGAAGGTTCTGATCGCCATCGATCCGGCCAAGGATGTCGACGGCTTCCATCCGGTGAATGTCGGCCGACTGGGATCAATCGCGCCGGGCGCGCCGCTCGACTTTCCGGTGCCGTGCACGCCGCTTGGCGTCTCGATGCTGCTGCAGGACGCGCTGGGCTCGCTGGCGGGCCTGAATGCGGTCGTCGTCGGCCGCTCCAACCTGGTGGGCCGTCCGGTGGCGCAGCTCCTGCTGCGCGCCGATTGCACGGTGACGATCACCCATTCGCGCACCCGCGACCTGCCGGCGGTCTGTCGCCAGGCCGACATCCTCGTCGTGGCGATCGGCCGGACGGAGTTCGTGAAGGGCGACTGGATCAAGCCGGGTGCGGCGGTGATCGACGTCGGCATCAACCGCATCCCGACGCCCGAGGGCAAGAGCCGGCTGGTCGGCGACGTCGCCTTCGCCGAGGCGGAGAAGGTTGCGGGTCATGTCACGCCGGTGCCGGGCGGCGTCGGGCCGATGACGGTGGCCTGCCTGATGTACAACACGCTGCAGGCGACGCGGAACGTCGCCGGACTGCCATTCGTCGCGGTCTGACGAGGCCGTCCGATCAGTTCTTCGACATGCCCGCGACCAGCGCGGTCACGTTGTGCCGCATCATCTTCTCGTAGGTCGGTGCGGGACCATCCGGCCCTGACAGGGCGTCGGTGTAGAGGCGCGGCCCGACGACCGCGCCCGATTCACGCGCGATCTGGTCGACCAGGCCGGGGTTGGTCATGTTTTCCACGAACAGCGCCTTGATGCGCTGCTCACGCGCCTCGCGAATCAATAGCGCGACATCGCGCGCCGAGGGTTCGCTGCTGGTGTTGTACCCGCGTGGCGACTGGAACTTCACGCCGTAGGCGGCGGAGAAATAGCGAAACGAATCGTGGCCCGTGATTGCCCGACGCTTGTCGGCAGGAACCTTGGCGATTTCTTCCTTCACCCAGGCATCCAGGTCGACCAGACGGCGATCGACCGCGGCGGCACGCTCGCGATAGTGCGCGGCGTTCGCTGGATCGGCATCGACGAAGCCCTTGGCGATGTTGGCGACATAGGTCCGGACGCGCTGGACATCCTGCCAGCAGTGCGGATCGGGTCCGTGGGCGTGCGAGTGTCCGTGCGCGGGCTCCGCGCCGGCGGCCAGGGTGGCGACGCCCGTCGAGGCGACGACCGCGCGGCCCTTGAAGGGCGCGGCCTTGGCGAGACGGTCGATCCAGCCTTCGAAGCCCAGCCCGTTGCTCACTAGCAGCTGCGCGTCGGCCAGCATGCGGGCGTCGCTGGGGCGGGGCTGGTAGGCGTGGGCGTCCATGTCGGCGCCGACCAGGACGGAGAGACTAGCCTTCTCGCCCGCCACTTCGGACACCAAATCACCCAGGATCGAAAAGGTGGCGACGGCTTTGATCGGGGCTTGGGCGGAGGCGGGCAGGCTGGAGAGCGGGCCCAGGGCCGCGAGAAAGACCGGGAAAAGATGACGGCGACGCATTCTGTTATAATATAACATCAATCCGGGAAGTCGAGCCACTCCGGGGTGTGGCCGGTCGCCGCGAAGAAACGCAACAGATCGGCCGGGCTGATGGCCGTGGTCATGGTGTTGACCAGGGGGTGGGCGTTGATCGGCCCGCCTTCGGCCAGCGCCCGGTCGAGCACCACCCTTACCTTGTGATCGGCATCGTTGATGGCGGCGAGCGGCGTTACCGATCCCGGCTCGACGCCGAGATGCCGTCGCAACCGGTCGGGGCTGCCGAACGAGAACTTGCCCGCCCCCAGCCGCTCACCCAGCCGTTTGAGGTCGATGGCGCGATCCTCCAATGCCACGATCAGCCACATCTCCTCCTTCTTGTTGCGCAAAAAGAGGTTCTTGATGTGATGGCCGGGCAGGTTGCCGCGCAGCGCCTTGGCTTCCTCGACCGTGAAGACGGGCGGGTGCTCGACGGTGCGGTGGGCGATGCCGAGTTCGGCGAGTCGGCTCAAGAGTTGTTGCGGGCTGAGCATGGGGGTGCGTTAGATGGCTGGAATGAAAGGTATCGTTCTCTCGGGCGGCAGCGGCACGCGGCTCTACCCCATGACGCGGGCGGCCAACAAGCAGCTCCTGCCGGTCTACAACAAGCCGATGGTCTACTACCCGCTGACCACGATGATGCTGGCGGGCTGCCGGGACATCCTGCTGATCGTCAATCCGGGCGACGAAGAGGCCTATCGCCGCCTGTTCGGCGACGGCAGCCAATGGGGCATTAACGTCTCCTACGAGCCGCAGCTCAAGCCCGGCGGCATCGCCGAGGCCTTCATCATCGGCCGCAAATTCATCGGCAATTCTCGGGTCGGCCTGATCCTCGGCGACAACCTGTTCTATGGCGATTCGCTTCCCGAGGTGGCGGGACGCGGCGCCGAGGGCAGGGGCGCGTGGGTCTATGCCTACTGGGTGGCGGATCCCACGGCTTACGGCGTGGTGGAATTCGATGCCGCGCAACGGCCGGTCGGCATCGTGGAGAAGCCGAAGCAGCCCAAGTCGAACTGGGCCGTCACCGGGCTCTATTTCTACGATTCCGACGTCTGCGAGGTGGCCACCCAGGTCCCGCGCTCGGCGCGCGGCGAATTGGAGATCACCGACATCAACGCCCATTACCTGAAGGAAGGAAAGCTCACCGTCGAGCGGCTGGGCCGCGGCTACGCCTGGCTCGATACCGGCACGCCGTCGAGCCTGCTGCGGGCCGCCCAGTTCGTCGAGACGGTCGAGGAACGCCAGGGCCTTCAGATCGGCAGTCCCGAGGAAATCGCCTGGCGCAAGGGCTATATCGACGATGGCGCCTTCGAGAAGCTGATCCAGCCGATCCGCGAAAGCGAATACGGCAAGTATCTGCAGCGTCTTCTGGCGCGCGGATGAGGGGCTCGACAGCCTCTTGCCAAGGCGTCGGAAAAGCCCTATCAGAGCCGCCTTCCGGCGACCTACCCAGCCGGATCGGAGCGCGGGCGTAGCTCAGGGGTAGAGCACGACCTTGCCAAGGTCGGGGTCGAGGGTTCGAATCCCTTCGCCCGCTCCAACTACTCTTCCAGTGTTTTCAATGATTTGAGCCGCTTTTGCGGCCCCCGCAGGCTGGGCGGGCTGGTGGGAAGTTGCGCGCGAGTTGCGCGCGCCGCCGGCTGCTGCGCGTTCGGCCGCGTCGCGGAGATGTTCGACTTCCGCCTTTGCATAGACCCGTTCCAGCGTCTTGGTGCTGGTCGCGGTTAGTTGGGACATCTCATAGACAGTGGTTTGCTGGAGCCCCCACGTGACCGCTGTGTGCTTAAGGACGTGAGCCGATACCGGGAGCCCGGTTTCCTTCCGAAGCGTCCGGAAGGCCTTTTTTACGCTTTTGACGGGCTGTTCCTTCCACGTGATGACGTATCCCGTGGTAGCGCGTCGCGCTTGGCGGCGGAGCGTCGCAAGCAGGCGTAGCGGTATGGGCCTGACGGCCCGCTTTTTCTTTCGATGCTCGACACCTGGCAACCGGAAATCCACGACGCCGCGCGCAAGGTCTACCCTGTCCCACGTTAGTTGAAGAATGGCCGAGTGTCGGGCTCCGGTCCGAAGAGCAATGCGAATGAACAACGCGATGTGCGGCAGCCTCCGCGCTGCCCACAACAGGCGGGCCGCTTGCGCTCGACTGAGAAAGTGAGGGCGCGGAGGTCCTTCCTGCAACGTTGGAACGTACGGGACGAATTGGAGGCGGCCATTTTTGTAAGCATGATGGAGCGCCGCGCGAAGAACAGCGCGACGACGATTTATCGTTGATGGCTTAAGTCCATTCTTGCGACAGCGGTCCTCGAAAGACTTGTGCCCGGTCGGGCCGGTAAGCACGGAAACGGTGGCGACCCCGTAATGCTGCTCCAGCTGCCTGATGATCGGGAGAGTTACATCCTTGCTCGGAAGGCGGCAGGCATACCCATCATAATAGTCGTTCAAGACTGACGAGATCGACACTTTGTCGGGTGTCGTCTCGTCAGTCGAGCCGCGCTCGATGATGAATGCGGCTAAGACCTGCTGTGCCTGCTCGCGATTTGTCGTCCCCGTCGAAGCGCGTCGGGAGCGTCGACCGTCGGCCCATGTAATGTACCAGCGCGGGGACCAGTCGAATTGAGTGAGTTTGTAATCGGGCATGGAACTGTAGTCGCCGCTTGTTTGTATGCTTCAAGTACTGACATCGGAATCAGAACACGCTTGCCAACGCGGGCAAATCCTAATCGACCGCGCTTTCGTTCATTGCGGATTGTTGAAACAGAGACCCGCAGGCGCCGAGCGGCTTCCCGTTCGGTCAGCCAGGGATCAAGTTCCTGAATGTGGGTGTCATTCATGGCGAAAACTCAATTTGTCGGGTTGTTGTCTGACCGATTCGCGTTCCCCGCCCATACATCTGCCAGTTGACGGAAGGCCTCTAAAGCGAGCCGGAAGGCATCGGTGACTGTGTAGTAGCCATGGCACGTATTACGTACGATCCCGCGCCTCTCCCACGCTTTCACAAGTGGTGGGCTGACGGAGCGGCGAATTCGACCGGTCCTAGCTAGTATCAGTAGTGCTTGTTCTACAAATTCGGCCAGATATCCCTTCGAGGCCAAAGCGATCAGCTGCGCCGGGCTTACGCCTGTGGTTGCCCTGACATCTATGTTTGAGAAGTGCGCAAATCGTTCTGCTGCGTGTATCGCAAGGATCTCGCATGCACGAACAAAGTCGTCGGGATGCTCCAGCTTGCGGCTGCTGCCACGTTCACCCAACACCTTGTCGAGAGCGCACTTTTCCAACGCGCATTCCAAACGGACCCGTCGCGCGCCTTTCTCGTAAGCCTTGATGCGCTCACTCTGCTGAGCAAATCCCCAAGCCATAAGAGCATCGCCCTCTACACCTTGGTACGCTGCCGCTGATTGGTATGCTGCTTGAATAGTGTTTTTGAAATTGGCTCGAATCGTTGAATAGGCGCGTTCGACGAAGCGACCTGGGTCATTGCACTCAAGGTCTGCGCAGAGTTCCAGAGTGTGCAGGCGCCATTCAAGCAGGCTGGAGAAGCCTCCCGGGCTGATCGCCGCAGCAAGTCGATTGGCGAGGTCATGCAGAGCGGCCTCGATAGGAATTAATAGGTCTCCCACAGCCGCTGCGACGAATGAATTGTCGGGCGATGTCTGTGCTGCCGTAAGAAAGTTCATCTGTCCATCTTTGGCACGCTCCAAGACGAGCGGTTGGCGTAGGAGCGTTAGCGGGCTGAGATAAACTTTGAAAAAGAACGGCCTCGCGGCGTTCGGTTTTGTGAACTTAACCCGCACGCGGCTAGCTAAGCCTTCCACCGGTATCGTGAACGAGAGAGCCATTCCAGGCATGTCCCTCCCGTCGGCAACAAGCCGCTTAAGTAGAATGCGTGCCGCGTATGCCGTCGTGTGCGGCAGTGATGCGTAGCAGAACTGAAAAGCTACGCGATCGGGATGAATGTAGGCCGGATGCAGAGTGTCGGTTGGTGTTAGTAGTGCCATTTGACTTCCCCATCATATGAAGCGGCGCAGTGCCGTTCGTGGGTTGCGATGGGGACGATTTACGGAAAGCGCCTAATGAGCGCGAATCAGCTTGGATTTTGGTCTGCCACTATTAATTTCGTCGGCTACAACGCTTCGCGACCAGTCATTGAATACTGCTGCTGCAAGCGCATTGACTTGAACGTCCGGAGTAAACCCATGGAAGCGACAAAGGGCCGGTGATGGCGAGCGGACTAAAGGTTTCTGAACTGCTTTCCGAAGTAGGTCGCGCGCTTGGTTGAGTGTTCGCCGATTGTCGTACAGGAGCACCAAGGGTTGACCGATGATCGGAAGGGACTTGGCATCGTGCAATGGATAGGGGCTGCGCAGTGAGAAGCCGAGCAGAATAAATGCGAGCCATTCATTCGCATGTGATAGCGAGAGTGAACGAGCACTATGCGCGGGGATTTCTGGCGTGCCTTCCCATTCATCACGGCGTCGCGGGGAGCGCGTGAGAGGTTTAGCCATGCGTCGCCCAGCATTCCGCTGTGATTGGCGATGCTGGACAATCTCATCTTTACGGTCTTGTGAGCGCCGATACAGTTCAACAGCTCGGATAGCGGCGAGAAGGGCAACAAGGGTGAAATAGTTCATTTTCCACCCTCGTGCCTTTCCTTGGGCGATCTTTTCTGAACCGTGCGCAGCCGCCAACGCATTGCGCGCGTCGCGTATGGCCGTGCTGATGTGATGCCGAAGCAGAATTCGCGGATCACTCGTTGGAAACATATCGGTGGACGCGTGTGGTGTTAGGCGCTGGCTTGCGCTCGGAAAAATTTGTGTCCATCTTTACATCTATAGAAACGATGCGCATGGGGGATGTTTGCAAACGATTGCAAACGTATAGGCTAGGAGCGGAGCGTCGCGCCGTTGCGAAATCCTTCAGCCCTGTTCTCCCATAGTAAGAGTTACGATCGCACTGGCGGCTAAAAACTTGGTAGACGTAGCAATCACGTACTGGAGTTGCGATATCGCATTCCTGTCAAATGCTACGGCAGTTACTGATCCCCAGGTGGCTGCTTAGTCCAGTTTTAGGGTAACGCGAGGAGCCAGCGCGCTAAATCACGAACTCGGGGATCAAGCTGTCCAGTTTACCCAGGAATTTCCGCGTCTATCCCGCATGGGAGGGGTCTCCGATCTTGTGCGGTTTTAGACGCTACCTTGCTGGGCTTTCGATGGTGGCTAACCTGATGAGAATGCGGGCAACTTGAGCCCCGTGCCATGTGCCGCCGTGACCAGTGGGTCTACCGTGCTTGTTATGACTTCCTGTCGTCGGGATATTCAATGCCCTAAGACGCCCCGCGATTGCTCGATTTGAGGTTATTCCCTCGGCTTGGAGACTGCGGATGGTGGCAGCGAGGTCGGATGCCCGCGCATTGGCCAAAGCGGTCTTTGCGGCACTGGCGCGCTGCCTGTCGGCATCTGTTGCAGTCCGCCCCCGAAATCCCCCGAGCTTGGTTCCCCGCTGCTTGGCGGCAGCAAGCGCAACCTTGGTGCGGTCGCTTATCATTCGGGCCTCATTCTCCGCGACGGCAGCAATGATATGCAGGGTGAGACGGTTTGCGGCTGGCATATCTGTGGCGATGAAGTCGACCCCGCTATCCATTAGGGCGGAGATGAAGGCGACGTTACGGGCGAGCCGGTCGAGCTTCGCGATAACGAGGGTCGCTCGATGAAGGCGACAGGCCGCTAACGCCTTCGCGAGTGCAGGACGGTCGTTGCGACGCCCGCTCTCGATCTCTGTATGCTCCCCGAGCAGTTCCCCGCCGATGGCCGCCAGGTGCAGCCGAATGGCTTCGCGCTGGGCATCCAGCCCAAGCCCTGATCGCCCTTGGCGCGCCGTGGATACCCTGTGGTAGGCGATGAACCGAGTAGCAAGCATGATGATGGTCCCCAATAGTGTCGGCGCAACATTGCAAGCAAGGAGGGTTGCTTGGTCTGTCTCGTCTCCATTGGTTCTGGTCAGCAATCCTAATCCGACAGAGCGGGGCAAATTTGCAAACGTTTGCAAAGCGGACGAGTGGAAGCGTGAGCAAGCCCTTTTCCGGGCTTCCCGGCGCATTGGAAGTGGGAGAGGTAGAAAGGGACGCGACACAGCCGAAATGCCTCTGGGAAGCCCGCTGTGGCCTTTCCGGAACGGCTGGAGGCCTAGTCCCGCCGCCTGCATCGGTCGTAGTAGTCTCGCGCCGCAGCAATACTACTGAATAATCGCTCTTCCCCGATATTGGGGACGGCCATGTAAATCCCGACCGGGTGCCGCCAAATCTCCGGGCCGTCGGCGGGTCGCCGATGGACCAGTTTACTATTGATCTTGAATGTCTCAACCATGCCAGGCTGGCTGAGAAGTTCCTCCAAGTCCGGCAATGCACGCTTTACAACGCGGCCATCCGCCAATCGAAAGAATGGGTCGCGTGCCTTTGCGGCTTCCTTCTCTGATGCCTTTCTCCAAATTCCTTCTCGACTTATTGCATCCTCTTCGTCAGGGCTCACGAGAGAAACTGTTCGATCTCGGCTCAAGTTGACTGCAGACGACGGCTCATGGCCGGGTATCGAGGGCGCAGGCGAGAGTGGAATTGCAGAAAAGGGAGGCGTATTCCTGCTGCGCCAGCGCTCTGCAACCCACTCGTATGCGAAATAGGCAAATACTGCGAGAAATACTCCGCCCATTACCCAGTATCCGGTAGTGCCAAAAAGCACGTATGCGATACCAAGACCTAGAAGAATGACGAAAGCAGTCCAAAGACGAGCAAGAAAGCCTATGCCGCCGGGGAGCAGGATGATGATGATCACGATGAGAAGCGCGACGATCATGGATTTGCCGTAACCGAAACCGTGAACGCGAACCTACGGCTCCCAATCTCACCCGATCCTCGGCCAGTGCTGCCATAGAATTCCACGTCCAGACTTCCAGTCTGTCCGTCGCGGCACTTAAGAGCACCTGTGCCACGAGACATGTCAGCGTAGGTGATTGGTCCGCTGCACCACAGTCCTTTGGTGCTCCGAACTTCGATGCTTCCTGTCCGATCCAAGTACTTAACAAGGGTGCCGCTGAAGAGCTCCGGACCTTCGTCGAGAGAGCCATTCACTCTGTATCCGACGCCCGCGCAACTGGCTAAGCAAATGGCTGACAACATGACAATCGCTCGCTTCATGACCTCCCCCGACTTCAAGTCTCGGTAGAATCCTGCCAGCTGTAATCTCTTTGTTCAATATATCGAGGTGTCATATATTGAACGTTGGGCTCCGTTACCCGCATGGATCTGCGGGAGATATTCGCTGCAAACTTGCGACGGTTGCGCCATGAGAAAGGCGTCTCGCAGGATGCTCTTGCCTACGAGGCAGAGGTAAGCCGCAGCTACCTGAGCCAGCTTGAAAAAGGCGCGTTCAACGCGAGCTTAAGCATTATTGGACGGCTTTCTGTAGCGCTCGACGTTGAGCCTGCTGAGTTTCTTAGATTGCCTACCAAGCAATCATCGCGACGAAGCTAGTCAAACTGCATACAGATTGCACGCTAGGAGACTTGTTCCCGCAACTGGGAAAAGGCAAATTGTGTTGTGTCGGCTCGTAATTAGAAGGCCGAGAGGCAGTCAAATTGGCGCGGGGGCGGGGTGATGAAAGGGTTTCCAAATCAGGTTGCCGATTTTGGCAAGCTCGCGTTAGCGATGCGCTGCATTGTTGAATTGGAAGATGCCGAAGAGAACCCGCGAGACGAAGGTCTTTTTGGTATAGCGCTTGTAAGAGCCGGAGTGGCAGGCACGGGCCACAGACCGAAACCCATAGACCAGTACATCAAGGAGCAGCTGAAGAAGCCCCTGAGCGGACAAAGCTTCCGCGCCACCGCGCGCGGTTTGAGGCAGCTATTTACCCTGATGAGATTAATAACCGACGATGGTGAGACAGTGTCGGTTACCGAAAGAGGCAGAGTGGCCGCGACTTTCGCAGATGCGGAGCTCGAAGGTGCGCAAGTCGATTTTTGGCGGCGCGTGGTCCGGGATATGGAGCACGAAGGTTCGCACCCTTATTTAGTTCTGTTGAAGCTGGTGGGACGGAAGCCGGGCATCAGTCGCGCTAAATGCGCGTTAGCTCTTGAAGCGAAGGATGACACGAAGGAAGAGCTTGAGCGCATAGCCGCGCTTGCCGACCTGGATGAGGAGAAAATCAAGACCAAGATCAAAGTGTCGGATACCAATTGGGACAATGCCAAGAAGATACTTCCCCGATTCGCAGAGCAGCTCGACGACGTAATTCGTACTGGTGGAAACTATGTTCTCGCCGACGCCCCAGGTCGAGCAGATGCGGGCCCAGCATTCGCGGCTGGCGACATCCGCTCGCGGGGTGCCGTTCGCACTCCGCGTTCATCGCGTGAGGTAACTGCCGATAGTATCGGTCGAGCGGGAACAGGTGCAGAGTCGGATGAAGTGCCGCCACCTCCTCCGGAAGCGGACCCTGCGGCAGCCCAAAAAACCATCCAGCTTCGAGCGGGACGGCTTCGTCGGCACAATCTACTGGTCCAAGACCTTGCCGCTCGATTTGCGCAAAGATCTGCAAGGCTCTTTGAAGATCCTTTCGATGTGCTCGCGGTTACTGATTCAAAAGCTATTCTGGTGGAGGTCAAGAGCCTGTCAGGAGATCAGCAAGACGAGCGCGACAGGGTGCGTGATGCGTTTAGTCAGCTTCCCTACTACGAAGCATTCTTGACGCAGTCAGTAGTCGGGGAGACGCCGATATCGAAGGTTGCATGCTTTGAGCGACCCATCACGGCCGCGCATTCGAAATGGATGAACGATTATCAAATTGCGGTAATTTGGTATGAGGACGGACAACTTCGAGGGGATGCATTAGCCAAGCGCTTCTTGAGCGGGCTCCTCAAGGAGTTCGACTGACTGCTGCGCTAGGCGCTGTTGGGCAATTGCAATGTAGCGTTCGTTAATTTCAGACCCAACAAATCGCCGTCCGGCAGCCTTTGCGGCAACGCATTCGGAGCCTGATCCGACGAAGGGGACTACAACAAGATCGCCTGGATTGGAGAAATGGCGGATTAATCGCAGAGAAAGAGGTAAGGGCTTTTGTGTCGGGTGCGCAGTGCGCTCTCTTGCAAAACGTCGGCCCGCTAGCGTGGGGATGTCCCATACGTCCCCAGCTTGCTTGCCGTCAGGATGGGGTACCCACACTTTACCATTCTTTGTAATGGCGTGTTTGAGCCGTTGGGTGCTTTTGTACGGCTCCCTGATCACATGAAAGGTAGAGTTGCGTCGCTTCGAGAACCACAAAATGGGTTCGTAGTGGCAAGCTGGCCCATTCTTGTATTTGGACCAGCCATTTTCATAGCGCCAGATGATTTGACGACGATACTCCAATTCTAACTCATACATGTAGCACTGCAAGAAGCAGGCGTTGTGATGTATGGCGTACACAAACAGATTGCCGGTTGGTTTCAGCAGTCTCTTTGTTTCGATTAGCCACTCTTTGCACCACTCTAGCCATTCAGCCCGGGTGTTGAAGTAAGCGCCTTCCCCAAACTCCCTGTCTTTTGCAATGCTGTATGGTGGATCGGCGATGATGAGGTCTGCACATCCATCGGGCAAGGTGCGCAAAAAAGCGAGCGCATCTCCTGAATAGATGAATCCATCAGCGATCATTTGGAAAGTATAATGATGTACTGGTGGTGAAGATTCGGCACGTAGGAATACGGATAGCCATAAGGGAATACTCGCTTATGGCGCTGGTAAAGAATGGTGATCCCCTTGAGGGTGAAGCCTTTAGTCTCAAGTGCCCGGGCGATGTCCGCATGAAAGATGTGGTAGTTCGCCTTGTGACGGAAATCGCCAACAACCAGGCACATATGCCCGCCATCCATTAGCGAAGAGCGCGTAAGAGCTAGTGTGGAAGCGAGTTCGTCGACAAACGTTTGATAATCCGAGATGTTGCCGAGGTCCGAACGATCACTGCTGTATTGGGTGTCAAGGCCATGCTTGACGCGTTCTTGGTTCGCCTTGTGATCGCGCTTGTGAAGGATGTTCCAGTAAGGCGGGCTAGTTACGACCAGCTTCACCGAGTTCGGCTCAAGCTTCGGAAGCTTGACGCGTGCATCGCCGATGATGACTCTTTGCGAATTGGCTTTAAGTGCAGTCTGGTCAACCTCTGCGGTCAGCCGCTTCTCCGCCAGCTGAGCATACTTGCGGTTTAACTCGATGCCGATGCCCCGCCGCCCCTCAAGAGCAGCAGCCTTCAGCGTTGACCCAATTCCTACGAACGGGTCGAGTACTGTTTCGCCAGCCTTGGAAAAAAACCGAATGAGGCGAGCGACGTCTTGATAGGAGAATGGCGCTGGATGTAGCTTCTCTATCTGGGCGTGTTCATGCCCTTTGCCGAGCCCGCGCTGAGTCCAAACGGAAACTGTCTCCGGAATCCACTCTTTTGCGTCCAGATCATTCAACTTGTTGATGGGCTTTGGCCTAGCTGACTTAACCTTCGGCGCATTTGCAGGCTCGTCTTTGATTGCTTTGGCTGCGAGCCGATTTAGCGCCTTACCCTTGTTGGGCTTCGTCAGGTCGACCAAGCTCATCTGATACTCCCCCGGTAATAGCGCGACGCACGCAATTTCCTACATTGAGAACGAATGATGAATCAATTCCGGTCAGTAGCACAACGGCGAATTGATGCATGCTGCTATCCGGCGTTAGACGCCGCTGCCGGCCGCTACCGATATTATGGCGTCTGCGATAGTCTTGCCGTCTAGGGGATCAAGCAGCTTACCAGACTGCTGGAACCGGTACCGCCACACACCAGCGCACAGCTTAGTGTCGGGGAACCTGTCCGGGCTGATTGGACGTTCGAGGCCTGTCATTGCAACTAAGCGAGTGCGCACCTGCCACGGGAAGGAGCCGTCAGGATATGTGCTCTTCATCCCGAGCTTGATCACTCCCGCATGGGCAATCTCCCGAACGTCGACGAAGCCGGTCGCCTTGACGTAGGTAATAATTTTATCACCCTCGCTGAGCGTCTCGAAAAATGTCTTTCGCCGATCGGTTAGGCCGAGTGCTGCGAAGTTTCCCGCTTGGTCTGCCTTCCAATTCGGGACGCCCTCAACATTGAGGACGTAGTTGGTCTGGGGGGGCCTCAAGATGCTCATCCTCAGCCTGCTTAGGATGCCCCCTATCATTTTGCAAACGGGTGCAAGATACATCTAGATTGAGAGGCTGCGTGGGATGAGGACGCAACTTGCGCGCAAGTTGCGCGTCATTCGCTGTATGTTCTTGTGCTGGGTGACGGATGGTGGCACTCAGTGCTTAACAAAATCAACGAGATAGCCTACACCTTGTCCTTGCCAAGGTCGGGGTCGAGGGTTCGAATCCCTTCGCCCGCTCCAATTTCTACCAAAGGATCGAACCGGCATTTGCTGGCAGGTTCGCATCCCGGTCTCTTACCGGGGCGAGGCCTGATGCTTTCGATCGCCTTTCCTATAGATTGCGCATCCCGTTTTCGTCGCGGACAGGGTCCGGGCGTGGGGCTCGTCAATGCGTGGGAGGCCATGAATGAACACCTCGACCGACCAGGGCCTTCTCGTCGTCCGCACCGTGGCCGATCTGCGCCGCGCCGTGGCCGATTTCCGCAAGGCCGGCCGCACGATCGGCCTCGTGCCGACGATGGGTGCGCTGCATGAAGGCCATGTCAGCCTGGTGAAGGGCGCGCTCGAACGGGGCGACGTGCCGGTGACGAGCATCTTCGTCAATCCGACGCAGTTCGGGCCGAAGGAGGATTTCTCCGCCTATCCGCGTGACGAGCAGGGGGACTTCGACAAGCTGCGCGACGCGCAGTGCCGCATCGCCTTCGCGCCGACCAAGGACGAGATGTATCCCGGCGAGCAGCTCACGACGGTGACGGTCGCCGGCATCACCGACGGTCTCTGCGGCCCGCTGCGCCCCGGCCATTTCCAGGGCGTTGCCACGGTGGTGAGCAAGCTTCTTCTGATGGCGATGCCCGACCGCGCCTATTTCGGCGAGAAGGACTACCAGCAGCTCCAGGTCATCAAGCGCATGGTGCGCGACCTCGCCATGCCGTTCGAGATCGTGGGCATGCCCACGGTGCGCGAGAAAGACGGTCTCGCGATGTCGTCGCGCAACCGCTACCTCAGCGCCGGGGAGCGCACCAAGGCGCTGGGCATGTACAAGCAACTCGTGAAGGTCGCCGATACGGTGCGCGACGGTAAGAAGTCCGCCACCGAAGCGACGGCGGCGGCCTCGCAGGCGCTGCGCGACGGCGGCTTCGACATCGTCGAGTATTTCACCGTCGTCGATGCTTCGAGCCTGAAGCCGGTCGAGCATGTCAACGGCCCGGCGCGCGTCATCGCTGCAGCGCGTCTCGGCCGCACGCGCCTCATCGACAATCTGGCGGTCTGAACCGGCGTCGGTCGCTCAGGCGGCCTGTTCGAGCGTCGAGGCGACGTCGCGCGTGGTGACGCGGCGCAGGTCGCGCACCCTGGTCGTATCGAACGGTCGTGCGCGATGCATGGTGCAGCGATTGTCCCAGATCACGAGGTCGCCCTTCGTCCAGCGATGGGCGTGAACGAACCGGGGCTGCGTCGCATGCTCGATCAGGTCGAGGATGATCAGGCGCCCGTCGGCCACCGGCATGCCCAGGATGTGCGAGGCATGGGCGGCGAGATAGAGCGTCTTGCGGTGCGAGCCGGGATGCGTGCGGACCAGCCGCTGCGGCACCGGCGGCAGTGAGGCGCGTTCCTCCTCCGTGTATTGCACGACGCCGAGCTGCTCGCGTGAGCGCCAGATCGAATGCTCCGCGACCAACCCTTCCAGCTCCTTCTTCTTCGCCTCGGGCAGCGCGTCGTAGGCGGCGCGCAGGTCGGCGAACTCGGTATCGCCGCCTTCCTCGGGAATGACGTGCGCGTAGAGCATGGAGAGCGCGCCGGGTACGGCGCGGAACGAGGCGTCGGTGTGCCACAGCCGGTTGGCCAGGCCATCGAGGCGCCGCCGTGCGTCGGGCTGCAGGACCCTGCCTTCGCTGTCGAGATTGGAGATGTCGGCAACCTCGTCCGAATCGATGCGATGCTTGATGTCGCGATGCCGGAGTCTCAGCGCCGAGGACGCAACCGGGCCGAAGTTGCGGGCAAAGGCGACCTGCCGCTCGTCATCCAGCGTCTGTCCGCGGAAGACCACGACGGCGTAGCAGTTGATCGCCTCCTCGATCGCCTGCCGGTCGGCGGGAGTGAGGGGGCGTGCCGTGTCGACGCCGGCAATCTCGGCGACGAATTCAGGATGAGTTGGCGTAACGGTGATGCTCACAACCGCCTCCCGCGGCTATAGTGCCTTTGAAACATTCTCTCCCGGGAAACGCCATGCCGCAAACCATGAAGCTCGCCTTGCTCGACGATTACCAGAAGGTTGCCCTGCGCATGGCCGACTGGGACCGGCTCAGGAAGCGCGGGGTCGAGATCACCGTCTTCCACGAGCCCTTCGCCTCGGTCGAGGACGCGGCGCAGAAGCTGGCGCCCTTCGACATGCTGGGCCTGCTGCGCGAGCGGACGGCGTTCCCGCGCGCGCTGATCGAGAAGCTCCCCAACCTCAAGTTCATGGTGCTGACCGGCGCGCGCGCCGCGAGCCTCGACGACAAGGCGGCGGCGGAGCGTGGCATCCCGATCTCCACCACGCCCGGCGGCACCTCGAATGCGCCGACGGCGGAACTGGGCTGGGCGCTGCTGATGATGTGCGCTCGCGATCTCGCCAAGGCCGAACGGCTGGCGCGCCAGGGCAAGTGGCATGACGGCATCGAGCAGATGATCGTGCTCGAAGGCAAGCGGCTGGGCATCCTCGGCCTCGGCAAGCTCGGCAGCCGCGCGGCGCGCTATGGCAAGGCCTTCGGCATGGACGTCGTGGCCTGGAGCCAGAACCTCACGCCCGAGAAAGCGGCCGAGGGTGGCGCCAGCTATGTCAGCAAGGACGAACTGCTGGCGACGTCGGACTTCATCTCGATCCATCTGGCGCTGTCGGATCGCACGCGCGGCCTGATCGGCGCCGCCGACCTCGCCAAGATGAAGAAGACCGCGATCCTGGTGAACACCTCGCGTGGTCCGATCGTCGACGAGGCGGCCCTGATCGCGGCGCTGAAGAACCGGACGATCCTGCATGCCGGCCTCGACGTCTACGACAAGGAGCCGTTGTCGGCCGACCATCCCTTGACCAGGCTCGACAACGTCACGCTCATCCCGCACCTGGGCTATGTGGTCGAGGAGAGCTACCGCCACTTCTACGAAGGCACGGTGAAGGACATCGAAGCCTGGCTCGACGGCGCGCCGATCAACGTCCTCAACCCCGACGCGCTCAAGAAGTCCTAGGCGACGCCGGCGGTCTCACGCGAGCGAAGATCAGCCACACGGCGCCGGCGAGGATCACGCCGGCGGCCAACCACTCGTGCGTCGTGAGGGACGCGGGCGTCAGCCAGCCGGCGTGCGCGAAGACCGCTTCCAGCGCGATGGCGAAGAACGGCATCGCGGTGAGGGCGATCAGGTAGGTCTGTACACCCGAATGGTTGATGGTCCAGAAGCCGAGCCAGGTGCCCGGCGCTCGGAACAGCAGGCCGGCCAGGATGGCGTAGAGCCAGAGTTCGATGCGGCCGAACGCGTCGCCGCCGCCGGCCCAGGGCGATGCCATCGCACCTGAAAGGCCGGCCAGCGTCCAGACGAGGATCAACGCCAGCGAGGCGGCCACCAGGATCTCTCCGGTAAAGCGGCTGCGCGCGGCCGGATCGGTCGAGCGGTTGCGTGGGTGGTAGGCGATCATCCACGAGGCGGCGACGGCAACGGTCTCCGAGGCGATCAGCCAGGCGACACCGCGCCACGCCGTGTCCGAGCCGAGGCCGCAGACGAAGGCGACGACGCCGATCGCCAGCAGCGCGAGGCCCGGCCAGTCGCGCCGGGCCGGCGCCTGCCGCATCAGCGCCCATCCCGTCAGCGCGCCGATCAGCACGCTCACCGTCGAGATCAGCGTGCTTTGCGTGACGGCGAGCCACACGATGGCGGCGGCGGTGCAGCCGTTGATGACGACGCGCATGAAGGCGTAGCAGACCGTCCACGGCACCAGCAGGTCCGCCCAGCTTCCCGGGGTCTTGCGGCCTACCCAGAGCATCGCGAGGCCGGCGCTCAGCAACTGCACCAGCGTGTAGGCCCAGGCATCGAGCTGCGCGCCGCTCACGACATGGCGCGTCAGCAGCAGATAGATCGACCAGAGGAGGGAGTTGCCGAGAGCGATGGCGAGGACATGACCGCTCATTGCGGAACTCGCCGGGCGCGTTTCAGGTGCGGAAGCGCAGCAGCAGGTGATTGACGCCGTTCAGCTTGACGTAGAGGTCTTCGAACTGCGTGTAGAAATCCTCCCACTGCGGCAGGCCGCCCTGCGTGCCGAGCGAGGTGTAGATTTCGGCGACCGTCCGGCGGCCGTCGATCTGCGAGATGATGCGAGGCGCCAGCGGCGGAAGCTGGGCCCGCCACGGGAAGCCGTCGAGATTGGCGACCAGCGGCGCGCCGGGCTGCAGGCCGGCGGCGAACTTCTGCGCATCCATCTCGCGCAGCACCGGAATGGCCGACGTGTCCTCGGGCCGCGCCACCGTGTCGAAGCCGGCGCGCGTGGCATAGAAGACGTGGGTGCGGAGGTTGCCGGCGAGGCGCTCGGCGAAGGCCGCGCGCTCCAGGAGCGGCAGCGAGCTCGTCTGGCGCGCGATCACGGGATCGCTCATGTAGGTCGAGGGCTCGTAGCGCACCGGCTCCAGGAAGGCGACGACGCGCAGGCCCGCGGACGCGGCCATCTTGCCGATCTGCGGCACCGTGAAGGCGCGGTCGCAACTGTGCAGCAACAGGTCGTAGAGGCCCGCGTCGCCGCCCGTCACATGGTCGTTGAGATAGGGGTTGCGACGGAACAGGTTGGTCGTCGGCAGGAAGCGGATCAGGCGCTTGGCCATCGCCAGCCGGTCCTCGATCGCCATCGACAGCGGCGCCAGGGTCTGGAGCATCTCCTGCAGGGGATAGACGCCGCTGCGGCCATATTCGCCGTAGAGCATGACGCCCATGCCGCCCTCGTTGTGCAGCACGCTCGCCAGGGCCTGCATGCCGGCAGACGGATCGGGCAGGTGGTGCAGCACGCCGGTGCAGTCGATGTAGTCGAACTGGCCGATGTTCATCGTCGGCAGGTCGAGCAGCGAGCCGGTCAGGAACTGGATGTTGCGCAGGCCGCGCGCCTTGGCGCGGGCTTCGCAGATCTGCCGCGAGGCCGTCGACAGGTCGAGATAGACGACTTCGCCGGGGCAGCGCCGGTCCACGAGCTGTTGCGCCAGCATGATGCAGGCATCGCCCGTTCCGCCGCCGGCGACCAGCGCGCGGAAGGGACGGATGAAGTTCAGCCGGCCGGCAAACAGGTAGTGGTTGATCTCGAGCACATGACTCGGCGTGCCCGTGATCAGGCGGATCGCCTCGTCGCGCGGATCGCGCGCCGGATAGGGCAGCGCCTCGTACTGGGCGCGAACGTTCTCCAACGGCGAGGAAGCGGTCATCAGGGCCTTGTTTGGCGGCGGGCGGAGCGCTACCGGGGGGAGGGCAGCACCTGCAAATCATTACTGCAACAAATCAAGGGGCCATGAAAGGCTATTTCGGCATCGGCATCGAGGGGCCCAGCAAGTCGATGAACGTGGGCACCCTGTTCCGGACCGCCCACGCGTTCGGCGCCTCGTTCGTCTTCACCTTGCGGGCCCAGTACGATGTGCGTGCCGGCGCTCTGGCCGACACGTCCGACACGCCCGCGTCGGTGCCCACCTATCGTTTCGCCGATCTCGAATCCTTTCGCCTGCCGCTCGGCTGCCGGCTGGTCGGCATCGAAATCAGCGACGATGCAATCGAGCTGCCGAGCTTCCGGCATCCGCGCCAGGCCGCCTATATCCTGGGCTCGGAGCGGGAGGGCCTGTCGCCCGCCGTTCAGGCCGTGTGCGACTATGTCGTGAAGATCCCAACCCGCTTCTCCGTCAATCTCGGTACCGCCGGGGCCTTGGTCATGTACGACCGGCTGATCAGCCTCGGCCGCCACGCGCCGCGCCCGGTTGGCGAGGGCGCCCCCACCGAGTCGCTGGAAGTGCCGGTGTTCGGCGAGCCCCTCTACAAGCGCAAGCAGCGGCTGCGGCAAAAAGCGCAATCAAAACAATAGATTGGCCCAGCGCAGTTGCGCAGTCCGGGTGCGGCGACTATTTCGGGCGCTCGATGTCCATTCTGCCCACCGAACCGCTGCAGATCCTCGAGCCCGGCGCCGCTGCGCACGGGCGCAACGACCTGCGCCGTAACCTCATCGGCCTGTCGCGCGACGGGCTGAAGACGGCGCTGGCCGAAGCGGGTCTTGAACCGTTCCGCGCCGCCCAGATCTGGCAGTGGATTTACTGGCATGGCGTCACCGACTTCGGCCGGATGAGCAACATCGCCAAGAAGACGCGCGATCGCCTGGCCGACCAGTTCGTGATCGAGCGGCCCTCGATCGTCACCGAGCAGCGCTCGACCGACGGCACCCGCAAGTGGCTGCTGCGCTTCGCCGACGGCAACGAGGCCGAGACCGTCAACATTCCCGAGACCGATCGCGGCTCGGTTTGCGTGTCGAGCCAGGTCGGCTGCACGCTCACCTGTACCTTCTGCCACACCGGCACCCAGCCGCTGGTGCGCAACCTCACGCCCGACGAGATCGTCGGCCAGTTCATGGTGGCGCGCGACAGCTACGGCGAATGGCCGACGCCCACCGCCGATGCGCAACGCATGCTCAGCAACATCGTCATGATGGGCATGGGCGAGCCGCTCTACAACTTCGACAATGTCGTGACGGCGCTGAAGATCGTCATGGACGATCAGGGCATCGCGCTCAGCCGCCGCCGCATCACCCTCTCGACCTCGGGCGTCGTGCCGATGATCGCCAAGGTGGGTGAGGCGCTCGACGTCAACCTCGCGGTGTCCTTGCATGCCGTGAACGACGAGATCCGCGACACGCTGGTGCCGATCAATAGGAAGTGGCCGATCGCCGAGCTGCTGAAGGCCTGCGCCGACTATCCCGGCGCCCGCAACAGCCGGCGCATCACCTTCGAATACGCGATGCTGAAGGGCGTCAACGACAGCGACGCCGATGCGCGCGAACTGGTGCGCATCCTGAAGCCGATCCACGCCAAGGTGAACCTGATCCCGTTCAACCCCTGGCCCGGCGCGCCCTACGACTGCAGCTCGAACAACCGCATCCATCGCTTCGCCGAGATCGTGAACGATGGCGGCCTGAGCGCCCCCGTGCGCACGCCGCGCGGCCGCGACATCTCCGCCGCCTGCGGCCAGCTCAAGAGCGCCAGCCTGCGTCAGCGTGGCGTTAAGGTCGCTCTGTAAGAACGAATCAATGGAGCGCGCCACTCCAGTGGCGCTCAAGCTTCGTCGATTGGCGAGATATGAGCGCCACTGGAGTGGCGCGCTCCAAAGCCTCTATCGCGTGAAAGCCGCGATCTTCGAGAGGAAGGCGTTCTCGCTCGACACGGGACGCAGGCCGGCCGTGCCGAACCACTCTTCCATGTTGCCGCTCGCATACTCCGCGTAATACGGCTCGTGGAAGTAATGCGGGAAGAGGTCGAGCAGGCCGTCCCAGTCGGGGCGGTCGCCTTTCTGTAGCGAATCGACGATCACGACCAGGCCGCCGGGTTTCACGACGCCCGCCATCTCCGCGATGGTCTTTGCGCGGATTTCCTTCGGCAGTTCGTGCAGCAGGAACGAGGAGACGACGAGGTCGAGGCTCGCCTCGTCGAAGGGCAGTGCCTCGGCTGCCGCCTCGTCGAGTTTCACCCTCGCGGTGCGTCCGATCAGGCGGCGCGCTTCGTCGAGATAGGGTTTGCTGAGATCGATCCCGGTGAGCCTCATCCCGGGCCAGGCGCCGTGCAGGGAGGCGAGCAGGCGGCCGGTGCCGCAGCCGACATCGAGCCCGCGGACGTCGCGCTGGTTGCGGCCGGCGAGCCAGGTCGCGATCGGCGCCAGGGCGCGGCGGCGCATGACGTCGGCGGCGCCGGTGAACAGGACCTCGACCTGCGTGTCGTACAAGGCGGCCGAATGGTCGGAGAGCCAACCGTCGCTCTGGAAATGGAAATTCTGCCGGTAATAGTCGGGCAGGCCGTCGGCCTGGGTGCCAGGCGGCAACTCGTCGTCGAGCGTGCCGTGTCGGCGTGCGTCGACCTGCGGCAGGTCGCGGAAATAGAGCAGGCTGCGGCGCAGGAATTCGGCCGGTTCGGGCCCCAGCCGGCGCGGGGCGGGGAACAGGCCTGCGGCCACGTCCCGCCATTCGCGCTCGAACAGTGCGCGCATGTCGGCGGTCAGTTCGGCCCGGCCGGGTGTCGGCCCGATGGCGAAATCGGGCTTGGGCATGGGCTTCAGGAGCCGGCGGCCGGCGGCATAGTGGCCGGCATACCAGGCGACCCGCGCGGTCTGGCGGGCGGCATAGGAGAGGCGATCGAGGGTGGAAACCATGATGGGCTCGATTGTGCCCCCGATTATAGCGGCTTTGCGGCGCGCTTGCCCCATCGGGGTCGACCGCTATATTCCGCGCGCCTTTACCGAATCGACACGAAAGCGGCCAGCATGAGCGTTTCTTATACCGGGCCCTACAAGAAGGGCGAGATCAAGAAGGTCGTCCTGGCCTATTCCGGCGGCCTCGACACCTCGGTCATCCTGAAGTGGCTGCAGACGGCCTATGGCTGCGAGGTGGTGACCTTCACCGCCGATCTCGGCCAGGGCGAGGAGCTGTCGCCGGCCCGCAAGAAGGCGGAGCTGCTGGGCATCAAGCCCGAGAACATCTTCATCGAGGATGTCCGCGAAGAATTCGTGAAGGACTTCGTTTTCCCGATGTTCCGGGCCAATGCGCTCTACGAGGGCCAGTATCTGCTCGGGACCTCGATCGCGCGCCCGCTGATCTCCAAGCACCAGATCGACCTCGCGCTGAAGACCGGCGCCGACGCCGTCTGTCACGGCGCCACCGGCAAGGGCAACGACCAGGTCCGTTTCGAGCTGTCCTATTATGCGCTGAAGCCCGACATCAAGGTGATCGCGCCGTGGCGCGAATGGGAGCTGACGTCGCGCACCAAGCTGCTCGAGTTCGCCGAGAAGCACCAGATTCCCATCGCCAAGGACAAGCGCGGCGAGGCGCCGTTCTCGGTTGACGCCAATCTCCTGCACTCCTCCAGCGAGGGCAAGATCCTCGAAGATCCGTGGGAAGAGGCCGACGAGATGGTTTACCAGCGCACGATCTCGCCCGAGGCGGCGCCGGACAAGGCGACCTACATCGAGATCGAGTTCGAGCGAGGCGACGCCGTGGCCATCGACGGCGTGAAGATGTCGCCCGCGACCCTGCTCACCAAGCTCAACGAGCTTGGCAAGGCCAACGGCATCGGCCGCCTCGACCTGGTCGAGAACCGCTTCGTGGGCATGAAGAGCCGCGGCATCTACGAGACACCGGGCGGCACGATCCTCTACGCCGCCCATCGCGGCATCGAATCGATCACGCTCGACCGCGGCGCCGGCCATCTCAAGGACGAGGTGATGCCGAAGTACGCGGAGCTGATCTACTACGGCTTCTGGTATTCGCCGGAGCGCGAGATGCTGCAGGCGCTGATCGACAAGAGCCAGGAGAACGTTACCGGCACGGTGCGGCTCAAGCTCTACAAGGGCAACACCACCGTGGTCGGCCGCAAGTCGCCGGTGTCGCTCTACTCGATGCAGCACGTGACTTTCGAGGAAGACCAGGGCGCCTACAATCAGCGCGACGCCGAGGGCTTCATCAAGCTGAACGCACTCAGGCTGCGCCTGCGTGCCCTGGGCCAGGGTGGTCCGAAGAGCTAGCGGTCCCAAGAGCTGACGGCGCCAGGCCGACCGGAGCGACGCATGCCATTCGACGACGACGAGCGCCGCCTCCCGGGGGGACGCGGAACGGGCGAGCGGGCGATCAACCTGCCGCCCGCCGTGTTGTGGCTGATCGGCATCAACGTCGCCGTCCATCTGCTGCGCCAGTTCCTGGGCGAACAGGCCGATCAGGAGATCATCCTGCAGTTCGGCCTCGTGCCCGCGGCCTACACGACCGACAGCGGCCGCGATCTCTTCTCGCTGCTGGTGGCGCCGATCACCTACCAGTTCCTGCATGGCGGCTGGATGCACCTCGGCATCAACATGCTGACCCTGGCGGCGTTCGGCGCACCGGTCGAGCGGCTGCTGGGCGTGCGCCGCTTCGTGCTGTTCTATCTCGTGTGCGGCGTGGTCGCCGGCTTCGTCCACGTGCTGGTCTATCCCGATTCAGTCGATCCCGTGGTCGGTGCCTCGGGCTCCATCAGCGGCGTCTTCGGAGCGGTGCTGATGTTGATGCGCTATGTCGGCAGCCTCACTTCGCTGCTGCCAGTCGCCGGCATCTGGATCGGCCTCAACGTCTTCTTCGGAATCTTCGGCGGGACGCCCGGTGCCGGCGGCGAATCGGTCGCGTGGGTGGCGCACATCGCGGGCTTCCTGTTCGGACTGGCGAGCATACGCTTCTTCGCGCCGCGGATGAGTTGACCCGGGTATAGTCGGCGCATGGCCGACAACGGGATCCCCCTTCGCCGCACTCTGACCGCCAACGCCGTCGCCCTGGCGCCGTCGTGGGGCGCGCTGTCGATCCTCTACGGTCTCGGGGAGCTGTCGGGCCGCAGCGCCCTGATCGCCATGGCCGGCATCGCGCTGGTCACGATCTTCCTGATCCAGCGATATCTCAGTTCCCTGGCAAGCTTTGCGCGCTTCGTGGGCGAGCTCTCCGACGAACGCGAACCGGTGATGCCGCGTCTCTCCTTCGCCCCCGCCACCGAGGAACTCGCGACCGCGGCCGCCACCCTCTCGACCGGCTGGCGCCGGCAGCGGGCCTCGATCGACAATCTCGCGGCCTCCGCGCAGGCCATCGTCGACGGGCTTCCCGATCCCCTGGTGTCCGTCGACCGGCAGCGCCGGATCGTGCGCACCAATCTGGCCGCCGCCCTGCTGCTGGGCGGCCCCGGCGGCTCCGAGCGCGACGTCTCAACGGTGTTGCGCCAGCCGCAACTCCTGGCCGCCATAGACGCGCTGCTCGAAACCGGGCCCGACGGAAATTTTTCGCGGCCCGACCAGAGCGTGGTCGAACTGGTGTTGGCGGGACCGCCGGAACTGGACATGGTCGCTCACCTGCGCCGCCTTCCGCGCGCGGCGGCCGACGGATCGCTGGCGCTGATCGTGCTGCATGACACGACGGCGCTGCGCCGTGCCGAGCGCATGCGCGCCGATTTCGTGGCTAACGCCAGCCACGAGCTGAAGACACCGATCGCCGGGCTCGCGGGTTTCATCGAGACGCTGCGCGGACCGGCCCGCGAGGATGCGGTGGCGCGCGAACGCTTCCTCGGCATCATGGCCGAGCAGGCGGACCGCATGCGCCGCCTCGTCGACGACCTCCTGATGCTGTCGCGCATCGAGCAGCACGAGCATGCGCGGCCGGCCGCCGCCGTCGATCTCGCGCGCGTGCTTCGGTCGGTCCTCGATCTGCTGCAGTTCAAGGCGTCGTCGCGTGGCGTGACGATCGTCCTCGACCTCGCACCGGACCTGCCGCGAGCCATTGGCGACCCCGACGAACTCACGATCGTCTTCCAGAACCTGATCGACAATGCGGTCAAGTATGCCCGGCCGGCGAGCGAGGTGCGCGTCGTCGCACGGCCATCCGGTCCGGAGCGCGTGGCGATCGCCGTCATCGACCAGGGCGACGGGATCCCGCCGTCCCACCTGCCCCGGCTCACCGAGCGCTTCTACCGGGTCGACGCCGCGCGGTCGCGCCAGCTCGGCGGCACCGGGCTGGGCCTCGCCATCGTGAAGCACGTGGTGAACCGCCATCGCGCCCGGCTCGACATCCAGAGCGTTCCGGGAAAGGGTTCGACTTTCACGGTCACCTTGCCGGCCGTGGGCAAGTCCTGATTCAGACAGTGCGCAACATCGCGAAAGCGGCGTGTAAGTTTCACGAGACATAGTTCCTCGGAACAACGCGTGAGTGTGTGCGCATGACATCGAAGGCGAACGAGCCCTGCGAGATCGTCGTGACCCCCAGGATGATCCGGGCGGGCCTCGACGTCGTGAAATCCTGGCCCTCTCTTGCCGACGGCGAGGCGCTGGCAACGGCGTACCGCGCGATGGCGGCGGCGGCGCCTCCCGACAGCCTTGCCATGAGCATGCCGACGCCGACGATGCTGCAGGCGCTGCGCCTGCTTGGCCACAAGTAGCGCCGTGTAAGGTCTTTGAAATCGGGCCGCCGCAATCGAGCCTCCGTCCGGGCCCTCAATGGTGCCGCTCTTCAGGAGCTTTGGAGGATCAAATGACCAGGATGAAATTGCTCGGTATTGCGCTGCTCGCGGTCACGCTGTCGCCCGTGGCGGCTTCCGCCCAGTCCGCCGACGCAAGCTACTGCAGCGCCTTGGCGGGGACCTACGAACGGTATCTCGATATGAACTCAAGGCGCGGCCAGCAGCCGCAAAGCCTGGATACGCGCGTTGCCATCGAGAAGTGCAAGGCGGGCGATCCAAGCGGAATTCCCGTGATCGAGAAGGCGCTCAAGGACGCCCGGATCGATCTGCCGCCGCGAGGTTGACCATCCGACGAAGGAGGCTCGGCGATGCGCGTTCTCATCATCGAAGACAGCCGTGAATTGGCAGGGCTGATCGCGGATGCCCTGAAACGCGCAGGCATCGACGTCGATATCGTGGGCCTGGCGGACGACGCCAGGCTCGCCGTCCAGGCCGTCCAGTATGCGGCCATCGTGCTGGATCTGGGACTTCCCGATGCGGACGGCTTGAAGGTGCTCGATCAGCTGCGCAAGCGCCACGATGCGACACCGGTAATGATCCTGTCGTCGCGCAACGCGCTCGACGACCGCGTGACGGGTCTCGACAGGGGCGCGAGCGACTACATGGTCAAGCCGTTCGCGATGGCCGAACTGGTGGCCCGTCTCCGCTCCCTCATGCAGCGGCCGCCGGACACGCCATCCCATGTCCTCGAGATGGGCAACGTGGCGTTCGATGCCGACAGTCGTTGCGTTTTCATCAAGGGCAGGACCTTCACCGTCCCGGCCCGGGAAGCCGATCTGCTGGAGGTGTTCCTGAAGCGAGGCGAGAGAGTCCTCGTTCACGACGTGCTCGACGCGCTGGTGTTCGGCGGTGCGCACGACAAGTCGTCCAACGCCGTCGAGGTCTATGTCCATCGCCTGCGCCGTCTTCTCGCGGACGCCGGTTCCGATGTCGAGATCCATACCATCCGCGGCGTCGGCTATCTGATGAAGCCGGCGCACTCCGCCAGGGTGCCCGCGATCGCGTGATCCTGGTGCCGTCGCGATGCCCGGATTCGATGGAACGACCGGTCGAGCCGGTGCGTTTCACGCGCGATGAGCATCATCGAGGCCCTGGGGTGGGCGATGTCCACCCAGTTCCAGCCCCACCGCAAGGGTCATATCTACCGGCAGGACCGCACCGGCCGGCCCATTCTCGTGACGGCGTCCGAGCGCAATGGGTTCGTCCGCGCCTTCGGCTGGAAGTTCCTGGCGCACGTTGCCGGATTCATGGCCGCCGTGATTGCCGCCGCGATGGCAACCGCCCGGTTCTTTCCGAAGGGCGATGAGCCGGGAGGCTTCGTCCTCATGGGCGGGTTGCTGGCCGTGATCGGCTTCGGTCTGTACGCATCCGTAAGGTGGGCAATTCACGCTCCCAGCCGCGTGCTGTCCGACCGACCGACCCTCTCTACCGCCGAAGCACCCTGACAGCGACGATCGCCGTCGGCACGCCGACCGCGAGCCCGGCAGCGATGGCGTAGACCAGAAAGAAGACCATCGAGAAGATCACCATCCCCATGGTCCCGCGCTCGGGAACGTCCCGTGCGTCCACGAGGGTCGCGAGCACGGCCACGGCGAACAGCACGACCGACAGAAATGGCACGCTGAGGGCAGACAACGTGACCTGCCACCCCCGCGTCCTGTGCGGCCAGCGGGACGTCACCAGCCATGCCGCGGCAAAGGTGACGGCCACGATCGCGACGATCGAGCCCAGCAGGTAGATCACGCTTTCCGTCCTTCCGTGTTCCCCGTGGTCAACGCCGCGGCCGGCCGCTGGTTCAGTCTTGGTGAGATTCTCCACCGCTGTCTTCGGTCTGTAACGCAATTGTCGCGTGGGCGAAGCCTGCAGCGGGTACCGAACCGCAAGGTGGATCGGAGGCCGCATGCTTCGACTGGAAGGCGTTACCAAGAGCTTCGGCGGCAAGCATGCCGTCGACGGCGTCTCGCTCGTCGTTCCGGCCGGACAGATGGTCGGTGTGATCGGCCGTTCCGGTGCGGGCAAGTCGACTCTTCTGCGCATGATCAATCGCCTGGGCGATCCAACTTCGGGGCGCATCCTGTTCGGCGATACCGACGTCACGGCACTGCGCGGCCGTCCGCTGCGGGCGTGGCGCGCGCGCTGCGCCATGATCTTCCAGCAGTTCAACCTCGCCGGCCGACTCGACGTGCTGACCAACGTCATGATGGGCCGCGCCTTCCACATGCCGGCGACCCGCGCGCTTCTGAAGATGTGGAGCGACGACGAGAAGGCGCAGGCCCTGTCGGCGCTTGAAAGCCTCGACATGGCCCGCATGGCCGGCCAGCGCGCCGAGACCCTGTCCGGTGGCCAGCAGCAGAGGGTTGCCATCGCCCGTGCCCTGATCCAGCAACCCGACATCGTGCTCGCCGACGAGCCCATCGCCTCGCTCGATCCGCGCAACACCAAGGTGGTGATGGACGCGCTGCAGCACATCAACCGCCATCTCGGCATCACCGTGATGTGCAACCTCCACAGTCTCGACCTGGCGCGCGGTTATTGCGACCGGCTGATCGGCATGGCGGGCGGCAGGGTCGTGTTCGACGACGTGCCGGCCGCCCTCACCGAAGCGACTGCGCGCGAACTCTACGGACTCGAAGCCGGCGAGGTCATGGGCCACGGCGTGCCGTCGCCCGTCTCCCTGCCGGCGGGCCTGCAGCCGGGCTTTGCCGCCGCCGGTTCCTGATCTTCCGACCATCGGTCTTCATCAAGGAGAACAAGCATGCTTACCCGCCGTCACGCCCTGGGCGCTGCCCTTGCCGCCTCGTCGTTCGCCGCCTCTTCGTTGATTCCCGGGGGCGCCGCCCACGCCCAGTCGTGGAAGAGCGCCTATCCGGAGCTCGTCTTCGCCGTGATCCCCGCCGAGAATGCCTCGGGCGTCACCGAGCGCTACGGGCCGTTCATGGAATATCTCTCCCAGCAGCTCGGCACCAAGGTGACGCTGCGCGTCGCCAACGACTATGCCGCGGTGATCGAAGGCCAGCGCAACGGCAGCATCCACATCGCGGGTTACGGCCCGGCTTCCTACGCCCGAGCCATCGTGACGGGCGTCAAGGTCGAGCCCTTCGCCACGACCGTGAACAATGACGGCACGATCGGCTACTACTCGGTCTTCTACGTGCGCGCCGACAGCCCCTACAAGACGATCGACGATCTCAAGGGCAAGAACCTGGGCCTCGTCGATCCGAATTCGACCTCGGGCAACAACGTGCCGCGCTTCGCACTGAACAAGCTCAAGCTCAATCCCGACACCTTCTTTGCGCGCGTGACCTACACCGGCAGCCACGAGAACGCGGTGATCGCGCTGCAGCAGAAGACGGTCGACGTCGCCGCCAACTGGTGGAACGCCGAAAACGACTCGAACCTGACCCGCATGGTGTCGAAGGGCCTGGCCAAGCAGGAAGACTTCCGCATCATCTACAAGTCAGACCTGATCCCGAATTCGCCCTTCGCCTATCTCGCCAGCCTGCCGCCCGACCTCAAGGCCGCCATCTGGAAGGCGTTCGACGAGGCGCCGACCAAGGCCAAGGCCGCGTTCGACAAGCTCTCGGACGGCAAGGATCGCGCCTTCACCAAGGTCGACGCGGCTTCCTACGAGCCGGTCGTGGAGCTGATCAAGTTCGTCGACGCGCTGCGCAAGCAGAAGAGCTGACCGGCGCGTCGCAGCTCCTCGACCCCGTCCGGCCTGTGAGCTCCACGATCGTCCGGCTGCCCGAGGCGCAGCTCCGGCCGCTGATGGCGGCCTACGACGCCTCGGTGCGCAGCCGTCGCGGCAACACGCTGCTGTTTGTGGCGTGTGTGGTGGCCGCGATGCTGCTGGCCTCGATCTCGGCCGAGGTGTCTCCCGTCAAGTTCTTCGAGAACATCCATCGCTTCCCCAGCTACATCATCCGGCTGTTCCATCTCGAGAACGGCCGGCCCGTCTGGACCGACTTCGCGGAATGGTTCTGGGGCCTGCAGCGCTGGCTGCGGCTGCTCGGCGAGACGTTGCTGATGGCGTATGTCAGCACGCTTCTCGGCGCCCTGGCGGCGGGCGGCCTCGCCTTCCTGGCGGCGGCGAACGTCGCGCCAGGCCGCTGGCTGCGCGTCGTCGTGCGCCGCTTCTGTGAGCTCTGCCGCACCGTGCCGGAACTGGTCTTCGCCCTCCTGTTCGTGATCGCCTTCGGCCTCGGGCCGATGGCGGGCGTGCTGGCCGTGGTCATCCATACGCTGGGCGCGCTCGGCAAGCTGTTCGCCGAGGTCGTCGAGAACATCGACATGAAGCCGGTCGAGGGCGTGTCGTCGACAGGGGCGCCGTGGCATGTGGCGATGCGCTTCGGTGCGTTGCCGCAGGTCCTGTCGAACTTCATCAGCTACACGCTGCTGCGCTTCGAAATCAACGTGCGCGGCGCGGCCGTCATGGGGTTCGTCGGCGCCGGCGGCATCGGGCAGGACCTGATCGAGGCCATCCGCAAGTTCTACTATTCCGACGTCTCCGCGATCCTGGTGCTGATCCTCCTCACCGTGGCGATCATCGACTCGCTGACGTCGCTCCTGCGGCATCGCCTGATCGGCCTCGAAGGAGGAAACTGATGGACGCCGTTCGCGCGCGCTACCCCGAACACTTCACGCGATGGAGCCGGCAGCGCCTCATGATGGCGGGCATTGCCGCCGCGCTGTTTGCGCTCCTGCTGTTCGGCATGGGCGAGCTGGGCTTCTTCGACGGCACGCTGCTGACCGGCATGGGGCGCCTGTTCGAGATCGCCGGACTGATGCTGCCGCCCGATCCGGGATCGTGGGCGCATGCCCGGGCCTATGGAATGGCGCTGATCGAAACCGTGGCGATTGCGCTGCTGGGCACCCTGTCGGCCGCCGTGCTTGCTCTGCCGGTCGGCCTGCTGGCGGCCCGGAACGTCACGGCGCAGCGCGTCGTCCGCTTCTTCGCGCGTCGCTCGCTCGACACGATCCGCAGCGTCGACATCCTCATCTGGGCGCTGATCTGGATCAACGTGGTGGGGCTAGGCCCGTTCGCCGGCGCGCTCGCGATCATGACTGCCGACATCGGCAGCTTCGGCAAGCTCTTCTCGGAGGCGATCGAGGCGGCCGACCGCAAGCCGGTCGAAGGCATCGCCTCGACCGGCGGCAGCCATCTCATGGGAATCCGCTTCGGCGTCCTGCCCGAGGTCTTTCCGGTGCTGGCGAGCCAGGTCCTCTACTACTTCGAATCAAACACCCGCTCGGCCACGATCATCGGCATCGTCGGCGCCGGCGGCATCGGCCTGCATCTGGCCGAGGCGATCCGGACATTGGAGCTGCAGCAGACCTCGTTCATCATCCTGATGATCCTGGTCACGGTGGCTGCCATCGACGTCGTGTCCAGCCAGCTACGCTTCGCCATGATCGGCCGACGCGCGGGGATAGGGAAATGAACGATGCGTCCGCGGAACGGCCCCGCTATGCGCTCTACTATGCGCCCCGGCCGGAAGAGGCGCTGGCAGTAGCCGCCAGTCGCTGGCTCGGTCGCAGCCCGGATTCGGGCGAGGCCCGGGACATCACCCCGATCGAAGGCATTTCCCGGGAGCGGCTGTCCGAGATGGTGGCGGATCCCAGGCTCTACGGCTTTCACGGCACGCTGAAGCCGCCGATGGCTCTGGTCGATGGCGCGACCGAGCGCGATCTGCTGGAGGCGGTCGGCACGCTGGCGGTCACGGAGCGGCAGATCGACGTCCCGGTGCTGGCCCTGGCCGAGCTGCGGGATTTCCTCGCGCTCGTGCCGTCGGAGCGATGTGATGCCCTCCAGGATTTCTCCGACCGCTGCGTCGTCCGGTTGGATGCGTTCCGCCGGCCGGCCTGCGAAGCCGAGCTGGCGCGCCGTCGCGCCGCGGGCCTGAGCGCGCGTCAGGACGAATTGCTGCAGCGCTGGGGATATCCCTTTGTGATGGAGCAGGGGCGCTTCCACCTGACGCTCACGGGCCGGGTGAAGGATCTGGCCGAACGCGCGACGGTTCTGGACGAGTTGCGCCGCCGGTTCGCGGCCTTCGTCGGCCAGCCGCTGGCGGTGCGTGACCTTTGCGTCTTCCGACAGCCGGCGCCGGGCCGGCCGTTCAACGTGCTGGCGCGGTTCAGGCTCGGCGGAGGGCGGCGCCTGACCACTCAAGTCTGGAGAGCAGCCTGACGAAGGCCTCGGCGGCCTTGTCGAGGGTGCCGTCGTTGACGATCGTCACCAGGCGCGGATCGTCGATCTCGTAGGCTTCGGCGCGTTCCAGCCGCTTCGCCGCCTCGGCCAGGTTCTCGCGGCCCCGGCCGGCGAGGCGCTGCTTCAGGCGATCGGCCGACGCGGTGATCAGGACCGGGCGGGCCTGCGAGTCGAGGCCGCCCGTGCGCAGGAAATGATCGCGCGAGCCGCTCACCACCACGGTCAGACCGGCGGCCCGCCAGTCGTGGATCTCGCGGCCGACGCCATAGTCGTTGCCGTGGGCGCCCCAGTGGTAGGCGAACAGGCCGTGGGCGCGGCGCATGGCGAATTCGGCGCGCGTGACGGCGATGTGGTTCTCGCCGCCCGTGTCAGCGGGCCGGGTGATGTAGCGGTGCGCGAACACGACCGGCGCCTCCGGCGCGAGCAGGGCGCGGGCGCGGCCCAGGACGGAGTCCTTGCCGGCACCGGACGGACCCATGACGTAGACCAGCGAGCCTTCCATGACGGTCTTCCGGATCAGACGACGCGCTCGCCCTCGCGCCAGACGGCGCGCACGACGGCGGCGCCGTCGACCGTGCGTACCCGCACCAGGTCGGCGCGGCGGTCCGGCGCGATCTCGCCGCGGTCTCCGAGGCCGACGGCCCGGGCCGGATTGAGAGCAGCGAGCCTCACCGCCTGCGGCAGCGAGATGCCGACGCCGGAAGAGGGGAGCTTGAACACACTTTCCATCAGGCTGGCCGGCACATAGTCCGACGACAGGATGTCGACATGACCGGCGCGCAGCAGGTCGATCGCCGCGATGTTGCCGGAGTGGGAGCCGCCGAGCACGAAGTTGGGTGCGCCCATCAGCACGGCCATGCCCGCTTCGCGCGAGGCCTGGGCCGCTTCGTGCGTGGTCGGGAACTCGGCGATGGTCATGCCGTTCGCGACGGCCTCCTGCACATGGCCGTGGGTCGCATCGTCGTGGCTCGCGATCGGCAACGCACGCGCCTGGGCGCGGCCGACGATCTCGCTGCGGTGCCGGACGGCATTGCGGTGATGCAGCTCGGTGACGCGAGCCGAGAATTCCTCGAACTGGGCGTCGGTCATCGCATACTTGCCCTTGTAGTACTGCTTCAGTTTCTCGGGATCGAGAAACTGGCGCTGGCCGGGCGTGTGGTCGTTGATCGAGACCAGCCCGACCAGCGGCAGGTCGATCCACTTGTCGACGGCCTCGACCGCGTCCTCGGCCGTGATCTCGCAGCGCAGGTGGATGCGGTGTTCGGCGCGCGTGATGCGACGGTCGGTGGCGGCGCACACCGCCTCGATCATGCGCTCCCGGTTCTGCACGCGGTCCGACTTGCCGTGCACGTCGCCCAGCGCCAGCGAATCGAACACCGTCGTGATGCCGGCCGCGCTGACCTGGGTGTCGTGCGCCATGACTGCCGACACGCTCGGCCATTTCACGCCGGGGCGCGGCGCAAAGTGCTTTTCCATGTTGTCGGTATGCAGCTCGACCAGGCCGGGGACGAGATAGTCGCCCTCGAGATCGATGGCGCCGGCGACATGCGAGCGGTCGGGCGCGACTTCGACGATCACTCCGTCGCGGACGATGACCGTGCCGTCGAATTCGGCGTCGGCTGTGACCACGCGGGCGTTGGTCAGGATGGTCTCGAGGTTCATGGGGCAGCTCCGGACGGCGTCACGGGGGGAACGACTTCGTGGACGCGCGTGGCGACTGCGTCGCGCACGGCGGTGTCATGGAAGATGCCGACGATGGCCGCACCGGCGTCGCGGCGCTGGGAGATCAGCTCGACCACGCCGTCGCGATTGGCGGCGTCGAGCGAGGCGGTCGGTTCGTCGAGCAGCAGGATCGGATAGTCGACGATCAGCGAGCGCGCGATGTTCACCCTCTGCTGCTCGCCGCCGGAGAAAGTCGCGGGCGGCAGTGCCCACAGGCGTGCGGGAATCCCGAGCATGGCCAGCAGGAACTCAGCCCGCTGTCGCGCCTCCGCCGCATCGGCGCCGCGCCGGACGAGCGGCTCGGCGACCACGTCGACGGCCGGCACGCGCGGGATCACGCGCAGGAACTGGCTGACGAAACCCATCGTGCGATGGCGCACGTCGAGGACGGTACGCGGCTCGGCGCCGACCAGTTCGATCCAACCTTCGTCCTGGCGCACGCGGATCGAGCCGGCGTCGGCGCGATAGTTGCCGTAGAGCGAGCGCAGAAGGGTGCTCTTGCCGGCCCCCGACGGGCCGACCAGCGCCAGGCATTCGCCGGGCGACACGGTTAGCGCCACGTCGTGCAGCACGGGAAGCGACAGGCCGCCCTGGGCATGTACGGTGAAGGACTTGGCGAGGCCGCAGACGCGAAGGGCGGGCTGGGAGGCGGTCATGTCCGTCACACCGGCAGGATCGAGGCGACCAGCATCTGGGTGTAGGCATGCTGCGGATCGTCGAGCACCTGGTCGGTCAGACCCTGTTCGACGACCCGGCCGCCCTGCATCACCATCAGCCGGTGCGTCAGCAGCCGCGCGACGCCGAGATCGTGGGTCACCAGCACCGCCGACAAATGAAGACCGCCGACGAGCCCGCGCAGCAGGTCGAGGATGCGCGCCTGGACGGAGACATCGAGGCCGCCGGTCGGTTCGTCCATGAAGACCAGCCGCGGCTTGCTCACGAGGTTGCGCGCGATCTGCAGGCGCTGGCGCATGCCGCCGGAATAGGTGCCCGGCCGGTCGTCTAGCCGGGCGGCATCGATCTCGACACGCGCCATCCAGTCGGCGGCCTCGCGGCGGATCTCGCCATAGTGGCGGGCGCCCACGGCCATCAGCCGCTCGCCGATGTTGGCGCCGGCGCTGACGCCCATGCGCAGGCCCTCGCGCGCATCCTGGTTCACGAAGCCCCATTCGGTGCGTGCGAGCAGGCGGCGCCGCGCTTCCGAGAGGCGATGCACGTCCACGCTGCCGGCGGACTGCGTCTCGTAGGTGACGGCGCCGCCGTCGGGCACGAGGCGGCCGGCGAGGCAGTTGAGCAGGGTCGTCTTGCCGGAGCCCGATTCGCCCACGATTCCCAGCACCTCGCCGGGCCACAGGTCGAAGCTCACGTCGTGGCAGGCAACGCGGCCGCCGAAACGTCTGGTCACGCCGCGGGCGGAGAGGAGCGGGCCGCTCATCGCCGGCTCTCGCAATAGTCGGTGTCGGAGCATACGAACAGGCGCTTGCCCGCGTCGTCGACGATCATCTCGTCGAGGAAGCTTTCGGTCGAGCCGCACAGCGCGCAGCACTCGCTCCAGGTCTCGATCTCAAACGGATGGTCGTCGAAGTCGAGGCTCTTCACCTGCGTGTGCGGTGGCACGGCATAGATGCGCTTCTCGCGGCCCGCGCCGTAGAGCTGCAGCGCGGGGCTGCGGTCGAGCTTGGGATTGTCGAACTTCGGGATCGGCGAAGGGCTCATGATGTAGCGCCCGTTCACCATCACCGGATAATTGTAGGTCTTGGCGATGCGGCCGTGGCGGGCGATGCTTTCGTAGAGGCTCACCTGCATCACGCCGTATTCCGACAGCGCGTGCAGCGTGCGCGTCTCGGTCTCGCGCGGCTCGAGCATGCGGAGCGGCTCGGGGATCGGCACCTGGAAGACCAGGATCTGGCCATCGGTCAGGGGCGTCTCGGGCACACGGTGCCGCGTCTGGATGATGGTGGCTTCCGCGGTGTGCGTGGTCGTGGCGACCTCGGCGACTTTCGCGAAGAAGCGGCGGATCGAGACGGCGTTGGTCGTGTCGTCGGCGCCCTGGTCGATCACCTTCAGCGTATCGTCGCGGCCGATGATGGCGGCCGTCACCTGGATGCCGCCGGTGCCCCAGCCATAGGGCAGCGGCATCTCGCGGCCGCCGAACGGCACCTGATATCCGGGCACCGCGACCGCCTTCAGGATGGCACGGCGGATCATCCGCTTCGTCTGCTCGTCGAGATAGGCATAGTTGTAGGCGCCGTTCTGGTCGGCATCGGCCGGCGGCATGGTATCGGGCATGGCCTACTCCGCCGCCTGGCTGAGGAAGGATTGCTCGCGCCGCTTCTCGACCTCGGCGCGCAGCGTCCGCACCACCACCAGCTCGGACTGGAAGTCGACATAGTGCGGCAGTTTCAGGTGCTGCACGAAGCCCGAGCCCTCGACATTGTCGCTGTGGCTCAGCACGAATTCCTCGTCCTGGGCGGGCGAGGTCGCGGCCTCGCCAAGCTCTTCGGCGCGCAGCGCGCGATCCACCAGCGCCATGGCCATCGCCTTGCGCTCGGCATGGCCGAAGGCCAGCCCATAGCCGCGCGTGAACTGCGGCGGCACGTCGTGCGAGCCGGCGAACTGGTTGACCATGTCGCATTCGGTCACTTCGATCTCGCCGATCTCGATGGCGAAGCCCAGCTCCTCGGGCACGAAGGAGACGGGCACGTGGCCGTAGCGGATCTCGCCGACGAAGGGATGGTTGTTGCCGTAGCCGCGCTGCGTCGAATAGCCGAGCGCCAGCAGGAAGCCCTCGTCCCCGCGCGCCAGGTTCTGCAGGCGCAGCGGTCGGTCGGCCGGCAGCACCAGCGGCTGGCGCGTGAGGTCTTCGGCCTCGGCCTCCTTCTGCGCCGGCGGCGGCTCGAGCAGCCCGTCGCGCTGCAGGATGTCGCCGACGCGCGGCAGATCGCTGGCCGTGTCGGCCGGCGCGGTGGCGGCGTCGGGGCGCTCTCCCGAGGCGGCCAGCGAGAAGTCGAGCAGACGGTGCGTGTAGTCGTAGGTCGGGCCCAGGACCTGGCCGCCCGGCACGTCCTTGAATGTCGAGGAGATGCGGCGCTCCGCCACCATGCGGCTGGTGTCGAGCGGTTCCGACGCGCCGAAGCGCGGCAGGGTCGTGCGATAGGCGCGCAGCAGGAAGATCGCCTCGATCAGGTCGCCGCGCGCCTGCTTGATCGCGAGTGCCGCGAGGCCGCGATCGTAGCAGGAGCCCTCGGTCATCACGCGGTCGACGGCGAGGCCGAGTTGCTGGTCGATCTGTTCCAGCGAGAGTTCGGCGATGTCGCGGTCGCCGCGGCGCTTGTCGGCCACGAGATCCAGCGAGTGGGCGATGGCGGTCTCGCCGCCCTTGACCGCGACATACATGGTCAGATCTCCACGGCGACGCTGCGCGGCAGCGCGAGAAGTCGGGATCCCGAGGTGAAGACGAGGTCGACGCCGCAGGGGAAGAGCGCATGGTTTGCGGCCCAGGCCTTCCAGAAGCCGTTGCCGAGCCCGTCGATGGCAACGCGAACCTCGCCGTCGATGCCCGGGCCGCGCCAGGTGCGCAGGGGACCGGCCTCGAGCGAGGGCACCTCGATCACGAGAGTGGCGGCGCGGTCGGGATAGGTGTCGGTGCCGATGGGGAAGCCGGCAAAGGGATCGCCGCCGCCAGCAATGATCACGGCGAGGGTCGCGGCCTCGCGCCCATAGACGATCGGCGCGCCGGCATGGAAGCGCAGGAAGTCGCGGACCTCCTGCCGGTCCAGCCCGGCCTCGAGCCAGAGCGGCGTCTCGCGGTCGGCGAGGGTGAGCAGGAAGGCGACGGCAGCGGGGCTGAGCGTACCCGGACCGGCGGGCGCGTCGCGAAGCTCGACGATGCGACCGGGATGGGAAAAGGCATCGAGCACGTCGCGGAACAGGCGTTGAGCGTCGTGCGATGGATCGGCGAGGCCCGGTGCCAGCAGGCTGGTGGTCATGTGCCGGCCTCGCGGGCGACCGTGAAGAAGTCGACCCTGGTGGCGGCGGCACGCGCGGCGATCAGGCGATGCCGTGTCTCGGCTTCACGGGCGAGCGGCGCCACGATTTCGGCTTCGAGCCTTTCCAGCCAGTCCGCGCGTTGACCCAGCGCGTCGATAGCGGCGGCGGTCTCGGCATGCTGCTTGTCGCGGCCGGCGACGTAGCCGAAGCCCATCTCGCCGCTGTCGAGGCGCACGGCGGCCCGGGTGACCGTCATCTCGCCGGCACAGAAAGGCGCGCCGGTGCCCGAGATACGTCCCTGCACCATGACCAGCCCGATCTCCGGGCGGCGGAGCGAGACGTAGGAAGGAGTGGCGCCGAGCGCCCGCCACAAGGCATCCAGGCGTGCGCCGGGCGCTTTCGCGAGGACGGAAAGCCATCGGCGACGGCGCTCGATCGACGGGTCGGGAGACATAAGGAGGGCGCTCTCGAAAGAGGAGCACCATCAAGGCCTCGCGTTACGGTTCCGAGGGAGCGGCGTTAAGTTCCCGTTACAGGGGGTGGCCTTCTCCCCGGGTCCACAACCTTTTGATTACAAAGGGTTATTTCCCCCGTGCCCGATCTCGTCCCCTGTGACAGGTCGTCTGTGTAACCGGATTGTCATATATTAGTCATAGAAGAGAGACGGACGGCTCCTAGAGGACGGGCGCTTCGAAATTCACCGAAGGAGAACCCCGTGAACCTTACCAAGATCGTCCTCGCGGCAGCGCTCGCGCTGTCCCCGGCCGCAGCCTACGCCATCGACATTTCCGGCGCCGGCGCGACCTTCCCCTACCCGATCTATGCCAAGTGGGCCGACAGCTACAAGAAGGAGACCGGCAACGGTCTCAACTACCAGTCGATCGGCTCGGGCGGCGGCATCAAGCAGATCAAGGCCAAGACCGTGACCTTCGGCGCCACCGACGCGCCGCTCTCGGGCAAGGAACTCGACGAGGCCGGTCTCGCGCAGTTCCCGATGGTGATGGGCGCGATCGTGCCCGTCGTGAACCTCGAAGGCATCAAGCCGGGCGAGCTGACCCTCGATGGCCCGACCGTCGCGAAGATCTATCTCGGCGAGATCAAGAGCTGGGATGACGCCGCGATCGCCAAGCTGAACCCGAACACCAAGCTGCCCAAGCAGGCGATCGTGCCGGTGCGTCGTTCGGACGGGTCGGGCACGACCTACAACTTCGCCTACTACCTGGCCGACGTGAGCCCGGACTGGAAGACGAAGGTCGGCGTCAGCACGGCGCTGCAGTGGCCGGTGGGCATCGGCGCCAAGGGCAACGAGGGCGTTGCCGGCAACGTGTCGCAGACCAAGGGCTCGATCGGCTATGTCGAGTACGCCTACGCCAAGCAGAACAAGCTGATCCACACCAAGATGGTCAACAAGGCCGGCAAGACGGTCGAGCCGACCTCGGCCACCTTCCAGGCTGCCGCCGCCAACGCCGACTGGAAGTCGCAGCCGGGTTATGGCGTGATCCTCGCCAACCAGCCGGGCGACCAGTCCTGGCCGATGACCGCGGCGACCTGGATCCTGCTCTACAAGAAGCCGGAGAAGCCCGCCGAGACCGCCGAAGCGCTGAAGTTCTTCGCCTGGTCCTACGCCAAGGGCGGCAAGGCCGCCGAGGAACTCGACTACGTGCCGATGCCGGCCAATGTCGTGGGCGACATCCAGAAGATGTGGCAGGCGGAGATCAAGAGCGCGGACGGCAAGCCGCTCTTCTCGCCGACGAACTGACGACGACGGGGCGGGTGGCGACACCCGCCCCTCATTCTTGGGGAGGCTTATGGCTTCGGGGGAACGGGACGTGAGTGAAGTTGCATTGAAAGGCGCCAGTGCGCCGGTGGCGGTTTCGTCCTCGCGGGCGGCCGTCCTGAGACGGCTCCGGCTGACGGACTCGTTGTTCCACGGGCTGACGCGTGGCGCTTCGCTCGCGGTGCTGGCCCTGCTGAGCGGCGTCATCATCGCCCTCATCGTCGGTGCGGCACCGGCGCTCGGCACCTTCGGATTCGGCTTCCTGTTCGACGAATCCTGGAACCCGGTCACCGAGCGGTTCGGCGCCCTGGCGCCGATCTTCGGTACCCTGGTCACGTCCTTCATCGCGATGCTGATCGCGGTGCCGGTCGGCCTGATGGTGGCCTTCTTCCTGACCGAACTCTGCCCGAAGGCGCTGCGCCGCCCGATCGGCATCGCGATCGAACTGCTGGCCGGTATCCCCAGCATCATCTACGGCATCTGGGGCCTGTTCGTCTTCGCGCCGTTTCTCCAGCAGTACGTCCAGCCGTTCTTCATCGGAGCGTTTGAGAACGTGCCGGTTCTGTCGACGCTGTTCGCCGGTCCCCCGTACGGCATCGGCATGTTCACCGCCGGTCTCATCCTGGCGATCATGGTGCTGCCCTTCGTGACCTCGATCTCGCGCGACGTGTTCGATGCGGTGCCGCCGGTCCTCAAGGAAGCGGCCTACGGAGTCGGCTGCACCACCTGGGAAGTGTTCCGCTACGTCGTCCTGCCGTTCACCCGCGTGGGCGTCATCGGCGGCTTCATGCTGGGCCTCGGCCGTGCCCTGGGCGAGACGATGGCCGTCACCTTCGTGATCGGCAACGCCCACCACGTCTCGGCCTCGCTGTTCGCTCCGGGGACGACGATCTCCGCCTCGATCGCCAACGAATTCACCGAGGCGGTGGGCGATCTCTACACCTCGTCGCTGATCGCGCTCGGCCTCATCCTGTTCTTCATCACCTTCTGCGTGCTGGCGGCCGCCCGCTACATGCTGATGCGCCTGCAGCGGCAGGGGAGGTAACGTCATGGCCATCGCGACCTCGAAGACGGCCGCCCTCGACAGTCCGCTTTATGCGGGCCGCCGCCGTCGCAACACCATCGCCAAGGGGCTGGCGCTGGCCGCCACCGTTTTCGGCCTGGGCTGGCTGGTCCTGATCCTCGGTGTGCTGCTCTATCACGGCCTGGGCGGCCTCTCGCTCTCGGTCTTCACCGAGAATACGCCGCCGCCGGGCGCCGCGGGCGGTCTGCTCAACGCGATCGTCGGCAGCGTGGTGATGACGGTGCTGGCCGTCATCATCGGCACGCCGATCGGCATCCTGGCCGGCACCTACCTCGCCGAGTACGGCCGCCACGACAAGCTGTCGAGCGTGGTGCGCTTCATCAACGACATCCTGCTCAGCGCGCCGTCCATCGTGATCGGCCTGTTCGTCTACGAGATCATGGTGGCGCCGATGGGCCACTTCTCGGGATGGGCGGGCGCCGTCGCGCTGGCCGTGATCGTGATCCCCGTCGTCGTCCGCACGACCGAGGACATGCTGTCCCTGGTGCCTGACACGCTGCGCGAGGCAGCCGCCTCGATCGGCCTGCCGCGCGCCCATATGATCGTGCGCATCGCCTATCGCGCGGCGCAAGCCGGCATCGTCACCGGCGTGCTGCTGGCCATCGCCCGCATCAGCGGCGAGACGGCGCCGCTGCTGTTCACGGCCCTGAACAACCAGTTCTGGACGATGAACATGAACCAGCCGATGCCGAGCCTTCCGGTCGTCATTTTCCAGTTCGCCCTGTCGCCTTATGCCGAGTGGCAGAAGCTCGCCTGGACCGGCGCCCTCCTGATCACCGTCACCGTCCTGGGCCTCAGCATCCTGGCCCGTTCGCTCACCTCCGCGAGGAAATCCTGATGTCCATGCAATCCACGGAATCGCCCAGCGTCGCCGTTCCCGTCGCGACGCACGCCAAGCTCGACGTCTCGAAGCTCTCGCCCAAGATCTCGATCAAGAACCTCGAGTTCTTCTACGGCGATAGTCGGGCGCTCAAGGGGATCACGATGTCCCTCTACGCCAACAAGGCGACGGCGTTCATCGGGCCGTCGGGCTGCGGCAAGTCCACCCTGCTGCGCATCCTGAACCGCATGTACGACCTCTATCCGGGCCAGCGCGCCACCGGCGAGGTGCTGTTCGACGGCGACAACCTCCTGCGCGACGGCCAGGACATCAACCTGCTGCGCGCCCGCATCGGCATGGTGTTCCAGAAGCCGACGCCGTTCCCGATGTCGATCTACGAGAACATCGCCTTCGGCATCCGTCTCTACGAGAACCTTCCCAAGTCGGAGCTCGACGGCCGGGTCGAGCACGCGCTGCGTCGCGGCGCGCTGTGGGACGAGGTCAAGGACAAGCTGGGGGCCAGCGGCCAGAGCCTGTCGGGCGGCCAGCAGCAGCGCCTCTGCATCGCCCGCACCGTGGCGGTGAAGCCGGAAGTCATCCTGTTCGACGAGCCGTGTTCGGCGCTCGATCCGATCTCGACGGCGAAGATCGAGGAGCTGATCGACGAGCTGAAGCAGGACTACACGATCGTCATCGTCACCCACAACATGCAGCAGGCGGCGCGCGTCTCCGACTTCACCGCCTTCATGTATCTCGGCGAGCTGGTCGAGTTCGGGGCAACGGCGACGCTGTTCACCACACCGAGCGACAAGCGCACGCAGGCCTACATCACCGGCCGGTTCGGCTGATCCGGCACGACGAGGAAAAGAAGGGACAGATCATGCCCGAACATACCCTGAAGCGGTTCGACGAGGAGCTGGAACGGCTGAGCGCCACGATCAGCGAGATGGGCGGCCTGGCCGAAAGCCAGCTCGCGCGGTCGCTCGCGGCGCTGCGCGAGCGCGACACCGAGGCGGCCGAGAACGTGATCGTCGACGATGCGCGCGTCGATGCGCTCGACGAGGCCGTGCAGGAACAGACCGTGCGGCTGCTGGCGCTGCGCCAGCCGATGGCGGTCGACCTGCGCGTCATCCTGTCGTCGATCAAGATCGCAGCGGCCCTCGAGCGCATCGCCGACTATGCCAAGAACACGGCCAAGCGCAGCATCGTGCTGAGCCAGGCGACGCCGCCGGCCACGGCGGTGACCGGCATCGACCGGCTTGGCCGGCTGGTCCGCACCGCGCTCAAGGACGTGCTCGACGCCTTCGCGCACGGCGACGTGGCCAAGGCGCGTGACGTGTGGGAGCGCGACGAGGAGATCGATCAGGTCTACACCGGCCTGTTCCGCGAGTTGCTGACCTACATGATGGAGGATCCGCGCACGATCACGGCGTGCACGCATCTCATGTTCATGGCCAAGAACATCGAGCGTGCCGGCGACCACGTCACCAACATCGCCGAGCTGGTGAGCTTCCGTACCACCGGCCATGGCTTCGACGAGGCCCGGCGCAAGGGCAGCGCGGCGATCTACGCGCCGACCGGCGACAGCACGGGCGCCACGCCGTGAGCATGGCAGCCACCAGCCCTTCGCGTCGCGACGCGCAGACCTCGTCGATGAAGCCGCATGTGCTCATCGTCGAGGACGAGACGGCCTTGGTCGAGCTGCTGCGCTACAATCTCGAACAGTCGGGCTTCAGGGTCGCGGTCGCCTACGACGGCGAGGAAGCGCTGCGCTCCGTCCAGGAGGATGTGCCCGACCTCATCCTGCTCGACTGGATGCTGCCCCTGATGTCGGGCATCGAGGTCTGCCGCCAGCTTCGCCGCCAGACGGCGACCGCCAACGTGCCGATCATCATGCTGACGGCGCGCGGCGAAGAGGGCGACCGCGTGCGCGGCCTCGACGCCGGCGCCGACGACTACGTGCCGAAGCCCTTCTCGCCCACCGAGCTGGTCGCGCGCATCCGCGCCGTGCTGCGGCGCATCCGCCCGGCGCTGGCGGACGAGGCCCTGTCCTATGCCGACATCGTGATGGACCTGGTGGCGCATCGGGTGACGCGCGGCGGCAAGCCGCTGCACCTGGGGCCGACGGAGTTCCGTCTGCTGCGCCATTTCATGGAGCATCCCGGCCGCGTCTTCTCGCGCGAGCAGCTTCTCGACTCGGTCTGGGGCAAGGACGTCTATGTCGAGGCCCGGACCGTCGACGTCCACATCCGCCGCCTGCGCATCGCGCTGAACAGCGAGAACCATGCCGACGTGATCCGCACTGTCCGGGCCGCCGGCTACGCCCTGGACTCCACGCCCGGTTGATACGGCCGGTTTTCCACATCCGCCTTAACGGTTCTGTAGCGTCCTGCGCCTAGACAGGCTGTGCCCGTTCCACGCAGGCAACCCCACGCCCCGCTCCCGGAACGGGCCGGTTCCCCGGCTCGGCGAAGTTACCGCAGCCGATTTACTGACCCCTCCTTCCTCAGGAAGGAGGGGTTTCTTTTTCGAAGTGGCGGCGGACGACCAGCGCCAGCACCAGGGCCGGCAGGCCGAGCAGGGCGGTATAGACGAAGAAGATCGCGTAACCGCCGAACTTGTGCGTGGCCGAGAACTCCTCCTGCAGCCTGTCGACGACCCAGCCCGAGGAGCCGCCCAGCAGTTTGCCGGGCAGGGTCATGATCGAGGTGAACAGTGCGTACTGGGTCGCCGTGTAGGCCGTGTTGGTGAGGCCCGACAGGAAGGCGATGAAGATCGATCCGGACATGCCGCCGACCAGGTTGTCGATGCTGATGGCGACGGTGAGGATCAGCAGGTCGGGCTGGCCGACCCAGGCGAGCCACGAGAAGGTGAGGTTGCTCGCCGCGATCAGGAACACCGCCGGCGCCAGAAGACGCGCCGCGCCGATGCGGAACACCAGCGCGCCGCCCAGCAGGGCGCCCAGGATCGTCATGACGAAGCCGAAGATCTTGGAGACGTCGGCGATCTGGTCCTTGGTGAAGCCCATGTCGATGTAGAACGGGTTCGCCATGACTCCCATGGCGATGTCCGACAGCCTGAACAGGCCGATGAACAGCAGAAGAAGGACGGCCATCCAGCGGAAGCGCGCGAAGAAGTCGACGAACGGGCAGACGATGGCGCCGTAGACGAAGATCAGCGCCTTGCGCACCCAGTCCGGCATCGTGCCGAGACCCGCGGCGAAGGTCGCGACCTTGCCCTCGAGTTCGGTCGTGCCGGCGGCGACACGCCGCTCGGGCTCCGAGATCAGCAACGTAGTCAGGATACCGACGAGCCCGAGTGCCGCCATGCTCTGGTAGGCGGCCTTCCAGGAGACGAACTCCGCGATGTAGAGCGCGCCCGCGCCCGCGGCGAGGACGGCGATGCGATAGCCGAGCTGGTAGGTCGCGGCGGTCGCGCCCTGCAGGCTCGCATCCGTCGCCTCGATGCGGCAGGCATCGAGGGCGATGTCCTGCGTGGCCGACGAGAAGGCCACGACCAGCGCGAAGACGACCATCCACCACAGGTCGGTGCGCGGGTCGCAGAAGGCCATGGCCAGCAGGCCGCCCGCGATTCCGCTCTGGGCCAGCAGCATCCAGGAGCGGCGACGGCCCAGCCAGCGCGTCAGTACCGGCAGCGGCACACGGTCGACGATCGGCGACCACACGAACTTGAAGGAGTAGGTGATGCCGATCCAGCTGATGAAGCCGATGGCGGTACGGCTGATGCCGTACTCGCGCAGCCAGGCCGACAGTGTCGAGAAGACCAGCAGGAACGGCAGCCCGGCCGAGAAGCCCAGGAACAGGAACTGGACGACCTGCGGATGCCGGTAGGTGGCCAGCGACTCGCGCCAGCCTTTCGCTTGCGCCTCTGCGCTCAAATCAGGCCCTTCAGCGCCTGCTCGGGTCGCGCGCCGACATGGGAGATGACCTCCGCGGCGGCGATGCCGCCCAGCCGCGCGCATTCGGCGAGCGGCTTGTCGTGCGTGAAGCCGAACAGGAAGCCCGCGGCGTAGAGATCGCCCGCGCCGGTCGTGTCGACGACCTTGGAAACGGGGGCCGCCGGGACCTCATGGGTCTCGCCGCCCTTGATCACCACCGAGCCCTTCTCGCTGCGCGTCAGGGCGGCGATCTTGGCTTCCTTGCGGGCCGCCTCGAGCGCTTCCTCGAAGGTTTCGACCTCGTAGAGCGCTTTGATCTCGGCCTCGTTGCCGAACAGGATATCGACCTTGTTGCGGATCAGGTCGCGGAACTCGTCGCGATAGCGGTGGACGCAGAAGGAATCGGAAAGCGTGATCGAGACCTTGCGGCCGGCGGCGCGGGCCGCGTCGAAGGCCTTGAGCACCGCCTGCTTGGCGGCCGGTGCATCCCACAGATAGCCCTCGACGTAGGTGACCTGGGCGGAGGCGACGAGCTTGGTGTCGATGTCGGCGGGCCCGAGGCCGGTGCAGGCGCCGAGATAGGTGTTCATCGTCCGCTGTGCATCCGGCGTCACCAGGATCAGGCAGCGCGCCGTCGCCGGGCCTTCGGTCGCGGCCGGGGTCGCGAACGAGACGCCGGTCGCCTTGAGGTCGTGGCCGAACACCTTGCCGAGCTGGTCGTTGCGCACCTTGCCGATATAGGCGCCCTTGCCGCCGAACGAGGCGATGCCGGCCATCGTGTTGCCGCAGGAGCCGCCGGACACTTCGATGCCAGGGCCCATCCCGTCGTAGAGCTGCTCGGCGCGGGCCTCGTCGATCAGCATCATGCTGCCCTTCACCAGACCGTGCTGGCCGAGGAAGGCGTCGTCGGATCGAGCGATGACGTCGACGATGGCGTTGCCGATTCCCAGCACGTCGAAGGGGGCGGATGTCATGAAGTCTCCTACAGCGTCAAAGCGATACCAGGTGCATGCCCGGCTTGGTCTCTTCCAGCAAGGTGACGATGCCGGCCACCGTGAACGGTATGTCGGCCCGCAGGCCCGCACGATCGATGTCGAGCGACCGCAGGCCCATTTCGCACACGATGAGCCGCGCGCCAAGCTCGACGCAGGCTTGCAGCAGCGTCTCGAAGTCGCCGACGCCGCGGGCGCGGTTGGCGGCGTCGCGCGCCCAGTCGCGCAGGGCCGGCGGCGAGCCCTGCAGGGCGCGGATGCCGCCCATGGTGAAGAACAGCACGGCCGGCTTGTTCACGGCGAGCGCCGCCGCCGCGAGGGCGAGACCGTAGTGGACGCTCTCGTAGTCGTCGGAGCGCAGGATGACCGAGAGGCCGCCCGCGCTCATGACGTGGCTCCCGCGGGATCGCCGCAGGTGGGGCAATCTGGCCGCTTGCCGACGCTCAGCGTCTCGAACGAGGCGTCGAGCGCGTCGTACATCAGCAGCGATCCCGAGAGCGAGCGGCCGACACCGAGGATCTCCTTCACCACTTCGGTGGCCTGCAGCGTGCCCAGGGTCCCGGCGAGTGCGCCCAGCACGCCGGCCTGCGCGCAGCTCGGCACGGCGTCTTCCGAGGGCGCCGCGGGGAAGAGGCAGCGCAGGCAGGGATGGCCGGCGCCCTGCCATGCCTTGTAGGTCGAGATCTGCCCGTCGAAGCGCAGGATGGCGGCCGAGACCAGTGTCTTGCGGAGCCTGAAGCAGGCGTCGTTCAGCAGATAGCGCGTGGCGAAGTTGTCGCTGCCGTCGGCGACGAGGTCGTAGCCCGCGATGATGCGATCGGCGTTCTGCGCCGTCAGGCGCTCGTGATGCGCCTGCACCTGCACCTCGGGATTGATGTCGGCGAGTGCGCGCCGTGCGCTCTCGACCTTGGAGATGCCCACGTCCGACGTGCGGTGAATCACCTGACGCTGCAGGTTCGAGAGATCGACCGTGTCGTGATCGATCACACCCAGCGTGCCGATACCGGCCGCGGCCAGATACTGCAGGAGGGGTGCGCCGAGGCCGCCGGCGCCGACCACCAGGACTTTCGCCGCGACGAGCTTCGACTGGCCGACGCCGCCGATCTCCGCCAGCACGATATGTCGCGCGTAGCGGCGGATCTGCGTTTCCGACAGGTCAGGCAGTAACGTCATGGTCCGGTTATAGCATGGCGGGAGGCCATGGATGCCTGTAGAGCCACCGCGCAATGAACACCACGCCTCGTCCGACCCTGTCGCCGCTCCTTCTGGCGGTGCTGGCGCTCCTGTCGTCCTTCACCCCGCTTTCGATCGACATGTACCTGCCCGCGTTGCCGGTGATCGCGGTCGACCTCCAATCCTCGGCCGGCGACATCCAGCTCACGCTGTCGGCCTTCATGATCGCCTTCGGCGTGGGGCAGGTCTTCTATGGCCCCGCCGGCGACCGGTTCGGCCGCCGCCCGGTCATCCTGACCGGCCTGGTGGTCTATGTGCTGGCCAGCATCGGATGTGCGTTCGCGGCGGCGGCGGGCCAGCTCATCGGCCTGCGCTTCCTGCAGGGCCTCGCCGCCTGCGGCGGTGTCGTGCTGGCGCGCACGATGGTGCGCGATCTTGCCGAAAAGGATCATGCCGCGCGCGCCATGTCGCTCATGATGGCCTGCACGTCCATCGCGCCGATGCTCGCGCCCGTGATCGGAGGCCAGGTGATGTGGTTCGCCGGCTGGCGGGCCATCTTCTGGGTGCTGGCGTCGGCCGGGGTGATTGCCTTCCTCGTCGCGTGGTTCCACCTGCCCGAGACGCTGAAGCCGGAGTATCGCCAGCCGCTGGTCTTCACCCAGGTGCTGAAGCGGTTCGGGGAGCTTCTCGCCACGCGCACCTTCATCGGCTACGCCCTGACCTCGTCCTTCATGTTCGCGGCCCTGTTCTCGTATATCTCGGGATCGCCCTTCGTCTTCATCGAGCGCTACGGGATCTCGCCCCGCCTCTACGGCGTGGTGTTCGGCGGCATGGTGGTGTTCATGACCATCAGCAGCCTGCTCAACGCACGCTTCGTGCGCCTGCTGGGGGCGGGCCGGATCCTGCGCTTCGCGGTGATCGTTCCGGCCGTGTCCGGCACGGCGGCGATGGTCATGGGCTGGATCGAGGCGCGGTACGGCACGATCGGCCTGTGGCCCTTCCTGGTGTGCCTGGTCTTCCAGATCGCGACGCTGAGCCTGATCGCCCCCAACTCGACGGCGATGGCGATGCAGCGCTACCCGCACATGGCGGGCACGGCGTCGTCGCTGATGGGCGTCATGACGTTCGGGGCCGGGGCGATCTTCGGCGCCATCGTCGGACAGACCTTCGACGGCACCATCGCGCCGATGACGACCGCGATGGGCATCGCCGGCATCCTCTGCCTGATCTCGCACCGCACACTGGTGCGGCGAGGTTAGGCGGGCGATCCTGCCGAACGGGGTGACGGCGCTGCGGATTGCGGCCGTCTCTCGCTTTGCTAGTCTGGAGCAATATGAGGCCGTGCAGGCTGGTGTGCTGCGGATTGCGGCCGTCTCTCGCTTTGCTAGTCTCGTCTATCTCCTGATCCTTGACCAACAGCCGCTGCGGATTGCGGACGTCTCTCGCTTTGCTAGTCTTGGACCAGGGGTTGAAGGATCAATTCCTCGGCTGCGGATTGCGGCCGTCTCTCGCTTTGCTAGTCTTGTTCGCCGTCCATCCCGCCGCGGCCGGCGGCTGCGGATTGCGGCCGTCTCTCGCTTTGCTAGTCTGATCCGGGTCGCCTCGATCTCGCAACGGCCGCTGCGGATTGCGGCCGTCTCTCGCTTTGCTAGTCTCGCCAAGGCCGGTTTGGTAGGTGGAGAATTGCTGCGGATTGCGGCCGTCTCTCGCTTTGCTAGTCTTTACCGTTGCGCTTCTGGCCCTTGCCGTTGCGCTTCTGGCCCTTGCCGTTGGCTGCGGATTGCGGCCGTCTCTCGCTTTGCTAGTCTCCGGTGCACGTAGTCGAAATCGAGACGGTCGCTGCGGATTGCGGCCGTCTCTCGCTTTGCTAGTCTGGAGCCGGTCAACTCCAGGCTGGTGGCGTTGCTGCGGATTGCGGCCGTCTCTCGCTTTGCTAGTCTCTGATCCTGCCCGGTCTCGTCGATCAGCCGGCTGCGGATTGCGGCCGTCTCTCGCTTTGCTAGTCTCCGGGTGCCTCGCGCTGAAATCCCGCGTTCGCTGCGGATTGCGGCCGTCTCTCGCTTTGCTAGTCTCGAGGAACGGGAGCTTGGCGATGGCTGATGGCTGCGGATTGCGGCCGTCTCTCGCTTTGCTAGTCTTGGCACCGATGTACTCGCCCAGCACGCGCGGCTGCGGATTGCGGCCGTCTCTCGCTTTGCTAGTCTTCGGCGCCGAGGGGTCCGGCATCGTGAATTGCTGCGGATTGCGGCCGTCTCTCGCTTTGCTAGTCTGCGCTTGCCGAAGTCGTCTTCGATGTACTTGCTGCGGATTGCGGCCGTCTCTCGCTTTGCTAGTCTTGACGGCCGCAGCCGTCTGGCCAGCCTGAGGCTGCGGATTGCGGCCGTCTCTCGCTTTGCTAGTCTATGGGTCCTGCATAAAAGCCAGGAACTGACGCTGCGGATTGCGGCCGTCTCTCGCTTTGCTAGTCTTGCGGATCAACGTCAACATCGCCGTGACGGGCTGCGGATTGCGGCCGTCTCTCGCTTTGCTAGTCTGGTCCAGGTCGGTGCAAGCTGCATGGGGCTGCTGCGGATTGCGGCCGTCTCTCGCTTTGCTAGTCTCGCCTTCGGAGGCGGGTTGCTGGTGCCGTCGCTGCGGATTGCGGCCGTCTCTCGCTTTGCTAGTCTTCTTCGTGCTCGATGCGCCGGGGTGCCAGTGCTGCGGATTGCGGCCGTCTCTCGCTTTGCTAGTCTCGCCAGCAACGACGGCATTCCGACCAGCCGGCTGCGGATTGCGGCCGTCTCTCGCTTTGCTAGTCTCAAATACAAATCCGGGCTGCCCAATATGCCGCTGCGGATTGCGGCCGTCTCTCGCTTTGCTAGTCTCGAGGGGATATGCCAGAGCAAGCTGAAGAGGCTGCGGATTGCGGCCGTCTCTCGCTTTGCTAGTCTCGGCCTCAATCAGGGTGCGCCCCAGATTGCGCTGCGGATTGCGGCCGTCTCTCGCTTTGCTAGTCTGGTTTCGCCGAAGATCGGTCCCGTGGAAGAGCTGCGGATTGCGGCCGTCTCTCGCTTTGCTAGTCTGATCGCCCGACTTCGACCAGTGAACCTCTTGCTGCGGATTGCGGCCGTCTCTCGCTTTGCTAGTCTCGCCACCGAGGTATTCCGGTCGTTGAAGTCGCTGCGGATTGCGGCCGTCTCTCGCTTTGCTAGTCTGGTCAATGACGGTGTCAAATGCCCGAACCAGCTGCGGATTGCGGCCGTCTCTCGCTTTGCTAGTCTCGATGGCCGCGTTGAGGGTGGCGTCCGCACGCTGCGGATTGCGGCCGTCTCTCGCTTTGCTAGTCTTTCGTTCCGCGCGCACCGCGTCAAGCTCACGCTGCGGATTGCGGCCGTCTCTCGCTTTGCTAGTCTCGCAATAAGTGCAGTGCATTGCTGGCCTGTGCTGCGGATTGCGGCCGTCTCTCGCTTTGCTAGTCTCCTGTCAGCTCATCGAGCC
>CAMFGZ010000030.1 GCA_945952105.1 uncultured Rhodospirillaceae bacterium | reverse complement strand
GTCACTAATTACTCTATCCAACTTACGTCGAATTTCCGAACTAGCGACGACGAAATCAGTCGATGCCGAAGCACTTCATGATCGCCGCCGCCGGCGTATCCCTTTCCTAACAGACGATGCATAGAGCGCGCGACCCTTGGGTCGAGACCTTCGTCGAACGTTGCCCCCGTTGGATCTTTCGACCCTGGCGCCTCAGTGTCTGAGGCGGTTTCGGCGGCCCCGCTCGTCGTCGGGAGCCGCGCTTATATGGGGGGTCCCTTGGACCGTCAACGGGAAATTTACGAATTCGTAACGATGACTCGGAATCGCCAAAAAAACCTTCAAACCTATTGTATTGTTGTGCGGCAAAAGCCTTTCCGGCATCAATATGTAGCTAGTCGCCGCCGGGAAAAGAAAATACGCCCCGGCACCACCCCTAACCGAGGCCTCGGACCAGCCGGGGCACACATAGGTCAGAGGTCATGACGGGTTTCCCCCCTCCGTCGGACCGGCCGAAAAGCCCCGGAAACACGACATTCGGGCTCTTTCGGCCTGTCCTCTTCGCGATCGGCGTGATCGGCCTGGCCATGGCCGGGCTCGTCATCAGCCACCGCTCCAACCCTGAAATCGCGGCCTTGCCGTCCCCGCCCAAGGCGCCGGCGGCGCCGCTCGCTCCTGAAGCATCCAACGCGTTACCGCGCGGAAACGCTGCCCCGGCGCCCGTGATCATCGCCAACAGCGAGCCAGGGCCGCCCCCGACGGCGGCGGATTTCGGCAAGGCGGCGCCCCCGCCCATCGATTTCAAGGGTTTCCAGATGAAGCCGCCGGAGGCCACGGCCGATGCCGATCCGCCGGCCGGCGACATCTACGACCTGACGCTTCGCCTCGAGAAAGGCGACACGGTCGAGAAGATGCTGGCCGACATCGACGTCTCCCCGGCCGACCGCAAGCAGATCGCCGAGAAGCTCCAGTCGCTGCTGAAGAAGCGGCGCCTGGCGGTGGGCGAGACGATCGAACTCACGATGCAGACCATTCCCGAGCAGCCCGACGCGCCGCGGGTGCTTGCATTGTCCGTCCGGCCTCAACCCGAACGGGAGTACATCGTCAGCCGCACCGACGACGGCGGCTACGATGCCGAGGAGAAAATCTACAAGGTCAGCCCCCGCATCGTGCGCGTGGAAGGCGAACGCGACGGCTCGCTGCAGCAGAGTGGCATGAAGGCCGGCGCACCATCGGCGGCGATGATCGAGTTCGTCCGCGCCTTGTCCTACGATGTCGACTTCCAGCGCGAACTGAAGCAGGGACAGAAGTTCACCGTCCTGCTGGAGCAGCTCGTGACGAGCGACGGCAAGGTCACGCATCCCGGTCGCCTGCTCGCCGGCGAACTCAAACTCCTGAAGCGCACCGTCACCGTGATCCGCTACCGGCCCCCGGGCGGCGCCGATGGCTTCTACAACCCGCAAGGCGAGAGCGTGGTGCGCTCGTTCCTGCGCACGCCGATGGATGCATCGCGCATCACCTCGCGCTTCGGCATGCGCGAACATCCCATCCTGGGCTTCAGCGCGTTACACGCGGGCGTGGATTTCGCGGCACCGTCCGGCACGCCGATCCTGGCCGCCGGCACGGGAAAGGTCGTGTCCGCTGGACCCAATGGCGGCTATGGACTCTACGTCAAGTTGCAACATACCCAGGACGTTGCGACGGCCTACGCCCACATGTCGCGCATCGGACCGGGCATCAAGCCGGGCGTTTCGGTGCGCCAGGGGCAGGTGATCGGCTTTGTCGGTTCGACCGGCATGTCGACCGGGGCGCATCTGCACTACGAGTTCCTGAAGGGCGGCAAGCACGTCAATCCGCTCACCCAGAAGTTCGCGATGCGCGGCACCGTCGGCGGCAAGGATGCCGCGCGCTTCCAGGCGCTCGCGAAGCAGTACCTGGCGCAATTCAAGAGCGCGCCAGTGGCGGGCGACGTCGACAAACCGGGCGATCCACCGAAGCCCGCACCAAAGAAAACGGCGCAGGCTCCCAGGGAGCCCGCGCCGTCTCAGGTCGCCAAACGCGACTAGTCTCTAGTCGGCGGCGTCGCTCATCACGCGCTCGCCGCCGACCGTCAGCTCGCCGTTCTCGACACCGACCTCGACGGTGTCGCCGTCGCGGATCCTGCCCTCGAGCAACTGCGTCGCCAACGGGTTCTGCAGGCTGCGCTGGATGACCCGCTTGAGCGGCCGCGCGCCGTAGACCGGATCGTAGCCGCGGTTGGCCAGCCACTGCAGGGCCTTGCCGTCGAGCTTCAGCTGGATCTTGCGATCCGCCAGCAGCTTCAACAGCTTCTGCATCTGGACTTCGACGATGTCCGTCATGTGCGCCCGGCTCAGCCGGTTGAACAGCAGGATCTCGTCGAGACGATTGAGGAATTCCGGACGGAACGCCCGGCGCACCTCTTCCATGACCTGCTCTCGCACCGACTCGGCGGATTCGCCATCCTTCAGGGCCGCCAGATGCGAGCTGCCGAGGTTGGACGTCAGGATGATCAGCGTGTTCTTGAAGTCGACCGTGCGGCCCTGCCCGTCGGTCAGACGACCGTCGTCCAGCACCTGCAGCAGCACGTTGAACACGTCCGGGTGCGCCTTCTCGACCTCGTCGAACAGGATCACCTGATAGGGCCGACGCCGCACCGCTTCGGTGAGCACGCCGCCCTCGTCGTAGCCGACATAGCCCGGAGGCGCGCCGATCAGGCGGCTGACGGCATGCTTCTCCATGAACTCGCTCATGTCGATGCGCACCATCGCCTGGTCGTCGTCGAACAGGAACGCCGCGATCGCCTTGGTGAGCTCGGTCTTGCCGACGCCCGTCGGGCCCAGGAAGAGGAACGAACCGATGGGACGGTTCGGGTCCTGCAGGCCCGCGCGGGCGCGACGCACCGCGTTCGCCACCGCGACGACGGCCTCGTCCTGGCCGATCACGCGCTTGTGGATCTCCTCCTCCATGCGGAGGAGCTTCGCGCGCTCTCCCTCCAGCATCTTGTCCACGGGCACGCCGGTCCACCGCGAGACGACGGCGGCAATGTCCTCGGGCATGACCTCTTCCTTCACGCCCTTGCCGCCCGCGACCTCATGGGTCTCGGCTTCCTTCAGTTTCTTCTCGAGGTCCGGGATGACGCCGTAGGCCAGCTCGCCCGCCTTCGCGAGTTCGCCCCGCCGCTGCGCCGCGTCCAGCTCGGAGCGGGCCTTGTCGAGCTGCTCCTTCACCTTCTGCGAATCGGCGAGCTTGTCCTTCGCGGAGGTCCACTGCGCGGTCAGCGCCGCGGACTTCTGCTCGAGCTCCGACAGCTCCTTCTCCAGGCGCTCGAGCCGGTCACGCGACGCGGAGTCGCTTTCCTTCTTGAGCGCTTCCTTCTCGATCTTCAGCTGCATGATGCGCCGGTCGAGTTCGTCCAGCGCCTCGGGCTTGCTGTCGACCTGCATGCGGATGCGGCTCGCCGCCTCGTCCATAAGGTCGATCGCCTTGTCCGGCAGGAACCGGTCGGTGATGTAGCGGTTGGAGAGCGTCGCGGCGGCCACGATCGAGGAGTCCGCGATCCGGACACCGTGATGCAGTTCGTACTTCTCCTTGAGGCCGCGCAAGATCGAGATCGTGTCCTCTACCGTCGGCTCGGCCACGAAAACGGGCTGGAAGCGCCGCGCCAGCGCGGCATCCTTCTCGATGTGCTTGCGGTACTCGTCGAGCGTCGTGGCGCCCACGCAATGCAGCTCGCCGCGCGCCAGCGCGGGCTTCAGCATGTTGGAGGCGTCCATGGCACCGTCGGCCTTGCCCGCGCCGATCAGCGTGTGCAGCTCGTCGATGAAGACGATGATCTCGCCCTCGGCCGACGAAATCTCCGACAGCACGCCCTTGAGGCGCTCCTCGAACTCGCCGCGGAACTTCGCGCCCGCGACCATCGAGCCGAGGTCGAGCGACATCAGCTTCTTGTTCTTGAGCGACTCCGGCACGTCGTCGTTGACGATGCGCAGCGCGAGGCCCTCGGCGATGGCGGTCTTGCCGACGCCGGGCTCGCCGATCAGCACCGGGTTGTTCTTGGTGCGCCGGCTCAGCACCTGGATGGTGCGACGGATCTCCTCGTCGCGGCCGATCACGGGATCGAGCTTGCCGTCGCGCGCCGCCTGGGTGAGGTCGCGGGCATACTTCTTCAGCGCGTCGTAGCTGTCCTCGGCGGACGCCGAATCGGCGGTCCGGCCCTTGCGCAGCTCCTGAACGGCCTTTTCCAGCGCCTGGGGCTTCACGCCCCCCTTGGCGAGCGCGTCGGCCGCCTCGGTGCCCTTGGCGAGCACCAGCGCGATCAACATGCGCTCGACCGTGACGAAAGAATCGCCCGCCTTCTCGGCGATCGCCTCGGCCTGATCGAACAGGCGCGCGGTCTCGGGCGCCATGTAGATCTGGCCGGCGCCCTGGCCTTCGACCTTGGGCTGCTTGGCGAGGTTGGCCTCCACGGCGCGGTAGACCGCGCGCGAATCGCCGCCTGCCGAGCCGATCAGGTTGGCCGCGAGGCCTTCCGGATCGTCGAGCAGGACCTTCAGAACATGGTCCGGGATCAGCCGCTGGTGGCCTTCACGCAGCGCCAGCATCTGGGCGCTCTGCAGGAAGCCCCGCATGCGTTCGGTGTATTTTTCCTGATTCATACTCAACCCTTTCCTTTACGCCCCCGTCGAGCGGCGGGCGGAAGAGCGGACCCTCCTGGGAGGCATCCTGAAGGCGATATGGGATCGGATTCGCGGGGTACAAGACCTCAAACCGTGTGCGGCTTTCGCACCCTGAAAACGTGAGTTAAGAACGCCGCCGACAAAAATTTGGAGGCACTCGAATGTCCGGCGGACACGGCCACGTCGACAGTTCCAACAAGAGGATCGCGCTGCTGGTGGCGATCCTGGCCGCCCTGCTGGCGGTTTCGGAAATGGGCGGCAAGAGCTCGCAGACGAACGCTCTTTCGAGCCACATCGACGCCTCCAACCTCTGGTCGTTCTTCCAATCCAAGACCATCCGGCAGACGATGCTGAGGACGGCGGCCGAAGAGGTCGAGGCCACGTTCAAGGACAGTCCCGACACCGTTCCGCCGGCACTCAAGGCGCAGGCCGACCGGTGGCGCCAGACCGCCCAGCGCTACGATACCGAGCCCGATACCAATGAGGGCCGCAAGGAACTGGCCGCTCGCGCCAAGTTGAGGGAGGCCCATCGCGACCGGTCGATGGCCGCCTATCACATGTTCGAATACGGTTCGGCCTGCTTCCAGCTCGCCATCGTGCTCGCCGGCGCCGCCGCGCTCACGACGGTCGTCTGGCTGACCTTCCTGTCGGTCGGCCTTGGCGTGCTCGGGCTGGGCTTCACGGCGCTGGCCTTCGTCGCGCCGACCCTGATCCACCTGTAGGGCAAAGAAAAACGCCCGCTGGCGGCAGCCGGCGGGCGTTGTCCTGGATCTTCTGGCAGATGCCGGTCAGGCGCGCCGGCCACCGCTCGCGGGAACGAATTCCGGAACCTCGGGCTGCTCTTCGATCGCTGGGTCGTTGCTGGCCGGTGCATTGCGGCCGTTCTGGAGAAACGCAACGCCATTGAGGCCTGGCTCGGCCTCGCTGTGATCTTCGCGGTCACGATCGCGGTCGTTCTGGCGGTAATCGTTCTGGCGCCGATCGTTCTGGCGCTGATTGCCCTGGCGGTGCTCGGCCTGACGATGCTCGCCCTGGCGGTGATCGCCCTGCCGGTGTTCCGGCACACGATGCTCGGAGGGTCCCTGCTCGCCGGACTGGCCGTCGCCGCCACTCGGCGGCGGACCGCCGGCCTGGCCCTGCTGCGGCTGGCCGGGCTGCTGCCCGGGCTGGCCTTGCTGCTGGCCATCCTCGCCGCCTTCCCAGCCCTGGTTGCGCTGGACGAAGCCGCCCATGGACTGGATCACGCGGAAATAGTGGTCGGCATATTGATAATAGGCTTCGGCCAGGATGCGATCGCCGGAAGAGGCGGCTTCGCGGGCCAGCGACTGGTACTTGTCGAAAACCTGGTGGGCATTGCCGCGGACCCGGACGTCGGGGCCGCTGCTATCGAAAATCTGGTTTCGATTGGGCGGGCGATTCGGATTGTGATGCTGAGGCTTGTGATGATGGTTGTTGCCACCGCCACCGCCGCCACCACTGCGACCGCCGCGCGACCGCTGACGATTGTTTGGTCTCATTAACCTGGGCCAGTTACACGCCGGACGGATGTTGTTGTTGAAGCCCCTCTGCCCTTCACGGGCGCCGTCACGGCTGTTTTCAGGGGGTTTGGTGTCCGCCGCCACAACCGGTCGGACCAGGACCCCCCAAGGGGTAAGCGGAACCTAGTCCCATTCCCCTTGGTTGCCAACCACTTAATGCTGGGCGGGAACCACCCGGTCGATCCCCCCCAGATCCTTGCGGGGCGTACCGGGCGTGAAGCCTGCGGCGGCAAAAAGGGCCGCGATATCAGTCGCTTGCCCCTCGCCGCCCTCGACCACCGCCCAGCCGCCGGGAGCGACCAGCCGGGCGGCCCCGGCGGCGATGGCGCGATACGCCGCAAGCCCATCGGCTCCGCCATCGAGCGCCAGCCGCGGTTCGTGCCGGGCCACTTCAGGCATCAACCCGTCGACCGTGCCGCTCTCGATGTAGGGCGGATTGGACACGAGCAGGTCGAACGGACCGCCCAGCTGCCCAGCCCAGCCGTCCTCGCGCCAGTCGCCCGGCTGGAGGCGTGCCCGGGAAGCGACGCCCAGGGTCTCGGCATTGGCGCGGGCGATGTCGAGGGCCTCCGGCGAGGCATCGATCCCGACACCGATCGCCGCGGGGTACTCCCGCAGCAGGGTGAGGAGCAGGCAACCCGATCCCAGGCCCAGATCGGCGATGCGCAGTGCGCGGCCGCGGTCGGGGAACAGGTCGAGGACGGTCTCGATCACGGTCTCGCTGTCGGGGCGCGGCACGAGGACCGCCGGCGAAACCTTGAAGGCGAGGCCCCAGAACTCGCGCTCGCCCAGGATGTAGGCCATCGGCTCGCGACGCACGCGCCGCGCCGTGAGCTCGCGCAACGCGGTGACGACCGCGGCCGGCGCCGGATCCCGACCGCGCGCGATCAACTGCTCGATCGTGAGGCCCGCAGCGTGGCTCAGCAGCAGCCGTGCCTCGAAGCGCACATTGTCGATGCCCGCCGCCGTGAGCGCGACGGACGTGTCCCGGAGGAGAGAGTCGTAGGAAGCGCCCGCCGTCACGGCCTAGGCCGCGAGTTCCGCCAGCCGCGAGGCCTCGTCGTCGGCGGTGAGCGCATCGACGATCGCATCGAGTCCACGCCCGTCCAGGATCTCGGCGAGATTGTAGAGGGTGAGGTTGATGCGGTGGTCGGTCACGCGGCTTTGCGGGAAGTTGTAGGTGCGGATGCGTTCGCTGCGGTCGCCGCTGCCCACCTGACCCTTGCGATCGGCCGCGCGCTGGGCGTCCAGTCGCTGGCGCTCGGCATCGTAGAGACGGGCGCGCAGGATCTTCATCGCCTTGGCGCGGTTCTTGTGCTGGCTCTTCTCGTCCTGCTGGCTGACCACGACGCCGGTCGGAATATGCGTGATGCGCACCGCCGAGTCGGTCGTGTTGACCGACTGGCCGCCGGGCCCGGAGGCGCGGAACACGTCGATGCGCAGGTCCTTCTCGTCGATCTTGATGTCGACCTCCTCGGCCTCCGGCAGCACCGCCACCGTCGCCGCCGAGGTATGGATGCGGCCCTGGGTCTCGGTCGCCGGCACGCGCTGCACCCGATGCACGCCCGATTCGAACTTGAGGCGCGCAAAGACGCTGCGGCCCGTGACCGTGGCGATCGCCTCGCGGTAGCCGCCGATGCCCGTATCGGACAGTTCCATGATCTCGAATTTCCAGCCCTTTTCGGCCGCGTAGCGCTGGTACATGCGGAACAGATCGGCCGCGAACAAAGCGGCCTCGTCGCCGCCGGTCCCGGCACGGATTTCGAGGATGGCGTTCTTCTCGTCGGCGGCGTCCTTGGGCAGCAGCATGCGCTTCACGGTGCGTTCCAGCTCCGGCAGGCGCTTCTTCAGTTCGGCCGCCTCCTCCTCGGCCATCGCCTTCATGTCGGGATCGGCCGCCATCGCCTCCGCGTCCTTCAGCTCGCGCTCAGCCTTGTGCCATTCGTTCACCGCCTCGACCAACGGGCCGAGATCGGCATATTCCTTCGATGCCGCGACGAACTTCTGCGAATCGAGCGTGCCGGCCGACAGCGCCGCCTGCAGCTCGGCGTGGCGCGTCACGACCTGGTTCAGTTTCAACAACAGCGACATGTCAGACCTTCAGGGCTGCGGCGAGGTTGTCGAGCGGCACCTCGCGCTGCGCGCCGCTGTCGAGGTCCTTGAGCTGGGCCACGCCCTTGGCCAGCTCGTCGTCGCCGATGATGAGCGCGGCGCGCGCATTGAGCTTGTTGGCCCGCTGCATGCGCCGCTTCATGTTACCGCGGTAATCCTGCTCTACGGCGATCCCCAGCTTGCGCAAGCTGCGCGCGATGCCAAGTGCCCGAGCCTCGGCCGCCGCACCCAGTGGCGCGATCACGACGGGACGCGGCAGGGGCTTGGGCTCGTCGGCCAGCATCATCAGCCGCTCGATGCCGCCCGCCCAGCCGATGCCGGCCGTCGGCGGCCCGCCCAGCTCGGCGATCAAACCATCGTAGCGACCGCCGCCCAGCACGGTGCCCTGGGCACCGAGATGGGTCGTCACGAACTCGAAGGCGGTGTGGGTGTAGTAGTCGAGGCCGCGGACGAGCGCCGGATCGACCTCGAAGGCGATACCGGCCGCGGTGAGACCGTCCTGCACCGACTTGAAGAAGTCGCGGCTGGCCTCGTTCAGATGATCCGAGAAGCTCGGCGCATTGGCGTTGATCGCCTTGTCGCCCTCGTCCTTGCTGTCGAGGATGCGCAGCGGATTGCGCGCCAGGCGATTGCGCGAATCCTCCGAAAGCTTATCGGTGTGGGCCGAGTAATAGTCGGTCAGCACCTTGCGATAGCCGGTGCGGCTTTCAGGATCGCCGAGCGAATTGATCTTGAGCACGCAGCGATCGAGGATCGTCAGCCGATCGAGGATGTCGGCCGCGACCGAGATCACCTCGATATCGGCTCCCGGCTCGGGGGCACCCAAGACTTCAAGATCGATCTGATGGAACTGGCGCTGGCGGCCCTTCTGCGGCCGCTCGTAGCGGAACATCGGCCCGGCCGCGAAGACCTTGAGCGGAAGCTGCTGGGCCAGTTCGCCGTTCGACACGAAGGCGCGGCAGATGCCGGCGGTATATTCCGGCCGCAGGGTCAGCGATTCGTTGCCGCGATCGGCGAAGGTGTACATCTCCTTCGACACGACGTCGGTGGTTTCACCGATGCCGCGCGCAAAGAGTTCGGTGAACTCGAAGATCGGCGTCGCCATCTCGCGATAGCCGTAGAGGCGCGCCACGTCGCGTGCCGTGTCGACGACGTGCGCGAAGCGCCGGTAGTCGTCGGGGAGAAGGTCGTGCGTGCCACGCACGGGTTGCATCTTGCTCACGGGAAATCGCCTTGGAAAAAACGTCGGGAAAGGAAGAACCGAAGGTCGCTACTCGGCGGCGGCGCGATGTCGCTCGGCTTCTTTCGCCTTGCCCTCTTCCGCCTTTGCGGCCTCGATCTCGGCCGCCTTCTTCTCGATCAGCCCGACCAGATGGTCGACGACGTTGGCGTCCTTCAGCCGATGATGCGGAACGCCGGCGATATAGACCTGATGGGTGTTCGACCCGCCGCCGGTGAAGCCGATGTCGGTCTCGCGCGCCTCGCCCGGCCCGTTCACCACGCAGCCGATCACCGATACCGTCATCGGCGTGGTGATGTGGGCGACGCGCTTCTCGAGCGCCTCGACCGTGCGGATCACGTCGTACTGCTGCCGTGCGCAGGACGGGCAGGAGATGATGTTCACGCCGCGATGGCGCAGGTTCAGCGCCTTCAGCATCTCGAAGCCGACCCTCACCTCTTCCTCGGGCTCAGCCGAGAGCGAGACGCGGATCGTGTCGCCGATCCCGGCCCACAGGAGCGAGCCCATGCCGATCGACGACTTCACCGTGCCGGTGCGGATGCCGCCCGCCTCGGTCACTCCGACATGCAGCGGGTAGTCGCAGGCGTCGGCGAGCTGCTGGTAGGCCGCGACCGCCAGGAAGACGTCGGACGCCTTCACGCTGATCTTGAATTCGTGGAAGTCGTGATCCTGCAGGATGCGCGCATGATCGAGCGCGCTCTCGACCATCGCCTCGGGACAGGGCTCCCCGTACTTCTCCAGCAGGTCCTTCTCCAGCGACCCGGCGTTGACGCCGATGCGCATGGACAGGCCATGGTCCTTTGCGGCCTTCACCACTTCGCGGACCCGCTCGGCGCTGCCGATATTGCCCGGGTTGATGCGCAGGCAGGCCGCGCCCGCCTCGGCCGCCTCGATGGCGCGCTTATAATGGAAGTGGATGTCGGCCACGATCGGGACCTTCGCGGCCTTGACGATGCGCGGCAGCGCCGCCGTCGACTCCTCGTCAGGGCAGGACACGCGGATGATATCCACACCCGCCTCTTCACAGCGGCGGATCTGGGCGATGGTCGCGTCGGCGTCCGCGGTCAGCGTGTTGGTCATGGTCTGCACGGTGATCGGCGAATCGCCGCCAACCGGCACGGCCCCGACCATCACCCGCCGCGACTTGCGGCGCTGGATGTCGCGGTACGGTCTGATGCTCATGGGAACAATGTAGCGGCGAGGCTTCGCCTCCGCCAGAGAGGCCGCGTCAGCGCGCCTCTGTGATGCGGTAGGCGATACCGGCCGGAACGACGTAGCTCTCGCCGGCACGGACATAGGTCTGCGTCAGCACGTCGCCGTTGGGAGCCCGCAGTTCGACCCAGCTGTTGGTCTTGACGCTGATCGGCGTGTTGACCCGGACCGGCAGCGAAGGCTGCGTGGCCGGAGCCGAATCGGGCTGGCGGGCAGTGGCCTCCTCGACCGGCTTCGTCGGATCGATGCGCGGCGGCTCGAGCGATGCCGGCGGCTGCGCGGCTTGCGCCTGCCCGATCGACGGGACATTCATCACGGCGGGCGGTGGCGGCGCAGGGACGGCCACGACGACCGGCGGCGGTGCCAGCGGCGCGGCCGGCGCTCCGCTGTCGACACGCTGTGCCGGCCAGACCTGGGCAGGCAGCGAGCCGTTGATGGTACGGGCTTCCTGTCCCGGCGCCGGCGGCAACTGGGCCACGAACGGGTTCGGCGGCGTAGCAGGATTCGATGCGCCCGGTGCAGAAGGCGTGCTCGGCCTTTCCGAGAGCAGGCGGTCCGGCACCGGCGGAACCTTCTCGGCCACGACGGCCCGATCGCGCGGCAAGTAGTTCCACACGCCGTAACCTGCGGCGACGACGAGAAGAACGGTGAGGACCGCGAGGCCGATCGGCGCACGCCTTTCCATGACCGGGAAGTCGGCGGGCAGCGTGACCGGACGCTTGATGGGAACGGCGCCCGAAAGATGATAGGCGGTCATTACCTTCTCGGGGTCGAGACCGACATGGGCGGCATAGGCACGAAGGAACGCGGGAATGTAGGCGGCGCCAGGCAGCTTGTCGTAGCGGCCTTCCTCGATCGCCTCGAGATGGGCACGGCGGATGCGGATGCTCTTCTCGACTTGAGTCAGGTCCAGACCGCGTGCCTCGCGTTGATCGCGTAGGAGTCGACCGACCGCCTGGCCCGATCCGGCCTCGCGCTCGATCGCCCGCCAGTCAACCTGATCCGGCATTGATATTCCCTGCTTGTCCCCTCGTCGCGACTCTTAGCAGAGGCCCCATGGCAGGGCAAAAGCGATTCGACTTCGAGTCGCTAAATTTCGATCGCATGATCGGCGGCGAAGAGACGCAACGTCTCTCGCAACGGACGATCCGGTTGAGTAAGCGCAGAGCTCATGAAACCAACGGCCTCATCGAGATCGAGCGAACGAATCATCGCCTTCACGGGGCCTATCGCACCGGGCGACATCGACAGCGAACGTACGCCTATTGCGAGTAGCGCCAGCGCTTCGACCGGACGCCCCGCCATCTCGCCACAGACGGAGATATCGACGCCCGCGGGCCGCACCTTATCCACTACAAAATGTAGCAGTCGCAGCAGTGCCGGAGACAAACTGTCGTAGCGACCGGCGAGCCGACTGTTGCCGCGATCGGCGGCATACAGGAACTGCATCAGATCGTTCGTGCCCACGGATATGAAATCGATGTGGGGCAGCAGACTGTCGAGCTGCCAGGCCAGCGCCGGCACTTCGAACATAACGCCAACACGCACCTTCTCGGGCAAGGGCTGGCCGCGACGCTTTGCACGATCGAGTTCCAGATCGAGCAGATGACGCGAGCGTAGCAATTCTGTGACCTCGGCGATCATCGGAAACATGATCGACAAGGGCCGCCCGTTCGCCGCGATGATCAACGCGCGAAGCTGGCGACGCAGCATAGCCGGCCGGTCGAGGCCGATGCGGATGGCACGCCAGCCCATCGCAGGATTTTCATCTCCGAACGAGTCGATATAGGGAAGAACCTTGTCGCCTCCCACATCGAGCGTGCGGAAAGTCACCGGCCGTCCATCCGCAAGATCGAGCACGCGTCCGTAGAGCCAGGCCTGTGCGTCGACATCGGGGAACTCCGAACGCACCATGAACGGAATCTCGGTGCGATAGAGGCCCACCCCATCGGCGCCGGTGTCGTCGAGGTGCTGCATGTCGATCAGCAGGCCGGCATTCATGTTGAGCGAGACACGCGCCTGGTCGCGGGTCGTCGACGGCAGGTCGCGCAGCGCCGCATACTTGCGCCGCCGCTCGGCCCGCGCGTCGAGCGCGAGATAGACGGTCTGGAGGATGTCCTCGGCCGGACGCACCAGGACCTGCGCATTGTCGCCGTCGACGACGATGGGATCGCCGGCCTCGACACGTGCCAATACGTTGGGTGCGCGGCCCACGACCGGGATGTCGAGGGCGCGCGCCACGATCGCCACGTGGCTGAGCGCCGAACCCTCTTCCAGCACGAGACCGCGCAGCCGGTTGCGGTCGTAGTCGAGCAGTTCGGCCGGGCCCATGTCGCGGGCGATCACGATCATGTCGTCGGGCAGCGCTGCCGGATCGACGGCGACGCGGCCGGTAAGACGCAGCAGCAGGCGGTTGCTGAGATCCTGCAGGTCGCTCAGCCGCTCGCGGATGTAGGGATCGGTCGACTGGCCGAGACGCGCCCGCACGTCGTCGAAGGCGCGCTGGACGCCGGCTTCCGCCGTCAGGCCCGAGTCGATCGCCTCGCGCACCCGCTCCGCCCAGCCGCGGTCGTCGACGAACATGCGGAAGGTCTCGAGGATCTCGCGCTGTTCGCCCGACTGCATGTCATGGGCCTCGAGCATGCGGTCGACGTCCTCGCGGACGCCATGCAGCGCGTCCTGGAAGCGGACCTGCTCCTGCTCGACATTCTCGGCGACCACGCGCTGGATGACGATCCGCGGCTCGTGCAGCACGGCACGGCCGATGGCGACGCCGGGCGTGAGCTGCACGCCGTCGACGCGCAGGGGCAGCAGCCCGATACCGTCGACCTGCTGGACCTCGTTGGGGCTGACGACGTGGCTGGCCGAGACCAGTTCCGCCAGCACCATGGCGATGGTCTGCAGCGTTTCGACTTCTTCCTCGTCGTACTGGCGGCGCGTGCGGTTCTGCACGACCAGTACGCCGAGCACCCTGCCGGCGCGCAGGATCGGCACGCCGGCGAGCGAATGGTAGATTTCCTCGCCCGTCTCGGGGCGATAGGCGAACTGCGGATGGTGCTGCGCATCGTCGAGCGCCAGCGGCCGCCCGTGAGCGGCGATGTCGCCGACCAGACCCTCGCCGACCCTGAGGCGCGTGCTGTGGACCGCCGAGGGGTTCAGGCCCTGGGTGGCGAACAGTTCCAGCACCTCGCCGGCGCGCAGCAGGTAGATCGAGCAGACCTCGGCCACCATCTCGTTGGCGACCAGGCGCACGACCTCGCCCAGCGTCACTTCGACGGACTCGGCACGCGCCATCGTGTCCCGGAGCCGCTTGAGGAGCATTCGCGGTCCGGCCAGGGGAGTTGATCTCTCCATGGTCAGACCGCGGGAAGCTTGAGTCGGATGACGACGAAGCTGCGGTCGATGACGCAGGCACAAACTCGCCAAGCCGCGGCCGCCGAATTGATCGGTCGGGCGTTCAGGCAGGGCACATGGGCGAGTGCGGCGTCCATGCGCCGCTTATAGCAAGACCCGCGCCGGACTGCCTACCGGCTAATTCGCAGATTCCCGCTGCATTTTAGGGGCGGGAGATCAGGCCGCGTCGAGTTCATAGGCCGTGTGAAGGGCCCGCACCGCCAGTTCGGTGTACTCGGCGGCCACCAGCACGCTGATCTTGATCTCCGAGGTGGAGATGACCTGAATGTTGATCCCCTTGGCGGCCAGGGTCTCGAACATCTTGAGCGCGACACCGGCATGGCTGCGCATGCCGACGCCGATCACCGAGACCTTGGAGACGTTGAGGTCGGACTTCACCTCGGCAAACTTCAGCTCGGCCCTGGCCTTCTCGAGCTTCTCGGCAGCGCGCGCGAGGTCGGCCTTGGGAACGGTGAAGGTGATGTCGGTCGCGCTGCCGTCGACCGAGACGTTCTGCACGATCATGTCGACGTTGATGTTGGCCTCGGCCAGCGGACCGAAAATACCGGCAGCCACGCCGGGACGGTCCGGCACCTGCACCACGGTGATCTTCGCCTCGTCACGGGCGAAGGCAATGCCGCTCACGACGGACTTCTCGAGGCCCTGGGCCATGATCTCTTCCTCGTCCACAACCAGAGTTCCGGGCAGATCGCTGCCGAGCGCCTCGTCGAACGACGAAAGCACCTGCACGCGCACATGATGGTTCATCGCCAGCTCGACGGAGCGCGTCTGCAGCACCTTGGAGCCCAGCGAGGCCATTTCGAGCATTTCCTCGTAGGTCACGCGATCGATCTTCTGCGCCTTCTCGACGATGCGCGGATCGGTCGTGTAGACGCCATCGACGTCGGTATAGATGTCGCAGCGATCGGCCTTGAGGGCCGCCGCCAGCGCCACCGCCGAGGTGTCCGAGCCGCCGCGGCCCAGGGTCGTGATGCGGCCTTCCGGCGAAATGCCCTGAAAGCCCGGCACCACCGGGACCTCGCCGGCCGCCATGGTCCTGGCCATCTCCACCGTGTCGATCTCCACGATGCGCGCCTTGGCATAGGCATCGTCGGTCCTGATCGGGAGCTGCCACGACACCCACGAGCGTGACTTCACGCCTTCCTGCTGCAGCGCCATCGCCAGGAGGCCGATCGTGACCTGCTCGCCCGTCGCGACGACGACATCGTATTCGCGCGGATCGTGCAGCGGGGAAATCTCGTTCACCCACTTCACGAGCTGGTTGGTGGCGCCCGACATGGCCGACACGACGACGGCGACCTCGTTGCCGCGCGCGACTTCGGCTTTGACCTTGCGCGCGACGTTCTTGATACGATCCGTATCGCCGACCGATGTGCCGCCAAATTTCAGAACGATGCGCGCCATGAGCCTACTCGAAGGGCAAGCCTCTGCCCGGAAAGCGCGCTATAGACACCGCCGGCGCCATATGGGTCAAGGGTAGCCATGGTCGAAACCACGCATATCCCCACTGCCGGAACGGTCGATCCGGCCGAAGTCGAACGCTTTTCCCGCATCGCGGACGAATGGTGGGATCCCGCCGGCAAGTTCGCGCCGCTGCACCGGCTGAACCCGGTGCGGATCGGCTACGTGCGCGACCGCGTCGCGGCCCATTGGGGGCGCGACGCCCTGAACGGCGAGCCGCTGCAGGGCCTGTCGCTGCTCGACATCGGCTGCGGGGGCGGCCTGCTGAGCGAGCCGATGTCCCGGCTCGGCGCCACCGTCACCGGCGTCGACGCCTCGGACCGCAACATCGCGACGGCCTCGGTCCATGCGGCGCGCCAGGACCTCGACATCGACTATCGCCAGGGCACCGCGGAGGCATTGGCCGAGAGCGGCGCGCAGTTCGACATCGTGCTGGCGCTCGAGATCGTGGAGCACGTCGCCGACGTCGATCTGTTCCTGCGATCCTGCGGTCGGATGGTGAAGCCGGGCGGCCTCCTGTTCCTGTCGACGCTGAACCGTACCGCCAAGGCCTGGGCGCTGGCCATCGCCGGCGCCGAATACGTGCTGGGCTGGCTGCCGCGCGGCACCCACGACTGGAAGAAGTTCCTGAAACCGTCGGAAGTGGCACGAGGCCTGCGCGCCGGCGGGATCGAGCCACGGGAGATCGTCGGCGTCGTCTATGCCCCGCTCAGCCGCAAATGGTCGCTGAACAAGAACGATCTCGACGTGAACTACATGTTGTACGGGGCCGCAAACACATCGACGCGGTAACGCCAGAGAAAAGGCCCTTCGCTGCGCTCGATACGGCAGCGCCGCCGCTTCACCCGATTCAGTTGCCGCGCGGGATCCAGGGAAGGCGACCGAATTCGATACCCTCTTCGGCCAACGCCTCGGCCTCTTCGTCGGTGGTTTCGCCGTAGATGCCGCGCTTGTCGCTCTCGCCGTAGTGAATCTTGCGGGCCTCGTCGGCGAACTTGTCGCCGACATGCTCGCAGTTCTTCTCGACCTCGGCACGGACCTTGAGCAGGGCCTCGCGCAACTCCTTCGGCATGTGCCGGGCCAGCGCCGCCATCTGCTGCTGTTGTTCGGCTGACGGAGCGGCTGCCTCGGGCGCCGGCTCGACGGCGGCCGGGAGCGCGGCTTCCTTGCCCTTCTTGCCGATGCGGGGCGCCATCAGCGCGCGCTCGACCTTGTCCGACCCGCAGACGGCACAGCCGATCAGCGACTTCTTCTCCTGGCGCTCATAGGTCTTGCTGTCCTTGAACCAGCTGTCGAATTCGTGGCCCTTGGCGCAGCGCAAACGATACAAAATCATGACAGACCGAAAAATGGTGGCTTGTCGCGCCGGACGCAAGGCCCGAATGTCGCGCCCCGCCTCGTGAAAATCGCCCCTCGCAACGACCGATGCCCACCGCGCAACCCTCGAACCTGAAAGCCGCCTTCTGGATGGCGGGCTGGCTGACGGCGATGCTCGTCATGGCGATCGCCGGCCGCGAGACCACGCGCGAGCTGGACGTCTTCCAGATCATGGAGATGCGCTCGGTCATCGGTATCGCGATGCTGTATCCGCTGATCCATCTCGCCGGCGGCTTCGGCAAACTGAAGACGAAGCGGCCGTGGCAGCAGGTCGGACGCAACATCGCCCACTACGGCGCGCAGTTCGCCTGGTTCAAGGCGCTGACCCTGATCCCGCTGGCCCAGGTCATCTCGATCGAGTTCACGATGCCGATCTGGACGGCGATCCTGGCTGTCGCCTTCCTCGGCGAGCGCATGGGCCTCTGGAAGAACCTGGCGGTTGCGCTGGGAATCGTCGGCGTCGTCATCATCGTGCGACCGGGGGCCAACGAGATCGTACCGGGCCAGATCATCGCGCTCGCCTCCGCGGTGGGCTTCGCCATCTCGGTGACGATGGTGAAGTCGCTGACCCGCAGCGACAGCGTGCTCACCATCCTGTTCTGGATGCTGCTCATCCAGTCGATCATCGGCCTGATACCGGCCCTCGAGGTCTGGCACTGGCCCTCGGCCTATGCCTGGGCGTGGATCGTCGCCATCGCCTTTTGTGGCACCTTCTCGCACTATTGCCTGACGCGCGCGATGCTGCATGCCGACGCCACGGTGGTCGTTCCGATGGATTTCCTGCGTGTACCGCTGACAGCCCTCGCCGGCTGGCTTCTCTACAATGAGCGGTTGGACATGCTCACCATCGTCGGCGCCGCGCTGATCCTGTCCGGCAACCTGCTCAACCTGAAGGGCGCGGGAGTGCGCAAGACATGACACCCTCTTCCTGGATCATCACCTGGGCCGGGCTCGTCGCACCCGAGGCCAGCATCCTCGATGTCGCGGCCGGCACGGGCCGGCACACGCAGTTCTTCGCCAGCCGCGGCCATCGCGTGACCGCCGTCGACCGCGACGCGAGCGCGCTCGTCCCATCCGATACGGTCGAGGTGGTTGCCGCCGACCTCGAGGACGGTTCGCCCTGGCCGCTGGCCGGCCGCCGCTTCGGCGCGGTGGTGGTCACGAACTACCTTCACCGACCGCTGTTCCCGGCGCTGTTCGAAGCGCTGCAGCCCGGCGGCATCCTGCTCTACGAGACGTTCATGATGGGCAACGAACGCTTCGGAAAGCCAAGCCGGCCGGAGTTCCTGCTGCAGGACGGCGAGTTGCTGGACCTCGTGCGGGGACGCTTTTCGGTGACCGCCTACGAGGCGCGCATGATCAGCCAGCCGAAGATGGCGATGATCCAGAGGATCGCCGCCCGCCTCCTCTAGATCGCGCTCACGCGTTGCGTGCGCCGCGCACCAGGCGCCCCGGCAAGGCACCGGTCGCTTCGCCGCCGCGATACACGACAGCGCCGGACACGATGGTCGCGTCGAAGCCATCGGTCCGCTGGATCAGGCGTTTGCCCCCGGCCGGGAGGTCGTAGACGATTTCGGGCCGGCGCAGGCGCATGTTGTCGTAGTCGATGATGTTGAGGTCGGCCTTCAATCCCACCTTCAGCAGCCCTCGATCGCGCAGGCCGATCTCATCGGCATTGTCGGCCGTCAGCCGCTTGATCGCCCACGACACCGGCAGCAGCGAGCCGCGCACGCGATCGCGCGTCCAATGGGTCAGCGTGTAGCTGGTGGCGGTGGCGTCGCACATGATGCCGACATGCGCGCCGCCGTCGCCCAGGCCGATCAGCGTGTTGGGCCGGTCGATCATCTCGCGCACGACGTCGAGATTGCCGGCGACGAAATTCGTGACCGGCAGGTAGATGATCTGCTTGCCGTCGTGTTGCAGCAGCAGGTCGTAGGCGACGTCGGCCGGCGGGCGGCCTTGTCGTGCTGCAATGGCGGCGATGCTCTGCTCCGCGGTCGGCTCGTAGTCTGGCGGATCGTTCAATGGAAACATGCGGTCCCAGCGATCGACGAGCCGTCTCTGTTTGTCCCCCTGGAACGATTCTGCCAATACGCGCGCGCGGAACTCGGGATTGCGCCACCGCGCGTGGCGCTCCGCAAACGCAAGCCGCGCGGTGCTGTCGGCGCTCGGCCGGCCGGTGAACGGCGTCTGCGAGAGTTCAAGGCCCAGCAGCACGCTGGTAGGCCGCGAGCGGACCTGGGCAGTGATGCGCAACCCCTCGCGATTGGCCTCGTCGATCTCCGCCATCGTCTCGCGCCAGCCGTCGGGGCGGACGTTGGACTGCAACAGTGTGATCGTGACCGGCCGCCGCGATTCCTTCGCCAGACGCCGGAATAGCGGCACCTCGCCTTCCTGGAAATCCGACACGATCTGCAGCCAGCCGGCATCGGCCTCGCGCATGGCCCGGGCGATCGCCGTCAGCTCCGCTTCCTCGGCGCGCAGGGTCGGGATGTGCTTGCCGTCGGCCGAGCGATGATTGAGCGTGCGCGAGGTCGAGAAGCCCAGCGCGCCGGCACGCAGGCCCTCGATGGTGAGTTCGGCCATGCGCTGCCGGTCGTGCTCGGTCGCCGGTTCGCGGTCGGCGCCTCGCCGGCCCATGACGTAGACGCGCAGCGCGGCATGCGGCACCTGCGCCGCGACATCGACGTCGTAGGAGCGCGCGGCGATCGCATCCATGAAATCCGGGAAGCTGTGCCAGTTCCACGGCAATCCTTCCGACAGCACGACCTCGGGAATGTCCTCGACGCCTTCCATCAGGTTGATCAGCATCGCGTGCTGGTCTTCGTGACACGGCGCGAAGCCGACACCGCAATTGCCCATCACCACGGTCGTGGCGCCGTTCCACGAGGACGGCGACAGCCGGTCGCTCCACGTCACCTGCGCGTCGTAATGCGTGTGCACGTCGACGAAGCCCGGCGTCACCAGCCTGCCGCGCGCATCGATCTCTTCCCGTCCCCTGGGCAGGCCCTTGCCGATCGCGGCGATCCTGCCGTCGGCGACCGACAGGTCGGCCTCATAGGGATCACCGCCCGATCCGTCGACGATGGTGCCGTTGCGAATCACCAGGCTGGGAGAGGTCATCGGAGACTCCAGGGTGTGGCCGACGAGAGTGGCGCGATACAACACCCCGGTCGAGGCTTTCTCATTCACCTGTACGACCGAAGTGGTTCAGAAAATCCCGTCGAGACGACGGAGTTTTTCTACTCCGCTGCCTTGACGATCGCGGCCTTGTGCATCACTGGCGCGGCGTACTTGCGGTCGTGCGTCAGCGACGGGACCATCTTGCGGGCTTCCGCGATCTTCGCGAGGTCGACGTCGGCGATGACGAAGCCCGCTTTCTCACCGCCAGCGTCCGCGATCACCTCGCCCCACGGGGCGACGGCGATCGAGTGGCCGTAGGTCTTGCGGTTCGAACCCTTGTGCGTGCCGACCTGGGCCGGCGCGAAGACGAAGCAGCCTGTCTCAATGGCGCGGGCGCGCATCAGCGTGTGCCAGTGCGCCTTGCCCGTCGGCACGGTGAACGAGGACGGGATCGCCAGCATCGTGGCGCCGGCATGCGCCAGCTCGCGATAGAGGTAGGGGAAGCGCAGGTCGTAGCAGATCGTCATGCCCAGCACGCCCCACGGGGTTTCGGCCAGCACCGCCTTCTCGCCCGGCCTGAAGGTCGAGGATTCGCGGTAGCTCTCACCGCCCTCGAGCTGGACGTCGAACATGTGGATCTTGTCGTAGCTGGCGACGATACCGCCCGACGAATCGATCAGGTAGGAGCGGTTGCGGATCTGCTCTTCGCCCGCCACGCGCACATGGATCGAGCCCAAAAGGAACCACGCGCCGGTGTCGCGCGCGCTGGCGCGGCAGGCCGCAAGCATCGCGTGCTCTTCCTCGGTCTGCGCCTTGGCCAGCGTCTCGGTGCGATTGGCCCCGATCAGGCCGGTATTCTCCGGCGTCATGATGAAGTCGGCGCCGGCATCACGCGCGAGCTTCGCCTGCTCGCGCAGGAAGGCCACGTTCTCGGCCATCTCGTTGCTGACATTGGTCTGGATCAGGCCGGCCTTGAACGCGGTCATGCTGGAAGTCCTCTAGCCGGGCTGCGCGAGCAGCGCGTCGAGCTTGCCCGCCTGTTCGAGGGCGGCGAGATCGTCGGAGCCGCCGATATGCTGGCCGTTGATGAAGATCTGCGGCACCGACGTGCGATTGGTGCGCGAGCGCATCTCGGTGCGCTTCTTGTCGTCCATCATCACGTCGGTTTCCTCGTACTCGGCGCCCTTGCTGTCGAGCAGGCTCTTGGCCCGCGCGCAGTAGCCGCAGAACGGCGAAGTGTAGATTTCGATCTTGGCCATGGGTGAACCTCTTTCGCGAATTATACCGCCGGCCGGACGACCCGCGCCAGTGTCAGGACATCAACCCTTTTCGCCCCGGCGCGTTCCAGCGCCCGCGCGCAGGCCTCGACGGTCGCGCCGGTCGTCAGGACATCGTCGACCAGCAGCACGGCCTTGCCGGGGACGCTCGCACGCCATCGGGGATGGATGTCGAACGCCTCGCGGACGTTGGTCCGGCGATCCTTCGCCCTGAGCCCGGCCTGCGAGCCGGTCCATCGCCGCCGGCGCAGCAGGTCGGCCACAAGACGTGGCTTGCGGTCGGCCGCGACGTTTCGCACGACGATGCGCGCCAGCAATTGCGCCTGATTGTAGCGTCGCACGAATAGGCGCCGCCAATGGAGCGGCACCGGCGCTACGATGTCCGCCGAGGCCAGCAACTCCGCTCCCGCCCGCGCCATCCAGGCGCCGCAAGCGCGCGCGATGTCTGTGCGGTCGCCATGCTTGAACGGCAGGACGAGCCGCTTGCTGCCGTCGTCATAGACGAGCGCGGCGCGGGCCTGGTGATAGCGAGGCCGCCGCGCGAGGCAGCCCGCGCATAGCGCCCCGGGTCCGAGATCCTCCGCGAACGGCGTGCCGCAACAGGCGCATTGCGGGGCGGAGATGAAGGAGAAGCCCTGCCAGCAGCGCGGGCACAGCGCCCCCGGAGCGCCGACGATCTCGTTGCAGCCGAGGCAAAGCGGCGGCAGCACGGCATCCAGCACCGCCCGTCCCAAGCTCGAAAAAGCCCCGCTCACGCCCGTCGGCACCATGATCCCGATTGGGACGGGCAAATGCGCCCACAGGAAGGCGTTCCCCTACCCGCCGTCGCCCTTTCCCCCTACATACCCGCTGTGACGAGCCCTGATCCCCTGCTGGTGTTCGACCGCGCCACCTTGCGTCAGCGGCGTGAGCGCGCTGCCCGCGACTGGGAGCGGCACGACTTCCTGAAGCGCGAGATCGCCGACCGGCTGGTCGACCGGCTGGTCGACGTGCGCCGTACCTTTCCGCTGGCGCTGGATCTCGGGAGCCACGGCGACGAGGTGGCCGCCGCGATCGGTGACCGGGCGATTGTCGGGCATCTCGTACGCGCCGATCTCGGAAGCGGCTTCGCCCGACGGGCGCGCGGCCCGGCCGTCGTCGCCGACGAGGAATGCCTGCCCTTCGCGCCCGGCTGCTTCGACCTGGTCCTGAGCGCCATGGACCTGCACTGGGTGAACGACCTGCCGGGCGCCCTGATCCAGATCGCGCGCATCCTGAAGCCCGACGGCCTGTTCCTCGGCGCGCTACTGGGAGGCTCGACCCTGTGGCAACTCCGCCAGTCGCTGGCGGCGGCGGAAAGCGAGATCGACGGCGGCCTCAGTCCGCGCGTGTCGCCCTTCGCCGACCTGCGCGATGCGGCAGGGTTGCTGCAGCGCGCGGGCTTCGCGCTGCCGGTGGCCGACGGCGAGACGATCGAGGTCGAATACGAAAGCGCGCTCGCGTTGATGCGCGACCTGAGCGCGATGGGCGAAAGCAATCTCGTGATGGGGCGTCGCCGAGGCCTGACGCGGCGCGCCGTGCTGCTGCGCGCCGCCGAACTCTACGGCGAGCGCTTCTCCTGGCCGAACGGCCGTGTCGCGGCGAGCTTCGAGGTTCTCTTCCTGCACGGCTGGGCGCCGCATGCCTCCCAGCCAAGGCCGCTCAAGCCGGGCAGTGCCGCCCAGCGGCTGGCGGAGGCGCTGGGGACCTCGGAAATCAGCGCCGGCGAAAAAGTGGAACGGAGCTAGACGACGTGCCTGCAAGGAAACTTTCGTTCGGCGGACTGGTCGCCCAGAGCTTCGCCTTCGTCTTCGCCAACCTCGGGCTGTTCTTCCATCTCGTGACCATCCCGTGGATCGCGTCGCTGGCAATCCGGCTCGTCGGATCCCTGGTGGCCCGCGATTCGCTGATGCCGGTGCTGATCGAGAAGGCGGCCGACATGGTGCCGACCGTGATGTTCATGGTGGCCTGGCAGCGTTTCGTCCTGCTGGGTCCGCAGAACATCGGCCGGTTGCCCGGCCTCGGCTGGTCGCCGCGCGAGATGGCCTTCCTCATCCATCTCATCAAGATCGGCGGCTTCACCTTCATCCTCCTCGCCGCCTTCGTGCTGACGCTGGGAACGGTCGATCCCGAACTGCTGGCGGCCGGTGCAGCGTCCGACCCCGAGATCGCCCGCAAGCAGGCGCTGGCGGCGCCGATCGGGCTCGGCTTCACCATCTCGATCATCCTGGCGCTGCGGGTGAGCTACGGACTCGCCGCAACGGCCATCGACGAACCCTTCACACCGCGCCTGTCATGGGCCTACAGCCGCGGCAATGCCTGGACCATCATCGGCGTCATGTTCCTCGTGTTCTTCAGCGGAGCGATCGCCACCACTGTGGCGACGCTCCTCGTGCTCAGCCTGGCGCGCGGCATGCTGGGCGCGGGCGAATCGGCCGCCGTCATCACCTGGACCGCCGCACTCCTCGTCTCCTACGGCGGCACTGCCGTCGCGGCGACGGCACAGGCGCTGATCTTCCGCGACCTGGTGGGCTGGCGCCCCGGCTCGCAGATCGCGCCGCTGTCGTAGTCAGAGAAGATCGCGCAGCAGCCCGACCAGCGGCAGGTCGGCGGGCGGCATCGGGTATTTGTTGAGGTCCATTGGCGCGACCCATTTCAGGGTCTGGCCCTCGCGCGGCTGGGGCGTGCCGTTCCATTTGCGGCAGGCGAAGACCGGCATCAGCAGATGGAACTTCTCGTAGCCGTGGCTGGCGAAGGCGATGGGCGCAAGGCAGCTCGTGGCCGTCTCGATGCCCAGCTCCTCGTGCAGCTCGCGCACCAGCGCATGCTCGGGCGTCTCGCCGGGATCGACCTTGCCGCCGGGAAATTCCCAGAGGCCGGCCATCGACTTGCCGGCCGGCCGCTGGGCAATGAGGACGCGGCTGCCGGTATCGACCAGCGCGACGGCAGCCACCAGCACGAGCGGCCGTTCGCCGAGCGGCGGCGGGCCGCCCGGGCACTCGTCTTCGAACGAGGTCAAGAACGGTAGCTGCCGTTGATGTCGATGTAGCCGTGCGTGAGATCGCAGGTCCAGACGGTGGCGCGGCCGCGGCCGATGCCGAGATCGATGTCGATCACCACGTCGGACCCCTTGATGTGCTGCGCGACCGGCGCCTCGTCGTAGTTCGGCACGACCTGGCCCTGGTCGGTGATGCGCACGCCGCCGATCGAGATGCGCAGCTTGTCGCGATCCGCACGCTCGCCCGACTTGCCGACCGCCATGACGATGCGGCCCCAGTTCGCGTCCTCGCCGGCAATCGCCGTCTTGACCAGCGGCGAGTTGGCGACGGCGAGGCCGATCTTGCGGGCCGCCCCGTTCGAGGAGGCGCCGGTCACGTTGATGGTCACGAACTTGGTGGCGCCCTCGCCGTCGCGGGCGAGGAGCTGCGCCAGGTCGATCATCACCTCGTCGAGCGCGCGCTTGAAGTCGATCAGCACCGGGTCGTCGGCTTCCTCGATCGGCGCATGGCGCGCCGCGCCGGTAGCGACCATCAGGAAGGTGTCGCTGGTCGAGGTGTCGCCGTCGACGGTGACGCAATTCAGCGACTTGTCGGCGGCGTCGGACAGCAGCTTCTGCAGCACCGGTCCGGGAATCTTGGCGTCGGTGAAGGCGAAGCCCAGCATCGTCGCCATGTCGGGCGCGATCATGCCCGAGCCCTTGAGGAAGGCGTTCACCGTGACCGTGCGCTCGCCGATCTTGGCCTGGCGGGTCGCCAGCTTGGGGAACGTGTCGGTGGTCATGATGGCCGCCGCGGCGGACGACCAGGCGTCTTCCTTGCCCGACTTGATGAGGGCCGGCACGACGGCGGCGATCCTCTCCCAGTCGAGCGGCTGGCCGATCACGCCGGTCGAGGCCATGAAGACCTCGTTGCGCGGGCAGCCCAGCGCCTGGGCGATGGAGCGCGTCGTCTCCTCGACCGCCTTGTCGCCGACCTTGCCGGTGAAGGCATTTGCGTTGCCGGCATTGACCACGATGGCGCGGACCTTGCCGCGCGCCAGGTTCTTGCGGCACCAGTCGACCGGCGCCGAGCAGGTCTTGGACTTCGTGAGCACGCCCGCGATCGTGGCGCCAGCCGGCACCACCGCCAGCAGAACGTCATCGCGGTCCTTGTAGCGCACGCCGGAGCGCGCGACGCCCAGCTTTACGCCGGCGATGCGGGGCAGCGTCGGCGTCGTCTTGGGGGCGAGCGGCGATACGGCGTGGTTGGCGGACATGGTTCTCCCCTGGGGCACGGCTGCGGAAACGCAGCCGGCCAGCGGCGGAGACTACACCAGAAACGCCCTAAAACGTGAGTTTTAGTTGAGGCGGATTCCGCGTGGTTACTTTGGCGGCGTCGCCGGGGTCGCCGGCTTGGCGGCGGGAGCGGCCGGTGCGGCCGGGGTGGCGGGCGCCGCCTCGGCCTTGCTGCCGTCCATGTTGAACTTCTCGATCTTCGAGCCGGAGCGGATCTTGTCGAGCTGGGCCGTGATCGCCTCGCGCGCCAGTTCCTCGCGGATCTGCTCCGACAGCTCCTCGAGCGCCGGCGGCGGCGCCGTGCGGCGGTCGTCGATCGAGATGACGTGGTAGCCGAACTGGGTCTTGGTCGGCGTCTCCGAGGTCTGGCCCTTCTTGAGGTCGAAGGCGGCGTCGGCGAACTCCTTCACCATGTCCGACTTCTTGAACCAGCCGAGATCGCCGCCCTCGGCGCCGGACGCCTTGTCGGTCGACTTCTCCTTGGCGAGCTTGTCGAAAGGAGTGCCCTTCTTCAGTTCGGCGATGATCGCCTTGGCCTCGTCCTCGGTGGCCACCAGGATGTGGCGCGCATGCACTTCTTCCTCTGGCGGCATCGACTTGAGGCGCTCCTGGTAGCGCTGCTGGATCTTCTCCAGCGTCACGAGGCGCGCGATCTCGCGCTGGATCCAGAAGTCCTGCAGCACCTGCTCTTCGACGAAGGCCATGCGCTTCTTGAACGCCGGATCCTCGTTGGTCTTGCTCTTCTTGCCTTCCTGGACGACCAGCTTGCTGTCGATGATGCGCTCGAGCAGCGCCGGGAACACCGCCTGCAGCGGCATCGAGCGATACTGCTGCGGCAGCGACTGCTGGGCGATCTCGAGTTCGGACAGGCGGATCTGCTGGCCGTTCACGACCGCCACGACCGGGTCCTTGACGGCAGTCGGGGCCGGGGTCGCGGCGGCGGCCGGCGGCTTGGCCGCGGGCTGGCCGGCGGCGGGCGCCGGAGGCTTTGGCGCCTGCGCGGGCGGGGTCTGGGCCAGAACGGGTCCCGCGAAGAGGGCGACCACGCCGCTCAGAAGGGCGAGGCGCAGGTTACGCAGGTCATGGTTCATGGCGGACTCCAGCAGATTCATCCATTACGAAAGGCGCAAACCGTTTACACAGGCCCACTCGGGCCAAGCAAGCGCCGCCTCCCCGGCAAGGGGCGTGATGGCCTTGAATTGCGGCACTTTTTCGTGAGCCCTGCGTCCATGGCGGGGCGTTCGAGGGAGCGACCTTCGTTTCCGGCGGGTGACGCGACGATTGCACAGCGATTGCCGGCGGCGCAGCGGGACGGTTGCGTCGGCGGGCTGCGTTGACACTCCCCGACCCGCTCTCTATCTCTCACGAGGAGGGCGGGCCGATGTGCCCGCCTAAGTCATTAGAATATCGAGGTTTTCATGCTTGGCGCGCTCGCCCGGAGCTTGTTCGGGACGGCCAACGACCGGATCGTCAAGGGCTTCGACAAGACGGTGGCGAAGATCAACGCCCTCGAGCCGGAGCTGGTCAAGCTTTCAGACGAGCAGCTCAGCGGCAAGACCGTCGAGTTTCGCGAGCGCCTGGCCAAGGGTGAAACGCTCGACGACCTCCTGCCGGAAGCCTTCGCGGTGGTGCGCGAGGCGGCCAAGCGGACGCTCGGCCAGCGCCACTTCGACGTCCAGCTCAAGGGCGGCATGGTGCTCCACCAGGGCAAGATCGCCGAGATGAAGACCGGCGAGGGCAAGACCCTCGTCGCCACGCTCGCGGTCTATCTCAACGCCCTGCCCGGCAAGGGCGTGCATGTCGTCACCGTGAACGACTACCTCGCCCGTCGCGACGCCGAATGGATGGGCCGCGTCTACAAGTTCCTCGGCCTTACCGTCGGCATCATCGTCCACGAACTCGACGACGAGCAGCGCAAGGCGGCCTATGCCTGCGACGTCACCTACGGCACCAACAACGAGCTCGGCTTCGACTATCTGCGCGACAACATGAAGTATCGCGTGGACGCGATGGTCCAGCGGCCCTTCAATCATGCGATCGTCGACGAGGTCGATTCGATCCTGATCGACGAGGCGCGCACGCCGCTCATCATCTCCGGCCCGGCCGAGGATTCCTCCGAGCTCTATCGTCGCGCCGACACGGTGATTCCCCAGCTCAAGGCCGAGCATTTCGAGAAGGACGAGAAGAACCGCACCGTCGTTCTGACCGACGCCGGCATCGAGGCGATCGAGGAGATCCTGCGCGCCGACGGCCTGCTGCCCGAGGGCATCAGCCTCTATGCGCCGACGATGGTGTCGGTTCTGCACCACATCACGCAGGCGCTGCGGGCCCACAAGCTGTTCTCCCGCGACGTCGATTACATCGTGAAGGACGGCCAGGTCGTCATCATCGACGAATTCACCGGCCGCATGATGCAGGGCCGCCGCTATTCGGAAGGCCTGCACCAGGCTCTCGAAGCCAAGGAGCATGTCGAGATCCAGCGCGAGAACCAGACGCTGGCCTCGATCACCTTCCAGAACCTGTTCCGCATGTACCCCAAGCTCTCGGGCATGACCGGCACGGCGCTGACCGAGGCCGCCGAGTTCTCCGAGATCTACAAGCTCGAGGTCGTCGAGATCCCGACCAACGTGCCGGTCGCCCGCAAGGACGCCGACGACGAGATCTACCGCACGCTGGGCGACAAGACCCGCGCCATCGTCAAGCTGATCGGCGAATGCCGCGCACGCCAGCAGCCGATGCTGGTCGGCACGGTGTCCATCGAGAAGTCGGAAGAACTGTCGGAAGCGCTGAAGAAAGCCGGCATCCCGCACAACGTGCTCAACGCCCGCTTCCACGACCAGGAAGCGCAGATCGTGGCGCAGGCCGGCCGTCCCGGCGCCGTCACCATCGCCACCAACATGGCCGGCCGCGGCACCGACATCCAGCTCGGCGGCAACGTCGAGATGCTGGTGCAGCAGAGCGTGCCGGAGATCAACGCGAAGTTCCCCGACGAGGCGGCGCGCAACGCCGAACTGGCGCGGGTCGAGGCGGAGATCCGCGCCGGCGTCGAGCGCGACCGCGCGCTCGTTCGCGAGGCCGGTGGCCTGTTCGTGGTCGGCACCGAGCGCCACGAATCGCGCCGCATCGACAACCAGCTGCGCGGCCGTTCGGGCCGTCAGGGCGATCCGGGCGCGTCGCGCTTCTTCCTGTCGCTGGAAGACGACCTGATGCGCATCTTCGGCAACAACAAGGTGCTCGACTGGGTCCAGAAGAAGGGCATGGCCGACGACGAGGCGCTGACCCATCGCTGGCTGAACAAGGCGCTGGAGACGGCACAGGGCAAGGTCGAGGCGCGCAACTTCGAGATCCGCAAGAACCTGCTGCGCTTCGACGACGTGATGAACGCCCAGCGCCAGGAGATCTACAAGGAGCGCATCGAGCTGATGGGCACGGAGGACGTGTCCGAGACTGTCGCCGGCATGCGCCGCGACGTGGTCGACGCGCTCGTCAAGCGGACCATTCCCGAGGGCGTCTATGCCGAGCAGTGGAAGGTCGGCGAGCTAAAGGAAGAGGTGCAGCGTATCTTCGGCCTCGACCTGCCGGTCGAGGACTGGGCCAAGGAAGAAGGCATCGCCGACGAGGAGATCCAGTCGCGCCTGAACGACGCCGTCGAGCGCGTGTTCGCGCAGAAGGCCGCGCAGTACGGGCCCGACGTCTGGCGCCAGGTCGAGAAGAGCGTGCTGATGCAGATCTTCGACCAGAACTGGAAGGACCACCTTCTCCATCTGGATCATCTGCGCCAGGGCATCGGCCTGCGGGCCTACGGCCAGAAGGATCCCCTGAACGAGTACAAGCGCGAGGCGTTCAACCTCTTCAGCGACCTGCTGACCAACATGCGCGAGCAGGTGATCACGTTGCTGGCGACGCTGCAGATCCGCATGGAAGCGCCGCCGATGCCGGAAATGCCGACCAACATGCACGAGGTGCACGAGGATCCCGCGCTGGCCTCGGCGATGAGCGACGACCCCGCCTACGATCCGGCCGATCCCGACGGCGGCGGCGTGGCGACGCTGCACCGGCCGCGGCCGATCACCAACGGTGCGGTGGACCCCAACGATCCCTCGACCTGGGGCAAGGTCTCACGCAACGCCGCCTGCCCCTGCGGCTCGGGCAAGAAGTTCAAGCACTGCCACGGGCGGGTTTGACACGACGCGCCTCGCGGCGGTCGGCTACTCCTCCTCCGCCACTTTCTTGAGCCAGGCACGCGCCTTGGCTTCGGTCTTGAAGATCTTGGCCGGCCGCTTGGACGGCGAGACGTTGACGAAGCGCCGGAAGGCCAGTTGAACCGCATCGCTGGTGCCTACGACGGCCAGCGGACCGCTCGGAAAGTGGGAGGTATAGGCGCTGAGGCGCGCGCCCATCGCCATCACGTCGTCGTCGTCGTAGACCGGCTTCAGCGCCGTCGCATCGAACAGCTTCGAATAGGCCAGCGCGTTGGCCACGACGAGCGCGTCGAAATGCTCCTCCATCTCCCTCAGCGTGACCTCGCCTTCGGCAACGACATGGATGAGCTTCTGCGGATGCAGGATTTCCCAACGCAATGGCATGTCTCACAACTCCAGTGAATCCCGGATCCCGACGCCCAGCCTATCACGGCCGGCCCGGAAACGGCCAAAGCCTGTTCGGAGGGCAACATGTCGCGTTATCATGGGACGCGCCGACGCCGGCGCGTCGACGAGAGAGGGCAGATGAAGCGGGCACGTGTTCTGGCAATTCTCGTCGGCCTGTCGATGACCTCGCCCTGGGCAGCTCCGGACGCGCGCGCGCAGCAGGACACGAACTCGGCCAACTACATCATGCTGGGCTGCGAGGCCTTCCTCCTCGATCCCATTCCGACCTCGCGGCTGCTGCTGGCCGGCGTCTGCGCCGGCATCATCGACACGCTGCAGGTGACCAAGCCGAACATCTGCCTGCCCGGCATCGCCACGCGCCGGCTGCTGGTGCGCGGCGTCGTCAGCTACATCAACGGCATACCCGAGCGCCTGCACGAGAATTTCATCGAGCTGGCCGGCGAAGCCCTCGAACAGACCTGGCCCTGCGCGCCCAAGTGATGCCGCGTCGCCGCCTTCAGTCGACGTAGAAGCAGACGAAGCCGTCGAGCGGCTTCTCCTTCCATTCGGACGGCTTGTAGTCGACGAACTGCTCCATCATCGCCCTTGCCTTGCCCTCGCCGACCAGCCTCTGCTGTACGATGATGTAGAGGCGGGGCACGCGGCCGCGGAACTTGAGGTTCCGCATGTCCTCGATCGCCCAGAAATCGGCATGGTTGGCCATGACGCGGACGTTGCGCACCTCCAGGCCGATTTCCGGGGACGGGACGAAGATCAGGGTCGAGCCGCGGTCGGGCGACGGCACGTCGATCGTGCGGAGGAACTTCACGACCGCGTCGTTGGCCGTGGAGTGCCGGAAGTCCCGCACGCCCAGCGGATGGCCGAGATTGACGACGACATGCCTGGCGTGGGCGGCGAGCCCGTAGAGCATGCCCACCAGCGCCATCGTGGCTCCGGCCAGACGCAGCAACCTGCTCGGCACCGTCAGGAAGGCCTGCACCGCGCCGGCCAGCAGCAGCAGCGACACGGGGCGGAAATAGCGCTCCTCCTGGCCGATCGTGGCGCCGCGAGCCCACAGCAGCAGGAAGACGGCGCCATAGGCCAGCGCCGTCAGGCCCGCGAAGACCAGATAGTCGGAATGGGTCCTGCGCAGTTGACGTCCCATTACGAGCAGCGTGATCGCGGCCGGCACCGCCAGGATGTAGCCCACCGCAAGTTGCGAGCCGAAGATCGCGCGACTGGGATGCAGCAGGATGAAGTTCCACATCTCCCCGAACGACAGGGCGGCACCCCACACGCAGCTCAGGATGAAGATGCCGTGGGTGACGAACACAGACCATTGGACCGCCGCGACGGTCGAGGCCGCCGTCCAGCCGCGCGAGTACCAGGCGTAGTAGAGGACGACGCCGACGATCGCGATCGCGAGGCCGGCGGTAACGCCGCGCCGCACCGTTTCCCCCTTGTTCCGCCACGGGTGAGGTCCGGAGAGCACCGCCGCCGAGATCGCCGCACAGGCAAGGACGATGGCCGACAGCTTGGCGAAGAACATCACGGCCGTGCCGAGCACCAGGGGCGGCACGGCGAACCAGCGCAGGTCCCGCAGCCGCCACACCAGCAGCAGGAACCAGGGGGCGATCCCGAACAGCAGGATCTCGCCGCCGATGAAGATCACAAAGGGAAAGGCGAAGCCGCGGCTGCAGACGATCAGCGCGAGCGAGATCGCGATGACGTGGGGCGGAAAGCCGAAGGCGCGATAGAGTGCCCACCAGCCCAGCAGCCCGATCACCGAGAAGATGCTGACCGTCGCGATCACCGCATGGCCGAGGCTCAGGCCCAGCTCTTCGAGGACCCCCGGCACGACATGCTGCCCCGGCGACCAGATGGACTGAAAGGTCGAGACGTCCTTGGTGATGTCCCGCGGATCGGGTGAGGCCCAGTGGTTCCACGGCAGGCCGTGGCGGAGGTCCCATCCCAGAAGGCCCCAGCCGCTGTCGGACCAGATGACCGGCCGGACGACGGCATTGACCGCCGTGTAACCGAGCACGATCGCGACGATCAGCACGCAGCAGCCGATGACGATGGATTGCGGCGACAGGATCGGCCTGCCGCCCCGGATATCGAGGCTCATGGGCCCTGAATACACCGACGCCCACGGGAGCCCTACCGATTGACGCCAAAGAATGTTATACTATAACAATTAACAGTATAACGTTAATGGCGGCGCGTGAGGAGATTTCGGATGCAGCGGATCGGGGTATCGGCACTGGCTCTCCTGGCAGGTCTCTCCGCGGCGCAGACGGCGTCCGCGCAGTCTCCCCAGCCCGCGGCGCCAACGGGCGCCGCCGAGTCCCAGCCGCCCGCCGCGCCGGCTGCCGCCTCGGGCAGCCTCGCCATCGAGGTAGTCGGCAAGCGGCTCGATCGGGAGCGCAGCGAGATCCAGCCGAGCCTCGGCGCCACGCGCTACGATTTCAGCAAGACCGCCATCAGCAACACGCCACAGGGCGAGAACGCACCGCTCAACCAGGTGCTGCTGCGCGCGCCGGGCGTGGTGCAGGACGGGTTCGGCCAGATCCATGTCCGCGGCGACCATGGCAGCCTGCAGTATCGTCTCGACGGCGTGCAGCTGCCCGAGGGCCTGGCCCTGTTCAGCAACATCATGTCGCCGCGCTTCGCCGACCAGCTCTCGCTGATCACCGGCGCATTGCCGGCGCAGTATGGCCTGCGCACCGCCGGCGTGGTCGACATCACGGTGAAGTCGGGCACGACCAATCCCGGCGGCGAGGCCTCGATGATGACGGGGTCGTACAACTGGCTGCAGCCGGCGCTGGAATATGGCGGCCGTTCCGGCAACTTCGACTACTTCGCGGTCGGCCAGTATGTCAGCAACAACATCGGCATCGAGAATCCCACCTCGTCCACCGCGCCGCTGCACGACGCGACCGCGCAATGGTACGCGCTGACCAAGCTCACGGCCCTGGTCGACGAGAATACGCGCCTGAGCTTCATCGGCGGTGGCGCCAGCGCGCGCTACCAGATTCCCAACGTGCCGGGACAGGCGCCCAGCTTCCCCCTGAATGGCATCGCCGACTGGAACAGTGCGCTGCTCGACCAGCGTCAGTGGGAGGATACCTATTTCGGCATCGCCTCGTTGCAGAAGAGCTTCCAGGATTTCAACCTGCAACTCTCGGGTTTTGCCCGCTACTCCAAGCTCTCCTACCAGCCCGACGCGCTGGGCGACCTGCTCTACAACGGCCTCGCACCGTGGTCGCAGCGTTCCAGCTTCGCGGTCGGCGCGCAGGGCGATGCGAGCTGGAAGGTCGCTCCCAACCATACGCTGCGCGGCGGCTTCCTCGTCCAGCGCGAACGCGTCACCAGCTTCAGCCAGAACAACGCGCTCGGCATGGTTCCCGATCCCAGCGATCCGACCGCCATGATCCCCGGCACCGATCCGGTTGGCTTCACCGACGGCTCCGAGATCGTCGGCTGGACGTACAGCGTCTACCTTCAGGACGAGTGGAAGGTGATTCCCAACGTCACGATCAATTTCGGCGCACGCTTCGACGCGATCTCCGGCCAGCTTTCGGAGAACCAGCTCAGCCCGCGCATCAACGTCGTCTGGGAGCCCACGCCGGAGATCGCGCTGCGGGCCGGGTACTCGCGCTACTTCGTGCCGGCGCCGCTCAACCAGGTCGGCTTCGGCTCGCTCGCCGTCCGGGTCGGCACGACCGCGGAGCCGGAGAATTTCCAGAACGATCCGGTCAAGGCCGAACGGTCCGATTACTTCGACGTCGGCCTGACGGTGAAGCCGGTCGACGGCCTGACCGTCGGCTTCAGCGGCTACTACAAGATCGCCGAGAACTATCTCGACAAGGGACAGTTCGGCGCGCCGATCCAGCTCGCGTCCTTCAACTATGCCAACGCGCAGGTAAAGGGCTTCGAGCTCTACGCCAATTACGACAAGGGACCGTGGTCGCTGTACGGCAACCTCGCCTGGTCCAAGGTCAGCGTCACCAACATCACGTCGGCGCAATACAATTTCTCGCCAGGGGACCTCGCCTATATCGGCAACTACTGGATCGCCGCCGACCACGACCAGGGCTGGACCGGCTCGGCCGGCGCCGCCTACGTCTTCAACTCCGGCAGCGACTGGGCGACGCGAGTCTCCGCCGACATGCTGTTCGGCAGCGGCCTGCGCACCAGCATCATCACGCCCAACGACACGTCGCTGCCCGCCTATGCCACGCTCAACCTCTCCGTGACGCAGAAGGTGCCGATCAAGGGCAGCAAGGGCACGCAGATCCGCCTCGATGCGATCAACGTGACCGATGGCGTCTACGAGTTGCGCACCGGCGAGGGCGTCGGCGTCGGCGCACCGCAATACGGAATGCGCCGGGCCTTCTTCGTGACCCTGGCGCAAAAATTCTGACGCCCAAACGACATGATCGCGACCGGCCGGGCGTGCTAGAAACACGCCCATGCCCGACACCGTTCTCCCCCACGTCCTGCCCCTCGTGGGCGGCTCCAACTTCCGCGACCTCGGCGGCTACACCACTGTCGACGGCCGCACCGTCCGCCGCAACGCGGTGTTCCGCTCCGCCCATCTCGGCGGCCTGACCGACGAGGACCGCAGCGCGCTGGGCAAGCTCGGCGTGCGCACCATCGTGGACCTGCGCGGCGTCAACGAGGCGGCCGAGACGCCGCATCTGGTCGACGGCCTCGCGTGCCGCATCGTCGGCGCGCACATCGAGCCGGGCGTCGGCGACAAGATCCGCGGCGCCGTGGCCGACGGGTCGGCCAACCCGTACATCATGATGCAGTTCCTCACGGATCATTATCGCGACTATCCGCGCCGCTGCGCGCCGGGCTTCCGCACCCTGTTCGCGACGCTCAGCGACGGCGAGCACCGGCCGCTGGTGTTCCACTGCACCGCCGGCAAGGACCGCACCGGCTTCGCCTCCGCCCTCCTCCTCACGCTGCTCGGCGTGCCGTGGGAAACGGTGATGGGGGACTATCTCCGCACCAACGACCTGTGGACCGGCCATATCGGCCGCTATCCCGAACTCGACATCGACACCCGCGCCGCCATCATCGAGGCGCGCACGCCCTATCTCGAAGCCGCCTTCGACGTGGTGCGCGGCGATTTCGGCACGCCGGAAGCCTTCGCTGAGAAGGCACTCGGCCTCGACGCCAGGGCGCGCGAGCGGTTGAAGGCCGATCTGCTCGATTAAGCTCCACGGTCCGGTATGATCCCTGAATGGCCTACGACACTCCCGAGCCTTTCAAGGTCGATATCCCCGAACGGGCACTGATCGAACTCGACGAGCGCCTGCGCCGCTGGCGTCCGCCGACGGCGATTGCCGACGACGGTTCCTGGGCCTCCGGCACCGATCCCGCCTTCCTGGCCGAGTTGGTCGACTACTGGCGCCACGGCTACGACTGGCAGCGCTGCCAGGAGACGATCAACCAGTGGCCCAACTACCTGGTCGATATCGGCCCGCAGCGGATCCATTTCATTCGCGAGCCCGGCACCGAGGTCGAGGATGCGCCGCGCCCGCTCCCTTTGGTCGTGACGCATGGTTGGCCGGGATCGATCGTGGAGTTCCTTCACCTGATCGACGTCCTCGCTCATCCCGAGGAGCATGGCGGCGATCCGCTCGACGCCTTCGACGTGATCGTGCCGTCGCTGCCGGGCTACGGCTTCTCCGGTCCGCCGATCCGCGAGGATGGCCGCCAAGGCCCCATCGGCCCGCGCGCCATCGCGGGCCTGTGGCACAAGCTCGTCACCGAGAAGCTCAACTATGACCGCCCCTATGGCGTCCAGGGCGGCGACTGGGGTGCCGTCGTCTCCTCATGGCTCGCCTTCGATCATCCACGGAAGGACGAAGCAGGCGTCCTCGGCGTCCATCTCAACATGATGGGCCTGCGGCCGGGCCTCGACCTCAAGACCGCGACGCTCAGCGCCGACGAGCAGGCATGGCTCGCAAGGATGGGGCCCGCGCTCGACGACAAGACCGCCTACCAGCGCATCCATGCGACGCGGCCGCAGACGCTGGGCGTGGCGCTCGCCGATTCGCCGGTGGGACTGGCCGCCTGGATCGTCGAGAAGTTCCAGGCGTGGAGCGATTGCGGCGGCGATCCGCTGAAGCGTTTCTCGATGGACACGCTGCTCGACAACATCATGGTCTACTGGCTGACCGGCACGGCCGGCACCGCGACCTGGCTCTATCGCGGCGTGGCCGAGCAGAAGCCGCGCGCCTTGCCCGAAGGCGCCAAGGTCGAAACGCCGACCGGCTTCGCGGCCTTCCCCGCCGACATCGCGCCGGCGCCGCCCCGCGAATGGATCGAGCGCGCCTTCAACCTGCGCCGCCACACGGTGATGCCGAGCGGCGGCCACTTCGCGGCGCTGGAGGAGCCGGAGTTGCTGGTCGAGGACATCAGGGCCTTCTTCCGCCCCCTGCGCTACGGCGCGGCGAACGATTAAAGCGCGAGCGACCTCGGCCGTTGCGCGGCGAGCGCAGCGATGACCGCCAGCGTGGCCAGCGTGCCGAACAGCAGCAGCGAATCGGTGTAGTTGCCGCTCCAGTCGCGCAGCATTCCGGAGGCCAGCGGCCCCACCGCCTGCGCCGTGACCTGCAGCGACAGCGCCACGCCGCGGATCGCGCCATAGCTCTCGCGCCCGAAATAGTCGGCCCAGGCGACCGGCAGCAGCAGCATCACGCCGCCCATGCCGATGCCGAACAGGCCGGCCGCCGCCATCGCGGTCTCCAGTCCGGACACGAAGATCAGCCCGTAGCTGCCGAGCGCCATGCTCGTCGCACAGAACGCCATCAGGTAGCGCACCGGCCAGGTGCGCGGCAGGAAGCCGAGGCCGAAGCTCGACACCCCCGAGAGCATCGCGACGAAGGCGATCACCGAGGCCGCCGCGACGGGCGTGAGACCACGCTCGATCAGGTGCGGGGCATTGTGCAGGCTGACACCGGCCTGCACCGGGAACAGCAGCACAGTGTAGAGCGACAGCAGCCAGAAAGCCGGCGTGCGCATCGCCTGCGCCCGGCTCCAGCGCGGCTCGACCAGGGGCGCCGCCTTTCCGTCGGACAGCCGGTCGGGTTGCAGGCCGACATCCTCCGGCCGCCGCACCAGCAGGAGCCAGCACGGCACGAAACCGACGAGGAGCACCGTCGCGCCGACCGCGATCCAGCCGGCGCGCCAGTCCGCGCCGCCGATGGCGAACTGCGCGATCAGCGGCAGACCGACCAGTCCCGACATCTGCGCCAGCGTGGCGAACGACGCCGCGATGCCTCGCCGCGCCACGAACCAGTTGTTGAGCGCGCTATAGAGGCCGAGATCGAACGGCCCCGCCCAGATCATGCGGGCGAAGCAGAACAGCAGGTAGAAGAGCAGCAGCGACTGGACGAGCGACAGCGCCATGCAGGCGATGCCCGTGCCGGCGACCGCGAGGCAGAGCACGAGGCGTGCGCCGCGCCGGTCGACGAACGGGCCGATGACTGGCGATATGATGGCCGCCAGCACGCCGCCCAGCGACACCGCGCCCGACATCTCCGTGCGCGACCAGCCGAACGCGTCGGTCATCGGCACGACGAAGATCGACAGAACCGCAACCGCCGGTCCCTGCCGCGCGAAGCCCGCGAGGCAGATGCAGCCCAGCACCACCCATCCGTAGAAGAAGGGCAGCCGCGGGATCAGGAACCGCGGCAGCGGCGGCGCTTGCATCGTGCCCTACGCGAAGGTCGCCGTGGCCTGCGCGGCGATGGTGCCCTTCGGCGTCACGGTCCACAGTTCCGCGCCTTTCCCGTCCGCGGTCGGTCGACCGATCGCCTCGAACGGCGCGGTGTCGAACAGCGGCGCGCGGGCGCGGATGGCGAAGGTCTTGATCGCCCGCCCCGGGTTGGAATCGCGCAGCAGGTCGAACAGGCATTGCTGGGCGAAGGGACCGTGCACCACCAGGCCGGGATAGCCCTCGGTTTCGATGCAGTAGGTCCGGTCGTAATGGATGCGGTGCGGATTGAAGGTGATGGCCGAGTAGCGGAACAGCATCACCGGATCGACGGTGATCGTGCGCCGCCACGGCACGTCGGTGGGGGCCGCCTCGCGCACCGGCACGCCGCTCTTCTCGCCCGCCTTCACCTCCTCGCGGAACACGGTGTTCGCGACCTCGGTCACGGCGAGGCCGCGCGGCGTGTAGACGCGACGCGTCTGGCTGGTGACGATCAGGCTGCCGGTGCCGCCGCCTCGAAGCTGTACGTCGGAGAACTCGGTCTCGCGGCGGAGCTTGTCGCCGACGCGGATGTCGCCGTCGAAGGTGAAGGTCGAGCCCGCATACATGCGGCGCGGCAGCGGAATCTTGGGCAGCACGCCGCCCTCGGTCGGCAGCCCGTCCTCGGCAAGCACGTTGCGGCGGGCATAGGAATGCAGGAAGCAGAGATGCCAGCCCGGCGCGATCGCCTCGCCCTCCGCCGGCACCTTGTCGTCCCGGTCGAACGTCGCGATCATCGCCTTCAGCGGCGCCTGCGTGACGACGTCTTCGTCCTCGATCTTGCGGCCGAGTTCCTTCTTGAGCGGTTCGATGTCGATGGTCATGGCGCTTCCTCCGGGCTTTGCGATCACCCTAGCGAATCCGTCGCCCTGATTCGCCGAGAAATCTTTCTGCTGCCGCAGACCGAAAGCTCAGTGTCCGGTTGATAGGACTTGCGCAGCTCCCTCACCCAGCCTCTCCCCTAGCGGGAAGAGGAGTCTGAGTTTCGTGTTCTTCTCCCCCGCTAGAGGGAGAGTTAGGTGAGGGGGTGGCGCACTACTCCGCGGCGACCGCCAATCCCATCTGCTCGCAGGTCGGGGCGATGTCGGAGACCGTGGCGCGGCGCATGTCGCGCTTATAGCGCTGGTCGTCGAACTCCATGCCGCGATGCATGGTGCAGCGATCGTCCCAGATCACCAGGTCCTTCTCGCGCCAGCGATGGGCATGGACGAACTGGCGTTGCGTCGCGTGCGCGGTCAGTTCGTCGATCAGCTGGCGCGCCTCGTCGTCGGCCATGCCGCGGATCGCGCCCGCGTGGCTGGCGATATAGAGGCTCATGCGGCCGGAATCCTGCAGCCGGCGCACCAGCACCTGCGGCACCGGCGCGAAGGCCTCGCGCTCGTTCTCGTCGAAGTCCTTGAAGCCGAGCTTGGCGCGCGAGTTCATGATCGAATGCTCGGCGACGAGGCCCGCGATACGCTTCTTGGTCGTCTCCGGCAGCGCGTCGTAGGCGGCGCGCATGTCGGCGAACTCGGTGTGGCCGCCGATCGGCGGGATCGAACGCGCATGCAGCATCGAGCAATAGGCCGGCAGTCGCTTGAACGACGAATCCGTATGCCAGAGGCGGTTGCCGAGATTGTAGAGGCGCTGGCGATTGTTGGTCTCGAGGATGCGGTTCTCGGCGTCGAGATTGCCGACATCCGCCATGTTTTCCTGAAGCCGCAGCTTGTGGTCCTTGCGCGCCTTGAAGACCGTCGTCTCGAGCGGGCCGAAATGGCGCGCGAAGGCGAGTTGGCTGTCGTCGTCGAATTCCTGGTCGGGGAACACGAGCACCGCATACTTGGTGAAAGCCTCGCGGATCGCGGCGAGGTCCTCGCGCGAAACCTCGGTCAGGGCGACGTCGCCCACTTCGGCCACGAAGTCGGGGGTCACGGCATGGATCGAGACGGGCATCGGTTGTTTTCTCCCTAGCCTTTGATTATGCGGCGGATTGGACCACCTAACGGACAATCGGGCAATCGCGGGATATATTGGCAGCCATGATCGAGAAGCAGGAAGTGCAGGAGATCTTCCCGACCCCGTTGTGGATCGTGGACCTCCAGCCGGCCGCCGCGGCCACCCTCAATGCGAAATTGAAGACCGAGATCGAGCGGCTGATCGCGCCGCGTCCCAAGGTTCCGGCCGGCAGCAACTGGCAGACACCGCAGGACCTGCACACGCGGCCGGCCTTCGCGGAGTTCGCCAAGCTGGTCGAGACGGCGGGACGCGGCGTCGCCCGTTTCCTGCAGGTCGACCAGTATCCGATGGCGATCACCGGCTGCTGGGCGAACGTCAATCCGCCCGGCGCCTACCATCCGATGCACCATCATCCAAACAACTACCTGAGCGGCGTCTATTACGTCTCGATCCCGGCCGGCGGCTCGCAGATCCTGTTCCAGGATCCGCGCGGCCAGGCCTCGATGATCATGCCCAAGCCGCGCCAGTACACGCGCCTGACGGCCAACGGTGCCAATGCGCCCAGCAAGGAAGGCCGCATGGTGATCTTCCCCTCGTGGTTGAAGCACACGGTGCCGGCCAATGACGGGCAGAGCGAGCGCATCAGCATCTCGTTCAACCTGATGTTCAAGAATTTCAGCGAAACCATGGCCTCGCCGATGTGGGATCCCACGGCGGGCAAGGAGAAGTGATGGCCCTGCAGGATCGCTACGGCAACGAACTCGGCACGCAGTCGACCGCGGCGCGCGACGCCTACCTCGCCGGCGTCGAGAGCCTGATGGCCGCCACGCCCGGCATGGACACTGCCTTCCAGAAATCCGTCGAGGCCGACGAGACCTTCGCGCTGGGCCACATCTCGCTGGCCCGCGCCAAGCAGCTGCTGGGTCGCGGCCACGAGGCCAAGGCGCCGCTGGCGCGCGCAAAGGAGCTGGCGCCCAGTGCCAGCCCGCGCGAGCAGAGCCAGATCGCGATCTTCGAGAAGATCCTGACCGGCCAGGGCGGCGCCGCCCTCGACGCGATCCCCGAGCACATGAAGGAGTGGCCGCGCGACGCGATGGCGCTCGCGCCCGCGACCAGCGTGTTCGGCCTGATCGGTTTCTCCGGCAAGACCGGCCGCGAGGTCGACCAGCTCGCCCTGCTCGAACCGTTCGAGAAGCATTATGGTGACGACTGGTGGTACCGCACCCAGCTCGCCTTCGCGCAGATCGAGCTGCAGAAGCTCGACGAGGGCCGGCGCAACATCGACGCCGCGCTGGAGGCTTTCCCCAGGAGCGCCCATGCCGCGCATATCCGCGGCCATCTCTTCTACGAGTTGGGCGAGCGCGAGGCCGGCCTCGCCTTCCTGACGGAGTGGATGAAGGACTATTCGCGAGACGGGCTGATGCACGTCCACAACAACTGGCACCTGGCGCTGTGGTCGATGGAGACCGGCCGCAGGGAAGAGGCCTGGCGCATCTACGACGAGGCGCTGAGCCCGGCCGTCGCCTGGGGGCCGCAGGTCAACGTCGCGACCGATTGCGTCGCCTTCCTCGCCCGCGCCGAGATGGCGGGCGAGCCACGCCAGACCGCCCGCTGGCGCGAGATCGCGGACTACAACACCAAGTGGTTCGGACGCCCGGGCCTGGGCTTCGTCGACATGCACACGGTGCTGGCCTACGCGATGGCCGGCGACAATGCGGCGCTGGCGAAGTTCATCGAGACCCCGAAAGGCGCGACCGCCGACATGCTGCAGCCGATGGCGCGCGGCTTCGAAGCCTACGCGCAAGGCGACTGGGCGCGCGCCATCGCGGAGATCGAGCCCCTGCTCTCCACGCACGAACGCCTGGGCGGCAGCCGCGCACAACGCGACCTGCTCGAGTACGTCGTCACCTCCGCAATGGTGAAAGCCGGCCGCACCGCCGAAGCCCGCACGATGATCGAGAAGCGCCGCCCGCAGAACGGCAAGGGCCAAGGGTTTCCATTGGCGGGGCTTTAAAAGACCCCCGTCGTCTCGACCGGAGCGCCGCAGGCGCGTAGCGGAGAGACCTTCTCTCTACGATTAGCCAGCTATTCGTGGAGAGAAGGTCTCTCCACTCCGCCTCGCTACGCGAGGCTCCGGTCGAGACGACGGCTTTGCTTTTCAGCTCAACCCGAACTCTTCCGCCAACAACTCGTACGACCGCTTCCGCTTCTCGAAGTCGTAGCAGATCGTCACGGCCATGATCTCGTCGACCTCGTAGGCGGCGGCGTGGCGTTCGAGGCCGGCGCGCACGGTCTTGGGAGAGCCCACCACCGAGCGGCGGCGCAGCGCCGGCAGCCAGCGCTCGGCGCCGGGTTGCTTCGCGGCTTCCAGCGCTTCCTCGACCGAGGGCACGGGACCGGGATTGCCGAGCGTGCGCAGGCGCATCGCCCAGACCTCGCGGCTGCGCGACAGGAGATCGGCCTCCTCGTCGGTCTCCGCGCATAAAACCGAGATCGCCATCATCGGCATCGGCGCGGCATGCAACGACGAGGGTTTGAAGTGCGCGCGATAGGCGCGCGTGACGCCATCGCCGCCGTCTGGATTGATGAAGTGCGCGAAGCAGAACGGCAGGCCGAAATGCGCCGCCAGCGCTGCACTGTCGTCGCTCGATCCCAGCAGCCACACGTCGGGCGCCGTCTCGCCGCTCGGCTGCGCCACGATGCCGGTGCCTTCGTGGTTGAGCGGCAGCGCGTCGTGCAGCCAGGCCACGAGGTCGCGTACCTGGTAAGGATACTTGTCGGCGTTGCTCCAGTTGGGCTTGCCGCCGGCCAGGATGCGCATCGTCTGCTGGTCGCTGCCCGGCGCGCGGCCGATGCCGACATCGATGCGGCCGGGAAACAGCGTCTCCAGCATGCGGAAATTCTCCGCGACCTTGAAGGCGCTGTAGTGCGGCAGCATCACGCCGCCCGAGCCGATGCGCATGCGCTCGGTCAGGCCGGCGACGCGCGTGATCAGCACCTCGGGTGTCGATCCCGCCAACGCCTCGCTGCTGTGATGCTCGGCCAGCCAGTAGCGATGATAGCCCAGACGGTCGCAGAGCTTTGCCAGTTCGAGCGTGTCGCGCACGGCCTCGGCGGGCGTGCCGCCCTTGCGGATCGGAGACTGGTCGAGAACGCTGAGACGCAGCGACAAGGAGGTCAGAGGCCCTTCTTGCCCATCGCCAGGAACTTCTCCTGGCGCCGTTCGCGCAGCGTGTCGCCGTCGAGCTTTGCGAGTTCGGCGATCGCTTCGCTCACCACGCGGCCCACGACGTCGATGGTCTCGTCGGGCGCACGATGCGCGCCGCCCATCGGCTCGGGGATCACCTCGTCGATCACGTCGAGCTTCTTGAGGTCGGCCGCCGTCACCTTCATCGCTTCGGCGGCATCCTGCGCGTTGGCGTTGGAGCGCCACAGGATCGAGGCGCAGCCTTCCGGCGTGATCACCGAGTAGACCGAGTTCTCCAGCATGTAGACCCGATCCGACGAGGCGATGGCGAGCGCGCCGCCCGAACCGCCCTCGCCGATCACCACGCTGACCAGCGGCACACCGAGGCCGAGGCAGGTCTCGATCGAGCTGGCGATGGCTTCCGCCTGGCCGCGCGCCTCGGCCTCGATGCCGGGATAGGCGCCGGGCGTGTCCACGAGCGTCAGCACTGGCAGCTTGAACCGGTCGGCAAGCCGCATCAGGCGTTGCGCCTTGCGATAGCCCTCGGGCCGCGCCATGCCGAAATTGTGCTTGATGCGCGATTCGGTGTCGTCGCCCTTCTGCTGCCCCAGCACGACGATGCTGCGGCCCCCAAGACGGCCCATGCCGCCCACGATGGCGGCGTCCTCGCCGAAGGCGCGGTCGCCAGCCAGCGGCGTGTAATCGGTGATCAGCCGGTCGATATAGGCCTGCGCATGCGGTCGCTCGGCGTGGCGGGCGACCTGCACCCTCTGCCACGGCGTCAGCTTCGCGTAGGTCGCGCGAATCTGCTTATGCGCCTTGTCCTGGAGGCGCATGACTTCCTCGGCGATGTCCACGTCGCCGGAATTGGGCAGATGCCGAAGCTCCGCGATCTTGCCTTCCAGCTCGGCGATCGGCTTCTCGAAGTCGAGATAAGTCGTCATTGAGGTCAGATGTCGCCCGCTCGTGGAATCCTGTCAACCGGCCGGCCGGCGCTTTCGCCGGGCCAGTGGATGGTGTTCCTGCACCAGTGATCGCAGCTTCTCGTCGAGCACATGGGTATAGATCTGCGTGGTGGCAATATCTGCATGCCCCAGCATCAATTGGACCGAGCGCAGATCGGCGCCGCCGGCCAGCAGATGGCTGGCGAAGGCGTGACGCAGCACGTGCGGCGAGACACGCGCCGGATCTATGCCGGCGCCCAGCGCCGCTTCCTTGAGAAGCTGTGCGAAGCGCTGGCGCGTCAGGTGCCCGGTGCGGCCGCGCGACGGGAACAGGAAGCGCGACGTCTCGCCCTCGGCGAGCTGGCCGCGCCGCATGTGCAGCCAGGCCACGATGGCGAGGCGCGCCGGATCCGACAGCGGCACCAGCCGTTCCTTGTCGCCCTTGCCGCGCACCAGCAGCATCGAGGGATCGCGTTCGACGGCGGACAGAGGCAGGCTGACCAGCTCCGACACGCGCAGGCCGGCTGCGTAGAGGATTTCGAGCAGGGTCGCCATGCGGCCGCCATCGACCGTGTCCTTCGCCCGCGCCGCGTCGATCAGCCGGTCGACCTCCTCGCGCGACAGGACCTTGGGCAGGGGCCGACCGAGCCGCGGCGAGTCGAGCGTGCTCGCGGGATCGTCCTCGCGCAGTCGCTCGGCCAGAAGGAAGCGGAAAAGCTGGCGCATCACCGAGAGGCGCCGCGCCACCGTGCGCGGCGTCATGCCGACATAGTCGAGCGACTTCAGATAGGCGCGCAACGCGGTCGCGTCGGCCGTCAGGGGCCCCTGCTTGCGGCGCGTGAGGAAAGACTGGAGGTCGGCGAGATCGGCGCCGTAGGCGATCAGCGTGTTCTTCGAGGCGCCGCGCTCGGCCTGCAGCATTTCGAGGAACGCCAGCACCTCGCGCGCATGACCGAAGGCGGGCTTGCGCTTCACAGTCCGTGGGCGATCGCGACTTCCACCGCGAACAGCCTCCCCGTGTACTCCTCGCCGACCTGCCGAAGCGCCCGTACGATCGCGCCGACCGCGGCGGGATGCAGGTCCGCGAGCGGCGTCTCGCCGATGGCGACGGACGCCAGCAGGGCGGTCTCGGCGCGACGGCGGCCGGATGCAGCGGCCTGTAGCGCCTGCATCGTCGCGACCGGCGGCGAAACCAGTCGTGCATTGCCCGGTGTTTCCGGCAGGTTCGTCGACTTTGCGGGAATGTCGAAGCCGATGGCGCGGAAAAGTTCGAGCAGCAGATAACCGCGCACCTGCGCCTGTGCGGGGTTTTCCCTGGCGATGAGCTCGTACCAGCGATTGAGGTCGTCGGGCGGCAGGCGCCTGGCGTCGTCGACACCGGCCACGGCCATCAGCGGCATCAGGCGCTCGAGCCCGCCCATCGCGCGGCTGTCGTTGAAGGCGGCGGAAAGCGCCAGGCGCGTCCACGCCCTCGTCTGCTGCCTGTCGCCCAGCAGCAGGAAGCCGCGCATGACCTCCTGCGCCACGTTGGCGTATTCGGGCTTGGGGGCCACGTTCATCAGCGCGCCCGCGCTCGCGCGCGCGACCGTCGGAAACAGCGCGCCGCCGCGCTCCTCGCCGTAGACGGTGGTGATCGCGCTCATGAGCTGCTGGGCATTCTGCGCCCCGCGCGCGGCCGCGACCATGCGCGCCCGCTTGGCCATCGGCGCCGGCAGCACGACCTTGTCCCGCACTGCATCGAGATAGAGATCGCCCAGCTTCGACGCCTCGACGATCGCCAGCGCCTCGCCGCGCTCGGCAATATCCAGTCGCGTCTGCATCGGCAGGGTCCGGTGCGCCACCAGCGATCGCATGAGGGGCGGCTGCGTCGTGCGCAGCGTCGCAGGCGATGGCTGGACGAAGGCGAGGTCGAGCAGGACCATGGCCGGACCGTCGAGTTGCGCTGGCGGCGGCGCCGTCGGCGACAGGCCCTCGGCCGCGATCTCGACGAGCTTGAAGAAGGCCGGATCGGTGGCCTTCAGCGGCAAGGCAGCGGCCAGCGCGCCGGCATTGTCGCCGGCCACCAGCTTGCAGATCGTGTCGGCCCGGCGCGCGAACGGCTCGGGCAGCTTGGCCGTGCGGACGATCTGGCAGGCGGAGGCCTTCTCGCCGGCCATCATCAAGGCGTTGACGGTGGTCGCGGCCAGCGCGGGATCGGCATAGGCGCCGATGCTGCGCACCATCTCGTTCAGATTCTCGGCCTCGCCCATGGCGGCGAGGCGATCCACCTTGCGGGCGAACAGGCTGGGCGGCGGGCTGCCGTCCGGCGAAGGCGGACTGACCTGGCTCACCAGCACCTTGAACTGGAGGTCCCGCAGCGCCCGGCTGCGCGGGGCGGCCGGCAGTGCGGAAACGACCCGCTTGGCGGCGGCCAGCGAGGTGCCGTTCCACGCATCGGCCGGCATGCCGCCGGTCGTGGGGGTGAGGAAGCCGCTCGGGCTCCTGTCGAAATCCGCCGGCTGCGCCCGGACCGGCGAGAACGCTGAAGGGGAGAAAAACACCGTCGCGGCGGCAAAGACCGCGGCCAGAAAGCCGCAGCTACCGCGCAAGGCGTTCATTAGGGACCGGAACTTCGAAATGCTTGAGCGGCGGGCGCGGCTCCACCACCGCAAGCGCCACCAGCCCGGCGACGAGCAGGGTCACCACGGCGACGGCAATGATGGGCCCGATGCGGAGATTGGGCACGTTGAAGCGGTTTCTGGAACGGAACAGGGGCACGGCGCGGGCAACCTACCCGCCCCTCGTCCGAGCGGCAATTGCCGAGAGGCCGCGCATGCGTGGTCGCACCGTGACCTTCGGTGTCCCGGCGGATCGCTTGAAACCCAGGGCATAATGGGCGACATGACTGGGGCAGCCTGACATGGACGCCTCTTCTCCCCTGTCCTTGCCGCGAACCGTAGCCCTCGTGGGTCTGATGGGCGCGGGCAAGAGCGCCATCGGCAAACGGCTGGCGGCAAGACTCGGCCTCCCGTTCGTCGACGCAGACGACGAGATCGAGCGCGCGGCTGGCTGCACCATCTCTGAATTCTTCGAGCGCTATGGCGAACAGGAGTTCCGGGCCGGCGAACGCCGGGTGATCTCCCGGCTGCTCGAGGAGACGCCGCGCGTCCTGTCGACCGGCGGCGGCGCCTACATGGACCCCGAGACGCGGAGCCTGATGAAGGCCCGGGCGCTGACCGTGTGGCTGCGCGCCGAGCTCGACGTGCTGTTCGACCGGGTGAAGAAGCGGACCCATCGGCCGCTGCTGCGCCAGGGCGATCCGAAGGAAATCCTCGCGCGGCTCATGCAGGCGCGCTACCCGATCTACGCCGAGGCCGACATCGTGGTCGATTCGACCGCCCAGCCGGCGGAGCGCACGACCGAGCAGGTGATCGACGCGATTCGCACGCATCTGCAGACACAGACAGCAGGACAGACGGCATGAGTTCGCCCCGTACCATCCGCGTCGACCTCGCCGGTCGCGCCTACGACATCGCCATCGGCCCCGGCCTGATCGACCGCGCGGGCGAGCTTTCGCGACCGCTGCTGGCCGCGCCCAGGGTCACGATCGTGAGCGACGATACGGTCGAGCCGATCTACGGCGCGCGCCTCGCGGCCTCGTTCGGAAAAGCCGGGGTGAAAACCGAAACGGTGACGGTGCCGGCCGGCGAGAGCAGCAAGGACTTCGCGAGCTTCGGCCGGCTGATGAACGAGCTGCTCGACCGTCGCCCCGACCGCAAGACCACGCTGGTCGCGCTGGGCGGCGGCGTGGTCGGCGATCTCACGGGCTTTGCGGCGGCGGTGCTCCTGCGCGGCGTCGATTTCATCCAGGTGCCGACCACGCTGCTGGCGCAGGTCGATTCCTCGGTCGGTGGCAAGACCGGCATCAACACCCGCCACGGCAAGAACCTGGTCGGCGCCTTCTACCAGCCGCGCCTCGTGCTGGCCGACACGACGGTTCTCGACACGCTGCCGCGCCGCGAGCTGCTGGCCGGCTACGCCGAGGTCGCAAAGTACGGGCTGATCGACGATCCGGACTTCTTCGCCTGGTGCGAGGCCAATGGCGAGAAGGTGCTGTCTGGCGACGCCGCCGCGCGCACCTATGCCATCGAGCAGAGCTGCCTTTCCAAGGCGCGCATCGTGGCGGCCGACGAGCGCGAGACCACGGACCTTCGCGCCCTTCTCAATCTCGGCCATACGTTCGGGCATGCGCTGGAGGCCGAGACCGGCTTCGGCGGAGCTTTGCTGCACGGCGAGGCGGTCGGCGCGGGCATGGCGATGGCCTTCGACCTGTCGGCGCGCCTCGGCCTCTGTCCCCTGGCCGACGCCCAGCGCGTGCGGCGCCATCTCGGCAATGTCGGCCTGCCGGTGCGCCTGCGCACGATCGGCGGCGACAACAGCCGCACCTGGGATGCGACCAGGCTGATCCATCACATGCGCGGTGACAAGAAGGCCGAGGGCGGCAAGCTCACCTTCGTGCTCGCGCGCGGCATCGGAAAATCCTTCGTCACCCGCGACGTCGACGAGACGGGCCTGCGCAGCCTGCTCGACGACGCCATCGCTGCCTAGTAGCGGCATGGACGCCGAACTGCACTTCGACATCCCGCTTTCGATCGCGGTTCCCCTCGTCGTCGTCTGCCTGCTGCTGGCCGCCTACCTGTCGGCCGCCGAGACGGCGATCACCGGCGCGTCGCGGCCCCGCATGCATCGGCTGGCACAGCAGGGAAACCCCAAGGCGGTGATCGTCAACGCCCTGCTCGACCGCAAGGACGAGGCGGTGAGTGCCGTCCTCCTCGGCAACAACGTCGTGAACATCTTTTCCGCATCGCTCTCCACCGCGGTGCTGACGGCGCTGTTCGGCGCCGCGGGCGTCGTCTACGCGACGCTGGTGATCGGCGTCCTCATCGTCATCTTCGCCGAGGTGATGCCCAAGACCTGGGCGCTGCTGCGCGCCGACCGCGTGGCGCTGGCGCTGGCGCCATCGATCATGGTGACGCTCACCATACTCGGCCCCCTCGCCCGCGGCGTCGCCTGGATTTCGCGCTTCTTCCTGCGGCTGATGAACGTGCGCACCGACCGCGTTCCCGATGCCGAGGAACAGAGCGACGCGCTGCGCGGCGCCATCGAGCTGCACGGCGAGGGTCAGGACGGCGACAGCGCGCCGGCCGAGAAGGCGATGCTGCGCTCCGTGCTCGACCTCGGCGACCGAACGGTGGGCGACGTGATGACCCATCGCGGCAACGTCGTGCTGATCGACGCCGACCAGCCGACCGATGCCATCGTGACCCAGATGCTGGCGGCGCCCTATACGCGCATCCCGCTCTATCGCGGGGAAGCGGACAATGTCGTGGGCATCGTGCATGCCAAGGACCTGTTCCGCGCGGTGAAGGCCGCGGGCGATCCCGCCTCGGTGAAGATCGACGCGATCATGACGCCGCCCTGGTTCATTCCCGAATCGACGGTGCTGTTCGACCAGCTCGAGGCGTTCCGTGCCCGCCACGAGCATTTCGCCATCGTCGTCGACGAGTACGGCGCCCTGCGCGGGATCGTGACGCTCGAGGACATTCTCGAGGAGATCGTCGGCGACATCGAGGACGAACACGACGCCATCCGCCGCGGCGTGGTCCGGCGCGAGGATGGCAGCATGGTCTGCCAGGGCGACGTACCGATCCGCGACCTCAACCGCGAGTTCGGCTGGGGCCTGCCCGAGGGCGTCGCCACGACCATCGCGGGCCTGGTGCTGCACGAGGCCCGCCGCATCCCGGAAGTGGGCCAGGTTTATGCATTCTACGGTTTCCGCTTCGAGATTTTGAAGCGCGAGGGCACGCGCATCGCCGAGTTGCGGATCGTGCCGCCCGCCGCCATACAGGCGGGCAACTGACCTCCACCTGACACTACGGGGAACCACCATGCCGCTTTCGCCACCGATCGGGCGACAGCACCTTCACACTCGCCGCGTCGTCTGCCAGGGCTTTTTCCGCGGCGACGGGCTGTGGGACATCGAAGGCCGCATCACCGACGAGAAGAGCTACGAACACGCCAACGAGTGGCGCGGGCCGCTGAAGCCGGGCGACTTCGTGCACGACATGTCGATCCGGCTGACGATCGACCACACCTTCACGATCGTCGACGCCGAAGCAGTGACCGACAAGTCGCCGTATCGCATGTGCGGCGACATCGCGCCGGCCTTCAAGAAGCTGATCGGCCTGCGCATCGGTGGCGGCTTCCATCGCGCCGTGCGCGAGCGGCTGGGCGGCGTGCACGGCTGCACGCACATCGTCGAACTGCTGGGCCCCGTGGCGACCACGGCCTTCCAGACCGTGTCGTCGAAGAAGGCCCGGGACCTCAACCGCGCCCATCGCGAAAAGACCGGGACGCTGCCGCCCAAGGATCCCAACGCCGCGCCGAAGCCGCGCCGCAAGCCCTACATGCTCGACACCTGCCACACCTGGGCCTCCGACAGCGAAGTCACCAGGCGCTGGGTGCCGCACTTCTATACGGGCCCCGACGCCGAGGCCGTCCGCGCCGCCGTCGAAGGCAAGGACGTGGAGATGGAAGGCTAGCGCTGCGCGTCCTCCGCCGGCGTCAGCGTCTCCATCGCCAGCGCGTGCAGGCCGGCATCGAGTTCTTCCTTGAGGGCGGCATAGACGAGGCGCTGGCGGGCGACGCGGGTCTTGCCCTCGAAGGCCTGCGACACGATCTCCACCCTGAAATGCGTCTCCCCGCCCTCGCGCCAGCCGGCATGGCCGTGGTGCCTGGAGGATTCGTCCTCGATGGCCAGGCGCACCGGCGCAAAGGTTGCACGGAGCTTGTCGTCGATCGCCGTCGCCACCTTGCCCATGACTGCCTTCCCTCTTCTGCCGGCCTCTCTTGCCGGGTCACATCCTTGAACACATATTAGCCCGATGGCCCGACGACGAGCGAACCCCCTGGCGGCAATGGACGGTGCGAAGCCGCACCAGCGCGTCTGCGAGGCGCCGGGCTGCCGGCTGCAGGGTGAATATCGTGCGCCACGCGCGCGCGACAAGCTCGACGAATATCGCTGGTTCTGCCTCGAGCATGTCCGCGACTACAACAAGAAGTGGGATTACTTCGCCGGTCTCGACTCCGACCAGATCGAGGCCCACATCCGCGCCGACACGACCTGGCGCCGCCCTGTCTGGCCGCTGGGCGCCCGCCGCAACGGCAATCCCTACGCCCACATCAAGGACCCGCTGGGCCTCGCCGACGATGCCGGCCTCGGGGAAAAGCCCCCGCCCAAGTACGATGGCAGCGAGCAACTGACCCCGGCGGAGCGAAATGCCCTCGATGTCCTCGAACTTTCATGGCCGCTTACCCGAAAAGTCGTGAAATCCCGCTACAAGGAACTGGTCAAGCTGCATCACCCCGATGCCAACGGGGGAGCGCGCGAGGCCGAGGAAAAGCTCAAGGAAATCAACGCCGCTTATTCCACTCTGCGGGCCTCGGAGCACCTTCCAGCCGACTGATTAGCCCTGCTTGGGGCTGTCCGTGCATTTGGCCGCTTGCAGCGCACAATCCTGCCTGCGACTATCGTTCCGCCCGCAATTGGCGGGCATTGTTTTGTAGGAATTCGTGTGATGGCCTCTACGACGACCGCGGCCCGCCAGAATGTGTCGGGCATGCCGGATATCAAGGTTTCTGCGCGCCAGGTTTTCGGGATCGACACCGACATGGAAGTCCCGGCTTTCAGCGCCCCGACCGAGCACGTCCCCGAGGTGGATGACGCCTACCTGTTCGATCACGACACGACGATGGCGATCCTCGCGGGCTTCGCCCACAACCGCCGCGTCATGGTCCAGGGCTATCACGGCACCGGCAAGTCGACCCACATCGAGCAGGTCGCGTCGCGCCTCAACTGGCCCTGCCTGCGCGTCAACCTCGACAGCCACATCTCGCGTATCGACCTGATCGGCAAGGATGCGATCGTCCTGCGCGACGGCAAGCAGGTCACCGAGTTCCGCGAAGGCATCCTGCCGTGGGCGCTGCAGAACCCGACCGCCCTGGTGTTCGACGAATACGACGCCGGCCGCGCCGACGTGATGTTCGTGATCCAGCGCGTGCTCGAGGTCGACGGCAAGCTGACCCTGCTCGACCAGAACAAGGTCATCCATCCGCATCCGGCATTCCGCCTGTTCTCGACCGCCAACACGGTCGGCCTCGGCGACACGACGGGCCTCTATCACGGCACGCAGCAGATCAATCAGGGCCAGATGGACCGCTGGTCGATCGTGACGACGCTGAACTACCTGCCGCACGAGCAGGAAGTGAACATCGTCGCGGCCAAGACGCCGCACTACAACAGCGACGAAGGCCGCAAGACCATCGCCGCCATGGTGGCGCTGGCCGAACTCACCCGCGCGGGCTTCATCGCCGGCGACATCTCGACCGTCATGTCGCCGCGTACGGTGATCACCTGGGCCGAGAATGCGCGCATCTTCGGAGGCGACGTGGGCTTTGCATTCCGTCTCACCTTCCTGAACAAGTGCGACGAGGTCGAGCGCAGCACGCTCGCCGAATACTATCAGCGCTGCTTCGGCAAGGACCTGCCGGCGACCAGCGGCAAGGGCGGCAAGACGCACTAAGTAGTAAGTAGCGAGGGCCGGATGGCCAAGGACTCCACTCCCATCGAGGAGTTTCGCCGCGTCACCGCCACCACCATGCGGGCGGTGTCGCGCAAGGAAGTGAACGTCGCCTTCGTCCCCGATGGCGGTTCGCTGCTGGGCCAGGAAGCCCGCATCACGGTTCCGGCACGCGACCTGCCGGCCGAGGATGTGAGCCGTGTCCGCGGCGAGGCCGACTCGATGGCGCTGAAGCTGCGCCATCACGACCGCAAGACCCACCTCCGCCGCGTCCCGCGCGGCGAGGCGGCGCGCGCGATCTTCGAGGCGGTGGAACAGGTCCGCGTCGAGGCGCTGGGCGCCAAGAAGATGATCGGCGTCGCCGACAACCTCTCCGCTCTATGGCGCCAGCGCTCCGACCAGCGCGGCCATGCCCGCGTCAAGACCAAGGAAGACGCACCGATCGCCGACGTGGTCGGCCTGATCGCCCGCGAACAGCTGCTGGGCGCCGCGCCGCCGGATTCGGCCAAGGCGATGGTCGACATGTGGCGCTCCGACATCGAAAGCGCCGCCGGCCGCGACTTCCAGAAGCTGCGCGATTCGCTGACCAACCAGGAAGCCTTCGCCCGCGCCGCCCGCCAGCTCATCCGCGACCTGAAGCTCGGCGACGAGACGGCCGACCTGCAGGACGACGACAACCAGGATTCGCAGGACCAGGAGAACGCAGACGGTCAGTCGAACGAGACCGGCGACGACCAGAGCGATTCGAGCGAGACCCAGGGCTACGGCGCCCAGGGCGAGGAAACCGAGGATGCCTCCGAGCAGGAGGATGCTTCCGAGACCGCCGCCGACCAGGCCCAGACCGAGATGCAGATGGGCTCGGGCGACGAGGAGGAGCCGGGCCGCGCCGAGCGTCCCTGGCTGCCGCCGGGCGCGCTCTCCAACGAACCGGCCGGTCAGCAGTATCACGCCTATTCCAACAAGTTCGACGAGATCGTCGAGGCCGACGCGCTGTGCGATGCCGAGGAACTCGGCCGCCTGCGCAACCACCTCGACCAGCAACTTGCGCACCTGCAGGGCGTCATCGGCAAGCTCGCCAACCGCCTGCAGCGTCGCCTGATGGCGCAGCAGAACCGCGCCTGGGAGTTCGACCTGGACGAGGGCATCCTCGATGCCGCGCGGCTCACGCGCGTCGTCACCAACCCGATGCATGCGCTCTCGTTCAAGACCGAGCGCGACACCAACTTCCGCGACACCGTCGTGTCGCTGCTGATCGACAATTCGGGCTCGATGCGCGGACGGCCGATCACCGTGGCGGCGATGAGCGCCGACATCCTGGCCCGTACGCTCGAGCGCTGCGGCGTGAAGGTCGAGATCCTGGGCTTCACGACGCGCGCCTGGAAGGGCGGCCAGAGCCGCGAGCAGTGGCTCGCCGCCGGCAAGCCGG
>CAMFGZ010000029.1 GCA_945952105.1 uncultured Rhodospirillaceae bacterium | reverse complement strand
TCGCCACGCTGATGCTGCCGATCGAGGTGCGCATCGTGCCGACCTATGCCGTGGCGGCGCACCCGCTGCAGGGGGTGGGCTGGCTGCTCGACGAGACGGGCCTGCGCGGGCCGCTGGAGGGCCTGACCGGATGGAACATCGAGGCGGTCGTGAAGTGGAGCCTGCTCGACTCCTATGCCGGCCTCATCCTGCCGCTGATGGCCTCGGCGACCGCGACCTTCCTGTTCCGCCAGCTTTTCCTGACCATCCCCGAGGAGCTGCTGGAAGCGGCCAAGATCGACGGTGCGTCGCCCATGCGCTTCCTGATCGACGTTCTGTGGCCGATGTCGCGCACCAACGTGGTGGCGCTCACGGTCATTCTCTTCGTGTTCGGCTGGAACCAGTATCTCTGGCCGCTGCTGATCACCACCGAAGCCAGCATGACGACGGCGGTGATCGGCCTCTCCAAGCAGATCTCGGCCGCGCCCGAGGCGGTTCCCAAATGGAACACGCTGATGGCCGGGGCCCTGCTGATCACCCTCCCGCCGGTGATGGTGGTGATCGCGCTGCAGCGCTGGTTCGTCAAAGGCCTCGTCGACTCGGAAAAATAGCGGAGCGTCCCCTTGGCCACCGTCGACATACGCAGAGTCGAGAAATCCTACGGGCCCGCGAAGGTCCTGCATGGTGTCGATCTCGAAATCCGGCATGGCGAGTTCGCCGTCATCCTGGGGCCGAGCGGCTGCGGCAAGTCCACCCTGCTGCGCATGATCGCGGGCCTGGAGGAGATCACCGGCGGTGAGATCGCGATCGACGGGCGCGTGGTCAACCGGCTCGAGCCTCGCGAACGCGACATCGCCATGATGTTCCAGAACTACGCGCTCTACCCGCATATGAGCGTGGCTGAGAACATGTCCTATTCGCTGCGCATCGCGCACGCGCCGAAGCAGACGATCCGCGACAAGGTTGCGGGCGTCGCGGGAATCCTGGGCATCGGCGATTTTCTCGCCCGCAAGCCCACTCAACTGAGCGGCGGCCAGCGGCAGCGGGTGGCGATGGGCCGGGCGATCATCCGCGAACCCAAGGTCTTCCTGTTCGACGAGCCGCTTTCGAATCTCGACGCGAAGCTGCGCCATCAGATGCGCGCCGAGCTGAAGCGGTTGCACCGGCGCCTCGACGCCACTTCGATCCTGGTGACGCACGATCAGGTCGAGGCGATGTCGCTCGCCAGCCGCCTGATCGTGATGAACGCCGGGCGCGTCGAGCAGGTCGGGACGCCGGGCGAGGTCTATGCGCGGCCGGCGACCCTGTTCGTGGCGGGGTTCATCGGCTCGCTGCCGATGAACTTCTTCAAGGCCACGGTCGCGGCCGATGGACGGTCCCTCGGCCTGGCCGGCGGCGCCACCATCGCAGGCGAGGGCGGGTCCGTCGGCACGTCGGGCCAGCACGTCGTGGTGGGCGTGCGCCCCGATGCGCTTGCACTGGGCCCTTCGACGGCGGGCGGCCTCGGGGGCCGGGTCGAACTGGTCGAGGATCTCGGCAGCGTGAAGCTGGTTCATCTCGACGACGGGCGCGACGGGTTCGTGGTGGCGGTGCCGCCGGACACAGACCTCGGCGAGGCAGCGGAGCATGGCGCGACGGTTCGCGCCAAGGACCTGCACCTGTTCGACGCCGCGTCGGGCCGGCGCCTCTAGCACAAACCGGATCGGGAGGAAGACGATGGAACTGCGCGACTACGCAGCCTTGAGTGCGATCGACATGGCGAGGCTGGTGCGGCAGGGCGAGGTCTCGCCCGTGGAACTGGTCGATGCCTCTCTCGCCGCGATCGAGCAGACCGAGCCCGCGGTGAATGCCTACAGCGCCGTCTTCCACGACGATGCGCGCAGGATGGCGAGGGAACTCGAGACGGAAGCGCGGGCGAAATCGTTTCGTGGGCCGTTCCACGGCGTGCCGGTGGGCATCAAGGACCTCTTCCTTGTCGACGGCTACAAGACTCAGCGGGGGTCCAGGCTCTACGTCGATTCGGTGGCGACCGAGACCGCGCCGTCGGTCGAGCGTCTGCTCGCCGCGGGCGCCGTCATGGTCGGCAAGACCACGACGCCGGAACTCGGCTGGAAGGCCGCATCCAACTCGCCGCTCTATGGTGTGACGCGCAACCCCTGGGACGTCTCGAAAACCGCAGGCGGGTCGAGTGCCGGCTCTGCCGTCGCCGTGGCCGATGGCACCGTGCCGCTGACCCTGGGCTCCGATGGCGGCGGGTCGATGCGGGTGCCGGCTTCGTTCTGCGGCATCTTCTCGCTGAAGCCGACTCTTGCTCGCGTGCCGACCTATCCGCTCAGTCCGACCGAGCATCTGTCCCATGCCGGGCCGATGGCCAACAGCGTCGAGGACTACGCACTGGCGCTCGACGTCGTGCAGGGACCGGATGCGCGCGACCCGCAGGCCCTGCCGCCATCTTGCATCTCCTACCACCGGACCCTGACCGACCTGCCCCGGCTGCGCTGTGTGCTGGCGCCGACCTTGTTCGGCGCCCCCGTGGATCCGGCCGTCGCAACGGTGGTCGCGCGTGCCTTCGGCGAGATCGCGGCGAGGCTGCCGGTCGAGATCGTCGATGGAAGGCTCGATTGGCCCGATCCCATCGACATCTTCGACGCGCTCTGGGTTGCACGCGGCGCGCTCTACGGCGGCATGAAGCCCGAGGACGTGGCGCGGGTCGATCCGGGATTCGCACGCCTCGTGGCCCGTTCGGCGTCGATCGGGCTGGCGGATCATTTCCGCACGTTGCAGGCGCGAGCGGCGTTCAACCGTTCGGTGGCCGAGGCCTTCGAGACGTTCGACCTTCTCGTGATGCCAATGGTGCCGATCGAGCCGTTTGCGGCCGAGGCCGATGGGCCGCCTGACATGGACATGGAAAAGCCGGTTCCATGGGCACGCTGGACGCCTTTCTCCTATCCCTTCAATCTGACCGGCCAGCCGGCGGCCTCGATCCCCTGCGGCTGGTCGCCCTGCGGCTTGCCGGTGGGGCTGCAGGTGATCGGGCGTCGGTTCGCCGATGAGCAGGTGCTGCAATTCTGTGCTGCCTGGGAGAAGGAATTCGACTGGCGCGGCCGCTCCCCCGGCGTCTTCGCAGGTTCATGAGCCCAACGATCCATCCATTGCCCCCAAAATCGCAGGACGCGGGCAAATTCAGATGAAATAAAACTCGATCAGGCTCTCGCGACGGGGAGAAAACGCACCCGCTCATTCGTCTTATGAATGAGAAGCAATTGCCATGCGTTTTCCTTCCCTGACCGGTCTTCCCGTCTTTATCCGCCTCGTCGCGGCGATAGGAGGTGGCTATGCCGTGGCGTCAGGCCTTGCCGCGCTGGCTGCGGTCGCGCTACCAGCCGGGGGGCTGATGGCGCGCAGCGAGGCCGTCGTGCTGGCGTCGATGCTGGCCTTCCTGGTCTATCTTGTGCTCCTCATCTGGGCCTTCGCCGACCGGCGTCTGGCCCGGCTCTGCCTCGTCCTTGCCGTGGCGGGTGTGGCCTCGTGGGGCGGCGCCTGGGGGGTGATGCGGCTGACGGTGGGCGGCTGAGATGGAGCCGGCCCTGTTGCTCGCTCTTTCGCTTGCCTGTTACGTCGGCTTTGCCCTGCTGGCCCTGAGCCAGGACCGTCACTGGGAACGCGCCGGCGGTGCGCGAGACTGCCCGGCGAGGCTCGTCGTGCCGCTGCGCCTCGGAGGCTACCTTCTACTGCTCGCCTCGCTGGGCCTTGCTCTCTGGCGCGACGGCCCGAGCTTCGGCTCGCTCGTCTGGGCAACGATGCTCAGCGTCGGCGCGATCGCCGTCACCTGCACGCTGACCTGGCGTGCCCACTGGCTCCGTCCCCTCGTTCGTACTCTTCAAGGTATCGCGTAATGACCGTTCGTCGTCTGCTGGCCGCTCTCGTCCTGTTTCCGGCCATCGCCTGGGCTCAACCGCAGGGGACGACGCAGCCTGCCTCACCTCCGCCCGCGGCGCCTGCGCAAGGGTCCGCACCCGCCGCGCCCTCGATAGCGGCTCCTACGCCACCGGCGAGCCCTGACACGCCCGCAGCTGCCGTGGCGCCGGCTGCCGAACCGGCTTCCACACCCACGGCAACGCCGCCTGCCGTACCTCCTACCGTCGGCGCCTCGGTCCTGCCGAAGGATCTCTCGGTCTGGGGCATGTTCATGGCCGCCGACCTGGTCGTGCAGGGCGTGATGGTCGGACTGATCCTCGCGTCGGTGCTGACCTGGACGGTGTTCGTCGCCAAGACCCTCGAACTGGGTGTCGCCGTGCGCCGGCAACGCCGCCTGCTGGCGGCCATCGACGGCGCACCATCGCTCGACAAGGCGCCGGCCAATGCGCTCGTCGCCGCGGCCCTGGCCGAGCAACGGCTTTCGGTCGACACGGTCGACGATCGTGACGGACTCAAGGAACGCGTGGCTTCGCGTCTCGAGCGCCTGGAAGCGGCGACCGGCCGCCGCATGCTGAAGGGCACCGGCGTCCTGGCGACGATCGGTTCCACTGCGCCCTTCGTCGGCCTGTTCGGGACGGTGTGGGGCATCATGAATTCCTTCATCGGCATCTCGAAGTCGCAGACGACCAATCTTGCCGTCGTGGCTCCGGGTATAGCCGAGGCGCTGCTGGCGACGGCGCTGGGCCTTGCCGCGGCCATCCCGGCGGTGGTGATCTACAACCACTTCGCGCGCCAGGTAGCCGGCTATCGCGCGCTGGTCGGGGACACGTCGGCCGCCGTGCTGCGCCTCGTCTCGCGCGACCTGGGGCGGAGGTAGCCGATGTCGGTGAAGCTCGACCACGGCGACGAGGATCTGGCCGAGAACCACGAGATCAACGTCACGCCGTTCATAGACGTGATGCTGGTGCTGCTCATCATCTTCATGGTGGCGGCGCCGCTGGCGACGGTCGATGTGCCGGTCGACTTGCCGGTCTCGACGGCCGAGCGGCAACCGAAACCCGATACGCCGTTGTTCCTCACCCTGAAGGGCGATCTGTCGTTCACGCTGAAGGACACGCCGGTCAGCCGCGAGGCGCTGCCGAGGGCGCTCGACGAAGCGACGGGGGCCAGGAAGGACGAGCGCATCTTCCTGCGCGCCGACAAGGCCGTGCCTTATGGCGAACTGATGCAGGCGATGAACGTGCTGCGGAGCGCGGGCTACCTCAAGGTGGCGCTGGTCGGGCTCGAGCAATGAGGGAAGCGTTGCGCTGGATCGGAAGCTTCGTCTTCGTTCTGGCGCTGCACGCCGGGGCCATCCGGATTGCGCTCGGCTGGGTGAACGGCGAAGTGCCGTACTCGCCTCCGCCCGCCGCCATCATGATGGAACTGGCGCCCCTGCCCGCCGCTCCCGAAGCCGCCCCCAATGAAGCGCCGCCGGGACCGGAACTGAGCGAGGTGATCCCCGAGCCGGAGCCGCCGCCTCCCGTGGAGATGCCGCCGCCGGTCATGGCCGAGGTGACGCTGCCCGATCCGGAACCGCCGCCGCCGCTCGACCTCAAGCCACCACCACCACCCAGGCCGGTCGAAAAGAAAGTGGAGAAGAAGCCGCCGCAGCCCAAGGTCTCGGCGCCACCGGCCGCGCCCGAGCAATCGCGCGTGGCCGCCGCCCCGATGCCCGGCGCGTCGTCCGATCCGCCGTCCGCGAGCCTGCCGACCTGGAAGGGAGTGCTGCAGCGCCATCTGGAGCGTCATAAGCGCTATCCGTCGGAGGAACAGCGTGCTCGCCGCGAGGGCCAGCCGGTGGTCCTTTTCACGATGAGCCGCGACGGCCGCGTGCTGGCGGCGCGCATCGTGCGCTCGTCGGGCAATGCCGCGCTCGACGCGGAAGCACTGGAAATGCTGACGCGCGCTCAGCCCTTGCCGCCACTGCCGTCGGACCAGCCGGGCGAGAGCCTCGAGATCGCCGTGCCGGTAAACTTCTTCCTGAAGAGGTGAAGGTGGGGCCGCTCGACGAACTCTGCCGCGAGCGCGGCGTGCGGCTGACGGAACAGCGGCGCATCGTGCTGGAGGTTCTCGAAGCCGCGACCGACCATCCCTGTACCTTCGAGATACACCGCCGCGCTTCGGTCGGCCGCAAGATCGGCGTCGCCACCGTCTATCGCGCGTTGAACAGCCTCACCACGGCCGGGATCGTGACACGCCACGTATTTCGCGACGGCAAGGCGCGGTACGAACGCACCGGCAGTGCGCCGCATCCCCATCTGATCGACACCGGCACCGGCGAGATCGTCGAGGTCGACGACGACGGGCTGCGCGAACTCCTCGAACGTGAAGCACTTCGCCTCGGCTACAGGCTCGTCGAGTACCGGCTGAAGATATTCGGCGAAAGCCGATAGCGAGAGGCGAGACACGCGACGGCCCGCTAGGCTTGTTCCAATTGCGAGACATTCTCAATTGCGTTAAGGACGATCATCGTGCCGTCCGACGCTTCGTCCATCTTCACCGCTCATCGCCGTTTGCTGGTCGACTATGCGACCGGCATCGTGGGATCGCGGGCGCAGGCAGAGGATCTGGTGCAGGAAGCGTGGTTGCGCTTCGACGAGGTTGCGCGCCAGCGCCTGCTCGCGGAGCCGCTGGGCTATCTCTACCGCATCGTCCGCAATCTGGCGCTCGACGGCCAGCGTCGCGGGGCTCGCGAGAGCAGGATATTCGCTCCGGTCGAACTCGAGGCGGCGGCGGCCGTGTCCCCGGACAAGCCGGTGACGCCCGAGACCGACGCGCTGTATCGCGACCAACTCCGGCTGCTGGGCGCAGCCCTCGAAGAATTGCCGGAACGCACGCGCATTGCCTTTGAAATGCATCGTTTCGGCGGTAGCAAGCTGCGTGAGATCGCCGAGTTTCTCGACATTTCCCTGCCGCTCGCCGGTGTGCTGGTTGCCGACGCCGTCCAACACTGCAAGGAGCGGCTCGGCTGGGTCTGACACTATTTCTAGAATCTTCTTCCGTTGAATCGTTGACGGAATAGGAGCTTGCCCGCAGTCGGTTGCAGGGGCGTGGCCGCACGGGAGAAGGGATGGAAGCGACGACGGATCCGGCACGACAACGTGCCTCGCGCGAAGCCACCGAATGGCTGATCCTCCTGCGCGAGGAGCCGGAAGATCGCGCCCTGCGCCAGCGCTTCGAGGTGTGGCGCGCCACGAGCGCGCTAAACGAAGCGGCCTGGGCGGCGACTGCACGCGTGTCGGATCTGGCTGGCGCCGTGGCGCCGGTACATGCGGACAAGTGGCAACCCTTTCTCGCGCAACGGCGGAGCAAGGCTCGACCGGCGCCCGTCCGCGCGAGCGAGAGTCTCTGGCAGAAGGTTCGTGGTCGCTGGGCGCTTGCCGCGATGGGCGCCATGGCCGCCGCCGCGGTCGCGCTCGTCGTAGCGCCGGCGGCGATGGTGCGGTTGCAAGCCGATCACGTCACCTCGACGGCCGAGCTGCGCAGCTTCGATCTGGAAGACGGCAGCATCGTCATGCTGTCGGCTTCCAGTGCCATTGCGGTGTCGTTCACCGCCGGCGAGCGGCAGGTCCGGCTCCTGGAGGGCGAGGCCTTCTTTCAGGTGAAGCCCGATCCGACGCGGCCGTTTCATGTCAAGGCCGGCTCCGTGCGCACCACAGTCGTCGGCACGAGCTTCGAGGTTCGTCGTGACAGTGACGGCGTTGGCGTCGGTGTTCAGGAAGGCATCGTGCAGGTTGCCTCGACGGTGTCGGGCACGGCGGAACGCCTCGTTGCCGGCGACACGGTCCGCGTCGGATGGAGCGGTCTTGCCCAGCGCGGGACCGAAGCGCCGCAACTCGTCGCGGGCTGGAGGACCGGCCAGCTTCTCGCGCAGGACAGGAGCCTGCAGGACGCCGTCGATCAGCTCCGCCGATACTATGGTGGTTCCATCGTCCTGGCGGATGCTTCGCTCGGCACCCGTCGCATCACCGGCGTCTACAATCTCGCCGATCCCGAGGAAGCTTTGCGCGGCATTGCGCGTGCCCACGGTGCAAAGGTGCGCCGCGTGACGCCCTGGTTGCTGGTCGTTTCCGCAAACTGAGCGCGCCGGCAGTTTCTTTAGAATCCGGTCCGGCTGCGTCGTTGTCTCAGTAGGGGAGCAGGACCGCTCAAGCCCGAGAGGGCGAGCCGCCGCGACTGCGTGCCAGCTCCCGTGTCCGCGCGGGGGAGTACAGCGTGAAGAAGAGTTTGGCAGGAGCGGCGTTCGTTCTGGCAGCGGCGACGGTGAGCGGCAGGGCGGCTTGGGCGCAGCCCGTGGCGCCGGGCCTCGAGACCGCGCAAGCGGTGAACCCGCGCGCCTACAATATTCCACCGCAGACGCTGGCCAGCGCGCTGGTTCTGTTCGGCCAACAATCCGGTCGCCAGATCACGGCCGACGCCGCGCTCGTGCGCGGTCTTTCGACTTCGGGCGTGCAGGGCTCTCTCGGCGTGAATGAGGCGCTGCAGCAGCTTCTCGCCGGGACAGGGCTCACGTTTACCAGTTCGGGCGCGACGATCGCGCTGCACCGGGTCGAACAAGGTGCGACCTCTGGCGCCCTGCAGCTCGATCCCGTGCAAGTGCAGGGCGTCAATGTCCCGCCGCAGGCCATGATCGACAATCCGCTGCCTGCCTATGCGGGCGGACAGGTGGCGACCGGCGGGCAGGTCGGTATCCTCGGCGAACGCACCTTCATGAACACGCCGTTCAACCAGACGAGCTACACGTCCGAGCTCATGCGCAACCAGAATGCGCGCACCCTCGCGGACGTCGTCGCCAACGATCCATCGGTGCGCAATTCCTGGTCGGCGTCCAGCTATACGACGCCGTTGATGATTCGCGGATTCAGCTTCAACAATAACGATTGGGCCTTCAACGGTCTCTATGGTGTCGCGCCCCCGGTCCAGGTGCTGCCGGACTATCTCGACCGCGTCGAGATCCTGAAGGGGCCGAATGCGATGCTGAACGGCATGCCACCCTTCGGCAGTGTGAGCGGCTCCGTCAACTTGGTGCCGAAGCGCGCGACCAACGATCCGCTCAACCGCGTCACCGCCACCTATGCCACTGGCGCGCAGTTCGGCGGCAACGTCGATTTCGGCCGCCGCTTCGGCGGCGACAAGGAATTCGGCGTGCGCTTCAACGGCACCTATCGCAACGGCTCGACGGCCGTCGATCGCCAGACGCAGGAGCTGGGCGCCGCGGTCTTTGGCATGGACTTCAAGGGCGATCGCGTCCGGCTCTCGTTCGATTACGGCTACCAGACGCAGACCGTGAACTCGCCGCTGCGTCCCAGCTATGTCGCCGCGGGTGTCGCGGTGCCGGTGGCGCCGGGCGGACGGGCCAACTGGTTCCAGCCCTGGACCTACATGCAAACCGACGACCTGTTCGGCGCCGTGCAGGGCGAGTTCGACATCACGCCCGACTGGACGGCCTTTGCGGCGATCGGAGGCCGCAAGCAGCGCTATTCCAGCCTGTCGGGCTTCGCCACGATCACCAATGCCAACGGCAACCTGACCGATGCACCGTTCAATTTCCCTGGCTGGTCGAACGCCGACACGCAAACGGCCGGGGTGCGAGGCCGCGCCAATACCGGGCCGGTGAACCATGCTCTGTCGGTCACCGGCACGCGGGTCTATTTGGAGAACGGCTCGCTCTCGCCCATCCTCGTCGCCATCCCGTCGAACCTCTACAATCCCACCTTCGTCGCCAAACCCTTCGTGCCGACCCTCAATCCACCCAAGATCGCCGGCACCCAGCTCACGAGCCTTGCCGTGGCGGACGTGGCGTCGGTGTTCGACGAGCGTATCCAGTTCGTCTTCGGCGGCCGCCTGCAGCGCGTGCAGGTCAGCAACTTCAGCAACGTGACCGGCGCGATCACGGCGTCCTACGATCAGAGTGCCTTCTCGCCGGCGCTCGGCTTCATCGTGAAGCCTTGGGATAACGTCTCGATCTACGGCAACTGGATCGAGGGGCTGCAGCAGGGACCGACGGCGCCCGCCGGCACGGTCAACGCCGGCCAGATGTTCGCGCCGATGAAGACCAGGCAGTACGAGGTCGGCGCCAAGGTCGATTTCGGCAAGTTCGCGACGACGCTCAGCCTGTTCCAGATCGACCAACCCTCGGGCTTCACCAATCCGTCCACGGCCACGTTTGCGGTCGACGGCATCCAGCGTAACCAGGGCATCGAGCTGATGGTCTTCGGGGAACCGTGGGAAGGCTTCCGGCCCCTGGGCGGCATCACGCTGCTCGAGGGCAAGCTGCTCAGCACCGCGACTCCTCTCACGCAGGGCAAGACCGCGCCGGGCGTTCCCAACGTCCAGCTTAATCTCGGCGCGGAGTGGGACGCGAGCTTCCTCAAGGGCCTGACCTTCTCGGGACGCATGATCTACACGAGCGCGCAGTATCTCGATCCGACCAACTACCAGAGCATTCCCGGCTGGACGCGCTTCGACGCCGGCGTGCGTTATGTGTTCGACCGGCCGGACGGCAAGCCGGTGGCGCTGCGCCTCAACGTCGAGAATCTGTTCGATGCCAACTACTGGGCTTCGGCGACCAGCACCTTCGGCCTCGCGATGGGCGCGCCGCGGACGTTCCTGTTATCGCTCAGCACCGATTTCTGACCGGGCCGATGGCGCGCGCGCGCGGAGATATTAAGAGACTCAGGCGCTGGGCGCTGGTCCACAAATGGACCAGCCTCGCCTGCACGGTCTTCCTGCTGCTGTTCTGCATCACTGGCCTGCCGCTGATTTTCAGCGACGAGCTGAACGAACTTCTCGGCGACCAGCCGCCCTACGCCGACCTGCCGGCGGACATGCCACTCGCCAACCTCGATCGCATCGTCGCGGCGGCGAAGGAGAGGCGGCCCGACCATCACGTCTGGTTCGTCTTCGTCGACGACGACGAGCCGCAGGTCTCGGTTGGCATGCTGCCTTCGCCGACGGCCGAGCCGAAGACCGCGAGCCGCCTGCGCTTCGATTCGCGGACCGGTGAGTTCCGCAACGAGATCGAGCCCGCCGAGGTGCGTCCGCTCACCTTCGTCGACCTGATGCTGCGTCTGCATCGCGACCTCTTCGCCGAACTGCCGGGCGAACTGTTCCTGGGCTTCATGGGGCTGGTATTCGTGGTGGCCACCGTGTCGGGCGGCGTGCTCTACGCGCCCTTCGCGCGGCGGCAGAAGTTCGGCGAGTTGCGCGGGGCGTCGCGGCGCCTATGGTGGCTCGACCTGCACAACATGTTGGGCGTAGTGACGATCGCCTGGGCGCTGGTGGTCGGCGCGACCGGCGTGATGAACGAGCTGTCTCGGCCGCTCTTCGCGGTGTGGCAGCGCACCCATGTCCAGGAGATGCTGAAGCCCTATCGCGGGCAGGCGGTGCCCGAGGCGGCGTCCTTCTCCTCGGTGCAGGCGGCCTACGATCTCGCGGCGAACATCCTGCCGGGACGACGGCCGACCAGCGTGGTGTTCCCGAACGGCCGGGTTGGAAGCGCGCATCACTACCTGATCTGGACCAAGGGCGACGCCGCGCTCACCGCGCGCCTGTTCACGCCGGTGCTGGTCGACGTGGTCAGCGGCCAGCTCACCAGCGTCGTCGAAATGCCGTGGTACCTGCGCACGCTGCAGGTGTCTCGGCCGTTGCACTTTGGCGACTATGGCGGCTTGCCGCTGAAGATCATCTGGGCGCTGCTCGACCTCGTGACCATCGTCGTGCTGGGTAGCGGTCTTTATCTGTGGCTCTCGCGCCGCCGTTCGCCCTTCGAGGCGCGCCTGCGCGAAGAGGCGGCGGTGCAGGCGCACTCGACGTGAAGACATGGCGTTGGCCTGCACTGCTGGCGGTGTTGACCGTGGTCGGCCTCTTGTCGGCGCTGCTGGGCGGCGAGGGACCGTGGCGCGTCCTGTCGTGGGTCACGCTGTCGGTGCCGCTCGCAATCGTCCTCTGGTCACTGCTGCGGTCCTTGATGACGCCGTCCGTGGTGAATAGGCGTTCCTGATCAGCGGACCGTACCGCTCGCGCGCACCAGCAGGATCGTGGCGACGAGCGCCACCGTGGCGACCACGAAGGTGACGGCGAGCACGCCCTCGGCGCCGTAATTGGCCATCACGGCAGCAAGGACCGGTGGCGCGGCGGCCGAGACGATGCCCTGAGGCAGCGCGAGCCGGCCGAGATAGGTGCCGAACTGGGCGCGCCCGAAGAGCGCGAGAGGGAGCGTTGCACGCAGCACCGCCTTCAGGCCGTTGGCGATTCCGTATCCGATCAGGCAGAGCAGCGCGACCGCGAAATTGCCGCCAGCCAACAGGGCAAGGCCCAGGCCAAGCGGCAGGACGGCGGCGGCGAACAGGGCCGAGCTGCTGATCGCGTAGCGATGGCCGAACATCAGCTCGACCAGGCGCACCGCCACCTGCGCCGGCCCGATCAGCGAGGCCAGCAGCAGGGCCGAGGCGGGATCGTGGCCGAGGCCGCGCAGCACGCCGATCGCGTGCACGATGAAGCCGGTGAAGATGAAGGCGCCGCAGGAAAAGGCGACCGCCAGCAGCAGGAAAATGCGTTTCGTCTGGTCTGACGGCGGGGGCGACGCCGTCGTGCCGGCCGCGGCGTGCGTACCCACGGCCGGGCGGCCGGGCAGCACCAGCAGGTGGACCGGCGCGCAGACCAGGAGATGGATCGCGGCATAGATCAGCAGCACGCCGCGCCAGCTCATGAAGACTTCGAGTGCCTCGGAGACTGGCCAGAAGACGGTCGAGGCGAAGCCGCCGATGATGGCCAGGATCGCGATCGCCTGGCGCGCGCGGCTGCCGGCGATCTGCGCCAGCGCGATGCTGGCCGGTGTGTTCAACGCCAGGGTCGAGGCGATACCCATGGCGGCCCAGCACAGGAGATAGCTCACCAGCCCCTGCGAGAAGGAGAGCGCGGCAAGCGACAGTGCGTAGACGACGGAGCCGGCGGCCATCACGGAGCGCGCCCCGGTACGGTCGAGCAGGCGGCCGACCCAGGGCGCAAACAGCGCCCCGACGCCGAACATCACGGTGATGCCGCCATAGACGACCTCGCTCGGCAGCCCGAGATCGCGCTCGATGTGGCGGCCCAGCACCGAGGGCATCAGGAAGGTGGTGCCCCAGCCCACGATCTGGGTGAGGCAAAGCCCGATGGTGGCCTTGGCCGCTGGGGTGACCTTCACGCCGCCCGCGACTGCTCGGGATAGAGCGATAGCAGGCCGGCTTCGCTGGCCTCGCACACGCCACGCTCGGTGATCAGTGCCGTCACGAGACGGGCCGGCGTCACGTCGAAGGCGGGATTGGCACCGGCGCTGCCCTCGGGGAGGATTTGCACCGTGGCAAGCTCGCCCGACTCGGCCCCCTCTTTCACCAAACGCCCGGTCATGTGGGACACTTCGCGCGCGCTGCGTTCCTCGATCAGGATGTCGCGCACGCCGTCGAGGATCGTCCAGTCGATGGTCGGATAGGGCAGCCCGACATAGAAGGGTACGCCGTTGTCGTGCGCGGCCAGTGCCTTCAGGTAGGTGCCGATCTTGTTGCAGACATCGCCGCCGCGCGTCGTGCGGTCGGTGCCGGTGATGACGAAGTCGACGTGGTCGTGCTGCATCAGATGGCCGCCGGCATTGTCGGCGATCACCGTGTGCGGCACGCCGTGCTTGCCCAGCTCCCACGCCGTCAGGCTGGCGCCTTGATTGCGGGGGCGAGTCTCGTCGACCCAGACATGGATGGGAATGCCGGCATCGTGCGCCTGGTAGATTGGCGCCAGCGCGGTCCCCCAGTCGACGGTGGCGAGCCAGCCCGCGTTGCAATGGGTGAGGGCGTTGATGCGCCCGCCCTTGCCGCGCGGCTTCAGTTTGCGGATGAGGCCAAGCCCGTTCTCGCCGATGCGGCGGCAGATCTCGGCATCCTCGTCGCAGATCTCGGCGGCGCGGCGATAAGCGGCTTCACGGCGCATTGCCGGCGGCAACGGCGCCAGCAGCGCCCGAAGGTCGTCGAGTGCCCAGCGCAAGTTCACGGCCGTCGGCCGTGACTCCAGCAGCACCGTGTAGGCGCGCGTGAGCATCGCGTCGGACGGGTCGGTCGCCATGGCCAGCGCCATGCCGTAGGCGGCAGCCGCGCCGATCAGCGGCGCGCCGCGCACGATCATGGTGCGGATCGCCATCTCGGCATCCTCCATCGTGCGGAAATCGCGCACGACGAAGCGGTGGGGCAGCAGGGTCTGGTCGATGGCCTGGACGGTCGTGCCGTCGGCGCCGAGCCAGATGGTTCGGTAAGGTGTGCCGTCTACTTTCACGCCGCCAGTTTAGACGGCGCGCGCCACCGCGTCGATTATCGCCGCCGTGTCGAGCCCGTAGGCGCGATAGAGATCGGGAATGTCGCCGGACTGGCCGAACTTCTCGATACCGAGCGGCACGACCCTCTGTCCGCGCACCGATCCCAGCCACGACAGGGCCAGCGGATGGCCGTCCATCACCGTCACGATGCGCGCATCGCGCGACAAGGGAGCCAGCAGTCGCTCGATCGGGCTGGCCGAGCGATCGACCGTGCCCGCGGTACGGCCGCGATTCCGCTGCGCGGCCAGCCAGTCGGTGTGCAGCCGGTCGGGCGAAGTCAGCACCAGCAGGCCGGCGCCGCCGAAGTCGCGCGCGACGCTTTCATGCGCGGCGACCGCCTCGGGCGTCACCGCGCCCATGGCGACGATCGCCACGTCGGCGCCGTCCTCGGGCGGGGCGTACCAGTAGCCGCCGGAGACGATGTCGTTCTGTTGCGCCGGCGTCAGCGTGCGCTCGGGCTGGGCGAGGCTGCGCGTCGACAGGCGCAGGTAGATCGAGCCGCCGTCGGGCTGCTGCATGTATTCGAAGCCATGGCGCATCAGCACCGCCAGCTCGTCGACATAAGCCGGCTCATACGAGACCATGCCGGGCTGGCCGATGCCGATCAGCGGCGTGTGGATGCTCTGATGCGCGCCGCCTTCCGGCGCGAGCGTCACGCCGGAGGGCGTCGCCACCAGCATGAAGCGCGAATCCTGATAACAGGCGTAGTTCAGCGCATCGAGGCCGCGCGCGATGAACGGGTCGTAGAGCGTGCCGATCGGCAGCAGGCGCGCGCCGAACAGCTGATGGCTGAGGCCCATCGCGGCGAGCTGGATGAACAGGTTGTTCTCGGCGATGCCCAGCTCGACATGCTGACCCTTGGGCGTCTGCCGCCAAAGCTGCGCCGACACGACCTTGAGCTCGCGGAACACGTCCTCCGCCTCGGTATGACCGAACAGGCCACGACGGTTCACCCAGGCGCCGAGATTGGTCGAGACCGTCACATCGGGCGAGGTCGTGACGATGTGGCGGGCAAGTTCGCCGTCCTCCGACGCGATGGCGTTCAGGATCTTGCCGAAGCCCTCCTGCGTGCTCGACTTCCTGTCGTTGGGCTTGGTCAGCTGTGCCGGGATGGCGACGACCGGCGCATCTGTGCGGCGGCGGCCCTCGGCGTTGAAAGGTGCTGCATCGAGGAAGGCCTGCAGATCGGCCGGCGCGGAGGTGAGGCCCGCGAACTTGTCCCACTCCTGGCCGTCCTCGATCCCCATGCCCTTCTTGAAGCCCGCCATCTGCTCGAGCGTCATCAGGCCGGAGTGATTGTCCTTGTGACCGGCGAAGGGCAGGCCCTGGCCCTTGATCGTGTAGGCGATGAAGCAGGTCGGCGTGTCGTCGGTGACGTTCTCGAAGGCGTCGATCACGGCCTGCATGTCGTTGCCGGCGAGGTTGGTCATCAACTTGTGCAGCGCCGCGTCGTCGTGCTGGTCGAGGATGCGGCGGATGCCGGGATACTGGTTGAGGTCGCGCGTCAGCGCCTCGCGCCAGCCGGCGCCGCCCTTGAACACCAGCGCCGAGTAGAGCGAGTTGGGGCAGGCGTCGATCCAGTCGCGCAGATGCGCGCCGTCGGCCTGGGCAAAGGCCGTCTCCAGCAGCTTGCCGTACTTCAACGTGACGACGCGCCAGCCGACGAGCTCGAACATCTCGGCGACCCGGCCGAACAGCCGGTCGTTCACCACGCCGTCGAGGCTCTGGCGGTTGTAGTCGATCACCCACCAGAGATTGCGAACGTCGTGCTTCCAGCCTTCGAGCAGCGCCTCGAAGATGTTGCCCTCGTCGAGCTCGGCGTCGCCGACCAGCGCCACCATGCGACCAGTGGGCCGCTTGCCGTCGCCCAGGTTCTTCAGCCGCACATAGTCCTGCACGATCGACGAGAACAAAGTCATCGCGACGCCGAGGCCGACCGAGCCGGTCGAGAAGTCGACATCGTCCACGTCCTTGGTGCGCGACGGATAGGACTGCGCGCCGCCCAGCGCGCGGAAGCGTTCGAGCTTCTCACGGGTCTGGTGCCCGAACAGGTACTGGATCGCGTGGAAGACCGGCGAAGCATGTGGCTTCACCGCGATGCGATCCTCCGGCCGCAGCACCGAGAAATAGAGCGCCGACAGCACCGTCGCCAGCGAGGCGCAGGAGGCCTGGTGGCCGCCGACCTTCAGCCCGTCGCGGTTGGGACGGATGTGGTTGGCGTGATGGATCGTCCAGGCGCTGAGCCACAGCACCTTGCGTTCCAGTTCACGGAGAAGGCGGAGACGCTGGATGGGGGCGAGGGTGGTCATGGCCAACGGATACTCCCGACGGGCTGGAAGGTCCTTGCGTTCAGGTCGTCCAGGGGGCTGTATAGGGCAGGATTTACCTGAAAAACGATAGGTTGAGCAATGATCTCCCTAGATGCGATCGACCGGCGCATTCTCGAACGGCTGCAGCACGATGGCCGCCTGAGCAATGCCGACCTCGCCGAGCAGGTCGGGCTGTCCTCGTCGCCGTGCTGGCGGCGGGTCAAGGCGCTGGAGGAGGCGGGGGTCATCAAGGGTTATGCCGCGCAGGTCGACGCCAAGTCGGTCGGCCTGTCGGTCAACGTCTTCGTCAGCGTCTCGCTCTCGACCCAGAACGAGAAGGCCCTGAAGGATTTCGAGCGCGCGGCCGCCGAGCGGCCCGAGGTGATGGAATGCTACCTGATGACCGGTGACAGCGACTATCTGCTGCGCGTGGTCGTCCCCGACCTAGAAGCCTACGAGCGCTTCGTCATGGACTTCACCAAGATCCAGGGCATCGCGCAGATTCGGAGTTCGTTCGCGTTGCGTCCGGTGAAGCAGGGCGCGGCGTTGCCGCTAACCAGGCAAAAGTGAAAGGTCCCTCGCTGCGCTCGGGATGGCGCCTTTTCTTTCATTGGCGCACTGCGTCGATTCCAGCAATGTTGTCATTCCGAGCGCAGCGAGGGACCCTTAGCCTCACTCCAGTTCGATCACGCCGCTCATCATCGGCTTGCAGCGGCCGCCGATGTAGGTCGCGACGACCTTGCCGGCCTTCTTCTCGGCCGAGGCCTGCAGCACGCTGGGTCGGCCCATGTCGAAGCCCTGGCCGATGGTTTTCGCCAGGGTGATGTCGGCCTCGGGCCGGTGATGCGTCAGCACGCCGATCAGCGCCACGTTGGCGGCGCCCGTCGCGGGATCCTCGGGGATGCCGTGTTCGGGGGCGAACATGCGGGTGTGCACGTCGATCTCGCCCCCCTTTGCCTGGACGTAGAGATGGATGCCGACGATGCGGTCGCGCGGCAGCTCGCGCGCGAAGATCTCGGCACGCGGCGCGGCGCGCTTCAGCGCCTCGCGCGACTTCAGTTCGACGAAGAGCAGGGGCGCTCCGCAGGACGCCACGCGCGGCGGGTGGACGTCGAACTTCAGGTCGTCGGGTTTCAGCGAGCAGGCCTGTGCCACGAGAGCGGGATCGATCTCCTCGCCGAAGCTCAAGGGCACGGGCGCGGCGAGACGGGTCGCCACGACGGCGCCGGCCTCATGGGTGATGTCCATGTTCACCAGCCCGGCCTTCTCCTCGAACACCAGCCGGTCGCCGCCCACCGGCCGGCCGCAGCTGGTGCCGGCACGCGCCAGCACGAAGGCGGTGCCGACATTGGGATGGCCGGCGAACGGCATCTCGGCCTTGGGCGTGAAGATACGGACCTCGGCGGTATGGGCCGGGTCCTTGGGCGGCAGCACGAAGGTCGTTTCAGCCAGATTGAACTCGGCCGCGATGGCCTGCATGCGCTCGGTCGACAGGCCCTGCGCATCGGTAATGACGGCCAGCGGGTTACCCCCGAACTGGCGGTCCGTGAACACGTCCACGGTGACGAAATTGAGTTTCATGATTCCAAATCTCGCATGGCGCGCTAAGCTCGATTCATGACCAAAGCTCAGGCTGCCCCCAGAATCTCTCACGATATCTCCTACGATCACGGCGTGTCGGAGAGGAAGCTGATCGGCGAGACAATCGGCGCCTTCTTCGACCGGACCGTCGCGACCCATCGCGACCGCGAGGCGCTGGTGGTCCGCCACCAGAACGTGCGCTGGAGCTGGGGCGAACTCGGCCGCCGCGTCGACGAGCTGGCCGCGGGCCTTTTGACTCTGGGCCTGGAGCGCGGCGATCGGGTGGGTATCTGGTCGCCCAACACGTCGGAATGGACGCTGGCGCAGTTCGCGACCGCGAAGGCGGGCCTTGTGCTGGTGAACGTGAACCCGGCCTACCGCCGCGCCGAGCTCGAATATGCGATGAACAAGGTCGAGTGCCGCGCGCTGATCCTGGCGCCGGCGCTGAAGACCTCGAACTATCTCGAGATCGTCGAGGACCTTGTGAAGGACGGCAAGCTGCCGCATCTCCGGCACGTCATCCGGCTCGGCAGGGAGAAGACGCCGGGCATGCTGAATTTCGACGATGTCGCGACGGCCGGCGGCAATGCCGAGAAGGCGCGCATCGCCGAGCTGGCGCCGCTGCTGCAGTTCGACGACGCGATCAACATCCAGTTCACCTCAGGGACGACCGGGTTCCCCAAGGGCGCCACGCTCAGCCACCACAACATCCTGAACAACGGCTATTTCGTGGGCGAGGGGTTGAAGCTCACGCCCGAGGACCGGCTGTGCATCCCCGTGCCGCTCTACCATTGCTTCGGCATGGTGATGGGCAACCTGGGCTGCCTGACGCACGGCTCGACCATGGTCTATCCGTCGGAAGCCTTCGATCCGCTCGCGACCCTGCAGGCCGTGGCCGAGGAACGCTGCACGGCGCTCTACGGCGTGCCCACCATGTTCATCGCCCAGCTCGACCATCCCGATTTCGCGAAGTTCGACCTCAAGAGCCTGCGCACCGGCATCATGGCGGGTTCGCCCTGTCCCATCGAGGTGATGAAGAAGGTGCAGAGCCACATGCACATGGGCGAAGTCACCATCGCCTACGGCATGACCGAGACCTCGCCGGTCTCGACCCAGTGCGCCACCGACGATCCGGTGGAGCGCCGCGTCTCCACCGTCGGCCAGGTGCTGCCGCACATCGAGATCAAGATCGTCGATACCGAGGGCCGCACCGTGCCGCGCGGCGAGACCGGCGAGTTCTGTACCCGCGGCTACTCGGTGATGAAGGGCTACTGGAACGACGAGGCCAAGACGAAGGAGGCCGTCGACGAGGCGGGCTGGATGCACACCGGCGATCTCGCGACCATGGACGAGCAGGGTTACGTCAACATCGTCGGCCGCCTCAAGGACATGATCATCCGCGGCGGCGAGAACGTGTATCCGCGCGAGATCGAGGAGTTCCTCTACCGGCACCCGAAGGTACAGGACGTGCAGGTGATCGGCGTGCCCGACCCGCGCTACGGCGAGGCGGTCTGCGCCTGGATCAAGCTGCATGCCGGCCAGACCGCGACCGACGAGGAGATCCGAACCTTCTGCCAGGGCCAGATCGCCCACTACAAGATCCCGCGCTACATCGAGTTCGTGCCGGAATTCCCGATGACCATCACCGGCAAGATCCAGAAGTTCGTGATGCGCGAACAGACGATCGAGAAGCTCGGGCTGAAGGCGCAGAAGACGGCTTGATGAATTTGATTGCGAGAGATTCGCAATTGGACTATACGGTCCTCCGTCTTCTCGAAGAAGATCGTAAGCGTCTCACGTAAGGCAACGCAGTCAACCGTCCTCGGCTTCCATCGTCATGCCGAAGACCCTGCGTGAGACCAATATCTTGAATACACGGTTTGAATTTCGCCGCCTGCCGGCGCGCTATGCCCCGGTCGTTCTTCCCTTCGTCCTGTCGCTCATCATGACCTTCGTCGTGTCGGGAATCGCCACGGCCCGCAGCATGGGGTTGTCGGCCGGCTTTCCCGCGACATGGATGAGCGCCTGGGGCCTCTCGTGGCTGGTCGCTTTTCCGGTCCTCCTGGCAGTGATGCCGATCGTTCGGCGGATCGTCGGATTGATCGTGGAAACGCGGCCGGGTTGAAGCCCCGCGCCGATCAAGGCCGGTGCGCCTCCAGGAACATCCTGATGTGGCGCACCGCCAGCGGCACCCGCTCCGGCGTGTCCTTCCACGGATAGAGCGTGACCTGCGAGTTCGGCGACAGCATCGCCACTTCCATCGCGACCTTGTAGGGATGCGGCGGGCTGTCGTCGGGGGCGACGAGGATCGGCGTCCTGCAGGACTTCACGAACTCGCGTGGCACGGTGAACACGAAGTCGGCCTTCTTCGTGTACATGTTGGTGAGGTACTGGCTCACCTGGTCCATCGTGTATTCCGGCCGCCTGGCCACGAAGTCGGGGCCCCAGCCCTTCATGTTGTTGTCGTAGAACTGGTTGGGCAGCTCGGGGCGGAAGCCCGAGGGCTGGGTCAGCACCGCGGCGATCACCCGGTCGCCCACGCGCTTGATCAGGTTCCAGATCAGCGGCTGGCCGATGCAGTAGCCCAGCACCATGAACCGCTCGGCGCCGAGATGGTCCATCAGGCCGACATGGTCGTCGGTGATGGCATCCCAGGTGCGCTCGATGTCGAGTGGACCGGTCGACTGGCCGCCATTGGCGTTGCGCAGGTCGGCGCAGATGCAGCGGAAGCGGTCGCTGAATTCCCGCATGGCATTGAACGGATGGGTCTTGTCGAGACCGGCGATGGTCGAGTTCAGCCCGCCGCCCGGAATGATCAGCAGCGGCAGGCCCGAGCCCATCTCCTCGTAATGGATGCGGACGTCGCCTTTTTCGTAGAACGGCATGGTGTTTTCTCCCTGCCCGCAGCGTGCCATGCGCCGGGGCAGGGTGCAAAGACGAGACAGGTGGTGCCGTGCGCCGGCAAGCGGCCTGTCTGGTCGGTGTTCCGACCCTCCGCAGTGCCGACGCGGCGGCCGGCATTCCAGACGATAGGTTAGGCGCAGATCTCGAGGGTTCCCCGCGTGAACGGTGGCGCGGCGAGATTCTAATTCAGTCGACACGATCGCTGCGATCACACGGGTGCTTCGGTCGGATTCAGATTTGGTAAAGAGGATGGATTCACAATCTTCGGTAGCACCGACGAAACGATTCCTGTTACGGTCGTGCGAGTAGGGGAGACGTCGACGTAATGAAGAGTTTGGGACGTCGTCACGCCGTGATGGGGCTGGGTATGACGATTGCGGGATGTACCCCCGAGCAGAAGGTCGTCACGCAATCGAATGCGGCTGCCGTGTCCGGCCAGAAGCTAAGCCGGGTACTTATCGGCGTGCGACTCCGTACTACACGACTGACTCCAAGCCAGTATGACTCGCTGCTCCAGCCGTATGAACTGAGACAGGCCTTTGACGCGAAATGGCCGCCGCTCGGGATAACCGTCGAAGTCGTCGATGGCGATAAATTTTCGGGAGACAATCCCATGGCGTTGATTGCAGCGACCAACATGCGCTTCCATGCCAACCAGGTACTCCTGCTGCATACAAGCCACGCGCGATGGCGCGGCGCATACGTCCAGGATTATGATATCGATGCAGACCTCTATGACAGTACGGTGGGAAGCCGCATCTGGCGTGGTTCGACCTCATTGCCGGACTTCTGGCGGGTTATCGGTACGCCGTCGAAGCGCTCGGAGGCGGCGGATCGCTATGTCGATGGCCTGACTGCGACGTTGCGAAAGGATGGGCTGATTTGAACGTGCTGCAGTCCTTTTCGTCGCGCCGGCTGTTTCTTTTCGCGGCAGCGGGGGCCGCAAGCAATTTGGCCGCGTGCGTGTCAACGGATACGGCGTTTGTCCATGAATCTCGGCCGGCGTCATCGCCACCGGTGAAGATGCAGCGCTTGCTGTTGTGGTTGACGCCGAATGACGAAAGACTTGACGGTGCAGGCATCGCCGCAAGATTCGAGAGCGCATTGGCGCCCTATGGAATTGTCGTCGAAATCGGCCGATCGACAAAGCTGGAGATCGATCGGAATGGCGACCAGAAAGACATCGTTGAAAAATTCAATCCGACCTACAGGTTCGAGATCGACGTGGGCGCAGGTCGTACGGCGAGCCAGGGCAGCACGGTCATCTCAACGTCGTTCCTGGTGCGCGGCGTGCTCTATAGCGGCGCCAGCCGGATGCCCTTGGAGCGATACCACTACCAGGCGCGCTCCAAGAGTATTCCACGCTTCGTGGACCAGGTCGTCGAGAGCCTGAAAGCCGGCGGCTACCTCTAGCCCCCGGCGTGACCTGCGGACGCGATCAGCCCAGCAGGCGCTTCACTACATCGAGCTGGATGTGGGCGGCGTCGACCATCTCGGCGATCGGCACGCTCTCGTTGGCGGCATGACCCTGCGCGCCCGAGCCCGGGCCGAAGTTGATGATCTCGATGCCGTCGTCGGCATAGTAGCGCCCGTCGCTCACGCCGGTGGCATTGAGGAACTTCACCTTGCGGCGGCTGTGCGCCTTCACCGCGGCCTCGAAGGCGCCGACCGCCGCGCCGTTCTCCGGCGCGAAGAAGCCGTTGGTGCCGGTCAGGAACTCGACGCCGTACATCGACTTCGGCTCGCCGACGCCGTCGACCACCTTCTTCAGCTCCTTGAAGGCGTCCTTCACCTTCTCGTTCGGCAGCAGGCGGCGATCGATCTCGACGGTGCAGGCGGACGGCACGACGTTGGTGTTGTGCCCGCCATGGAACATGCCGATGTTGACCGTCGACTTCATCGCGCCGGAGACGCGGCGCGCCAGCGCCTTGTCGTAGTAGGAGCTGAGCGCGCCCACGAGGCGCATCATGCGCAGGATGGCATTGTCGCCGGCCGCGGGATTGCCGGCATGGGCGGCGCGGCCCTTGGTGGTGAGACGGGCCCACATCACGCCGCGCTCGGCCACGATCAGGTTGTTCTCGGTCTGCGCGCCCAAAATCAACGCATCGGGGCGCACCTTGCCGCTCTTGCGCAGGTATTCCATGCCCTCGGGCCCGAGATTCTCCTCGTCGGCCACGAAGGTGAAGATCAGCTCGCCCGAGGCCGGGCCGCCACGGCGCGCGATCTCCTCGGCGATCCAGATCTGCACCGCCATGCTTCCCTTGCAGTTGCCGGCGCCGAGGCCATAGACGAGGCCGCCCTTCACCAGCGCCTTGTAGGGATCGCTCTTCCAGTTCGAGCGCTCGCCGACGCCCACGGTGTCGACATGGGCGTTGAAGGCGATGACGGGGCCTCTCGCCTTGCCCTTCATCCGCGCCACGACATTGTCGACGCCCTTCTTGTGCGTCGCGATCTCGACCTTGTAGCCGGCCTTCTTGAGGCGCTTCGCCGTGTAGGCGCAGATCTCGACCGACGTGCCGGGCGGGTAGGGACTCGGCAGCGCGATCAGGTCGGACAGGATCGAGACGAGTTCGGACTGCATCTTCTTCGACATGGCACGGTTTCTTTCGTTGGTGGATCGGTGTCATCCCGAGCGTAGCGACGGACCTTTGCAACGGTGGCAGGAAAGGTCCCTCGCTACGCTCGGGATGACAATGGGTGGAGACGACAAGGGTGCGTCAGCGGTTCGCCAGTTCGGCCAGCACCTCGACCAGCACGCGGGCGCCGGCGGCGAGGTCCTGCGGGGTGGCGTTCTCGATCTCGTTGTGGCTGATGCCGCGCTCGCAGGGCACGAAGATCATGCCGGTGGGGCAAAGATGGGCGATGTGCATGGCGTCGTGGCCGGCGCCCGAGGGCATGTCCATGTTGCTGAGCCCGAGCGCCCTTGTCTTGGCACGCACGAGGTCGACCACCATCGGATCGAAATTGGTCGGCGGGACGGCGACGACGCGCTCGATGCCGCCGGTGCAGGGCGCGGCCTTCGCGGCGACGATCTCATGGAGCTTCTTCTCGTGCGCATCGAGCACGGCATCGTCGGGATGGCGCATGTCGATGGTGAACACCGTCTTGCCCGGTACCGTGTTGGGCGATCCCGGCCCGACCTCGACGCGGCCGATGGTGAAGCGCAGCGTGTCGTCGGCGTCGGTGGTGGCCTCGTACATCGCCTGGGCGATGCGGACCGCGGCCGCGAAGGCGTCCTTGCGGGCGGCGCGCGGCGTGGTGCCGGCATGCGCCTCCTCGCCCTCGGTGGTCACGATGTAGCGTCGGCTGCCCTGGATGGCGGTCACGACGCCGATCGTGGTCGCGGCGTTCTCCAGCCGCGGGCCCTGTTCGATATGGGCCTCGACATAGAAGTCGAGCGGGAAGCCGGGCCGGCCCTCGCGCATCGGCGCGGGCGCGGCCTTCAGCGTCTCAGCCAGCGCGTCCTTCAGTACGACGCCCTTCCAGTCCTTCACCTCGAGCATCGCGTCGAGCGCAATGCGGCCGGCGAATACGGCCGAGCCCATCGCGCCCGGCTGGAAGCGCGAGCCTTCCTCGTTGGTCCAGGCGACGGCGACCACCGGACGCTTCGTCTTCACGCCGGCATCCTCCAGCGCCTCCAGCGCTTCGAAGGCGGCCAGCACGCCGTACATGCCGTCGAAGCGGCCGCCGGTCGGCTGGCTGTCCATGTGCGAGCCGCTCATCACCGGCAGCGCGTTCGGGTCGGAGCCCTCGCGGCGCACGAAGAGATTGCCGATGGCATCGGTGGAGATCGAGAAGCCGCGCGCCTTTGCCCAGGAACCCAGCAGGTTACGGGCGGCCGCGTCCTCGGCAGACAGCGCCTGCCGGTTCACGCCGCCCTTCGGCGTGCCACCCAGCTTCGCCATATCGGCGTGTCGCCGCCAAAGACGCTCTTCCCTGATCGCTTCGGCCGCGCCCATCTCGCCTCCACAAGCTTGTCGCGCGAGCTATAGCCGCGCCATAGTCGGGCTTCAATCGCCCGCCTGTCGGGTGTCCGTGTTTCCGGGGACCGCATGCACAATCATCTCGACCGCAACCTGATCGGCTACGGCCCCAATCCGCCGGACGCGCAGTGGCCGGGCGACGCCCGCATCGCGGTGAGCTTCGTGCTGAATTACGAGGAGGGTGGGGAGAATACGGTCCTGAACGGGGACGCCGCTTCGGAGGTCTTCCTGACGGAGACGCCCGGCGGCACGCCTTTCGCGGGGGCTCGCGATCTGTCGACCGAATCGATGTACGAGTATGGCAGCCGCGCCGGCTTCTGGCGGATCCTGCGGCTCTTCCAGGAGCGCAACATGCGCTTCACCTCCTGGGCGGTCGGCCGCGCGCTGGAACTCAATCCCGCCGCCGGCAAGGCGATGGCCGAGGCCGGCCACGAGGTCGCGAGCCACGGCTGGCGCTGGATCAACTACAAGGACTTCACACTCGAGCAGGAGCTCGACCACATGAAGAAGGCGGTGAAGGCGATCAAGCATGCCGCGGGCCGCGCGCCGGTCGGCTGGTACACCGGACGCTTCGGCCTGCACACGCTCGAAGCCGTCGTGAAGCACGGCGGGTTCCTCTATTCGAGCGACTCCTACAGCGACGACCTTCCCTACTGGGTGAAGGTGGGCGGCGCGCCGCATCTGATCATCCCCTACACGCTGGAAGTGAACGACATGAAGTTCAGCGTCGCGCCCGGCTTCTCGGCCGGCGACGGCTGGCTGCAGGCGATGAAGGACAGTTTCGACGTCCTCTATGCCGAGGGCGCGCGCTCGCCGAAGATGATGTCGGTCGGTTTGCACTGCCGCCTCGCCGGCCGGCCGAGCCGGGCGGCAACGCTGGCGCGCTTCCTCGACTACGTGGCGTCGAAACCCAGGGTCTGGGTGGCGACGCGTGAGGAGATCGCGCGGCACTGGATCAAGACCCATCCGGCCGACGCAGCCTGAAAGCTGCCTGCGTCGTTACAAATGGTACACGAATGCGGCGGCGGCGGCGCCGCCCCGCAAGCGTGAGCGCGTCCGGTGTCTTTGGAGGCGGGGAGGGCTTTAAGTCAGCGTAGGCGGCGTTTTACCGGGGTCGGTTCATGGCACGTTCGCGCTCGTGGCATCGCTGCGTCTTCCTCCGAAGCCTATCGCGGCCGGGGTTTACCCTGGGGATAAAATCATGTGATCAATGGCGGGTCGTGAACATTCATCGAACCGCCATCGCTCCGCTCGTGATCGCCGCGCTCTTCGCGGCGACGGGGTGCGCCAGGAAGCCGGCCGAGTCGGCGGCAGTGCCGCAGGGCCCGACGGAACATGAGATCTTCGTGAAGGCGCGCAAGGACGAGGTCGTGCAGTCACTCGCGATTTGCGAGAGCGGCAGCTGGGGGCCGCATTCTAATCGCATCACCGGCGGGCGCGGCGCCTACCATGGACGCTTCCAGTACACGGCACGCACCTACATCACCTTCCAGCAGCGGCGGGACGGTACGGTGCTGACGACGCAGGAAGCGATCGCGGCGGCGCAGGACTATGAGAAGGCCGCTGCCCTCACCGAGTGGGTGATGTTCGACCAGGGCGAGACCTGGCACTGGCCCCTCTGCAACCGCAAGCTCGGTCTCACGGCCAAGGTAAAGGAAATCAACGCCCTTTAGGGCGAGGCGAAAAAGCATTCGCCGCTTCCACCCGGCGACAGGCCGGGTGTAGCCTGATCGCGCAGCTGGCCCGGATGGATTGAAATCCACGAGAAGGCGCAGCCTGCGGAGGAAGCACCATGACGATTCGCCGCCGCACGTTCGTGCATCTGGCTGTGGGATCTGCTGCGCTGCCCACGGCTTCCCGCATAGCCCTTGCCCAAGCCTATCCATCGAGAACCGCCCGCATCGTCGTCGGCTTTCCCGCCGGCGGTGCGACCGACATCCAGGCACGTCTGGCGGCGGAATGGCTGACTGAGCGTCTGGGCCAGCAGTTCATTGTCGAGAACAAGCCGGGCGCCAGCGGCAACATCGGCACCGAGACCGTGGCCAAGGCCGCTCCCGATGGCTACACGCTGCTGCAGGTGGTGACGCCGCATGCGATCAATGCGGCGCTCTATTCCAATCTCGGCTTCGACTTCATGCGCGACATCGCCCCGGTCATCTGCGCCGCGCGCCTGGCCTATCTCGTCGTGGTGAACCCGTCCGTTCCCGTGACCACGCTTCCCGAGCTCATCGCCTACGCCAAGGCCAATCCGGGCAAGATCAACTACGGGTCGGCCGGCCAGGGCACGCCGCAGAATATCGCCTGCGAACTCTTCAAGATGATGACCGGCGTGAACCTGGTCCACGTCCCGTACAAGGGCGGTGCGCCGGCGGTCGCCGACCTGATCAGCGGCCATGTGCAGGTCGTCTTCGCGCCGCTGTCGGAGTCGATACAGCAGGTCAAGGCGGGGAAGCTGCGTGCGCTCGCGGTCACGACCAAGGCCCGCCTGGACGTGCTGCCCGATGTTCCGCCAGTCGCCGACTTCGTGCCGGGCTATGAGGCCAGCGGCTTTGCCGGTATCGGGGTGCCCAAGGGGACACCGGCGGGAATCATCGAGCTGCTGAACAAGGAACTCAACGCCGGCCTCGCCGATCCCAGGATCAGGAACCGGATCGTCGAGCTGGGTGGCACGGTGCTGGGTGGCACGCCGGCGGAATTCGGAGCGATCCTCGCCGACGCCACCGAGAAATGGGCGAAGGTGATCAAGGCCGCCGGCATCAAGGCGGAGTAGGAACGCACGCCGCTCTTGCCTTCTTCTCCCGTCCTACAGTCTGGCCATCGCATGTAAGGTAAGCGAGGGACCTTTCGCTTTCGCGCGAACGCCGACCACCACCGCCTTTTTGAGACACAAGCGATAGCCCTACGTTTGACGGGGGACGAAGGACGTCGCGTCAGCGCAGCTCCGCGCAGAACTCCTGGATGCGCGTGCAGCCTTCGCGGAGGCTCGCCATGTCGGTGGCGTAGGAGATGCGGAAGTAGGGGCTCATGCCATAGGCCGCGCCCTGTACGGTGGCGACGTGCTTCTCTTCCAGGAGCGCGGTGACGAAGTCGGTGTCGTTGGCGATCCTGGCGCCGCCCTTGGTGGTCTTTCCGAGGCAGCCCGCGATGTTGGGGAACACGTAGAACGCGCCTTCGGGCATGTGGCAGGTGATCCCCTTCGCGGCGCGCAGCATGCCAACGACCTCGTCGCGGCGCTTCTGGTAGTCGGCCGCGCGCTCCTTCAGGAGTTCCTGCGGACCGTTCAGCGCGGCGACGGCGGCGGCCTGGCTGATCGTCGAGATGCCCGAGCCGATCTGTCCCTGCATGTTGGTCATGGCCGCGATCATCGGGCGCGGGCCGCCGGCAAAGCCGACCCGCCAGCCGGTCATCGCGTAGGCCTTCGATGCGCCGTTGACCGTGAGCGTGCGGTCCTTCAGCGCCGGCTCGACCTCGGCCACGGTGCTGAACTTCGCGTCGCCGTAGACCAGATGCTCATAGACGTCGTCGGCCATCACCATGACGTGCTTGTGCTTCAGCAGCACGTCGCAGATCTGGCGCATCTCGGCCGGCGAGCAGACCGCACCCGTCGGGTTGTTGGGGAAGTTCATCACCACCCACTTGGTCTTCGCCGTGATCACGGCGTCGAGGTCGGCAGCGCGAAGCTTGAACTGGTTGTTCTCCGGGCACGACACGGGCACGGGCCTGGCGCCGGCGATCACGGCCTGGTCGGCATAGGAGATCCAGCCCGGCGCGGGGATGATCACCTCGTCACCCGGGTTCACGCTCGCCATCAGCACGTCGTACATGATCTGCTTGCTGCCGTTGGAGACCATGATCTCGTCCAGCGCATAGTCGAGATTGTTGTCGCGCTTGAATTTCCGCTGGATCGCTTCCTTGAGCGGCTTGATGCCGTCCTGCGGCGGATACTTGGTCTCGCCGGCCAGTGCCGCCTGGTGCGCGGCCTCGATGGCGTGCGACGGGGTGGGGAAGTCGGGCTCGCCCGAGGACAGGCCGACGATCTTGACGCCCTGGGCGCGCAACTCGCGCACCTTGCGGGTCATCGCGGCCGAGGCCGAGATCTTCACGTTCTTCAGACGATCGGCAACCTCGAACATGTTTCCCCTTACTCTCAGCTCTTCTTTCGGATGGTGAGCGCGATGCCGCCCAGGATGGCCGCGGAGGCGAACAGCAGCCGTGCGGTGATAGGCTCGGCGAGTAGCACCGCGCCGCCCAGCGCGGCAATGGCCGGAACGCAAAGCTGTATTGTGGCGGCCGACGTGGCCGAGAGCGACGGCAGGGCGGCGTACCACAGGACATAGCCCAGGCCGGAGGTGATGGCGCCCGAGGCCACGGCGTAGATCAGGCCCGTCTGGTCGGGATGGGCTTGCGTCGCTGCAGCCAGACTGAGGACGGCCGCGAAAGGCACGGCGCGGATGAAATTGCCGCCCGTCGCCGCGGTCGGGTCGCCGGCGCCGCGGCCCAGCAGGGAGTAGGCGCCCCAGGCGATGCCGGACGCCAGCATGAGGCCCGCCGCGAAAGCCGGCGGCGCCGAGAGGCCGGGCAGCAGCAACCAGACGAGGCCGGCGATGGCCACAAGGACGCCGACGAGCCGCAACCCGCCCAGCCGCTCGCCCTTCAGCAGGCCGTAGCCGGTCATGGTGAGCTGCACGGCGCCGAACAGCAGCAACGCGCCGGTCGCGGCGGTGAGGTCGCGATAGGCGAAGGAGAAGCAGACGGCGTAGGCGAACAGCATGGCCGCCATCGACCAGCTTCCCGCCGCCAGCGGCTGCTTGCCGCGCGAGCGCAGCAGGATCCACAGCACCAGCGCGCCCGAGGCGAGACGAATCGACGTGAAGCTCGCGGCGTCGATCGAGGTGTCGCGCAAGGCGATGCGGCAGAGCAGCGAGTTGCCGGCAAAGGCCAGCATCGCGAAGACGATCAGGAACGGCAGCCGCAGCGTCGGGCTCATGTCTCTCAGAACGGCGCCTTCAATCCGGTCTCGCGCGCGACCTTTTCGAGATCGGCGATCGTGTCCGCCGGCAGCGACAGCCCGTCCCGGCGATTGGCCGCCTCGTTACGCGCCTCGATCTCGCCGGGATAGAAGACTTCCGCGTGGCCTTTCGCGAGCGGCACGGCTTTCAACTCGCCGATCATCTGCTCCATGCGCGAGTTGAAGTCAGCCAGCGGCTGGAAGGCCTTGATGTCGAGCACGATCATGAGCTGACCAGCGCCGCTCCTGCGATCGGTCTGGTAGGGGCCGGCGACGCCGGTACCGAAGGCGCTGCCGGTGAGCACGCCCGACAACATGTCCATGGTCGCGGCGATGGCGTAACCCTTGTGGCCGGCCATCGGCAGGATGATGCCGTCGATCGCCGCCGCTGCATCGATGGTCGGCGCACCGTCGGAATCGATCGCCCAGCCTTCGGGGATCGTCTCGCCGCGTTGCTTCGCCAGATAGATCTTGCCGCGCGCCACGCCGGTATTGGCGATGTCGAGCACCATCGGCGCAAAGCGGCCGGCCGGCGCGGCCCAGGACCACGGGTTGGTGCCGACCGTCTTCCTGCGGCCGCCCCACGGCGCCATCGCCGGGCTGGCATTGGTCGACAGGAATGCGACGCAGCCCTCGCGTGCGGCGATCAGCGTGTAGTACAGCGCGGTGCCGAAGTGGTTGGAGTTGCGCAGCGCGACCGCGGCGATGCCGAAGTCCCGTGCGCGCTTCACGGCCTCGCGCATGGCGAAGACGTTCAGCACCTGGCCCATCGCGTCGCCACCGTCGATCACCGCGACGGCCTTGGCGTCGACCGCGAAGGTCGGCTGGGCGACCGGCGTGCAGACGCCGGCATTGAGGCGGGCGAGATACCAGGGCAGCCGCAGTACGCCATGCGACTGGTGTCCCCAGAGATCGGCCCGCACCAGCGTGTCCGCGACGATGCGGGCGTCGGCTTCCGGCATTCCCGCCGAGGCGTAGACCTCGGTGGCGAAATCGACCAGCCGCTCCGGTGACAGGCGCTCGGCGGCCATGCGCCTAGGCGGCCAGCCCGTAGAGCTTCATCGCATTGTCGCGCGTGATCTTGCGCTTGGTCTCGGGTGAAACCTGTGTCAGTTCCTTGGCGATGAACTCCTGGCTGTCGGGCCAGATGCCGTCGGGATGCGGATAGTCGGAACCCCACATGACGTTGTCCTCGCCGAGATGGCGCAGCAGCTCGATGCCGACCGGATCGGTCTGGTAGGTCGCATAGAACTGTCGGTGCCAGTATTCCGAGGGCTTCATCTTGAGGTCGAGGTCCTGGAACTGGTCCTCCCATTCGAGGTCCATGTGCTGCAGCACGTAGGGGATCCAGCCGAGGCCCGCCTCGCCGATCACGATCTTGAGGTTCGGGTAGCGCGCCGGCGCGCCGGAGAACATCAGCCCCATCAGCATGGTGCTCATGTGCATCTGGAAACCGGTGATGTGCGTGGCGAAGATCCGGCGCTGAACCTCGGGCGTGTACTTCGTGACGTCGGGCGAGCGGCCACCGATCGTGTGGAAGTGCAGCGGGATGCCGGTCTCGTGGCCAAACTTCCACAGCGGCTCCCAGAACGGATCCCAGAGCGGCGTCATGTCCGGGCGGTTGGCGATGTCGAGGCCCTTGACGCCGCGCTTGGCGCAGCGCGTCGCCTCGGCAATCGACTCTTCCATGTCGTAGTTCGGGATGTTGGCCAGGCCGACCAGCCTGTCAGGCGCCTGCTTGCAGAAATCGTGGAGCCAGTCGTTGTAGATGCGCAGCATCACGATCGCGGCCTCCGGATCGTTCAGCCGGCCGCTCGATCCCAGCACGCCGTACAGCACCTCGGCCTGCACGCCGTCCCGATCCTGGTCCTTCAGGCGATGATCGACTTCGGTCAGGCGGCGAATGCCCTTCCTGCCGTCCTCGTAGAGGCCGGTCGAGGCCATGCGGTCGGAACGATGGATGATGCCCGGCACATACTCGCGTCCGGCCGAACCCATGCCGTTCACGAGACCGAACTTCGCGCCCTTGAGGCTCGTCCATTCGGGACCCTTGGGACCGTCGACGACATGGGGCATGCGCTCTTTCATGCCGGCCGGTGCGTTGCTGGTGAAGAGATCCGGCGGCAGCCAGATCAGGTCGACATGCCCATCGGCAGAAATCACGTCGTATTTCATCGCTCGTTTCCTCCGAGGCGTTTGTTCTTCTAGAGTGCGCCGCCTGTCCGACCGTCGCAATGGGAAGAGAATGAACGACACCGAGTGGCTTGCCGGCTTTGCGTCCGCGTTGAAGCGTTCCGACATCGATGCTGCAACGGCGCTGTTCGCCGACGAATGCTACTGGCGCGATCTCGTCGCTTTCACCTGGAACATCGTGACGCTCGAGAGCCGCTCTGCGATTGCTGACATGCTCGAGGCGCGCCTCGACGATGTGAAACCCGACTCCTTCCAACTCGCAGGGCGACCCGGCTGGTTCACTTTCGAAACGGCGCAGGGCCGCGGCAAAGGGCATCTCCGCCTGAAGGACGGCAAGGCCTGGACTTTTTTCACGGCGCTGATGGAGCTGAAGGGTTTCGAGGAGAAGAAGGGACCGTCGCGCGAGCACGGCACGCAGCACGGCGCCTTCAGGGATCGCGTGACCTGGACCGACCGTCGTCGCGCCGACGCGAAAGAGCTGGGCTTCGAGCGTCAGCCCTATGTGCTGGTCATCGGCGGCGGGCAGGGCGGCATCGGCCTCGGTGCGCGCCTGAAGCGGCTCGGCATCCCGACCCTGATCGTCGATCGCAATGCGCGGCCGGGCGATGCCTGGCGCAACCGCTACAAGTCGCTCTGCCTGCACGATCCGGTCTGGTACGACCATCTGCCGTACCTGCCGTTCCCCGATCACTGGCCGATCTACACGCCCAAGGACAAGATGGGTGACTGGCTCGAGTCCTACACCAAGATCATGGAGCTCGATTACTGGTCCTCCACCACGTGCAAGAGCTCGTCGTTCGACGAGAAGAAGGGCGAGTGGACGGTCGTCGTCGAACGCGACGGCAAGAAGATCACGCTCAGACCGAAGCAGCTCGTGATCGCGACCGGCATGTCGGGCTTCCCCGAGATTCCGAAGTTCCCCGGCGCCGATCGCTTCGAGGGCAAGCAGCATCATTCCAGCCAGCATCCCGGCGGAGAGGGCTGGGCCGGCAAGAAATGCGTCATCGTCGGCTCGAACAATTCCGCGCACGACATCGCCGCCGACCTGTGGGAGCACGGCGCCGACGTGACCTTGCTGCAGCGCTCGCCGACACTGGTCGTGCGGGCCGAGACGCTGGCGCGCAACCGCCCGCTTTATTCGGAAGAGGCGGTGGCTTCCGGCATCACCACCGAAATCGCCGACCTCACCACGGCGTCGATGCCCTACGGAGCCTTGCCCAAGGTGATGCAGCCGGTGATGGAGCAGATCCGGCGCGAGGATGCGGACTTCTATGCGCGACTGGAGAAGGCGGGCTTCAAGCTCACCTTCGGCGAGGACAATACGGGTATCGGCCCGATGTACCTGCGCCGCGGCTCCGGCTACTACATCGAGGTCGGCGCGTCCGAGTTGATCGCCGATGGCAGCATCAAGCTCAGGTCCGGCGTCGAGATCGAACGCATGACCGAGGACTCGGTCGTGCTGGACGACGGCAGCGAGCTGAAGGCCGACCTCGTCGTCTATGCCACCGGCTACGGCTCGATGAACCAGTGGGCGGCCGAGCTGATCTCGCCCGAGGTCGCCGACAAGGTGGGTAAGTGCTGGGGCCTGGGCTCCGGCACCGCCAAGGATCCCGGCCCCTGGGAGGGCGAGCTGCGCAACATGTGGAAGCCGACGGCGCAGGAGAATCTGTGGTTCCATGGCGGCAACCTGATGCAGTCCAGGCTCTACTCGATCTTCCTGTCGCTGCAGCTCAAGGCGCGCATGGAAGGCCTGCCGACGCCGGTCTATGGCCGGGCAGCCGTGCATCACAAGGAATGACCGGGGCGCGATTTGGGGCGGGGACGCCGGGCCGGTTCGCGCCGTACACTGTGTACGCATGCCCCGTCCCACCCGTCGCCGCCTCGTCCTGTCCTTCGCCCCTCTGCTCGCCGGTTCGGCCTGCTCGTTCAACATGGGCGAGCCCAACCTGCCGAAGACCGACTTCCGCGCCGACCTCAGCGGCTTGCGCGAGGTGCCGGCGACGGACAGCAAGGGCGAAGGTTATTTCTCGGCCACGTACCGGCCCTCGACCCGGGTGCTGGAATACAAGATCAACCTGGTGCGGCTGAGCGGTCCGGTACGCCAGGCGGGCCTCTACGGTCCGGCCTCACCTGACCAGAACGGCCCGCAGGTCGTTCCGATCGACGTACCTTTCTATGCCGACCGGTCGACGGTGAACGACGGCGTGACGTTGACCGAGCAGCAGGCGCGCGAAGTGCTGTCCGGCCTCTGGTACGTCAACGTCCTGACCGAGAAATATCCCGACGGCGAAATCCGCGGTCAGATCCTGCCGCTGAAGAAGTAGCACCCGTCATCTCGACCGGAGTCGAGCGTAGCGAGGCGCAGTGGAGAGACCTTTTCTCCTCCATTCGACATCTGTTGGCGGAAAGATAGGTCTCCCCACTACGCGCCTGCGGCGCTTCGATCGAGACGACGGAGTTCAAGTTCAGTCAAACTTCAGCTTCCAGTCGATCCACTCGCACAGGCCGCGGCCCATCACGTCTTCGAGGTCCCGCCCCTTCAACCAGGGCAGCTCCTCGGTGAAGAAGGTCACGCACTGGCGGTAGGTGCATTGCATGCGGGTGATGTCGGTGCCCCAGAAGAAGCGCTTGGGGCCGAAGGCGTCGAAGATGCGGTGCAGCCCGTCCTGGATGTTCCTGAACGGATAGCCCTTGGTCGAATAGTGCGGCGCGCCGGTCGCCTTCACCGCGACGTTGGGCAGCTTCGCCATCGCCACCAGCTTGTCGAGATGGATGAAGGCCTCTTCGTCCTGGCCATGACGATTGAGGCCGCAATGGTCGACGATCATCCTCAGGTTCGGATGCTTCTCTGCGATCTCGCGGAACTTGTCGGGGAAGATGCCGCCCATGGTGGCAACGGGCAGGCCTTCCTTCTCGGCGGCCGGCCATACCCAGTCGAGCAGCCCGTCGTTCAACCACTTCTGTTCGGATGGCTGCAGGAGCGCCCAGCGCAGGCCCATCATGCCGGGCTGTTCGCGCCAGCCCTTGATGCGATCGCGGCTGTCGGGATCCTCGAGCGGGAACTGGCCCATCACCGCGAAGCGGTCTGGGTATTTCTTCGCCGCGTCGAGGGCGAGCTGGTTGGACGTCGGATCCCAGGAATAGGGCGGATGGATCAGCGCGGCGTCGACGCCGGCCTCGTCCATCTCCTTCAGCGCCTCCTCGGCCGTGAACTTCGTGACCTTGCGATGCAGGCCCGAGGGCGGGGTGACGGTCTGCGACCAGATATGGATCTGCGCGTCGACGATCTTCATGTGCGTTTCCTCAGTTCGGAGTCGGCGCGGCGGCGTCGAGTAGTTTCTCGCGCTTCAGCTCGCTCCACAGCTCGACGGGTATCTTGACGTTCATGTAGCCCACGTTCTGCTTCACTTCCGCAACGCTCAGCGCGCCGGGAATGACTGCGCAGAAGGCGGGATGGAACAGCGGGAACTGCATCGCCGCGGCGCCGAGCGGCACGCCGTGCCGCTGGCACACCGCCTCGATCTTCTGTGCTTTCTCGACCAGATGCTGGGGCGCGGCGACATAGTCGTGCGTCGCACCAGTCTTCACGTTGCCTGTCAGGATGCCCGAATTGTACGGCCCGCCCAGGATCACCGAGACATTGCGCTTCGTGCACTCCGGCAGAAACTCCTCCAGCGCGCCCTGTTCGAGCAGGGTGTAACGCCCCGCCAGCAGCATGCAGTCGAAGTCACCGGCCTTGATGAAGCGCGTGCTGGTGTCGCTCTCGTTGATGCCGACGCCGATGGCGGAGATGACGCCCGCCTTTCGCAGCTCGTCGAGCGCGCGGAAGCCGGAATCCATCACCGTCTTGAAGCGCTCGTCGAGGATGGCGCGATCCTTGATCGTCCAGAAGTCGACGTCGTGGACCAGCGCGATGTCGATCTTGTCGAGGCCGAGCCGGAAGTGCGAGTGCTCCAGCGAGCGCATCACGCCGTCATAGGTGTAGTCGAACTTGGGCACGAAACCCGGCAGGCCGTTCTCGCGGAAGTCCTTGGGCAGCACTTCGCCAGGCTTCCGCACGTGCAGGATTCGCCCGATCTTGGTCGAGAGCACGTAGCTGTCGCGCGGCTTCTCGCGCAACGCTGCACCCATGCGCAGCTCGCTGCGGCCATAGCCGTAGAAGGGCGAGGTGTCGAAGTAGCGGATGCCGGAATCGTAACCGTCGTTGGTGAGCTGAACCGCTTCTGCATCGGAAATGGTGGCGCGGAAACCGCCCATCGGCGCGCCGCCGAGACCGATCTCGGTGACTTCCAGTTTTGTTTTTCCGACTTTGCGGCGCTTGAGCGCTGTCATGTTCGTTTCCTCCGAGGACGGGGAAGAGTACGAATTGCCTCCGGCCAGCGCCACAGGAGAGACAATGAGCGACGAGCGCCTCATTCTGCACGGCAGTTTCACGTCGAGTTCGAGCTACAAGCCGATGCTCTTCCTGGCGCTCTCGGGCCTGCCGTTCTCGTTCCGCACGGTCAACCTGAAGAACGGCGTGCAGAAGGAAGCCGCGCATCTCGCGATCAACCGCTACGGCCAGGTGCCGGTGCTGCGCCATCACGGGCTCACCCTCGTGATGTCGAACGTGATCCTCGACTATCTCGCGCGCACGACCGGGCACTTCGAACCCAAGACCGAGCAGCATCGCTGGCAGGCCCGCGAATGGCTGTCGTGGGAGAACGACGCCATCACCAACGTGGCGCGCGTCCGCCACTTCGCGCGCTTTCGTCCCGACGTGTCGCAGGACATCGTGAACTACTTCCGGCCCGGCGCCGAAGCCGCGCTCGACTTCGCCGACAAGTCGCTGGCGGGCCGCGAATGGCTGGTGGGCGATTCCTGCTCGATCGCCGACATCGGCTGCTGGGGCCGCATGGTCTTCGCCCACGAAGGCGGCCTGTCGATTGATGAGCGGCCGAATCTTGCCGCGTGGCGCGACCGCATCAAGGCGCTGCCGGGCTTCGCGCTGCCGTACGATCTGATTCCGAAGAAAGATGCCGAGTTCGACGGGCGTTAAGCCGCCTGTTGGCCCTCGACCGTCGGGCCTTCGCTCATGGTCGTGGTGCGGCGCATGTCTCGGACGATGTTGAGGTCGTCGAAGCGGCGGACGCGGTGCATGGTCGTGCGGTTGTCCCAGATCACGAAGTCGTACTGCGTCCACTGGTGCGAATAGACGAACTGCGGCTGGGTGGCGTGTTCCATCAGGTCGCGGATGAAGGCCAGCGCCTCGGGCTTGGGCCAGCCGACGATGGTGCCGATATGCGCCGACAGCAGCAGCGACTTGCGGCCCGTGACGGGATGGGTGCGCACGAGCTTGTGCAGGACCGGCCGCATGCGATGCAGCTCCTCGTCGGTGAAATCGGAGAAGCCGAGCTGGGCGCGCGAGTAGATCAGCGAATGCTCGCAGACCAGGTCTTCGATCTCGGCCTTGGTCTTCTCGTCGAGTGCGTCGTAGGCAGCTCGCATGTCGGCGAACTCGGTGTTGCCGCCGTTGCGCGTCACGATGCGGCCGCTGAGCAGCGAATAGCGTGCGGGCACGATGCGGAAGGTGGCGTCGGAGTGCCACAGACGGTTGCCCAGCGCTTCCATGCGGCGGCGGTCGTCGCGCTCCAGCCGCTTGTTGTTCTTGTCGAGGTTCGACACGTCGGCGAAGGCGCCGCCGAGGCGCATCGTGGCGGGCGTCAGTGTCGTGTTGGCGCCGACCTGTAGCGGGCCGAAGTTTTTGGTGAACTCGAGCTGCTGCTCGTCGGTCATGTTCTGGCCGTGCAACACCAGCACGGCATGCTTGTCCATGCTGGCCTCGAAGGCCGCAACTTCGGCCGGGGTCAACGGCTTGCTCGCATCGAGGCCGGTCATCTCGGCGGCGAACAGCGGTTGGTTCGGCAGGAGGGGACGAGTCTCGATCGGCAACACAGCCTCCCTAGGAGATCAACGCAGGGCGGCCGCGATATTACCACCATCGACGGTCGTGACAGCGCCCGTCGTCTTTGCCGCTTTGGCCAGCGAAACGAAGGCCTGCGCGACATCGTCGGCCGTCACTTCGAGGCCGAGCAGGTTGCCGCCCATATAGTCCGCCTCGCTGAGACCGCGGGCCTTGGACCGCTGTGCGATCATTTCGTCCGTAAGGAGACCCGTGCGGATGCGGTCGGCGTTCACGGCGTTGGCGCGGATGCCGTCGGCACCATGGTCGAGCGCGTACTGGCGCATCAGGAACAGGGTCGCGGCCTTCGGCAGACCGTAGGGCCCGAAATCCGGTCCCGGATTCACCGCCTGCTTGGAGGTATTGAACAGCAGGCAGCCGCCCAGCCCCTGGGTGCGCATGATGCGGACGGCGTTCTGCGCCACGCTCTGGTGCGCCCAGAAATTGAGTTCGAAGCTCTGGCGCAGCACGGCCTCGTCGACGTCGCCGATCCGCCCCTGCCAGGCGGCGCCCGCATTGGAGACCACGATGTCGACGCCGCCAAAGGTCGCCGCGACCTTGTCGAAGGCCGCGCGCACCGATTTGGGGTCTGTCACGTCGCAGGCGACGCCGAAGCCCTTAACCTTGGAAACGTCGCGGTCGAGCACCGCCACCTCGGCGCCCTCCCGGGCAAAGGCGGCGGCGGTCGCGGCGCCGATGCCCGAGGCGCCCCCGGTCACGACGACGATGCGCCGCGCCAGCGGCTTCTCGGCGGCACCACTCAGCTTCGCCTGTTCGAGCGACCAGTATTCGATGTCGAAGATGTCGGGCTCGGGAATGCACTCGTAGGTACCGAGCCGCTCGGCATCGGCGATGACCGCCACCGTCGTCTCGGCGAGGTCGGCCGCGATCTTCGCGTCCTTCGAACTGTTTCCGATGCCGAACAGGCCGACGCCGGGCACCAGCGCCACCCGTGGGATCGGGTCGAGTTCCTTCTTCGCCGTGATCTGGCGGCCGTTGTAGCGCGTGAAGTAGGCGTGATAGTCGGCCGCGAATTTCGTCAGCGCCGCCTCGGTCTCGCTCTTGAACGCGTCGAGCTTGCCGGCTTCCGGCGCGGGCGCGACGAAGGCCACGTTCTTGGTGCGGATCGCATGGTCGGGCGTGATCGGACCCTGCTGGCTGTAGCGCGCGATCTCCTTGCCGTTCACATAGGCCAGGATCTCGGGCGAACTGCGGAACTCGAACACGAAGCGTTGTGCTGCTTCGCGACCGCCGGCCTTGGCGGGCAGCGAGAACAGGCCGCGCAGGATCGGCGCGACCTCGGCCGCCGTCGCCGGCGTCTCGGGCAGCGCCGCGCCGGGGAATATCTTCCGTGTCGCCTTGGCGAGTCGCTGCTCGGCCATGGTCACGAGGTCGATCATGCGGACATAGGCTTCCTCCGCCGTCGCGCCCATCGAGAAGATGCCGTGCTTCAGCAGGATCAGCCCCTCGACGTCGGGATTGGCACGCGCGATCTCGGCGGTCTTCTTGGCGAGCGCGAAGCCCGGCATGACATAGGGCACCAGCGCCGCGCGCTTGCCGTAGAGGTCGGCCGCCAGCTCGGCGCCATCGGGTTGGTCGGTCAGCGCCAGCACTGCATTCGAATGCGTATGGTCGATGAACTTGTGGGGCAGGAAGGCATGCAGCAGAGTCTCGACCGACGGGTTCGGCGCCTTGCTGTCGAGCAGGTTGGCGCGCTGCACATTGACCATGTCCTCGTCGGACAAAGCCTGCAGTCCCTCCAGCTCGCGCAGCGGCGCGAGACGGACGGCGGGCAGGCCGGGCGCCTCGATCGTGCCCATGTCCCAGCCGCTGCCCTTGACGCAGAGCACGTCGAGCGGCTGGCCAGTGATGTCGGCCATGCGCGTCTTCACCGAGGTATTGCCGCCGCCGTGCAGCACCAGCTTCGGCTCGCCGCCCAGCAGTCGAGTCGTATAGACGCGCAGCGCCAGATCCTCGCCGATGCCCTTGGCGGCGTGGCTCGCGATGGCTTGCTGGGCGTCGTCGTCGGACCAGAGGTTATTCATGGCGCTGCCTATTCTCCCGGCTCGATCCCGGCGTCCTTGGCGATCTTCACCCAGGTTGCGATTTCCTGCTCCTGGTAGGGCTTGAACTGCGCGGGGTCGCGCGGCTCGACGGTGAAGCCGAGCTTGTCGATCTTCTCGATGACCTCGGGCTTCTTCAGGCTCTTCATGATCTCGCCCGAGAGGCGGTCGAGCGCGGGCTGCGGCGTCGCCGCCGGCGCGAAGAAGGCGGCCCACGACGAGGCGTTGGCGCCGGTCACGCCCTGCTCCTCGAGCGTCGGAACGTCGGGAAGCTGCGGATTGCGCTTGGCGCTGCCAATGGCGATGGCGCGGATCGTGCCGGCCTTGATCTGCGCGAGCACGCTGGGCAGCGTCGAGTTGGAGATGTCGATGCGGCCCCCTACGAGGTCCTGCACCAGCGGCGGGGCGCCACGATACGGCACCTGGGTCATCTTGATGCCGGTACGCGCCATGAACAGCTCGGTCGAGAGGTGAGAACCCGAACCGATGCCGGTCGAGCCGTAATTCAACTCGCCGGGCTTGGCCTTGGCCAGTGCGATCAGCTCCTGGATGTTCTTCACCGGCAGGTCGTTGCGCACGACGAAGACATGCTCGAACGCGCCGGCGCCAGCCAGCGGCGCAAAGTCCTTCACGGCGTCGTAGCCCGGCTCCTTCAGCATGAACATGTTGTTGCCATGCGTCTGGTTGTTGCCGAACGTGATCGTCTGCCCGTCCGGCTTGGCCTTGGCGACGGCGCGCGTGCCGATGGCGCCGGCGCCACCCGAGACGTTCTCGACCACGACCTGCTGGCCGAGCGGTCCCGAAATGTCGGCGGCGACGATGCGCGCGATCACATCGGTGGGGCCGCCGGCCGGGTAGGCCACGACCATCTTGATGGGGCCGGACGGCTGCCAGGCTTGTACCGGGGCGTTCTGGGCAAAGGCCGGCTTCGCGAAGGGCACGGCCAGAAGGCCGGCGCTGAACAGACGACGCTTGATCATTGGGATCTGCTTCCTAGGCGTGTGAAATGACGATCTTGCCGAAATGCTGCTGGCTCTTGAGGTGCTGGTAGGCGGCCTTGGCTTCGGCGAAAGGAAACACCTTGTCGATGACGGGCTTGAGGCCGTTCGCCTCGATCGCCCGGTTCATCGCCTCGAACATCTGCGTGCTGCCGACATAGAGGCCCTGGACCTTGAGGTTGCGGCGCAGGATCGGCATCGGGTCGAGCGTCGCCATGCCCGACAGGAGCCCGATGACCGCGATCGAGCCGCCCAGTCGCGTGGCCGTGAAGGAGCGGGGCAGGGTGCCGGCGCCGCCGACCTCGACGGTGATGTCGGCGCCGCGGCCATTGGTGAGCTTCAGTGCCTCCTGGTCCCAGTCCGGCGTTGCCCTGTAGTCGATCACCGCCTCGGCCCCCATCTGCTTCAGCCGCTCGGCTTTCGCCGCCGAGCTGGAGGTGCCGATGACCCTGGCGCCGAACATGCGGGCGAACTGCAGCGCGAAGATCGAGACGCCGCCGGTGCCCTGGATCTGGACCACGTCGCCCGCCTTGATACGGCCGATCTCGACCAGCGCGTTCCAGGCCGTGACCGCGGCGCACGGAAGGGTGGCGCCCTCCTCGTAGCTGAGGTGCGCCGGCAGCTTCACCACGCCTTCTTCTTCCAGCACCGCGAGCTCGGTCAGCATGCCGTCGATCGCGCCACCCATCGCCGAGGGCATGGCGCTCTCGCTGATCGCGCCGCCGAACCAGCGCTGCATGAAACAGCCGGCGACCCGGTCGCCGACCCTGACCCGGCTGACGCCCGGCCCGACCGCGACCACCTCGCCGGCGCCATCCGACAGCGGGATCAGGTCGGGTTTGGGCGCCGACCGCGCATATTGTGCTTCGATGGTGAGCAGGTCGCGGTAGTTGAGCGAGGTCGCCTTGACCCGCACCAGCACCTGCCGCGGCCCCGGCGCCGGATCGGCCCGCTCTACGAGGGCCAGCGACTCGATGCCCTTGGGGGCGGGGATGACGTAGCACTTCATTTGGCAGCTCCGCTAAGGGCAGGTGTGTGAGGGGGCGCACACTGTAATGTCCCGCACACTGGCAATGGAGGTAGTGGGGGCAAGGTGCGCCATCATCATTTGGCGTCGCCCTTCAGTTCGATGATGGTCTTGGCCATGACGGCCTCCTGGTCCCAGGGAAACAGGATCCAGGTATCCTGGCTGACCTCGGTGACGTAGCTGTCCACGACCGGCCGGCCGGCCGGCTTGGCATAGACCGTGGCGAAATGGGCCTGGGGCAGCATGGCCCGTACGGCCCGGGCGGTGACGCCTGTGTCAACAAGGTCGTCGATGATCAACCAGCCCTTGCCCTTGTCCTGCTCGGCGGAAGTCCCTTTCAGCAATTCCACCTTGGCGCCGCGCTCCATGCGGTCATAGGTGGAGCAGCAGACCGTGTCGATCAGGCGGAGATTCAGTTCGCGTGCCACGATGGCCGCCGGGACGAGGCCGCCGCGGGTGATCGCGACCAGGCCCTTGAACGGCCCCAGGTCGGCCAGCCGCCAGGCCAGCGCCCGGGCGTCGCGATGCAACTCCGTCCATGAGACGGGGAACATCCTGTTGTAGCCCGCGCTGCTCGCCATGCGATTTCGTCCCTGCATCCTGTCCGGTTTGGCTTGCCCCTTCGGGAGGGCTGCACTAACACCTTCGGCCGAAGCATAGAAGCGCAGGCCACTGGGAAACAGGGCACACGGGAATTCGGTACGGGGACCGCTGCACATGGGATTTGAGCTGACGCCCGCTTTCTGGAGCGGCCTGACCCAGATCATTCTGGTCAACATCATCCTCTCGGGAGACAACGCGCTCGTCATCGCGCTGGCCTGTCGGAACCTGGAGAAGAAGCACCAGCGCCCGGCCATCATCATCGGCAGCGGCGGCGCCATCCTGCTGCGTATCCTGTTCGTCCTGATCGTCGACTACCTGTTGTCGATCCCGTTCCTGAAGCTCTGCGGCGGCCTCCTTCTGTTGTGGATCGGCGTCAAGCTGGTCCAGGGCGAGGAAGAGAACGAGGACGGTGTGAAGGCCGCCAGCTCGCTGGGTTCTGCCATCCGCACCATCATCATCGCCGACGCGGTGATGAGCCTCGACAATGCCATCGCCATCGCAGCCGCCGCCAAGGGCGACACCACGCTGATGGTGCTGGGCCTCATCATCTCGATCCCGCTGATCGTGTTCGGTGCCACGCTGATCATGGCCCTGCTCAACCGCTTCCCGATCATCGTCATCGCCGGCGGCGCGCTGCTGGGCTGGATCGCGGGCGAGGTGCTGGCCACCGATCCGGGCTATGCCGCGAAGCTCACCGCCATCACGCCGCATGCCAAGACGATCCTCGAGGTCGGCTGTGCGATCCTGGTCGTCGCCGTGGGCTACTTCCTGCAGTACCGGGCGAAGCAGAAGCACAAGGAGCACGATCCGGTGGATCTCGCGACCGACAAGGGCAAGGAGTAGCGGCATGCACAAGATCAACGCCATCCTCGTCGCGGTCGACGGATCGGCCTGCTCGGACCGCGCCGTTCAGCACGCCCTCGACATGGTCGCCACCGGATGCGCCGCCGAACTGCATCTCCTCAACGTGCAGCCGAGCCTCGGCGGCGCCGTCGCGACCTTCGTGTCGCGCGATCAGATCGAGGCTCACCACCGCGAGGAGGGCCAGAAGGCGCTCGCCTCCGCGGTCGCGCTCGCGGGCAAGGGCGGTGTGACGGCAAAGACGCATATCGGCGTCGGGCGCCAGGGCGAGATCGTCGCCGACTTCGTGAAGAAGCTCGGCGCGGGCCTGGTGGTGCTGGGCACACGCGGCCATACCGGCCTCGCCGGCGTGCTGATGGGCTCGGTCGCCCAGGACGTGATCGCGCACACGTCGGTGCCCGTCACGCTGGTAAAGTAGGGCGTCAAGTAGCCATCCCGCTCGGGACGGCGTAGAACGCGGGCCCAGCAGGAGGACCCGCGCTTGGCCGAGGAGATGTGGCGACACGAGGCGCTGGCGCCCTATGCGACGCTGCCGTGGCGGAGCAAGGGCCGTTACCATCGCGAGGCCGAGTCGCCGAGCCGCAGCCCGTTTCAGCGCGACCGCGACCGCATCATCCATTCAGCCGCATTCCGGCGCCTGAAGCACAAGACCCAGGTCTTCGTGTTCCACGAGGGCGACCACTACCGCACGCGCCTCACCCATTCGCTCGAAGTCGCCCAGATCACCCGCACGATCTGCCGCACGCTGCGCCTCGACGAGGATCTCGGGGAGGCGGTGGCGCTGGCCCACGATCTCGGCCACACGCCGTTCGGCCATGCCGGCGAGGAGGCGCTGCACGGTGCGATGAGGCCGTATGCCGGCTTCGACCATAACGCCCAGACCCTGCGCATCCTCACCAAGCTGGAGGACCGCTATGCCGAGTTCAACGGGCTGAACCTCACCTGGGAGACGCTCGAGGGCGCGGTGAAGCACAACGGCCCGCTGCTGAAGCCCGGCCGGACGCTCGCCGACCTGCCCGCCGCCATCGTCGAGTATTGCAAGGACCACGACCTGGAACTCGATGGCCATGCCGGGCCGGAGGCACAGGTTGCGGCGCTGAGCGACGACATCGCCTACAACAACCACGACATCGACGACGGGCTGCGCGCCGGCCTGTTCGAGGTGAAGGACCTGCTCGACCTGCCGCTGGTCGGCAAGATGTTCGCGCTGGTGAGCGCCAAGTATCCCGGCATCGACCAGCCGCGGCTGATCCACGAGGCGGTGCGCCGGGTGATCAACGCCATGGTCGAAGACGTGGTGGCCGAGACGAGGCGGCGCCTTAAGGAGGCCAACCCGAAGTCTGTGGCGGAGATCCGCGCGCTCGGCCGTCCGGTGGTCGCCTTCTCCGAGGCGATGACGGCGACCGAGAAGACGGTGAAGCGCTTCCTCTACACGCGCATGTACGAGCACTGGAAGCTCAACCGTTCGCATTCCAAGGCGCGCCGCGTCGTGGTCGACCTGTTCGAACTGCTGTTCACCGAGCCCAATTGCCTGCCTTCGCCCTGGCGCGAAAAGGCCGAACAGGCCGAGCCCCATGCCCGCGCCCGCGTCGTCGCCGACTACATCGCCGGCATGACCGACCGCTACGCCCTCGACGAACACAGGCGCCTGTTCGACCTGTATTCGTAAGGCACGAGCGTCTCATTGGAGCGCGCCACTCCAGTGGCGCTCATGAGCTTGAGGCGCCACTGGAGTGGCGCGCTCCATCGAGAGACCGTTTCCCTGCAAACCGGCACCCCCGGATGACAAAAGGCGCGGATTCGGCAATACCCGGCCCATGAATCCGTACCGTCATTTCATCGGCGAGATCGTCGCGGCGCTCCAGTCCATGCAGGAAGCGGGCGAATTGCCCGAAAAGCTCGATTTTTCCGCCATCACGGCCGAGCCGCCGCGCGATCCGGCGCATGGCGACATCGCCACCAACGCCGCGATGGTCCTGTCCAAGGCGGCGGGCAAGAAGCCGCGCGACATTGCCGAGCCGCTGCTGGCCCGCCTGAAAGCCAATCCCGACGTGGTCGACGGCGCGGTGGCGGGGCCGGGTTTCCTCAACCTCAAGATCGCCGATGGCTTCTGGCGCGCGCGGCTCGCGGACTGCCTGAAGGCCGGCATCGCCTATGGCGATTCGGCGATGGGCAAGGGCGCCAAGGTGAACGTCGAATACGTGTCCGCCAATCCGACAGGGCCGCTGCACGTCGCGCATGCGCGCGGCGCCATCGTGGGCGACGCGCTGTCCAACCTGCTGCACAAGGCGGGCTACGACGTCACCAAGGAATATTACATCAACGACGCCGGCGCCCAGGTCGACAAGCTCGGCCAGTCGACCTACCTGCGCTACCGCGAGGCGCTGGGTGAAAAGGTCGAGTCGATTCCCGAGGGCCTCTATCCCGGCGAGTATCTCAAGGAAGTCGGCGCCGCGATCGCCCAGCGCGACGGCGCGCGCTGGGTCGGCAAGCCGGAGGCCGACTGGCTGCCCGAGATGCGCGCCTTCGCCATCGCCACGCTGATGGCGGAGATCAAGGCCGACCTCGAGACGCTGGGCGTGAACATGGACGTCTTCTCGTCCGAGCGCGCTCTGGTCGAGAGCGGCGCCGTCGATCGCGCTTTCGAGGAACTCACGCGCCAGGGCCTGATCTACCAGGGCCGGTTGGAACCGCCGAAGGGACAGCTTCCCGACGACTGGGAAGACCGCGAGCAGACCCTGTTCCGGGCCACCCAGTTCGGTGACGAGGTCGACCGGCCGCTCAAGAAGTCGGACGGCAGTTGGACCTACTTCGCCAACGACATCGCCTATCACCACGACAAGTACCGTCGCGGTTTCGCCAACATGATCGACGTGTGGGGCGCCGACCATGGCGGCTACGTCAAGCGCATGAAGGCGGCGGTCAGCGCCATCACGGCGAAGCAGGGCGAGCTCGATGTGAAGCTCTGCCAGCTCGTGCGCGTCATGCGCAACGGCGAGCTGGTGCGCATGTCCAAGCGCGCCGGCACGTTTGTGACCCTGCGCGACCTTCTGGACGAGGTCGGGCCGGACGTCGTGCGCTTCACCATGCTCACGCGCAAGAACGACGCGCCGTTCGACTTCGACCTCGTGAAGGCCACCGAACAGTCACGCGACAACCCCGTCTGGTACGTTCAGTATGGCCATGCGCGGACCCGCTCCGTGATGCGCCAGGCGACGGCCGCGGGCATTGCGATCGACGGTCTCGGCAGCGCGCCGCTCGACCGCCTCTCCGATGCGGGCGAACTCGCGCTGATCCGGATGATCGCCCAGTGGCCCCGTCAGGTCGAAGCGGCGGCGGTGGCGCACGAGCCCCATCGCATCGCCTTCTATCTCTACGACCTGGCAGCCGCCTTCCACTCCCACTGGAACCGGGGGCGGGAGGAGCCGGGCCTGCGCTTCGTGATCGAAGGCGACTCCGATCTCACGCGCGCGCGTCTGGCATTGGTACAGGGAATCGGTTTTGTGATAGGATCGGGTTTAAAGGTCTTCGGCGTAACACCCGTCGAGGAAATGAGATAACAAATGCATGTTCGCCGGTCCCCCTCCGGCGACGGACCAACGATCTACCGGCCCAACGAGTCGGTAGCTGTGCGGCTCGATCCTCCGCCTCGGCCCGTCGCGCATGAACCCGATTCAATTCCCCCGCCGCCCCGGGACTCGCTGCTCATGCGGGTCAACCGCCGCCGCGGCCAAATCCTCACGGTGATGGTGTCCGTCGCCGCCGTCGCAAGCTTCGGTTCGGTCGTCTGGTGGGCTCACAACCAGGACGTCAAGGCGGGCGGCAGGGGGCTCGAGCCTCTGGTGGTACAGGCGCCGACCACGCCGGCGCGGGTGAAGCCCGAGAATGCCGGCGGACTCGTCCCGCCGAACCAGGACAAGGAGGTCTTCAACCGGATCTCCCCCGGTGCCGTGCCGACGCAGCCCGAGAAGCTGCTGCCGATGGCGACCAACCCGAAGCTGCCGGCCAACGGCCTGCCCCTGCCGGCCGCTTCGCCGAAGGAGCCCGAGACCGCCAAGACGCCGACACCGCTGCAGACCGCGTCGGCGACACCCGGCACGACGTCGGCTCCCGCGGTCGTCGAGCCCAAGGTGCCGGCCAATCCGCCCAACGTGCAGCCTGCAACCACCACGCCGGCGCCGACCGAGAGCGGCCCCAGCATCGCCAGCCTGATCGAGAACATGTCCGGTCCGACCGGCGGCTGGCGCATCCAGGTCGCTTCGGTGAAGAACGAGGACGTGGCCAAGTCGACGTGGGCGCGCCTGCAGAGCGCGCATGCCAGCGAGCTGTCGAGCCTGCGCATGCAGGCGGTCCGGGTCGATCTCGGCGACCGCGGCGTCTGGTACCGCGTGCAGGCCGGACCGCTCGACGAGAAGCAAGCCCATTCGGTCTGTGCCTCTCTCAAGGCCCGCAAGGCCGACTGCGTCTCGGTCCCGCCCCCGCGCTAGGGAAACTCTCCGATGAGCAGGCCGCGTGCGGTCATCCTGGGCTGTGCCGGGACCGAACTGTCGGCGGAGGAGAGGGCGTTCTTCCGTGACGCCGATCCGCTGGGCTTCATCCTGTTCGCCCGTAATGTGGGCACGGTCGAGAGCACTCATCGGCTGACCGAGGACCTTCGGTCCTGCGTGGCGCGCGCCGACGCCCCTGTCCTGATCGACCAGGAAGGCGGCAGGGTCGCGCGGCTGCGCCCGCCCAGCTGGCGCAAGGCGCCGCCGGCCCGCCTCCTGGGCGAGCTCTATGCGCGCAATCCGGAGCTGGGCCTCGAGGCCACCAAGCTCAATTCGCGGCTGCTGGCTGCCGACGTGGCGTCGGTCGGCTGCGACGTCGATTGCCTGCCCGTGCTCGACATCGCCTTTCCCGAGACCCATGCGGTGATCGGCGACCGGGCCTATGCCGACCGGCCCGAGCCGGTCGCGGCACTGGGCAGGGCGGCGGCCGAGGGCCTGCTGGCCGAAGGCGTGATGCCGGTGATCAAGCACATCCCGGGGCATGGCCGCGCCACGGTCGACAGCCATGAGGCGCTGCCCAGGGTCACGGCCTCGCGCGGCGAGCTGGAGCGCACCGACTTCGTGCCGTTCCAGCTCCTGTCGGACCTGCCCTGGGCCATGACCGGGCACCTCCTGTTCGAGGCGATCGACCCCAGGAATTGCATCACGGTATCGGCAGGCGCCGTGCAGGACGTGATCCGGACCCATATCGGCTTCGACGGACTTCTGCTGTCGGACGATCTCTCCATGCAGGCGTTGGGCGGCTCACTCGGCGACCGGGCGGCCCGCGCGCTGGCCGCCGGCTGCGACATCGCCCTGCACTGCAACGGAAGGATGGCGGAGATGGTCGAGATTGCCGGCCGCGCCGGGCCGATGACCGAGGGCGCCGGCAGGCGGTTCCAGGCTGGCCGATCCTTCCTTGCCCGTCATCGGGACCCGGCTGGTGCGAGAGGCCTGGCTGATGCGGCCCGGCGGGTCGCCGAACTCCTCCCGGCGTGGGGATAAGGCGCTACCAAATCCTGTGGCGGCAGGCGCTTTCGCTGACTAAACCGGGACTGCATGACAAATTCCGACAGCCCGCCGCCTGAGGACGCGCCCGCGCCCGCCGACAGCGCCCCCGCCCCGGTGGCGGCTGCCGAAGGGAATGCCGTCGCCGACACGTTCGCCGCCGGTGGCCCGGACGTCATTGCGCCGGGCGAGGGTGAGTTGATCGTCAACCTCGAGGGCTTCGAGGGGCCGCTCGATCTCCTGCTGACCCTGGCGCGCGACCAGAAGGTCGACCTGCGCAAGATCTCGATGGTGGCGCTGGTCGACCAGTACCTGTCCCACATTCACCAGGCGCGCCGCATGCGGCTGGAACTGGCCGCCGACTATCTCGTCATGGCGGCCTGGCTCGCCTACCTGAAGTCGCGCCTGCTCCTGCCGGAGCCGCCGGCCGGCGAGGAACCGTCGGGCCAGGAGATGGCCGACGCGCTGCAGTGGCAGTTGCGCCGCCTCGAGGCGATGCAGGAGGCCGGGACGCGCCTGATGGCCCGGCCGCAGCTTGGGCGCGACATCTTCTCGCGCGGCCAGCCCGAGGGCATTGTGGTCGTGCGTCGCGCGGTCTGGGACGTGAAGCTCTACGACCTGCTGAGCGCGTACGGTTCACAGGTCAGGCCCAAGGACGCCGACACCTATCAGATCAAGCCGATGGAGTTCTTCTCGGTCGAGGAGGCGGCGGAGCGTCTCGGCCGCATGCTGGGCATCGCCATCGACTGGCAGTCGCTCGAAGCCTTCCTGCCGGCCGGTCTCACCGATCCGGGGCGTCGCCGATCGGCGATCGCGGCGACCTTCGTGGCCGGTCTGCAGCTTGCCAAGGACGGCCAGATCGAGCTGCGCCAGACCGAACGCTTCGGCCCCATCCATCTGCGTAAACGCACCGAGCAGCAGTGACGGTCCCCGACATGTCAGACATCGAAAGCACAATTCCGGCCGTCGAAGAGCCTGAAGCCCTCGAACTCGTCCGCCGGCTGGCCGCCGGCAGGGAGAAGGCCGAGGACGACGAAGACGATGACGATTCCGATGAGGATGATGAGTCGGACGACGATTCCGATGACGACGATGACGATTCAGACGACGAAGACGATGAAGATGACGACGAAGACGAAGAAGACGACGAGTCGGACGACGATGACGCCGACGAAGACGCGGATGATGACGACGCCGAAGAGGACGATGGCGACGGCGAGGATGTGGACGGCGAAGCTGGCGACGAGGACGAGGAGCCTGCAAGGTCCGCGCTAGCGGACGAGCCGGCGGCTGAAACCACGACCGAAGCCGCTGTGGTCGAAGCTGTGTCCGAAGAGGCTGTAGCCGTCGCGACCGCCGCGGCTGCGACGGCCGCCTCCGCCGCTACGCCGGACGTCACCGATGTCGTGTCGCCCGATCACGCCCAGCATCTGCGCCTGCTCGAAGCGCTGGTCTTTGCCGGCACCCAGGCGCTGGACGAGAAGGAACTGGCCGAGCGTCTGCCCAACGACGCCGATGTCGGGCGTCTGCTGGTCGACCTTGCCGAACTCTATGCCGGCCGGGGCGTGAACCTCGTGAAGGTGGCGGGCGGCTATGCCTTCCGGACCGCGCCGGACCTCTCCGAGAAGCTCAAGATCGAGCGGCCGGTGACGCGCAAACTGTCGCGTGCCTCCGTCGAGACGCTCGCCATCATCGCCTATCACCAGCCGGTGACCCGCGCGGAAATCGAGCAGGTCCGCGGCGTGGGCCTCAGCAAGGGCACGCTCGACCTGCTGTTCGAGCAGAACTGGATCAAGCCGATGGGCCGCCGGCGCGCGCCCGGCAAGCCGGTGACCTGGGGTACGACCGACTTTTTCCTCGAACATTTCGGCCTGCCGAGCCTGGACGACCTGCCGGGCCAGGAGGAGCTGAAGGCCGCGGGCCTCCTGGACGCGCGTGCCCAACCCCCCATATTCAGGCCGGATGAGCCCGATCTGCCGCTCGAACCGACGGAAGACGAGGCCGACGAGCCTCTGGCCGTCGAGGAGAACACGGCGGAGACCACTGGCGGACAGGGGCGCTGACGCCCCAGAACCACCTTATTCGACCGGTTGCCGTGGCTTCGCAGCGGATGCCATAATCGGCGCTCGTTGATCGACACGCCGATTGCAAATCGACTTGGGAGCATTTTGAAATGGGTAGCTTCAGCGTATGGCACTGGCTGATCGTGCTGGCCGTCGTGCTGCTGCTGTTCGGCGGTCGCGGCAAGGTCTCGCAGCTCATGGGCGACTTCGGCAAGGGCCTCTCGGCCTTCAAGAAGGGCGTCGGGGGCGGCCAGGAAGAGACTCCGCCGCAGGCTCAGCCGGGCACTCAGCCGGGCGACACCGCCAAGCCGATCTCGGCTCAGGCGACGACCACCCCGCCGGGCGGCACGGTTCACCACCAGGACAGCGCCGCCAAGGTCTAGGCGGCCCTGTGAGGGCCTGAACGGCCATGTTTGGCATCGATAGTCCGGAACTGCTGGTCATTGCGGTCGTGGCGCTTGTCGTCATCGGCCCGAAGGAACTGCCCGGCATGCTGCGCAGCTGGGGCAAGTGGATGGCCCAGATGCGTGGCATGGCCTCGGAATTCCGGGGCCATGTCGACGAGATGGTGCGTCAGGCAGACCTCGACGACGTGAAGAAGCAGCTCGCGGCCACGCCTGGCCTCGACCTGCAGGCGCTCGATCCCACCAGGGAAATCAAGAGCGCCCTGCAGGAGGGTATGGCGGAGGGCGAGAAGGCCATGGCCGAGGCCAAGGCCCAGATCGACAATCCGCTGGTCGAGCCGGAGTCCGCGCCCCAGATCGCCGCCGAGCCGGCGCTCGGGACCACGACCGCCGCCATCGCCCCGGAGCCTGTGCCAGCGGCCGAACCGGCATCTTCGGCCAGCGAACCTGCGGTGCCTGCAGCCGAAGAAAAGCCGGCCAAGGCCGTCGCGGCCGGCTAGCGCCAACTTGCGCTTTGAATTGAGCGCCAAAGGGCGGCATAACGCGGCTCCCATTCTGCGAGCCCTTCCGTGACCCAGGCGCACGACGGACCTGAAGACGACAAGCCGATGCCGCTGCTCGATCACCTGATCGAGCTGCGCAAGCGCCTGATCTATGCGCTGGTCTGCTTCTTCGCCGTCTTCTTCGTTACCTTCTACTTCGCCAAGCCGATCTTCTCGTTCCTGATGCAGCCGGCGCTGGCCGATGGCTACAAGGTCATCGTCCTCGACATCTTCGAGTTCTTCTTCGTCACGGTGAAACTGTCGGCCTTCGTGGCGCTGATCGTGGGGTTCCCGCTGATCGCGGTCCAGATCTGGCTGTTCGTCGCGCCCGGCCTGTACCGCCACGAGAAGCGGGCGTTCATCCCGTTCCTCGTCGCCACGCCGTTCATGTTCTATGCCGGCTGCGCGCTGATGTACTACGTCGTGCTGCCGTACGTGATCAACTTCATGCTGACGCAGTACGCGCCGCCGGACATCGAGAAAACGCTCCGATCGTCCGACTATCTCGAACGCATCCTGCAGCTCGTCTTCGCCTTCGGCTTCGCGTTCGAGGTGCCGGTCCTGCTGACCCTGCTGATCCAGGTCGGCATCGCCACCACCGAGGGGCTGAAGTCCAAGCGCCGCTACGCCATCGTGGTGGCCTTCGTCATTGCCGCCGTACTGGCGCCCCCCGACGTCGTCAGCCAGATCGCGCTCGCGGTCCCGCTGATGGCCTTCTACGAGATTTCGATCCTGATCGGCGGCGTGATCGAGCGGAAGCGGGCGCGCGAGGAGAAGGCAGCGGAAGAGGCCGAACGTAAGGCCGAGGAAGCAGAGAAGGCCGGCCAGTCCGGCAACTGACCCATGCATGACATTCGTTTCATCCGCGAAACCCCCGAGGCGTTCGACGCCGGCCTGAAGAAGCGTGGCCTGGCGCCGCTGTCGGCCGAGATCCTGGAGATCGACAGGCGCCGCCGCGCGGCCATCTCCGAGAGCGAGTCGATCCAGGCGAAGCGCAAGGCGCTCAGCCAGCAGATCGGCATGGCCAAGCGCAAGGGCGAGAATGCCGACCCGCTGATGGCCGAGGTCGCCGCGCTCGAGCAGAGCCTGAAGGACGGCGAGCACGAGGCGAGCCGTCTCGACGAGGAGCTGCGGATCCGGCTCGAAGTGGTGCCGAACCTGCCGTTCGAGGAGGTGCCCGAGGGCGCCGACGAGACCGGCAACGTCGAGATTCGCCGCGAGGGCAACCAGCGCAACTTCAGCTTCACGCCGAAGGATCATGTGGCGCTGGGCGAAGCCACCGGCAACATGGATTTCGCCGCCGCTGTGAAGATCTCCGGCTCCCGGTTCGTGTTCCTGAAAGCGCACCTTGCGCGGCTGGAGCGGGCACTGGCCCAGTTCATGCTCGACCTGCACACGGTCGAGGGTGGCTACACCGAGGTCAATCCGCCGCTGCTGGTGAAGGATGCGGCGGTCTACGGCGTCGGCCAGCTGCCGAAGTTCGCCGAGGACATGTTCCGCACCGACAACGGCTTCTGGCTGATCCCCACCGCCGAAGTCTCGCTCACCAACCTGGTGAACGACATGGTGCTGGAGGAGAAGGAACTGCCGCTGCGCTTCACGGCCTTCACGCCCTGCTTTCGCTCCGAGGCGGGCTCCGCCGGCAAGGACACGCGCGGCATGATCCGGCAGCACCAGTTCCCCAAGGTCGAGCTGGTGAGCATCACCACGCCCGAGCAGTCCGCCGCCGAGCACGAGCGCATGACGGCGTGCGCGGAGGAGGTGCTGAAGCGCCTCGGCCTCGCCTATCGCACCGTCGTGCTGTGCGGCGGCGACATGGGCTTCGGCTCGCGCAAGACCTACGACATCGAGGTCTGGCTCCCGGGCCAGAACGCCTATCGCGAGATCTCGAGCTGCTCGAACATGGGCGACTTCCAGGCCCGCCGCATGAACGCGCGCTACCGGCCGAAGGAAGGCAAGGGGACACGCTTCCTCAACACGCTGAACGGCTCGGCCCTGGCGGTCGGCCGCACGCTGGTCGCGGTGCTGGAGAACTATCAGAACGAGGACGGTTCGGTGACGGTGCCCGAGGCGCTGCGTCCCTACATGGGCGGGCTCGAACTCATCCCCGCGCCCCCTGCCGCGCCTGCGAAGAAATGAAGGTCGCCAACCTCGCCAAGGCGCGCATCCTCGTCACCAACGACGACGGCATCCACGCGCCTGGCCTCGAAGCCCTGGTCGAGATCGCCACGCAGTTGTCGAACGATGTCTGGATCGTGGCGCCCGAGGTCAATCAGAGCGGCGCAGGACACTCTCTCTCGCTGTCGCGCCCGATCCGCGCGCGCGAGGTCAGCGAGCACAAATTCGCCATCGACGGCACGCCGACCGATTGCGTCCTGTTCGCCGTCAAGCACCTGATGAAGGATCGCAAGCCCGATCTCGTCCTGTCGGGCGTCAACCGCGGCACCAACATCGCCGACGACGTGACCTATTCGGGCACCATCGCTGCCGCCATGGAAGGCTGCCTGCTCGGTCTCCCGTCGATCGCCTTCAGCCAGGCCTACACGCACGACCATCCGGTGAAGTGGGGCACGGCGACCGCCCATGGTGCCGCTGTCGCACGCCGCGTCCTGGCCATGGAATGGCCGCGCAACGTGCTCGTGAACATCAACTTCCCCGACGTGGTCGCGGTCTCGGTAAACGGCGTGAAGGTCACGCATACCGGCACACGCGGCTTCGGCGGTCATATCGTCGAGCGCAAGGATCCGCGCGGCGGCACCTACTACTGGATCGGCTACGCGCCGCAGGAGAGCGAGATCGACGCGGCGAGCGACATTGCTGCCGTCCGCTCGGGCCACATCTCCGTCACTCCGCTGCACCTCGACCTGACGCACGAGAGCATGCGCCGCAAGCTCGTGGCGGAGTTCGAGGCGGCGCCCGTCGACCTCGACTAGGGGACAGGCCCGCGTGAACGTCCCCGCCATGCAGCGCCTGATTGCCGAGCTGCGCAACTCGGGCATTACGGACGAGAACGTGCTGGCGGCCATCGCCTCGGTCGACCGCGAGCGCTTCGTCACGCAGACCTTCGCTGAGCGGGCCTGGGAGAATACCGCGCTGCCCATCGCCTTCGGCCAGACGATCAGCCAGCCGCTGGTGGTCGCCGCCATGACCGAGGCGTTGCGGGTCGGCCCGCGCATGAAGGTGCTCGAGATCGGCACCGGCTCGGGCTACCAGGCCGCCGTACTGGCGAAGCTCGCGCGGCGCGTCTACTCGGTCGAGCGCTTCAAGCCGCTCTCCAAGGCGGCCGAGCGACTGTTGCTCGACCTCGGCATCTACAACGTCGTGGTCGACATCAACGACGGCAGCAAGGGCTGGCCGGGCCAGGCGCCGTTCGACCGCATCATCGTCACCGCCGCCGCCGAGGAACGTCCGCAGGCGCTGATCGACCAGCTCGCCGTCGGCGGTATCCTGATCGTGCCCGTCGGTCGCGATCCCACCTCGCAGGTCGTCGAGCGCATCGTGAAGAACGAGAGCGGCCTGCAGCGCGACACGCTGATGCCGGTACGGTTCGTGCCGCTCGTCGCGGGACCATTGCCGGTTTTGGGACAGGGTTGAGGCGCTGTCTCGCCGCCTTTATCCCGGATTCGCGATACGGTAGACTGCACACATGAAGAACGCCCCTCGCTTCCCCTCGCGATGGGCCGGCCGGATGCACACGCTGGGTACAATGGCGGTGCTGTCGGTCGCGCTCGGCGCCTGCAACACCGTCATGGGTGCCCGTGAAGGCACCATGGAATATCCCGGGTCCGCCGCCGGCCCCAATGCCGTTCCCGTCTATGTGGTGAAGGACAAGGACACGGTCGAAGGCCTGTCGCGCCGCTACGGCGTGCCGACGCAGACCATCATCGACCGCAACAATCTCAAGGCGCCGTACACGATCAAGCCCGGCCAGTCGCTTGCCATGCCCGGCGCGCGCTTCGTGCAGGATACGTACGGTGAGTCGGCGGCGCAGCAGACCGCGGCTGCCAATCCCAACGCGCCGTCCTCGGTGAAGCGCGAGGGCCTCGCGCCACCGCCCGGCTCCTCGCAGGGTGAAGCGCCGCGCTCCGCCGCACCTGCCGGCGAGCCGACGCCGCTCGCGGCCAAATCGGTGACCGTTCCGGCCACGCCGCCGGCGCCGCGGATGAGCTGGCCGGTCAACGGCAAGATCATCTCGCCCTATGGCACCACGGGTGGCCAGAGGAACGACGGCATCAACATCGCCGCCGCCCAGGGCACGCCGGTCAAGGCCGCCGAGGGCGGCAAGGTGATCTATGCCGGCGGCGATGTGGCCAAGATGGGCAACCTGCTGCTGATCGAGCATCCGGGCGGCTACATCACCGCCTACGGCAACAACGAAGATCTGCTCGTGAAGAAGGGCGACACGGTGAAGCGCGGCCAGACGATCGCCAAGGTCGGGACCTCCGGGGGCACGCCCGAGCCGCAACTCCACTTCGAGGTCCGCCGCGCCGGCAAGACCATAGACCCGACGACGGTGCTGGGGGCGCAGTGAGGTAAGGGTCCCTCACTTCGTTCGGGGCGACAATTTTATTGGCGCGATGCCGTGCGTCCTGAAAATTTGTCATCCTGAGCGAAGCGCAGCGTGGGCGAAGGACCTTTCCGCCGCGTCACAGGATTTTCCCGACCATCTTGTATTCGCCCTTGCGGTCCTCGATCTCGAGGACCCAGAGGTCGGGGTCGCGCGCGACCTGGCGGGCGATGTAGGCGTCGGCTTCGGGCTCGGTGACGGGCGAGGGGCCGGTGCCGCGGCTCCACGCCGGTTCGTCGCCCAGCGTGCTGGTCTGGGTGAAGACGGTCACGCCAGCCTCGAAGCGGTTGATCTTCAGCAGCACGGTGCCGACATCGGGATCCCCGCGTCGCACGACCGCTGCGGGAATGAACGCGCGGTCGCACAGGCGCACCTGCGCGCTGACCCAAAGTCCCGTCGTGAGGCCCATCACCATGTCGGCGCCTTCATGCAGGGCGGCAACCGGCGCGTCAAACGCCGCAAACCTTGCCGACGCGGGCCGGTTCGGCCAATACAGCGCCCACCGATGGCCGATCCTCCTCTCCTCGCGCTGAGCGACATCCGCTTCCATCTCGGCGACCAGACGATCCTGGCCGGCGTCGATCTTGGTATCGCGCCGGGCGAGCGCCTGTCGCTGGTCGGCCGCAACGGTGCGGGCAAGTCGACCCTGCTGCGCATCCTGGCAGGCGCGCCGATCGCCGATTCGGGCGAGCGCTTCGCCCAGCCCGGCGCCACCGTCGCCACCCTGCCGCAGGAGCCGGACTTCACCGGACACGCCACGGTCGGCGCCTATGTCGCCTCGGCGCTCACCGATTCGCTGGGCCCGGACGACTATCGCGTCGCCGCCATCCTCGACGACATGAAGCTCGACAGCGGGCGCGATCCGGCCACCCTCTCCGGGGGCGAGGCGCGCCGCGCGGCGCTCGCCCGCGTGCTGATCGCCGAGCCCGATGTCATGCTGCTCGACGAGCCGACCAACCATCTCGACCTGCCGACCATCGAGTGGCTGGAGGAGAAGCTCTCGAAGTGGCGCGGCGCCTATGTGCTGGTGAGCCACGACCGCCGCTTCCTCACCAACCTGACGCGCGCCGTGCTGTGGCTCGACCGCGGCATCGTGCGCCGCCTCGACAAGGGCTATGGCGAGTTCGAGGCCTGGTCGAACGACATCCTCGAACGCGAGGCCACCGAGCGGCACAAGCTCGACCGGCTGATCGAGCGCGAGACCGAATGGGCCGGCAAGTCGATCCGTGCCCGCCGCACGCGCAACGAGGGCCGTCTGCGTGCGCTCGCAGCCCTTCGCCAGCAGCGCAGCCAGCAGATCGGCCCCGTCGGCCGCGCCACCATCGAGGCCGGCAGCGCCGAGGCCTCGGGCGCGCTGGTCGTTACGGCGCGGAACATCACCAAGCGCTGGGGCGACAAGGTCATCGTCCAGGATTTCTCGACGCGCATCTTCCGCAAGAATCGCATCGGTCTCATTGGGCCGAACGGCGCGGGCAAGACGACCTTGCTCAAGATGTTGATGGGCGAGCTCGAACCCGACAGCGGCACGGTGAAGCTCGGCGCCAACCTGATGCCGGTGGTGATCGACCAGCGCCGCATCGGCCTCGATCCCGACAAGACACCGTGGGACACGCTGGCCGACCGCAACGACCATGTGCTGGTGCGCGGGCATCTCACGCATGTGATGACCTACCTGCGCGAATACCTGTTCCGCGACGAGCAGGCGCGCCAGCCGGTGCGCACCCTCTCGGGCGGCGAGCGCAACCGCCTTCTGCTGGCCAAGGCGCTGGCCGCACCGTCGAACATGATCGTGCTCGACGAGCCGACCAACGACCTCGACGCCGACACGCTCGACCTCCTGCAGGAAGCGCTTGACGATTACGACGGCACCGTCCTGCTGGTGAGCCACGACCGCGACTTCCTCGACCGGCTCGTGACCTCGACCATCGTCCTCGAAGGCGACGGCACCGCGACCGAATATGCCGGCGGCTACAGCGACTACGTGGCCCAGCGCGGGCCGCGTCCCGAGCCCGTGTCCGCGTCGGCGTCGCGCGCGAAGGACAAGGCGCCCGCGACGCCGAAGCCCGCCGCGCCGGCCAAGCAACGCCTCGGCTACAAGCGCGAACGCGCCCTGGTCGAGCTGCCCAAGAAGATCGAAGCCCTGCAGGCCGAGATCGCGACGCTCCAGCAGGCGCTGGCCGATCCCGACCTCTACCGCCGCGATCCCAAACACTTCCAGTCCAAGACCACCCGCATCGGCGCCGCCCAGGCCGAGATCGAAGCAGCCGAGACGGAATGGCTGGAGCTCGAGATGCTCAAGGAAGAGTTGGGCGGTTAGCTCCCGTCGTCTCGACCGGAGCGCGCAGCGCGGAGTGGAGAGACCTTTTCTCCACCATTAGAGCGTTTCACGTTTTGACGTGAGCATATCCGGCGTTTTGGATGTAGTTGCA